>NZ_JBXAJE010000004.1:469368-618599 GCF_058796955.1 Janthinobacterium sp. GW823-FHT03B06
ACGCGTCATCCGACAACCGTGTTGACGCGGCCGGCAATGGTGTCGGGTTACGCGCCTTGCGCTAACCCGAGCTACGCGAGCGCCATCTCGGAAAAGTAGGCCGGATTAGCCCGGAGGGCGTAATCCGACAACCGTGTTGGCCGCGCAGTGTCCAGAAAAATCAGGCCGTGCCGCCGACCGTGATGCCGTCGAGGCGCAAGGTCGGCTGCCCCACGCCCACGGGCACGCTTTGCCCTTCCTTGCCGCACACGCCCACGCCCGAGTCGAGGCGCATGTCGTTGCCGATCATGGAGACGCGGTTGAGCACGTCCGGGCCGTTGCCGATCAGGGTGGCGCCCTTCACCGGATAGCTGAGCTTGCCGTTTTCGATCATGTACGCTTCGCTGGCCGAGAAGACGAACTTGCCATTCGTGATGTCGACCTGGCCACCGCCGAAGTTGACGGCATACAAGCCGTTTTTCACGGAAGCGAGGATCTCGCCCGGGTCCTTGTCGCCACCCAGCATATACGTATTCGTCATGCGCGGCATGGGCAGGTGGGCGAACGATTCGCGGCGCGCGTTGCCCGTCACGGGCATCTTCATCAGGCGCGCGTTCATCGTGTCCTGGATGTAACCCTTCAGGATGCCGTCTTCGATCAGGGTCGTGCACTGCGTGGGATTGCCCTCGTCGTCGATATTGAGTGAACCGCGCCGGCCGGCCAGGGTGCCGTCATCGACCACGGTGACGCCCTTGGCCGCCACACGCTCGCCGATGCGTCCCGAAAACGCGGACGAACCCTTGCGGTTGAAATCGCCTTCCAGGCCGTGGCCGATCGCTTCGTGCAGCAAGATGCCGGGCCAGCCCGGTCCCAGCACGATGGTCATGGGCCCGGCGGGCGCGGGGCGCGCTTCCAGGTTCACCAGCGCCGAATTGACGGCATCGCTGGCATATTGCTCCAGCACGGCATCGCTGAAATAGTCGTAGCTGAAGCGCCCGCCGCCGCCGGCCGAGCCCGTTTCGCGGCGGCCGTTCTGTTCCGCGATCACAGTCAGCGACACGCGCACCAGCGGGCGGATGTCGGCCGCCAGCACGCCGTCGCTGCGCAGCACCAGCACCACGTCGTACTCGCCGGCCAGGCCCGCCATCACTTGCACCACCCGGGGGTCTTTCGCCCGCGCCATCTTTTCCACGCGCTCGAGCAGCTGCACCTTGGCCGTAGCATCGAGCGAGGCGAGCGGATCGTTGGGCAGGTACAGCGAGCGTCCGCCCTGCGGCTGCATCCGGCCCGCGATCTTGATTTTGCCGGCGCCCGCGCGCGCAATCGTGCGCGTGGCCGCTGCCGCTTCCAGCAGGGCCCGCTCGGAAATGTCATCGGAGTACGCAAACGCCGTCTTGTCGCCGGACACGGCACGTACGCCCACGCCCTGGTCGATGGAAAAGCTGCCCGTCTTGACGATGCCCTCTTCCAGGCTCCAGCCTTCGCTCTTGGTCGACTGGAAATACAGGTCGGCATAGTCGACCTTGTGCGTAAACATCGTGCCCAGGGCTTTGAGCAGCTTGTCTTCGTCCAGGCCGAAGGGCGTGAGCAGGATATCGCGCGCCACGGCCAGGCTGGACAGATTGGGGTCAAATGGAATCATGGCTATCTTTTCTCAACATTCAATTTACATCGTCCGATGGGTTAGCGCGGGCAGGGACTCGCGCACGCCGGCCAAAAACACCAGGTCGATCTCGCCGCTGACCACGCCCTCGCCTTCCGGCAGCACGGCGATCACTTCGCCCCACGGGTCGATCAGCATGCTGTGGCCCCAGGTGCGGCGGCCGTTCGGATGCAGGCCACCCTGCGCCGAGGCCAGCACATAGCACTGGTTTTCGATGGCGCGCGCGCGCAGCAGCACTTCCCAGTGGGCGCTGCCCGTCGTATGGGTAAACGCGGCCGGCACGACGATCAGCGCGCAATCGCCCATGGCGCGGTACAGTTCGGGAAAGCGCAGGTCATAGCAGATGGACAGGCCGACGCGGCCGAACGGCGTCTCGATAGCGCGCACCTGCGCGCCCGGCACGATGGTGCGCGATTCATTGTACGACTCGGTGCCGCGCGTAAAACCGAACAGGTGGATCTTGTCGTAGCGGCCGGCCGGCTCGCCTTGCGGGTCGTACACCAGCGTGGTGTTCAAAACCTTGCCCTCCTCGCCGGAAATCAGGGGCAAGGTGCCGCCGATCAGCCAGATGCCGTGCTGGCGCGCCATCTGCGCCATGCCATCCTGGATGGGGCCGTGGCCTGGCTGTTCCGCATGGGCCAGCTTGTCCGTTTCCTGCTTGCCCATGATGGCCCAGTATTCGGGCAGCACCACCAGTTGCGCGCCACCGGCGGCGGCCTGCGCCACCAGGCGCCGCGCCGTAGCCAGGTTGTCTTCCACGGAAGGCGAAGAAATCATTTGTACTGCTGCAACTGTATGCATCATTTCACCTCTTGTACATTCGACCTTGCCGAATGGCACTTATTTCGCCACGGCATCGTTCGCCGCCGCTGCGGGCATGGCGACAGGTTCCAATTTACCACCATCGAGCTTGGTCACGACGGGCGATTTCCACGGGCCGGCGATCTGCATATGGTAGGTGAGTGCCTTCATCACGGGCGCGCGCAGGAACAATTGCGCCAGGAAACTGCCCAGGCCGATGACGGGATTGACGGCCAGCGCGTACACGAGCGGTCCCGTTCCCAGGTTAAATTCGGGGATCACCACCACGTGCAAATTCGTCGTTTCATTGGCGATATCGGCCGTGCCATCCATCAGCACGGTGGCCGCCACGCCATGCATCTTGAGATTGTCGGTGGTCACCACGCCGCGCTTGATGCTGGCGTTGGCCGTGATGCCGTCGAAGGCCAGGCCTTCGGAAAACACGTCGTGGAAATCGAGTTTCAGCAGGCGGGGCAAGGCTTGCAGGCTGAGTACGCCCAGCAGCTTGGCCGCGCCCGGGTCCTGTTTGAGGAACTGGCCCGATTCCACCTTCATCTCGATCTGTCCCGACAAGGTGGGAATGTCTAGCGAATACGGCAAGCCATTCCAGGCGATATCGCCGCTCAGACGGCCCTTGCCGCGGCGCACCGTGTCGGCAAAGCCGAAGCGGTCGAGCAGCTTGCCCGCATCGACGATATCGAGGCCGAAACGCAGGCTGGTCGTGCTTTGTCCGTCCTTGATGACCCATTTTCCACTGCCGCTCAGCGCGCCATCGGGGTTCGACAGTTGCAGCTTACCCACGCGCCACTCGCGCCCGCCCGCCGCCATCGTGTTATAGGCCTGCAACTCCAGCCGGCCGATCTTCTTGTTGAACAGTTCAAATTGCTCGGCAACGATATCGAGCGAGGGGATCGACTGGGCGCCACTCTTTCCTTCCAGCAAATTCTTGACGTCGTTGGCAGCCGACTCCGGAATGATCAGCGACGACAGGCGCGCCGTCATCTTGCCCAGACCGGACGGCGTTTCCAGCCACGTCACATAGCCCGACACTTGTTTTGCGTCGATATTGGCTTGCCACACATCCTTTTGATGCGTGGCGCCGACCACGACGTTTTCCAGCTTGCGCTCGCCCAGCATCAGTTCGCTGGCACGGGCCGCCATCATGTCCGGCACCACATATTGCGCGATATCGGGCGCATCGTCGGCGGCGCCGCTGTCGCCGGACGCCGGGGCGCTGCCGGCGATCTCGCTGCCGACGGCGATCCAGCTGTCCACGTCCAGGGTTTTCATGTTGACGTTAAGCATCATGCCGCTATCGGGCTCGGGCGCCGGCACGTTCACGCCGATGCCGCCACGCACCAGGCGCCAGGCGTCCTTGCCCTGCTTCTGGCGCTGGTAGCGGGCAGCGATGCCGGAGCCGAGCGCGATGCGGATATCATCCGTGCGCAGGCCCGCGCCGTTGGCCGCATTGCCCGTCAGGGTGAATTTCACGGGCAGGCTGTCGCCGGCCGGCTTTTTCAGGGGAGCGGGGAAATCCAGGCCCAGGCCCGTCAGCGGCGACTCGACATTGACCACCACCTGGTGGTCGCGCGCCGTAATCAAGCCGTTGTAGCGCGCGCCGCCATTCAAATGTTTCGCCAGGCGCTGCAGCACGGGCGCCGGATAGGTCTTGCGCAAGCCGTCGATGGTCATGTTGCCGGCGATTTTCACTTGAATCGAACTGTCCGCCTGCGTGCCGCCCGAGATGGCCAGCGGCCCGCCCAGCAGGCTGCCATTCAAGCCATTGAGGTTGACGCCCTTTTCGTTGAACTCGATCTTGCCCTGCGTGCCCAGCACGGGCGGCATGTCGTGGAACAGCACCACGTCGTTGCCCGCCAGCTGCAAGCTGCCCTGCACGGTCGACTCGAGCATGCGCTCGATCGGCAAGTGCAGTTTGAGGGCCAGCCTGGCGTTGCCCGTCGCCGTCGTTTCGTCCGTGAAATGCTCGATCCAGCCCAGCACGGGGCTGGCCGTCACGTACTTGAGGAATTCCTGCATCGGTCCAGCCGCATTGCCTTCAATGTCAAGCAAGGTGTCGAAGACGGTCAGGTCGGGGATCACGGCTTTGACATTCGTCAAGGCCACGCCGCCCGTGGTGGCCGTGTCGCCGCGAATTTCCATGCGCGCCCGCTCGAACACAAAACTGCCCTTGATCTTTTCCGCCTGCGGCCACAGGGGCGCCTTGCCCGCCAGCGGGCCGCTTTCGGCAAATTCGCCGGGCGCATAGTTCAGCTTGCCATTCTCGATCTTGCCGGCAATACGGAAGTCGCCGCGATTGCGCTGGGCGGCATTCCGCTGGGCGGGTGTATCGGCCTTGAAGGGAAAATGCTCGAGTTCGCCGCGCAGGCGCAGACTGACATCGTGCGCCATGCCGCCTTCCAGCGCCCCCGTCAGCCAGTGGCGCAGGTGCTCGGGCGTTTGCAGCGGCAGGTAGCGGCCGATGGTGTTGATCTCGAAATTATCGATGGTGCCCGCCAAGTCGACCTGGCCCAGGTTCTTGCCGTCGAGCGGCATCCGATGCGAACCATGCAGGGCGACTCGCATGCCTTGTTGATTAAGATCAAGCCTGTCCAGGTCGACTTGTAGCATATTGTCTGCTTGGAAAGCCCAGCGCGCCTCCATTTCGAACTGTTCGAACGGCAAGGCCGGCTCACTCAAATAGGAGGCCAATTGCAATACCAATCCCCGTGCATCGATATCGACCTTGCCGCCCTTGTCGCTGGCGTCGATACTGCCAGTCAAATGTTCGAAACCGGGAATAGCCGGTGCGGCGGCCTGCGCGGGGCTGGTCGCCGTCTTCGCCACGGCCAGGCGCGCCGGCTGCGCATTCAGGCCCAGATCGATGAGCTTGCCGCGCAGACGGTAGCTGGCGGGGGTGCCCATCTCTCCTTCCCATTGCGCTGAAAAATCCTGCAGCCGCCCGCGCGGCGCCAGGGCGTCGAGGCGCTGGCGCTGCTGCTCGCCCAGCGGCAGCTTGTCGGCCAGTGCGGCCAGGGTTTGCAAATCGAGCGACTTGGCCGTGATTTCCGTGCGCGCCGGCTTGCGCTTCGTGGCAGCGATGAAACGCTCGGACAAGGTCGTGGGCGGCAGGCTGAGGCCATCGCGGGTTTCCACCGCGAAATTCGTCAATTCCACCTGATGGCCATTCGCGCCAAAGGTGGGCTTGCCGTCGGGCACCTGCGCCGACAGCTCTTCTTTGGCCGAAATGCGTCCGCTGACCGACAGCAGGTCGAGCGGCGCGATATGCTCGCCCAGCTGCGCCTGCACATCCGTCAAGCCCACATCGGCCGTGAAGCCGGCCAGGCGCGCGTGATCCAGGCTCAACCAGGCGCGCAGCGCGCCCTTGCCCTGGCTCAGTTCGAATGGATAGTCGAGGTAGCGGCGCCAGGCGGCCAGGTCGGCGTTTTTCAGGTCCGCGTACAGCTCGCCCTTCCACATCGATACATCGGAGATGCGCGTGCTGAAAGGCGGATGCGTGAAGTGAGCGCGCACATCGATGGGCGCGGCCAGGCTGGCGGGCGGCGTGGCCTGCAAGCCCAGCCTGTGGCTGCGCCAGCGGTTGCGCAGCAGCAGATTGACCTGCGACAAAGCCAGCTCCGGCGTGCCGCGCGCTTCGTCCGTCCAGCGCACCTTGCCGTCGCGAATGATGATGTCATGCTGCGACAGCAGCCAGTCGGCGCCCTTGCCATCGCTGCCTTGCGTGCTGTCGATCAACACCCCGGCCACATACAGCTTGCCATCCTTGCTGCGCCGTACGTCCACGTCGGGCCGCGTGATTTCCAGGGTGGTGAAGCGCACGGAACCGAGCACGCTCCACCACGACACGGTAGCCGATATGCTCGGCAGGCTGAGCGCCTGGCGGCCCGCCTGGTCGCGCAGGGTCACGTCGCCGAAGAAGAGATTGGGCCGCACGCCATGCCAGGAGGCATAAATACGCGCGATGCTGACAGGGTTGCCCAGCGCGCGGCTGGCTGCCCGCTCGATATCGCCTTTGTAATAATCGATATTCGGCAGGATCGCGTAGCGCAGGAATAAAAACAGCACGGCGAAGGCGAAATACGCGAGCAGCACCAGTTTGATGGTAAAACCCAGCACATGGTGGGTGGCCAGGTTGGCCAGGCGATAGGCGGCACGCAGCCGCTGCCAGCGCAGGGCCAAGGGCACATGCTCTGTCACGCTTGCTTCTGGCGGTTTTTGCATCAATAAGCTAATAAACTGGCCCGGCGTCAAATAATGGCAAAAATCGTCTGCATTCGTGGTGCGCGCCTGCATCCTTGCGCTTGCGTCTGAGCAAAGCCTCCCTTACCATCGTTCGGAAGAGCACGCACTACCGGCGGTATTGGGCCGGCGGCACAATTTTACCGCATCCCCCGCCGTTCGCCGCCAAGTTAAACAAGAACATGCACGCAGCATCCACGAGACCCTTACCGATACCATGAGCACACAGCCTTTGATCTCCGCCTCCCGTTTCTACCAGCGCTGGCTGGACGCCGCCCCCGAGCGCGCCGCGCAGGTAGCGCAACTGGTGCGCGCGCCGCTGGACGGGCTTGACTTTGCCGCCGCGCTGGCCGAGCAATCGAACGCCGCCATGCCGCCGCTGCCGCCCGAGCGGGCCATGCGCCGCCTGCGCAATCTGCTCGTCTGCGGTCTGATCGCGCGCGATCTTGGCGGTCAGGCCGACTTGCATGAAGTCGTCACGGCCATGACGGGCTTTGCCGATTTCGCCATCCGCACGCATGTGGACGCCATCATGGACGAAATGGTAGCCCTGCACGGCATGCCTGTCGGCGAGGAGTCGGGCGAGGAACAGGCTTTGATGGTGCTGGCGATGGGCAAGCAGGGCGGCGGCGAGCTCAACGTCTCGTCGGATATCGACCTGATCTTTGTGTATCCGGAAGATGGCGACACGCAAGCGACCTTGCCGGGCCAGCGCAGCCTGTCCAACCACGAGTTTTTCATTCGCATGGGCAAGAAACTGATCGCCGCCCTGGCCGAGATCACACAGGACGGATTTACTTTCCGCGTGGACATGGCCTTGCGTCCGAACGGCAACTCGGGTCCGCTGGCCGCCAGCCTGGGCATGGTGGAGCAATACCTGATCGTGCAGGGCCGCGAATGGGAACGCTATGCCTGGGTCAAGGCGCGCGCCGTGACGGGCAAGCCCGAGGACATCGCCGCGCTCGACGCCATCGTGCGGCCCTTCGTCTTCCGCCGCTACCTCGATTTCGGCGTCATCGACGCCATCCGCACCATGCACGGCCAGATCCGCGCCGAGGTCAACCGCCAGGAACGGCTGCATCCGGACCGCAGCAACAACGTCAAGCTGGGCCGTGGCGGTATCCGCGAAATCGAATTCCTCGCGCAAGTATTCCAATTGATACGCGGTGGGCGCGACGCCGAGCTGCGCGAGCGCTCCACGCGCGCCACCCTGCGCACGGTGGCGGACAAGGGCTTGCTGGAACCGGCCATCGTGGAACAGTTGCTTGGTTCCTACACTTTCCTGCGCAACCTCGAACACCGGCTGCAGTATCTTGACGATGCACAGACACACACCCTGCCCGCGAATGACGCCGACCGCCTGGTGGTGGCGCAGATGATGGGCCTGCCCGACGTCGCTACCCTGCTGGCCCAGCTGGAAGCGCACCGCGTGTTTGTCGCCGGCCAGTTCGACGAAATGTTCAGCGACAAGAGCAGCGGCACGCCGCCGGCCGACACGGGCATCGACCCGCAGACGTCGAACGACTGCGCCGCGTCCGACCAGCAGGAAGCCATCGAAGCGCGCTTCGCCGCCATGGGCTTCCATGAACCGGCAGCTTGCGCGCGCCGTTTGCTGGCCACGTGGCAGGCGCCCCGGCTGCAATCCCTGCCCGAAGCGAGCCGCACGCGTCTGGTGGCCCTCGTCAATTCCGCCCTGCCCCTGATCACCGATTGCTCCGTGTCCAACGGCAATGCCAGCCAGCTGGCCACCCTAGGCCGGCTGCTCGATTTCCTGGAAGCCATTGCGCGCCGCTCGGCCTATCTGTCATTGCTGACAGAGTACCCGCACACGCTCGAGCGCGTGGTGCGCATGGTGTGCGCCAGCGGCTGGGCCGCCACCTTCCTCACGCAGCACCCGATCCTGCTCGACGAGCTGCTCGATGAACGCATCCGCAACACGGTGCCCGATCCGGCCGCGCTGGCGCTGGACCTGCAGCGCCAGCTCGACGACGCCCCCGGCGACACGGAGCGGCAGATGGATATCCTGCGCGAAATGCACCACGCGCAGCTGTTCCAGTGCCTGGCGCAAGACCTGGCGGGCGACCTGAGCGTGGAAAAGCTGGCCGATTACCTGTCGCAGCTGGCCGACATCATCGTCGCCGCCACCGTGCAAGCCGTGTGGCAAACGTTACCTGCGCGCCACCGCGAGGTGCCGAAATTCGCCGTCATCGCGTATGGCAAGCTGGGCGGCAAGGAACTGGGCTATGTCTCCGACCTTGACGTCATCTTCCTGTTCGACGACGACGACCAGGAAGCGCCCGGCCTGTACGCCAAGCTGGCGCAGCGTTTCATCACCTGGATGACCTCGCACACTTCGGCCGGCATCCTGTTCGACATCGACATCGCCCTGCGCCCCGACGGCGCCTCGGGCATGCTGGTGTCCAGCGTGCAGGCGTTCGAGCGCTACCAGAGCAGCGCGGCCTGGGTGTGGGAACACCAGGCGCTCACGCGCGCGCGCTTTTGCGCGGGCGACGTCAGCATCGGCAAGCATTTCGAGCGCATCCGCGACACGATCCTGCGCAAGGAACGTCCGGAAAACGGTCCGCTCAAGGGCGAAGTGGTGGCCATGCGCAAGAAGATGCTCGATGCGCATCCGCCCCGTCCCGGCAGCTTTGATCTGAAACAGGATCCGGGCGGCATGATCGACATCGAGTTCATGGTGCAATACCTGGTGCTGCAGCATGCGGCGCAGTATCCGCAGCTGACGGCCAACTCGGGCAATATCGCCCTGCTGCGCCTGTGCGGCGAGCTGGGCCTGATCGACGCCAGCCTGGCCGCTTCGGTTGCCGACGCCTACCGCACGCTGCGCAAGCTGCAGCATCAGCTGCGCCTGCAAGGGCAGGACCTGGCCCGGGTGGAACCGGAGCGGGTGCGCGTGCATGCGGACAACGTGATGCGCCTGTGGCACACGATCTTTCCCGCAACGATTGCATAAGCCCGGCGCCGGCGTATGATACGTACAGGCAACTCCACTTCCCAGTGGTGCCGTACAACAGGCCGCGCCGGGGTTGCCCATACCAGGAGACAGCGTATGAAGACAAGTGTAAAAACGGCAAGTGTAAAAACGGGCATCCACGCCCTCGTTGCCAGTTTCATCCTCTGCGCCATGCCGGCAACGGCATGGGCCGCCCCCAGAGGCAGCGCGGATGAAGCCATCGCCATGACCAAGCGCGCCGTGGCCATGATCAAGGCCGACGGCAAGGAAAAGGCCTTTGCCGCCATTGCCGATCCCGCCAACACCAGCTTCCATGACCGCGACCTGTACATTTATGTGTACGACATGAATGGCGTCACCCTGGCGCACGGCAACAATCCCAAGATGGTCGGCAAGAACCTGATCGACCTGAAGGACAATGAAGGCAAGGCCGTCATCAAGTCGCTGATCGCCACGGCCAGCACGCCGGCCGGACGCGGCTGGGTGGACTTCAAGTGGCCCAATCCGCTGACCAAGGTGGTCGAACAAAAATCCGGCTACATCGAACGGGTCGACAATATGATCGTCGGTTCCGGCATCTATAAATAAGCCACGGCAAGAGGAAAACGCGCCCGCATGCCGCTCCATTACCTGTCCCGTCTGAGCGGATCGGCGCGCGATACGCAAGCCAATCTGCAGCTGGGCTGCGTGCTGGCGCTGGTGGCCGGCGCCGTCAACGCGGGCGGCTTTCTTGCCATCGGCGGCTATACCTCGCACATGACGGGCATCGTCTCGGGCATGGCGGACGACCTGGCGCTGGGCAACGTCACGGTAGCCCTGGCCGCGCTGGGCGCCTGGCTGGCCTTTGTCAGCGGCGCGGCCGTCACGGCCATCATGGTGAACTGGGGCAAGCGGCGCCGGCTGCACAGCCAGTTTGCCGCCAGCCTGCTGCTGGAAGCGGCGCTGTTGCTGCTGTTCGGCCTGACGGGCAATTACCTGGCCGCCATGCCCGACGTGCTGGGCCCCGTCACCATCTTGCTGCTGTGCTTTGTCATGGGCTTGCAGAACGCCATCATCACCAAGATTTCGGGCGCCGTCATCCGCACCACGCATGTGACGGGGCTGTCCACCGACATCGGCATCGAACTGGGCAAGATGGCGTATTACAACCGGCGCCACCTGCCGGACCGCATGGTCAAGGTCAACCGGGGCAAGCTCAGGACACACAGCCTGCTGATCAGCTGCTTCTTCATCGGCGGCGTCAGCGGCGCACTGGCCTTCAAGCACATCGGCTTTCCCGCCGCCACCATCCTGCTCGCCGGCGTGCTGACCCTGCTATCGGGCGTGCCCGTGCTGCGCGACTTGCGCGTCTTGTGGCGCTTCTACCGGCGCCGTTTTTATTCGCACAGCCATGAATAAAAAAACGCCCCGAAGGGCGTTTTTTCTTATGCGGTCACAAAATTACTTGGCCGACATCAGTGCGACGGTGGTGTCGAGCATGCGATTCGAGAAACCCCACTCATTGTCGTACCACGACGATACTTTCACCAGACGGCCCGACACCTTGGTCAGGGTCGAATCGAAGTTCGACGAAGCCGGGTTGTGGTTGAAGTCGATCGAGACCAGCGGTTCGGTCTGGTAGGTCAGGATGCCTTCCAGGGCGCCTTCCGACGCGGCTTTCATCAGCGCGTTGACTTCTTCCACGGTGGTGTCGCGCTTGGCGATGAAGGACAGGTCGACCAGCGACACGTTGATGGTCGGCACGCGGATGGCGAAGCCGTCCAGCTTGCCATTCAGCTCAGGCAGCACCAGGCCCACGGCGGCGGCGGCGCCCGTCTTGGTCGGGATCATGCTCATGGTGGCCGAACGGGCGCGGCGCAGATCTTCATGCATCACGTCGGACAGCACCTGGTCGTTGGTGTAGGCGTGCACGGTGGTCATCAGGCCCGTTTCGATGCCGATGGCGTCGTTCAATGGCTTGACCAGCGGTGCCAGGCAGTTGGTGGTGCACGAAGCGTTCGAGATGACGGTGTCGGTCGATTTCAGTACCGAGTGGTTCACGCCGAACACGACGGTCGCATCGACGTCCTTGCCGCCTGGTGCCGAAATGATGACTTTTTTCGCGCCGCCCTTCAAGTGAGCCGAAGCCTTCTCTTTGGTGGTGAAGAAGCCCGTGCATTCCAGCACGACGTCCACGCCCAGCTCGCCCCATGGAATTTCAGCAGGATTGCGCTGTGCGAATACGCGGATCGGATCGCCATTGACGATCATGTTGTCGCCTTCGACGGTGACCGTGCCCGGGAACTTGCCGTGCGCAGTGTCGTAGCGGGTCAGGTGGGCGTTCGATTTGGCATCGCCCAGGTCGTTGATGGCAACGATCTGGATATCCTGTTTCTTGCCGCCTTCGTAGAAAGCGCGCAACACATTACGGCCGATGCGGCCGTAGCCATTGATTGCAACTTTGATCGTCATACTCTGCTCCTGATTAAAAAAGAAGGTACATGCACGCCCCTGGCGACAACATCGCCAGGACCGTTAAAAATCAATATTAGCCAGCGATAACGGCTTTCACCTTGGCGACGACGTTCTCGACCGTGAAGCCGAAGTGCTTGAACAGCACGCCAGCCGGCGCCGATTCGCCGAACGTGTCGATACCGACCACGGCGCCTTCCAGGCCCACGTATTTGTACCAGAAGCTGGTCACGCCCGCTTCGATGGCCACGCGCGGCACGCCTTTCGTCAGCACGCTGGCCTTGTAGGCGGCGTCCTGGCGGTCGTAGACGTCGGTCGACGGCATCGACACGACGCGCACGTTGATGCCTTCCGAGGCCAGCGCGCTGGCGGCGGCCACGGCCAGTTCCACTTCGGAACCGGTGGCGATCAGGATCGCCTTGGGCTCAAGCACGTCGTTGAGCACATAGCCGCCGCGGAAGATGTTCTCGATCTGTTCGGCGCTACGTTCCTGGTACGGCAGGTTCTGGCGCGAGAAGATCAGGGTCGACGGACCGTCCTTGCGGCGCACGGCGGCGCCCCAGGCGGCAGCCGACTCGACGGTGTCGCATGGACGCCAGTTGTCCAGGTTCGGGATCAGACGCATCGACGAGACGTGCTCGACCGATTGGTGCGTCGGGCCGTCTTCGCCCAGGCCGATCGAATCGTGGGTAAACACGAAGATCGAACGCAGTTTCATCAGGGCAGCCATGCGCAGCGCATTGCGGCTGTAGTCGGAGAACGTCAGGAACGTGGCGCCGAACGGGATGTAGCCGCCGTGCAGGGTGATGCCGTTCATGATGGCGCTCATGCCGAATTCGCGCACGCCGTAGTTGATGTGGTTGCCAGGCTGGCCCGAACGCACGGCCACGCACTCTTTCCAGTTGGTCAGGTTCGAACCGGTCAGGTCGGCCGAGCCGCCGAGGAATTCCGGCAGCGACGAAGCCAGTGCCTGGATGGCGTTCTGGCTGGCCTTGCGGGTAGCGATGTTTTCTTTTTTCTCGACGCAGGACGCGATGGCGGCGCTCAGGGCCGCTTCGAATGCCTGTGGCAGTTCGCCTTGCATGCGGCGGGTCAGTTCAGCGGCTTGCTGCGGGAATTCGCGGCTGTAGGCGGCAAAGCGCTCGTTCCAGTCCGCTTCCAGCAGGGCGCCCTGCTTCTTGGCGTCCCACGCGGCGTACACGTCGGCCGGCATTTCGAACGGGGCAGCATCCCAGCCGATGTATTCGCGCACGGCAGCGATTTCCTTGTCGCCCAGCGCGGCGCCGTGGACCTTGTCGCCGCCTTGCAGGTTCGGCGAACCCTTGCCGATGATGGTCTTGCAGCAGATCAGGGTTGGCTTCGATGCGGTCTTGGCGGCGGCGATGGCGGCAGCGACGGCGGCCACATCGTGACCGTCGACGGCGCGGATGACATTCCAGCCGTACGCTTCGAAACGGGCCGGGGTGTCGTCCGTGAACCAGCCTTCGACCTTGCCGTCGATGGAAATGCCGTTGTCATCGTACAGGGCGATCAGTTTGTTCAGGCCCAGGGTGCCGGCCAGCGCGCACACTTCGTGCGAAATACCTTCCATCAGGCAGCCATCACCGACGAAAGCGTAGGTGTAGTGGTTGACGATGTCGTGGCCAGGCTTGTTGAATTCAGCGGCCAGCAATTGCTCCGACAGGGCCATGCCGACGGCGTTGGCGATGCCCTGGCCCAGCGGGCCGGTGGTCGTTTCCACGCCGGGCGTGATATCGACTTCCGGGTGGCCCGGGGTTTTCGAATGCATCTGGCGGAAGGCCTTGATGTCATCCATCGACAGGTCGTAGCCCGTCAGGTGCAGCAGCGCGTAGTGCAGCATCGAGCCGTGGCCGTTCGACAACAGGAAACGGTCGCGGTTTTGCCATTTCGGGTTCGCGGGATTGTGGCGATAGTGACCACTCCACAGGGCAACTGCGATCTCGGCCATGCCCATCGGCATGCCTGGATGGCCGGAATTGGCCTTTTGTACAGCGTCCATTGCCAGTGCGCGGATCGCATTGGCCATTTTGGTAGTCGGGAGCGTAGTTGTCATGGTGGTGTGGGTCAGTCGCGGAGTTTAAATTCGTTTGCAGCGCAGCTGGGCGCAGTCAGAGCTATGTATTTTACCAGACCAGCAAGGGGAAAAATCAAACCGCGCAACGCCGCCGCCGCCGCTTGTGCCGCTTGCGCCCGGCAGGGGCGAAAAAAAACCGGGCCAGGCCCGGTTTTTCGCGACGTACGCCGCTGCGGGGCGCGCCGCAAATCGGCCCGCCCCACCCGTCAGTCCACCCTCACGTTATTTGAAGGAGTACGACGCCGACATGTAGATGTAGCGGCCACGCGGATTGCCGTAGGCGGTGTCGTAGCCGATGTTCGACGATGGATCGAATGCCGGAGCACGGTCGAACACGTTATTGACGCCACCACGCAGCACCAGGTTCTTGAAGCCGCTGTAGGACAGCGAGGCGTCAACCAGGGTCGCGCTCGGGATCATCAGGCCGTTCGCGTACTCGTCGTAGTAAAGGTTGATCGTCGCCGACGGTGTCCGGTCCACGTGGTAATGCGAAGTGAAGTTGGCGCTCGTCGTCGCCGCCCAAGCACCGCGGTCCCAGTTGACACCCAGCTTGGCCAGCAGCTTAGGATAGCCGTATTCACCTGCCTCGCAAGCCGTGTTGTTGGGGCAATTGATCGCCGGATCATCAGGCAGCAGCGTGCGGTTGTAGGACAGCGTGTAGCTCGCCTCGCCGAACACCTTGAAACGCCCCATCTCGGCCGTGCGCAGCGTGTACGACGCTTCGACATCCAGACCGTCGGTGACGACCTTGCTGCGGTTGATCAGGCCAACCTGCAGCTGCTTCAGGCGACCTACCAACGGACCCAGCGTCGCGCGCTGGGCGGCGCTCAGCGCGTTATACTTCTCTTGGTCTTCCGCCGTGACGGCATAGCGCGTGACGGCGTCCTTGTACTGACCATCCTCGCCCGCCAACACGGTTTCGTTGTCAAGATTCTCGACGCGATCGTTCCACTTGATATTCCAGTAGGTTAAACCCAGCGTCAGGTTCTTGATCGGTTCGGCGACCACGCCCAGGTTGAACTGCTTCGATTTTTCGGGCTTCAAATCCTTCGTGCCGGACAGCAGAGACAGCGCCGAACCGCTGCAAGCGGTGTCAAAATACGCGTCACCCACGATGCAACGCTTCGGATCCTTGGTCGCGACGAAACCGCCGCGGCCTTCGTTAAAGCGCTGCGACAGTGTCGGCGCGCGGAAACCGGTGCTGTAGCTGGTGCGGAACATCAAGGTCGGCAAGGCGGTCCAGCGCAGGCCAAGCTTCGGGTTGGTGGTACCGCCAGCCAACTGGTAGCGATCATAGCGGACGGCCGCCTGCGCTTCCAGGTTTTTCAGCAGCGGCAGGGCCAACTCGCCGAACACGGCGCCGAGCGACTCAGAGCCGTCGATGCCGCGCAGGGTCGAATAGATGCCGATCGCGCCATCGCGCCAAGCCTGCGACGGATCGTAGCTGAGCTTCTCGCGCTTGTACTCGGCACCTACGGCCACACCGATCTTGCCGCCGGGCAGTTGGCCAAATTCGCTGGAAGCGGTCACCTTGGCAAAGTCCGTCGAGGACTTGGTCTTGGTGTACTGGTCGGCCGTCAGTTCGTTGATGATCTGCTCCGAATTATGGTTGCCGCCGAAGGGGTTGAACTTGCCCTGCGCCAGGTAACTCTGCAATTTGTCGTGCATGAAGGAGCCGTACACGCGCGTTTCGCCCTTCTCCTGGCTGTGGCCCACAGACACGGTCCAATCCCAGTTGGCTGCGCGGCCGGTGGCGCCGCCAACCAGCCAGGTGGTGTCAACATTGGTGCCCGTACCACCCTCGGCGGCAGGGAAGAGGCGGCGGATATTGACCGGCACGCCGTAGGTATTGAAGGGATTGTTCGCCGCCACACGCAGCACGCCGGAGCGGTCGGCATTTTGGATCCAGGCCGGCGAACCTTGGACGCGCGTGTCGAAGTGGTTGTAAAACAGATTGGCGAACAGCGACACATCCGGCGTCAAATCCCAGTTCGCCGTGACCGCCCCGCCGTAGCGTGTGGACGGGCGCACCAGGTCTATCGACTCAGCGGCGGAATACATGCAGGAGCTGCGATTCGGCGCAGCCACCCATTCCGGCGCATCCGGATAGGGCTTGCTGTGGGCCGCGTCGCACTCCGGATCGGGCATGCGCTGCGAACCGCCCAGCGATATGGTGCCGGGATCGCGGCCCTTGGCGCCGTACACGCCACCCTGATACAGGCCGCCATTGTGGCCGGTGAAATCGGTACTGTTCGCCCAATCGCGGTCGACGCCGTGGATAGCCTTGGTTTTTTCGTAAGAGGCCGAATACGTCACGTTGAATTTCTGTGCGTCACGGTCGCCGAAACCGCCGGACACGGACACCTTATGGTTTTGCCCGTCGCCATAGGTGGTCGAACCGGTGCTGGCGTCGAGGGTCAAGCCCTGGTAATCCTTGCGCAGGATGAAGTTGATGACGCCGCCGACGGCATCGGTGCCGTAGATGGCCGAGGCGCCGTCCTTGAGCACATCGATGCGCTCGATGGCCGACAGCGGAATGGCGTTCAGATCGACCGAGGTCTGGCCGCTATAATCGTCCGAACCGGACGCCGGCAGGCGATAGCCGTTCAACAGAATCAGGGTCGGCAGACCGCGCAGCGAGACGCTGGTGGCGCCGTTTCGGAAGGAACTCGATGTCGCCAGCTCACCGCCGTTACCGCCCGCAGAAGTCAGGTTGCGCATCAGATCCAGCACCGACGTCGCGCCCGAACGGGCAATCGACTCGCGCGTCATCACGGTGATCGGGGAAATACCTTCGGCTTCGATGCGTTTGATACTCGAACCGGTGATTTCGACGCGCTGCACCTTAGGCACCGGCGCATCGATCGCTTCCTGCGCATGCACGCTCATCGTTGCGACGCCGGCGAACGCGGCCAATGCCAATCTCACCACCTGCACACTCTTTTTTTCGCGAAACATCATAACTTATTCCTTTTCATGATCCCTGATATCACTTGATAAGCGATTAGTTTGTATTTTTATAATCACTTAAATCTCTCATGGTCTTGCGAAAAACTGCAAGGCCCCTCCCGCTACAGTGGCATGCTTGTCCAACCAATTTAAGCTGGCCGCAACGCGCCCGGGGTCATAGGCCCGGGCATTGAAACGTGCGGCGTCTCCCCATGCCATACCGAATCACATCACGGACGACATTGCTGGAAACAATTGATGTCGTTCAACACAACTTGTATAGTCATCAAACCACGCCAAAAGTATCACTGTCAATAATGCAATGATTTATGAAATCAAAAAACAACATTTCGTTTTAGTCAGCTTGTTATCTCCACGCAATTTCCCGTCCCGGATGCGCCGCGCAGGCCCAGCGGCAAGAATTTCACCCGGCCGCGCGCAGCGGCACTAAAATTGCACTCTCGAGTCGCTGCCGCGCGCGCCCCACCCGCGCGCGGCGCGGCACCTCCCATTGTTTCTCTCCGCCAGGATGTTGCATGCCGCGTTTTTTCTGTCCCCAGCCACTCGCCATAGGCGCCACCATCGCTCTGCCCGACGCCGTCGCCCACCACGTCCATGTGGTGCGCCTTATGCCGGGCGAGGCCATCACCGTCTTCAACGGCGAGGGCGGCGAGTACACGGCTGTCTTGTGCAACGTCGAGAAAAAACGCGCCAGCGCCGAACTGAAGTCCCACACGGCGCGCGAAGCGGAACTGCCCTACGCCGTGACCCTGGCACAAGCGCTGCCGGAAGCGTCCAAAATGGACTGGATCATCGAAAAAGCCATCGAACTGGGCGCGGCCGGCATCGTGCCGCTGGCGGCGCAACGCTGCGTCGTGCGCCTGTCCGCGGAGCGGGCGGAGAAAAAACTGGCCCATTGGCAAGCGATCATCGTGTCCGCATCGGAACAATGCGGGCGCAACCGCCTGGCGCAGCTGGCGCCATTGCAGGATTTTAATAGCTGGAGCAGCCAGCAGGATTTACATAAACGCATCATCCTGACGCCGCGTTCGGAGCAGTCGCTGGCCGACTGGGCGCGTCACCAGCCGCCGCAGGCGATCACCGTGATGGTGGGGCCGGAAGGGGGATTTTCGGAAGCGGAAGAAAAGGCGGCCCTGGCCGCCGGCGCCATCGGCCTGGCTATGGGGCCGCGCATCCTGCGCACGGAAACGGCGGGCCTGACGGCGCTGGCCACCTTGGGTGCCTTGTGGGGCGGGATGTAAGCCAGCGTACGACGATCAGGCACCGAGCGTGCCGCCAAAACAAATGCCCCGCAAGCTTTGCAGCTTGCGGGGCATTTTACTGGCATGACTGATGATGCCTTTGCTGTATCCGTCCGTCCGTGCATCCCCGTCTCCGCCGGCTGACGACTGTCAACCGGCAAGGAGGGAATCACATCAGAACTTGTGGCTGTACTGGGCCGACAAGCGCACGGTGCGCGGGCTCGAGTAGGAGTTGACCATGCCGGCGGTCGTGCTGACGGCAGTACCAGCGGCGCTGGTGTTGTAAGCCTCGTCGATCGATTGCGCCACTTGACGGTTGGTTGCGTTCAGCACGTCGACTTTAAACACGATGCCCTTGATCTGCTCTGGCTTGTAGATGAAGTTCAAGTCCAGGCGCATTTCCGTTGGCAGCGTGCCGTAAGCGCCACGGCCGTTCGGGCCGGTTGGGCACAGGAAGAAGATCGAACCGTATTGCGACAAGCCCAAGCCCTGTTGATCCATGGACGCTGGGATATTGCAAGTACGCGACATAGGACGGCCCGTTGCCACCAGCAAGTTGCCGCCGACGCCGAACTGGCTCGTGAACTCATAGTAGCCATAGGTTTTCAACTGGTGCGTACGGTTGTTCGGCAACAAGCCGCTGCCGTTGATCATCGTCTCAGGGAAGTCCCATCCCGAGCTGAAGCCCACGTCGGCCTGGCCGTTATCCGACTTGGTCTGACCTTCCTGATTGCCTTCGCTGCGCGACCAGGTGTAGTTCATCTTGCCGTACCAGCCATTGCGCATCGGATGTTCGAGCATGAATTCCAGCGCCGTATAGGTACGCTTGGCTTTTTCCGGGAAGCCGGCATCGGCAGCCGTAATCGTCACCGCGCGCTGTGCACCGTTTGGTCCCACCGGGATCATGAAGGTGTTGTCCTTGCCTGGATTGAACAGGGCGCCGTTCCAGCCATGATCGTCGAAGTACTCTTTTTCAGCGCCTGTCAGCTTGGCCGAAATGGCGCGTGGATCCGAGTAGTCATCGATCGTGTTTTTCAGCTTGCGATAGGTGAACTTGATACCGCCGTTGAAGTCAGGCGTCAGCGCCTTCTCGAAGCCCAGGTTGATCTCGTCCTGGAAGTGGGCCTTCAAGTTGGTCGAAGCCAGCTCATTGGCGCGTTTTTCCTGGCCAAATTCATTGTTAGCCGACACGACATTGCTGATCGGGTTCAAGCCCAGCGGTGCGCCCGTGGTCGGGTTGACGCCCGTGTAGGTGTAGAAGCGGTCGGTGTTCAGCGAAGCGCCGGCAAAACGTACGGCCATGTTGGCCGGCAATTGCATGAAGTAGCGGCCAGCCGTACCGAAGACTTTCAGGGAACCGTCGCCATACACATTCCAGGCCGCATTCAGGCGCGGTGCCAGCATGTTTTTCTGTTCCACGAAGGTTTCGCCGATACCGTTCATGTTCTTGAACGACTCATTGCGCAAGCCCAGGGTCACGACCAGATTTTCGGTGGCCTGATAGCGGTCCTCGATGTATTGCGCCGACTGCTCGACGGTCGGGGTGGAGCCGCCGCGCTGCAGGTTTTCACGCACGTAGTAACCTTGGGTGCCATAACCGCCGCCAGCTGCCGGCGAGATATTGTGGCCAGACAATACGGTGTTCGGATCGGTTTTCAGATACGTCCAGGTACCACCGCCAGCCGCTTCCGTACCGTTCAGGGCATTGATCTTGTTGTGGTCAAGACCGCCGCGTATCGTATGCTGCTTGGCCAGTTTGTATTCCAGATCCAGGCGATAACCGCGGTTGGTGTCTTGCGCGCCGTCGCGCAGCAGGGCCGAGCTGAAACCCTGCACTTGGCTAGGCGAATAATTCAGGCCTGGTACCTTAAACTCTGGAGAACTAACGACGATTGGACGCAAGCCTGGAATGTAGCCGAACGGATTTTGCTCGCGTTGCGTCTTCGCCTGGCCAACCAGGGCTTGCACGGTCAGATCGTCGGTCACATAGCTGGTCAGCTTGAGGATGTCGATGTTCGAGCCCTGGGCTGCCGCCAGCGCGGCACCGGTGGCGTTGAGGAACAGCACGCCTGCCGAATAGTTCTTGAATCTGGCGCCGCCGTTCTGCACATAGCCGCGCTGTTTGGTGTCGTAGTTGAAGCCGTAGTATTGATCGTTGACATTCGACTCGTCCGAAATGTGCGTGTATTCGAGGCGGTTGTTGTCGGTGATATTCCAGTCGATCTTGGCGATATAACGCGGCACATCGGATTTCTGCACCAGCCAGCCGGTCTGGTTGTTCACCTGGCTGGTCGATGCCAGACGCGCCGTTTCGCGGTCCATCTTGGTAAATTCGCCACCCAGATAGATGAACAGCTTGTCCTTGATCAGCGGGCCGCTGACATAGGCGTTATAGACCTTCTCGGTCAGCTTGTCGCCTTCGCGGTAGTTGTAGATCTTGCCATCCGTCTTGGGATTGGCGCCCGTATTCGGGAACATGATGTTCTTGGCCTTGCCGCGCAGCGAATCAGGCGCGTAGGTAAAGCCGGCGCCGAATTCCCAGTTATTCGTACCGCTCTTGGTGGTGATGTTGACCACGCCACCCGTCGAACGTCCGAATTCGGCGCCGTAGCCGCCGGTGATGATTTGCGCTTCAGCAATCGAGCCGAAAGGCAAGGAAGAGTAACCAACCTGATACAGGCTGTTGGTGACGGGGAAACCGTTGATGTACGCCGCATTTTCCGACGCGCTGGAGCCGCCGAAGCTGGCGGCGTTGTTGCCGTAGCGCGAGTCGGCGCGCGTGGTGCCGCCAGCCAATTGCACGATGTTGGCAACCGTAGGCGCCAATGGCAGGGTAGCCAGTTCGCGCGAATTGAAGGAAGAACCGGAGTTGGAACTGGTGACATCGATCGCGCGGCGGCGGCTCGTCACGTTCACGGTTTGCACCTGCTGCAGCGCCACTTCGCTTTCCTGGCCGATGCGCACTTCCACATCCTGCGAGCTGACGACGGAAGAGCCTTTCAGCAGGGTCACCTTGTAGTTGCCAACTGGCAGGGAGGTGATGCGGAAAGTACCGCTTGCATCGGGCGAAATGGTCCGTTTGAAGCCATTGTCAGCACCGACGATCTGCACCGATGCGCTGGCATCCGGCGCGATCTTGCCGATGATATTGCCCGTGGCATTCGACTGTGCCATTACCGTTGGAACAATCGCAGCGCTCAATACCGATGCGCTGAAAGCGATCGTTAATGCACGTGCTATTACAGTTTTTCTCAACATGTCATTCCCTATTTATTTATGAGCGCAGTATTACTGCTTTGGTAAAGGAGTTTATCACTCACACTTATGCGTTTTTGAACGCTTTTTACTCTCATCACCTTGTAATCCCTTCATACAAGGCATCCTCTCGATCCACTTTGCATACGCAAAATAAACAGAATGACACATCGAAACATATTGAAACGGACTGGTCAATAAAATTAGAAAAACTGTTCTGTTGGCGCAACACTTCAATTTATACAAAAAATAGACGAGCAGAAGCGCATCCAGGCTGAATGAAAACACTCGCGGACGATAATCAAATTTACTTGGAATGCCTGCAAACAGTGGCTTTGCACCAATGGCAGCAGAATGCTGCAGGAAGAGTTGTTTCTAAAAAAAGATGAATATAAAAAGCCCGAAAAATAAATGACGCGCAAGACGAAATTATTTTACGGGACGACGCCGAATATATTGCACATCCATCCCGCAATAAATCAATCAGATTTTTTCAGGACAGTTCCATATAAAAAAATATCTCGTCATCATCTCAAAAATAAATCCTGCATTCCATTGATGACACGACAGCGGCAAGAGTCAGCGCTGCTCATTTCCTTCAATGCGTGCGAAGCAAAGATACAGAATTGCACCTGCAAGAAACAAAACACTATCAAATCACACGCAATGGCAAGGCGTCAACAAAATCAAGCAGCCACAACAAAAAAGCAACACAAATTACGGGGAAAATTTGGCCCCGATTTGCACGCCCCAACAAGGGGCGGCGGATGCACCAGCAACGCGCCGATTTTGCACCAGTTTGTAGCAGCCAGGAAACGCCGCCATATCGCGCCACGGCACGGTGGCGACCATGCGAACAGACGGCACTGCCGCCTGTTCCCCCCCCGAAAAAAGTCCGGGTAAACGAAGCAGTGAACGATGTGGAGGTAAAATAGCGCCCGGATGCCGTCACGCGGCACCGCACACTCTCCGCTAGATACGGAGCCCGGCAATTTTTAAAAATACACACCATGTTGCGACTCAACGAAGTAAAACTCCCCCTCGAACACGACGAAGCGGCCCTGCCCGCCGCCATTCTGGCGCGCCTCGGCATTGCCGCGGATGAGCTGCTCGGCTTTACCGTCTTCAAGCGCAGCTATGACGCGCGCAAGCGCAGCGCCGTGGTGTTGATTTACTCGCTGCACGTGGACGTCAAGAATGAAGCGGCCGTGCTGGCGCGCCTGGGCCACGATATCCACCTGATGCCCGCGCCCGATACCGACTATAAATTCGTCGCCGGCGGCGAACAGCTGGCCGGCCATACCAATGAACCGCGCCCCATCGTCATCGGCACGGGCCCCTGCGGCCTGTTCGTGGCGCTGATCCTGGCACAGATGGGCTTGCGCCCCCTCATCCTGGAACGGGGCAAGCAGGTGCGCGAGCGCACGGTCGACACCTTCGGTTTCTGGCGCAAGCGCGAACTGAACCCGGAATCGAACGTGCAGTTCGGCGAAGGCGGCGCCGGCACCTTCTCGGACGGCAAACTGTACAGCCAGATCAAGGATCCCAAGCACTACGGCCGCAAGGTGCTGACGGAATTCGTCAAGGCCGGCGCGCCCGAAGAAATCATGTACGTGAGCAAGCCGCACATCGGCACCTTCCGCCTGGTCAAGATGGTGGAAGAAATGCGCGCGAATATCGAACGGCTGGGCGGCGAATACCGCTTCAGCAGCAAAGTGGTCGATCTCGACATCGAGCCGGGCAGCGATGGCGGTCAGGTGCGCGGCGTGGTGCTGGACAATGGCGAAACCATCGCCAGCAACCACGTCGTGCTGGCCATCGGCCACAGCGCGCGCGACACCTTCGAGATGCTGCACCGCCGCGGCGTGTACATCGAAGCGAAACCGTTCTCGATCGGCTTCCGCGTGGAACACCCGCAATCGTTGATCGACAGCTGCCGCTTCGGCCCCAGCGCCGGCCACCCTATCCTGGGCGCGGCCGACTACAAGCTCGTGCATCACGCCAGCAATGGCCGCTCCGTCTACAGCTTCTGCATGTGCCCGGGCGGCACGGTGGTGGCCGCCGCCTCGGAACCGGGCCGCCTGGTGACGAACGGCATGAGCCAGTACTCGCGCAACGAGCGCAACGCCAACAGCGCCATCGTCGTCGGCATCACGCCGGCCGACTACCCGGGCGACCCGCTGGCCGGCATTGCCCTGCAGCGCGAGCTGGAGGAGCGCGCATTTGCCTTGGGCGGCGGCAACTACGATGCCCCTGGACAATTGGTCGGCGACTTCGTGGCTGGCCGCGCCTCGACGGAATTCGGCAGCGTGGTACCGTCGTACAAGCCGGCAGTGCATCTGACGGACCTGGCGCCCTCCTTGCCCGAATACGCGATCACGGCCCTGCGCGAAGCCTTCCCGGCGTTCAACAAGCAGATCAAGGGCTATTACAAGGCCGACGCCGTGCTGACGGGTGTTGAAACGCGCACCTCGTCGCCGATCCGCATCAAGCGCCGCGACGACGACTTCCAAAGCCTGAATACACGGGGCCTCTTCCCCGCAGGCGAAGGCGCCGGCTATGCGGGTGGCATCCTGTCGGCGGCCGTCGATGGCATCAAGGTGGCCGAGGCGGTGGCGCTGTCGATGGCGGCGCGCCGCTAGGCCGCGCCCTCCCCATACTGCAGGCGGGACGAAAAAAAAACCGGCACTGCGTTCACAGTGCCGGTTTTTTTATGCCTGCTCCCGCTCTTTAAAACTTGTACGAGGCATTCAGGTAGCCGGTGCGGCCGCGCGGATCGTAATAGCGGTCGTCATAGCCGAATTGCTGGCCGCGGTTGGCGCCGGACGTCGATGGCACGAATGGCGGACTCTTGTCGGTCAGGTTCAGCACGCCTGCGGTGAGGACCCAGCTCTTGCTCGGCGTCCACACCGTTTGCCAGTCGAGCGTCGAATAGAAACCCACCTGCATGCGGATCTTTTCCTGGCCCGTCACGGCGCCCGAAGCGTCAAGCACGTCGACCGACGTTTCCTGATCCTTGTAGCCGGACAGGAAGTTGACCGTCAGCGAGTTGGCCCAGTTGCCCGTTTTCAGGGTATTCGTCCACTGGCCGCGCGTGCGGAAAGTCACCGTCCCCAGATCGGCGAAGTTGCCCAGCGCCGAATAATACTTGCCGCCGCGTTCCAGCTGCACATCCTCGCGCAGCATTTGCGTCGCGTTCAGCTGCGACGTGAACAGGCCAATGCCGGAACGGTAACGGGCGCTGATATCGATATCGACACCGGTGGCAAACGACTTGCCCAGATTCTGGTTGTCCGCCAGGAAGGCCAGGTAGGTGGTACCCGTGCCCACGTCCTTGTTGACGCCCCAGGATTTCGGGAAGTTGGACGGATTGCCGAATACCAGCTGTTCGGTCAATTGACCGAAGGAATCGCGGATCTGCACATGCCACAGGTCGGCGCCCAGGGTAATGGCGCTGATCGGCTCGTAACGGAAGCCGATGGTCGCCTGTTTCGATTTCTCAGGCTGCAACTCGCGGTTGCCGCCGGCCAGCTGGTCGTACTGGCGATTGCCTGGCTGGCATTGTGCGTTCAGACGCGTGGCGATCGCCTGCAGTGCCGGCGTGCACGTGTACTTCTCGCTGGTGACACCATAGCCGCGCTGCAGGGCGTTGACTTGCGGCACTGTCGGTGCGTGGAAACCGTTGCCGACAGAGCCGCGGATCAGCAAGGTGGGTGCCGGCGTCCATTTAAAACTGGCCTTGGCCGTGGTGGCGCCACCGAAGTCCGAGAATTCATCGAAACGCAAGGCCGCACCCAATTCCAGCTCTTTCAGCACAGGCGCGATGACTTCGCCAAAAATGCCCTTCGACGTACGGCTGGCGCTGTACGGCTGGCTGCTGGCCGCATCGCCGAAGCGCTGGTCGCACTCCAGTCCTGTCGTGCCGCCGCACAAGGTGCCCTTCACGGGGTCGGCCAGGATGCCTTGCGCAAACGGACTTGGCTTCGCGGAGAATTCTTCGCGATTGATGTTGACTCCCATACCCAGCATCATCGCGCCGCCAGGCAGTCGGCGCAGTTCCGTCGAGCCATTCAGGTTAATCGTTTGCAGGCGCGAAGTGCCGCCATCCCAGTAACCGGTGTACGCGGCAGCCTTGATGGCTTCCTGTGCCGCAGTGGACTGCTTGCCAGGGCCAACGAAGGGATCGAGCAAGCCGCTCGATGTGAGATTATTGACAGCAATGGCGCCAGGATAGCCGGAAATACTGCCTTTTACGCGGCTTTCCGAAAAATTATAAGCAGCGTTATAGTCCCAACCGGCCAGAATGCCGCGCGTGCCGACCACCACACTGGCAAAATCGGCCGTATCTTTCGAGGTACGCTGCCCCATGTCGAACAGCCGGTAAAAAGCCGTGCTGTCGCCGGTAATACCAGCTGGCACTAAATACTTGTCATGCAGCGGCGTGCCTGCATCGACGGCGATCGCCCCAGGCACGGGGGCGATACGCGAAGTTTGTTTCGTGCGTGACAGCAATACGTCCGCATACACTTCCTGGCCGGCGATCTTGAAGGTGCCCGATGCCATGAAGTTGTCACGCTTGCGCTCCGGATAGATTTCCAGGTCCTTGGTGAAGTCGTAGCCGCAGTAGTCATCGACCAGGCCGCTGCCGTCGTTATACGGTTCGATCACGCGGAACGTCTTGTCCGGGCAGGAGCCGTTGGCCTTCTGGTAAGGGCTGATCAGCTGGCCATTGTCATCGGTGGCATTGGCCGGAATCGGGCTGGCCGAAAACTGTTGCTTCTGATAGCGCTTGCCATTGGCCGAGAATTGCACCTTGCCCGTGCTGGCGAACTTGCGGTCGACGGAAGCGAGCTTGTCGCGCTCGTCGTGGCCAAAGGTCAGCACCACGTTGTAGCCATCTTCGTCCAGGTTGCCAAAGCCCTTCGTGGCGCTGAGGCGTTTCTCACGCGCACCGTTTTTTGGTGCGGAGTAGCCGATGGACACATCACCGATCGTCGTATCGTGCTTGGTAATGAAGTTGACCACGCCGGCGATCGCATCGGCACCGTAGAGGGCGGAGGCGCCATCGGTCAGCAGTTCCACACGCTCGATGGCCGAGATAGGGATCGAATTCAAGTCGAAGCCAGCGGCGAAACCCGTCAGCGTCTGGCCGCCGAACTGGGCCAGGCGCTTGCCGTTCAGCAAGACGAGCGTACGCGTCTCCCCCACGTTATGCACGGAAATACCGGAGAAACCGAAGGTGCTTCCCCCAACCGAGGAACTTTCGCTCGTGGCACCCTGGGCGGAAGAGAGCTTCTTGACCAGATCGGTGACCGAAGTGGCGCCCGATGTGCGGATGGCTTCGGCGGTCAGCACGGTGACCGGCAAGGCGCCTTCGGCAGCGATACGCTTGATCGACGAACCGGTGACTTCAACGCGCTGGATTTGCGCATCGGCGCCCTGCGCATCTTGTGCTACCGCAGACTGCGAGGCAACGGACAAGGCCGCTGCCATACCACCGGCGCAGACGATGCGAACTGCACGAGAGATGACGGTTTCTTTAAGCATGGTGAACCCTTTTTCATTTGTACGGTTATATATGACTCCGGATTTGTTACCCGGATTACACTCGTTCATCTAAAGGAAACGCCTCGCACGGCACCGGATCAGGCGCCGTGAAGTTCGCTGGGACACGTGTACAGAAATGGAACTAGGCAACTAAAAGTCAACTAGACAACTACATAGAATCACGGCAAGAATATGAGTGTCAACAGAACTCAACATGCGTATGGCGTACATACAACATATGAAAAGCAGGGGCGACAAGGGATAAGGCGCGCTCGCGGCTAGCCGCGATGCCATGCGGCATCAGCTGGCCAGCGGCAGCCTGATTTGTATATGACAGCCGGGAGTGCAGTCGATCGCGCACACCTGGCCGCCCAGTTGCTGCACGATGGTGTAGACGATGTGCATGCCCAGGCCGGAGCCGCCCTGGCCCCGCTTGGTGGTGAAGAACGGTTCAAACATGTGTTCGCGTACGGCCGGCGCCAGGCCGATACCGTCATCGGAGAAGTCCAGCAGCAGCCAGCGCCCGGCGGCGTCTTCCCCCTCCTCCTCGATGCGCGCGCGGATCGTGATGCGCCCCGGGCCGCCTTGCGGATAGCCATGGCGGGCGCTGTTCATCAGCAGGTTCGAGAGGATCTGCGACAGCTTGCCGGCCGCCAGGCGTACCTGGCAATCGGGCGCGATATCGAGTTCCACACCGAGCGCCGCCTTGCGCAGTTCCGGGCTGTGCGCCGACACCAGGCCATGCACATAATCGTGCAGCGCCAGGTCCGCCACGTATTCGCTGACCTGGTCCACGGCCAGCTGCTTGAAATTGCCGATCAGGTCGGCGGCACGCGCCAGGTTGCGCTCGATCAAGGCCGCCGCGCCTTTCAGGGATTCGGCAATGTCGATCAGTTCGGTGCGGCTGACCTTGGCGCCGCCCAGCAGCTGCACCAGCTGGTCGGCATAGCTGCCCATGCTCGACGCGGCTGTCAGCGCCACGCCGATGGGCGTGTTGACTTCATGCGACACGCCCGCCACCAGCGAGCCGAGGGCCGCCATCTGTTCCTGCTCGATCAGATTGGCCTGCGCCGCCAGCAGCGACTCGGTGCGCACGCGCACGATTTCTTCCAGCTGTTGGGTGCGCTCCTGGTGCTGCAGCTCGGCCGCGCCGCGCGCCGAGAAGATCGACAGCAGCAGCAAGGCCAGCAAGCGCTTGTTTTCATCGATGGGACGCGTGTCGATGGCCGACAGGATGCCCAGGGTCTTGCCATCGGTATCGATCAGCGGCATGCCGACATAGCTTTCCGCATGCATGTCGACCAGGAGGGTATCGAGTGGAAAGCGACGCTGGATATCGCTGCCGTGAAAACACATGCTCTGGCAAGTCACGTCCTGACAAGGCGTGTGCTGCAGGCTGTATTCGATATTCGGCTGGTAGCCATCGCCGCCCCACAGGGCCAGGGTGCGGATGCCTTCGCTGCCATCGTCCATGCGCACCAGCCGCCCGGCGATCACATAGTGCACGTCGAGCGCTTCGGCCAGGTCCTTGACGAGGATGCGCAGGAAGTCGTCGCCACGGGCGTGCGCCGTCGAGGCGGTGATCGAGCGCAGGGCCGCTTCCGCCAGGGTGCGCCGCTGCTCGGGATCGAACAGGGGTTCTTGCGAATTCACATCGAACAACGGAATACTCATGAATGCTCCTGCGCGGCACGGGAAGCGCAGGCAAAGCTGCCGGCGCGGCGATCCTCAGCAAAGGCCCTGGTCAGGGGACTTGCCGCGATTGTACCCCTGGCTATTGTTTAATAATACAGATACGCAGGAAATTTTTATAGCCAGCCGGAACGCTTGAACAAGTAATACATATAACCGCAGACACAGCTCATCACTGCCACGGCGGCCGGATAGCCATAATGCCAGTCCAGTTCCGGCATGAACTTGAAGTTCATGCCCCAGATGCCGGCAAATGCGGTAAACACGGCAAAGATAGCCGCCCAGGCCGCCAACTGCTTGTTCACTTCGCTCTCGTCGATGGCCACCATCGACAGATTCACCTGGATGGCCGTGCTGATCGTATCGCGGATAGTGTCGAGCGTGCCGTTGATGCGCGCCAAATGGTCGTGCACGTCGCGGAAATACTCCTGGGTATCGTGGCACAGCGGCGGCACGCGCCCGCCGTGCAGCTTGCCCACCGCTTCCATCAGGGGCGCCACCACGTGGCGCAAGACCATGACCTTGCGTTTCAATTGATACAGCCGTTCGATATTGTCGCGCTCGGTGCCACGGTCGAAGATGCGGTCCTCGATCAGTTCCAGCTCCGATT
This sequence comes from Janthinobacterium sp. GW823-FHT03B06, assembly GCF_058796955.1. NCBI lineage: Bacteria > Pseudomonadati > Pseudomonadota > Betaproteobacteria > Burkholderiales > Oxalobacteraceae > Janthinobacterium > Janthinobacterium sp. GW823-FHT03B06. Next base: position 498,904 of record NZ_JBXAJE010000004.1, read on the forward strand.
CGAGCGCGTCGAGCACGGGAAAGTAACGGTCGACGACCGCGTCCATCAGCGCGTACAGCACGAAAGCCGAGCCCTGGCGCAGCAGATGCGGTTCGCGCTCGGCACGCGCGCGGACACCGAGGAAACCTTGCGAGCTGTTGCTGCGCGACGAAAGCACGTAATTGGCACCGACAAAGATATCGACTTCGCCCAGCACCAGTTCATTCTCGACCATTTCCACGGTTTTCACCACGGCAAACAGGGAATCGCCGTATTCCTCGATCTTCGGGCGCTGGTGACCGCGCTGCGCGTCTTCCACCGCCAGTTCGTGCAGGCAAAACTCGTGCTGCATCTGTTTCAGCTCGTCCGGCGTGGCGTCGAGCAGGGCCACCCAGACGAAGCAATCGGGGCGCTCGACGTAATCGCTGATATCGTCGATCGGCAAGTCGGCCAGTTTTTTGCCATCCTGGTAGGCCACGCAGTTTATGAGCATACAGTTCCACAATCAAATGAAGACCGGACGAAACAGTCCGGCAGGCGTCAGCTTACCTTATCGCCTGCTGTGGGTGTTGTGGCGTGCAAGGAACACCGCAAGAAAAAGCGGACGGGAGAGTCCCCGTCCGGCAAGGCGTCAATCGTCCTTGGCGCCGTCGATGCCCAGTTCGGATATCTTGCGGGTAATGGTGTTGCGGCCGATGCCCAGGCGCACGGCGGCGTCGTTCTTGCGCCCGTGCGTATGCTTGAGCGCCGTCTTGATCAGGGCCGATTCGAATTGCCGCCCCAGCACGGCCATGACTTCCTGCTGTCCCGCGCCCAGCATGCCGGCCGCCTGCAATTCCAGCAAGCCGATCCAGCCCGGCGGCGCGCCGTTGGCGGGCGCGGCCGCTTCGAAGACCTGACCGCCCGGCTGGTGAGCAACAGCTGGCGACGCAGCCTCGCCCGCCGCGGCGGTGGCGGCGCCATCGCCCTGCCCCTGCGTCAATTCCAGCGGCAAGTCCTTGATTTCCACCGTCTGGCCCGGCGCCATGACGGTGATCCAGTTGCACAGGTTTTCCAGCTGGCGCACATTGCCGGGCAAGTCGAGGCTGCTGAGGAACTGCATCGTCGGTTCGCTCATGCGTTTGGCTTCCACGCCCAGCTGGCGCGCGCTTTGCACCAGGAAGTGGCGCACCAGAATGGGGATATCCTCGCGCCGCTCCCGCAAACTGGGCAGGCGCAGGCGGATCACGTTCAGCCGGTGATACAAGTCTTCACGGAACAGGCCGTCGCGCACGCGCTGCTCGAGGTTCTGGTGCGTGGCCGTAATGACGCGCACGTTCGCCTTCATCGGCTGGTGGCCGCCGACGCGATAGAAATGCCCGTCGGACAGCACGCGCAGCAAACGCGTCTGCAGGTCGAACGGCATGTCGCCGATTTCATCGAGGAACAAAGTACCGTTCTCGGCCTGCTCGAAGCGGCCCCGGCGCGTCGTTTGCGCGCCCGTAAACGCCCCGCGTTCATGGCCGAACAGTTCGGACTCGAGCAAATCCTTCGGGATCGCCGCCGTGTTCAGGGCGATGAAGGGCTGCGCCGCGCGCGGGCTGTGCTTGTGCAGCGCGCGCGCCACGAGTTCCTTGCCGGAACCGGATTCGCCCGTGATGAGCACCGTCACATTCGATTGCGACAAACGGCCGATGGCGCGGAAGACTTCCTGCATGGCCGGCGCCTGGCCGAGGATTTCCGGCGTTTCCGACGGGCCCGATTCGACGCTGGTCTCGCGCAGGCTTTCTTCCAGCGCGCGGCGGATCAACTCGACGGCCTTGTCGATGTCAAACGGCTTGGCCAGGTATTCGAAGGCGCCGCCCTGGAAGGCCGCGACGGCCGAATCGAGGTCGGAAAAGGCGGTAATAATGATGACCGGCAAGCCGGGAAAGCGCGACTTGACCGTTTGCAGCAACTCCAGGCCGGACGCGCCCGGCATGCGGATGTCCGACACGAGCACTTGCGGCGTGTCAAATTCCAGCGCGGCGATGGCGTCGCGCGCATTGGCAAAACTCTTGGTGGCGAGATTTTCCCGCGCCAGGGCTTTTTCCAGCACCCAGCGGATTGATTCGTCGTCGTCAACTATCCAGATTGGCTTCATTAGTGTGTGCGTCCCGCAATGGATTTCATGGGTGGGATACTGCCTCGCTTATGGCAAGGGGAGAACGATCCTGAAATCGGTGTATCCAGGCCGGCTTTCGCACTCGATCACGCCCAGGTGCTGTTGCACGAAGGTTTGCGCCAAGGTCAGTCCCAGTCCGCTACCGCCTTCCCTGCCCGACACCAGCGGGTAGAAAATCCGGTCGCGGATCTGGGGTGCGATGCCCGGTCCATTGTCAATGATATGCAAGTCTAATGCCAGGTTGTAGCGGACCTTGGCCAGGGTCACCTGGCGCGCCACGCGCGTCTTGAAAATCAGCTCCGCATCGCCCGCTTCGATGCACTCGGCCAGCGCCTGCGCCGCGTTATGCGCAATGTTGAGCACGGTCTGTATCAGTTGCTCCTTGTCGCCGCGAAACTCGGGAATCGAAGCGTCGTAATCGCGCGAAATGGTCAGTCCGCTGGGAAACTCGGCCAGGATCAGGCTGCGCACGCGCTCGCACACTTCATGGATATTCACGTCGCCCACGATGTGCGGGCGGCGGTGCGGCGCCAGCAGGCGGTCGACCAGCGTCTGCAGGCGGTCCGCCTCCTTGATGATGACTTGCGTGTATTCGCGCAGCTCGCTCAGATGCAGGGCCGGCAATTCCAGCTCCAGCAGCTGGGCCGCGCCGCGGATGCCGCCCAGCGGGTTCTTGATTTCATGCGCCAGGTTGCGGATCAGCTCCTTGTTGACCTGGCTCTGGTCGAGGATGCGCTCCTCGCGGTCGAGTTTCAGCTGCTGCACGTTTTCGCGCAGCTCGATCAGCACGCCGTCGCGCGGTGCGTCGAGGGCGCTGACGATGCTGTGCACGCGCAGCGGCTCGCGCCCCAGGCGTTCCAGGCTCAGGTCCTGGCGCAAATCGGAAAATTTATGTTCGAGCGCCTGCGCGCAGATGCCGGCCAGCTCCTCGGGATTGAGGAACAGCGCCGTCAGCTTTTGCCGCGACAGCGCCTTTAATGAGCTTTCCAGCAGGTTTTCCGCCGCCGCGTTGGCATAGCTGATGCGGCCGTCGCCGTCGAGCAGGATCACGGCCGAAGCGAGCAGATCAAGGCCAGCCAGATGGGCGGGACGGCTGGAAAAATTGTCTATTGTCATGGTCTCTTCATCGGATATTGGCGATCTCGCGTTTCAGGGCGTCTATATTTTGCTGCGTGCGGCTGATGTTGTCCTTCAACTGCGCCACCCGTTCCTGGTATTTCGCATAGTTGCGCTCATTGCCCTGGCGCTCGGGCTGCCCGCCGTTAAATTCCAGGCGCTGCGCCGCCAGTTTCTGCTCTTCGCTGCGCAATTCGTCCTGCAGGATCTGGCGCCGGTCCAGGTCGCGCGCGCGCTGCTCGGCGCCATCGACCTTGGGAAACGCGCCGGCGGCAGGCGCCGCCGTGGCCGCCGCCTGTGTGGCGGGCCGGGCAGGCGCGCCAGCCAGCGGCGCCGTCTTGCGTGGCGGCTCCGTCAGGGCGCCCGGCAAATCGAGCAGCTGGCAATGCGCGCCAGCCCGCCTGTCCGTGTACGTCTTGTGTCCTTGCGCATCGGCGCACACATACAACTGCCCGTGCGCCTGTGCCGCCGCGCCCAGCAATCCTGCCATCAGCGCCATTCTGTAATGCTTGGTCAATCTCTACTCCTGTCGGCACATGCCGCATGGTTTCTGGGCCGACTATACAACAAGGCACTGTGGCGCCATAACAAAAAACGCGGGCAAGACCATCGCCTCACCCGCGTTTTTTTATTCACTACCGGCACGTTGCCGGCGTGGCGCCATTACAGCGAGTAGTACATGTCGAACTCGGCAGGATGCGTGGTCATGCGCATGCGCTGCACGTCCTGCATTTTCAGTTCCAGGTAAGCGTCGATCATCGAATCGCTGAACACACCGCCGCGGGTCAGGAACTCGCGGTCCTTGTCCAGGGCTTCCAGTGCTTCTTCCAGCGAAGCGCACACGGTAGGGATCAGTGCGTCTTCTTCCGGCGGCAGATGGTACAGATCTTTCGAGGCGGCTTCGCCCGGATGGATCTTGTTGGCAACGCCGTCCAGGCCGGCCATCAGCAGTGCGGCGAAGCACAGGTACGGGTTCGCCAGCGGATCCGGGAAGCGCGCTTCGACGCGGCGGCCTTTTGGATTGGCCACGTGCGGGATACGGATCGAGGCGGAACGGTTTTTCGCCGAGTACGCCAGTTTCACCGGCGCTTCGTAGCCTGGTACCAGGCGCTTGTACGAGTTGGTGCCCGGGTTGGTGATCGCATTCAGTGCCTTGGCGTGCTTGATGATGCCGCCGATGTAGTACAGGGCGAAATCGGACAGGCCGGCATAGCCATCGCCAGCGAACAGGTTTTTGCCATCTTTCCATACGGATTGATGCACGTGCATGCCCGAACCGTTGTCGCCAACGATAGGTTTCGGCATGAAGGTGGCGGTCTTGCCATAGCTGTGCGCCACGTTCCACACCACGTATTTCAGGTTTTGCGTCCAGTCGGCGCGCTCGACCAGGGTCGAGAACTTGGTGCCGATTTCATTCTGACCGGCGCCGGCCACTTCGTGATGATGTACCTCAACCGGGATGCCCAGCGATTCCAGGATCAGGCACATTTCCGAACGCATGTCCTGGAAGCTGTCCACTGGCGGCACGGGGAAGTAGCCGCCCTTGACGGTAGGACGGTGGCCGCTGTTGCCGCCTTCGATATCCTTGCCGGTCGACCAGGAACCTTCGTCCGAACCGATCTTGACGAAGCAGCCCGACATGTCGATCTTCCAGCGCACGCTGTCGAAGATGAAGAATTCCGGCTCAGGGCCGAAGTAGGCGGTGTCGCCCATGCCCGACGATTTCAGGTAGGCTTCGGCGCGTTTCGCGATCGAGCGCGGGTCGCGGTCGTAGCCCTTGCCGTCCGACGGTTCGATCACGTCGCACTGCATGAACAGGGTCGTTTCTTCCATGAACGGGTCGATATTGGCCGTGTTTGGATCCGGCAGCAAGATCATGTCGGACGCTTCGATACCTTTCCAGCCAGCGATCGAAGAACCGTCAAAGGCGTGGCCCGACTCGAATTTGTCCATGTCGAAGTGCGACACGGGAACCGTCACGTGCTGCTCTTTACCACGGGTATCAGCAAAGCGGAAATCAACGAATTTGACTTCGTTTTCTTCTACCATCTTCAAGACTTCTGCGGCTGTCATTGCCATGCGTATCTCCTAAATGAATGTGGGGTGAGCCGACCTTAGTGCGTCTGGGCTGATGAAGCGAAGCAAACATTGCGTGCCACCAAAACTCATAAGGATCATAGCAGATTCCATGCCAGCTCCAGAAGAGACCTGGCCGCCAGAGGCAAAAACCGGCTATCCCAATGAAAGTTTTCCCGCCCGCGATTTTCCTGCTGAGTTTGCATCAAATCAAGAATGCACTATGCAAGTGCAAAAAACGAATAACGCACCATTATCGTGCATTTTGTGCGCATTCTTGAAAAATGCCTCGTTGTGGTGCATGCGCCGGGCGCCGTGGTTTCCCGTTTGCGGGGCGCGGATGGCGCACTATAATTGACCATACCTGCCCACTTTCATCGAGGACGCCATGACTACCGCCGCCGACATCCTGACCACCGCCCGCAGCCGGGCCAATGAAGGTACGCCGTATGCCGGCGCCGTGACGCCGCAGGAAGCGTACGCGCTGCTGCAACTGGACGCAGCCGCCAAGCTCATCGACGTGCGCACGAACGCCGAGCGCGACTGGGTAGGCCGGGTCGACATCGCCGATACCCAGCATGGTGCGGTGCAGTGGGCCACCTACCCGGGCGGCGTGCCGAATCCCGATTTCCTCGCGCAGCTGGCGGCCCAGGCCGGCAAAGACGAGGTGCTGCTGTTCCTGTGCCGCTCGGGCGTGCGTTCGCGCCATGCCGCCAAGCTGGCCACCGAGCACGGCTATATCAACTGCTTCGACATCCTTGAAGGGTTTGAAGGCGACAAGGATGCGGACGGCCACCGCAAGCAGATCGGCGGCTGGTGCAAGGCCGGGCTGCCGTGGCTGGGCGCCTGACGCTGGCCGCTTGATACTGGCCGTTTAATTATCTGAACCGTGTTTGATCTGGCGGGCCACGCGATGGCCCGTCATCGACTACAACCATCCATGCGCGCCCGATTTTTTCAACTGCGGCGCAAATTCTCCTTGAAGAAATGTACCTTATATAGTACAACGTAGAGGTGCGTCATGGATGCTTCCGGCTTGCGGCAGATTACCCTGCTGTTCTACGCGAATGGCAATGGCGGCGAACCCGTGCGCGACTGGCTCAAGTCGCTCCCCATCGAGGAACGCCATGTGATCGGACAAGACTTGATGCATGCGCAATGGCGCTGGCCCGTGGGCATGCCCCTGTGCCGGCATCTCGGGCACGGCTTGTCGGAGGTGCGCAGCAGCTTGCCCGGCAACCGCATCGCGCGCGTGCTGATCTGCCATCACGGCGATTGCCTGGTGGCGCTGCACGGCTTTATCAAGAAAACCCGGACGACGCCGGAAGACGACCTGGCGCTGGCCCGCAAACGCTACAAGGAACTGACATGAACGCCACCGCCCCCCATCTCGGCAGCAGCCTCGACGACTTCCTCAAGGAAGAAGGCATCTTTGAGCAAACGCAAACCCGCGCCATCAAGGAAGTGATCGCCTGGCAACTGACGCAGGCGATGCAGGAGCAATCGCTGTCGAAGACGCGCATGGCGGACCTGTTGCAGACGAGCCGCTCGCAGCTCGACCGCCTGCTCGACCCCGGCAGCGACGTGACGCTCTCCACGCTGGAGCGGGCCGCCGCGCTGCTTGGACGCAAGCTGTCGGTCACCCTCGTTTAAGCGACTTAAGCGCTCAGGCCGCCTCGCCTGCCTCGGGATGCTCGCCCATCAAGGTCAATATGCGCTTGCGCACGAAATTGATATGGCTGCGCAAGCCATACAGGCCATCGGCAAACGACAGGGGAATCGAGATCTGGTTGACCATGTCCTCGATCTGGTCCAGCCGCTTCAATTGCTCCGCATACACTTGCGCGCGCTGCGCTGGCGGCACGTCTTCCAGCGCCTGCTCCACCGTGCGCAACTGGCCGTACCAGCGGTACACGCGCGAGCGGATGCGCCACACGTACAGGGGCGGCACCACGCGCGACAAGGGCAATATCAAGGCACCGAGCGCCACCACCAGCACCCACATGCGGTCGAAGAAATTAGCCAGCCAGAAACTCATATAGCGCTGCAGCACGGGCGCGCCATCCTTGTAGAATTTCAACGCTTCGGGCGCGACAGGAATTTCCGTGTAGCGCGCGGACGGGAATTGCCCCTGCTGCTGGAACCAGCCCGTGCCGCCATGGATGCCTGCCGCCGCCTGCACGAACAGGTCGACGAGGGCCGGATGCAAGTCTTCGCGCGCAACCAGGGTGGCGGTCGGCGCGATCAGATGATAATCCTGCGCCGGGATGTTTTTGCCCAGGTCGACTATGCCGCGCGGCAAGACGACATGCGTGAGGAAAGGCAGGCGCCGCGTGTACGCCTCCGCCTGCGAAAAATCAAACAGCTTGATGCCCGGCGTCTGCAGCAGCATCTGGATCAGCGGCGCTTCCGGCGCCGAGCTGAACACCAGGCCGTCGATGCGCCCTTCCAGCAGCTCCACCGTGGCGGGCGTGTTTTGCAAGGCACTCACGGTCAGCTCGCTCGCTTCCACGCCATTCACTGACAGCAACTGCCGGAACAGGCTGGGCACGCCCGTGCCTTCCGGCCCCAGATTGATCTTCATGCCCTTCAATTGCGTCAGTTCCGTGACCGCCTTGTCTTCGCGCAAGAACAGCCAGACGGGTTCCGTAAACAGGCTGCCCAGGGAGATGAGGCCATGACGCTCGGCATCGGCGTGTTCCGTCGAGCCGCTTTGCACGAAGGCGATATCGGTCTTGCCCGCATTCAGGCGCTGCAGGTTTTCCTGCGAACCCAGCGATGGCTGCAAGGTCACCTTGATGCCGTGCCTGGCCAGGGTAGCCGCGTATTTCTTGCCGAACTCTTCGTACGCGCTATTGTCCTGTCCCGTCGACAGGCTCACCTGGCGCGGCGGCGCCGGGTCGACCAGCCAGTAAGCAAGCGCGCAGAATGCGCCGACCAGCAGCAGGGTGGGACCGGCGGTGGCGAGGAAATCGCGCACGGAAAAGCGGCTGAACGCGAGGATTTTGGACATGTGGTGGCGCATAGGTTTCATGGGTGGCTACGATGCCAAGAAAACCTCAACTATGCAAGGCACTTTCACATGCGCGGCGTGGCCATTTCCGCTACAGTGGCAGATCGATCACCTGCCCTCTGGAGCCCCGCATGCTGAAAATTCTTGGAAAAGCCGCCTCGATCAATGTCCGCAAAGTCCTGTGGACGTGCGAAGAACTCGACCTGCCCTACGAACGCGAAGACTGGGGCAGCGGCTTTCGCACCACCGACGACCCGGCTTTCCTGACCCTGAACCCGAACGCCATGGTGCCCGTGTTGCTCGATGGCGACCTGGTGCTGTGGGAATCGAACACGATCTGCCGCTACCTGTGCGCCCAGGCGGGCCGCGACGACTTGCTTCCAAGCACGCCACGCGCCCGCGCGGAAGTGGAAAAATGGATGGATTGGCAGATGGGCGATTTGAACAACAGCTGGCGCTACGCCTTCATGTCGCTGGTGCGCCACAGCCCGGCCCACCAGGATGCGGCGCAGCTGGCGGCCGGTATTGCCGGATGGAACAAGATGATGGGCGTGCTGGAACAGCAGCTGCAGCGTACGGGCGCATTCGTCTGCGGCGAAGCGTTCACCCTGGCCGATATCGTGCTGGGCCTGTCCGTCAAGCGCTGGCTGATGGCTCCGATGCAGCACCCCGATTATCCGGCCATCGCCGCCTATCACGCGCGCCTGGAAGATAAAACGGCCGTGTTTGCCGGCTAGCAAGAAAAAACGCCAGCATGGAAGCTGGCGTTTTGCTCAATCCGCATACTGCCGGTTAATTCGTGCACTGCCTGGCCACACCCTCGGCTGGCGCAGGCGGCTCGATCAGCGGCATCAAGCTCGGCGCCAGCGACACCAGCAGTTGCACGGGCAAGGCGCTGGTGAAATCGTAGTTCTTCGATTCCGGTCCCCGCACATACGCCGTCATGCTGCCGTAGAAGCGCTCGCCGATATTGAAGACGAACGTGGCCGAGCGGTTCACATAGCGCGACTCGATCAGGCGGCCGCCGGCGCCATACACGTCGAAGCGCTGGTCGCCCGTGCCCGTCTTGCCGCCCATCGGGATCGGCACGCCGTCGGCGCCGACGAATGCCGTCTTCGCCCGCTTCGCCGTACCGTCCGACACGACTTCGCGGATGGCCTTGGCCACGGCCTTGGCCACGTCCGGCGAGAGCACTTGCTCCGCCTCCACCTTGCTGCCCCGCTTGACCATGGTGTCGTACGGCGTGTTGGCGGCGAAATGCATGGAATCGATGCGCACGCTCGGCTTGCGCACGCCATCGTTGATGATGATGCCCATCAATTCGGCCAGCGCAGCGGGCCGGTCGGCCGACGCGCCCAGGGTGGTCGCATACGACGGCACCAGCGAATCAAACGGGTAGCCCATCTTCTTCCACTGGCGGTGGATTTCCAGGAACCCTTCCACTTCCAGCAAGTTGGCGATGCGGCGGTCCTGCGCATGCTTGCGGTGCGTGTTGAACAGCCATTTGTAGACTTCCTGGCGTTCCTTTTCGCTGGCCGCCACCATCTGCGTCAGGGTGGAACCTTCATGCTGGCGCAGATACGCCACCATCCACAGTTCCAGCGGATGCACATTGGCAAGGTAGCCGCGGTCGGCCAGCGACCAGTTTTCCATCGCGTACTGCTGGTACATCTTGGCGACGCGCTCGGGCGGCACTTCGTTTTGCGACGGCAGGTTGGCGTTGAGGAAATCGCCGAATTCCGCCACCGTGCCCTTCGGATTGACGGTGCGGAAGATATTCGCCAGGCGCACGGGCGTCGGGCGGATGCTGGCCAATAAAATCTTTTCCTGCTCGTCAACGCTCTTGCCGCGGTACTTCTGATAGAAGCGGTGCAGGAATTCGCGCCCTTCCTTGTCGGCAAAGCGGCTCAGGTACTGCGCACGGCGCGGATCGTCCGCGTCCGCCAGCAGCGAGGCCGAAGAATCGGGGCGCGAGAACATGTAGTAGCGGGCCACGTCGCGCATCAGGCGCACGAACACCAGGTTGGTCGACTGGCGCAGCGCCTGCTGCACCGTCATGATGCGGCTGTCGTCGAGCTTGGAGAAGTTGCCGAAATGGTGCAAGCCGCCGCCCGTGAAGAAGCCTTCGCCCGGGTTGCCCGAATATTTGCGTTCCATGGCGGCCGCCAGCATGGCCGGCAGGTTGCGCGCTTCGCCGAGAGGCAAAGGTTTCAGGTAAGCAATCGCCCACTGCGACAGCATGTCCTTCGGATCGACGGCAATCTTGCCCAGCTCGGCGGCGCCCATGCCGCTGTAGCGCTGGTGCAGCTGGTCGATGATGTCCAGGTACGTGACCAGGGTGCGCAGCTTGGCCGTGGAACCGAGGTCCAGCTTGGCGCCTTCGTTGATGTCGAGCGGCTGGTCAAAGTTATCCGTTTGCACGCGCAGCAAGTTGGCCTGCTCGCCCTTTTGCAGCAAGGTAAAACTGTAGACCACGTTGGCGGGGTCGCCATTGCCCAGCATGCCCTTGCCCGTCAGGCCGGCCGCTTTCGCCACTTCCGGGTCGCGCAACTCGCGCAAGACCTTGGTGACGGCGTTTTGCGCCTGCGCGTCGAGCGTGCTGACCACTTTCAGGTCAAGGCGGTCGAGGTTGTACAAACGCGGATCGCCGAGCATGGTGGCCAGGTGGTTGCGTACGGCATTCGAGGCCTTGCGCGTAACGAACGAGGTCGATGCTTCCGATTGCACGCCGGACGCCGTCGACGGACGCAGCTTCTCGGCGATGGCCGCATCGCGCAGCTGCGGCGAAATCACGCCCGCCTGCGCCAGCAAACGCAGATGGCTGTTGGTCAATTCTTCCAGGTCGGCGCCGCCGGCCACCAGATAATGGGAAGGACGGCGCTGCGCGATCAGCAGGCTCAGCGCCTGCTTGTAGGCCAGCGCGCTGCCTGGCTGGTCCATTTTTCCACTAAGCAAAGTTTTCACTTCGGCAAACGGACGGCCATACCAGACCCACATGCCGTCGCCGATGCCGTTGACTTCGCCAAAGCCGCTCTTTGCCGACAGCGGCACGGTATTGAGGTAATTGACGACGATCTTGCGCCGCGCTTCCATGGTGTTTTCGCCATCCTGGTACGAGCGCAGGCTGGCCGAAATCATCTGCAGCAGCTTGTCCTGCATGGAACTGGTGCGCCCGTCTTCCGAATGCCGGTATTTTTCGATCTGCGTGGCCAGCGTACTGCCGCCGCCACCGCGGTGGCCGCCGAACAGGTTCAGCGCCTTGTCGAGGATCGCCTTGCTCAGACGGTCCCATTCCACGGCGGGATTGCGCTTGGGCGTGCCCGGGTCGAGCAATTCGCGGTTTTCGATGAACAGCAGGCTTTGCACGAGCGCGGGCGGCGCTTCGGCAAAGCCGTCGAACATGCGCTCGGGATAGCTGGCCGCGAACAGCGGCGCGGCGCGGCAATCGAGGATGGTCAGGCCCGCGCGGTTTTTCTCGTGATAGGTGGCAAAGATGCCCCGGTCGACCAGTTGCACCATTTTCGGCGACATGCGCGCCTGCGCCGTGACGGCGTAGTCGCGCGCATTGAGTTTGGTAATGAAGTCGGGCAAGCTGGCATAGCCGAGCCGCTCGTCATACGGGCCGTGCTGCGGATAGCGGATAGCGCCCGCCGGTGCAGGGCCGGGCTCGACCTTGAACGCCAGCTGGCGGTCCAGGCGCGTGAAAAACTCTGCCTGCAGGGCCGACGTGCGCACTTCGCGCATGACGAACCACGCCACGCCGGCGATCAGCGCCAGCACGATGATGGCAAAGATCGGCCAGATGCGCGAACGGCGCTTCTTCGGCGGGCTCGCCGGCGGCGGCGCCTCGGGAGCTGGATCAGAGGGGGGCCGCTCTTGCGCGGCCAGATTGACGCCTGTGTCTTTCATGGGATGCTGGGGTAAGGTTGGGTTTGGACGGCGCGGAAAAGGCGGCAACGATGCCGCTCCGCGCAGGATAAGACGAGGGCCAGCCAGGGCCGGTCACAACAAAACTTGCTTAACATGATGTCCATACCGGTGAATCAAAAAAACACGCTACTGCACAGGCAGGCGACCGCGCGTTCGACACGCAAGGCCCCTGTTCACCATTCCACCACATCGGCATGAAAACGACTGACGAGCGCGCACAAAAATCTTGCTTCATTGAAGATTTTCGCAAAAAAACAACGTCTTGGAACGTACGCTGGCGTACATAGATGCATGGCGGGCTGGACGCCAGCGAAAAAGCCGCCGGCGCCGGGCTGGCGGCATCTCAGATGGTGGTGTATTCCGCCTGCAAGGTATCGAGTGCGGCGCGCATCTCGGCAAAGGCAGCCGCCGCTTGCACGGGCTCGCCCTTGACGCCCAGTTCGATATGCCGGCGCGTCTGCGCATCGCCCACGCTGGGCAGGCTGAACACCTTGATCAGCGGAAACTCCGCTTCCAGGCGCACCATCAGCGGCGTGAGCAAGGATTCGGCCGTTTCATACACGAGCAAGGCATGTTCCGCGTGCGGCACCTGGTTGAACAGGTGGGCGTAATGCGTATCGAGCACCCATTCGATCATGGGCCAGGACATGACGGGAAAGCCCGGCACGAAATAATGCTCGCGCACGGCAAAGCCGGCAATCTTGTTGTACGGATTCGGAATCAACTCGGCGCCCTGCACGAATTCCGCCATTTTCAGGCGGTGCAGGTTTTCCGGCGAGTTCAAATCGGCCGGCACGCCCGCCTCCTCGCCCATTTCCGTGATCCGCTGCTGGATATTGAGCTTGCCCTGCGGATGCAGCACCAGCGGCAAGCCCAGCGCATCGGCCGCCGCCTGGCGCGTATGGTCGTCCGGCGTGGCGCCGATGCCGCCAAAGCTGAAGACGATGTCGCCGCTGGCAAAGCTGCGCTGGAGCAAGGCGACCAGGCGGGCCGGCTCGTCGCCCACGTATTCCGCCCAACTCAGCTGCAAGCCGCGTGCCTTGAGCATGCTCACGACTTTCGGAAAATGCTGGTCCGTGCGCTTGCCCGACAGGATTTCGTCGCCGATGATGATCAATCCGATAGCCATGAAGCTCCCTCGTAGAATTCGATGAAAATACTCAAGCGTCCGCCGGCGCCACGTCGGTCATGCCGCGTACGCCCCGCAAACGCGCCAGTGCTTCCAGGCAGTAATACTGGAACCACAGACCCGTAAAAATAAAGATCAAGACATACAGCCAGATGGCGAACGCCGCCAGGAAGGGGAAGAACACCACCGACATCACGCCGCCCATCCACAGCATGCCCGGCACGGCGCCGGCCGCGCCGGAGACCATGCCGATGGCCAGCAGGGGCCAGCGCTGCTCGCGCATGATGGCGTGGCGCTCTTCCACGCTGGCGTAGTCGGCCATGGCGTCATACGCCATCACGCGGTAGGTCAGCCAGCCCCACAGCACGGCCTGGCCCGCCAGCGCGGCCGGCGGAAACGCGTACAGGGGCAGCATGAGCACCCAGACGATGATGAACAGCAGGAACGTCGCCAGCGAAGTGGCGACGCTGCCCAGCAGGCTGCCGCCATGCTTCTTTTCCAGCTGCGGAAAATGCCGCCCGCCGATATGCCGGCCGATGGCCGGCATGGCGAACAGGCCCATGAAGATCAGCGCCGTCAAGATCATCAGCGGCAGCAGCATGAACATGGCGATCAGGGGTACGATCACCGCTTTCAGCATGCCCAGGCCGAAGGTGGCCAGCACCTGGCCGCTGGTGCGGAAGAAGTCATATTGCGTAAACAGCGCATGCAGGCTGTCGATCAGCGGCTGCAAGCCCACATACAGCAGGGCGCCCCACAGGATCAGCGACAGGATGAACGGCGCTATGCTCAACAGCAATATCCTGCCGTGCAATTGCGACAGGAAAGCACGGCCATACGAATTCAGCACATTACGCATCAACGGCGTCCTTTTCGTTTGATTCTTGCAAATTCCACCATGCGGCGCAGGCCCAGCCATTGCTGCTGCCAGAAGCCGCGGCCATAGTTGCGCCCGGGCCGGCCCACGCCCTGGCTGTCGATACGGGCCAGCTGGTCGCGCACGCCCGTGCGCGCATAGCCGGCCGAGAAATTCGCGGTGCCCAGCAGCATATCCCAAATCGGCAAGACCACGCCGAAGTTGCAACCACCCATGCTGCCCTTGCCTTTCGACTCATGCCCCACGCCGATCGCATGGTGCGTGCGGTGGAAACGGGGCGAGATCAGCAGCCGCTCGCCGATGCGGCCGAAGTGTATCCTCACATTCGCATGCTGCAAGCTTTGCAGGATGCGCGAAACCGACACCAGCAGCACGTACTGGCCCGGCGGCACGCCGATGCCGAGCGCCACCAGCGCCATCACCACGTCGCGCAAAAAGTCGTCGAGCAAGTGATTGCGGTCATCGCTCCACAAGTTCATGTTTTGCTGGCTGTGATGCAGGCTGTGCAAGCCCCACCACCAGCCGAAATGGTGCGAGGCCCGGTGGTAGCAATAGTCGACGAAGTCCAGTATCACAAAATAAATGATAAAACTGAGCAAGGGACTGATGCCGGGCAACAGCGACTCCAGATTCAATGGATGGATATTGTCGAAACGCAAGGCGCCTGCCAATGCATCCATCAGCGGATCGAGCGTGAAGAAGACCAGCACGGAAAACAGGCCGATGCGGTGCAGCACCGTGTAAATGAAGTCGTTCCAGCGGGCGCGCGGGTCCGTGATCTTTTGCGCGGGAATCAGGGCTTCGAGCGGCCGCAACACGAGGAACAGCAGCACCAGTTCGCACAGGCCGATCAGCAGCCATTCCGTGCCCTCGAACGCTTCTTCCGTGAATTCGCCAAAGCCCAGGTGGTAGACGAGGGGATTGACGATGGTCTGGAACAGCCAGCCTTGCGCCACGCCAAAAGCGTCGACCACGGCGTCGATCGCCGGGGTGACGACACTGACGATGTCGGCGGCCATCATGGCTGGCCCTTCTTCTGCGCGTAGGCAGGATGCTCGCGCAGGGTGGCAAAACAGAAGCCCTTGTCTTGCAGGCCGGAAATCAAGGCATCGAGGTTGGCGGGCGCCCACGGCTCCTTGCGCGACCAGATGCCCATGTGCGAAATGAAGATGTCGCCGCTGCGCAAGTTCGCCAGCGCCTTTTTCAGCAGCATGGCGTTTGGATACTTGTCGCTGGGCAGTTCATCGCCGGAATACCCCGCCGGCGCCCAGCCCGCGTGCTGGTAGCCGCAAGCGCTGCCGGCCGCCAGGGTGCGCGGCGACGTGTAGCCGCCCGGCGCGCGCCAGAACGGATCGAGCTTGCGGCCCGTCAGTTCCTGGAAGCGCGTATCGACGCGGCGCAATTCCTCGCAGAACTGCTGATCGGTGAAAGACGCCAGCTTGCCGCCATCCTTGCCGAACTGGGGCTTGACCTGGATCAAGCCGTTGGCCAGATCCTTCTTCCAGTACACATGGTCGAACGTATGCGTGCCGAACGCATGGCCTTCGGCGACCCGGGCTTTCCAGTACGGTGCCCACGAGGGATCGAGCGAATAGTCGCCGCGCGTGGTCTTTTCATTGGCCAGGAAGAAGGTTGCCTTCACATGGCGCTTGTTCAGCACGTCGGCGATCAGTTGCGCTTGCGACTGGCTGCCCGTGTCGAACGTCATGTAGATCGTGCCCTTGCAGGCGGCCGGGGCCGAAGATGCGGCTGGCGCCGGTGCTGCTGGGGCCGGTACGGCGGCATGCGCGGACGTCAGCATGGTGCCGGCGCACAGCAGCATGGCAGGCACATGGCCCGCGGAAATCAGGCGTTTCATCATCACACCCGTCATCACATGCGCGGCGAGTGCGTGGCGAAATACACGCCATGGGGCGAGCGGCCCACGGGGATCGTCTTGATCACCTTGCGCGTGGTTAAATCGATCACGGCCACTTTCTTGATCCAGCGCAATGTCACCCACATGGTCTTGCCATCGGGCGTGATTTCCATGCAGTCCGGGCCACCGGGCACGTTGATGGTGCCCACGTTTTCCAGGGTTTGCTGGTCGATGATGTTGATCGTGTTCGACACGCGGTTCGACACGAACGTCATGCGATTATCGCCCAGCGCGCGGAAATTATGCGTGCCGGCGCCCGCCTTGATGCGCTTGACGGTCTTTTGCGTGCGCCAGTCGATCACTTCCACGTAATCGCTGCCCATGATGCCGACCAGCAAATATTTACCGTCCGGCGTCATCGTGATGCCGGCCGGCGCCGGGCCGACAGGCATGGTCCATTTCACCGTCTGCGTGGCCAGGTCGATGGCGCTGACCTGGTTGCTGCCCTGCTGTGTAATGAAAGCCATGGTGCTGTCAGCCGTGAAGGCCATGTGGCTGGGCAGCTTCGGCAGCGCGATGCGCTTGGCCAGGGTCAGGTTCTTGCCGTCGTAGCGGTACAGGTCGATGCGGTCCAGGCGCAGCGAATTCGAGATGAACCACTTCTGGTCCGGCGAAAAGCCGATCTGGTAGGGGTCGAGGATGTTGCTGATGCGGCGCTGGATCTGGCCCGACACGGGGTCGAGGAAGATCAGTTCGTTGCCGACGGAACTGGCGACGATCAGCGACTTGCCGTCCGGCGTCTCCATCAGATGGTGCGGCTCCTTGCCGACGGCAAAGGTGGACAGGGGGGCGTAGGTTTTCTGGTCCAGCAGTTGCACCGTAGCATCACGGGAATTGAGTACCACCACCACTTCGGCTTGCGCCGTCGATATTGCGGAAACCAGGCACAGCGAGGAAAAAACAAGGCGGCGTAGACTGCGGAACATGGAAGAAATCACTGTTAAATACAAAACATGCATTTTACGTGGAACACTGTATTTATTGTGTGAATTCCCCCCTTAAATGCAAGCGGCAGCCACACATCGCCGTAATTCCCCTATTTCCCCTGCGCCGGGCCTGGAATGGCGCTTTGCAACTCATTGCTCTACAATCTGAAGCTTTCATCGCCTACACAAGGATTATCATGACCACCACCACTACCGCTTCCGGCCTGCAATACATCGATACCGTCGTCGGCGAAGGCGCTGAAGCGCAAGCCGGCAACAATGTTGTCGTGCATTACACGGGCTGGCTGCAGAACGACGACGGCAGCGCCGGTTCGAAATTTGATTCGAGCAAGGACCGCAACGACCCATTCGAATTCCCGCTGGGCGCAGGCCGCGTCATCCAGGGCTGGGACGAAGGCGTGCAAGGCATGAAAGTGGGCGGCAAGCGCCAGCTGATCATCCCGGCAGCACTGGGCTATGGCGCCCGCGGCGCCGGCGGCGTGATTCCACCGAACGCCACCCTGATTTTCGACGTCGAACTGCTGGGCGTATAAGCACCGACTCCGCAGCGCTCGAGCGACTGTCCCTGGCGCCGCCCCTGTTCACGCAGCGGCGGCGCTTTTGTTTTGAGTGTGTCCTCTAATGCACGGCGCGCTTTTTTCACTATGATGTCAGGCACTGCAGCACGCACGGTGGCCACTCCGCCGCGCCTGCCGCACTTTTCCAGCGATTCCATCAGCACACAGGAGCCATCATGAGTTTACAAGAGCAATTCGACCAAGCGCAGCTCGATTCCAAGACCCTGTCCGAGCGTCCGGACAATATGACCTTGTTGAAAATCTACGCCTTGTTCAAGCAAGCGTCGAGCGGCGACGCCACGGGCGAGCGCCCCGGCATGACCGACTTCGTCAACCGCGCCAAGTTCGACGCCTGGGCAGCCCTGGCCGGCACGTCGAAGGAAGATGCGCAGCAGCAATACATCGACCTGATCGAAGATTTGAAGGACTGATCATCCCCCTGCCCCGGCACAGCCCGGGGCAATGTTATTATTTCCGCATGACACCATCACCGATTTCCCTGGCCCATGCCGCCGACCTGCCCCGTTTGTTCGACGTCTGGCACTTGTCCGTACGCGCCACCCACGATTTCCTCGCCGACAGCGATATCGCTTTCCTCATGTCCTTCGTCCGCGATGAGCTGGCCAGGGTGACGGCCGACCGCCTGCTGCACGTGCTGCGCGCCGATGACGGCGCCGCCTATGCCTTCCTGTGCGTCGAGCACGCCAAGATCGAGATGCTGTTCGTGCATCCCGATCAACGCGGCAGCGGCGCCGGCCGCACGCTGGTCCAGTACGCCATCACGGCCTTGGGCGCCACGGCCGTCGACGTCAACGAGCACAACACGCAAGCGCACGGCTTTTACCGCCACCTGGGTTTTATCGGGGAAAGCCGCTCGGAATGCGACCCCTTTGGCAAGCCTTTCCCCATTTTGCACCTGAAACTGGCCGAAAACGGCTAAAAACTCACCAAAAACCACCAAAACAGGCCGTTAACGCAAAAGTGGCTACCAAATCGGTAGCCACTTTTTTTACGCCTGTATCAGCCGTAATTTACTTTTTTGCCGCCGCCAGCGCTTGCGCGATCCAGCCGTCAAACTTTTGCTGGTGGTACTTGATCCAGCCGGCAGTATGGCGCGCGATATCGGCTTGCGTGTTTTCGCCGCGACGCATGCGCTCGTTCTGCGCATTGATGTCCGCCACGGGCAATTGCATCACTTCGAACAGCTTGGCCGCGGCCGGATTTTTCTCCGCCCAGGCCTTGTTCGATACGATGCGCGCCGTGTTGACGGCAAAGCCGTAATCGCTGCCATCGTCGAGGCGGGTGTTCACCTTGTCGGGATTGGCCGAGAACGGCACTTTCAGCCAGACCACGTCCTTGCCCGGCACCAGCACGCCGCTGACCCAGTACGGCGTCCACGTGTAGTACAGGATCGGTTCGCCGCGCTTGTAGCGGCCCAGGGTGTCGGCGATCAGGGCCGCATAGCTGCCCTGCACGTGCGTTACCGTTTCGCGCAGTTTGTACGCATCCATGTGGTTCTCGATCAGCGCTTCGCAGCCCCAGCCAGGGTTGCAGCCCGTCAAATCGGCCTTGCCGTCGCCATCGTGGTCGAACAGCTTGGCCAGGGTGGGATCGCGCAACTGGTCGATATTCGTGATGTTGTATTTCTCAGCAGTCGCCTTGTCGATCAGATAACCTTGCGCCGCAGGACCCGCATACTGGCCCGTGCGCAACAACTTGGCGTCGCCGCCCGCATTGTTATAGAAATCCTTGTGCATCGGGTCCCAGTGCACGGCCATGAAGGTGGCGTCGCCGTTGGCGATGGCGATATGCGCGGTCGGATATTCCACTTCCTTGATCGGCTGCACTTCGTAGCCGAGCTTTTCCAGGGCCTTGTCGACCAGCATGGTCTGGAAGGTTTCTTCCGCGATAGAGCTTTGCAGCGGCTGCACCTTGACGCCCTTGCCGGGCAGCGCATCGGCAGCTGCCGCCGGCGTCTGCGCCATGGCCAGGCTGGTGGTCAGGGCCATGGCGGCGATGGCCAGGGCGGAAAACAGCTGGAACTTGCGTTGCGATTTTTGCGTCACTTTAAAATTGTCAATTTGATGCATGTAAATCCTTTCTTATTGTGCGTTGGCCAGCGTTGCTTGCTGTTCAACATTATTTTTCTCCGTGTTGCCGCGCACCAGGCGCAGCACGAAACCGGCAGGACCCGTCTGGTACCAGTGGCGCACGCCGCGGCGTGGGTGGCCCATCGCTTGCGTCAGGCGGTCCAGGGTGATGGCCAGCAGCACGATACCGAGGCCCCCCACCGTTGCCAGGCCCATGTCCAGGCGACCGATGCCGCGCAATACCATCTGGCCCAGGCCGCCCACGGCGATCATCGAGGCGATCACGACCATCGACAGCGACAGCATCAGCGACTGGTTGATACCGGCCATGATGGACGGCATGGCCAGCGGAAACTGCACGCGGGTCAACAACTGCCACGGCGAGGCACCGTAGGCGCGGGCCGCTTCGATCAGGTCGGGACGCACCTGGCGGATGCCGAGGTTGGTCAGGCGCACCAGCGGCGGCAGGGCAAAGATGATCGTGACGATCACGCCCGGCGCATTACCGATACCGAACAGCATCACCACCGGCACCAGGTAAACGAAGGCGGGCGTCGTCTGCATGGCATCGAGCAAGGGGCGCAGGATATTCTGTGCGCGGTCGCTGCTGGCAAGGAAAATACCGAGCGGCAAACCGATGGCCAGACAGAAGGCCAGCGACGTCAACACCAGCGACAGGGTCGTCATGGCTTCCGGCCAGATGCCCAGCATCGACACGAGCAGCAGCGCCAGCACGGTGCCGATGGCCAGGGTGCGGCTCGTGAACTGCCACGCCAGCAAGCCGATGATGGCGATCACCGTCAGCGACGGGGCCGCCAGCAGCACGCCTTCCACGCCGGACAGCACGCTGTCGATGGGCGCGCGCACGGCCTGGAAGAAGGGGCGGAAATGGGCCACGACCCAGCCCAGGCCCTGGTTGATCCAGCTTTCCAGCGGCAGCGAACCGTCGAAAATCTGCGTCAGGTGAAAGCCGCCCGCATGTTCCGGCTGTACGTCGGGCGCGGCGGCGTCGAGCCAGGCGGTGCTGGCGTCGGTCGGGGGCGTCAGCGCCCAGGGATTGATCTGGGCGGCCTGTTCAACAACAGGTTCTACTGTGGAAACGGTGCTTGGGTTCATGCTTGTCCTTTCTGTTGTTGTTCGGCTATGGCTGGCGTGTCGCGGTCGAGGAACTTCAGCAAGGTCGTCTTGCTGATGGCGCCGCGGAAGCTGCCGTCATTGGCCACCACAGGGACGGCGTAAGGCAGTTGCGCCACCTGGCCGAACAGGCCGGCGACGGGCTCATCTGCATCGATGGTCTGCACGTCGGGCAGATAGGCATGCGCCAGGCCCAGCGGGCCCACATGGCCGTCGAGCGCACTGCGCAGCGAATCGGCCGAGACGACGCCGAGGAACTTGCGCTGCGGATTGACGACATAGGCAAATGCGCGATCCTGCTCTTCCAGCATCGACAGCGCGGCACGCGAACCGCGGCTCGGCGATTCCGACACGACGATCTGGCTCTTGCGGGCAATATCGCTGGCCTTGAAGACGGCCGCCGCATCGACGCCGCGCACGAAGTTGCGCACATAATCGTTGGCCGGTTTGCGCAGGATTTCTTCCGGCGTGCCCACCTGCACCACGTGGCCATCTTTCATGATGGCGACGCGGTCGCCGATGCGCATGGCTTCGTCGAGATCATGCGAAATGAAGACGATGGTGCGGCGCTTGATTTGCTGCAAACGCAGCAGTTCCGATTGCATTTCCGTACGGATAATCGGATCGAGCGCGGAAAACGCTTCATCCATCAGCAAAATCGATGGATCGCAAGCCAGCGCACGGGCCAGGCCCACGCGCTGCTGCATGCCGCCCGACAATTCGTCGGGATAGCTGGCGCCGTAGCCGTCCAGACCCACCTGCTCCAAAGCTTGCTGGGCCAGCGCATGGCGCTCGGCCTTGGGCATGCCGGCCAGTTCCATGCCGAAGGCAGTGTTGTCGAGCACGGTAATTTGCGGCAGCAGCGCGAACGACTGGAACACCATGCTGATGTCCTTGCGGCGCAGGGCGCGCAGCTGGGCGTCCGGCAAGGTATTGATGTCGTTGCCATCGATCAGGATGCGGCCGGCGGTCGGCTCGATCAGGCGGTTCAGCATGCGCACCAGGGTCGACTTGCCCGAACCGGACAGGCCCATGATGACGAAAATCTCGCCCGCTTCAATGGTAAAGGTGGCGTCGAAGACGCCGATGGTGCAGTCGGTCTTGGCCAGGATGTCCTGCTTGCTGGCGCCCTGACGGACGAGTTCAAGTGCTTCTTCTGGCTTGTCGCCGAACACTTTGAACACATGGTCGATAATGATTTGTTTTGCCACGATGTGGTTCTCCCTCGATTTGACGAATGGATTGAAACCCAGCAAGCCTGCTAGCTTGCGGCGGGAATCAGCAAACCCTGTTGCGTCGGCTACGCCACGGCGCACAATGCGCACGGGAGCGACAGGAAACAGGGGGTGACACGCGTGTGACCAGCGGATGGCCAAAGCCGGTGCCGGGGTGCCGTGTGCGTGCTAAAAGAGGCTGTGGTTCAGGACTTTTAACAACGCTAGCGCCATGCAAATACATGGCACCAAATGTATTTGACCGAAAAAAAATCGACCAAGCTACTTTTAAACTGGATGCGGGTGTAAAACCCGAAGAATTATTCACCACTCAGCGAGCGGAGAGTACTGCGAAGCAGAAGGTGAAACGCGGTGTAGCTGTTGTAAATATGACTCAAGTATAACGCAAAAAGCCATCAAAGTCCAATGGCTTTCCAAATAGAAATGTGCTAGCAATGTTCGCCAGCGTACAGTCGGACGTAAAAAAGGCGAAAAGCGACATGTTTTCATCGTCTTTTCGCCCATCGCCGCGACACGCTCCCTAGCACCAAACAGGGCGCCAGACAAGCGAGCCAAATGCCATCAAACTGCTTCGGTAAACACCTTGCGCATTTTCTCGGCAATCTTGCCTTCAATCGTGGAGGCGAAGGCGCTGAGCATGAAACCCAGCTTGATTTGCAGTTGCGCCTGCTCTTTTTCCAGGGTCAGCGAACCATCGACGCCGCTGCGCTCGAAGCGCAGCACATCGCCATCCCAGGCGCACGCCAGGTCATATTCCTGGGCCAGCTTGTCGGCCACTTGCTGCGCCGCTTCGCGCGCCTTTGCTGCTGTCAGCTTATGTTGCTGAACTATATTTATATCCGCCATCAAACGATCCTTTTATTATAAAAACGGGGCAATACGGCCAGCATCATACCAGCCGCCATGCGGCAGGCACGGCCGCAGCGGGCGCCGGACGGCCAAAAAAGCCCGTCCTTCCCGCGCATCGTTTGCGCGGAATCAAACCGGATGCGCCCAAGCGGGACGACTATTCCAGTTCCAGTTGCGCGTGTCTTGGAGAACTACCATGGACCAGAAAGTCATCGTGCCGGTCGAAGCCGTCCTGACCAAATGCGTGTCCCTGCCCGTCGGCTATGTCCCTACCCCCTCGGCGCCCTACCGCCAGCACCGCAAGAATGCGCAACTGACCCTGCAGCCGGGCCCGCCCCGCCTGACGGAGGCAACGGTGCGCAACCTGGCCGCCGTGCCCGTCGGTTCACGCGTGCTGATCTGGAAGCAAGATCCGTCCGTCAGCGACCTGGGCACCCGTAAAGCCTTTTTGCCCGGGCTGATCCTGCAAGGCCCGCGCGACGCACGCATCACGTTTGGCGAACCGGGCATCGCGCAAGTCAGCCCGAATGCCTTCGGCGACTTCATCGTCTCGCCCAATACCGATCAGTTCGACGCCGTGCACACGTTTGCCATCGTGCGCATGACGCTCACCATGTACCAGCGCGCGCTGGCCAGCAACGACACGGCGCCGCCCCTGCCCTGGCAATGGAATAGTGCCAGCAACACGGCCCCGCTGCGCGTGTTCCCGCATGGCTTGCCCAATGTCATGAATGCGTATTACAGCCGCAGCGACAAGGCACTCAAGTTCGGCGACTTCATCCCCAGCGGCGCCACCGAGCGCGTCTACACCTGCCGCTCGCTCGACATCGTCTCGCATGAAACGGGGCACGCCGTGCTCGATGGCCTCAAGCCGAATTGGCTGCTCAGCAACAATCCGCCGCAAACGGGCGGCTTGCACGAATCGTTTGGCGACCTGACGGCCATCTTCCTGGCCCTGTCGCAGCTGGACCAGGTGGAAGCGGTGATCGCGCAAACGAAGTCCGACCTGCATGACAAGACCTTCCTGGCCGACCTGGCCGAGCAGTTCGGCCTGGCCCTGGGCCGGCCGAATGGCTTGCGCAATGCCGACAATGACATCAAATTGTCGGAAGCGGGCACGGAAGTGCACGCCATTTCGCAAGTGTTTACGGGCGCCATCTACGACATCCTGGCCGACATCTTTGCCCACGAACGCCAGCCCCAGCTGGAAGACGACGCGGCCGTGCTGCACCGCTGCGGCGACTACCTGCGCAGCCTGGTCCTGCGCGCGCTGGTGGCATCGCCGGACCAGGCCGCCACCTATGCCGACGTGGCCGGCCACATGCTGACGATCGCCCAGGCCGACGGCAATGGCGCCTACCTGGACTTTATCCGCAACAGCTTTACCGTGCGCGAAGTGCTCAAGGCCAATGCCATGACGGAGGAGGGGCAAATGACGTTTGCACCCGATATCGTCGACGAAGACGGCGCCGTGCAAGACCGGCGCGCCTGCTGCGGTACCATGAACCATGCGGAATACAGCGAATCGGACCAGTTGCTCGAAGCGGAGCGCGAAGCGCTGGCCGCCTGGTGCCGCAGTTACGGTCCCCGGTAAACAGTCCCATGCAAGGCAGCGCACCGGCGCGTCCGCTTCAGGCCAGCCGCACCAGCGGCAGGCCATGACGCGGCCCACACCACCCACAACAGCAAGGAGCAGCATGAAAATTTCAGCCCGCAGCAGTGGCGGCTTTGCCGGCCTGAGCGAACAGTATGAGATCGATACGCAAGCCCATCCCGCTGGCCCCAGGCTGGAAGCGGCACTGGCCAGCAGCGGCTTTTTCACGCAGCCGCAGGCCACGGATGAACACGTGGGCGCCGATATTCCCCGCTGGCAGATCACCGTCGACGCGCCCACCGCGCGGCGCACCATCACGTTTGCCGAGGATGGCGGCGCTGAAAATGCACGATGGCAGCAATTGCTGGCGCAAATACGCGCCAGCGCCTGAGTGTTCCGGCACTTATTTGTGCCGATCTTGATTTGAGTAAAACAAAAACACCACACGTCAAGCCAGCACATCCCCCGCCCTGCTCCCTGCCGCATCGGGCGACTGTCGCGTTCTTGCCGCGTTCTTCATGGCAACGTCCCGGATAGTCGCTGAATTGCCCGCTCTGCGCGGCAATGACACTGCCAAAAAATGAATTTGCTTATATGTATTGTATATAAGCGGGATTTGTGAGAAATAGCGAATTGCCTTAAAATACAATGCTTTGCTTTAGTATGCGCCGCCGAGGTTCCTGCAGGCGCTACAGCACCTCCCCCAAATTGATAGGACTGTTATGACCCACGTTGTCACCGAATCCTGCATCGCCTGTCGCTATACCGACTGCGTCGATGTCTGCCCGGTAGATTGTTTCCGGGAAGGCCCGAACTTCCTGGCAATCGATCCGGACGAATGTATTGACTGCGCCGTCTGCGTGGCAGAGTGCCCGGTGAACGCGATTTTCGCGGAAGAGGACGTGCCGGGCGACCAGCAAGCCTTCATCAAGATCAACGTCGATCTGGCCCGTAACTGGCCTTCGATCACCAAGACGAAGGCTGCCTTGCCGGAAGCGGAGCAATACAAGGACGTCAAGGACAAGCTCGACATGCTGGTGCGCTAAGCGCACGGCAGCTGCGGCGGCAATTCCGGCGGGGATGGATATTCTTCCCCGCAGGGGCGTGGCGGCAAAAAAACAGACAAAAAGCAGCGGAAACGCTGCTTTTTTTGCTTTTAAAGCATCGTTGCAGCTCTATCCACGTAACTGTGGCGCGCTGTCACAACTATGCGCAAACAGTGGACCTATGCGCGGTAAAGCACATTTTGTCCTCAACAAATATCGTAAAATTGGATTATGATATTTGAGCCGATATTGGCGCTTGGAATCAAACAAGGACTCTATATGCTTTACCAACTGCACGAACTGCAACGCTCTTTCCTCACTCCGGTGATGCAATGGGCAGACATGTCCTCCAAGTTATTTACCAACCCGGTTTCCCCTCTGGCCCACACCCCGTTTTCGCAACGCATCGCAGCCGGCTACGAGCTGATGTACCGCCTTGGCAAAGACTACGAAAAACCACAATTCGACATCAAATCCGTTCTCGTCCAAGGCGAGAGCGTCGACATCCGCGAACACGTTGTCGTGACAAAACCGTTTTGCCGCCTGATTCACTTCAAAAAAGAAGCCACTGGCTTGCAACAGCCCAAAGTTTTGCTGGTTGCCCCCCTGTCCGGTCACCACTCGACCCTGCTGCGCGATACCGTGCGCGGCTTGCTGGCCGAGCACGATGTCTACATCACCGACTGGACGGACGCGCGCATGGTACCGCTGACGGAAGGCCCGTTCCACCTCGATGACTACATTTATTATGTGCAAGAATTCATCCGCCTGCTGGCGCCTGATTTGCACGTGATTTCCGTCTGTCAACCGACCGTGCCCGTGCTGGCCGCCATCTCGCTGATGGCGACGGCAAAAGATCCGCACATGCCGAAAACCATGACGATGATGGGCGGCCCGATCGACCCGCGCCGCTCGCCGACGCAAGTAAACAACCTGGCGACGGAAAAGAAATTCTCGTGGTTTGAAAACACCGTGATCTACGCGGTGCCGCCGAACTACCCGGGCTTTGGCCGCAAGGTGTATCCGGGCTTTCTGCAGCACGCCGGCTTCATCGCCATGAACCCGGGCCGCCACGCGCAAAGCCACCGCGAGTTCTACATGCACCTGGTGACGGGCGATGACGAGCCGGCGGAAGGCCACCGCCAGTTCTACAACGAGTACAACGCCGTACTGGACATGCCGGCCGAGTACTACTTGGAAACCATTAAAACGGTTTTCCAGGAATTCAGCCTGCCGAAGGGCACATGGAAAGTGGGCGGCCAGCTGGTGCGTCCGCAAGACATCACGAACGTGGCGCTGTTTACCGTGGAAGGCGAGCTGGACGACATTTCCGGTGCCGGCCAGACGCAGGCGGCGCATGATCTGTGTTCGGGCATCCCTGCCGACATGCAGCAAGACTTCGTGGCGCCGAAATGCGGCCACTACGGTATCTTCTCGGGCCGCCGCTGGCGCGAGATCATTTGCCCGAAGATCGGCGAATTCATCCAGAAACACGGCTGATACACGGCATACCCATCGAAACGCCACGCCAGTTCATACTGGCGTGGCGTTTTCTTTTATGTCTCGCTCATGCCCGTTCGATTTTCACCGTCGGGCGCGTATTGACAAAGATTTGCTCGACCCTTGGCTCGCCCGGTCCCGGCTTCTTCATCGCATAGCCGTTCACGGGCTGCGAACGGTTCACCCACAGCGCGTAATACAGGTGGTCGGCGCGCGGATCTTCCGTATTCGGGTGGATCAATATCGTCAGGCCCAGGCTGTTGAGCTGCAGCCACGGCACGATCACCGGTAACAGGTCATTCGTAAAGCCAAAGTAAAACGACGGCGTCACGTGGGGGCCGCGCGGCTCCAGATTCCAGTCGCCCAGCTCGATCTGGAAGCGCTCGGCCGCCCACTTGCGTATCAGCGCCGCCTTCTGGTAACTGTCTTCGTCAAAGTAGATATGTGCGTGATAACTCTCGATATCCGTGTAGGCGCGCGGCTTGCCCGGCAAGGTTTCCTCGCCGGGGCGCACGCTGACGGGGCGCGGCGTGGGCGCCGTATCCGTATGCTCGCCCCATGGGCTTTTACCGGGTGGCGGATTGACTCGTTTTACCGCGCCATCCTGCGCCAGGGCCGACCCCGCCAGGCCGGAAGCGGCCAGCGCCGCCACCAGGCCGCCGCCGCGCAAGAGCGTGCGGCGCTGCGGCGAAAGGAGATTCGCCCATTCCAGATCGATGGCGGCGTGTTGATTGTGTTCAGACATAGGATTTCCTGTTCTTGATGATCGGTAGAGGGATGGGAAAATCAGAACGAGACAGTGGCGCGGGCGTAGTAATAGCCGCCCAGCACGCCCAGCGGTCCCGAGTTGTCATACGCGCCCGTGTACTGCGCCAGGCTGGCGGCGCTGCGCGCTTCGCGCGGCACCTGACCCGGCTTCTGGTCGAAGACATTGTTGGCGCCCACCGTCACGTTGATGCGCTTGCTGATGTCGTAGCCGATGCTGACATCCGTCACGAAGGCCGCTTTCAGCTGGTAGTCGCCGCCCGTGATGGCGTTCAGGCGCTTGAGCTTGCCGTAGCGCGTCTCGCGTACATTGA
Organism: Janthinobacterium sp. GW823-FHT03B06; assembly: GCF_058796955.1. NCBI lineage: Bacteria > Pseudomonadati > Pseudomonadota > Betaproteobacteria > Burkholderiales > Oxalobacteraceae > Janthinobacterium > Janthinobacterium sp. GW823-FHT03B06. Next base: position 527,116 of record NZ_JBXAJE010000004.1, read on the forward strand.
ATGTCCAGCCGGCTTTTTCATACGCCAGCGTGAGGATTTCCTTGTCGCGCGGCGCGCGGTACAGCAAGTCGTACTCGGCCGATTTGCTCAGGGTGCCGATGTTCGGCAAGCCTTGCAGCACGGCGGGAAGTTCCGCCTTGGCCACCAGGCTCGTATGGTTGAGATTCGCGGCCGCCGTCCAGCGCAGCTTGCCGTCGGCCACGCGCAGCACATCCTCGGCCGTGAAGTCGACGCCGCGCGTGCGCGTATCACCCACGTTGGCAAAGTAATGCGCGACGAGGCCATTGCCCACCGTCAAACCCGCCGAGCGCAGCAGGTTTTCAATGACGCCCGCTTGCGCCGCCGTCAGCGGCCGGCCGCTGCCATCGAGCGCCGCGCCCGAGCTGCGGTCGATGCCGATATTCGACGACACGCCCAGGCGGTCGCTGACCTTGATTTGATACGCGTCAACGGCCAGGCGCAGGGTCGGCATGGGGTTGAAGGTCAGCCCGGCCGACAGATTCGTCGATTTTTCCGGTTTTAACGCTTGCGCGCCCAGGGCCCGCGCGGCAACGGAATTGGGCTGTGCCAGGGTGTAGGGCACGCCCGCATGGTCCGACGTGTTCGAATACGACTGCGTCACCAGGCTAGGTGCATGGAAACCGTTGCTGACGGTGCCGCGCACAGCCACGGCGGGCGTGATGTCATAACGGGCGGACAAACGGCCCGTCGTCTTGCTGCCGAAATCGGAATATTTCTCGGCGCGCAAGGCCGTGTCGAGCAGCCATTGCGGCGTCAGCTTCGCGCCCAGGCCAACGTACGCCGCATAGCTGTGGCGCGCCGTGTCGGACGCATCGACGGGCAGGTAGCCGGCCAATGCCGACGAACCGCTGCCCTGCCAGGAAGCGGGTTCGCCCGGGCTGCGCTGCTGGGTTTCATGCGAGTACTCGAGACCGATGCTGAGATCGGCTGGCTCGCTCAAGCCCAGCTGCACGGGACGGCGCAGATCGGCGTTGGTGGTTGAGCGGCTGTAGCGCTGATTGCCGATGTCAAAATCCGTCTTGCCGCCCGGATAGGTCAGCGAGTAGTTGGCCGAGTTTTCCACGCCCACGTCGATATCGTCGCGGCCATAGGTGCTGCTGATATCCCAGCTCCAACCGGCCGTCTCGCCCTTGATGCCGCCCGTCAAGGAAAAATCGTTTTCGTTCGTCGTTTCATACGGCGTGAAGCCGTCGGGATACACGGCCAGCAAGCCCTTGTTGTTATTGAAAATGGTATTGGGCAGGCGGAAATTCTGCGCCGAGCGGGCATTGCGGTGCGCGTAGGTACCGAAACCGTACAGTTGTACCTCGTTCGACACGTCATAGCCGAGATTGGCGCTGAGCGAGGCGGTCGTGCTTTGCGGCACACCCGTATTGCGCCACGGATTGCTGTTGCGCGTCGCTTCAGCCGGGTTCGGCGAGGCGCCGGCCGGCAAGCTGTTGTTCGGCCCCAATTTGACCAGTTGGCCATCGCTGTTGCGCACGGCCGGATACGACAGGTAGCCGGGATTCAGTCCGAAATTGCGCACGGCAATGCCCTGGCGCTGGACTTCGGCGCCGAAGTGGGCAAAGCCGTGCTCGCCCAGGCGCGTGCCGCCATCGATGCGCGCGGAACCGTTCGTGCCGTCGCCGGCGTAGGTGGAACCGAGCTGCGTGCTGAAGCTGCCCTTGTCGTCCGATTTCAGGATGATGTTGATGACGCCGGCGATGGCGTCGGAACCGTAGATGGCCGAGGCGCCGTCGCGCAGGATTTCCACGCGGGCAATGGCGCCCGTGGGGATCAGAGCCAGGTCGGTGGCGACGGAACCGGGAAAACCATCCTCATTGACGATGGCCGTCGTATGCCGGCGCTTGCCGTTGACCAGCACCAGGGTATGCGAGGGGTCCAGGTTGCGCAACTGGCCCGCGCGCACGATGCTGCCCAGGTCGGGCTGCACGCGGGCCGGCAAGTTAAACGATGGCAAGGCCGTATCGAGCGCGTCGAGCAGGTTCAACTTGCCCGTGGCCTGCAATTGCTGCGCGCTGATCACGTCGATCGGCGCGGCGCTGTTGGCCACTGTGCGGCCCGTGCCGCGCGCACCCGTGACGATGACGGTGTCCAGCGGCGCTTGCGCATGAGCCGCGCCAGGCGCTCCCAGCACGAGCACGGCCAACGAGACGGCGTGCGCCAATTGCAGCAAACGGGGGACGGGCTCTTGCTTGTGAATCAATTCCGGCATACGAAAACATCCTTTCAAAGTCGTCAACACAGTGGCTGCAGACTAAAGGATGGACAAACAAACAAGAACGAATGGTTTCGTATTTAGATATTTCGTTTTGGCAACGAACAACAACGGCGCGCAGTGTCAGGGATGGGCTGTCGCCGCCGCCAGGCTCTAATCGAGCCGCTTCCAATAATCGCGTTCGAGGCGGGCCGTGTCGATATCGCGCGCCGCCTCATTGAAGCGCTTTTGCCGGGCTGCCCCCTCGGCATCGCGCTGGAAGCACACATGCACGGGGCGCTCCTTGAAGACGGTATCGATGACGGCGATGCGCTCCCGTTCAGCTTTGCTGAAGTTGCGTCCCATCAGCAAGTGCTGCAGCACATGGCGCTCGATGACGATCACGCGATAACGCTTGATCAACAGTTTCTTCAGATTCGTCGCGTCGTTCAAGCCCTCTTCCGTCCTCAGCTCGCCGCGCGCCACCATGCCATCGAATTGCTCCCCATTCGAATAACCGGCCACGGTGCCGATGCGCAGCTTGCCCAGATCAGTCAGGGCGGCGCCGGGCACGCCATCCTCCTTCAGGTAGGCCAGCACACCTTGCGTGTTACCAACCGGAACAGAAAAATGACAGAGTTTTTCCCGTTCGGGCGTGCGCCAGACGGCCAGGAAACCGGCGTAGCGGGGACTGGCCAGGCCAAACTGCATGGCGCGCTTCCAGGGAAAATACTCATATTTGACGATATAGCCCATGCGTTCGAAGACGGCGCTGACCATGGCGCCCGACATGCCGTCGGCAGGCAGGCTGCGGGAAATAAAGGGAGGCCAGTCTTCCGCCGCGAAGCGGACGATGCGCGAGCTGGCAGCGCCCGGCGGCACCATGGCGGAGCCAGCCTGCTGTGCAAGGGCAAGCGCAGAGTACATGAATAAACAGAAGGGCAAACCAACTGTCCGGAGGAAACGCATGTTTTGCTCCTATGACCTGGTACGCCTCACAGGGGGCGACAACAGGACTGGCGGTCGGCTTTTTAATTAGTAGCTTGATGAAAATCATGCTCCCACAAAAAAAAGGAATTGCAAAGTTGTTTATTTGCACTTTGACATTCCCAAGGGAAATAAAATACGATTGCGGCGCGCCTGCAACAGCTGGCCCTGGCACCCGCTATCCCCTCCTACAAAACAGGTTTTTACTTGTGCGCGGCCCAGATGGCCGATAATGACGTTTTACCGTGGAAGATGACCGTGCCGCACCCTGCCCCTGCCTCACTTGCCGACCAGATCGAAGACTTGCTGCCGCAAACACAATGCACCAAATGCGGCTACAACGGCTGCCGCCCGTATGCGGAAGCGATAGCCGCAGGCAGCGCCGACATCAATCAGTGCCCACCGGGCGGCGCGCAGGGCATCGTGCGCCTGGCCGGCTTGCTGGGCAAAAAAGTTATTCCGCTCAATCCCGTCAACGGCCTCGAACGTCCGCGATCTGTCGCCTATATCGACGAATCGCTGTGTATCGGCTGTACCCTGTGCATCCAGGCCTGTCCTGTGGACGCCATCGTCGGCGCCGCCAAGCAGATGCATACGGTAGTGACCAGCCTGTGCACGGGCTGCGACCTGTGCGTGGCGCCTTGCCCCGTCGACTGCATCGTCATGTACCCGGTCAGCGGTGACGCCACGGGCTGGGATGCCTGGAGCCAGATGGATGCGGACGACGCGCGCGCGCGCCACGATTTCCGCACGCAGCGGCTGCGCCGCGAAGCCGAGGCCAACGATGCGCGCCTGGCAGCCAAGGCCGTCGCCAAGATGCAGGAAGTGACGCAGGAAGTGCCGGTCACGCCAGATGAACTGGCGGAAAAGGAGCGCAAGCGCGCCATCATCGCCGCCGCCATGGAGCGCGCGCGCGCCAAGGCCGCCGCCGCCAGCACGGACACCGCCCCGCTCGCCCCCACGACACCGAAAAAAGACGCATGAACGCCGCCAAACGCCTGGAAATCTTTACGCGCTTCCGCGCCGCCAATCCTTCCCCGAAAACGGAACTCGAATACACGACGCCGTTCGAGCTGCTGATCGCCGTGCTGCTGTCGGCGCAGGCAACAGACGTGTCCGTCAACAAGGCCACGCGCCTGCTGTATCCGGTCGCCAATACCCCGGCCCAGATACTGGCCCTGGGCGTCGACGAGCTGGCCAGCTACATCCGCACCATCGGCCTGTTCCGAACCAAGGCCAAGAATGTCATCGCCACCTGCCAGATCCTGCTGGATCAGCACGGCGGCGAAGTGCCGCGCGACCGCGCTTCGCTGGAAGCCTTGCCCGGCGTGGGCCGCAAGACGGCCAATGTGGTCATGAACACGGCGTTTGGCGAACCGACCATGGCGGTCGACACGCATATCTTCCGCGTCTCGAACCGCACCGGCATTGCGCCGGGCAAGAATGTCGATATCGTCGAGCAAAAGCTCCTCAAATTCGTGCCCAAGGAATTCCTGCACGACGCCCACCACTGGCTCATCCTGCACGGCCGCTACACCTGCACGGCGCGCAAGCCGCAATGCTGGAACTGCATGATCGCCGACCTGTGCGATTACAAGGAAAAATCGCCGGTGCCGGCCGTGGCGTAAAGCAACGGTCCGAATAGGGCCGATGTCGTTGCTGCGTAGGTCGGATTAGGCGCAAGGCGCCGTAATCCGACGACCTTGTTGGCCGGTGGTGGCGTCGGATTACGCGGCGTTCGCCGCTAATCCAACCTACAACAACACCATATTGTCGCGATGAATCAGCTCATGGCCTTCCATGTAGCCGAGTATCGCTTCGATCTCGGTGGACGGCTTGCGCATGATGCGGCGCGCTTCGCCGCTCGTGTAGTTCGACAGGCCGCGCGCCACGGGCACGCCGTGCGCGTCAACGCAGGTGATGACGGCGCCGCGGCCAAATTCGCCGTTCACGCCCGTCACGCCGATCGGCAGCAAGGATTTGCCTTCCTGGCGCAGCTTTTGTACGGCGCCCGCATCGAGCACGACGGCGCCGGCCGTATGCAGATGATCGGCCATCCACTGCTTGCGCGCCGTCAATTGGCCCGTTTGCGCCAGCAACTGCGTGCCGATCGCTTCGCCCTGTGCCAGGCGGCTGAGCACGTCGCTGTCGCGCCCCCAGGCGATGATGGTATGGGCGCCGGACTTGGCGGCGCGCTTGGCGGCGAGGATTTTCGTCAGCATGCCGCCACGCCCCAGACTGGAACCGGCGCCGCCGGCCATCGCTTCCAGTGCCGGATCGCCGGCGATGCCTTGCGTGATCAGGTAGGCGTTCGGGTCCTTGCGCGGGTCGGCCGAAAACAGGCCGTGCTGGTCCGTCAGAATGACCAGCGCATCGGCCTCGATCAGGTTGGCGACCAGGGCGCCCAGGGTATCGTTGTCGCCGAACTTGATTTCATCGGTGACGACGGTATCGTTTTCATTGATGATCGGCACCACGCCCAGGCGCAGCAGGGTCGTCAGGGTGGAGCGGGCGTTCAGGTAGCGTTCGCGGTCGGCCAGGTCGGCGTGCGTGAGCAGCACTTGCGCCGTGCCAAGGCTGTGGGCGCGGAAGCTGCTTTCATAGATTTGCGCCAGGCCCATCTGGCCGACGGCGGCGCACGCCTGCAATTCGTGGATATCGGTGGGGCGCTGCTCGAAACCGAGGCGCAGCATGCCTTCGGCGATGGCGCCGGAGCTCACTAACACCACTTCCTTGCCGAGGGCACGCAAGCCGGAAATCTGCGCAGCCCAGCGCGCGATGGCAGCATGGTCGAGTCCGCGGCCATCGTTGGTGACCAGCGAGGAGCCGACTTTGATGATGATGCGGGTAGCTTTTTGAATCACGGAATCCATGGGGCGGCGCTCTTCACTTAATAGACGTCAGCGCGCAGGACGCAGCAGCAGCAAGGCCAGCCCCGCCGTCAACTCCATTGCGCACATGAACAACACAAAACCCTGGGGCAAGCCGAAGCTGATGGCCGCGAACAGGCGGCCGGCGGGCTGCGCCAGGACCAACATTGCAGTGATATCGCCGAGGACGGGCAGTTCGCCCTGCCGTGCCGCGAACAGCGCCAGGAGCGCGGTAGCGCCCCAGACACCGACATGGGAAGCGTAGAACTGGCTGTAGCCATCGACGCCGTTGAGGAAGATGCCCATGCCGGCCGCCATTTCATCGGCGAACAGCAGACAGGCGACCGCGCTCAGCCCGTAAGCATACGCGATCAGATGCAATACACGGCGCTGCCACGCTTGCTTGCGTGCGAACGCGGCAGCGACTGTCTGTACCGACATCAGGGTAAGGCGCTTAGTCGAGGATCTTGAAACGCGGATCATCCGGGTCGATCGACGAGATACCGCGTGCTTCTTCGGTCATCTGCGTTTCTTCGGCACGGCTTTCGCTGTGTTTCTTCTCTTCCAGATGTTGATAAATCGCATTGACCAGTTCCGGGCAACCCTGATGGTTCAGCGCGGAAATCTCGAAGACGGGACCTTTCCAGGCGAAACGCTTGAGGAAGTCCTTGACGATCTTCTTGCGCTCTTCTTCCGGCACCATGTCGAGCTTGTTCAGCACCAGCCAGCGCGGCTTGTCGACCAGCGACTCGTCGTACTTCTTCAATTCCTTGACCAGCGCCTTGGCTTCCTTGACAGGATCGACGTTGGTTTCAAACGGCGCCAGGTCGACGATGTGCAACAGCAGACCCGTGCGCTGCAAGTGGCGCAGGAATTGATGGCCCAGGCCCGCGCCTTCGGAAGCGCCTTCGATCAAGCCAGGAATATCGGCGATCACAAAGCTCTTCTCGTGCGACACGCGCACCACACCCAGGTTCGGGTGCAGGGTGGTAAATGGATAATCGGCAATTTTCGGACGCGCGTTCGAGACGGCCGAAATGAACGTCGATTTGCCGGCGTTCGGCATGCCCAGCAGGCCCACGTCGGCCAGGACTTTCAGTTCCAGGCGCAATTCGCGGCGTTCGCCTTCCTTGCCCTCGCCTTTTTGGCGCGGTGCGCGGTTGGTCGAGGACTTGAAGTGGATATTGCCCCAGCCGCCTTCGCCGCCCTTGGCCAGCATTTCGGTCTGGCCGTGTTCGGTCAGATCGGCCAGGATTTCGCCGCTCGCGTTGTCGATGATCAAGGTGCCAACCGGCATGCGCAGGTGGATGTCATCGGCGCCCTTGCCATAGCAATCTGCGCCACGGCCAGGCTCGCCATTGCGAGCCTTGTGCATTTTGGAGAAGCGGAAATCGACGAGCGTGTTGATATTGCGATCGGCGACTGCCCAAATGGTGCCGCCCTTGCCGCCATCGCCGCCATCGGGACCGCCGAAAGGCCGGAATTTTTCACGGCAGAAAGAGGCGCAGCCGTTGCCGCCATCGCCCGCGATGACTTCGATTTTTGCTTCGTCGATAAACTTCATAATTTTGCCGCCATAAAACTAAAAAGGCTCTACCTTGGGCAGAGCCTTTCGATTGAAGGCTTGCGCCTTACATCATGCGATCATTGCGGAGCGAACTGGCGCTCCGCCAATGAATTACGCTGGTACTGCTTCGTTTGGTACAACGGTCACGAATTGCTTCGAGCCGGCACCTTTGACAACGAACTTCACTTTGCCCGCGATCAGCGCGAACAACGTGTGGTCCTTGCCCATGCCTACGCCTTCGCCGGCGCGCACTGGGGTGCCGCGTTGACGAATGATGATGCCGCCAGCATTGATAGCTTGGCCGCCGTAGACTTTAACGCCCAGACGCTTTGATTCTGAATCACGGCCGTTTCGCGTTGTGCCGCCGCCTTTTTTATGTGCCATTTAAGACTCCTTGATAGCTGATTATGTAGACAAACTGCGTCAAACAGCGGCGATTAGCCGTTGATCGAAACGATTTGGATTTCGGTAAAATTCTGGCGATGGCCTTGATGCTTTTGGTAGTGCTTACGACGACGCATCTTGAAAATTTTGACCTTATCATGGCGACCATGCGCCACAACCGTAACCAGTACCGTTGCACCTTCGACCAATGGAGCACCAAACTTGATGCTGTCGCCCGCGCCTACTGCGAGAACTTGATCGATGGTGATTTCGGAACCAATGTCTGCCGGTATCTGTTCTACTTTAAGTTTTTCGCCAGCGACAACTTTGTATTGTTTGCCACCGGTTTTTATGACCGCGTACATGATTTGAAACCTCATCAAATGTTGAAAGAATTTGTCCCACTGTCACGCAAAGCAAGCCGTACACAACAGGGGGAACCAGCGATTATACACGGACTGAGAAATTGCGTCAAAAAGTATTCACAAAGCTTGACGATCGTGGTATGTCGACAACCTGACCATCATGTCAGGCTCGCGCCAGGCAGACAGGAAAACGCGCGGCAGTGCCAACAAGATCAAACAATTGCCTTACAGCCATAGGCAAACATCACGCGTGCGCAAGCCTTGTCGTATAATCGCGGCACCCACAATCTAATGCAGGTTCGCCTTGTCTGACGCTAACAAACACGTTAACCAAAACACCATCGTGCAAACGATTGCCGCCGATATGGACGCAGTCAATACGGTGATCCGCCAAAAGCTGCACTCCGATGTCATTCTGATCAACCAGATCGCTGAGTACATCATCAGCGCAGGGGGCAAACGCATCCGTCCCGTGCTGATTTTGCTGGTGGCCAATGCCCACGCCTATCGCGGCACGGCGCACCATGAACTGGCCGCCGTGGTTGAATTCATCCACACGGCCACCCTGCTGCACGACGACGTCGTCGACGAATCGTCGATGCGCCGCGGACGCCAGACGGCCAATGCCCTGTTCGGCAATGCCGCTTCGGTGCTGGTGGGCGACTTCCTGCACTCGCGCTCGTTCCAGCTGATGGTGTCGCTCAATAATATGCGCGTCATGCAAATCCTCTCCGACGCCACCAACGTGATCGCCGAAGGTGAAGTGCTGCAATTGCTGAACATGCACGATCCGGACGTGACGCAGGAAAGCTACCTGAACGTCATCCGCTCGAAGACAGCCAAGCTGTTCGAAGCATCGGCGCAACTGGGCGCCCTGATCGCCGGCGCCAGCGAAGACGATATCGAAGCGGCTGCCGAATACGGCCGCTCGCTGGGCACGGCTTTCCAGCTGATCGACGACGTGCTCGACTATGCGGGCGACGCCGCCGAAATCGGCAAGAACGTGGGCGACGACTTGCGCGAAGGCAAACCGACCATGCCGCTGATCTGGCTGATGGAAAACGGCACGCCGGAACAGCGCGAACTGGTGCGCAGCTGCATCGAGCAAGGCGACGAACAGCATTTCGATACGGTCCTGACGGCCATCACCAGCAGCGGCGCCCTCGACTACACGCGCAAGCAGGCGGAAATCGCCGGCCAGCGCGCCGCCGATGCCATCGCCGGCTGGCCCGACAGCATCTACAAGCAATCGATGCTGCAACTGTGCTCGTTTGCCGTGGACCGCAATCACTGATCGCGTTGTACTTATATGCAATACAAAACGGCGCCACTGGCGCCGTTTTTTATACTCCGCTCATTTCACCGGCTTGCCGTCGGCGCCGACGACGGCCTGGCCATCTTCCTTGGCAAATGCCCCTTGCTGCGGCAGCGGCAGGATCTCCAGCACCTTTTCCGACGGCCGGCACAGGCGCACGCCCAGTGCCGTGACGACGATGGGGCGGTTGATCAAAATAGGATGGGCTTGCATGGCGTCCAGCAGGGCCGCATCGCTCAGCGCAGGATTGGCCAGGCCCAGCTTGTCGTACAGGGCGCCCTTGTCGCGCATGACGGCGCGCACGGACAAGCCCGCACGCTCGATCAGGTCGACCAGTTCCTCGCGCGAAGGCGGATGCTTGACGTAATCGATGATGACGGGCTCGACGCCCGTGTTGCGGATCAGGGCCAGGGTGTTGCGCGACGTGCCGCATGCCGTGTTGTGATAAATCGTGATCGTCATGGTGTGATGTCCTTTACATTGGGTTCGCTGACGCAGCAAGGTGCGCCGGCGCAGCAGTTCTCGGTCAGGAAGGCGAGCAAGCCGTTCATGCCCGCATAATTGGCCGCGTAGATGATGGAACGGCCTGCCTTGTTCGCCGTCACCAGATTGGCGTGCGCCAGTTCTTTCAAGTGAAATGACAGCGACGATGGCGCAATCGCCAGCGCGTCGGCAATTTTCGTCGCGGCCATGCCTTCCGGCCCCGCTTGCACCAGCAGGCGGAATACGGCCAGCCGCGATTCCTGCGCCAGCGCAGCCAGGGCCACGATGGCGGAAGCGCTCGTCAGCGGCGTCGCCTGGTTCGCTATTGTCTTTTCATTTTCCATATTTCAATAATAGTCGAATTATTGAATCATTTCAAGCGCGGTGTCTTACGTAACCCAGCGCACCGACTGTCCCGGCCTATCGGTCTACCTTGATGAAAAATCACTGCGATCGGCATTCCCATGACACGCTCAACCCCGCTCAACATCCTCGGCTGGAGCCTGGCCGCCCTGCTTGCCCTCATCGCCATCGTGGTCATCTTCGTGCTGACCTTCGACTGGAACCGCGCCCGTCCCTACATCAACGAAAAAGTGTCGGAAAGCACGGGCCGCAGCTTCGTCATCGGCGGCGACCTGCAGGTGACATGGAAGCAAGGCCTGAAAACGGAACCGGGCTGGCGCCGCTACGTGCCGCGGCCTGTCATCAGCGCCCACGATGTGCGCATGAGCAACCCGGACTGGGCGACAGCCGGCCCGCAACTGGCCAGCGCGAAACGCATCGACCTGGCCATCCATCCCTTGCCCCTGTTGCAGCACCGCGTGGTGCTGACAGACCTGGCGCTCGACGCACCCAATATCGCCTTGCAGCGGCGCGCCGACGGCAGCAACAGCTGGACCTTGAAGGATAACGGTCCTTCGGCATGGGACATGGAAATCCAGCGCATGGCCTTCGCCGACGGCGCCATCCGCTACCTGGACGAAGGCATCGCGCTCGACGTGCAAGCCAAGGTCAGCTCGACGGCGCCCGACGCCACGCCGGGCGACGCGCAGGGCAACGTCCCCGTGCAGAAATACGGCATCGCCTTCACCCTGGGCGGCAGCTACCGCAAGGCGCCCGTGACGGGCGGCGGCAAGGCGGGCGCCGTGCTGTCATTGACCGACAATAACACCGTGTATCCCGTGCAGGCGCAGGCCGTACTGGGCAAGAACAAGGCCAGCATCGATGGCACCCTGACGGACCCGCGCTCGCTGTCCGGCATCGATTTGCAGCTGAGCCTGGCAGGCGCCAGCATGGCCGATCTGTACCCGCTGACGGGCGTGCTGCTGCCGGAAACGCCGGACTACGCCACCAAAGGCCGCCTGCTGGGCAAGAAGGACGGCGCCAGCTGGAACTGGACCTACCAGAACTTCAAGGGCACGGTGGGCCAGAGCGACCTGGCCGGCACCTTGCAATACCTGCCGCGCCGGCCCCGCCCCTTGCTGCGCGGCGAGGTGACGTCGCAGCAACTGCGCCTGGAAGACCTGGGCCCCGCCATCGGCGCCGACAGCAATGCCAAGAAACAGGCGCGCGGCAAGACGCCCGTGCAGCCCGACAATAAAGCCTTGCCGGTGGAACAGTTCAATACGGCGAAATGGGATGCGCTCGACGCCCACGTGAAATTCACGGGCAAGAAACTGGTGCGCACGCACGATATCCCGCTCAACGATATCGTCGCCACTATCCGCATGAAAGACAAGGTGCTGAGTTTGACGCCGCTCAATTTCGGCATGGCCGGCGGCGACATCACCTCGAACATCACACTCGACGGCCGTCAAAAAACCATCGCCGCGCAAGCCAAGGTGGCGGCGCGCCACCTCAAGATTCGCGAACTATTTCCCAAGCTGCAATCGATGCAGGCGAGCTTCGGTGAAGTGTATGGCGATGCGGCGCTGACGGGCCACGGCAACTCCGTTTCCGCCATGCTGGCCAGCGCGAATGGCGAACTGGCGGCCACCGTCAGCGAAGGCTCCGTCAGCCAGTTCATGCTGGAACTGGCCGGCCTGAACCTGGCCAACGCCGTCTTCGTGAAAATCTTCGGCGACAAGCAGGTGCACTTGAACTGCCTGGCCAGCGATTTCGCCGTCACGAATGGCCAGGCCGACGTGCGCCGCTTCGTGCTCGATACGGACACGGCCGTGGTGAATATCACGGGCAACGTCAACCTGGCAACAGAAACCCTGGACCTCGACGTGCGCCCCCGTACCAAGGGCGCCCGCATCATCACCCTGCGCACGCCGCTGTATGCGAAAGGCACGTTCAAGAACCCGGACGTGGGTCCGCAAAAAGGCCCGCTGGCATTAAAGGCCGGCGCCGCCGTGGCCTTGGCCACCGTCGTCACCCCGCTGGCCGCCCTGCTGCCGCTGGTCAACGTCGACAAAGCCCCCGACACGGATTGCGCCGCCGTCATGGCCCAAGCGAACGCCACGCGCAAGGCGCCAAGCTCGCCTGCGACGAATGCACCGGCGAAAAAGGTCAGCGAAGCGGACATCAACAAGGCGCAACAGGAAAAGAAATAGGCCTTGACGCAGCCGCTTGAAACCCGCCCCGCCATCTGCTGTAATAACAGTAAGCGGGGTGTGGCTCAGCCTGGTAGAGCGCTGCGTTCGGGACGCAGAGGCCGGAGGTTCGAATCCTCTCACCCCGACCAGCCGTTTCCCCTTGCTGTGCCGGCTTAAGCTGCCCGTACCTTGACCTGCGCGTTGGTGTGTTGCCGAGAAATATGATATTAATTACATCATTAATGTCCTGATCACTTCTCGCGCAAGGGCCTGACCGATGTCTTTCCTGATAGTTCTGGCCGCACTGGCCTTCCTGATGCTGGCCGCCTATCGCGGCTACAGCGTGATCCTGTTTGCGCCCGTCGCCGCGCTCGGTGCCGTATTGCTCACCGATCCGTCGGCCGTGCCGGCCGTCTTCAGCGGCATCTTCATGGAAAAGATGGTGGGCTTCATCAAGCTGTATTTCCCCGTCTTTTTGCTCGGTGCCGTGTTCGGTAAACTAATCGAGTTGTCCGGTTTTTCCCAGTCCATCGTCATGGCGGCCATCCGCTACATCGGCAGCGCGCGCGCGAATGCCGTGATCGTTGCCGTGTGCGCCGCCTTGACTTATGGCGGCGTGTCGCTGTTCGTGGTGGTGTTTGCCGTGTATCCGTTCGCAGCCGAACTGTACCGCCAGAGCAATATCCCCAAGCGGCTGATGCCGGGCGCCATCGCCCTGGGCGCGTTCTCGTTCACCATGGACACCTTACCGGGCACGCCGCAAATCCAGAACATCATCCCCACCACCTTTTTCAACACGACCGGCTGGGCCGCGCCGTGGCTGGGCACCATCGGCGCCGTGCTGACGGTGATCATGGGGCTGGCCTTCCTGGAATGGCGCCGCCGTTCCGTCATGGCGACGGGCGAAGGCTATGGGGCCGAGGCCGAAAAGGCCACGGCCGACGCGGGCGACTTGCCCCATCCGCTGCTGTCGGTGGCGCCTCTGGTGCTGGTGGGCGTGGCCAACTTTGCGCTGACCAAGCTGATCCCGCACTGGTATGGCGCCAGCTACGTGCTCACCGCCGAGGCCCTGCCGGGCCTGCATGCGCCCGTATCTACGTCGATCGCTTCCGTGACCGGTATCTGGGCCGTGGAAGGCGCCTTGTTGCTGGGGATTTTGCTCGTGTGCGCAACGGCCTTCGGGCGTATCCGCGCCGCTTTTGCCGAAGGCACCAAGGCGGCCGTGGGCGGCGCCCTGCTGGCGGCCATGAATACGGCGTCCGAATACGGCTTTGGCGGCGTCATCGCCGCCCTGCCCGGCTTTCTTGCCGTCAGCAACACCTTGCGCAGCGTGCCCGATCCCCTCGTCAACGCGGCCGTCTCCGTCACGACCCTTGCCGGCATCACGGGCTCGGCCTCGGGCGGCATGAGCATTGCGCTGGCCGCCATGTCGGACAGTTTTATCCAGGCCGCGCAACAGGCGCATATCCCGCTCGAAGTCATGCACCGCGTGGTGGCCATGGCCAGCGGCGGCATGGATACCTTGCCGCACAATGGCGCCGTGATCACCCTGCTGGCCGTCACGGGCCTCACGCACCGCCAGTCCTACCGCGACATTTTCGGCATCACCGTCATCAAGACGGTGGCCGTGTTCCTCGTCATTGCCATCTATTACATGACGGGGCTGGTCTGAGGGTCGGGGCAAACTACAGGCGCGACGACGATGCCGGCTTCGCCACAGCGTGCGCCGGCTTGAACAGGTGGCTGATGCCCATGGTCAGCAGCGGGCCGGCCAGCGCCAGGTAGGAACTGTCGACGCCATACGGATTGCCCGCCAGGAACCAGCCGATGGTGGCGATCACGGAAACGATCACGCCGACGAAGGCGCCGCGCGGCGTGCCGAATTTCGGCGCATAGAAGGCCATCAGCACCAGCACGGCCAGGGTGGCGCGCAGGGCCTTGCCGAGGAAGGCGATCATCAGCAGTTTTTCCGCATACAGCGCCAGCACCAGCGGCAGCAGGCCGGCCACGACGATGGCGATGCGCAGGAACATCAGCGATTTCGCGTCATTCTTTGCCTTGTTGTACCAGGGATCATAAAAATCCTTCATGGCCAGCGTGGCCGATGCCAGGGTGGTGGCGGAAATGCCGCCGAACAGGGCGCCGGCCAGACCGACGATCATGATGCTGGCAGAAAACGCCGGCATGTGGGCGATCAGGGTCGGGAAGGCGTCGATCGACTTCATGCCCGGATACAGCACGGCGCTGCACATGCCGATCAGGGCCGCCATCAGGCCGAACGGAATCATCAGCGAGGACACGTAATAACAGGCGCGCTTGGCCACGGCAGGGTTGTCCGTGCTGACCAGGGCCTGGATCACGTATTGCGTGGCGAAGATGGAACCGATGCCGCCGATCATCCAGGCGATGATCTGGCCCCAGCCGATCTCGACCCAGTTGAACATCTTGGCGGGCAGCTGCGCCTGCAGCGCACCGATGCCGCCGGAGGCTTCCAGCGCATACGCCAGCGCCAGGATCACGCCCAGGTACTTGACGATGGAGTGGGCAAAGTTCGTGTACACGACCGAGCGCATGCCGCCCAGGCTGACATAGATCACGGTGATGGCGCCCACCAGCAAGATGGCCACCGTTTTGTTGATGTGCAACACGGCCGCCAGCACGGCGCCGCCGCTCGCATACAGGGCCACGGCAACGATGCTCAGCGCGACGATGGTGAGGATGGAAGCCGCGTAACGCACGGGCTCGCCATACGTTTGCGCCAGGATGCCGGAAATCGTCGACTGCCCGCTTTCCTTGTATTTCTTGACCAGCACGATGGCCAGCAGCAAGAAGCCCAGCGACAGCGCCACCAGATTCCATGCGGCGGAAATGCCCAGTTCATAGCCCTTCTGGGCCGTGCCGATGCTGACGGAACTGCCGATGAATTCCGACAATAACAGCGCGCCGATCAGGTAAGCGGGATAATTGCGCCCGCCCGCCGTCATGCCCTCGGCGCTGTTGGCATGCTTGCGCACGCTGTAGGTAATGTACGACATGAGGGCGAAATAGCCCACCGTGATCGCAGCGATGATGATCAATCTGTTTTCCATCCGTCTACTCCAAGTCTGCTTTTCTTATTATTATTTTTCAAGAAAGCTTCCCCTGCCCCATGCCGGACGAGCCGGTGGCGGTGCTCAGGGGAAAGTCAAATTCCTGCCATACCTATACGGTACAGCAAGCCTCACAACAAAAAGGTCCGCAACTGCGCCGCAAACAAGTCCGCCGCTTCGACGTTCGAGATATGCGAGGCGGGCACGCTTGCCAGGCGGGCGCCCGCGATCTGCCGCTGCAGCCAGCGCCCGTCGTCGACGGTGGTCACGGGATCGTGCTCGCCCGCGATGATCAGGGTGGGCACGCTGATCGTGCCGACGCCGGCGTGCAAGTCCGTCTGGGCCAGCACGTCGCAGCAAGCCGCGTAGCCGCCGGCATCCTGGCTGCGCAAAATGCCGACCAGGCGTGCCACCGTGTCCGCTTCGCGCGCGATAAACTGCGGCGTGAACCAGCGCGCGGCGGCGCTGTCGGCCACCGCGGCCATGCCGTCGCGGCGCACCTGTTCCGCCCGCAGCTGCCACGGCGCGGCGCCGCCGATGCGCGCCGCCGTATTTGCCAGCACCAGCCGCGTCAAGCGCCGCGGCTCGTGTATGCCCAGCCACTGGCCAATCAAGCCGCCCATGGAAATGCCGCAGAAGGCGGCACGCGCGATATCGAGGTGGTCGAGCAGCGCCACCATGTCCAGGCCCAGGCGCTCGATGCCGAACGGCACGCCGCCGCTGGCGGACTGGCCATGGCCGCGCGTATCGTAACGCACGACAAAAAAGTCGCCGGCCAGCGCGGCCGCCTGCGCATCCCACATGGATAGATCCGTGCCGAGGGAATTCGACAGGACGAGGCAGGGCTTGCCGCGCTCGCCATCCGTGCGGTAATGCAGGCCGATACCGTCGACCTCGCACGTTTTCCCGGCAGTGCCGTTGCCTATCTGCGTCATTGCATGTCTCCTCAGGAATCGTCGTCGCGCACCGACGAAGGATGGCGGCACAGCGGCATCACGTCGATCTGCATGTAGGGAAACAGCGGCAGCGAAGTGAGCAAATTATGCAGCTCGTCCACGCTGTCCACGTCGAAGACGCTGACGTTGGCGTACTGGCCGGCGATGCGCCACAGGTGGCGCCACTTGCCCTCGTGCTGCAGGCGCTGCGCCAATTCCTTTTCCGTTTGCTTCAGCTGCGCCGCCTGCTCGGCGGGCATGCTCAACGGCAGGTTCACGTTCATGCGTACATGGAATAACATGGTTTCTCCTTATTGGCGTTGCATGGAACGCAGTTTGTCCAGGTCGATCTCGACGCCCAAACCCGGGCCCGTCGGCACTTGCAGCATGAAGTCGCGGTACACGAGCGGTTCGCGCAAGACTTCCTGCGTCAGCAGCAAAGGGCCGAACAATTCCGTACCCCAGGCCAGTTCGGCAAACGTCGAGCAGACATGGGCCGTGGCGGCCGTGCCGACGCCGCCTTCGAGCATGGTGCCGCCGTACAGGCCGACGCCGGCCAGGCGCGCCACGGTGGCCACTTCCAGCGCGGGCAGCAAGCCGCCCGACTGGGTGATTTTTACGGCAAACACGTCGGCCGCATCGGCCTGCGCCAGCGCCAGCGCATCGGCGGGGCCGTGCAAGGCTTCGTCGGCCATGATGGCCACGTCGAAGCGCTGCTTCAGGCGCGCCAGCGCGGCGCGGTTGCCCGCCTTCACCGGTTGTTCGATCAGGTCGATGCCGCCCGCTTCCAGCGCGGCGATGCCGCGCACGGCGTCCGTCTCGCTCCAGGCCTGGTTGACGTCGACCCGCACGCTGGCCCGTTCGCCCAGCGCCTGCTTGATCTCCAGCACGTGGGCCACGTCGTCCATCACGTCGCGCAGGCCGATCTTCAGCTTGAAGATGCGGTGGCGGCGCAGTTCCAGCATCTTTTCCCCTTCGGCGATATCGCGCGCCGTGTCGCCGCTGGCCAGCACCCAGGCCACGGGCAGCGCATCGCGCACGCGGCCGCCCAGCAATTCCGACAGCGGCACGTTCAGGCGGCGCGCCTGCGCATCGAGCAGCGCCGTCTCGATCGCGCACTTGGCGAAGCGGTTGCCCTGGATGACCTTGCGCACCAGGGCCATGGCCTTGGCCACTTCGCTCGCTTCCATGCCGACCAGCAGCGGGGCGATATAGGTATCGATATTCGTCTTGATGCTTTCCGGGCTTTCGCCGCCGTAGCTCAAGCCGCCGATGGTGGTGGCCTCGCCCCAGCCCGTGATGCCGTCGGCGCAGCGCAGCCTCACCAGCACCAGGGTTTGCGTATTCATGGTGGCGACGGACATCCGGTGCGGGCGAATGGTTGGCACATCGACCAGGTAGGTCTCGATATTTTGAATCATATTTATTCCGTATAATTCTGTGGAGTGGTGACACGATATTCCCCGAATGCCCCCGCGTCCAACACCGAGTTGGTATCAAACCTATACCTGAAAGGTATGAAGATGGAATTACGGCACTTGCGCTACTTCGTTGCGGTCGCAGAGGAAAGGAACTTCACGCGGGCCGCCGCGCGCCTGCATATCGCGCAGCCGCCGCTGAGCCGGCAGATGCAGCAGCTGGAAGAAACCTTGGGCGTGGCGCTGATCGAAAAAGGGTCGCGGCCCTTGCGGCTGACGGAAGCGGGCGAGTTTTTCCTCGCCCATGCGCGCCCCCTGCTCGACCAGGTGCGCGACCTGCAGGCGATGACGCAGCGCGTGGGCAAGCTGGAACGCACCCTGTCGATCGGCTTCGTCGCCTCGACGCTGTATGGGGAATTGCCCGACATCGTGCACCGCTTTTGCGAACGCCATCCCGAGGTCGACGTGACCCTGCATGAAATGACGACGGTGCAGCAGTTGAAGGCCCTGAAGGAAGGCCGCATCGACGTGGGTTTCGGACGCCTGAAAAGCGAAGACCCCAGCATCCGCCGCATCCTGCTGCGCGAAGAGCGGCTCGTGGTGGCCCTGCCGCCCGGCCACCGGCTGGCCAAGGGTGAAGGCGGCTTGCGCCTGACAGACCTGATCCACGAGACCCTGCTCGTGTATCCGAAAGCGCCGCGCCCCAGCTTTGCCGACCAGGTGCTGGCCATGTTCAGCGAAGGCAATGTCACACCCGGTCCCGTCACGGAAGTGCGCGAGCTGCAGATTTCCATGGGACTGGTGGCGGCCGGCCAGGGCATTTCCATCGTGCCCGAAAGCGTGCAGGCCATGCATCACCGGAACGTCGTGTACCGCAAGCTGGACGACAAGCATGCGTTCTCGCCCATTTTATTCAGCATGCGGCATATGGACCGCTCGCCGGAACTGGAAAACCTTCTCGCTGCCGTGTACTCGATCTACGATGAACACGGCATCGCGCACGTCAAGGAAAGCCTGTAGTCCTCACTTTGACAGCGGTGCATCGGCCAGCAATGCCGGGCGCAGCGCGCGGATGCGCAGCTCCGTGAAATAGCCGCCCGCCTCGTTGTAGCGCAGGTAGTGGCGGCCGCAGTTCAGGCAGCGGGCTACCTGGCTCAGGTTCGCGGGATAGTAGCGCGGCGCGATGGGCGCGTCGACGCTGTCGTAACGCGTGCCGTGCGGGTGGTACTCGTCAAACGTCGGTTCCTCGTACGGATCTGCGCGCAGGGTGCCGACCTCCTCGAAACGGTCAAGTTCCAGCGACGTGGGCAGCCGCTGCCAGGCATCGAGCGGAACGGTGCAGCAGCTGCATTTTTGCGTGACACCGGCCGACGCGGCGGCCAGCGTGGACAAGGCGGGAAAATCGATGAATACCATGGTTCAGCCATTACAAAGGCGCGGCCCTTGGCAACGAGCCTGGCCGCATCCCTTATTCTAGCGCAGCCACATGCGGCCGACACGCGGCCCACATTTTGCCAACCCCAATTCCAGCAGCACCAGCATGCCGCCCGACACGAGCAGCAGCGGCATCAGCGCGCACATGCCGGCCGCCACCAGCCAGGCCAGCGCGGACGGCGAGGTCCAGGCGCCCGGCAGCAACTTGGGCAAGCCCAGCGAGCCTGGCAGGCGCCGCTTGAAGAACATCACCCAGCCCGACACCAGCGAAAACAGCACGCTGGCGCCGAACAGCAGCAGCAAGGCCTGGTTCCACCAGCCGAATTCACCGCGGTGGAACGGGATGCCGATGGCGGTTGCCTTGCCGAACGCCGTCTGCGCGTCCCAGCCCGCATAGTACAAAGGCTTGCCGCTGTAGGCGTCGAATTGCAGGTCGAAGCGCAAGGTGGGCTGGCTGCGGTCGGCCATGGTGGCGCGCCACACATCGTCCTGACTGGCCGGCGCCGTCAGCTGCACGGCGATGGCGGGCGCGTGACTGCGCGCCACTTGCCACGCATCCTGCCAGTCGAGCGGAGCGCCCTCTTCGCTTGAGTGCAGGCCGCGCGGCACGGGCGGCGGCGCCTGGCCGCTGACGTCGCGCAGCGTGCGGATGCGCCCGCCCGCCTGCTGGCTCCACGTCAATCCTGTCGTCAGGATCACGACACTGACGATGCCGAGCGCCACGCCGAGAAAAGCATGCCACTGGCGCCAGCCGTTGCGGCCTTGCGCGCCCCGCTTCGGCAAGCCCGATTGCGCGCCGCGCGGCCACCACAGCACCACGCCCGTCACCAGCATCACCATCAGCCAGCTGGCGGCCAGCTCGATCATCCAGCGCCAGCCATCGTTTTGCAGCAGGCGCGAATGCAGCTTTTTCGCCCATTTGCCGAAACGTTCGCTGCTGGCCAGGCTGCCCAGCACGCGCGCGTCATACGGATTCACGTAGACGATCACGGCTTGCGCGGGCAGGCCGAACTTCGGCTTGACCGGTGCGGCATGTCCGCCATGGCCCGCGTGTTCATCGTTCGCGCCGCCGGGCGGCGCGAACGCCACCTGCACCGCGTCGTCCTGCTGAAACGGCGGCACCACGTGCTGCACCGTCCAGCCATGCGGGGCCACCCGCTCCGCTGCCGCCACGGCGGCGTCCAGCGGCAGCATGGACGCTTGCGGCGCCACATGGTCGAGGTGCTGGTACAGCCTTGCCTCGATCTGTGGCGTGAATACATACAAAATGCCCGTCAGGGTAGCCACCAGCGCGAATGGCGAGGCGATCAGCGCGGCCCAGAAGTGGATGCGCCAGTACAGGCTTTTGCGCCGTGCGACAAGAAAAGTTGCGTCGTCCATGGCCATCCTCACAGTCCGCCATAGGTATAGGCCAGGCCCAGCATCACGCTGCGCGGCGCACCGGGCGTGTACTGGTTCTGGCTGTTCGGCGCATAGCTGCCCGTGCCCGCATAGCTGCTGCTGGCCGAATCGGCATAGCGTTTATCGGCCACATTGCGCACCTGTGCCCACGCTTCCAGGCCCCGCGCGAGCTGGTAGCTGGCACGCAGGTTCAGCAAGGCGTGGCCGCCATACTCCACCGTGTTGGCGTTGTTCATCCAGTAGCGGCCCTGATGCACGGCTTCGAGGGCGATACGCGCGCCCGTCACGGGCTTGTAGCCGATCTCGAACGAGGTGATGTCGCGCGGCGCCTGCGGCATGATGCGGCCGCTGTAATCGAGGGTACTGGAGACCTGGTAGCGCAGGTAGCGGTGGCGCGCGATGGCCGTGGCGAAGCGCGCGTCGAACGGCCCGCTGTCGTAGTTCAAACCCAGCTCCAGCCCTTCGCTGCGCGTGCGTCCCGCATTGCGGTTTTCGCTGTTGCCCGGCGAAAGCGTGTAGCTGACGATGGTGTCGCGCCCGTCGAGCCGGTACAGTGCCGTGTCGAGTTTCAAGCGGCCCTGCAGGAAGGCCCAGCGCAAGCCCAGTTCATAGTTGTTGTAGACGGACGGCTGCAAGTCGGCGATGCCCGTCTTGCCATACAGCTGGCTGACCTCGGGCGGGGTAAAGCCCTGGCTGACGTTCGCATATGCGCTGCCCGCATGGCCGATGGCGTAGGTGGCGCCCAACTTCGGGCTCACATGAGAAAAGCTGCGCGACTCGTCGGGCGCGCCGTAGTTGACGCTGCCGCCGGGCGCCAGATTGTTATGATAGTCGTAGCGGATGGCGTCCGAGCGTCCACCCAGCACCACGCGCGTGCCCGCCAGCGGAGAAAATTCCCACTGCGCGAAGACGGCCGTGTTCAAGATGTCCGTCTGGTAGTCGCGCACGCCCTGCGGATTGCTGGCATTGGCCAGGGTGTAGCGCACATAGCGGCCCGTGGCCGCATCGCGCACGATGGACAGGTTATCGCTGACAAAGGGATTGTCGCTCTTGTCCACGTACACGCCGGCGACCAGGCGCGAACGCAGCCACGCGAATTCCTGCTGGTGTTTCACGTCCAGCCCCAGCGAATCGACATGGTTGTTGTTGATGACGCCCTTGCACAGCATGCCCGCGCAGCTGCCGATGGAATACGCGGGAAGCTGCCCATGGTCGTTCTTGCGCGTAAACACGGTGACGGTGCTCGTGCCATTGGCCGTCGTCGCGCCCTCCCATGCCAGGTTCATGCGCGTGGTCTTGTCCTTGCGGTAGGTAAACGTATTCAGGCTCTTGCCGGGATTGCTGCGGTAATCGTTCTCGAACAGGCTGCCCGTCATGGCCGCATCGAGATCCGTGTGCACGAGGGTGGCGCGCAGCTGCGACGCGGGGCCGAGCGCATAGTCGGCGCGCAGCGAGAACGAATCCTTGTCGCCATAGCTGTACTCTTGCCAGTTGTCGCGCGAACGGCGCGAACTGTAATGGGAAAAGCGCAGTCCCAGCGGCCCCCAGGTATCGCTGGCGGCCGTGTCGTAGCGGGTGAAGCCGCCCACGTTGTCGCGCCGCACGCCCGCGCTTGCCGTCGGCGTGGCGCTGGCGCCGGCCGTGAGGAAATTCACGGCACCGCCAACGGCATTGCTGCCGTACAGCGACGAGGCGGCGCCCTTCACCACTTCCACGCCGCTGGCGCCCGCCATGTTCATCTCGTTGAGCGAGTTGTGGTTGAAGACACCCAGCGGGCGGATGGGTATGCCGTCTTCCAGGTACTGGTAGACGGCATTCGTGCCGATGGGCTGGCGGATGCTCATGCTGTGCTGCTCGTTGCCCAGGTCATTCCAGTACACGCCGGCGATGCGGTTGAGGATATCGCCCATGGTCCTGGGCTTGTCGCGCTCCAGGGTTTTGGCATTGACGACGCCGATCGCCTGCGGCGTCTCGGACAGCCACGATTGCGCGCGCGAGCCGGAAACGACGACCGTGTCGATGGCGTGGTCAAGTTGCTGCGCCTGCGCGCAGGGATAGGCCAGGGCGATGGCTGCCGCCAGCATCAATAATTTCTTGTTCATGTGATTCTCGTTTAAGTGTGCGGATGCGGGGCGTCACACCGCAAGGTGGACAGCGCCAGCATTGAAAATGCAAAAACTTAAATGAGACCGGGCGGCGCGCGCGACTGCGCGGTGGACCAGATGAACAGCGGGGATGGGGACTGGTAGTACAGGGCCGGGAAGATGGCCGTGCCGCTGGCCACAAGCAGCGGCAGCACGGGACTGGCCGGCGGCAAGCCGACGGAACCCGCATGCGTGGAACAGAAGGCGCAATGCTCCATCTGCATGGCCTTGCCGCCGGACTTGCCATCGGCGGCGCCGTCATCGGCCTGATCAAGCTGCACAAAACGGATGCCGGCCACCGAGCAGATTTCCGCCCAGCCGGAGCCGGATTCCTGCTTGGCGTTGGCGACGGCCCGGGAAATCGATGGCGCGAGCGCCGCCAGCAGGATCGCGAAACAGGCGATCCAGGCGGCGAAGCGGCGCGTGAACAAGGTCATTCCCATGGCCGCATTTTACCAGCGGCCGCCGGGACTGGGTAGCGGAAAGCGGCTCAGGCGGCCGGGCAGGCGGCGCTGCCGTTGTCAAAAGCACGCACGACGCTGGCCGCATCGGCGGCGATGCGGTTCACGGCGCGGCGGTGACCGAGCACCAGTTCATCATAGCCGGCGCCCACCTTTTCATTGGCGATCGTACGGCAAGTGACCACCTTGCTGCTGGCCAGCTGGCGCACGCTCCACACGGCATCGATCAGCGCATACTGGCCCATCACGGACTCGAAACGCTGCACATTGGTGCTGATGCGGTACACGGGCAGATTGTCCGGATGCGGCGTGCGGAACACGTCGATGGCGCCCAGGTCGTTCGTCACGGCCGTCGACAAGGCCTGTCCGATCTCGCCGGCCAGCGGCCCCGCCCAGCGCTGCTGCTCCAGCAATTCGATGCGGCCCGACGGCGCCGTCACGACAAACTGGTTGCGGCTCACCTGCTGCGGCACGCTGACGGCCAGCACCTCGACATAGTATTTGACGGGCTTGGCCGGCTGCGCGTCGGCGCCGCCGCTGAGCGTATAGAAATGCTCGGGCTGGGGCGTGGAGCAGGCGCCCAGCAGGCTGGCCGCCAGCAGCGCGGAAAACATCGGCTTCATCATTTTTTTTCATCTCCTTTTTTACCGCGGATCAGGGATTCGGGGTGGCGTTCCAGGTAATCGGACAGGGCATTGAGCGATTGCAGGGTTTGCGTCAGCTGCTGCAAGGCCTGGCGCACGTCCGACTGCAGCGGCGAATCCTTTTGCAGCACCTGTTCGGCCGTGCCGAACGTCTGTTTCGCCGCCGTCAGGGTATCGCGCATTTCCGGCACCACCTGGCCATCGAGCTGCTTGAACAGGGTATTGGCCTGCCTGATCGTGGCGTTCAGGTTGTTACCGATCTCCGCATACGGTACCTGGTCGAGCTTGCGGGCGATGCTGGCGATCTGCGTCTGCAATTCATCGAGGGTATTGGGCACGGTCGGCACTTCCAGCGGATACCTGTTCGGATCGAGCGCCACCTTCGGCGCTTTCGGGAAGAAGTCCAGCGCGATATACAACTGGCTGGTCAGCAGGTTGCCCGTGCGTAGCTGCGCGCGCAAGCCGCGGCTGACCATGCGTTCGAGCAGCTGGTGGCCGGCCGAGCCTTCCTCATCGTCGACGGCGGCCTTGAAGCGCATGCCCAGGCGGGCCGGGTACAGGTTGACGGTGACGGGCATGCGGAAGTTCTTCTTCACGGGATCGAACTCGATGCCGACCGAACGCACCTCGCCCAGCACGATGCCGCGGAAATCGACCGTGGCGCCGGGCTGCAAACCGCGCAGCGATTGGTCGAAATAGAACACGGTGGTGATCGCCTCGCCATCGGGCTCGCGCATGGCGCTCGCCTCGTCGGCCGCCAGGCGGTAATTGGTGCCGGCCGGCGCCGGTTCGACGGGCTTGCGGCCGTTTTCCGCCTCGAAGGCGATGCCGCCCACCAGCATGGCCGCCAGCGATTGCGTATTCAATTTGAAGCCGTTGGAATCGAGGCGCACGTCAACGCCGCTGGCATGCCACCAGCGCGCATCCTTGCCGACGAACTGGTCGTACGGCGCATTCACGAAGACCGATATGGTGATGCCGTTGCCATCCTTGTCCAGCGCGAAGCTGACCACCTTGCCCACCCTCAGGCGGTGGAAGAACAGGGGCGAGCCCACGTCGACGGAGCCGAGGCTGTCCGCATGCAGGGTGTACAGCTTGCCCTTCTGGTCCCCTGCCACGGCGGGCGGACTCTCCATGCCGATGAAGCTCTCCTTCTTCTGCTCCGACTTGCCCGTGTCGACGCCGATGTAGGCGCCCGACAGCAAGGTGCCCAGGCCCGTCACGCCGCTGGCGCCGATCTGCGGGCGCACCACCCAGAAGCGCGAATCGGCGGTGGCGAAACGGCGCGCTTCCTTGCTCATGTCGATCGTCACGAGGACCTTGCTCAAGTCGTCGCCCAGGGTGATGGCGCGCACCTGGCCGATGTCGACATCCTTGTACTTGACCTTGGTCTTGCCCGGCTCCAGGCCTTCGGCGCTCTTGAAGCTGACCGTCACCGTGGGTCCCTGGTCGAGGATGGACTTGGCGGCCAGGCCGGCGCCGATCAGCGCGGCCAGCAGCGGAATGAGCCATACCAGCGACGGCAGCCAGCGGCTGCCCTGTTCCACATCGGGTTCCGGCAACGGGGGGATGCCCTGGCCACCCGTTTCGGCAAGACCGCCCGCTTCTTTGTCAGACATGCTGTTCTCCAATCACTGTATTGTTTCCGGTATTTGCCACCACCACGGGCTCTTCCTCGCCAGGCACCTGCCCGTCGACGGGGTCCCAGATCAGGCGCGGGTCGAACTGCATCGCCGCCAGCATGGTCAGCACCACCACGGCGCCGAAGGCCAGCGCGCCGGTTCCCGCCGTGATCACGGCCAGCGACTTGAAGCGCACCAGCGCCACCGTCAGGGTGACGACAAAGATGTCGAGCATGGACCAGCGGCCGATGAATTCGACCATGCGGTACAAGATGGTGCGCTGGCGCGGCCGCCAGCGCGAACGCCGCTGCGCCGTAAACGCCAGCAGCGCCAGCACGCCCAGCTTGAGCATGGGCACGACCACGCTGGCGATGAAAATGATGATGGCCAGGCCCTTCGAGCCGCTGGTCCAGAACAGCACGACGCCGCTCATGATGGTGTCGTCCTGCGCGCCGAACAGCGATTGCGTCACCATCACGGGCAGCAGGTTGGCGGGAATGTAGAGGATCATGGCGGCGATCAGCAAGGCCCAGGTGCGGTTGATGCTGTCCGGCTTGCGCACGTGCAGGGCCGTGCCGCAGCGCACGCACGCCAGGTGCCTGCCCGTGCCCACGGGCGGCGCCACCAGGCCGCAGGCATGGCAGGGCACCACCTTTTCACCGGGCGCGAAAGCCTTGTAGCGGATGCCGGGCAGCGCTTGCCGGGTCAGGTCGTCGCCCAGGTTCCACAGGGCCTTGGGGTCGAACGAGACGACGATGGCCAGCAGCACGGTGAGCGCGCCAAACGCGAACAAGCCCGGTTGCGGCAGCACCGTGGCCAGGCTGGTCATCTTGACAACGGTGATCAGGATGCCGATCATCAGCACCTCCGTCATGCCCCATTCGCGCGCCGTCTGCACGGCGCGCAGCACGCGGTTAAATCCGGGCACCTTGACGCCGCCGCGCAAGCCCAGCGCCACATACAGCAGCGAACCGAGTTCGATGGCGGGAAAGAGGATGGTAAACAGGAAGACCATCGTCGCCACGATGTGCATCTGCTCGTACCACAGCACGCGGATGGAGCCGAGCAAGGTGGCACTGGAAGTGAGGCCATTGACGTCGAGTTCGACGATAGGGAAAAACTGGGCAATCAGGAAGACAAAGGCGGCGCCCAGGGTGAGCGCCACCACCTTGCTCAATTCGGCCGATGCGCCCCGGCCTGGCGCGGCGCGATACAGCACCGAGCGGCAACGGATGCAGCGCGCCTTTTCGCGTGGACGCAGCGGACGTTTGCGGTACAGCACGCCGCAGTCATGACAGCTAATCAGGTCGTATCGGTGCACAGTGTGAAGTTTGCCGGCGCCCGCAGCGCGACTATCCCATGTCAATGCCAGCCATCATGACAGAATTGGCATTTTCCTGCACTACGGCACTATTCTTTTCCACTCCCCCGCAACAACGCCTCCACGGCGCGGCCGATTTGCAACACCGTATCGTCGGCGCCGGCCAGGCCGCAGATGCCCAGCCCCACGGGCAGCCCGCCGTCGGCATGGCAAGGCAGCGACAGCGCGCAGCCGTCGAGGAAGTTGATGACGCTGGCGTTGCGCAGCACCAGGCCGTTCGTGGCAAAGAAGGTGGCGTCGTCCGCTTCCAGCGGCGCGACCTGCGGCGCCAGAATGGCCACGCTGGGCATCAGCCAGGCGTCGAACGGCGCCAGGCGCCGCCGGGCGATGGCGATCAGGCGCGCGCGCGCATCGAGCAGGTCGATGTAGTCAAACGCGCCCTGCTGCTGGCCGCGGCGGATGCGCGCCGCCACGCGCTGGTCATACTGCGCGCCCTTCTCTTCCAGTAACGCCCTGTGCCAGTGCCACGCTTCCGCCGCCACCAGGCCGCCACCGCCATTAATCGTCGGCAGCGCCAGCAATTCGGGAAAATCGAACTGTTCCACCAGGGCGCCGGCTTGCCGCAGCTTGTCCAGCGCGGCGTCGAAAGCCTGCTGCACCTGCGGCGCCACGTGCGTACCGACGTAGTCCAGGGTAAAGCCGAAGCGCAAGCCTTTCAGTGCCGGCGCCTGCGCGCCGATATCATGGCCCGACAGCGCTGCATACAAAATGGCGCAGCAATCGACGCTGCGGGCGATGGGGCCGGCCGAATCGAGGGAGCGCGACAAGGGCACCGTGCCTGCCAGCGGCACAGTCGCCGCCGTCGGCTTGAAACCCGTCAGGCCGCAAAAGGCCGATGGAATGCGGATCGAGCCGCCCGTATCCGTGCCCAGCGCGCCGGCCGCCATGTCCAAGGCCACCGTCACGGCGCCGCCCGAGGTGGAACCGCCCGCCACGCGCGCGCCGTCGTGCGGATTGCGCGGCGTGCCGTAATGGGGATTCAAGCCCAGGCCGGAAAACGCGAATTCGCTCATATTGGTGCGCCCCAGCAGGATGGCGCCGGCCGCGCGCAGGCGCGCCACGGCAAGCGCATCGGCCACGGCGGGCGGCGCGCCGGCCAGCGCCAGCGAGGCGGCGCTGCTGGTTTGCCCCTTGACGTCGAACAGGTCCTTGATCGAAATGGGGATGCCGGCCAGCGGCGAGGCAATGATGCCGGCGGCGCGCGCCGCATCGCTGGCCCGCGCTTCCATCAACGCCTGTTCGCCATCGAGGCTGACATAGGCATGGCCGCCCTGCGCCCGGTGGGCCTCGGCGCGCGCCAGCATCCGCTCCGTCAGTGCCACGCTGGTGATGCGGCCGGCGGCCAGGTCGGCCGCCAGTGCGCGGATGGTCTTGGTCAGTTCGGTCATTCTCTTATCCTTCCACGGGCAGGGTTTGCACGGCATAGCGGTGCTGCAGGCGGCGCTGCAAGGCTGGATCATACAGCTCCAGCTCAAACGCGTCGCCATGGCCCATCTCGCCGATGATCGGCTGCGTGCCGCAGAACATGGCGCTGCCCACCGGCAGGCTGCTTTGTCCCGTGTAGCGCAAAATCAGGTCTTCCGGCGACAGCATGCGCGTCACGGGGCCATCCTGGTACAGGGCCGGCACGCCGGCACGCTCGCGCCAGGAGCGCATCTGCAGCTGGTCCCAGTGGCCGGCCACGTCGGCATAGCGCCACAGGGTGTCGCCCACGGGCTTGCCGCACATCTGCTTCGATACCGTCACGCCGTAGCTCTCCACCTTGCGGTCCGTGTGGTCGGAACCGATGCCCACCAGCAGGCCGTATTCCGTGGAAAACAGCACGAATTCGGCCTCGCCCGACGAATCGCCGCCCGGCACTTCGATGGCCGCGTCGCTCGACAGCAGCGCTGCCGCCACGCGGTAAAACGTGGGCACGCTTTTCGGACGCGCCACGCCGATGGCTTCCAGTTCGGCGATATGGTGTTCCACCATCGCCATGTCGCGGCCCGTCCAGCCGGCGATGATCAAGTTATCGATGTCGAAGGTGACGGGGCCGTGGCCGGCCAGTTGAAAATGCAATGTCGTCATGATTTTATTCCTCCAGGGGGCCGCGGCCCGTTTCGCGTGCGGCAAACACTGCCGCGCCGGTGATCAGCAAGGCCGCCGCCACGTACAGCGAGACGGCCACGGTGCTGTTGTACGAACGGTACAGGCTGGCGATGACGAGCGGCGCGAAGCCGCCGCCGATGACGCCGGCCAGGGTGTAGGCCAGCGAGGAACCCGCATAGCGCACCTTGGTGGGGAACTGTTCGATGACGAAGGCCGCTTGCGGGCCGTACATGATGGCGTGGATGACCAGACCCACGACGACGGCCGTGACGATGGCGGCCGGGCTGGCCGTGTCTAACAAGGTGAAGAAGGCAAACGCCCACACGAGACCCAGCGCTGCGCCCAGCGCATACACGGGGCGGCGGCCGATCTTGTCCGACAGGGCGCCAAACAGCGGCACCGACAGCGCATTGCAGGCCGTGCCGATCATGATGGCGGTCAGTGCCAGGGTCGACGACAAATGCAGCACCGTCGTCACATACGTCAGGGTGAACACCACCACCAGCGCATACAGCACGTCCGAGCCGATGCGCACGCCGCCGGCGATCAGCAGACGGCGCCAGTAAAGGCGCAGCACGTCGCCGATCGGCGCTTCCGCCTTGGCATCCTGCTGGTCGAGTTCCTTGAACAGCGGAGTTTCCTCGATGCCGCTGCGTATCCACATGCCGAACGCCACCAGCAGCAGGCTGGCGATGAACGGCATGCGCCAGCCCCAGTCCATGAACGCTTCATGCGGCAGCAGATAGGTGATCAGGCCGATGCAGCCCGTCGCCAGCAAGGTGCCGAACGACGGCCCCACCTGCGTCCACGAAGCGTTGCGGCCCCGCTTGTCCGGCGCCCCGTGTTCGACGGAGATCAGCACGGCACCGGCCCATTCGCCGCCCAAAGCGATGCCCTGCACGAAACGCAGCGCCACCAGCAGGACGGGACTCCAGATGCCGGCCGTCGCGTACGTCGGCAGGAGGCCCATCAGGCCCGTCGTCACGCCCATCAGCATCAGGGTCACCACGAGCACCCAGCGGCGTCCCAGCTTGTCGCCCAGGTGGCCGAAGATCACGCCGCCGATCGGACGCGAGATATAGCCGACGGCATACGTGGAAAAGGCCAGGATGGTGCCCGTCAGCGGATCGAAGGAAGGGAAGAACAGGTGATTGAAGATCAGCGCGGCCATGGTGTTGTAGACGGTGAAGTCATACCATTCCAGGGTCGTGCCGACCATGCTGGCCGTGGCCAGGCGGCCCGTCTTGGCCGTCGTGGCCTTCTCGCCCGGTGCCTGGGCTGCCGGATGCGCGGCGTTCGTATATGTGGTCATAGCCTACCTCTCTCGTCAGTTTTATTGCAGGCCCGGCGCAGGATGCTTTGCCCTGCGCCGTGGCCCGTGTCTCGTGTTATCAGTGCCGGCAAGATGCGCTTGCGGCGCGTCAGGCAGCGTGCAGGTCCGCCTCGCGCAGCTGCCAGGACAGTTGCAGGATGGCTGCCTGTTCGGCGTCCAGGCCCAGCGCCGCGCTGGCGGCATTCGCGGCCGCCATGGCGGCGCTTTCGGACGATGCGTCGATCAGGAAGATCGGATCGAGCACGCGGGCCTCCGTCCGTTCCGCCGGCAGGGGGCCGGACAGGCTGGCGTCGGGCGTGAGCAAGCGCGTGGCAATGACGCCGTCGATCTGCAGCAGCGTCGTTCCCAGCGTGGCCAAGCCGGCCACCGCTTGCGCGTCCTGGCCGATGGCCGGCGCGCCCATACGCAGCACGGCCAGCCAGGCGCCCGTGCCCATGCCCGTTTCCGCCTCGATGGCACAGACACGGCGCATCGGGTCGACCATGCGCTGCAGATTCGTCTGCGACCAAGGCGTCTGCTGGCCGAAGGCCTTGAAGTAATCGGGCGTCTGGAAGGCGGCGAGCGACACGGTGCGGTACAGGCCCAGGTATTTGCGCGGACCGCGCACGCTCTGGTAGCGCGTGCCGCTGACGAAGCCGGGAATGCGCACGCGCTCTTCCACGTGCTCGCGGTCATACCAGCGGTTGAAATCAAGCTCGTGTTCCGGGTCGGCGCTGGTCCAGACGAACAGGATGCCGGGCAAGGTGGTGGACGTCGTCATGAGGGTTCCGTTTGCGTTGTAAGTGGAGTGCCAACCCAGAATAGGTGGCACGCCATCACTTGGCAAACGGGTTATTCTGAACGCGACTGATAAGTTTTTCTTGTGGGTCGCGTTGGGGACGGGCCAACAATGTTGTCGGATTACGCGGCGTCCCGCCGCTAATCCTACCTACCCGACTAATATGCATCGTAGGTCGGCTTAGCATCAGCGTAAGCCGACATCACCCGGCACCATATTCCTCGCCCAGCGCCAGCGTGAACCTGGCCGCCTCCTCGCACGCCAGCATAGCGACCAATTGAATCGCTTCCGTCGTGATGTCTTCGCTGTAACTGATGACGATACGCTGCGGCGCCAGGCTGCTGGCGCAGGGAATCAGCGCGATGTGGCCCTGCTCGATTTCCTCGCGCAGGGGCGCCAGCGGCAGCACGGCGATGCCGAAGCCCGCTTTGACCAGGCGCACGATGGCGGAAATCGAGCTGACGCAATGGACCCTTCCCAGCTGCACGCCCTCGTCCTGGCACAGCGCTTTCAATGCTGAATGCGGCTGCGAGCCGCGGTTCATGGTGATGATCGGGTGCTGCGCCAGTTGCGCCACCGTGAACGGCACGCCCGTATCGGGCCAGTCGGCGGCCCTGCCGGCCCAGCCCATGGCGATGGCGCCGCTGCCCGTGCTGCGGATATGGTCGCCCGTCAGCATGTCCGTCTGCAGCGCGATATCGAGTTCGCCCTGCTGCAGCTGTTCGTGCAGGCGGCGCGTCGATTCCGACGTCAATTGAATCTCGATGCCCGGATAGCGCTCCTGCACGCGCTGCAGGAACGGGATCAGCCAGGTATGCACGATGGTTTCGATGACGCCGATGCGCACTTCGCCCGTGATCTGCGCGGGCGAGGAATTGGCCGCATACATGTCGCGGCACAGCTCCAGCATGCGCTCGGCGTACACGAGCAGGTTGCGCCCGGCGAAGGTCAGGCGGATGTCACGCGCATCGCGGTCGAACAGCCGCGTGCCGAAGTCCTGCTCCAGCGAGGCGATGCGGTTGGAAATGGCCGCCTGCGTGATGTGCAGCTTGTCGGCCGCCGTGCGGAAGCTGCCCAGCCGCGCAGCCCAGACAAACGCTTCGAGAAAACGGGTATTCAATGGAGCTCTTCTTCACCTAGAGTGTGGTCGCCCCATTGTAAGCCAAAGCGCCCCGCCCTATTTCTGCGCCAGGAAATCGAGCAAGGTCAGGGCCACGATCTTGCTGGCCTTGCGCAAGTCGTCGAGCGCCAGGCGCTCGTCGGCCTTCTTCGCATTCGATTCGGGCACCGTGCGCGGGCCGGCGCCATACAGCACGGCGGGAATGCCCCGTTCGCCATACAGGCGCGCATCCGCATACAGCGGCGTGCCGACGGCGGGAATGGTCTCGCCCAGAATCGCTTGCGCGTTTTTCTGCAGGCTGCCGACCAGCTGCTCGGAGCCGGGCAAGGGCCGCAGCGCATGCGACAGCAGCAGGCGGCGGATCTCGATGCGGATGCCAGGCTCGCCGCGCACCGCGTCTTCGATCAGCGCGCGCACCTGCGCTTCCACCGCCACCGGGTCTTCTTCGGGAATCATGCGGCGGTCCATCTTCATGACGACCTTGCCCGGCACCACATTGGTATTCGTGCCGCCGTCAATGCGGCCCACCAGCATGGTGGGCGAGTCGATGCCGGCCACTTTCGATTTGATCTTTTTCAGTTCCGGCAGCTGGCCGTAAATGGCGTTGAGGATCTTGTTGGCCGCCTGCAGCGCATCGTGGCCCGTTTCCGGCATGGAGCCGTGGCCCGACTTGCCGTGCACGGTGATTTCCAGCTGCAGGCAGGCGTTGTGCGCCGTGACGATGCCGTAGCTGAAACCGGCGGCGATGACGAAATCGGGCTTCGTCAGCTGCTGTTCCAGCAGCCAGCCCGGCCCCAGCAAGCCGCCGAATTCCTCGTCGTAGGTAAAATGCAGTTCCAGCTGCCCCTTCAGGGGAATGCCCAGCGCTTCGAGCGCGCGCGCGGCAAACACATAGGTGGCGAAATCGCCTTTCGAGACGGCCGTCGCGCGGCCGTAGATATAGCCGCCGTCGATCTGGCCGCCGTACGGCGGATACGTCCAGTTGTCGCCGGGCGGCACCACGTCGCCATGCGCATTCAGGGCCACGGTCGGCCCGCCTGCGCCGTATGGCCGGCGCACGATCAGGTTGGTGATGCTCTGCATGCCATACGCCTCGACCTGGTCCGCCGGCACGGCGTGTTTTTCCGCGTTCCAGCCATACGCCTGCAGCAGCTGCGCCACCAGGTCCGCGTGCGGCGCGTTATTGCCGGGCGGGGTATCCGTCGGCTGCTGCACCACCTTCTGTAAAAAGGCGACTTCTTCGTCGAAGTGCTCGTCGATCCAGGCCGTGATTTTTTCTGCGTGCGTAGTCATTTTGCTCCTTGCATGGTCTGTTGCAGCCAGGCGCCCAGTTCGCTGCGCTCGGCCTCCGTCATATTGGTCAGGTTCCCGATCGGCATGGCCTTCAGCTCGATGGCCTGCTTGTAGATTTGCGCCGCGTGCTGGCGGATTTGCGTCTCATTATCCAGCATCATGCCGGCCGGCGCCGTGGCGAAGCCCGGCTGCGTGGGCTGGGCCGAATGGCAGGTGGCGCAGCGCTGGGCGATGATGGCGTGCACGCTCGTGAACTGCGCCGCCGGGTCCACCGCCGGTGCGGCCGCCAAGGCCACGGGCGCTTTCGGCGCGATGGCCACGGCCACGGCCACCAGCAGGGCCACGCCGAGGGCAGGATAACGCCACTCGACGCGGCCCTTGTGGCGCAGGTTGAAGAAGTGGCGGATGAAGACGCCGGCCGCCATGATCAGTGCCAGCACCAGCCACGCGTGATCGTTGCGGTAAGTCATCGCGTAGTGGTTGCTGATCATGATGAACAGCACGGGTAACGTAAAATAATTGTTATGCACGCTGCGCTGCTTGGCTTTCAGGCCATGTTTGGGATCGGGCAGCTTGCCGGCAGCCATGGCCTCGACCATCTTGCGCTGGCCGGGAATGATCAGCATCAGCACATTGGCCACCATGATGGTGCCGATCATGGCGCCCACGTGGATGTAGGCGGCGCGCCCGCTGAGCAAATGCGTGAGCACGTAGGCGGCGCCGACGATCAGCGCGAACACCGTCACGCCGAACCACAGTTCATATTGCGCCAGCTTCGAGCGGCACAGCAGGTCGTACACGGTCCAGCCGATGACGAGGGTGGCGATACCGATGCCGACGGCCTGGCCGCTGGAGATATCGGCCACGGCCTTGTCGATCATCATGGCCTGGGCATTGAAGTAATACGCGATGGTGAGCAGCGCAAAGCCGGACAGCCAGGTGGAATACGCTTCCCACTTGAACCAGTGCAGTTCCTTCGGCAGTTCCGCGGGCGCCACCAGGTATTTTTGCGGGTTATAGAAGCCGCCGCCATGCACGGCCCACAATTCCCCCGACACGCCCTTCTTCGCCAGCTCGGAGCCGGGCGCGGGCGGACGTATGGAATTGTCGAGCCAGACGAAATAAAAGGAAGCACCGATCCAGGCGATGCCCGTGATGACGTGCAGCCAGCGGACGATCAGGTTCAGCCACTCAAGGCCGTACGGAATCAGGTAGGCAAATACTTCCATAAATTTCCTCTAGTCAGACCGAACCCATATTCGTGCCAATCTACACAAGATAAACGGATTTACCGCCCATCACATGAAAAATATCGTATATTTGACATATTCAAATCGATATACAACAGAGCCGCCGCCACATGTCCAGCCTGCCGCAACACCTCGACCTGCACCTGATCCGCATCCTCTACCTGCTGCTGGTGGAAAAGAATGTCTCGCGCGTGGCGCTCAAGCTCAATCAGCCGCAGCCTTCGATTTCCGCCTCCCTGCGCAAGCTGCGCGAACTGACGGGCGACCCGCTGCTCGTGCGCGGCGCGCGCGGCATGGTGCCGACCCAGCATGGCGAAAGCCTGCTCAATCCGGCCAAGCGCATCCTCGACCAGACGGAAAGCCTGTTCGTCAAGAAGACGCCGTTCGTGGCGCAGGAAGAGGCGCGCACCTTCCATATCGCCGCGCCCGACTACCTGGACAGCCAGTTCCTGCCCAACGTGGTGGCCCTGCTGCGCCGCGGCTCGCCGAAAAGCCGCGTCGTGCTGCACAGCCTGGGGCCGGGCATCGACCATATCCGCCAGCTGTCCGATGGTGGCCTGGACCTGGTCATCGCCAACTGGGACGAACCACCCGCCCACCTGCACATCTCGAAGCTGTTCGAAGACCCCATCATCTGCGCCATGCATGCGGAAAACGCCTATGCGCGCCGCACCGCCAGCGACGCCATGACGCTCGACGACTACCTGAGCCTGCCCCACGTGGCGCCGTCGCAGATGATGCCCGGCTACCACGGCGTGATCGATTCCTTCCTCGAACGGCAAAACCTGCAGCGCAACGTGGTGGTGGAGTCGGCGTATTTCGGCCTGATCCCCTACATGCTGACGCAGACGGATCTGGTGCTCACCACGGGCCGGCAATTCATGCGCTTCTATGAAAAGACCCTGCCGCTGAAAACGTACACCGTGCCCTTGAAATTCCCGCCGATGCGCTTTTACCAGCTGTGGCACCAGCGCGTGCACCAGGCGCCCGAACACAAATGGCTGCGCGACCAGGTCAGCGCAGCGGCCAAGGCGCTGGTGCAGCGATAGCCGCTATCAACGCGCGCATATAATGGAGGCAGGAACGGGGCGCTATCATCACCGCTTGCATGATCGGAAAACCATGACCACCCTTTCAGACCTGAACGCCGGCAGCCAGGCCGATTTTATCGCGCACCTGCATGGCATCTACGAACACTCGCCCTGGATCGCCCAGCGCGCGGCCGCCGCCCGGCCGTTTGCCAGCCTGACGGCCCTCAAGACGGAGCTGCAGCGCGTGCTGGCGCAAGCCTCGCCCGAAGAGCAGCTGGGACTGATACGCGCCCACCCGGAACTGGCCGGCAAGGCCGCCATCGCCGGGCAGCTGACGGCGGAATCGACGCGCGAACAGGCCAAGTCGGGCCTGAACCTGTGCAGCCCTGATGAATTCGCCACCCTGCAGCGCCTCAACAGCGAATACAACGCCAAGTTCGGCTTTCCCTTCATCCTCGCCGTCAAGGGTCCGACGGGCGAGGGCCTGACGCGCCAGGACATCATCGCCACGTTTGCGCGGCGCCTGAAAAACCGGCGCGCCGATGAACTGGCCGAATCGCTGCGGCAGATCAAGCGCATCGCCGAACTGCGCCTGAACGACCTGTTCGACGTGCGCCTGGACTTCGGCCCCGCCATCATGCAGCAGGCGGAAACGCTGGCCGGCTGGAGCGACAGCGATTACAACCTGACCTGCGCTTACCTGACGCCGGCGCACCGCAAAACGGCCGCGCAGCTGGCCGACTGGATGCGGGACGCGGGCATGCAGGTGCACATCGACGCCGTCGGCAATGTCGTCGGCCGCTATCTGTCCGACGCACCGGGCGCGAAGACCCTGATGACGGGATCGCACTACGACACCGTGCGCAACGGCGGCAAGTACGATGGCCGCCTGGGTATCGTGCTGCCGATCGCCGTCGTGCGCCACCTGCATGAGCGGGGCGAAAAGCTGCCGTTTCATTTCGAGGTTGTCGGCTTCGCGGAAGAGGAAGGCGTGCGCTTCAAGAGCACATTTTTGTGCAGCACGGCCGTGACGGGCAAGTTCGACGTGTCGCTGCTGGAGCAGCTGGATGCGGATGGCGTGAGCATGCGCGACGCGCTGGCCGCCGCCGGCCACGAGGCGAGCGCCATCGGCGCCATCGCGCGCGATCCCGAAGACTTGCTCGGCTATGTGGAAGTGCACATCGAACAGGGCCCCGTGCTGCTCGAACGCGACCTGCCGCTGGGCATCGTCACGGCGATCGCCGGCAGCTCGCGCTACCTGGTCAATCTTGGCGGCGTGGCCAGCCATGCGGGCACCACGCCCATGACCATGCGCAAGGATGCGGCCAGCGCGGCCGCGGAAATCATCCTGCTGGTGGAACGGCGCTGCAGCCAGGGCGAAGCGCTGGTGGGCACCGTGGGCCAGCTGCAGGTGCCCAACGGCTCCGTCAACGTGATCGCCGGCGCCTGCACCCTGTCGCTCGATATCCGCGCGGCCGTTGATGCCGTGCGCCAGGCTGCCGTCGACGATATTCTGGATGGTATCGCCGCCATCTGCGCGCGGCGCCAGATCGACTACCAGCTGGAACTGCTGCTGTCGGCGCGGGCGGCGCCATGCGCGCCGTGGCTGATGGCGCAGCTGGCGCAAGCCGTGGAATCCGTCGGCATCGCACCGTACGCGCTGCTGTCGGGCGCCGGCCACGACGCCATGGCCATGGCCGCCATCACCGACGTGGCCATGCTGTTTACCCGCTGCGGCAATGGCGGCATCAGCCACAACCCGCTGGAAACCATGACGGCCGACGACGCCGACATCGCGGCGCGCGCGCTGCTGGCGTTTTTGCGCAACTTCCAGCCCAAGCCGCAGGGATAGCGGTCGTGGCTACACGGCCACGGCCCGCTCCAGCATCGCATGCAGCAGCACGTTGCAGCCCGCTTCCAGGTGCTCGGGCCTGGCGTCCTCGATTTCATTGTGGCTGATGCCGTCCTTGCACGGCACGAAGATCATGCCGGCCGGCGCCAGCCGGGCCGCGTAGATGGCGTCGTGGCCGGCGCCGGACACCACGTCCATCACGGAGTAGCCGAGTTTGGCCGTGGCGTTGCGCACGGCGCCCACGCAGTCGGGGTGGAACGGACATGGCGGGTAGTAGGAGACTCTTTCCAGTGAAATGCCCAAGCCTGTTTTTTCGCGCGTGGCATCGATGAAAGCCGTGATCTCGCCGTGCATGGTGTTGAGCAGCTCGTCGTTCACGTTGCGCAGGTCGATGCTGAATTTGACTTCGCCGGGGATCACGTTGCGGCTGTTCGGGAAGACCTGCACCATGCCCACCGTGCCGCGCCCGTACGGCGGGTAGCGGTTGGCAATCGCCACCACTTCCTGCATGATGGTGGTGGCAACCTGCAGCGCATCCTTGCGCAAGCCCATGGGCGTGGGGCCCGCATGCGCTTCCATGCCCGTCACCACGCAGTCGTACCAGGACAGCCCCATCACGGCCGGCACCACGCCGATAACCTTGTCCGCGTCTTCCAGCACGGGGCCCTGTTCGATATGCGTCTCAAAATAGGCGCCGATCGGATGGTCGCCCGGCACCTGCTCGCCCTTGTATCCGATGCGCGCCAGCTCCTCGCCCACGGTCTTGCCTTCCGTGTCCTTGGCCGCATACGCGGTTTCGAGCGAGAAGGCGCCGCAAAACACGCCCGAGCCCATCATCACGGGCACGAAGCGCGAGCCTTCCTCGTTGGTCCAGAAGGCCACTTCGATCGGTGCCTGCGTCTTGATCTTCAGATCGTTCAGGGTGCGCACCACTTCCAGGCCCGCCAGCACGCCGTAATTGCCATCGAACTTGCCGCCCGTGGGCTGCGTATCGATGTGGCTGCCCGTCATCACGGGCGGCAAGGTATTGTCGGTGCCGTCGCGGCGCATGAAGACATTGCCGATCTGGTCGATCGTGATGCTCATGCCCGCCTCGCGGCCCCAGCGCACGACCAGGTCGCGGCCTTCTTTGTCGAGGTCAGTCAGGGCCAGGCGCTTGACGCCACCCTTCACTGTCGCGCCGATACGCGCCAGTTCCATCAGGGCCGCCCACAGGCGCTCGCCATTGATACGCAATGCATCCATCGTCAACTCCTTATGCGGTCGTGGCGGAAAAGGCGGGGCGTTCGATATAGCGCCCTGCCCCTTCGACGGCCGTCAGTTCGCCCTGGTGGAACACCACCTTGCCGGCGGCAATCGTGGTGCGGGGGATGCCGCGCACGGTGCGCCCTTCGAAGACATTGAAGCCCCCTTTGGCGAACTGGGTGGCGGCGGAAATGGTGCGCGTGCCTTGCGGGTCCCACAGCACGATGTCGGCATCGCTGCCTGCGGCGATGACGCCCTTGCGTGGATACATATTGAAGATCTGCGCCGCATTGGTCGATGACACCTTGACGAATTCGGAG
Source organism: Janthinobacterium sp. GW823-FHT03B06 (assembly GCF_058796955.1). Classification (NCBI taxonomy): domain Bacteria; kingdom Pseudomonadati; phylum Pseudomonadota; class Betaproteobacteria; order Burkholderiales; family Oxalobacteraceae; genus Janthinobacterium; species Janthinobacterium sp. GW823-FHT03B06. The sequence continues at coordinate 566,690 of NZ_JBXAJE010000004.1, forward strand.
GGCGTGAGCATGCCGGAATTGACGCCAGCGTCCCACACCACGGCCATGCGTTCCTCGACGCCGCCGCAGCCGTTCGGGATGCGCGTGAAGTCCTGTCTGCCTGCCGCCTTCTGCTCTGCGCAGAAAGTGCAGTGGTCGGTGGCCGTCGTGTGCAGGTTGCCGCTTTGCAGGCCGTGCCACAAGGCCGATTGATGGTGCTTGCCGCGGAACGGCGGGCTCATGACGTGGCCCGCCACGTAGTCGAAATCGTCGCTCTGGTAGACGCTGTCGTCGATCACCAGGTGGCCCGCCAGCGCTTCGCCATACACGCGCTGGCCGTTGGCGCGTGCCCGCGTGATCGCGTCGAGCGACTCCGCGCACGAGACGTGCACGATGTACACGGGCGTATTCAAAACGTTGGCGATCGCGATGGCGCGGTTGGCCGCCTCGGCTTCCACGGCGGGAGGGCGCGACAGCGGGTGCGCCTGCGGCCCGGTGATGTCTTTTTTGAGCAGGGCTTGCTGCAACTGGAAAACCAGTTCGCCGTTTTCCGCATGGACGGTGGGCAGCGCCCCCAGTTCCAGCGAGCGGGTAAAGCTTTTCACCAGGGTTTCATCGTCGGCCATGATGGCGTTTTTATAGGCCATGAAATGCTTGAAGCTGTTCACGCCATGCTCGCGCACCAGCACTCCCATCTCTTCATGTACCTGTTCGCTCCACCAGGTGATCGCCACGTGGAAGGTGTAGTCGCCAGCCGCCTTGGCCGACCACTCGCGCCACTGGTGATAGGCCTCGATCAGCGACTGCTTCGGCGCGGGGATGACGAAGTCCATAATGGTGGTGGTGCCGCCCGCCAGTCCCGCCGCCGTGCCCGTGAAAAAATCGTCGGCCGTCACGGTGCCCATGAAAGGGAGGTTCATGTGCGTGTGCGTATCTATCCCGCCCGGCATCACGTACAGGCCGCCCGCGTCGATCACGGTGGCGCCAGCCGGCACGGGCAGGTTCTCGCCGACGGCGGCGATCACGTCGCCCTCGATCAGCACATCGGCGCGAAACGCGCGGTCGGCGTTGACGACGTTACCGCCACGTATCAGTGTAGTCATCTTCTCTCCTTGAGTGATTACGACTGCGGCGCCTGCTGCACGTGCGCCGCCACCTTGCCCTTCATCATGACGCCGTAGACGACGGCGGCGATGGCCACGCCCACGAACCAGGCGTAGGTATAGATGGTTTTGAAGCCTTCGCCCACGCCGGGAAACGCCGTGGGAAAGGCCGCATTCAGAAAGCCCGGGATATTCGGCAGCACGGCGATGACAAAGGCGATCAGCGCCGCCATGTTCCAGCCATTGCCATACGAGTAGACGCCGTCGTCGCGGTACAACTGCCTGACGTCGAGCTGCGTCTTGCGCACAAAGTAATAGTCGACGATGAGGATGCCGGCGATGGGGCCCAGCAGGGCCGAGTAGCCGATCAGCCACGTGAAGATATAGCCTTGCGTCGACTCGAGCACCTTCCACGGCATCATGACGATGGCGATGAAGGCCGTGATGTAGCCGCCCATCTTGTACGAAATCTGCTTCGGCGCCAGCGAGGAAAAGTCATAGGCCGGCCCCACCAGGTTGGCCGCCAGGTTGACGCTGACCGTGTCGATCAGGAGGATGATCAGGGCGATCAGCACAGCGGCACCCGTCATGCGGCTGGCCAGGTCGACGGGGTCCCAGATGGCCTTGCCGTACATGACGACCGAACCGGCAGTGACGATCACGGCCAGCATGGCCAGCAAACCCATGGGCACGGGCAAGCCGACCGACTGGCCCACGATCTGGTCGCGCTGCGTCTTGGCAAAGCGCGTGAAGTCGGGAATGTTCAATGCCAAGGTGGCCCAGAAGCCCACCATGGCGGTGAGCGACGGCCAGAAGACGCTCCAGAACTGGCCCGCCTTTTTGCCGCCGGGGATGAATTGCGATGGCTGGTCCAGCAGGCTGGCCACGCCGCCGGCCTTGCTGTGCACCCAGTACAGCAGCACGAAGCAGATCAGGATTTTCAGGGGCGCCGTGTAGGTTTCGAGCTTGCGGATCGATTCCATGCCATGCAGGATGTAATAGAACTGGATGGCCCAGAAGGCCAGGAAGCACAGCAGCTGGCTGCCGTTGATGCCCAGGCCAGCGATCTTCTCGCCGCCCAGCTCATGCCCCATCAGCACGCCCATCAGCGTGTAAATCATCTGCCCGCCGAACCAGGTCTGGATGCCGTACCAGCCGCAGGCGACGATGGCGCGCATCAGGGCCGGCAGGCGCGCGCCCATGGTGCCGAACGAGGCGCGCGCCAGCACGGCATACGGGATGCCGTACTTGGTGCCCGCATGGCCGATCAGCAGCATGGGCAAGAGCACGATGGCGTTGGCGAGAAAGACCGTGAGCACGGCCTGGTAACCGGACATGCCGCTGTCGATCAGGCTGGCCGACAGGGTGTAGGCGGGAATGCACATCACCATGCCCACCCACAGCGCGGCGAAGTGATACCAGCGCCAGGTGCGCTGCGCCGCCGTGGTGGGCGCCAGGTCTTCATTCCAGAGTTGCGTGTTGCCTGAATAGTCGTGGTTCACAGGTATGCTCCATCGGTTGGGAGGTTGGGCGTTTTAAAAACGGCTGCGGCCTAGCTTACTGCAAAGTTGGGCAACTGTTTATAAAATATGCGTACGCAAAAAACGTGCCCTATACCGATTCCGCCAATGCCCGAGGGTTGCGCGGATCCTGCGTCCAGTTCATGTAAGGCTTGCCCGTGGCCTGCGGCACCATCGTGATGCAGCCCTGCACCGGACAGGTGATTTCGCACAGGTTGCAGCCCACGCATTCCTCCTTGATCACCTCATACGTGCGCGTACCGGCCGCGTCGATCAACTGCGCAATCGACTGGTGCGAGGTGTCTTCGCAAGCCACGTAGCACTTGCCGCATTTGATGCAGTCGTCCTGGTTGATCTGCGCGATCACCTGGTAATTCATGTCCAGGTATTTCCAGTCCGTCGTGTTGGCCACGGCCTTGCCGGAAAAATCGCTGATGCGTGCATAGCCCTTCTCGTCCATCCAGCGCGACAGGCCATCCTTCATCTCGTCGACGATGCGAAAACCATGCAGCATGGCGGCCGTGCACACCTGCACGCAGCCGGCGCCCAGGGCGAGGAATTCGGCCGCGTCGCGCCAGTTGCCGATGCCGCCGATGCCGGAAATGGGCAAGCCCCGCGTCTGCGGATCGCGGGCGATTTCCGCCACCATGTTCAGGGCGATGGGTTTCACGGCAGAGCCGCAATAGCCGCCGTGCGTACTGGCGCCGCCCACGATGGGCAAGGCCACCATGCGGTCCAGGTCCAGCGAGGTGATCGAATTGATGGTGTTGATCAGCGAGACGGCGTCCGCGCCGCCCGTCTTGGCCGCGCGCGCCGGCATGCGCACGTCCGTGATGTTGGGCGTGAGCTTGACGATGACGGGCAGCCGGCTGTGCTTCTTGCACCAGGCGGTCACCATCTGCACGTACTCGGGCACCTGGCCCACGGCCGCGCCCATGCCGCGCTCCGGCATGCCGTGCGGGCAGCCGAAATTGAGCTCGATGCCGTCCGCCCCCGTCGCCTCGACCTTGGGCAGGATGTCGGCCCAGTAATGCTCTTCGCAGGGCAGCATCAGGGAGACGATCATGGCGCGGTCCGGCCAGTCCTTTTTCACCTGCGTGATTTCGCGCAGGTTGATTGCCAAAGAGCGGTCGGTAATCAGCTCGATGTTATTGAAACCGACCACTTCGCGGTTCTTGCCGTACAGGGCGGAATAGCGCGACGAGACGTTGACGGCGGCCGGGTCTTCACCGAGCGTTTTCCACACGACGCCGCCCCACCCCGCCTCGAAGGCGCGCACCACGTTATACGCCTTGTCGGTCGGCGGTGCGGACGCCAGCCAGAAGGGATTCGGCGCCTTGATGCCGCAAAATTCGATGCTGAGATCAGCCATTATGCAGCCTCCACTTTATTGAACAGATCGGAATGGATGGCCAGTGCGGCCAGCTTGCCATGCTGGACGGCCTGCACCGTCAGGTCCTGCCCCGGCGCCACGCAGTCGCCGCCCGCGTAGATCCCCGGCAGCACCGTGCGGAAACCCGCGTCGACGGCGATCTTGTCGCCTTCGCGTTTCAGCAACGACGCCATCGGGTCAATCAGCACCTCGGTGTCGAGGCTCTGGCCGATGGCCTTGAAGATGGCGTCGGCCGCCACGTCGAACGTTTCGCCCGTGCCCGCCAGGCGCGTGCCCTGCATGCGCGTTTTCTCGAAACGCATGCCGGCCACCTTGCCGGCAGTATCGAGCAGCACCTGCTGCGGCTGGGCCCACGTCAGCATGCGCACCTGGTTCGCCTTGGCGATCTCCTGTTCATGATGGGTGGCCGTCATGGCGTCGAAACCGCGCCGGTAGACCAGGGTGACTTCCTCGGCGCCCAGCCTTTGAATCTGGACGGCCATGTCGATGGCCGTATTGCCGGCGCCAATGACGATGGCGCGTTTCGGCACGGGCAGCGCGGCCAGGTCGTCCGCCTGGCGCAACGCGGCGATGTAATCGACGGCCGCCAGCAAGCCCGGTGCGTCCTCGCCCGTCAAGCCCAGTTTGCGGCTGGCGCCCAGGCCCAGGCCCAAGAAGACGGCGTCGTACTGCGCATGCAAGTCGCGCAGCTGCACGTTTTCACCCAGCGCCTGGCGACATCGGATGGCGATGCCGCCGATATCGAGCAGGAAGTCGATTTCCTTTTGCGCGAAATCGTCCGTCAGCTTGTACTTGGCGATGCCGTATTCATTCAGGCCGCCCGCCTTGCCCTCTTTTTCAAAGATCACCACGTCGTGGCCCAGCATGGCCAGGCGGTGCGCGCACGACAGTCCCGCCGGTCCCGCGCCGACGATGGCGATCGTCTTGCCCGTGGCGGCCGCCCGTTTGAAAGGGTGCGCCGTAAAATGCATGTGGTCGACGGCATAGCGCTGCAAGAGGCCAATCTTGACGGGCTGGCCTTCGGCGTCGTGGTTGCGCACGCAGACGTCTTCGCACAGAATCTCCGTCGGGCAGACGCGCGCGCAGCTGCCGCCCAGGATGTTCTGCTTCAGGATGCCGGCGGCGGCGCCGTTGATGTTCTTGTCGTGGATGTTGCGGATGAAGCTGGCCACGTCGATTTCCGACGGACAGATACGGCTGCACGGCGCGTCGTAGCAATACAGGCAGCGGGCGCTTTCGATGGCGGCCTGGCGCGCCGTCAGGGGCGGCGCCAGGTCCGTGAAATGGCCAGCCAATTCCTCGTTGGGCAGGGCGGGATGCGGTAAATAACTCAAGGACTCGATCATCGCGTATTCCTCTTTTTCTGTGCGGCCAATTTGTCGTCTGAAACCCTTACTTCATCTGGGGAAAAGCAAATTCCACACCAGCGCTTGCCGTGTTCGGCCAGCGCTGCATCACGGCCTTGTGGCGCGTGTAGAAGCGCACGCCTTCGGGGCCATACGCGTGGTGGTCGCCGAACATGCTGCGCTTCCAGCCGCCGAAACTGTTGAAGGCCATCGGCACGGGCAAGGGGATGTTGACGCCCACCATGCCGACCTGGATCTGGCGCACGAATTCGCGCGCCACGCCGCCGTCGCGCGTGTAGATGGCCACGCCGTTGCCATACTCGTTGGCGTTGATCAGCTCCACCGCCTGCACCACGTCTGGACAGCGCAGCACGCACAGCACGGGGCCGAAAATCTCTTCCTTGTAGATATTCATGTCACGCGTGACGTGATCGAACAAGGTGCCGCCGACAAAGAAGCCGTTCTCGCGGCCCGGCACTACGTGGTTGCGGCCATCGACGACCAAGGTGGCGCCCTGCTCCACGCCGGAGGCGATCAGTTTTTCGATGCGCTGCTTGGCGGCCAAGGACACCACCGGTCCCATTTCCGCACCATCTTCCATACCGTCGCGCACTTTCAGTGCGGCCGTGCGCGTTGCCAGTGCATCGATCAACTTGTCGCCCGCGTCGCCCACGGCCACGACGACGGAGATGGCCATGCAACGCTCGCCCGCCGATCCGTAGGCCGCGCCGATCAGCGCGTCGACCGTCATCTCCATGTCCGCGTCGGGCATCACCACCATGTGGTTTTTCGCGCCGCCCAGGGCTTGCACGCGCTTGCCGCTGGCGCTGCCGCGCGCATAGATGTATTCGGCGATCGGCGTGGAGCCGACAAAGCTGATCGCCTGCACGACGGGGTGGTCGAGCAAGGCGTCAACGGTCACTTTATCTCCCTGTACCACGTTGAAGACGCCGTCGGGTAAACCTGCATCCTTGAGCAATTTCGCGTGCAGCAGCGACGCGGACGGATCGCGCTCGGACGGTTTCAAGACGAAGGTATTGCCGCAAGCGATGGCGACGGGGAACATCCACATCGGCACCATCACGGGAAAATTGAATGGCGTGATGCCGGCCACCACGCCGAGTGCCTGGCGCATGGACCAGGCGTCGATGCCGCGCGAAATCTGGTCCGTGAATTCGCCCTTCAGCAATTGCGGTATGCCGACGGCAAATTCCACCATCTCGATGCCGCGCGCCACTTCGCCCTGCGCATCGGCAAAGGTCTTGCCATGCTCGCGCGTGAGCATGGCGGCAAATTCGTCCGTGTGCTGCTGGCACAGCTGCAGGTAGCGGAACAGGACCCTGGCGCGCGTCAGCGGCGGCGTGGCCGACCACGAGGGAAAGGCGGTGGCCGCCGCCTGCACGGCCGCGTCCACGTCTTCCACGGTGCCCAGCGCCACGCGCGCCACAGGCTCGCCCAGGGCCGGGTTGTAGACGTCGCCGTAGCGGCCGCTTTGGGTGTCGATTTTGGCGCCGTTGATGTAGTGGGTGATGGTGTCGAGCTGTGTGTTAATTTGGTTCACGTTATTTCCTCTCTTTACCCCAAGGGCAAATTCTGGGGTCAGACCCGGCGGGTCTGACCCCGGGGCTTAATCAAGGTTCTTCAGCACCTTGGCCAGCTTGCCGAACAGCTCGTCGACGTGCTGTTTTTCCAGCACCAGCGGTGGCGACAGCGCGATGATGTCGCCCGTCGTGCGTATCAGCACACCGTCGGCGAAGGCCTGCTTGAAGGCGTTGAAGGCGCGCGTGCCCGGCTTGCCGGCGATGGGATCGAGTTCGATGCCGGCGATCAGGCCGATGCTGCGCAGGTCGATCACGTGCGGCAAGCCTTTCAGCGAGTGCACGGCGTCGCTCCAGTACGCCTGCATCGCTTTCGCGTGGCCCAGGATGTCCTGCTCCTCGAACACCTGCAAGGTGGCCAGCGAGGCGGCGCAGGCCAGCGGGTGGCCGGAATACGTATAACCGTGGAACAGTTCGATACCGGGTGGCGCATCCATGAAGGCATCGTGGATATACTTTTTGCTGAATACGGCGCCCATCGGCACCATGCCGTTGGTCAGGCCCTTCGCCGTCGTCATCAGGTCCGGCTCGACGTCGAAATAGTCGGCGGCGAACGGCGTCGTCATGCGGCCGAAACCCGTGATCACTTCATCGAAAATCAACAGGATGCCGTGCTTGGTGCACAGTTCGCGCAAGCGTTTCAGATAGCCTTTCGGCGGGATCAGCACGCCCGTGGAACCGGCCACCGGTTCGACGATGACGGCGGCGATCGTCGAGGCGTCGTGCAGGGCGACAATGCGCTCGATCTCGTCGGCCAGGTGGGTGCCGTATTCGGGTTCGCCCACCGTGTAGGCGTTCTTGTCCAGGTTGTGCGTGTGCGGCAGGTGGTCCACGCCCGGCAGCAGGGGGCCGAAGGTCTTGCGGTTGCCGCCGATGCCGCCCACGGAAATGCCGCCGAAGCCCACGCCGTGGTAGCCGCGTTCGCGGCCGATCAGGCGCGTGCGTGCACCCTCGCCGCGCGCCCGGTGGTAGGCCAGCGCGATCTTCAACGCCGTATCGACGGCTTCGGAACCGGAATTCGTATAGAACACGTGGCCGAACTTGTGGCCCGTGTAGTCCATCAGTTTTTCCGCCAGGTCGAAGGCGGCCGGATGGCCCATCTGGAAGGTGGGAGCGAAGTCGAGCTGGCCCACCATCTCGCGGATGGCGCCGACGATTTTCGGCTGCGCATGGCCGCACGGCACGCACCACAGGCCCGCCGTGCCATCGAGGATGGCGTTGCCATCGACATCCTTGTAATACATGCCTTCGGCCGATACCAGCAGGCGCGGGTTGGCCTTGAAATCGCGGTTGTTCGTAAACGGCATCCAGAATGCCGACATCGATTCCGGCCTTGTTTCGTTCATGACCTTCTCCTTGGAATGGGCTGGCGCGGGGCCAGGATCGTTTTTGACGAAGCGTAAAATAATTTACCAGTTGGCAAAAAGCTGATGTAATAATAGACAGGCCATCCCCAATGGCACAGATACACAAACGGCAAAGTATCCCAACCGTACAGGTCGGAAAAACACTACAGTTTTGTGCAAGGCAGCATAAGGAGCCACCGTGAAGCACAGCGACAGCACAGACGATGCCCCCGAGCAAGCAAGCGGCTGGCCCGTGCTGGACATCGACCGCCAGAAGAAGGGCGGCCTCGTCGAGCAGATCGTCATCGCCATCAGCGTCATGGTGGGCAGCCGCGCCCTGCGCATCGGCACGCGCATGCCGTCCGTGCGCCAGTTCGCCCGCTGCAATGGCGTGTCGACGTTTACCGTCGTCGAATCGTATGACCGCCTGGTCAACCTCGGTTTGCTGTCGTCGCGACGCGGTTCCGGCTATTTCGTCGCGCGCCACGATATCGCCGCCTCGCCGCAATTGGCTGTGCATGCCAGCCCCACGGCCATCGACGCCCTCACGCCGGACCTGTATTCGGGCGTGTCCGACGCGCTGCCCGTGGGGGCGGGCTGGCTGCCGCCCGAGATGTATGGCGAAGCGACCGTGCTCGACGCCGTGCGCCAGGCCATGCGCATTCCCGCCAGCCGCCTGCGCGGCTATGGCCACCCTCTCGGCTTTCCCTCGCTGCGCCAGCACCTGGCAAGCAGCCTGTCGGAAGAGCTGTTCCAGGTTGAGCCGGACCAGGTCCTGCTGACGCACGGCGCCACGCATGCTTTTGACTTGATCCTGCGCAGCCTGACCAAGCCGGGCGACACGGTGCTGGTGGAAGACCCCGGCTACAGCAACCTGCAGTCGCTGATACGCCACCACGGCTGCATCCCCGTGGGCGTCCACCGCGGCGAAGCGGGCCTCGATCTCGATGCGCTGGCCGTTGAAGCCGCGCGCACCCAGCCGAAGCTCATGTTCGTCAACACGGTGCTGCAAAATCCGCTCGGTACATCGCTCACCCAGGCGCAGGCGCACCGCCTGCTGGCACTGGCCGAGCAATTCGATTTCTGGCTGGTGGAAGACGATATCTACCGCGAACTGGCGGCGCGCGGCGAAGCGTCGCTGGCGGCGATGGACGGCTTGCGCCGCGTGATCCGCGTGGGCAGTTTTTCCAAGACTCTGTCGCCCGTGCTGCGCGTGGGGTCGATTTGCGCCTCGCCGCCGCTGGTGGCCGAACTGGTGCGCGTCAAAATGCTGGCAGGGTTGACGACGTCGGAAATCAACGAGCGCGCCGTCTACCACGCCATCTGCGCGCGGCCCTACAAGCGCATGGTCGAACGGCTCGTGGCGCAGCTCGATGCGGCCCGCGAGCGCAGCATCGACTGCCTGGCGCAGGCGGGCATGGCGCCCGTGGCGCGGCCCCGCGGCGGCATGTTCGTCAGCGCCGGCTGGCCCGACGTACAAACGCCGGAATGGAATGGCAAGGTCATCGCCGACATGGCCTTGAAGGCGGGCATCCTGCTGTCGCCGAACGAATTTTTCATGCTGCGCGCGCCCGAGACGGTGTGGTTCCGCTTCAACGTGGCCTACACCGATACCCCCGTGCTGCAGGCATTCCTGCAATCGATCCGCCCACGCTAAAGAACCCGCCATGGCCAGCGACAAATCCCCTGCCCTTCCCGTGAAAAATGCCGGCGGCCGGCGTTTGCAAAACCGCGACCGCCTGGAAGCGGACATCCTGGAGCAAGCCGTGCGCGCGTTCGCCGAATGCGGCTATGAGGGCGCGTCGATCGCCACCATCGCCGAGCGGGCCGGCCTGTCGAAGCAAAACCTGATGTATTACTTCCCGTCCAAGCAGCTGCTGTACCAGCGCGTGCTCGACGACGTGCTCGACGACTGGCTGGCGCGCATGGACATGCTGGCCAATGAAGACGACGAGCCGCGCGACGTGCTGCGCGCGTATATCGGCGCCAAGCTGCGTTTTTCGCGCGAACAGCCGTGGGCCTCGCGCGTGTATGCGCTGGAAGTGATCAATGGCGCGCCCCTGTACGGCACGCAGATACGCGACCGGGTCGTGCCCCTGCTGCGCAAGGATATCGCCGTCTTCGAAGCGTGGATCGCCGCAGGCCGGATCGCTCCCGTCAACGCCACGCACCTGATGTTCGCCATCTGGGCCATGACCCAATCGTATGCGGATTTTTCGGCGCAGATGGCCCTGGTGCTGGAACGCAAGCAGCTCACGCGCAAGGACTATGAGGATGCGGAAGCCCTGATCGCGCACATGGTGCTGGCGGCGGTGGCCATGCCGCCAGCGGACGAAAAAAAACCGCCTCGACAGGCGGTTTTCTGAACAGCGCGAACGCTTACGCAGCCGTCTTGTTCTTGCGGCGGCGCGCCATGAAGCCGATCATGCCCAGGCCTGCCAGCAGCATCGCATAGGTTTCCGGTTCCGGCACGGCCGACACATAACCGGACACGTTGGTAGCATTGAAATAATGGTTCGCATTGACCTGGATGTTCGAGGCCCAGTTCCCCACCACGACGCTGCCGTTGATCTGGCCATTGCCGCCGGCCAGGGTCGCCAGCGGCGCCAGGACGCTGCCGTACAGGCCCACGCCGTTCAAGGTGATGGTTTGCGCTTCATAGAAGTTGTACAGCACATTGTATTTGCTGAAATCGCCGTAGCCGCCGGACAGGTTCACGTTCGTGCCGCTGATATTGAGGATCAGGGTGTCGTTCGTGTGCAGATTGCTGAACTTGAAGTTGTTCACCGAGCCCAGCGCCGCGGAAGTCAGGTCGAACACTTGCACATTGCCCGTGCCGCCCTTCAGGGTCATGCCGCCATAGGCCACCGAGCTGCTGCCCGTCGCTGCCACGTTGGCCAGCGAGGTCGAGGTGTTTTTCAGCTGCGCCGACGTCGTGGCGAACGACACGGGCGACACCGTGGTCTTGCTAGCCGTGTTCAGGCCCACGCTGCTCGTCGTCGTGCTGCCGCCCACATAGTAATTGCCGTTCTTGATCGAGCCGGAGCTGTAGTTCAGGTTGCCGCCAACGACCAGCGCATAGCCGGTGTTGCCATGCGTGACGTAGGCATCCTTGTTCTTGTCATTGACCGAATAGTTCGATGCCGTCAGATTGCCGGCCACCAGCACGCCGCCTTCGACATCGCTGCCGGACGCGCTGAAGTTACTGAGGGAATACAAATTGGCGCCACCGATGCCCAAATCGACAACACCGGCTTGCGCGGCGCCGGCGGCAAACACGGTCGACAAAACGAGAACGAATGATGATTTAGGCATGATTGACATTTTATTTCCAAAAAGAAAATTAACTTGACGCCAGAATATCATATCCATTCGCTTTGATATGTCGCAAACCAACAACTTTTGTAACAATAATGAAAACATAGTTGCTCGGCGGGAATCATTCTCCTGGCGCTGCCCGGAGAACGCCCCAGCCATCCGGCTAACGCTGAAAACAGACGGGCAAACAGCCGTCTGTTCTGCACTTTCAATATTGCTTAGAAGCGCAGCCAACTTGGTGATACGATCGCGGCAGCGCCAGACCAGGCGAGCCCACGAAGTATGAAATCATAAGGATGAAGCACGCATGAAACGATTGTCCCTAGGCGCACTGATGCTGGCATATGCCTGCGGCGCGCAAGCCGACGTGTTTAACATGATCGACAACCAGCCGCTCAGCGAAACCTGGCTCAACGCGGGCTTTTATTCGTATCACTTTCAGCGCGACAAGAACCTGAACGACAGCAATCCGGGCCTGGGCGCCGAATACCGCTTCTCCACGGTCGCGTCGGTCACGGCCGGCCGCTTCTACAATAGCGATCGCGCCTACTCGAATTACCTGGGCGTGTACTACCAGCCGATCAAGGTGGGCCCGCTGCGCATCGGCGCCGTCGTTGGCGGCTTCAGCGGCTATCCGAAGATGCGCGATGGCGGCTGGTTCCCGGCCCTGGTCCCCACCATCAGCTATGAATACCAGCGCGTGGGCGTGAATATCGCCATCGTGCCGTCTTACAAGGACCGCCTGTATGGCGCGCTCAGTTTCCAGCTGAAACTGAAGGTCTTCGAGTAACCGTTTGTCGTTGCCTGTCGCCGTTCGGTCCGCCATTCCTGCCATTCGTCGCATACGCCATACCCGGCAGCAAGGATTTGCCTATAGTGGTTTCATTGCCAGCATGCATACGGCAGCGGCACCCACACGACAGGAGAACGGCATGAAAGACATCAATTCGGCACCGGGCAGCACTTCCTTCAGCGCTTTCTGGAACGAGCTGTGCGCTTACGCGCGCCAGGGGATGGCTGCCTTGCGCACCATGTCCTGGCCCATGCTGCTGGTCTGCTGCCTGGGCCTGGCGTTCCTGATCACCATCTTGCCGCTGGCCATCATGCTGTTTGCCCTCGTCATGCTGCTGAGATGGGCAAGCAACAACGACGATGCCGGCGCAGATCAGAAAGCGTCGGCTTCGCAGCATTCGCCGCAATAAAAATTTGCGTCGTGGCAAGAGTGCAATGATGGTTCTATGGCACTATGGATGGGCGCGGCACTGACGGGCATCAAAACCATCCAAATGGAGGGATTTGATACGGAACGCTACGCAGTATCCATGATCGAAGCTACTCCCCCTCAGCCATAGGAGTTTTCTGATGACCACGACAGCAAAAGCTACAGTAAATACGACCATTCCCTGCCTGCGCTACCGCGACGCGCCCGCCGCCATCGAATGGCTGTGCAAGGCACTCGGTTTCGAAAAACAATTGATCGTGCCTGACGGCAATGGTGGTGTCGCCCATGCGCAACTGAGCTTTGGCAATGGCATGGTCATGGTGGCACCCGCACTCGACAGCGACTATGGCCGGCTGATGAAACTGCCAAGCGACATCGGCGGCGCCAACACGCAAAACTGCTACCTGGTCGTCAACGACGCCGACGCCGTCTACCGCAGCGCGCGCGAAGCCGGCGCCGAGATCGTGCTCGACATCAAGGATGAAGATTACGGCGGACGGGGCTTTACCTGCCGCGACCCGGAAGGCCACATCTGGAGCCTGGGCACCTACGATCCATGGTAAAACGGAGAACAATGATTGTCGCTACCCTCACCGCCGCCAGCCTTGCGCTGATCGGCGGTTTCCTGTCCGCTCCCGTCCTCGTCGACGAACATCTCAACCGCATTCATCCCCCGTCCGGCAAGGCGCCGTCGGCAGCCACTGTGGCCCTGCACCAGAGCCTGTGGATCGCCGACCTGCACGCCGACAGCCTGCTGTGGCAACGCGACCTGAACCGCGACAGCCAGCGCGGCCACGTCGACTTTCCCCGCCTGCAGCGGGCCAACGTGGCGCTGCAAGCCTTTTCCGTCGTCACCAAGACGCCGCGCAAGATGAATATCGAGCGCAATGGCAGCGACACGGACAACATCACGGCCCTGGTGGTGGCGCAAGGCCTGCCGCCCGCCACGTGGAACAGCCTGCTGGCGCGCGCCACCTGGCAGGCCGACGAGCTGCGCCAGCAAGCGGGCAAGAGCCATGGCAAGGTGCGCGTCATCGGCAGCCGCGCCCAGTTGCGCAGCTTCATCGCCGCGCGCGAAAAAGACCCCGCCCTGCTGGCCGGCTGGCTGACACTGGAAGGCGCGCATGCGCTCGAAGGCAAGCTGGACAATCTCGACACCCTGTACCAGTCCGGCTACCGCATGGCCGCGCCCACGCATTTCTTCGACACGGAACTTTCCGGCTCCCAGCACGGCCTGAAAAAAGGCGGCCTGACGCCGCTGGGCAAGCAATGGCTGCGCGCCATGGAGCAGCGCAAGATGATCGTCGACCTGGCGCACGCCTCGCCGGCCACCATCGACGACGTACTGACGTTGGCGAAACGCCCCGTGATGGTGTCGCACACGGGCGTGCGCGGCACCTGCGCCAACGGGCGCAACCTGAGCGACGCCCAGCTGAAACGCATCGCCGCCCAGGGCGGCCTGGTGGGTATCGGCTTCTGGAATACGGCCGTCTGCGGCAAGGACGTGGCCTCGATCGCGCGCGCCATCAAGTACACGGTCAAGCTGATCGGCGCCGAACACGTGGCCTATGGTTCGGACTTCGACGGCGCCGTCACCACGGCCATCGACGCGGCCGGCTTGCCGCGCTTGACGCAGGCGCTGCTGGATGCTGGCCTGTCGGAAGCGCAGATCCGCCGCGTGGCAGGCGAAAACGTGCGCGACTTCCTGCTGAAGAACCTGCCGGACGATGACGCCTAGACTAGCCTAGCGCCTGAACCAGGGCCTGGTCCGCCACCTGGCGCGGCCGGATGCGTATCAACTTGCGGTACAGCGGCGGCATCGACTCGCACAGCGCCAGCAGCGCGTCTTGCGCCATGGCCGGGCGCACGTACTGGAACTGTGCGGGATTATTCTCCGGCAGCGCCCCTTCCATGGTGGAGCCGTAGGCACCCAGGGTCATGAAACTGGCGGCGCTGTCGTCCGGGCCGATGGCCAGCACGAAGGTGCCGTGCTTGGGGTGGCCCAGGTAGCTTTTGATTTCCTCCTGCAGCGCCGGCACCGCATTCGCCATCAATTCAAAACGCAGCTGCGCGTACTGGCGCGTGCATTCCATGAACGGCGTGCGTATGGCCGACTGGCTCAACTTACCCGGCATGCATAGCAGCAGGTTGCCGAAGGAATCGAGCAAGGCGGCCGCATCGCCCTGGCCGCCATCACGCGCGTCCTGCTCCATGGCCGCCTGCAGGAATGGCGCCAGGCCCGCGTCGGGCGCGTGCGGGTCGCAGCGGTAAGTCAGGGCGTCGGGATAGCGGCGGCGCAAGGCGCGCACCACGACATGCTCGGGCGGCAAGGCGGCGGGATCGCGCAGGGGCACGTCGTCGCCGGCGTTCAGCAGCTGCATCACCTGCGCCGATGTCGCTTCGAACACGAGCGAGCACAGTGCCTGCGTCGCCTCATGGATGCTCTTGCCGATAAAAAAAGATTTGGGCGCGGCGCCGGACGGGGCGCGCGCATACTCGGTGGCGCCGCGCACGGCCGGATAGCAAAAACTGCGGCCGGCCTGCGCCTGCAGCGGCGCCGGCAAGGCCGTAAACGTGGCGCTGCCATCGTAATTGATGCCCGCCTTGACGTCGGGCGCGGCCACCACCACGTTGAAGCCTGCCGCCAGAATCGCCCCCGTGCACATGCAGCAGGGGTCGAGCGAAGTGACGATGGTCAGTTCGCCCGGCGGCGGCAAGAGCGCGCCCTTGGCCCGCTCGGCGAAATACCAGTCCACCAGCTGGCGCTCGCCATGCGCCGTGGGGTCGAACACCAGCCCCTGGCGCACGACGTTGTTATGCATCGATTGCAGCACGTTGCCGGCGCCGTCGAGCAGCACGCCGCCCACGCCAAAGGTACCCTGCGTCTTCGCCGCCATGGCTTCGGCCGCGGCTATCGCCACGGCGGCCTGGATGTCGATCGTCTTGTTCAAGCGGATCCTGTTACTTCATGTCCAGGTCGGAATTGCCGAAGCCGTGCGGCAGCAGCCAGCCGGCCGTCACTTCCATGACATCGTTTTTCAGGTTCGTCAGGATCACGGGCAGGTCGGCGCCGCCCATCTCGAAGATCACCTGGCGGCAGGCGCCGCATGGCGAAATCGGTTCAGCCGTGTCGCCCGTAACGGCCAGCCTGGCGAAGTCGCCCGGTTTGCAGCCATGCGCGATGGCGCTGAAAAACGCCGTGCGCTCGGCGCAGTTGCACAGGCCATACGCGGCGTTTTCCACGTTGCAGCCGCGGAAGACGCGGCCATCCTTGCACAGCAGCGCCGCGCCCACCTTGAAACGCGAGTATGGCGCGTAGGCCAGTTCACGGCCGGCATTGGCTTCGGCGATCAGTTCTTGGTTGTTCATTTTTTCTGTTATACCTTTGAAATCATTAAGGCCGGGGTCAGACCCTCAACACCGCTCACACATAGCTCAGCGCCATCACAAACGGGGGTCTGACCCCAGTTTTCAACTACGGTCGAATGGTACGATAAATCACCGGATTGCCCGCCAGCGCCACGGCGCTGATTGCATACGCGTCCTGGATTTCCTTGACGGCTTGCTGCGCCGCCGCTTCCGTGCGCGCGTGCACCATGGCCAGCGGCTGGCCAACGGCCACTTGCTCGCCCAGGCCCACGAGGTCCGTCA
Organism: Janthinobacterium sp. GW823-FHT03B06; assembly: GCF_058796955.1. Lineage (NCBI taxonomy): Bacteria > Pseudomonadati > Pseudomonadota > Betaproteobacteria > Burkholderiales > Oxalobacteraceae > Janthinobacterium > Janthinobacterium sp. GW823-FHT03B06. The sequence goes on from NZ_JBXAJE010000004.1 coordinate 583,166, forward strand.
GGCCGACGGCAAAATCGATGCTGTCGCTCGGACGGCGGCGGCCACCGCCCAATGCCACGACTGCCAGGCCGATGGCGCGGCAATCGCGCACGTTGGCAAAGCCGGCCGACAGCGCTGGCGCCGGCACGACGAACGGCGCCTGTTCCAGGTGTTTATCAGGATGCTCGACCAGATCGGCCGGGCCGCCCAGGGCCGACACCATGCGCGCAAAGCGCTCTGCCGCTTCGCCCGAATCGAGGGCCGCGATCAATTTCACGCGCGCTTCCTCTTCGGTGGCGGCCAGGCCGCCCAGCACCAGCATCTCGGCGCACAGCGCCAGGGTGACTTCGTGCAGGCGCGCGGGACGCGAACGGCCCGTCAGGTAATCCATGGCGCCGCGCACTTCCAGCGCATTGCCGGCGTATGGCGCCAGCGCCTCGTTCATGTCCGTCAGGATCGCCGACGTCTGCATGCCCGCGCCATTGCCGACGGCGACGATGCTCTCGGCCAGTTCCACCGACTTGTCGTAGGTGGGCATGAAGGCACCGGAACCCACTTTCACGTCCATCACCAGCGCGTCCAGGCCGGCCGAGAGTTTCTTCGACAGGATGGAGCCGGTGATCATCGCCACCGATTCCACCGTGGCGGTGACGTCGCGGATGCTGTAGAAGCGCTTGTCAGCCGGCGCCAGCTGCGCCGTCTGGCCGATGATGGCCACGCCGATCTCCTGCACTACCTTGCGGAACAGTGCATTGTCCGGCACCGTGCAGTAGCCGGGAATGGCGTCGAACTTGTCGAGGGTGCCGCCCGTGTGGCCCAGGCCGCGGCCCGAGATCATCGGCACGTAACCGCCGCACGCGGCGACCATGGGGCCCAGCAGCAAGGAGACCACGTCGCCCACGCCGCCCGTCGAATGCTTGTCGACGATGGGGCCCGACAGGTTCAGCGAGCGCCAGTCCAGCACCTGGCCGGAATCGCGCATGGCCAGGGTGAACGCCACGCGCTCGTCCATGTTCATGTCGTTGAAATAGACGGCCATGCCGAGCGCCGCGATCTGCCCTTCGCTGACGCTGCCGTCAGTGATGCCGCGTACGAAAAACTGGATTTCCTCGGCGCTCAGGACGCCCTTGTCGCGCTTCTTGCGGATGATTTCCTGGGTCAAAAACATGGAATAACTCCAATAAAAATAGGTTTGGGGTCAGTCCCTGCGGGATCGGGATACGCCCAATGGCGTATCCCCCCGACGGGTCTGACCCCAGCTTTGCAATTCCAACGATCAGTCAGTTAAACGCCGTAAGGTATCCACACGTTTTTCACTTGCGACGCATGCGCCAGCACGGCACGGCCGCCGCTTTGCGCGGCGCTGTACCAGTCGCGGCCCTTGGCGCCGCCGACCCAGGTGCGCTTCAGGGTGCCGGCCGACAGGCGCTCGACTTCCGCGCAACCGTCGGCGGAGCCGTCATGGCGCCAGACGGCGTCGATGTCGGCGTGCGTGGCCAGGGTGCGCGCCAGTTCATCGGCGTTGCCGCTGATGATGTTGACGACGCCGCCCGGCAGGTCGGACGTGTCGAACACCTGGTACAGGTCCAGCGCGGACAGCGGATGCGCTTCCGACGGCACCACCACCACGCGGTTGCCCAGCGCGATGGCCGGCGCCACCAGCGAAATGAAGCCCAGCAGTGGCGCTTCATTCGGGCAGACGATGCCGATCACGCCGACCGCTTCATTGAGCGCCACGGTGATGCCCTTGGTTGGCGGCTGGTGCGCCAGGCCGTCGTACTTGTCGGCCCAGGCGGCGTAATAGAACAGGCGCTCGATCGAAGCCTGCACTTCCTTCTCCGGATTTTTACTGCCCGTCATGGCGGCGATGCGGGCGGCGAATTCGTCGGCGCGCGCTGCCAGGTTTTCGGCGATGTAGTACAGCACTTGCGCGCGGTTGTGCGCCGTGGCGCTGGTCCAGCCGGACGCTTTATGGGCCGCTTCGACGGCGTTGCGGATGTCCTTGCGGCTGCCCACGCCCACTTCGGCCAGCAAGGCGCCATTCGCGCCGAACACGGGCACGCTGTAGGCGCTGTCAGGGCGCGCCTGCTTGCCGCCGATGTACATCTTGGCCGTGCGGTCGATGGCGAACGGGTCGGCTGCCGCCGGCTTCGCGTTGGCCTTGGCCTTCGCTTCCACCAGCGGCAGGGCCGGACGCGCATCTTCGGCCAGGGCCGTCATGTATTCCAGCATGCCTTCGCGGCCGCCTTCGCGGCCGAAACCCGATTCGCGGTAGCCGCCGAAGCCGCAGGCCGCATCGAACTGGTTGGCGCTGTTGATCCACACCACGCCAGCCTTGATGGCGGGCGCGATATCGAGGGCCAGGCTGATCGACTCGGTCCACACGCTGGCGGCCAGGCCGTACACCGTGTTGTTCGCCAGCTGCACCGCTTCGGGCGGCGTGCGGAAGCTCATGGCCACCAGCACGGGGCCGAAGATTTCAGCCTGCGCCACGGCGGCCGAGGTCGACGCGCCCGTGATCAGGGTGGGCGGGAACCACGAGCCGTCAGCCGGCAGTTCGCACGCCGGTTGCCACACGTCGCAGCCTTCGGCGCGGGCCGAATCGACGAGCGCGGCGATGCGCTGGCGCTGCACGGGGTCGACCAGCGCGCCCACGTCCATCGATTTGTCCAGCGGTGAGCCGAGACGCAGGTTTTCCATGCGCGCGCGCACCTTGTTCAGGAAGCGCTCCTGAACCGATTCCTGCACCAGCAGGCGCGAACCGGCGCAGCACACTTGCCCCTGGTTGAACCAGATCGAATCGACCAGTCCTTCCACGGCGCCGTCCAGGTCCGCGTCTTCGAAGACGATGAACGGCGACTTGCCGCCCAATTCGAGGGACAGCTTCTTGCCGCTGCCGGCCGTCGCTTCACGAATGAGGCGGCCCACTTCGGTGGAACCCGTAAACGCGATCTTGTCGACGCCAGGATGGTTGACGATGGCCGAGCCCACTCTGCCGTCGCCCGTGACGATGTTGACCACGCCGGCCGGCACGCCCGCCTGCACGCACAATTCGGCGAACAGCATGGCGGTCAGCGACGTGAATTCGGCCGGCTTGAAGACGACCGTGTTACCGGCCGCCAGGGCCGGGGCGATTTTCCACGACAGCATCAGCAGGGGGAAATTCCACGGCACGATCTGGCCCACCACGCCCACGGCGCGGTAGTCGGCGAATTCTTCGGACTGCAGCTGCGCCCAGCCGGCATGATGGTAGAAATGACGCGCGGCCAGCGGCAGGTCGATATCGCGCGTTTCACGGATGGTCTTGCCGTTGTCCAGGGTTTCCAGCACGGCGAACAGGCGCGAATGCCTTTGCAGCAGACGGGCCAGCGCGTACATGACCTTGGCGCGGCCATGGCCTCCCATGCCTTGCCATACGGGCAGCGCGCGGCGCGCCGCTTCCACGGCCCGTTCCACGTCCGCATCGGTCGCTTGCGTCAGTTCGGCCAGCTGCGTGCCGTCGGCCGGATTGGTCGAGGCGAACAGTTCGGCCGGCTCGCTCCAGGCGTTGTCGATGAACAGGCCGAACTTGCGCTGATGGCCGTCGAGCCATGCTTGCGCTTCTTTTTGACTTTCGGGAGCAGGGCCGTAGTCCATAGTATTGAGAATCTCGTTAATTGTTGGCATGACGATTGTTCTTTAAGGTTGTGCGTGACGATGATTGGCCGAGTAGCTGCCGGTGACGTAGTGCTCGAGCTGGCGCTCGATGTCGGTCAGCAGGCTGGAAGCGCCGATGCGGAACAGGTGCGGCTGCAGCCATTCGTTGCCCAGCTCTTCCTTCATCAGGGTCAGGTATTGCAGCGCGCTCTTGGCCGAGCTGACGCCGCCGGCCGGCTTGAAGCCCACCTTGAAACCCGTCTGTTCATAGTATTCGCGCACCGTGCGCACCATCGTCAGGGCCACGGGAATGGTGGCGTTGACGCTTTCCTTGCCGGTGGACGTCTTGATGAAATCGGCGCCCGCCATCATGCACACCCACGACGCCTTGGCCACGTTTTCCATGGTCAGCAAGTCGCCCGTGGCGAGAATCGCCTTCACGTGCGCTTCGCCGCACGCCTTGCGGTAAGCCAGCATTTCGTCATACAGCACTTGCCAGTTGCCGTTCAGGACATGCTGGCGCGTGATGACGATATCGATTTCCGAAGCGCCCGCGGCGACCGACAATTCGATCTCGCGCAGCTTCGTTTCCATGTTCGTCAGGCCGGCCGGGAAGGCGGTCGACACGGCGGCGATGGGCAAGCGGCCCTGGATGACTTTCACGGCCGGTTGAATCATCTCGTGGTACACGCACACGGCGCCGGTGCTCAGCTGCGTCAGGCCCAGCGCGTCCATCAGGTCGGCGCGCAGCGGGCGCATGGCCTTCATGCACAGGCGCTCCACGCGGCCCGGCGTATCGTCGCCGCCCAGGGTGGTCAGGTCGATCATCTGGATGGCTTTCACCAGCCAGGCGGCCTGGTATTCCTTTTTCACGGTACGGCGGTTCGCCAGGCTGGCCGCGCGGCGGTCCGTCGCGGCGCGGTTGACGCGGATCTGGTTGATCCAGCCCAGGTCGAGGCCAACGGCCTCGTTACGCTTGAATTCGGGGTGCATGAGTGTCATAACAAGCTGGTTCCATTAGCAAGTGGTGGTACGCCAAGGTGCTTGGCGAGGGTTTGGCCAATATCGGAGAAGGTCTCGGAAATACCCAGCGCGCGCGGGGCGACGCCGGGGCCGAAGAAGATCATCGGAATGTGTTCACGGGTGTGGTCGGAGCCGTGCCAGGTGGGGTCGCAGCCATGGTCGGCGGTGATCACGACCAGGTCGCCGTCCTTCAGCTTGGCCATGAATTCCGGCAGGCGCGCATCCATTTCGCGCAGCGCGTCGGCATAGCCTTCGACGTTGCGGCGGTGGCCGAATGCCTGGTCGAAATCGACGAAGTTGACAAAAGTGAGCGACTTGTCCTGCACTTCATCGGCCGTCTTCAACAGCGCTCCAAACAGCGCCATGTTGTCGACACCCTTCACGACTCTGGAAATACCCTGGGTGGCGAAAATGTCGCTGATCTTGCCCAGGCCGACGACTTCGCCGCCCGCATCCTTGACGTGGTCGAGCAGGGTCTTGCTTGGCGGCGCCACCGCATAGTCGTGGCGGTTGGAAGTGCGCGTGTAGTTGCCGTTGCTGCCGGTGAACGGACGGGCGATGACGCGGCCGATGTTGTACGGCTCGACCAGCTTGAAGGCCATTTCGCACACTTCGTACAGGCGCTCGAGGCCGAACGATTCTTCGTGCGCGGCGATCTGCATCACCGAGTCGCCCGAGGTGTAGATAATCAGCTTGCCGGTGGCGACGTGCTCGTCGCCATGCTTGTTGATGATGTCCGTGCCCGAGGCATGGCAGTCGCCGAGGAAGCCCGGCACGCCGGACAGGGCTTTCAGTTTGTCGGTCAGGTCGGCCGGAAACGACGGCGTGGTGCGGGGAAAATATCCCCAGTCGAATTCGACGGGCACGCCGGCGATTTCCCAGTGGCCGCTCTGCGTGTCCTTGCCGGTGGAGCGCTCGCGCGCCGCGCCGTAGGCGCCGGTGAAACCGTCGCGCTGGTCGAAGCCCGTGGCCCATTCGCCGCTGGCCAGGTGCGCTGCGGCGCCCAGGCCCAGGCGTTCCATGTTCGGGAGTTTCAAGGTCTTGCCGCTTTTGGCGACAGTGCTGGCAATGTGGCCAAAGGTATTGGCACCTGCGTCGCCATACTTGGCGGCGTCTGGCGTTGCGCCAAGGCCGAAGGAATCAAGCAGGAGGATAAATGCGCGTGACATGATAAGGCTCGCTTTATGGAGTGATGCAAAGATGATGCGGTCAGTGTAGGCCGGATTTTCCCGGTCTGCCGCGCGGCAGCGCCGGTGGCCGGCGCGCCGCTACTGCGTAAAAAAGTGCTTAGGCTTGCGGCGTAGCCGATACGGTCGCCAGGAAGGCCAGAATCAGCTTGACCAGGTCTTTCGCGCCGATGGCCGCGTATTTCAGGGTTTGTTCGTGCGACAGGGCGAATGGCGACATGCCTTCGGCCAGGTTGGTGATGACGGACACGCCCACCACTTTCAGATCGCAATGGCGGGCCGAGACCACTTCCGGCACCACGGACATGCCGACCGTGTCGGCGCCCAGGCGCGCCATCATGCGGATTTCGGCGGCCGTCTCGAAGTTCGGGCCAGGGTAGGCAACGAACACGCCTTCGTGCAGGGTGATGCCATTAGAGGCTGCCGTGTCCTTGACCAGCTTGCGCAGGTCCGCATCGTAGGCGTTGGCCATGCTGAAGAAGCGCGGGCCGAAGCGGTCGTCGTTCGGGCCGACCATCGGCGTGCCTGGCAACAGGTTGATATGGTCGCTGATGGCGACCAGACTGCCGGCGTCCACTTCAGGGCGCAGGGAACCGGCGGCGTTGGTAACGAACAGCATTTCGCAGCCCAGCAGTTTCAAGGTGCGGATGGCGCTCGTCATCACGCCCATGCCATAGCCTTCATAGAAATGGCCACGGCCCTTCATGCAGACGACGGCGACGCCCGACAAGGTGCCGACCACCAGTTCGCCGGCATGGCCGTGCACGGTGCTGATCGGGAAACCCGGCAATTCGTCAAAGCTGATGCTGACGGCGTCCGTCATTTGCTCGGCCAACACGCCCAGGCCGGAGCCGAGGATCATCGCCACGCGCGGCTTGAAATTTTCTGGGGCGCGGGCACGGATGATTTCGGCGGCGTGGAAAGGGGTGTTGTTCGACATGGTTATCCTCTGATTGACTAATGATGATTGGTTGCTGCCTGCACGGCCGTGCCCGGTATGGACTGCGGCCCAGGTAGCGGGTATGTATGGTGTTACTGGTATATCGAAATGCGTATGGCTGTATTTGCCGCCACTATGCATCAAACGGAATATGTATGGCAAATACCATTTTTCTTGCCCATTTATACAATTCAAATATAAATGGCCGATATTATAGTCGAGGCTAGCCCAGGCCGGCCATGCCCGGGAAATGCATGCATACAAGCTCCATACGAAGGTTTTTTATGCGAGCTTGACACCAATCAGACAAATGTTTAAAGTTTCGGACAAATGTCTATCCTTTCAGTGAAACCTTGTGACCGATACCAATAAAAAAGACCAGCTATATGCGCTGATCCGCAACAACCCCTTCATCTCGCAGCAAGACCTGGCGAGCGAGCTGGGCTTGTCGCGCTCGGCCGTCGCCGGCCATATCGCCGGGCTGATCCGCGAGCGACGCCTGCTGGGACGCGCCTACGTGCTGCCCGACAGCCGTCCCGTGCTGTGCATAGGCGCCGCCAACCTCGACCGCAAGATGCGCACGCTGGCAACCTTGCAGATGGGCACCTCGAATCCCGTGCGTTCGGAAGAAGTGTTTGGCGGCGTGGGCCGCAACATCGCGGAAAACCTGGCCCGGCTGTCGATTCCCGTCGCCCTGCTGACGGCCCTGGGCGACGATGCGGCCGGCCACGCGCTGCAGACGCACGCGGAAGACGCGGGCATCGACATGCGCGGCAGCCTGCATTTAAGCAACACCAGCAGCGGCACCTATACCGCCGTGCTCGACGAGCATGGCGAAATGCTGCTGGCGATGGCCAACATGCAACTGTACGAACAGCTGACGCCGGCCTTTTTGCACAGCCGCCAGCCGCAGCGCGCCGCCGCCGCCCTCACCGTCTGCGACCTGAACCTGGGCCACGACAGCGTGCAGGCACTGCTGGCCGATGCGCGCCAGGACGCGGCCCGCGCGACGCCGCTCGTCATCGTCGCCGTCTCGCAGCCGAAGATGGCGCACCTGCCGCAAGACCTGACGGGCTTGCACCTGCTGATCCTGAACCGGGGCGAGCTGGAAACGCGCGTGGCGCACCCCTTGCCGACGGCGTTCGAGGTGCGCGCCGCCTGCCGCGAAGTGCAGCGCCAGGGGGCGCGCCAGGTGATCGTCACCTGCGGCGGCGAAGGCGTGTATTTCACGGATGGCGACCATCTTGATGCACCCATCGTGCACCTGGCCGCGCGCGAAGTGGACGCCGTCGACGTGACGGGCGCAGGCGACGCGTTTTCCGCCGCCGTCTGCTGGTCGCTGTACCACGACATCAGCGACTTGAAACTGGCTTGCCGGCGCGGCCTGAAGCTGGCGGCCATGACCCTGGAATCGGCTGCCACCGTCTCGCCCCTGATTTCGGCCGGCGCCCTCGACGACATCGACGACGCCGACCTGGCGCCGCCTCCCCCTACCCTCTTTCAACAGGATTGACATATGACGCAACTGAATAATTTCCTCTCGTTCTCGCAAGAAGTGCTCGATGCGCGCGCCGCCGGCAAGGCCATCGTGGCGCTGGAATCGACCATCATTTCGCACGGCATGCCGTATCCGCAAAACGTGGAAATGGCGCGCGAAGTGGAACAGATCATCCGTGACGGCGGCGCCGTGCCGGCCACCATCGCCATCATCGGCGGCAAGATCTGTGTGGGCCTGTCGCCGGAGCAGCTGGAATTGCTGGGCACCTCGCCCGACGCCATGAAGGTCAGCCGCCGCGACCTGCCGTTCGTCCTGTCGCAGGGCAAACTGGGCGCCACCACCGTGGCCGCCACCATGATCTGCGCGGAACTGGCTGGTATTGCCGTGTTCGTCACGGGCGGCATCGGCGGCGTGCACCGCGGCGCGGAAACGAGCTTCGACATTTCCGCCGACTTGCAGGAATTGGCGCACACGTCCGTGGCCGTCGTCTGCGCGGGCGTCAAATCCATCCTCGACATCGGCCTGACCCTGGAATACCTGGAAACCCACGGCGTGCCCGTCATCAGCGTGGGCCAGGAAGATTTCCCCGCCTTCTTCACGCGCGAAAGCGGCTTCAAGGCCGATTTCCGCCTCGACACGGCCGCCGAGCAGGCCGCCTTCATCGGCACCAAGTGGCAGCTGGGCTTGAAAGGCGGCGTGATCGTCAGCAACCCCGTGCCGGCCGCGCAAGCGATGCCCAAGGAAGAAATCGATGCGATCACCACGCAAGCCTTGCAGGAAGCGGACGCGGGCGGCGTGAAGGGCAAGCAAGTCACGCCATTCCTGTTGTCGCGCATCAAGCAGCTGACGGATGGCCGCAGCCTGGCGACGAATATCGCGCTGGTCAAACACAATGCCCAAGTCGGCACCGCGCTGGCCATTGCCATGCAGGCGGTCGTGGCACGATAATAGGACCGCTGTAAAGAAAGCGCGCGCGCCGTTACCGGTCCGCGCGCCGTTCCATCGCCAGGCACCACGCAACGCCAAGGAAAGCATGTCCATCGATCTGAAACAGTTAAAGTATTTTCTTGCCGTTGCCGAGGAGAAAAGCTTCAGCCGCGCCGCCGAGCGCCTGCATATCTCGCAGCCGCCCCTGAGCCAGCAGATCATGAAACTGGAAAGCGAACTGGGCGTGCGCCTGTTTGCGCGCACCACGCGCACGTTCGAGCTGACCGTGGCGGGCAAGGCGTTGATGAACGAGGCGGCCGAGCTGCTGGCCAAGATGCGCATGACCATCGATACCATCCGCCAGATCGACCGCGGCGAAGTGGGCCGCTTGCGCGTGGGCATCGTCGGCTCGGCCATGTGGGGCCCCATCCCCAGCCTGCTGGAAGAATTCCAGACCAAATTTCCCCGCGTCACCTGGACCATCCATGAATTCGGTCCCACGGTGCAATACGAAGCCTTGCGCGCCAAACAGATCGACGTGGGTTTCTGGCGCGAACCCAAGCTCAACGACGACGACTTGCGGCACGACAATCTGCGCCAGGAACTGTGCTTCCGCGAAAACGTCTGCGTGGCCGTCAATGAACACCATCCGCTGGCGAAAAACACGGCCATCGAGCTGATCGACATCGCCCACGAGCCGATGCTGACCCTCAACCTGGACAAGTCCGCGTTCCCCCGCTACCTGGTGCAATGCTGCATCAACGCCGGTTTCGAACCCGTGATTTTCCAGGAAGCAAGCGAACCGCAAACCCTGCTGGCCATGGTGGGTGCGGGCCTGGGCGTGACCCTGGTGCCGGAAACGACGAGCCGCATCGGCTGGCCCGGCGTGGTATTTCTGCCGATCAAGACCAATCCGCCGTCGGCCAACTTGTATATCAGCTACACGACGCTCGACGACGCTCCCGTCGTGCGGGCTTTCTTGAACATCATCAATCCCCCAGCTAATTGAGGAAAAGCCTCAAGCGTCAGCAAGCAACGGCAACCCCAAAAGCAGCAAGACCGGGGTCGGACCCTCAGGGACTCGGCGTCCCCGTCCGACCCCAGCCCTTCGTTTTGGGTTTGCATTTCAATTTATATGGCTATCATATAAATAGCTAAACAAAAACGTATTTGTCATACATATCTGGCATGATGCATAGTGATTCGGACGCCCATCGCGGCGCCGGTTCTGTGCCTGCCCTGCCCGTCCACTGACGGCGCATCCCAGCCCGCTCCGGCAGCCCCATTCGATGTTGTACCTATAAAAGAGACGGGGCGCGACTGTTGCATGAGCATCACACTGTCGACATGAAAGCACGCGAGGTCAGCAATGATCTTGTGCGATACAGTGCAATGTTGATAAGGAATTATCACCTCGTGCATCAAAAACAGGCTAAATCGGCCCCAAATTATATGTTTCACCTATAAAAAATATACAATATCGATCTTCCAGGAGCCAATTCATGAAACTTACACAATTTAGTTTGACGATCGCAGCCGTATTTCTGACTGCTCAAGCGTCCGCGGCTACCCCAAAACTGGGTGTCGTGTATGACGCGGGCGGCAAGTTCGACAAGTCGTTCAACCAATCCGCTTTCGAAGGCGCATCGCGCTTCAAAAAAGACACGGGCATTTCCTTCATCGAAGTGCAGGCATCGAGCGATACGCAGGCTGAACAAGTCATGCGTGGCTTGGCCCGCAAGAAACTCGACATGATCGCCGCCATCGGCTTTGCGCAAACGCAAGCCGTGCAAAAGGTCGCCAAAGAATTTCCGAACGTAAAATTCGTGCTGATCGACGGCCAGGCCGCCGGCAGCAACGTCAATTCCGTCGTCTTCAAGGAAGAAGAAGGCTCCTACCTGGTCGGTGTGGCTGCAGCCATGGCCAGCAAAAGCAAGAAGGTCGGCTTCATCGGCGGCATCGATATTCCCCTGATCCGCAACTTCGCCTGCGGCTACGCGCAAGGCGTCAAGGCAGTCAATCCGAAGACGGAAATCACGCAAAACATGGTCGGCACCACGTCCGGCGCCTGGAATGACCCGGCCAAGGGCGGCGAACTGGCCCGCTCGCAATTCGAGCGCGGCGTCGATGTCGTGTTCGCCGTCGCTGGCGGCAGCGGCATGGGCACCCTGCAAATGGCCAAGGAAAAAGGCAAGCTGGCGATCGGCGTCGATTCGAACCAGAACCATTTGTATCCAGGCAGCATCCTGACCTCGATGGTCAAGCGCGTCGACAACACGGTCTACGACAGCTTCATGCAAGTCAAGAACGGCACCTGGAAGGGCGGCGTCAGCTATAAAGGCTTGAAAGAGGGCGGCGTGGATTGGGCACTCGATGAGAATAACCGCAAGCTGATTACGCCGGAAATCGAAAAACGCGTGTTGGGTGCGCGTAAGGACATTATCGATGGCAAGATCAAAGTGATCGATTACCGCGTCGGCAGCAGCTGCCCGGTTTAATTTTTCTCCGTATCTTTTAGCGCGCCGCCGGGGCCTGTCTCCGCGCGGCGCGTTTCCATGAAACTATCCAGTTATGAACCTATGCAGCCAGCAGTAGAATTTCGCAGCATTTCCAAGCAGTTTGGACATGTGAAGGCGAACGCCGACGTCAGCTTCTCCATCGCCAAGGGCAGTATCCACGGCCTGGTGGGAGAGAACGGCGCCGGAAAATCAACCTTGATGAGCATCCTGTACGGGTACTACCGTGCCGACGGCGGAGAAATCCTGCTCGACGGGAAAGTACAGCCTATCCGCAACAGCCAGGAAGCGATCAACCTCGGCATCGGCATGGTGCACCAGCACTTCATGCTGGTCGAGAACTTCACCGTCCTCGACAATATCATGCTGGGCACGGAAGGCGGTTTTCGCCTGGCCAGCCACCGCAAGGAAGCGGAAGCGAAACTGCGCGAGATTTGCGCGCGCTACCGCCTCGACGTCGACCCGCTGGCGAAGATCGAAGACTTGTCCGTCGGCGCGCAGCAGCGCGTGGAAATCCTCAAGCAGATTTACCGCAGCGCCAATATTCTGATCCTCGACGAGCCGACGGCCGTGCTGACGGCCCAGGAAACGGCCTCGCTGTTTGAAATCCTGCGCCTGTTCAAGGAACAAGGCAAGACCATCATCCTGATCACGCACAAGCTGCAAGAGATCCTGGAAATCACCGACAACGTCACCGTCATGCGCGGCGGCACGGTGGTCGGCGCCGTGGCAACGGCCGGCACCTCGAAAGAGGAACTGGCCAACATGATGGTGGGCCGCCCCATCCAGAGCCACCTGCCCCGTGCACCATACAATCCGGGCGCCACGGTGCTGGAAGTGGCTGATCTGCAACTGGCCGACGAGCAGCAAGTCAAATTGCTGGCCGATATAGGTTTCAACTTGCGCGCCGGCGAAATCGTCGCCATCGCGGGCGTTTCCGGCAATGGCCAGAGCGAGCTGCTGGAAATTCTGTCGGGCATGCGCTTGCCCACGTCCGGCAAGCTGCGCTTCCTGGACAAGGACTTGCCGTTTGCCAAGCGCCACGATGCCGACGGCTTGCCGCTGGCCTTCCGCGAGCTGGGCATCGCCCACATTCCGGAAGACCGCTTGCGCGATGGCGTGGTGAAGAATTTTTCCGTCATGCAAAACACCATCCTCGGTTACCAGGACCACCTGAAAAACCGCTGGGGCCTGTTCAACTTCAAGGCCATCGGCGCCCGCTGCGCGGAACTGCTGAAAACGTTTGACGTGCGCCCGGCCAATCCGGACCTGCGCATCGGCTTATTGTCAGGCGGTAACCAACAAAAGGTGGTGATCGCGCGCGAAGTGCTGGCCAAGCCGAAACTGATGCTGGTGGGGCAACCCACGCGCGGCGTCGACATCGGCACCATCGAAAGCATCCATACGCAATTGCTGGCCCTGCGCGACGCGGGCGTGGCGATCCTGCTGGTGTCCGTCGAACTGGAAGAAGTGCGGGCGCTGGCCGACCGCATTCTCGTCATGTGCGGCGGACGCATCACCGGCGAACTGAAAATTGAAGAATTCGATACCACCCGCATCGGTCTGTTGATGGGGGGAATGCATAAATCATGAATAACGACTTGCCACGCTGGGCGACAGCCTTTGTCATGCCCATGTTAAACCTGCTGTCGGCCTTGCTGGTCGCGGCCCTGGTGATTTATATGCTGGGCGAAGACCCGGCCGAATCGCTGTTGATCCTGATCAACAGCGCCATCCTCAATCCGGAAGGCTTGAGCTACACGCTGTTCTACGCCAGCACCTTCATTTTCACGGGCCTGTCGGTTTCCGTGGCCATGCAGGCCGGCCTGTTCAATATCGGTTCCGAAGGCCAGATGTATATCGGTGGCCTGGGCTTGACGGTGGCCATGCTGGCCTTCGACCAGACCCTGCCTGCCTGGCTCTTGATTCCGGCCGCCATGATCGGCGCTGCCCTGTTCGGCGCGCTGTGGGGCTTTTTGCCCGGTTATCTGCAAGCGAAGCGCGGCAGCCATATTGTGGTGACCACCATCATGTTCAACTTCATCGCCGCCAGCCTGATGAATTTTATTATCGTAAAGTACCTGATTCCGCCGGGCGAGCAGAACACGGCCAGCCGCGTATTTGCGGAAAGCGGCGAAATGCCGCGCCTCTCCACCTGGTTCCCGTCGCTTGGCGACACGCCGCTGAACATCAGCTTTATCCTGGCGATCGCCGCGCTGGTGATCTACGGCGTGATGGTATGGCGTTCGTCGTGGGGCTTCAAGCTGCGCGCCACGGGCCTCAACAAGCACGCGGCCCACTATGCGGGCGTGTCGATCAGCAAGATGATCATCATCGTCATGCTGATCTCGGGCGCGCTGGCGGGCCTCGGCTCCGTCAATTCCATCATGGGTTCGACGCACTATTTGTCGCTCAATTTCGTCGGTGGCGCCGGCTTCATCGGCATCGCCATCGCCCTGATGGGCCGCCAGCATCCGGTCGGCATCTTTTTGTCGGCCGTGCTGTTCGGCGCGCTGATCCAGGGTGGCTTCGACCTGTCGCTGGAAAAACCGAATATCCCAACTGAAACTTTCATTTTCATCCAGGGCTTGATCATCCTGTTCTGCGGCGCCATGGAAAACTTCTACGCACCGGCCATTTCCGCCCTGCTCAAGCGCACCAAAGGCTAACACCATGACACTCGACGACTTTCAATTCGCCAGCATCCTGGTATCGACCGTGCGCAATGCGCCCGTCCTGATCTTTGCCGCCATGGCCGGCCTGTTTGCCGAACGCAGCGGCATGATCGACATCGGCCTGGAAGGCAAGATCCTGGCGAGCGCCTTCGCTTCCGCAGCCGTGGCCTACACGACGCAAAACCCGTATTACGGCATGGCTGCCGGCATGCTCGTCTGCGTCGCCCTGGCCCTGCTGCAGGCGTACGTCAGCATCACGCAAAAGGGCAACCAGCTGGTGGCCGGCATGGCGATCAACATCGCCATGAGCGGACTGACCTTCGTGCTGGCGCAATTCTTCTTCCAGCAAGGCGGCCGCACGCCCGACCTCGGTTCGGCGCGGCTGTTCGACGTGGTCTTGCCGGGCACGCAGTACGTGGAGCATATTCCCTTCATCGGCTGGGTGTATGCCCATCTGATCGGCGGCCATTCCATCCTCGTCTACGTGGCCTTCCTCTTGATCCCGCTCGTGCACTGGCTGCTGTACCACACGCGTTTCGGCCTGCGCCTGCGCGCCTGCGGCGAAAACCCGCATGCGGCCGACTCGGCCGGCGTGAGCGTGGAAGCGACGCGCTACCTGGCCATGCTGGTGGCCGGCATCCTGTGCTCGTTCTCGGGCGCGTATCTGGCCATCGTGCAAAGCGGCTTCTTCCTGCGCGACATGTCGGCCGGCGCCGGCTATCTGGCCCTGACGGCCATGGTGTTCGGCAACTGGCGCCCCGTCTACACCTTCCTCGGCTGCCTGATGTTCGGCTTCTTCGCCGCCATCCAGATTCAAATTGAAGGCGTGGACTTGCCCGTCGTGGGCCGCATCCCCGGCTCGCTGATCCAGATGGTGCCGTACGTCGTCACCGTGATCGTGCTGGCGGGCTTGATGGCGAAATCCATCGCGCCGAAGGCTATCGGCATTCCGTTTGTAAAGTCTCGTTAAGAGCACCTGAGAAAATACCCATGGCGTCGTTGCCTTGCCTCGTCGTACATTCGTACTGCCTTCGGCAAGACGCCTAGCCCTGGGCATTTTTCAGGCGCTCCCTAAAATGACAAAAAGCGAAGCCTTTGGGCTTCGCTTTTTTTACGCCTGAGCAATCTCGTCCACCGAGAAATACACGGGTAAACCGAGATCCTGCGCCACGGCCACCATCTGGTCCGCTCCGCCAGACGCACCGCCGATACGCAGCACGGCATCGCAATGGCTCAATAAACGCGTCGAGTGCGCGTGGAACAGTTCCTCATACACGGCATCGCCCACCTGGCTTGAGCCTGCCAGCGCCAGCATGGGCAAGGCCAGCCATTCACCGAGCACGGGCATGTGGCCCTTGGCATACAGGGGCAGGCAGACGGCTTCCATGGCTGCCACATTCGCCGCCATCAGGGCCGGGTCGTCGCCCGTGCCGGAGCGGTAGGGGCCGGCAACGAGAATCTGCAGCGCCCGTTTGCTTGGCATCAAGTGCAGCTGCGCATGCTGCAGCAGCATGATGGTCTTGCCGTCGCAGATGCGCCCGTCAGCCACCATCCGCATCGCTTGCGCCAGCGGCAACTCCAGCACCTCGATGTCTTCGCCCTCGTGCGCCAGGCCGCCGCCGTCGCCGATGCGGCTGGCGGGGTCGTATTCGGCGACAAAGAAATGCAGGCGTTCCGTCACGGAACCGGGGCTCATGAAGGCCTGGAACACCTTGTGCACCTGCCCCACCCGGTAACCGGTTTCCTCTTCCACCTCCGCGCGGATGCGCTGCTCGGCGCTGGCTTCTTCCAGCAAGCCGGCGGCCGACTCGATGAGAAAACCATCGTGGCCTTCGCGGTAGGTAGGAAAGCGGAACTGGCGTATCAGGATCACCGTGCGTTTGGCCTTGTTGTAGAGCAGGATGGTGGCGCCATCACCGCGGTCATAGGTCTCCCGCGTCTGCGTCTGCCATTCGCCATCGTGGCGCAGATAGTCGAACGTGGTTTTTTGCAGCAGATACCAGTCGTGCGACAGGGTTTGCACCTGCTGGATGCGGACCCGTTCCTGCTTGCTATTTTCTTCGCGCATAGTGTCTCCTTGTGTTTACATGTGCTTGCCTTCGCCGACTTTATCATGCAAACTCGTGCAATATCAAGAAAATACAAGAACACTCAAGAAAAACCATGCTGACACATCAACGCAAACAATACCTGCTGGACTTGCTCCAGCGCGAAGGGCAGATCGTCGCCAAGGCCGTCAGCGATAGTCTGGGCTTGTCGGAAGACACGATACGGCGCGATCTGCGCGAATTGGCGAAAGAAGGGTTATTGGAGCGTGTGCACGGCGGCGCCCTCCCCTTGCTGCCAAGTTCACCCGCGCTGGCGCCGTTTGCGGCCCGCGAACAACTTTCGCCGCAAGCCAAGCCCGCCATCGGACGCGCGGCGGGCGCCATGATACAAACGGGGCAAGTGGTGTTTCTCGATGGCGGCACGACCGCCGTGCAGCTGGCGCGCCAGCTGCCGCGCGATTTGCGCGCCACCGTCGTCACGCACAGCCCCTCGGTTGCCGTCGAGCTGGTGCATCACCCGTTCATCGAGGTGCTGATGCTGGGCGGGCGCCTGTACAAGCACTCGATCGTGGGCGTCGGCGCGGCCACCGTGGAAGCCATCGGCCGCATCCGCGCCGACCTGTATTTCATGGGCGTATCCAGTCTGCATCCGCAGGCGGGCATCACCACGGGCGATTACGAAGAAGCATGCGTGAAGCGTGCCTTGAGCGAGGCGTCAAACCGCACCGTCGTGCTGGCCTCGCCGGAAAAGTTCAACACGGCTTCGCCGTTTCAAATCGCACCCATGAGCCAGGTCAACGATATCATCGTGCACCGCGACGTGGAAGACGCCCTGGTCTCGCCCTTCCGCGAGATGGGAATCGCCATCACCCTGGCATGAAAAAAGCGGCCCGCGGGCCGCTTTTCACTCATTTCACTGCGGCCAAATCGCCTGCAGCACGGCGGCCAGGCGATAGCCCGCCTCGGTCAGCTGCTGCTTCGCCAGCGCAGAACTCGGTACCGGATAGTTGTCCGGCACCGTCAGGGTCCAGACGTTGTAGACCTCGCCCTTGCGGCTGGTCTGCTGCGTGGCCGGGTCGGCCACCACGTCCGTGAAAGCAATCTTGGACGCCGCCAGCGAGGCATCGGCCCACTGATACGGCCAGGTGGCGGGGTCGCCAGTATTGGCGCTCACCACAGGCGCGCTGGCGATCACGGTGCGGGCGAACTGCTGCGGCGTGCGCGTGCTCAGGCGGCGCATGGCGTAGTCGACCACGGTCGTATCCCAGTAGGAATGCAGTGGCCTGGTGGGCGACTTCGGATAGCTGCTGGCAGGCTTGGCATCGCCCTCGTCTACCAGCAGCGGCGCGGGAATCACGGCGTCCGACAGGGCCGTCATCTTCGCATCGTCGAGCAGCAAGTCGTTGCCGCCGCGCGCATTGAAAACCGCGACGTCATCGATCTGCGCCTGCGTGGCGGGCACGAAAAACTGGCCATCCTTGCCGAGAAATGCATTGCCCACATGCAGCGGCTGGTGGATATCGCCCACCAGGTGCGTGATCAGGATCAAGGCTTCGCGCTGGCTGAAGCCGTGCGGATTGCTGGCCGCATCGGCCTTGCCCTGCAACACCAGGATCGCCCGCTTGAGCGTCTGCACGATATCGTCATCGGCCGTGCCCACGCCATGGTCGTGGTAATGCGCATGTTGAAAAGGCACGTTCGTGTAGTGATATTCGCCATGCTTGGGATTCGCCGCCACATAGCTCAACATCTCCGGCGATTGCGGGCCGCAATACGTGCCCTTCACGCAGTCGGGCCAGTTGGCGATCTTTTCCAGGCTTTCGCCGGGCAACAGCAACCTGGCCACCTGGGCCTGGGCCACGCTGCCTTTGAGCAATAGATCGGCGATGGCACCTACGGCGCGGTGGCCGTCATTGCCCCAGGCCAGCACATTGCCGGAAGCGAATGCGGCGCCCAGCGCCAGCACACTCAGCAGTTTTTTCATGTTATTCCTTGCCTTGCGGCGTGGCTTTCGCCGGCTTCGGATATTGCTTGTTGATGTCGATCGGTTGCGCATATGCCGAGCTCCACGTCTGCTCATGCAGCGCAGCGATGCGTTGCGCCATCTGCTCGTTGCGCAGTACCACTTCCAGGTTGCGCGACAAGTCGAAATAGCCGCCCGCCCAGTTGCTCGTGCCGACCCAGGCCAGCTTGCCATCGATGCTCATGGTCTTGCTGTGGATCACGCGCGCAAACGGGATGAAACCCGTCGAGGCCGTGGGAATCGTCACGATGCGGATTTCCACGTTCGGCACCAGGGCCAGGCTTTTCAGGTAGGCGATGGCCGGCGCTTCCGTATTCCAGGCGGACACCATCAGCTTGATTTTGACGCCACGCTGGGCGGCGGCGCGCACGGCGTTGTCGATCACGGCGTAGTACGGCCGCGTGCGGTTCGGGCCATACGACAGCGGCGCATAGTCGAGCAACTGGATGCGCACTTCGTTTTTCGCTTCCGCCAGCAGGGCGGGCAAGCCCGTTTCCGAGTCGCCCACGCCGGCCGGGTTGTAGGCGTTCGGGCTGGCCAGCAGGAAAGCGTTTTGCGCGTAATTGGCCGGCACGACCTTGCTGTTGAGCACCGTGGCGCGGCTGCCTTGCGACGTCAGCGCCTGGGCTTGCCAATCCTGTTCAAAAATCGCCTGCACCTGGCCCACCATGGCGGGTTCCGTGATCTTCAAGCCCGTTTCATGGATGTGCTCGAACGAGCGCCAGTCGAAGTTCTGGCTGCCGATGTACGCGACTTCACCATCGACGGCCAGGTATTTCGCGTGCACGATGCCGTTGCCCGTGATTTTATTGAAATCGATGAGGCGCAAGTCCAGGTTGGGAATCGCCTTGATGCGGGCGATGGTCGCCGCTTCCGACAGGCCCACGCCCTTCTGGTCCAGCAGGAAGCGGATCTTCACGCCGCGCTGGCCGGCGGCCGTCAAACTGGCCAGCACCTTTTCAAAGGCCGTGCCCGGTTTGCTGACGGCATAGAACTGGGCGATGACGATCTCTTTCTTGGCCGAATCGAACAGCTCGCGCCACACGGCGACGGGTTCGCGCAGGTCGGGATTGGTCAAGCTCGTTTCCACGGGCGAGGTGTGCACCAGCTCAAAGCCGGGTATCGTGAAATCGGCGTGGGCCGTGCCCGCGAACAGGCTGGAGAGAAGAACGGAAACAAATAAGCGACGCATGGTTATTCCTTGTAGATTATTTGACGCGCACGATGCGGCCCGCCGACGTGGCGCTGCCAGCCGGCTTGCCGGCGCGCGCGCGGGCGATCAGGTAATCGCTGAAGGCGTCGATGTCGCGCACGCCCGTGTCGAGCCGGCGCGTGCCGGCCGCCAGCACGGTGAAGCGGTCGCCGCCGCCAGCGAGGAAACTGTTGGCGGCGACACGGTATTGTTGATTGTCTTCCAGAGGAATGCCATTGAGCATGATGCTGCCCGGCAGCACGCGCTGGCCCTGGGGCCGCGTGCTGTCCCAGCGATAAGTAAAACCTTCGGACACTTGCAGCAGATTGTTCTCCTCCGCTTCGGCGCCCGGCCATTGCTGCTCGAGCAAGGTACGGATTTGCGCGCCGGACAGACTGACGACGATCAGGGTATTGCCGAACGGGACAACTGCCTGGTTCTGACCCACATTCGTCATCAGGCCGGCACCCGCTTCCAGGTCCTTGCGGATGCCGCCATTGTTCATCAAGCCGATTTGTGCACCGGCAGCGCGTGCGCCGAACAGGGTGCTGTCGGCCACCAGGTCGCCCAGCGCGGAAGCGCCGCCGCCCTTGGTGCTGCGGCCCACGCTGGGCACGGCGATGGCGGCCACGGGACGCGACAATTCGGCTGCGCTGCGCTGCTTGACCGATTCCAGGTAGGCTGCCACGGCAGGGTCCGGCTCATACATGCCTGGCAACATGACGACGTTTTGCGCGCTGGCATCAACAACGGCATTCTTGACGGGATCGACCTTGAGCTTGATGCGCGTCAACATGTGCCCGCCCATCTGTGCCTGCGTCACCAGCCGGCCATCGACGCGGCACAGATAGCCCTGGTGCGAATGGCCGCTGATGACCAGCTGGATGGCCGGGTCGAGGCGCTTGACCACGTCGACCACTTCGCCCTTCAGGTGGCTGCAGTCGGGCTGGTCGACGGCTTCCTTCGTCTCGCCGCCCTGGTGCAGCAGCACGACGAACACGCCCACGCCCTGCGCGCGCAACTGCGGCAAGGTGGCGTTGATGGCGTCCGCTTCATCGCCGAACTGCAGGCCGGCAATGCCGGCGGCCGTCACCACGGACGGCGTATCTTTCAGCACGGCGCCGATCAGGCCCACCTTGACGCCATGCGCCTCTTCGATGCGGTAGGCGGGCAGCAGGGACTTGCCCGTCTGCGTGTCGATGACATTGGCCGCCATATAGGTATAGCTGGCGCCCTTGAAGTCGGGCGTGAACTTGCAGGCCTTGTCGGCGCGCGATGACTCGCAACCGCCGCGCTGCTGGCGCAGCAATTCCGCCTTGCCCTGGTCAAATTCATGGTTGCCGACGGAGCTGGCTTTCATGCCCAGCATGTTCATGGCGACGATGCTCGGTTCGTCCGCCCACAGCGCCGACATGGCGGGGCTGGCGCCGATCAGGTCGCCATTGCCGACAAAAATCAGCTGCGCATCTTCGCGGCGCCACGCTGTCAATGCGCCGGACAAGGTATCGATGCCGCCCGCCTGCACCGTCTGGCTCCCGGCATCGGCAGCGCTCGTGTAGGTGAATTTGCTGCGGTCGAGGTTGCCGTGGAAGTCGTTCAGGGCGACCAGGTTCACTTCAATCGGGCCGCTGCGTGCAGCCTGTGGTGCGACAGCGAAATGGCTGCAGCCAGACAGGGTCAGAATCAGGGCCGCAGTGGCGACCGGAGTGCGTAGGAAGTGAGCCATGGGATCAATATGTAAAAAGAGAAAGGTTAAACGATCTTGTCTATAAAAAAAACGGCTGGTGTCGCCACCAGCCGTTTTTTACTTGCCAAGCTACGAGGCCGCTACGAGATTAGAACTCGTACTTGACCGTGGCCTGAATTGCCCATTGCGATTCGCCTTTGGCTTGACGCGTTTCCGTGCCTTCTACCGTTGGACGCGTGTTGTAGATATAACGACCTTGGGCATCGATACCGACGAAGTCGACAAAGCTGCGCACTTGCCCGCCTTGCGGTTGGAAAGCGATTTCGTTGATACGGCCCCACTTGCGATTGATCATGTTGCCAACGTTCAACATATCAAAGGTAATGATGCCTTTGTTGCCTTTGAAGATGCCTGGAACTTCCTGGCTAAAGCGCATGTCGATGCTATTGGTCCATGGCGCAAAGCTCTTGTTGCGGTTCATGACTTTGCCAGCGGACTTGCGCAGATCGCCATTGCTGTTCACAACTGCCCAGAACGCCGCTTCATTGGCTGCGCTCTCAGCTGCAGTTTTGCCGTAGAACGCAACTTCGCCCGAGCCTGGTGCCTTTGGAATGTACATCAGGTCATTGCCTGCCAGGCCGTCGCCGTTCAAGTCATTATTGAAGGTCCAGCTATATGGCTTACCGCTACGACCTTCATAGAACAGGCCGAAACTGGTCTTGTACTCGCCAAAGAAGCGCTTCTGCCAGCTGACGTTGGCGGTAAAGCGGTCTTTCACCATATAGTTCGAGTTTGACGCGACGTTTTCGTTCGGGTTAAACGATGCACGGCCACCCCAGTTCGAGCTGGAGGTCGATGAGCTCAATGGTGACACTTCAGTAGCATCCGTGTACGTGTACGAAGTTCCCCACGACAAGCCATTGCGCATCGGGCTACGCACCGACAAGGTCAGCACATTACCTTCGCCTTTATCGGTCTTGGTTGCCATCAGTACCTGGCCAAATGCGGCATTATTGCCCGCCTTGGTATCGGCACGGCAGCCAGTCTTGCCATTCAAGATACCTTTGACAGTATCCCAGCAATCGACCTTGTAAGCATTTTCGCCCCAGTACAGCGCACGGCCATCGCTACCGGTTTTGGTCGGTGCGCCAAGGTTCAGCTCTTGGTAGTAGATCGCATCTTTGGTACGAGTGCGCAGGTATTCAGCGCCAAATACCAGTCCCATCCATGGCAGTTCATGCTCGAATGCCAGGTTGGCCTTCCAGACCGATGGCTGAGCCAGATCAGGACTAAGAACGTCAACCTTCATCGCAGGAACCGTGTCACCTACATTGGTCGGCTGGCGCAGTGGATCAATACTGAAGAACCCGTCGTTCGTTGGGCAAGCTTTGCCCGTGGAGCTGCAATTGAAGTTACGCAACGCTACGCCGGTATTCTGGTAGGGATTGCCCAGCCAGACAGCCATGGCAGCACCTTGAAACAAGCCCATGCCGCCACGAATTTGTGTCGGGCGCGCCGAATCCAGCTTATAGTTGAAACCAAAACGCGGCTGGTACAGGTTTTCGCCATCAATGGTGTGCGTATTGTCGATGCCGAAACCACCGGTTTGACGACCAGCAACAACGGGGCCAACCGGCTGGGCAGCGATTGCATTGCGGATAGGTTTTTCACCGATGCGCGTGCCGTCGACGCGCAAGCCTGCCATCAGGGTCAGTTGCTTGTTGACGTTCCAGCTATCCTGTACGAACAGACCGATATTTTTCAGGGTAAAGCGGGCGATCGCATCGTCGAGTGAGCCGCCGGCAACTGGTGCCTGCAGGGTGTACGAGCTTGGACGACCGTTGCGGAAGTTTTCCAGCATCGCCGCTTGCCACTGGGCCGTTGTCGCCTTGGTGCAATCCAGCGCGAGGGTAGTAATACAGCCAAAGGTATAGTTACCATTGACGTTTTGCAAGAAGGCGTTATAGACCTCGGTTTTACTGAAATCAGTACCGAACTTGACGTCATGGTCGCCGAGCGCCCAGCTGGCGCCAAGGTAAGCGTCAAGCGTCTTGTTATTCAAGACATTCTTTTGACGGCTTGTTTCAGTGCCGAAGTTCAGGTAACGGCTGTCGGCAGCCTTGCCATCCGGTCCGGGACCGCTGAATTGCAGGCCAATCGAAGGCAGATAGGCATTGTTCTTCGGTACGCTGTCATATTTACGCGTCGACAGTTTTACTTCGGTGGAAAAGGTTGGCGTCCACTCGGAAGTCCACTGCGCAACGATCGTTTCCAAGCTCTTTTCCTGGGCATACCAGTAAGAACTCAGCGACAGACCTGTCTTGCTGAAACCAGGGAACATCGGCTCGGCCTGCTCAGTTTTCGAATAACGCAACATCATGCGTTGCGTATCCGTCAAGTTCCAGTCCAGCTTCAACAATTTTTCCGTTGCGGTAAATTCCGTACCGCCTGGAACCTCGGAGGTACCGATAGGAATACCGTATTTATCCTTGGCGATGGCGATGGCGCTGTCGATAGCAGCCTGAGGAATGAGAACGTTCGTCAGTGGACTGCCAATCGGGCCAAACGTTGGGGAACTACGGCTGCTGCTCGATTTTTCATAGTTCGCAAACAGGAACAATTTATCTTCGATCAGCGGACCGCCCAAGGTAATGCCTTTGGTGGTGTCCTTCGATTTTGGCGCATCGTAGTATTCACCGGTCGTGTCGTTGTAGCGCTCGCCCGACATCTTGTCATTGCGGAAGACGTAGTAGACGCTGCCCTTGACCTTGTTGGTACCCGACTTGGTGACGGCATTGATGTTGGCGCCCGTGTAACCTTTTTGCGTCACGTCATAGTTCGCGACGTTCACTTGCACCGACTGAATCGCTTCAATGGAAATCGGCTGCTTGCCGGTGGCGGTGCCGCTGGCTTCCAGGCCGAAAGTATCGTTCACGGCCACGCCATCGATGGTCATCGAGTTGTAGCGCGAGTTTTGGCCGGCAACGGAAATTTCACCGCGCTCTTTATCGGTTTGCGACAGGCGCGGGTCGGCACGTGCATAGTCTTGCAGGCTGCGCGAAATCGATGCCTGGGTTGCCAGTTCCGTTGGGCCGATGTTGGTGCCCGCACCCATGTTGCTGCGGTTAAAAATCTGTGCGCGTGCGCCCGTGCCCGTGACGTTCACGGTTTGCATCTGGGCGCCCAGGGTGGCGTCCACATTGGCCGTTTCCGCCAGCTGCACGTACACGCCTTCGCGTTTTTCCACTTCACCATTCTTGGTGATGGTGATGGTGTATGGACCGCCGGCGCGCAAGCCGCGGGCGACGTAGCGGCCTTCCGCATCGGTCGTCACATTGCTGACGGAACCCGATTCGGTATGCACGATGGTAACGGTGGCACCAGCTGCCGGCTTGCCGTCGGTGGCCGAGATACGGCCGCCGATGGAAGACGTAGTGTTCTGTGCGAACGATGGTGCCGCCGCCAGTGCAATAGACAGGCTGAACGCGATTTGCGTTAGCCGAAGTCGCTTGTGATTGATCATCTTTAACCCCAGAAAAGACTATTATTTTTGAACATCCTGGATTGCCCACCGTCCGGCTGCGCCGCACAGCAACACAAACACAAGATCTCCTCTTTACGATGCTGCAACTGTTACGCCGACGGGACTG
This sequence comes from Janthinobacterium sp. GW823-FHT03B06, assembly GCF_058796955.1. Taxonomy (NCBI): domain Bacteria; kingdom Pseudomonadati; phylum Pseudomonadota; class Betaproteobacteria; order Burkholderiales; family Oxalobacteraceae; genus Janthinobacterium; species Janthinobacterium sp. GW823-FHT03B06. The sequence goes on from NZ_JBXAJE010000004.1 coordinate 608,147, forward strand.
GCTGCGGTCCTGACAAGACCATCACAAAACGCCGCTCCACACATCACAACCATTTATATCCAGACAATAACGGTGAAAAAAACTGCTACCGATCCGTATGACCCAGGGCGCTAGCACCTGTGTCATTCATCCCACATGCTTAGCCGGCCAACATGGCAAGCCGCGAGTGTAATTGTTAAATATTTCAAGACTGTGACACGGCGGAAAAATGCAGAAGAATGTCGTCATTTAGCTGCGCGACTGTTTGTTTCACTCTGCATCTCACCTTTATTTACTGCAAATACCCATCTTCTTACGATATCGCCCAGATGAATTGTGACTTTTTAATATCATCTTCATCTCACTATGCATCATCAAAAAATGGATGACAAATACGATTTTTTTTACATATTTATATATTTAAAATATAAATAGCATGGGGTAACTAGCTGGATTGATATCGTGCTGACAGCGTTCGGGCTTATGGCGCGAGATTATAAATGAGCAATATGTACTTGAAATTGATTCATCCAGGAAATTGGATAAAGTCGTGTATCTGCTGTTAATTGTGTCGCATGGCCGCCACAACATTAACAAAAACACATTACAAGAAAGGGAGGGGAGAAATGGAAAACGGCCGGAAGATCCGGCCGCCCTGAGAGTATCAGTTGGGAACGTCGCGTAACTTACGGTTTGCCGCTCTTGCCTGCCTTGTCGGCCGCCGCAATTTGCGCTTCAAACCGGGTGAAACGGGCATCGAGCGCTTTCAGCAAACGCTGCTTGTCCGCTTCCGCCAGGAAGGAATAGCGCAAGCTGTTGTACGACAGCTTTTTGATTTCCGCATAATCGGTCTTGTACTGGCTGGCAAACAGCACGTATTCATTCGACAAGGTATTGCGCGACACGCCCGCGTCGTCCGTCGAGATCACGAAGGGCACGCCATACTTGCGGTACAGGGTGACCGGATGGGCCTGGCCCTTGATGCCAAGGATGTAATCATTGCTGGTCAGGTTCACTTCTACAGGGATACCCCGCTCGCGCATCTTTTGCATGGTCGCCAGCGCATTGTGCTCGTAGGCGATATCCATGCCGTGGCCGATACGGTCGGCGCTCGCCACATCGACGGCTTCGGCGATATGGAAAGCCATGCCTTCCGGCGGCACCATGCCCAGCGCCAGCTCGCCCGCGTGCAGGGCGATCTTGACGTTCGGATATTTTGTCTTGAGGAACTTGAACATTTCCATGTGCAAGCTGTAATCGCGCATGGACACGTTCATGCTTTCCTGGCCCACGATGTTCACGCCCACCAGCAGCGGATTGAGGCTGGCCGCCTTGAACGCGGCCACCATGGACGAGAACACTTGCGATGGCGACAAGAAACGCAGCACATACGCCTGGTAGCGCATGGTGAAGTGCGCATCGTCGATGCCGGCGCTGCTGGCGTTCACATTGTCGTTATAGGCGGTGATGCTTTTCTGGAAGCTGGCGTCCTGATCCAGGCTGGCGGTCCACTTGGCCAGCAGCGCTTGCAACGCGGCCGGCGGCAAGCCCGGCGCCAGCACTTGCTGGTCGAACTGCGCGTTTTGCACGAAGGGCGACAGCTCGAAAATCGTCTCGATGTAGCTGAGGTTTTCCGCGATGGCACGCTGCTTCAGGGTTTTCAGGCCGTCGGCCGTATTCGTCGATGCCACGGGACCGAAGTAGCCGAAGGTGTCAAAAAAGGTACGGTCCGGCGGCGTCTGGACGGCGCCGTGGTTATAGAAATCCTTGGTCGACCAGCGCTGCAGCAATTCCGCATACAGGCCCGCATCGGCAAACACTTCCGTGGACGACAGGCAGCTGCGCTGTGCGGCCGGCTTGGCGCGCTCGGCCGCCACGACGTCCTTGTTGCTTTCGATGCGGTAGGTCGTCTTGTTGACGCAATAGTTTTCCTTGTCGACCCAGTCGAGAAATTGCTCGGCATAAATGGCGCCCGAGTAATGGTGATGCAAATCACCGCCCTTGGGCATCATGGAAAAGAACAGGCTCAACTCGGCTGTCTTCGGCTGTGCACCGGACACCAGGGCGGCAAAATGGCGCACCGTGGCCGCTTCGTTGGAAGACGGAGTGGCCACGGCCTTGGCGGCTTGCGCCGTTCCGGTCAATGCCAGCGCGGCGCCAAGCGCCAGGCCAGTGAGTTTCTTGTGCATTCGCGTTCTCGCTCAGGATAATTCGTGTTGAACAACGGGTAGGTCAGCCCTGCCCCCGCACATGCACGCATTGCCCGCCTGAATAGGTGGCGGCCACGGCGCGGTCGTCGCCCAGCAGCGCAAAGGCAAACAGCAATTCCTCCAGGCTTTGACAGCCAGCCGTGCGGCGCTCGAGCAGCGGCGTCGCATGCTTGTCGAGCACGATGAAGTCCGCTTCCGTGCCTGCCGTGAAATTGCCCAGGGTGCCTTCCAGCTGCATGGCGCGCGCGGCGCCCAGGGTCGCCAGGTAAAACATGCGCAAGGCAGGCAGGTAGCTGCCTTTCAAGCGTGCTACTTTATAGGCTTCGTTCATGGTTTGCAACATCGAGAACGAGGTGCCGCCGCCCACGTCCGTCGCCAGCGACAGCAGCACGCGCGCCGCGTCGGCCCGCTCAAAGTCGAACAAGCCGCTACCGAGGAACAGGTTGGATGTAGGACAAATGGCGGCCGCCGAGGACGTTTCAGCCATGCGCGCGCGGTCGCGCTCATCGAGCCAGATGCAGTGGCCGAACATGGCGCGCGGGCGCAGCATGCCGTAGTGGTCATACACATCGAGGTAGCTGCGCGCCTGCGGATGCAGTTCACGCACCCAGCGGCATTCATCCTCGTTTTCCGACACGTGGGTTTGCAGATAGGTATCCGGATAGGCGCGCGCCAGCTCGCCCGCCAGGTGCATCTGTTCATTTGTCGATGTCGGCACGAAGCGGGGCGTGATCGCATACAGCGAGCGGCCGTGCTTGTGCCAGCGGCGTATCAACTCCTCGCTTTCACGTGCGCCGGACTCGGCCGTGTCGCGCAGGAACTCGGGGCAGTTGCGGTCCATCATGACCTTGCCCGCCACCATGCGCAAGCCGCGCGCCTCGCTGGCGCCAAAGAAGGCATCGACCGATTGCGGATGCACGCTGCCATACACCATGGCCGTCGTGGTGCCGCAGCGCAGCAGTTCATCGAGAAAGAACTCGGCGACATCGCGCCCATGCTCGGGATTCTCAAACGCGCGCTCGGTAGGGAAGGTGTACGTTTCCAGCCATGGCAGCAAACCTGGCGCGGGCGAGGCGATCATTTCCGTCTGCGGGAAATGCAGATGGGTATCAATGAAACCCGGCACGATCAGCTTGCCCCGGTAATCGACGATCTCGGTGCCAGGCGGCAAAGTGGCTTGCAGCTGCGCGTAATCGCCGGCCGCGACGATCTTGCCGTCGGCCACGATCAGCAAGCCATCCGCATGCCAGGCGTGCGCATCCTCATTAAAAGCGGGATCGGCGTGGAAGTGCAGCAAGCTGGCTCGGTAGGCTTGCAATGTGGCAGGAGCAATCGGCATGACTTCTTTCTATAACGGATGAATGGCGGCGCGTGTCCGGCGGCGCGGTGGCGCGCTGGCAGAAGCCAGCCGCAGCGGTGCGGCCAAGGCGGCCGCGGCCGCTTCCTCCCACACCATCAATAACTGACAGGCAACGGAGGCGGCGATCACGGCCGGCGCCTTGTTGCGGATGCCGGGCATGCCGATCGGACACACCATGGCCGCAATGCGCTCGTCCGGCACGCCGCGCGCCTGCAGCCGGTGCTCGAACTGCTTGCGCTTGGTGTGCGAACCGATCAGCCCGAACCAGCCCGCATCCTCGCGCTCCATGATGGCTTGCGTCAAGCGTTGATCGAGCGCATGGCTATGCGTCATGACGAGAAAACTGCCGCCCGGCGGCGCCATGGCAACGAATTCCTCGGGCGTGTCGGTGGCGGCGATGCGCACATTATCCGGTAGTTGCGCGGGAAACATGTCTTCGCGTTCATCGACCCAGGTGATATTGCAGGGCAAGTGGGCCAGCGCGCGCACGATGGCCGCGCCCACGTGGCCAGCGCCGAACAGGGTCAGATGGGCGCGCGGCGCCAGGCAGCGATCGACCAGCCAGCGCCGCCCTTCACTCCCCTGCGCGACATGGGTTGCGCGCTCGCGCGAAAACGTATCGGGCGCCTGGCCTGGCGTGCCGGCAATCAAGCTGCCGTCAGCATCGAACAGCGCAGAGGCGGGTTCGCCATCGAGCGCCGTCAAACGCCAGCTGTCCTGCTGGCGGCGCTCGCGCAAGGCGGACAATACATCGTTCAAGCTGGCATCGACAGGTTCAAAGGCAAGATAAACAACGCCGCCGCAGCATTGGCCCAGGCTGGGGCCCAGTGCAAAACGTTCGAACCGCACGCGGGTATCGCCCGTGGCCAGCATGGTCTTGGCAATTTCGACGGCACGCAATTCCAGGTGACCGCCGCCGATGGTGTCGACCTGGCCATCGAGGGTGACGCGCATCTTCGCGCCCGCCTCGCGCGGCCCGGAACCTTCGACCAGGGCCACCGTCACCAGCACGGATGCCTGCGTGTCGTTGTCCATCGCTGTCAGCCAGTCGCTCATCGTCTGCTCCTAGGCGCCGACATGCGCCGCTTGGACGGCCATGACCGCCTTGAGGATTTCCTCGCTGGTGGCCGGTGCATTCAGCGGCGGCTGCACGGCGTGATGGCCCACGCTGGAAATGGCGTCGCGGATGGCGAAGAACACGGAAAACGGCAACAGCAGCGGCGGCTCACCCACGGCCTTGGAACGGTGGATACTGTCTTCCACATTGCGGTTCTGGAACAGTTTCACACGGAAATCTTCCGGGCAATCGGAAATGCCGGGAATTTTATAGGTCGATGGCGCGTGCGTCATCAGCTTGCCTGTCGCATTCCACCACAGCTGCTCCGTCGTCAGCCAGCCCATGCCCTGGATAAATGCGCCTTCCACTTGCCCCAGATCAATCGCGGGATTGAGCGACTGGCCCGCATCGTACAAGGCATCGGCGCGCAGCAGTTTCCACTCGCCCGTCAGGGTATCGACCACCACTTCGGCCACGGCCGCGCCATAGGCATAGTAGGAAAACGGATGGCCCGTCATCGTTTTCGCATCCCACGACAGCCCGGGCGTGGCATAAAAACCATCGGACCACAATTGCACTCTCGCCAGATACGCCTTCTGCACCAGCTCGGCAAACGGCACGACGTGACCATTGACGTGGATATGGTTGTCGAAGAAGCGCACAGTGCCAGCGTCGCCACCGTACAGTTTGACCGCATAATCGGCCAGACGTTCGCGGATCTGGCGCGCTGCATCCTGCGCCGCCTTGCCATTCAGGTCGGCGCCGGTGGATGCCGCCGTGGCCGACGTGTTCGCCACCTTGCTGGTGTCGGTGGCCGTGGCGCGCACGCATTCGAGGTCCAGTCCCAGCTCGTGCGCCACCACCTGCATGACCTTGGTATTGATTCCCTGCCCCATTTCCGTGCCGCCATGATTGACCAGCACGGAGCCATCCACATACACGTGCACGAGGGCGCCGGCCTGGTTCAAATGCGTGACGTTGAAGGCGATACCGAATTTCAAGGGCGTGAATGCCAGCCCCTTCTTCAAGACCGGGCTGGCCTCGTTGAACGCATCGATGGCGCGGCGGCGCGCGCGGTAGTCGCTGCTCTCTTCCAGTTCCGCGACGAGCTCATGGATGACGTTGTCGACGATTTTTTGCCCGTACGGCGTGACGTTGCGCCCTTCCGCATCGTTGCGGCCATAGAAATTGAGCAGGCGGATATCGAGCGCATCGCGTTGCAAATGGCGGGCGATTTCATCGATCACGTACTCGATGGCGATGGCGCCCTGCGGCCCGCCAAAGCCCCGGAAAGCCGTGTTCGACTGCGTATTCGTCTTGCCGCAGGCGGCGCGGATGTCCACGTCGGACAAATAATAGGTGTTGTCGAAGTGGCAGACGGCGCGCGTGGCGACGGGGCCGGACAAGTCCGCCGAATAGCCGGCGCGCGTGGTCATGTCGACCTTGGCGGCCAGGATCCGGCCATCGTCGTCGTAACCGACTTCGTATTCATAGTAAAAACAGTGGCGCTTGCCCGTCACCAGCATGTCATCGTCGCGGTCGGCGCGCAGTTTCACGGGACGCTTCAGTTTGGACGCCGCAATCGATGCGGCCGCCGCCCACAGGGCCGACTGCGATTCCTTGCCGCCGAAACCGCCGCCCATGCGCCGGCATTCGACGGTGATGTTGTGCGAATGCAAGCCCAGTGCATGCGCCACCACGTGCTGCATCTCGCTCGGATGCTGGGTCGAACACAGCACCAGCATGCCCTGCGCCTCCTTCGGAATGGCGTAGGAAATCTGTCCTTCCAGGTAAAACTGTTCCTGGCCGCCCACATACAGCTGGCCCTTGACCACATGCGGCGCGCCCTCGAATGCGGCCTGGTAATTACCGCGCGTCAGCTGCATGGGCGGCAGCACATACGATTGCGCGGCCTTGGCCGCCTGCGGCGTCATGATCGCGGGCAACTCGTCATAGGACACTTGCGCCAGGCGGGCGGCGCGGCGCGCATGGTCATGCGTATCGGCCACCACGATAAAGATGGGCTGGCCCACGTATTGCACCAGATCAGCAGCCAGGATGGGATCGTCATGGATGATGGGACCGCAATCATTGGTGCCGGGAATGTCCTGCGCCGTGTAGACGGCGACGACACCCTGCGCATCGCGCACGGCCGATAAATCCATGGCCGTGATGCGCGCGTGCGGCTTTTGCGACAGGCCCAGCGCCGCGTGCAAGGTGCCTTGCAATTCGGCGATATCGTCCGTGTAGGTGGCTTGCCCCAGTACATGCAATTGCGCCGATTCATGGGGGCTGGGCTTGCCTACGGCGGCCCAGGCGGCCGCTTGCAATTCGGGCGTGACAGGATGGTTCATGCTGGTTCTTTCAGGCGCGGCAAGCGTAGGCGTTGAGGGACGTCGGTGGCAATGGCGTATCGGGACGGGTTTCCAGCCAGAAGCGGCGAAACAGATTTTGCGCCGTCGTCATGCGGTAGGTGTTCGACGCACGCATGTCGGACAGGGGCGCGTAATCGTCGGCCAGCAAGCGCATGGCCATAGTCAGATTTTCCTCACTCCACGCCTGTCCCCGCAGAAACGCTTCCGTTTGCGCGGCACGCTGCGGCGTGGCTGCCATGCCGCCAAAGGCGATGCGCGCATCGACGATACGCGCGCCATCGAGCTGGAAGGCGAACGCGGCGCACACGGCCGAGATATCCTGGTCAAAGCGCTTGGCCAGTTTATACGTGCGGAAATGCACCTCGGCACGGGGCAAGGGCACGCGCACGGCTTCGACGAATTCGCCGGGCTGCAAGTCTTTCTTCTGATAGCCCAGATAGAACTTTTCAAGCGGCATGATCCGCTGTCCGGCAGGACCGCGCAGCACGATGTCGCTGCCCAGCGCGATCAGCCACGGCATCGAGTCGCCGATGGGCGAACCATTCGCCACATTGCCGCCCAAAGTACCGGCGTTGCGGATCGGCAAGGAAGCAAAACGCTGCCACAGTTCCGACAATTCGTCCGGATAATGCCGGCACAGCGCCGCATACGCATCGTTCAGGCTGGCGCCGGCGCCGATGTGCAGTTTGCCGTCGTCCACGGCGATGGTTTTCAGCGCGGCCACATTGCCCAGATATATGATGTCGCCCAGGTCGCGCAGTTGCTTGGTCACCCACAGGCCCACGTCGGTGGAGCCGGCCAGCAGGCAGGCCTGCGGCTTTTCCGCGCGCAGCGCCACCAATTCGTCGATGCTGCGCGGCGCATGGAAGTGCTGACCGCCATGTTCATATGTGCTCAGGCTGCCGCGCTGCAGCGCCTGCAATTGCTGCGCCAGGGCCTCACGGTCAAAGCTAACATGCGGCAATTCGCCCATGCGCCTGGCCGCGTCGATGATGGGCCGGTAACCGGTGCAGCGGCACAGATTGCCCGACAGCGTATCGTCGATTTCGCAGCGCGTGGGCGTCTCACCGTTTTTCTGCAGATACATGCCCCACAGCGACATGACAAAGCCGGGCGTGCAAAAACCGCATTGCGAACCATGGCACTCGACCATCGCCTGCTGCACCGGATGCAGGGCGCCGTCGGGCTGCTGCAAGTCTTCCACAGAAAACAGGGCCTTGCCATCGAGCGTGGGCGTGAGCTGGATGCAGGCGTTGACGGCTTTCATCTCGACCTGGCCGTCAACCAGGCTGCCGATGACGACCGTGCAGGCACCGCAATCGCCTTCGGCGCAGCCCTCCTTGGTGCCCGTGCAATGCAAGTCCTCGCGCAGGTGCTGCAACACAGTCTGCGTAGGGGCGGCGTTGCGTACTTCCTGTACGGCACCACGGTAGTAAAAGCGGATCGGTTCTGACATGCTGGCCTCGGTATAGTCCCAGTATAGGAGATTAACACCGGCATATGGGACAACTATATGCAAAGACTTATTTTACTTATCATCCAATATCAATACCCATCAAACAGTGCAAGGATGCGTCGCATGCCAGTGTTCGGCGATATCGATGCGGCGCGTGATCCACACTTGCTCATGGCGCTGCACATAGTCGAGGAAGCGGGCCAGCGCCGCGGCCCGTCCCGGACGCCCCACCAGGCGGCAATGCAGGCCAATGGACAGCATCTTCGGCTGGTTCAAGCCGTTCGGATCGCCTTCCGCGTACAGCACGTCGAAGGCATCCTTCAGGTAATCAAAAAACTGTGTGCCCGAATTAAAGCCCTGCATGGCGGCAAAGCGCATGTCGTTCGTGTCCAGGGTATAAGGTACGATCAGCTGGGGCTGCATGGCCGCCATGCCGGCCGCATTCGTGTACGCCACCTTTTCCCAGAATGGCAAGTCATCGCCGTAATAATCGGCGTTGTAGCGGAAGCCGCCATGCTCGACCACCAGTTTGCGCGTATTGGGCGAATCGCGCCCCGTGTACCAGCCTTGCGGAGCAGAGCCCGTCAATTCGCGGATGATCTGCACGGCCTCGCGCATGTGTTCGCGCTCCGTCGCTTCATCCATGTTTTGATAGGAAATCCAGCGCAAGCCATGGCAGGCGATTTCATGGCCCAGTTCCTGGAAGGCGGCCACCGCCTCGGGATTGCGCTTCAGGGCCATCGAGACGCCAAACACGGTCAACGGCAGGCGCCGCTCCTCGAACATGCGCAGCAAGCGCCATAATCCGGCGCGCGAACCGTATTCATAAATCGACTCCATGCTCAGGTGGCGCGCAGGAAAAGCCGCCGCTCCGATCATTTCCGACAAAAACGTTTCCGAGGCGGCATCGCCATGCAGCACGCTGTTTTCCGCCCCTTCCTCGTAATTGAGGACGAATTGCAGGGCGATGCGGGCTTTTCCCGGCCATTGAGGGTGAGGTGGCGTGCGGCCATAGCCGATCAAATCGCGCGGATAATTTTCATAAGTACTCATGCGGTGGCTCGCCTATAGGAGACAATGTTGGTTATATGCCCAATCATATAGCCAGCCGCTGATGCAGGTATATGATTTGCAAGATAAGCACATTCACTCACCCTATATACAGGATAGCAAATGGGAAAACTCAGCACGCATGTACTCGATATCGCCCACGGCAGGCCGGGAGCCGGCGTCAAGGTGGCCCTGTTTTCAGTCGCGCCGGAAGGCAAAGTGTTGTTGAAGATGGATATGACCAATAGCGACGGCCGTTGCAGCTCGCCCTTGCTGGAAGGCGACAGCATGAAGGCGGGCCAGTATGAGCTGGTGTTCAATGCCGGCGACTATTTCGCCGCCCAGGGCGTGGAATTGCCTTCACCCCGCTTCATCGATCTGGTGACCCTGTCCTTCGGCATTGCGCATACGGATGAGAACTACCACGTGCCGCTGGTGGTATCGCCGTGGTCATACTCGACCTATCGCGGTAGCTGATCCCACCATACAACAATGTTGTCGGATTACGCGCTGCGCGCTAATCCGACCTACCTGGTTTGGTCGATGTCGGCCGATGTCCGTCGGCGCAGGCCGGCGTAGGTCGGCGTAGGTCGGCTTAGCGCAGCGTAAGCCGACAGCCACCGGCACAAAAGCACAGACGAAAAAAAACCCCACCGGAGTCCGGCGGGGTTTTTCTCTTACTGCGTATAACAAGCCTGACGATAACCTACTTTCACACTGGTTGCAGCACTATCATCGGCGCAAAGTTGTTTCACGGTCCTGTTCGGGATGGGAAGGGGTGGGACCAACTTGCTATGGTCATCAGGCATAACTTGTACCGGCATTTGTCCTCAGTGGAGCGACAAAGCCATGAATCTGGAAGAAGCAAAGATCGGGGTAATGAATGGTAGTATCAACACACACGCAACGTTGTACCGTCTTATCCTCTGTACCTGCTAAGGTTATAGGGACAAGCCGTACGGGCAA
>NZ_JBXAJE010000005.1:0-436765 GCF_058796955.1 Janthinobacterium sp. GW823-FHT03B06
ACAGGACCGTGAAACAACTTTGCGCCGATGATAGTGCTGCAACCAGTGTGAAAGTAGGTTATCGTCAGGCTTGTTATTCGAAAAAACCCCATCCGGTGATCCGGTTGGGGTTTTTTTACGTCCAATGATTTATGCATGGCATCGACCGGGTGCCACCTTGAAAGGAATATCTTGTCTGCCTTGCATACACTGGAGCAATTACGCGCCGGCCAACTGGCCGGCCTGCGCCGCCTGAAGCTGTCGTGCAGCTTGACGGATTTCCCACGCGAGATATTCGACCTGGCCGACAGCCTGGAAATCCTCGACCTGTCCGGCAATGCGCTGTCCTCGCTGCCCGACGATCTGCCGCGCCTGCACAAGCTGCGCATCATATTTTGCTCGGATAATCTGTTCACCACCTTGCCAGCCGTGCTCGGTTCCTGTCCTGGGCTGGAAATGATCGGTTTCAAGGCGAACCGGATCGGCCACGTGCCGGCCGCAGCCTTGCCATTGGCTCTGCGCTGGCTGACGCTGACCGACAATGCCATCGAAGTCTTGCCTGATGAACTCGGCAAGTGCGGGCAATTGCAGAAACTCATGCTGGCGGGAAATTGTCTGAGCAGTTTGCCGGCATCGCTGGTGAACTGCCGCAAGCTGGAACTGGTGCGCATCGCCGCCAACCGCTTCACGGCGCTCCCCGATTGCCTGCTGGCCTTGCCACGCCTGAGCTGGCTCGCATATGCGGGCAATCCCTTTACGGAAGCGCGTGAACTGGCGGCCCTGAGCGGCACCGGGACGGCGGGCCTGGCCTGGCCGCGCCTGCAACTGGCGCAGCAGCTGGGCGAGGGGGCATCGGGCGTGATTTACCGCGCCCGCCTCGATGATATCGAGGATGTCGCCGTCAAAGTGTTCAAGGGGGCGATAACCAGCGACGGCTTGCCGCGCAGCGAAATGGCTGCCTGTGTCGGCGCAGGCGCCCATCCGGGCCTGATCCCCATCCTCGGGACGCTCGATGCGCATCCGCAAGGGGCGCTGGGACTGGTCATGCCGCTGATCGATGTTGCCTACCGCAACCTCGCCGGGCCGCCCAGCCTGTCATCATGCACGCGTGACGTGTATGCCGAGGGCGTGCGCTTTGAGGCACCGCAAGCCCTGGCCATTGCCCAGGGCATCGCCTCGGCCGTGTGCCAGCTGCATGCGCACGGCATCGTGCATGGCGATCTGTATGCACACAACATCCTGCATGCGGACGCCGGCGCCTGCCTGCTGGGCGACTTCGGCGCGGCGTCCATGTTTGCGCCAGGCACGCCGCAAGGGGAGGTACTGCAAGGCATGGAGGCGCGCGCCTTTGGCGTGCTGCTGGGCGAGCTGGTCGCCCACTGTGCCGCGCCCTTGCCGGCCCTGCAGGCCTTGCGGGAAACGTGCATGCAGGATGAAATATCGCGACGGCCCAAGTTTGACGTGATCGAACGGGTATTGCGGCAGATGCTCCCCGCATAAAAAAATGGCGCAGCCTTCGCAGGCTGCGCCATTTTCATGTCAGGCTGGCAATATTCAGCCAGGTACCTGGATTTCTTTTTCCGGCAGGGCGATCTGGTTGTCGACGCTGAACTGGTAATCCTTGAAGACGTGTTCGGCCGTCAGGATCTGGTATTCGCCGTTGTCGAGCTTATGCGTGGTGTCCTTCAGGCGATACGTGTAATGGCCGCAGGTCCAGCAGTTGAAGTTGCGCATGTGCGTGCACAGGCAAGTCTTGTCCATCACGACGACGGTTTTTTGTTCCGGATGGGCCGCCACTTCGCGGTTGTACGAGTTGATGTACGCGCAGTTGCCCGTCGCGTCGAGCAGGTAGCCATACGATTCGCAGCCTGGGCGGATACCGGCGCCGATGGCGGGCGTGTTCTTCAGCATGCGCATCGGGTAACCGGTCGGCGAGACGCCGTTGACGATGATGTCTTCTTCCGAGGCCTTGTAGTATTCCTGCTTGACCTTGTTTGGCAAGCCGCATTCCTCGGTGACGGTAAAGCGCGTCGCCACTTGCACGCCGGCCGCACCCGCTTCCAGGAAGGAGACGGCATCGCTGCCCGTGAAGATGCCGCCGGCGGCGATCAGCGGGATGTCCAGCTGTTCCGCTTTCAGGTAGGCCAGCAGTTCCGCCGTGATCGTGTGCAGGTCGTAATTGGCCCAGTCCATGCCGAAACCCAGGTGGCCGCCGGCCAATGGTCCTTCGACGATGATGAAGTCGGGCAAGCGGTCCAGCTTGGCGTTCTTGCGCAGGAAAATCTGCAAGGCGCGCACGGACGAGACGATGATGCCCAGCTTGGCGTCACGGAAACGCGGATGGTCGGCCATCAGGGCGAACGAGCCGAAGTGCAGACCGGCGGACAGGGTGATGCCGTCGATGCCGGCGTCCAGTGCCGCATTCAGGCGCACGCGCAAGGTTTCACGGGGGCCATTCATGGTCAGCTTTTCCATGCAATTGACGAAGATCAAGCCATCGCCTTTTTTTGCTTCCATGGTGCGGCCGATATGCAGGCGCTGCGCTTCCGCCAGGCGGCCCAGGTCGAACTGCACCACGGCCTTGTCGCTGTTATTGATGTTGAATTTGTACAGTTTCGTCTTGTCTTTGACGAAGGTGGTGTCGAAACGGCGATCCGACACGTCTTCCACCATGGCATCGGAGATATGCCCGATACCGTTCAGCCGTGCCGCTTCCAGGGCCAGCTCCGACGTGGAAATATCCACACCCATTCCGCCTATCATGATGGGCACATATTCTTTTTTGCCAAATCGCAGGCGGAAATCATCAACACGTTTCATTGCTATCCTTAGACTACCGTGGTTATCACTGAGCCAGATGTACGGTCAAGCCCGCTGCCGGTCAGGCGCGCGGGCGCATGTAGCTGTGCGCAGCTTCAATTCTACCCCAAGCGGGCAGGTGCTCCGAGGCAGCTTGCCGCCATGCCGGTGCAAGCGCAGGCCGGAGCGTGCGCATCATCGAAATTAATCGCGGAAATTGTTAAATTCCAGCGGCATGTCGGGCACGTCCTTGCGCAGCATGGCCATGGCCGCTTGCAGGTCGTCGCGCTTGGCGCCCGTGACGCGCACGGCTTCACCCTGGATGCTCGCTTGCACTTTCATCTTGCTGTCCTTGATGACGCGCACGATTTTCTTGGCATCATCCGATTCGATGCCATTCTTGATCTTGATGATCTGCTTGACCTTGTCGCCGCCAATCTTCTTGATGTCGCCTTCGTCGAGGAAGCGCACATCGACCTTGCGTTTGGTCAATTTATTGGTCAGCACGTCGCGCACCTGGCTGAGCTGAAATTCCGAATCCGCGAATGCGGTCAATTCGTTTTCCTTGTGTTCGACGCGGGCATCGCTGCCCTTGAAGTCGAAGCGGGTCGTGATTTCCTTGTTGGATTGCTCGACGGCATTCTTGACTTCGATCATATCGGCTTCGGAGACTACATCAAATGACGGCATGGTCTGTTCCTTTTCTTGTTAAAGCGAGCGCGCGCTCGGCGCGCTGGGCCTTGGCGGCTGATTCTGCGCCATGGGACGGCCCTGTTAAAGATGCGACATTTTAACGGACAACGGGCAAGTCGCCCTTGTCCTGAGGTGGTTTTTTGTCGCTTTCGCTCTATAATCGAGCAAAATTTCCCTATCCCATGCATCCAGAGCTCACCATCGAACACAATTACAACCTCCAGCGCCTGAATACCTTCGGCATCGCGGCCCATGCGGCCGCCTACGTACGCATTACTTCGCAGGCCCAGCTGCAGGCCGCACTGCAAGATCCCGCCCTGTCCGCCATGCCGCGCCTGATATTGGGCGGCGGCAGCAACATCGTGCTGACGGGCGATTTTCCCGGCGCCGTGCTGCACATGGCCACGCGCGGCATGCGCCTGGCGCAGGCGGATTTCGAGACGATACTCGTCACGGCCGCGGCCGGCGAAAACTGGCACGACTTCGTGCAGTGGACCCTGGCACAAGGCGTGGGCGGACTGGAAAACCTGTCCTTGATCCCCGGCACGGTGGGTGCGGCGCCTATCCAGAATATCGGCGCGTATGGCGTGGAAATCAAGGATTATCTGCATAAGGTGAGCGTCATGCACAGCGCCAGCGGCATCGTCTTCGACATGGACCGCGACGCCTGCCGTTTCGCCTATCGCGACAGCATCTTCAAGCAGGCGGACGGGGGCGAGCTGATCGTGCTGGAAGTGACGTTTGCCTTGCCCGCCGAGTGGCAGCCGAACTTGCGCTACGCGGAACTGGCGCAGGCCGTGGCCGAGCGCCATCTTGCCGAACCGACGCCGCAACAGGTGGCCGACACGGTGATGGCGATCCGCCGGAGAAAATTGCCGGACCCGGCCGTGATCGGCAATGCGGGCAGCTTCTTCAAGAATCCCGTGGTGTCACGCGAGCAATGTCTTGCCTTGCTGGAACGTTTTCCTGCGCTGGTGCATCATGCGCAGCCTGATGGCACGGAAAAGCTGGCGGCCGGCTGGCTGATCGATCAGTGTGGCTGGAAGGGGAAAAACCTGGGGCCCGCGGGAGTGTATCCCAAGCAGGCGCTGGTTCTGGTGAATAATGGCGGCGCTCGTGGCGCGGACATTACCCGGCTGGCGGAAGCGATACAGGATGATGTAGAGGCGAAATACGGCGTGCGCCTGTCGTCCGAGCCTGTGTTTGTTTAATCAAGCGAAGTGGCAGACGTAATCCACGGTTTCCGTTGTTTCGATGTCAAAATAGCTATTGCCCGGGATTTTGAATTCCGTGCCCGCGCCATAGCTGTGCCACTCCGTCGCGTCGGCCAGGCGCACCTTGCACAGGCCGCCGATGATTTCCATCGTTTCCGGGGCGCCCGTGTTGAAGCGCAACGATGACGGGAAAATCACGCCCACGCTTTTCTTCGTGCCATCGGCGAGGATGACGTTGTGCGAGACGCATTTGCCGTCAAAGTAGATATTCGACTTCTTGACGACGCTGACATTGTCCAGTTGTGTGCTCATGCTTCACTTTCCTTGCTGTTAAAAATCAGTCCTGGACGTCATCGGCGCTCAGCACGCTGTTGCGTCCGCCGCGCTTGGCCGCGTACAGGGCCTGGTCGGCGCGGTTGATCAGTTGCTCGACCGTCGAGTCGGGCGAAGGCACGACGGTGGCCACGCCGATCGAGATGGTAACGATGCCCGTGCCTGCCGCCGGGTTCTCGATCTGCAAGCCTTCCAGATGGCGCCGGCATGCTTGGGCGATCAGCAGCGCGCCGGCCGCTTCCGTTTCCGGCAGGATCAGGGCGAACTCTTCGCCCCCGTAACGGGCGGCCAGGTCGGCCGGGCGTTTCAAATGTTCCGTGAGCACGGCGGCAACTTTTTTCAGGCACAGGTCGCCCGCCAGATGGCCGAAATGGTCGTTATAGCTCTTGAAATGGTCGATATCGCAGAACAGCAGGCTCAACGGTGCCTTGTCGCGCTGGCCCCGCTGCCATTCGAAATGCAGGGTTTCATCGAAACGGCGGCGATTGGCGATGCCCGTCAAGCCATCGAGGGCGGCCAGTTTCTGCAATTCAATGTTCGCGTCCGCCAGGTTCTTTTGGCTTTCGCGCAGGAAACGAAAAGCCTGGTCGCGCTGCAGACGGCTGATGTGCGCGTTGGAATGGTAGCGTATGCGCGCCAGCAGTTCCAGGCGGTCCGGCAGTTTCACCACATAATCGTTGGCGCCGACGGCAAAGCTGTGGGCCTTCAGTTTCGGGTCGTCCTTGGCCGACATCACGATCACCGGCACGTGCGCGAGCGCCTCGTTTTCGCGGTACTGCTGGATCAAGGCGAAGCCGTCGATGCCCGGCATCACCAGGTCTTGCAGGATGACGGTCGGTTGCAAACGCTGCGCCGTGTCCAGCGCCTGCGTGGCGTCGGTCACATAATGAAATTCGATATCCTGCTGGTCGCTGAGCATGCGGCGGACTGCCTCGGCAATGATCAACTGGTCGTCCACCAGCAGCACGCTGACCTTGAATTCGGTCAATGCGGGTTCATGCTGGGTGAAGCTGGAGGAGAATTCTGGCATTGCATTCTTTTCAGATGTTAGGGGAGGGCTCCCACCCATTGTTGAGTTTGGCGCCCAGACGGCCGCGCAGGCTGGCGCCTATTCTATCCAATGGCAGGATTTGCTGCGCCGCATCGAGTTCAGCCGCCGCGCGCGGCATGCCATACACGGCGCTGCTGGCCTGGTCTTGCGCGATCGTCGTCTTGCCTGCGCGGCGCATGGCCAGCAAGCCGTCGCCGCCGTCGCGCCCCATGCCTGTGAGCAATACGCCGATGGCGTCGCCGCGCCAGTGCTGCGCCACGCAGTTGAAGAAGACATCGACGGACGGGCGGTAAACATAGTCGCGCGGTGCTGCATCGTAACCCAAACGATAATTTTGATCTAGCAGCAAGTGGTCATTGGTCTTGGCGATCAGTACCGTGCCGGACACCAGTTCATCGCCTTCGGCGATCACGCGCACGGGCATGCTGAGCTGGTCGTCCAGCCATTTGGCGAAGTGCGAGGCGAAGGTTTCATCGATGTGCTGCACCACCACGATGGCGCAGCCGGGCGGCGCCGTCCAGCCGGCCAGCACCTTGGCCACGGCCGAGGGGCCACCCGTCGAGGCGCCGATGGCGACCAGGGTCGATACCTGGCCGTCGCCGCGTTCGCCGCCATTGCCGTTCGCCGGGCGCGGCGGCGGTGCTTCGGCGCTGTGGCGTATCAGTTTGCCGATGGTCTTGATCTTGGCCAGCAGTTCGCTGTCGCCGCCCACTTCCCCCTGCAGCACCGGCGTGGCCGTGACGTCGAGCGCGCCCGCGCCCAGCGCGCGGAAGACCTGGTTGACATTGTCTTGCGGGCGGCCCGTGACGACGAGGATGGCGCACGGGCTCTGCTCCATGATCAGGCGCGTCGCTTCCACGCCATCCATCTCCGGCATGTTCAGGTCCATCAGGATCAGGTCGGGGCGGTTGCCCTCGCACATGCGCACGGCCTCGAGCCCCGTGCGGGCGATCCACAGCACCTGGTGTTCCTGCGTACTGGCGACCACCCGGCGCAGGGCCTCGGCGGCCATGGCGACATCGTTGGCAATGGCAATTTTCATGAATGACGGCTCATAAGCGGGCATCTCCTATCAGGTTGGCCACCGCGTCGAGCAAGGTCTCGTCGTGGAAGCTGCCTTTGGTCAGATAATAATCGGCGCCGGCGGACAGGCCGCGCGCGCGGTCTTCCGGGCGGTCCTTGTACGAGACGATCATCACCGGCAGCTTGTGCAGGTGCAGGTCCTTCTTGATCAGCGAGACCAGTTCGATGCCATCCATGCGCGGCATGTCGACGTCGGTGATCACCAGGTCGTACTCGCCGCTGCGCACCACGTTCCAGCCGTCGATGCCGTCGATGGCCACGTCGACCTCGAAACCGCGCGCCAGCAGCAGCTTGCGCTCCATCTCGCGCACCGTCAGCGAATCGTCGACGACGAGGATGCGCTTGGCGCGGCGCTGCTGCGCGTGGCCCGCCTGCGCCAGCTGGTGCAGGCCGCCTTCGTGCAGCAGCTTGTCGATCGACAGCAGCAAATCGGGCACGTCGAGGATCAGCACCGGCTCGCCGTCGTCGAGCAGGGCGGCGGCGGAAATGTCGCGCATCTTGCCGAAGATCGGATCGATGGCCTGCACCGCCAGGCTTTGCTCGCCGCGGATGGCGTCGACCACCAGCGCATAGCTTTGCTTGCCGCGCCCGATCACCACCACCGGCAAATCGTCGGTCTGGCTGGCCGCTTCGCCCAGTTCCAGCACCTGCGCGGCCGACACCAGGCCCAGATGTTCGCCCTTGAGTTCGAAGAACTGCTTGTTTTCCAGGGTATGGATGGCCGCTTGCGGCACGCGCACCACGCTTTCCACCTTGACGATGGGGATGGCATAGGCTTCGCCGTGCACGTCGACCACCAGCGCGCGCACGATCGATTGCGTCAGCGGCAGGGTGATCAGGGCGCGGAAGCCCCGGCCCGGCTCCGATTCCAGGCGCACCGTGCCGTTTTGCTGGCGTATCGTCTCGTGCACGATGTCGAGGCCCACGCCGCGCCCGGACAATTGATTGGCCGTCGCCTTCAGGCTGAAGGCGGGGAGGAACAAAAACTCCAGCAGCTCGCCCGGCGACAGCGCGGCGGCCATGGCGGGACTGGCCATCTTGCGTTCGATGACGGACTGGCGGATTTTTTCCAGGTCGACGCCGCGCCCGTCGTCGCTGATCTCGATGCTCAGCATGCCGGCGCGGTGGCGCGCCTCCATGCGTATCGTGCCCAGCGCTTCCTTGCCCGCGTCGATGCGCTCGTACGGGCCTTCCATGCCATGGTCGATGGCATTCCTGAGCATGTGGTTCAGCGGACTTTCGATCTTCGCCAGGATATCGCGGTCGACCAGGGTGTCTTCCCCTTCGATCTCCAGCTGCACTTCCTTGCCCAGGCTGCGCGCCAGGTCGCGCACCATGCGCGGAAACGCATGGATGCCGTCGCGGAAAGGGCGCATGCGCAGGGCCAGCACTTCGTCGACCATGCCTTGCGAGACGGCCAGCAGGCGCCGCTCGTAGGTTTCGATATCGGCAATGTGCTCGAGCATGAACTGCTTCAGCGGTTGCGTCTTTTGCAGCGCCAGCAGGGACTTTTCCATCAGGCCCGGGTCGGCCGAGCGGGCAATGGCTTCGTGCAGGTGCTCGATGGCGGAAAACAGGCTGCTCTGGTTGCGCTTGAAACGCTGCAGGGCGCCGACGAACGGGTGCATCTGGTGCGCATTGATGCGCGATTCGCTGGCCAGCGACAGCAGCTTGTCGAAGTTTTGCGCCGCTGCCTTGGCCGGTGCGGCACCCGCACGCGGGGCAGGCGCGGCCGCCGACTCAGGCTCTTCGCCTGCCAGGCCGCTGGCCACGGGAGCCTGCAGTTCGGTCGGGTTGGTCGTTTCCTGCGGCAAGGGGGCGGGAGCGGAGGCAGGCAACGAGGGCAGGGCCGGCAATTCGGGCAGGTCGGCGATGCCGGCGATGGCGTTCAGGGTCTGGTCGATCTGCGCCGCATTCGCGGCCAGCCACGCTTCGGCGCCCGCGTCGTCCAGGCGCGACAGCTGCACGATCAGGTCGACGCCCGACAGCAGCACGTCGACCCTTTCCGGCGTCAGCTTCAAGCGGCCGTGCTGGGCGGCGACAAAGCTGTCTTCCATGCCGTGCGCCAGCTGCACCACCACCTGCAGGCCGACGATGGCGGCGGCACCCTTGATCGAGTGCGCCGCGCGCATCATCGCCTCGACGGCCGCCGCGTCGCCCGCATGGCGCTCCATGGCCAGCAAGCCGTCGGTGAGAATCTGGGTCTGGCTGTCCGCCTCCATGCGGAACAGGTCCAGCATGGAAAAGGCGCTCAGGTCGCCGTGCTGGTCCTGGCTCATCGTAATAGTCTCGCAAGTTGAAAGCCGATCAGCGCCGTGTCGAGGCAGCCGATGCGCATGTCGCCCTCGGTGATGACGCCGGACAAAAAGCGCGACAGGCCCTTGTTGATGGTCGCCGCCGGCGCCTGCACGGCGCCCGACGCATAGCGCACGATGCCGTGCAGGTCGGCCACGGGCAGCGCGTAAGCCTGCTCTTCCCAGCGCAGCAGCAGCAGGCGTGCAAACGTGTGGCGGCCGCGGGCCGCTGGCGCACCCTGTTCGTCGATGCCCAGCAAACTGGCCAGCGACATGCACGGATACAGCTTGCCGCCGATATTGACGATGCCCGCCAGACCGCGCCCGCTGCGGTGCGGCAGCACATGCGGCTTGGCCTGCGGCGCCACGGCGTCGAACACGCGCGTGGGCAGCGCCAGCCATTCGCGGCCGATG
This sequence comes from Janthinobacterium sp. GW823-FHT03B06, assembly GCF_058796955.1. Classification (NCBI taxonomy): domain Bacteria; kingdom Pseudomonadati; phylum Pseudomonadota; class Betaproteobacteria; order Burkholderiales; family Oxalobacteraceae; genus Janthinobacterium; species Janthinobacterium sp. GW823-FHT03B06. The sequence goes on from NZ_JBXAJE010000005.1 coordinate 9,861, forward strand.
CGAAACACCAGCGCGGAACTGTCGCGCACTTCGCCGCCCGTATCGATCTGGCGGAAGTGGCTGGCCCAGTCGCGCCGGTAGTGTTCGTCCACGGGCCGCTGCAGGTTGCGCCGGGCGGCGCCCGCGTACACGTCGCAGTTGCGGCAATGCACGTTGGCTGGCAGCTTGGGGCAGCTCTGGTCGCCGACCACGCCGATATGGTTCCAGCAGTCGTCGATGGTGGCGGGGGACTCGGTGGCGATGAGATTTGTCATGCTTGCCCCTTAGTTGGACGCCTGGCGGCGCTCGTAAATGCGTGCCGCGCGCGCCTTCAGGGTGGCGGCGGCCGTTTGGTTGCCATTGCGTTCGGCCAGCAGGGCCAGATGGCACAGCGCCTCGTAATGGTCGGGCTGCAGGTAGATGCAGCGGCGCCAGTAGTCGTCGGCCAGGTCCATCTTGCCGGCCAGTTCGTTGATGATGCCCAGCATGAAATACGCTTCCGCCGCCTCGGGCACTTTCGCCAGGTGCGCGTGGCATTTGTCGCCGGCCTCGCGCAACTGGCCGCGGTCGGCCAGCAGGCGCGCCTCTGCCAGCAAATCGGCTTGCGCTGCCGGCGCGGGCGATGGCACGGACACGGGGCGCGTGCGCGGCACCGCCGACGCGGCGGAAGAGGGGGCTGCTACTGCAGCGCGCCCTGGCGCGGGCGGCACGCTGCGCAGGGGACGCGCGACAGGCAGCGGCGCCACTAGCACGGGGCTGGCCGGCGCCGCTGTTTCCTTCTTCAGGGCGAAAGCCTGGCGGAACTGCAGCGGCGCAAAGCCGTTCTGGCAGAACGACGGCACTTCCGCATAACCGGCCAGCAGCATGCCGTCGTCGGCCAGCAGGGCGGACAGGTTGGCGATGGCGGCGCGCGTGGTCGGTTTGTCGAAGTAAATCAGCAGGTTGCGGCAGAAGATGACGTCGTAGTGTTTGCTGCAGCTGGCGGTATCGAACTGCAGCAGATTGCCCTGCCTGAAGGTCACCTGGTCGCGCAGGGAGTCGATGATGCGGTAGGCGTCGTCGGCCACGTGCGTGAAATAGCGTTCGCGGAAGGCCACGTCCTGCGCGCGGAAGGCGTTGCGGCCATACACGCCGGCCTGCGCCCGCTCGATGCAGCCGGGGCTCAGGTCATACGCGTCGATGCTGAACGCCTGTTTCGGCACACCGCCGTCGCGCAGCGCCATGGCCATCGAATACGGTTCCTCGCCGCCCGCGCACGGGATCGACAGGATGCGCGTGGCACGTCCGCGCGCCCAGCGCTCCTGCACCAGTTCGACGGTGGCGTAGAACGCTTGCGGATCGCGGAACAGCCACGATTCGGGCACCACCACCAGTTCGATCAATTGCGTCATTTCGGCCGGCGTGAGCGCCTGGAGGTAAGCCTGGCTATCGGCAAAGCCCGTCCGCTCCATGCGCTGATTGACGGCCCGCTCGGCCACGGATTTGGACACCGACAGGCCGGTCGCGCGGCGCAGCAGGGCTTGCGCCGTCATGCCGCGCTCGCGTCTTGAAACAGCAGCGCGCGCACGTCCGGCGGCAGCAGGTGATCCAGCTCGACCAGCTGCACGATGCCGTCGGCGTCGCTGGCCACCTGGCCCAGGAAGGGCGCCGTCGCCACGCCGCTGTCCTCAAGCCCTTGCGGGTCGATATCGGCGATGCCGCGCACCTGCGAGGCCAGCAGGCCCAGCGCATGCATGGCGCCGTCCGGCGCGCGGTAGTCGACGATGACGATGCGCGTGTCGAACTGCGCGGCGGCGGGCGGCAGCCCGGCCAGGCGCGACAGGTCGATCACGGGCACGGGCGTGCCGTGCAAGTCCATCAGGCCGGCCACGTAGTCTGGCGTGAGCGGCAACTGCTTCAGCTCCAGCAGCGGCAGCACGCGCACGATGCCGGCCAGGGGCAGGCCGTAGCGGTCGCGTCCGATGTGAAAGAGCAGCACTTTCATGGGATCAGATGGTGACGGCGAAGGTCGACACGCTCGACTGCAGGTCGCCCGCCGCATATTGCAACTGGTGCACCGCCTCGCTGGTGGCTTTTAATGACTCCACCGTTTGCTGGGTGGCGTCGTTGAGCTGCATCATGGTGTCGGAAATCTGCGACGCGCCGATCGCCTGCGACTGCATGCCTTGCAGCACGGCGTCGAACTGCGGCGTGAGTTTCTGCACCTGGTCCATGACGGACGACAGCTGCTCGGCCACTTGGCGCACTTCGCCCACGCTGCGGCGAATTTCTTCCGAGAATTTATCCATGCCCATCACGCTGGCGGACACGGCCGACTGCATTTCCTTGAGCATTTGCTCGATATCCCAGGTGGAAACGGAGGTCTGGTCGGCCAGGCGGCGGATTTCCGTCGCCACCACGGAGAAGCCGCGGCCCGCCTCTCCCGCCTTTTCCGCCTCGATGGCGGCGTTCAGCGACAGGATGTTGGTCTGATCCGCCACTTTCGTGATGGTGATCAGCACGCTATTGATATTGCTGGCCTTTTCCGACAGGGCGGCCAGCTTGGCGTTGATGGAATCGGTGGCCGAAACCATGTGCTGCATGGTCGAATCCATGCGCTTGAGGTTATTCTGCGCTTCGGCCGTCGCATTCGTCGTGTAGTCGGCCACGGCGGTGGCGTCTTCCATGGTTTTGAGCAACTGGCTCGTGTTGGCCGAGATTTCCTTGGTGGTGCTGAGGATTTCCACGCTCGTTTGCGCTTGCTCAATGCCCGTGGCTTCCTGCTGGCGCGCCGAGGCGGCGATTTCCGTGGCGGATGTCGTCACCTGGATGCCGGCCTTTTGCACATTGTTGAGCAGGCTGCGCAGGTTTTCGAACATCTTCGCCAGGCCGTTGCCCAGCTGGCCGATGGCATCGCTGCCCGTGATGCCGACCTTGCCCGTCAGGTCGCCCGAGGCTGCCTTGGACACCACTTCCAGCAGGGAATCGACCTTGGCCCGCAAGGTGTTGGTGGCGGCCAATTCGTTGGCCTGGTTGTCCTGGATGGTTTGCGCCATGCGGTTGAACTCTTCCGTTACCTTGCCCAGTTCGTCGCGCGAGAGGATGGCGGCGCGCGCGCCTTGCTCGCCGCCGGCGATGCGCCCGACGGCGTCCGTCAGGCTGTTCAGCGGGCCGAGGATGGCACGGCCCAGCAGATAGGAAATGCCCAGCGCCAGCACCACGCACAGCAGGCCGCCCAGGGCCAGGGTCAACATCATGGTTTCCTGCAATTTTGCCGTGGTGGCCGTGCGTTCGGCCAGCAAGCGGGTTTCCTCGGCGGCCACTTCGTCGAGCAGCTTGTTCGCTTGCGCGACAGCCGGGTAGCCGCCTGGCGGCATGGAGCGCGCCACCGCTTCCGTGGCGCCCGGCGCATTGCCCAGCGCGCGGCGCTTCTCGATCAGCGGAGTGATCCATTCCTTGACCCAGGTGGTGGTCAGCTGGTCGATCTTGCGGAAGCGTTCCGACTGCAGCTTGTTGTCGACCGTCATGGCGATGGCTTTTTGCGTGTGTTGGCTCAGCATTGCCGTTTCATCGGTTTCCGGGGTCAGCGAGGCTTCGTTGCCGGTCAGGATGAAACCGCGCGCCTCCACCTGGATTTGCAGGATGGAATTGTGGATCTTGTCGATCTCGACCAGCACTTCCATCGTATGGCGGTCCCATGCATTAGCCTCGGACAGCCGCGCAAAGCTGTTGTAGGCCACGCCCAGCAGGATCAGGATGATGGCCACGATGGAGCCGAAGCCCAGGTACAGTTTATTCTTGATACTCAGGTCTTTGAACATGGTGGCTCCGGAAGCGGGAAGTTTTCGACTAAGAGCGCCTAACAGAACCGTAGCGAGCGGCAGCGAGTTGCGGCTGAGAAGCGCAACTGTGCGCATGCACAGTGAGCATCGCAGGCCGCAAATCGCGCCGCGCAGTAGGTTATGTTAGGTGCTCTAAATTGCACTGTAGCATTTTGCCACGGGGACAGCAAAATGGGGGGGATCCGGGTGCGCGCAGGGCCGTAAATCGCGGCCGAGTGCGTTTCAAACGTAAAAAAGCCGCCCGTGGGCGGCTTGAGCTGGCGCGGGAGCAGGTGCGCCCTGGCTAACTAATTACTTCTGGCCCCGTTTTTCGCGGGCGATGGCGGCGATGCGCATGCGCAAGGCGTTCAGCTTGATGAAGCCGCCGGCATCGGCCTGGTTGTAGGCGCCGCCGTCTTCGTCGAAGGTGGCGATGTTCATGTCGAACAGCGAATCGGTCTTCGAATCGCGGGACACAACGATGACATTGCCCTTGTACAGCTTGATGCGTACCCAGCCGTTCACGGTTTCTTGCGTGTGGTCGATCAGGGTTTGCAGGGCAACGCGCTCGGGCGCCCACCAGTAGCCGTTGTAGATCATCGATGCGTAGCGCGGCATCAGGTCATCTTTCAGGTGGGCCACTTCGCGGTCCAGGGTGATCGATTCGATGGCGCGGTGGGCCTTGAGCATGATGGTGCCGCCCGGGGTTTCATAGCAGCCGCGCGACTTCATGCCGACGTAGCGGTTTTCCACCAGGTCCAGGCGTCCCACGCCATGCTTGCCGCCAACCTTGTTCAGTTCGGCCAGCACGGTCGCCGGCGACATGCGCACGCCGTTGATGGCGACGATATCGCCTTTTTCGTATTCGATGTCCAGGTATTCCGCTTCGTCCGGCGCCTTTTCAGGGCTGACGGTCCAGCGCCACATGGTTTCTTCCGCTTCGGCGCTCGGGTTTTCCAGGTGGCGGCCTTCAAAGCTGATGTGCAGCAAGTTGGCATCCATCGAGTATGGCGCGCCGCCGTTCTTGTGCTTCATGTCGATTTCGATGCCGGCGTCTTCCGCGTACTTCAGCAGTTTTTCGCGCGACAGCAGATCCCACTCGCGCCATGGGGCGATGATCTTCACGCCTGGCTTCAGGGCGTAGGCGCCCAGTTCGAAACGCACCTGGTCATTGCCCTTGCCGGTCGCGCCGTGCGAGATGGCGTCGGCGCCCGTGGCGTTGGCGATTTCGATCAGGCGCTTGGCGATCAGCGGACGGGCGATCGAGGTGCCCAGCAGGTATTCGCCTTCATACACGGTGTTGGCGCGGAACATCGGGAAGACGAAATCGCGCACGAATTCTTCGCGCACGTCTTCGATATGGATGTTTTCCGGCTTGATGCCGAATTTGATGGCCTTGGCGCGCGCCGGTTCCAGTTCTTCGCCCTGGCCCAGGTCGGCCGTGAAGGTGACGATTTCGCACTGGTAGTTATCTTGCAGCCATTTCAGGATGACGGAGGTGTCGAGTCCGCCGGAATAGGCCAGGACTACTTTTTTAATGTCGCTCATATTGCTTCCAGTTGTCGTTGTCGATGTATGTATTGCGATGCTGCCAGGTTTTTTTTATGCAGTGCCGGGCGAATTATTGGATTTTACCGAGTAACAGGTATTCGATCAGCGCTTTTTGCACGTGCAAGCGGTTTTCCGCCTCGTCCCACACGACCGATTGCGGGCCGTCGATCACTTCGGCGGCCACTTCCTCGCCGCGGTGGGCGGGCAGGCAGTGCATGAACAGCGCGTCGGGCGCGGCGCGGGCCATCTTCGCGCCATCGACGATCCAGCCGTCGAAGGCGGCGATACGGGCCGCGTTTTCCGCCTCATAGCCCATGCTGGTCCACACGTCCGTGTTGACCAGGTGCGCGCCTTCGCAGGCGTCGGACGGGTTGGCAAAGAAAGTGTAGCGCTCCGTCTTGACTTGCGACAGGTCGATGTCGTAGCCCTTCGGCGTCGATACGTTGACGTGGAAGCCGAACACTTCGGCCGCCTGCAGCCACGAGTACAGCATGTTGTTGGCGTCGCCGATCCAGGCGACGACCTTGCCGGCGATCGAGCCGCGGTGTTCGATGTAGGTGAAGATGTCGGCAAAGACCTGGCACGGGTGGTGTTCATTGGTCAGGCCATTGATCACCGGCACGCGCGAATTGGCGGCGAAACGCTCGATGATTTCCTGGCCGAAGGTACGCACCATGATGATGTCGCACATGCGCGACATGACCTGGCCCGCGTCTTCCACCGGCTCGCCGCGGCCCAGCTGGGAGTCGCGCGTGTTCAGGTAGATGGCGGCGCCGCCCAGCTGGTGCATGCCGGCTTCGAACGACAATCGCGTGCGGGTGGAGTTCTTTTCAAAGACCATCACCAGGGTGCGGTCGATCAGTGGATGGTAGATTTCGTAATTCTTGAACTTGCGCTTGATCAGATGGGCGCGTTCGATCACATATTCATACTCTTCCAACGTGAAATCGGAGAACTGGAGGTAGTGCTTGATCGGTTTTTTTGTCGACATAATGACCACTTGAAGATGCGCAGGCCGCCGGCGGCGTGCCTTTCCCGCCGGGTTGCATCAGCGTACAACATCTCGTCTGATGACTGCCTCGCCCGGCGCGCTGCTGTGTTGATCGGTGCCCGCGCCTGTTTGTCGCGCGGGTCGATGCGGTTTGCCAAGTTGTAAATCATGCAATGGCAGGGACTTCAGCCATTCAATTATAAGGGTTTTGCTTTTAGATTGGAAAGACTGGCCGGACGGGTACTTGTGTAGACAAGTATCCGCGTCCAGCCACGGTCTGGCCGGCATCAATAGATGCTGGCCGGACTGGCCGCATCGATCTGCGGCGCCACCAGGGGCAAGTCCAGCGTGAAATGCGTGCCGGCGGGGCTGCTGGCCACCTGGATGGTGCCGCCCAGCAGGGCCGTGACGATGTTGTAGCTGATCGACAAACCGAGGCCGCTGCCGCCCTGGCCCAGCTTGGTGGTAAAGAACGGGTCGAAGATGCGCGACAAATGCTGTTCGGCGATGCCGCCGCCATTGTCGGCGAAGACGATCCGCACGCGCGCGCCATCGAGCGTGGCGGACAAACGCATGCAGCCCTTGCCGGCGGCGCCGTCGTTGGGCGCGGGAGCGAAGGCGTGCAGCAGGGCGTTGTTGATCAGATTGGTGATCACCTGGCCGAACGGGCCCGGATAGCTGTCCAGTGAGATGCCGAACGCGATATCCGTCTCGATGCGGTGGCCCGAGCTGCGGATGCGGTTCATGACGGTGGCGATGATTTCATTGCTCACCTGCTGCAGGTCGAACTGGCGCCGTTGTTCGGTGGTGCGGTCGACGGCCACCTGCTTGAAGCTGTTGACCAGGTCGGCCGCGCTGTGCAGGCCGCGCATGACCAGCGCCGATGCCTTGCCCGCATCGTCGATGTAGGCGGCCAGGTCCGAGCGTCGCAGGCCGGGACCGTTCATCAGGCGTTCCACGTCTTCCGTCTTTTGCAGCATGGTGCTGGCGATCAGCAGGCTGTTGCCGATCGGGGTGTTGAGTTCATGCGCCACGCCGGCCATCAGCGAACCGAGGGCGGCCAGTTTTTCCTGCGATACCAGTTGCGCCTGGGCGTCTTGCAGTTGCCGGTAGGCGCTGGCATTGTCGAGCGCGATGGCGCCATACGCGCACAGGGTGCGGAAGATCAGGCGTTCGCGTTCGCCGTAGGCATGGGCATGGCAAGCCTGCACCGTCATCACGCCCAGCACGCGTTCGCCCACCGTCAAGGGCACGTACAGCACGCTCTGGTTATGCAGCGTGCCGGGCACGGTGTAGGCGTGGCGCTTGGGCGGTACCTGGTCGATATACACTTCGCGCCGGCCCAGCAGGCAGCGCACGGAATAGGCGCGTGGGTTGCTCAGTGGAATGGCGTTGTCGGACAGTGGCCGGCCCGCTTCCATTCCATGCGCGCGGTGCAGCGCCGTGCCCGCCGCATCGAGCATGTAGACGGCAAAGGTATTGACTGGGAGCAAGGCATGCACGTGGCGGTCCAAGACCTGAAACACGGCGCTGGCGTCGAGGTGGGTGGTGATTTCCTGGCCGATGGCCGACAGCCGCTCCAGGGTCTCGCTGGTCTGCTGCAATACTTCGGCGCGGCGCGCTTCGGAGGCGGCCAGTTCGCGGTGGTGATAGCCTTCCGAGCGCGCATGTTCCGTCTGGTGGTAAACCTGCATGGCGGTGGCGCGGTTGCTCGCCTGCTGGGTGTGGCTTTTTTCGCGCGCCACGCCCGCATCGAGGGCGATATCGTAGGCGCGCGCATAGTCGCCCGCATGCGCGTACTCGCGCGCCAGCGCATCGAGCAGTTCGCCCGGCGGCACATAGCCTTCGATGGAGTCGGCCACCTGCAGTGCCTGGTGCAGGAAATGCAGGGCGGGATTGCGTTCCTGCATGCCTGCGGGCGGCGGCAAGTCGTGGCGCGCATGCAGCATGGACAAAACGCGCAGCGCCGCCACCTGGTGCATGGCGTCGCCCTGCGCGGTGGCAAGCTGGCAAGCCCGTTCGGCCGCCTGCAGCGCTTCGTCCGGGCGGTCCAGGTAAGACAGCGCGTGGGCGCTGCCGCGCTGCGCCATGCTGCGGAAATCGGCCTGGCCCAGCGCTTCGGCGCGCTGCGCCAGGCGGCTGAAGGCGTCGAGCGCCGTGTCGTAGTCGCCCTTGTCCAGGCTCAGTTCGCCCAGGTGGAACAGGGCGTTGGCATAGGTGCGCGCGCCGGCCACGGGGGCCAGGATGTGCAGCGCTTCGCGCAGCAGTGTTTCGGCGTCGGCCAGGCGCCCCAGCTTGCGCATGGTTTCGGCCGTATGCGTCTGGCAGGCACCGATGCTGCGCGGCCAGCCGGTGGGGCGCGCCAGGTCCAGCGCGCACTGCATCCATTCGAGGGCCGATTCGTTGTCGTTGAGGCTGGAGAAACAGTCCCCGATATTGATGGCGGCCGTGATCGCGCCGCGCAGCTGGCCGCTTTCCAGGGCCGCCTCATAGCTTTGCATGTAGTGGCCGGCGGCCGTGCCCAGGTCGCGCGAGGTGTGCGCCAGCAAGCCGCGAAAGTCGTGCACCCAGGCGGCCAGCGGCGCGGGCAGCTTGCCGCTGGCGCCGTCGGTCTGGAAGTGGCCGCCCCATCGGACCTGGGCGGCCGGCGCGTCGTGCAAGACGGCCCAGCGCGCCGTGGCCGCGTCGGCCAGGCCGGCGCGCATCGCATCGCCGGCGCTACGCGCTTGCTGCGCCGCGGCCAGCAGTTCGGCGTCGCAGCGGGCATGGTCGCCCCGGTCGACGGCGATCGAGGACAGCAGCCAGTGGGCGTCGGCGCAGCCGGCGCCGTCGCCATGCGCGCACAGGATGGCGTGCGCCGCCAGGGCCAGGCTTTCGGCCGCATCGAGTGCGCCTTGCAGCCATGCCACTTCCGCCTGCACCAGTTGCAGACGCGCTTGGGCGCTGGCCAAGGCGGGTGGCGGCAGTTGGACGTGGGGCAACAAGGCTGCCGCTTCGGCTGCATGGTGCAGAGCCTGTGCGCAGTTGCGCTGGCGCAAATGCCATGCCAGCAACAGCAGCAGCGGTACGCGCCCGGCACCGCGCAACGGCAGCAATGCGCTTTCCCACTGCGCTACGTCATGTTCGAGCGCGAACATTTCCATTCAAGCATTCTCCCCGCAAACAGTGGCGCCAGCCTGCGACCGCACAGGCCATGCGTCATCGCATTGTAAGCTGCATTCAGGGGAATTGTTCAGTCCGCAGGGCAGAATTGTGCGTCCCGCCCGGCCGCCACGACAGGGCGTTTCTCCGGCCGTGCTACGGCCGGCCGCAGGCGTCTAGCGTGACACGAGGCGGATGCGGGCGCTGCCGTCCATGGTGCTGGCGCTGCGCATGTCGGCAGGCATGCGCAAGCCGGGCAGGAACTGGGCGTCGTCGATCACCACGCGCTCGCCCGTATTGCTGAAAACGAAGGTCGAGCCCTTTTTGCTGACAAACTGGCCCGGCCCGGTGGGATAGATTTCCACGCTGGGCTTTGCATGCAATTCCCTGTCGTCGATCAGGCGGCCAAAGAAATGGGTGTCCTGCTGCTGGACTTCCAGCCGTTGTCCATTCGACAGGCGGTATTGCTGCTCGATGTCTAAGGCTTCCTGTGCCGTGACGTGATAGTAGGTGCCAGAGGTGACGCGCACGCTGTCTGCGGCTTGCGGCGTCATCGCGGTTTGGGCCTGGGCTGTGCCGCCCGCAAGGGCAAAGATAGCGACGAGGAGGGGGAGTAAGCGTTTGGTCAGCATGACATTCACCTTCGATCAGGATGGCAGGATGGAGAGTAGTTAGATCGTGTGGTCGCTGGCGGGTTTCCGGCAGCGACTGGTGTCAAGTTAGCAAACGCGCCTGGCCATCGCCAGCGGCAGGCGACGGGCGGCAGGTTTGACGCGCTGAAATGCCTAAAACGGCGGATGAACGGTTTTGGGATTAAAGTCGAAAAGCAAGCTCGGCCGCAAAATTAAATTTTGCCGGCCGAGGTTTTGTTGTGGCTTTATTCGTGCTGCGGCATTTTCTTAATACAGTGTCTGCGCCGATTCGTGCAGCAGCTGGCCATACAGGGTATGGCGCATCTTGGCGATCTTGCCTTCCGACAAGGCTTGCAGGATGGCGCACTGCGGCTCGATCAGGTGGCGGCAGTTATAGAACTTGCAGCCGCCCAGGTAGGGCTGGAATTCGCGGAAAGCCCGCTCGAGCATGCCTTCGGACAGGTGATACAGACCGAATTCCTGGAAGCCGGGCGAGTCGATGATGGAACTGTTGGCGCCCAGTTCATCGAGCTTGTACAGCCGCGTAAAGGTCGTCGTGTGTTTGCCCGTGTCGAGCGCGGCCGAGATTTCGCGCACGGCGATGTCGGCGTCCGGCACCAGCAGGTTGATCAAGGATGACTTGCCCATGCCCGACTGGCCGATCAAGATCGACGACTGGCCCGCCAGCAGCGGCGCCAGGGTGGCCACGGCGTGCTCGGGCTCGGCGCGCGCCGACACTTCATCGACGGGATAGCCCATCGAGGAATACGGCAGCAGGCGCTCGCGGGCCCGTTCCAGCGAAGCGGTCACGTCCATTTTATTCAGGATGATGCGCGCCTCGATGCCGGCCGCGTCGGCCGCCACCAGCGAGCGCGAGATCAGATCGTCGGCAAAGCCCGGTTCCGTCGCCACGACGATGAACAGCTGCGTCAAATTGGCGGCCAGCAGCTTCGATTTGTACTGATCCGAGCGGTACAGCAGGGTCTTGCGTTCCTCGATGCGGTCGATGACGGCCTGGTCGTTCGAGGTGCGCGTCAGGTGCACGATGTCGCCCACGGCCACATTGGTTTTCTTGCCGCGCGTTACGCATTGCAGCTTGGCGCCGTCCACGTCGGCCAGGTAATGGCGGCCGTGGGCGGCGATGATGACGCCCGTCAACTTGCCTTCGCTCATGGGGCCACCTGGCTGCTCTGGTAAATGAGGTCGGCCTTGGCGGCGCAGATGAAGTCGTTTTCGGACAGGCCGCCGGCGCCCTGGTTGACCGAGTGCGTGTCGTAGCGCACGGCGCAGGTTTTGTAAGTAATGATGAGCTCCGGATGGTGGTCTTGCGTATGGGTCATATAGGCCAGGGCGTTCACGAACGCCAGGGTCTGGTAGTAATTCTTGAAGCCGAAGTCGCGGCACAGCTTGCCATTTTGTACTGTCCATTGCGGCAGCAGCGCGTGGAGGGTAGCGACGCCGGTGTCGCCCAGCGCGTGCTGGCGTGGCGCGCAGGACAGTTGGGCCAGCTCTTGCAGTGTGGATGGCGTATTCATGTCGTAGCCCCTTTCAGGTGGCGGATGCGCACGCTGGCCGGCGGGTGGCTATCGTAAAAGGCCGAGTGCAGCGGGTCAGGCGTCAGGGTCGACGCATTGTCTTCATACATTTTCACGAGGGCCGAGACCAGGTCGTCCGCCTGCGTGTGCGTGGCGGCAAAGGCGTCGGCTTCGAATTCGTGCTTGCGCGAGCTGAGCGAGGTCAACGGTCCCAGCAGGAAGGTAAAGACGGGCAAGGCCAGCATGAACAACAGCAGGGCCAGCGCGTCCGTCGGCTGGCCCGTCAATGCCAGCGCTACCGGATCAACGCCCAGGCCCGCGTAAAACCACGGCTGCGTTTTCAGGAAGCCCAGCAGCGCCAGAAAGCCCAGCGAGATGACGAACATCATGGCGATGCGCTTGACGATGTGCTTGAGCTTGAAGTGGCCCAGTTCATGCGCCAGCACGGCTTCGATCTCCTGCGGCGCCAGGCGCGACAGCAGGGTGTCGAAGAAGACGATGCGCTTGTTGGCGCCAAAGCCCGAGAAATACGCATTGCCGTGGGCGCTGCGCTTCGAGCCGTCCATGACGAACAAGCCTTTCGAGGCGAAACCGACGCGCTGCATCAAGCCTTCGATGCGGTTTTTCAGCGCTTCGTCGGCCAGCGGCGTGAATTTGTTGAACAGGGGCGCGATGACGGTGGGAAACAGCACCATCATCAGCAGCTGGAAGCCGCTCCAGACGAACCACGCGTACAGCCACCACAGGCCGCCCGACTTGGCCATCAGGGTCAGCACGACCCAGATCAGCGGCAGGCCGATGGCAGCGCCCAGGCCCACGCCCTTGAGCATGTCCGTGAAGAACAGCTTGCGCGCCATGGTATTGAAGCCGAAGCGTTGTTCCAGCACAAACTGGCGGTAGTAATCGAAGGGCAGGTCGATCAGGCCCGAAATGACGGCAAAGGCGGCGATCAGGCCGATCTGGTACAGCATGGGTGAACCGGCGCCCATCCATTCATTCAGGTGCAGCGCCAGCCATTGCAGGCCGCCCAGCAAGGTGAAACCGATCAGCACGGCGTAGTTGACCAGCAAGGTCAGCAGGCCGAACTTGGTCTTGGCCACCGTGTAGTCGGCCGCCTTCTGGTGCGCGGCCAGCGGGATTTTTTCCGCGAATTCGGGCGGGACTGCCGCGCGGTGCGCCAGCACGTGGCGGATCTGCCGCGAAGCGAGCCAGAAGCGCACGGCCAGGGTCAAAACGAGGATGGATACAAACAAAATCGAAAACGCGAGTGAATACATTCTGTGCCTGTGAGAAAATGGCTGATTATTTAGTTTGATTAGGCCAAGAGAGAATTATGTCACAAGCGACCGACTTAACCGCATCCACCCCCGCACCCGCCGTGCCAGCACGTCCCAACGAGATGAACCTGGTCTGGGTCGACATGGAAATGACGGGCCTGGAGCCTGATACCGACCGCATCATCGAGGTGGCGGTGGTGGTGACGGACATGCACTTGAACCTGCTGGCCGAAGGCCCCGTGTTCGTGATTCACCAGTCGGATGAAACCCTGAACAAGATGGACGCCTGGAACAAGGGCACACACGGCCGCTCGGGCCTGATCGACAAGGTCAAGGCGTCGACCGTGACGGAAGCGCAGGCGGAAGCGGAGCTGATCGCGTTCCTGAAGAAATACGTACCGGCAGGCAAGTCGCCCATGTGCGGCAACACCATCGGCCAGGACCGCCGCTTCATGGTGCGCGGCATGCCGAAGCTGGAAGCGTTCTTCCACTATCGCAATGTTGACGTATCGACATTGAAAGAGCTGTGCAAGCGCTGGAAGCCGGAAATCGCCACCGGTTTCAAGAAACACCAGAAGCACACGGCGCTGGCCGATATCCTGGAATCGATCGAAGAACTCAAGTACTACCGCGAGCACTTTATTAAGCTGTGATGGGGTTGTCGGCTTACGCGCTGCGCGCTAAGCCGACCTACGGGGCATTGCAACCTCTGGCGTAGGTCGGGTTAGCGCCTTGGCGCGTAAGCCGACACAGCCGCCTCAAAGGCAAGGCTGTGCCAAACCCCATCCTCACCCCGCCACTCCAGCGCAAACGCTCCCGTTTGCCGCAAGTCCGTAATCCAGCGCACTTCGCCTGGCTGGCGGAAATATTCCACGCACTGGCCGAACCCCTGTTCCAGCCGGCAAATCACCAATCCTTCGCCCGCCACGGCGCACCATTGCTCATGGTCATCGATCAAGGCCACGGCCGGGTCGCCATAGAATTCGCCCAGGCTGGCGTGACGCCCATCGGCGGCCGTCACTCTGGCATGTTCGTATTCGTGCTGGACAATATAGTCGGCGCTGCGCGCCACTTCGTGTGTCGTCATGCTGTCTCCACGGTAGGCCAGACGGTTTCCTGGTCGGCGCGCGCTTCGGCGATCAGCCATTCGCAAAACGCGTGCACGAGGGGCCGCGTTTCCGCCTGGGGCGAACGCAGCAGATAATAGCAGTGGGGGCCGCGCACGGCGTGTTCGAACACGCGCACCAGGCGGCCCGAGCGCAGGTCGTCGCCGATCAGGGGACTGGCGGCAATGGCCACGCCCTGGCCGCTGGCGGCTGCGTCCAGGCATAAATACGTGTGCGAAAAGCGCGCGCCGCTGTTGCCGCTATTGCCGCTGTAATGCACGCCGCAGCTGTGCAGCCAGCGCGTCCAGTCGATTTCGCCTGGCAGGTGCACTTCCGGCTCGTCGTGCAGCAGCGGATAGCGCAGCAGGTCGGCGGGCTGGCGCAGGCTGGCCGCGTTGGCGCGGAAATCGGGGCTGCAGACGGCGGAAAACCATTCTTCCATCAATAGATCCACTTTCAGGCCCGGATAGCGGCCCGGTCCCAGGCGGATGGCCACGTCCACGCCATCGCGCGCCAGGTCGACCGGGTGCATGGACGCCAGCACGCGCAGTTCGATCTGCGGGTAGCGGTCGCGCAGCCGGCCCAGGCGCGGCATCAGCCAGCGCGAGACGAGCGAGCTGGTGGCCGTCACCGTGACGACCTTGTCGTCGCCCTGGCGCCGCGCCTGCTCGGAGACGTCGGCCAGCTGGTTGAGTATCGGCCCCAGCGAAGCCGCATAGCGCTGGCCGGCGCTGGTGAGCACCACGCCGCGCGGCAGACGCTGGAACAGCACGATGCCGAGCCACGCTTCCAGCTGTTTGACGTGATGGCCGATGGCGCCGGCCGAGACGTGCAATTCTTCGCCCGCGCGCTGGAAACCTTCATGACGGGCGGCGGCCTCGAAGGCGTGCAGGGCGGCGAGCGGTGGCAAGGGACGTGACATGGCGTTCTTAATAGAATTGAGCCTCAGTAATATTCGGCCTATCCGTGAAGAATATTGGTTTGTTTCATTTTGCGCAAGCGAATATGATGCCGCTCATGCGTGAAACGACCCGCAACAGGATTCACGCATGCATCATCTTCCAGCCTTGCTTGGCATTAATATTTACAACGCCTGGGAAAACCGTCGCGAGCGGCAGTGATTTGTGGCTGAGAAGCGCAATCGTACTTCAGTACGGTGAGCATCGCCGGCCGCAAAGCGCGACGCGCAGCAGGTTTGCCCTGGCGTACTCAAAGAGGTTTAGTCATGTCTGATCGCCGCGCCGTTGCGCTGGTGTTGCTGTCGGCCGCCGGTTTCGGCAGTTCCGCAGTGTTTGCCAAGGCGGCCTATGCGTCCGGGGTCAACCCGTCGACCATGCTGGCCTTGCGTTTCGTCATCGCCGCCATGCTGTTGCTGCCGCTCGTGTGGCTCGGTGGCTGGCGCTTGCCGCGCGGCCGCCTGCTGGCCGGCTACATGCTGATGGGCCTGATGTACACGGCCCAGTCGCAAGGCTATTTCAATGCCCTCATGTATGCCAGCAGCGGCCTGTGCGGCATGCTGCTGTACGTGTATCCCGTTCTGGTCACCATCCTCGCGCTGGCCCTGGGCTGGGAAAAGCTGGACCGGCGCATGCTGGTGCTGATGGCGCTGGCCATTGCCGGCATGGCCATCACCCTGGGCGGCAAGCTGCAGGGCCAGCCCATTGGCATCGCCCTGGCCCTGATGGCGGCCGGCGTGTACGCCGTGTACATCCTGTTTGGCAACAGCCTGTCGAAAAGCCGCGAGAATATTCACCCATTGGCCGCTTGCGTCGTGATTCTGGGCACGGCGGGCCTGTCGAACAGCGCGATTGCCTTGTGGCAAGGTGTGTCCTTGCCAGGCACGGCGACGGGCTGGCTGGCCGTCAGCGCCATTGCCCTGTTCTCGACGGCCATCGCGATCGCCGCCTTCTTTGCCGGCGTGGCGCAGATCGGCGCGGCCAAGGCGTCGATCATTTCCACGTTTGAACCCGTCATCACGATGGCGTTTGGCGTGACCTTGCTGAAGGAATCCGTCAGCGGCACGCAATTGCTGGGCGGCGCCATGGTGCTGGCCGCCGTGGTCTTGCTGGCGCAGCGGCCCGCGCCCAAGGCGGCGGCCATGCCGGGCGTGCAGGCCAGCGCCTGATCCTGTTTTTCCCGAACTGATCGGTTGTCTCGATCGGTCTCCTTTGGCGCCGCGACGGGTTTCCTGTCGCGGCGCTTTTTTTATGCGCACACAAATAAGACTTGATTGCGAATGATTCTCATTTATAATTAACGTCAATTTCCCCACCACCAGCTAGCCCATGCCAGCCAGTGTTCGCCTTGAAAGGAGACACCGTGTCGAGCACGTTCCCCATTTGCAATATCGAGCTGGTCACCAGTGAATTTGCCCGCCTGCGCCGCGAAAAGAAGGCCCGCCACCGCGACATCGCCGAGGAACTGGGCATAGCCGAAGGCGAGCTGATCGCTGCGCATGCGGGCCTGTCGCTGGCCGATGGCGCCTTGCTGGGCGCCGAGCGCCTGCAGGCCGACTGGCCCGCCATCATCGCCGCGCTGGAGCCGCTGGGCGAAGTCATGGCGCTGACGCGCAACGCCTCGTGCGTGCATGAAAAGACGGGCGTCTACCGAAAAGCCAGTCACAACAACCATGTGGGCCTGGTGCTCGGTGGCGACATCGACCTGCGCGTGTTTTACCGCCAGTGGGCGCATGGCTTTGCCGTTCGCGAGCTGGGCGAGCACGAGGTGCAGCGCAGCCTGCAATTTTTCGATGCGGCCGGCCACGCCGTGCACAAGATTTTCCTCAAGCCGCAAAGCGACCTGGCCGCCTACGACGCGCTGGTGACGCGCTTTGCCGACGCGGACCAGGAGGCCGGCATCGCCGTGACGGCGCCGCCGCCGGCGCCGACCGAACTGCCCGATGCGCAGATCGACGTGGCCGGTTTTCGCGCCGCCTGGGCCGACTTGCGCGACACGCATGAATTTTTCACCGTGCTGAAAAAATATGCGGTCTCGCGCCTGCAGGGCCTGCGCCTGGCCGAAGCGCGCTTCGTGCAGCAGATCGACAAATCCTGCGTGCTCGACCTGCTCAACGATGCCGCGCTGGAAAAGGTGTCCATCATGGCCTTCGTCGGCAATGCGGGCATGATCCAGATCCATTCGGGCCCCGTGCACAAAATCGCCGTGATGGGGCCGTGGATCAATGTCCTCGACCAGCGCTTCAACCTGCATTTGCGCGAAGACCATATCGCCAGCGCCTGGGTGGTGAAAAAGCCGACCGTCGACGGCCTGGTGACGTCCGTGGAACTGTTCGATGCGAAGGGCGACACCATCGTCATGTTCTTCGGCGAACGCAAGCCGGGCGTGCATGAATTGTGCGAATGGCGCCATATCGTCGACAGGGTGGCGCGGGAGGGCGAACTATGCGCCGCATGATCGCCGCCAGCGTGGCGCGCCGCATCGCGCTGAAAAAAATGGGGGCGGGAGCGCTGGCCCTGGCCGCGCCGATGCAGGTGCTGGCGGCAGTGACCGACGCGGCCAAGCCGCTGGCCAAGGCGCGGCGCATCGTCAGCGTGGGCGGCGCGCTGACGGAAATCGTCTACGCGCTCGAGGCGCAGGGCGAACTGGTGGGCGTCGATACGACCTCGCTGTATCCGGCCGTGGCGCAGCAGCTGCCGCAGGTGGGCTATGCGCGCACCCTGTCGGCCGAAGGCGTGCTGTCGCTGGCGCCCACGCAGCTGATCGCCACCGAGGAAGCGGGGCCGCAAGCGGTGCTGCGCCAGGTGCGCGAGGCGGGCGTGCCGGTGGCGGTGCTCAGCGCGAACAACCAATTCGAAGGCTTGCTCGAACGCGTAAAGCAGGTGGGCAGGATCACGGGACGTGCCGACCCCGCCGCGCGCCTGGCGCAAAGCCTGCAGCAGCAGTGGAGCGGCGCCCTGGCCAAGGTGCAGCAGCGCCAGCATGCGCCCGTGCGCGTGCTGTTCATCCTTGCCCATGCGCCGAACCAGGTGATGGTGGGCGGGCGCGAGACGGGCGCCGACGCCATGCTCGCGTATGCGGGCGCCGTCAACGTGATGGGCGGGCAGGGCGGATTCGCCGGCTACAAGCCGCTGACGCCTGAAGCCGTGATCGCCGCGCGGCCCGACATCGTGCTCGTCACGGACCAGGGCTTGAAAGCTTCGGGCGGCGTGGACGGCATCCTGAAACTGCCAGGCCTGGCGCAGACGCCGGCCGGGCGCAAGCACCGCATCGTCTCGCAGGAAGCCATGCTGCTGCTGGGCTTTGGCCCGCGCATGCCGCAGGCGCTGGCGGAACTCGACGTCGCTTTCGCCAAAGCCATGGCCGCATGAGCGTGGCTTCCCTGGTCTCCGCCGCGCCCTGGCGCTGGCCACGCTGGGGCGCCGGCGGGCTGCTGGCCGCCGCACTGGCTGGCGGCTTGCTCGTCGCCGTGCAGGCGGGCGCCGTGCCCGTGACCCTGGCCGACTGGCTGGCGCCGTTTCAAGCGGGCGACGCGGCGCTGTCCGGCGGCGCGTACGTGCTGTGGCATATCCGTTTGCCGCGCGCGCTGTTCGCCGCCCTGATCGGCGCCGCGCTGGCGCTGGCCGGCGGCCTGACGCAAGGGCTGTTCCGCAATCCGCTGGCCGACCCGGGACTGCTGGGCGTGAGCAGCGGCGCCGCCTGCGCGGGCGCGGCCACCATCGTTTTCACGGCCAGCCTGCACGTGGCGCCCGAACTGCGCGTGTGGCTGCTGCCGGCCGCCGCGTTTGCGGGCGCCATGCTCATTTGCGTGCTGCTCGACCGGGTCGCCCGCTGGGCCACGCCCGGTTCCATCGTCGGCCTGCTGCTGACGGGCGTGGCGCTGAACGCCATCACGGTGGCCGTCATGGGCCTGTGCATCTACCTGGCCAGCGACGACCAGTTGCGCACCCTGACTTTCTGGACCCTCGGTTCGCTGTCGGCCGGCAGCTGGCGCCAGGTGGCTGCCCTGCTGCTGGTGCTGGCCGGCGCGCTGTGGGCCACGCGTTTCCTGATGCGTTCCCTGAACGCGCTGGCGCTGGGCGAGGCGCAGGCGCTGCACGTGGGCGTCGACGTGGGCCGCCTGCGCACGCAGGTGATCGTGCTGGTGGCCGTGCTGGCCGGGTTTGCCGTCGCCTGGTGCGGCGGCATCGGCTTCATTGGCCTGATCGCGCCGCACCTGGTGCGCACCTGGCTGGGCGCCGACCAGCGCCGCGTGCTGCCGCTGGCGATGCTGATGGGCGCCTTGCTGCTGCTGTCGGCCGACACCCTGGCGCGCACGGTCGCCATTCCCGCGGAAGTCCCCGTCGGCATTTTCACGGCCTTGCTGGGCGGGCCATTTTTCCTGATGCTGTTGCGGCGCTTCCGCCACGGCACCGCCTAGAGGTGAACATGACGCCGATACTGGAATTGACGTTCGCCACCACGCAACTGGGCCAGCAGTATTTCGGCCCGTTCAATCTGCGGGTGGCGCCCGGCGAGCGCGTCGCCCTCCTCGGCCCCAGCGGCGCGGGCAAGTCGACCCTGTTGAAACTGATGGCGCGTGAACTGCATCCGCAGTCGGGCCAGGTGGTCTTCGCCGGCCGGCCGCTGGCGCAGTGGCCGCTGGCGGAACTGGCCCTGCGCCGCGCCGTCCTGCCGCAAGGTTCGACCGTGGCCTTCGGATTGCCGTGCGAACTGGTGATCGGCCTGGGGCGGGTGGCGCGCCTGGCCGACCCGCAGCTGGGACGGATCGTGCAGGACGCGGCCGCCCTGGCGCACGCCGCGCATCTGCTGGGGCGGCGCCTCGACACCCTGTCCGGCGGCGAGCAGGCCAGGGTGCAGCTGGCGCGCATCTTCGCGCAGATGTGGGATGTGCAGGATGGCTTGATACTCGTCGACGAACCGCTGGCGGCGCTCGATCCCGGCCTGCAATTCGATTTGCTCGACAGCCTGCGGCAGTTTTGCGCCGCGCGCGGCCACGCCGTCGTCGCCATCCTGCACGACATCAACCACGCCTTGCTGGGCTTCGAGCGCTTGCTGCTGGTGCGTTCGGGCCAGCTGGTGGCGGATATCGCCAGCGATGCCGGCGCCGTGCCCGCCCTGGCCGCGCTGTACGGCATCGCCCTGACGACGGCGACCAGCAGCGACGGCCACGTGTGCGTCATCCCTGCGAGAAGCGCCATACGCAGGGCCGCCTGACCGGCACATTTATTTACTCGTTCACCACACGTCCGCCGCGCGCGGCCGCGCCATCTGGCCGCTGCCCAGCAGCCAGACCATCAGGGCATCGGCCTGTTCGCGCGTGGCCGTCACCTCCTGCACGATGCCGAACGCTTTCATGGCGCCGGCCGCCAGCGCCTGCAGACGCGCGCGCTGCTCCGCGTCCGCCTCGACCGATACGAGGCCGCGGCAAAGGGCGGCCAGCGCCACCTTGTTATGCTTGAGCCACAGGCCGCGCCGCTTGCGGTCGATGTGCGCTTCATCGCTGCGTTCCGCTTCAAACAGCAGGACGAACGGCTCGCCATGGCGCAGCAGGGCGTCCATGTCGTTTTCCCACAGCGGGGCATAGCCGTCGACGGCCGTTTCAGGGCGAAAGCGCACGATGGGAAAGTCGCTGACGTCGTGGATGGAGAAATGGGCGGGATTCGGTTTCATGGAGCGCTTCCTTGCGAGGTGGTTGAAAATGCTTGCCAGCCGCCGCCCAGCGCCTTGTAGACCTGGACCAGCGACAGCGAGGCGGTGGCGCGGCTGTCGACCAGCGCCGCTTCGTTGTTCAATAAGGTGTTTTGCACGTGCAGCACGTTGATCAAGTCCGTGCCGCCCTGGCGGTACCGCAGTTCCGCGCTGCCCAGCGCCCGCCGTCCCTGTTTGACGGCTTCATCGAGGCTGGCCTGGCGGCGGGCGTTGGCCTGGTAGCCAGAGAGCGCATCTTCCACTTCGTGCCAGGCGGCCAGCACCGTCTGGCGGTAGGCGATGGCCGCTTCCTGCTGCTGCGCCTCGCGCAATTGCAGTTTGCCGCGCAGGCGACCGCCATCGAACAGGGGCACGCTGAAACCGGGGCCGAAGGCAAAGCGTTTGGCGTCCCAGCCGATGTCGGACAGCTGCATCGCTTGCAGGCCGATGCTGCCCGACAGCGTGATGCGCGGATAAAAATCGCCTTGCGCCACGCCGATGGCGGCCGTGGCCGCGTGCAGCTGCGCTTCGGCACGGCGGATGTCGGGACGGCGCTCGGCCAGGCCGCTCGGCACGCCCAGTTGCACCTGCATGGCCACGGCCGGAATGTCCTTGCCCGCCGCCAGTTCCGCCTGCAAGGCTTGCGGCGGCAGCGCCAGCAAGAGGGCGAGGGCATTGCCCAGGCGCGCTTCGCGCTGCTGCAGCGGCGGCAGGCGTGCTTCGATGGTGGCCACGTGGGCCGCCGCCTCGGCTTCGTCGAGTTGCGTCGCCACGCCTTCGCGCAGGCGGATGCGGGTCAGGTCCAGGGTATGGCGGGCGATATCGAGCAGCTGCTGCGTGATGGCCAGCGTCTGCTGCGCGCCGCGCAGCTCGATGTAGTCGCGCGCCGTCTCGGCCAGCACGGCCAGCAGCACGCCGCGCTGCGTTTCCAGCGCCACGTCGACGTGCGCGTCAGCCGCTTCCACTTCACGGCGCACGCGGCCCCACAGGTCCAGCTCCCAGGTGGCGTCGAGGTTGCCTTGCCACAGGTTGTAGGCTGACTGGCCGTTGTTGCGCGACGGGTCGCTCAAGCCTTGCTCGCTGTTGCGCGCGCGGCCGTAGCTGCCATTTGCGCCCAGGGACGGGCCTTGCGCGGCGCCCGCCACGCCGCGCGCGGCGCGGCTTTGTTCCAGCCGGCTGCCAGCCGCCAGCACGTCGAGGTTGGCGCCGGCGGCGCGCCGCAGCAGGGAAGATAAGGTAGCATCGCCGAAGCCGTCCCACCAGCGTTGCTCGATGGCGGCGTCCTGCTGGGCGGCGAAACGGGCATCCTGCACCTGGCGCCATTGCTGCCCCAACGGCGCTTGCGGATGCTGGAAGTCGCTGCCGACGCTGGCACAGCCGGCCAGGCCCAGGGCCGTGAAAATGATCAGTGCTTTCATCGCGCGCTCACCTGTTGCAGCAGTTGACGGCGGGGGGCCGTATCGATGCGCACTTCGGCCGACATGCCCACGCGCAGGCGGCTGCCGTCATCCTGGCCGGGATCGAGCGCGATCCTGACGGGGATGCGCTGCACCACCTTGGTGAAGTTGCCGGTGGCGTTTTCCGGCGCGATGGCGGCAAAGGTCACGCCCGTGGCGGGCGCGATGCTGTGCACCGTGCCGCGCAGGAGCATGCCCGGATAGGCGTCGACGGCGATGCTGGCGCGCTGGCCCTGGCGCACGTGGGTCAGCTGGGTTTCCTGCAGGTTGGCGACGACGAAGCTGCGGTTCAGGGGCACCACGGCCATCAGGCTGGCGCCGGGCGCCACCAGGGCGCCGACGCGCACGGCGCGGCGTCCCACGATGCCGTCGATGGGGGCGCGCAGCTGCGTATGCGACAAATCAAGTTCGGCCCGCTGCAGGCTGGCGCGGGCGCGCAGCAGGGCCGCTTCGGCCGCGCCTTGCTGCGCCTGTAAAATGTCCGTCTGCTTGCGGGTGGCGACGAGGGCGGCGCGGTTTTGCGCCAGGCGCGCCCGGCTCACGTCGAAGCGCGATTGCGCCTGCTGCGCGTTCTGCACGCTGCCCGCGCCCTGGCCTGCCAGGTGCGTTGAGCGGGCCAGTTCCTGCTGCGCCAGCTTGTCTTCCGCCTGGTTGGCGTCGACCAGGGTCGTGGCTTGCTCGATCACCGATTGCTGGCGCTGCAAGGTGGCGCGGGCATTGGCCAGCTGCGCCTCGGCGCCGGCTACCTCGGCGCGGGCCGAGGCGGCGGCGGCCTGATAGTCGCGGTCGTCGATGCGCGCCAGCAGCTGACCCGCCTTGACAGTCTGGTTGTCTTCCACCAGCACTTCCCGCACGATGCCGCCCACCTTGGGCGAGAGCACGGTGTAGTCGGCGCTGACGAAGGCGTCGTCGGTGCCTTGTTCGTCGCCGCGGGCGAACAGCAGTTGCCAGGCGCAAAAGGCCAGGGCGCAGGCCAGCAGGGCCAGGCCGAGGAGGAAGGCGCGTGAGCGCAGTATGGTTGTTTGCATGGGGATGCTCTTTCTTGAAATAAAAGTCAGGCTGCGCGCGGCGGATAGACGCGCGTCGGCAGAATGGGAATGATCACAATCATGGCCAGCGCGATGGCGGCGACAATGAGGTACAGGTCGGACGAGGTCAGGGTGACGACTTGCGCATGCATGCGCGCACTCAGGCCCGGCACGTCCACGACGCCAGGCAGGTTGCCCAGGCGCTCGCTGAGCACCGTCGAATGAAAATGGTTGCGGCGCGTGATCAGCGCGTCGAGCACGCCGGTGGCGACGACGGCCGACATGCCCTTGATGGTGTTGAACCAGGCCGAGGCGAAAGGGCCATCCTGCGGCGCCAGGCCCGTGGTGGCCAGCAGCAGCAAGGGAATCACGGCCATCGGTTGCGCGAAGATCTGCACCGCCTGCAGCAGGTAGAAGTGCGTGCGTATCCAGTCCGGCGACATGCGCGCGCCCAGCACGCAGGACAGGGCCAGCAGGGCCAGGCCGATGGCCAGCACCCAGCGGCAGTCGACGGCGCGCAGATTGCACAGGGTGGCCACCAGCGGCAGCGCGAGCAACTGCGGCAGCGCCACCATCAGCATCACGGGCGCCGTTTGCAGCGGACGGTAGGCGTGCACCTGCGCCAGGTAGGACGAGGGAATCAGGATCACGGCCAGCAGCACGAACAGCACGCCGCCCAGGGTCAGCAGGGCGTGGCTGAGGTTACGCCGCGACAGCAGCTGCAGCTTGAAGAACGGCAGCGGATGCGACCATTCATTGACAAAGAACAGCACCAACAGCAATAGACCGCCACCCAGCAGCACGCAGATCAGCGGCGAGGCGAACCACGCCAGGCGCTCGCCCTGCAGCAATCCCACCACCAGCATGCTGATGGCGGGCAGACCCAGCAGCAGGCCGCGCCAGTCGAATTGACGGAAACGCTCGAGGCGCAGCGGGTCTTGCGGCAAGCCCCACGACACCATCAGCAGGGCGACGATGCTGCCCGGGACGACTTGCCAGAACGCCCATTGCCAGCCCAGGTACTCGGTCCAGAAGGCGGCCAGCGGCGTGCCCAGGCTGGGACCGAAGGTGGCGCTCAGCGCGTAGCCGCCCAGGCCATACAGCTTGATGTTCGGTGGCAGGAAGCGCAGCGCCACCGTCATCAGCATGGGCGGCAAGGCACCGCCGGCCGCGCCCTGCACCACGCGCAGGAACATCAGCACGGACAGGTTCGGCGCGAACGGGCAAAGCACGCCGGCGGCCATGCAGACGACGATGGCGGCGGCCGTCAGGCGGCGCAGCGAGAAGGTGACGGAGCACCACGGCGCGAACGCCATGGCCGACACCGAGGCGGCCGCATACAGGGCGACGAGCCAGCTGGCGTCGTCGCGCGCGATGCCCATGGCGCCGCGGATGTCGGCCAGCGCGACCTTGGTGATGTTTTCATTCAGGCCCGATACCAGCACGGCCAGCAGCACGCCGGCCAGGCCGGTGGCCAGGCGCGGACCAAAGACGGGTGGCGCCGGCGGTGAAGGGGGAGGCGGCGCCATCGTCGGGATGGCGCCAGGAAGCAATACAGCGGACACAGGGAACTCCGTGGATGAGAATCAGTCCACGCAGTATAGGTAGCCGTTAATCTTGTGAAAATTGATAATTGATGAAGTCTCGATTGCGTCTGGCGCAATGATATTGGGTTCAGCGCCTACGCGCCCGGCGCGCTGCCGCATAGCGACTTGATCGTCGCGCGCAGCCAGCGGTGTGCGTGGTCGTGGTCTAGGCGCGGATGCCAGGCCTGGAACACGTCGACGTTGTCGACGGGAATAGGCAGCTGGAAGGTGCGCAGCTTCAATCCCAGCCGCTCGACGATGGGCAGCAGGGGCGTGGGCATCAGCGGCAGCAGCAGGCGCGAATCGGCCACGGCGAAGATGGCGGACTGAAAATTGGGCGTGATCAGCGAAACGCGGCGCATGTAGCCCCGCTCGGCCAGGGCCGTGTCGAAGGGGCCGCGCGCCAGGCCGCGGCGGGACACGCTGATATGTTCGTACTCGGTAAAGCTGTCCAGATTCATGGGGCCGTCGAAGATCGGGTGGTCGCTGCGGGCGATGCCGACAAAGCCGCTGCTAAACAGCTGTTGCAGCTTGATGTCGGGCGCAAAGGCGCGTCGCGCGCTGATGTACAGGTCGATGCGGCCCGCGTGCAGGGCGTCGTTTTCCGTGGCGCCATCGCCTTCGGGCACGAAGCGCAGCACCGTGTTCGGCGCATGGCTGGCCAGCAGGTCGCGCAGCTTGCCGCCGTAGGCGCCGACAAACACGTCGTTGGCGCACAGGCTGAAGGTGCGTTCCAGGGTGCGCAGGTCGATTTCACGGCCGGATGTGAAGACGGCGTGCGCCTGCTCCACCACGCCGCGCACCTGCTCGCGCAATTCCAGCGCGCGCGGGGTGGGCGCCAGGCCGCGCCCGGAGCGCACGAAGACGGGGTCGCCGATGGCGTCGCGGATGCGCGCCAGGGTGCGGCTCATGGCCGGCGCGCTCAGATTCATGCGCCGCGCGGCGGCCACGGCGCTGCCTTCCTCGAGCAGGATGTCGAGGGCGACTAGCAGATTCAGGTCTGGGAGTTTCATGCGGCGATTATAGCCCGGGGGCCAGCGCCAGCGCTGCGCCGGCAGGACGCCGGCGCAGAAGGGATGCTATTGCGGTATTACTCGGCTGCCGGCTCGGCGCCGCAGCATTTCTTGTACTTCTTGCCGCTGCCGCAAGGGCAGTCGTCGTTGCGGCCCACTTTCGGCTCTTCGCGCTTCAGGGTTTGCACCGGTGCCTTGCGGCGCGGCACCCAGAAACGGTGGATGGCCGGCAGGTTCGCTTCCAGTTCCTGCGCCAGCTTGTGCGCCTTGACCGGGTCTTCCACCAGTTTCAGCTCTTCTTCCTTGATTTCGTCGGCGCCCAGCAGGTAGATCGGCTGCATCAGCGCGGCCACTTCGGAATCCCAGATTTCGTTCCACGAGCCTGGACGCAGTTCCATGCCGTCCCAGAAGCCCCAGCACCACGCTTCGGCGTCGATCAGGGTCTGGCCTTCGTAGTCGTGTTCGACGAACAGGGCTTCGAATTCCTTGGGTGCCACTTCAAACGTCACCAGCACTTCGTTCATGAAGCGCATGATCAGGTTGACGATGCGCTCTTCTTCCTTGCTGTTCTTGAATTTCGGCGCATCCTCGGCATCTTCGCCCCACACGCGCGGCAACCACTCGGCCGGCATGATCGGTTCCGGACCGATGGCGACGGCCGTCAGATAGCCGTGCAGCATATCCATGGTCATGGCGTCTTCGGAGCACCGGTCCGACAACAGGAATTGGTCTAATTCGTCGAATTCTTTTTCTGATAATGGCTGTTCGAGTGACATGGCTTGCTCTTTGATGAAATGTAAGGCGCCAGTATACGCCTTGCGGCGCTTCATCACCGAAGTGTTTGCACCGGCGGCCCGCGCGCGCCTTACAATGTCGCTCATGCACAATGAAAACCAGCCGCACGAGGACGACCGGCCCGTCCATCCCTTTTCCGCCCTGAGCCCCGATTGCGTGCTCGACGCCCTCGACAGCGTGGGCTTGCGCGGCGATGGCCGCCTGCTGGCGCTGAACAGCTATGAAAACCGCGTCTACCAGGTGGGCATCGAAGACAGCGCGCCCCTGGTGGCCAAGTTTTACCGCCCTGAGCGCTGGAGCGATGCAGCCATCCTGGAAGAACACGCGTTCGTGTCCGAGCTGGTCGAGCGCGAAATCCAGGTGGTGCCGGCGCTGGCGATCAACGGCAGCACCCTGCACCAGTACCAGGGCTTCCGCTTTGCCGTCTTTCCCCGCCACGGCGGCCGCGCGCCCGAGCTGGACGACCCGGCGACCCTGGAATGGATAGGGCGCTTCATTGGCCGCATCCACGCCGTCGGCGCGCTGTCCACGTACAAGGAACGCCCGGCGCTCGATCACCAGACGTTTGGCGTCGAACCGCGCGAGTTCTTGCTGGAGGGTAACTTCCTGCCGCCCGAGCTGCTGGCCGCGTATTCCAGCGTGGCGCAGCAGGCGCTCGACGGCGTCAAGCGCTGCTATGACCGCGCGGGCGACGTGGCCGTGCTGCGCACGCATGGCGATTGCCATGGCGGCAACGTGCTGTGGACGGACGCCGGCCCCCATTTCGTCGATTTCGACGACAGCCGCATGGGTCCGGCCATCCAGGACCTGTGGATGATGCTGTCGGGCGAGCGCGGCGACCAGGTGCGCCAGATGAGCGACATCCTGGCCGGCTACGAAGATTTCTGCGATTTCGACCCGCGCCAGCTGTACCTGGTCGAAGCGCTGCGCACCCTGCGCCTGATCCATTATTCGGCCTGGCTGGCGCGCCGCTGGGACGATCCCGCCTTCCCCGTCGCCTTCCCGTGGTTCAACACGCAGCGCTACTGGCAGGACCGCATCCTTGAACTCAGGGAGCAGGTGGCGCTGATGGACGAGGCGCCTTTGTGGCCCATTTGAGTTAAATAGCGAAAAGAAAGGTAAAAGCGGCTCTTCTTGCCGCGCTGATTTGTGCATGCCTGTTCGATAATGGTGGTAATAAATTCCCATAAGCAACGGAATTCACCCGAATAAGCGAGAAATCATGCAAGCACAGCAAAATCAGCGCCAGGCCGCCTCCCTCACCGTCGCGTATTCCGCCGACGACGAGTTCGACCAGGACAGCATCGTTTCGCTGCATGATTTCAAGGACCTGGAGCGCAAGGCGGAAGCGCCAGCGCCGGTTCCAGCCGCTCCTGCCACTCCTATGCCCGAGCCGCAAGCCGAGCCGGCAGCGGAAACCGATACCAAGGCGCCCGCCGCCGAACGCCAGAAAATGGAACTGAAGGCCATCCACGAGGCGATTGCCCGCGTGGAAGCGGAAGCGAAGGCCACCTGCGCCGCCGAAAGCCGGGCCCTGGCCGAGGCGCGCGTGCGCTCACTGGCCGAGGACCGCGCCGCCATCGACGCGGCCGCCGCCGCCGCCGCGCAGCAAAATGCGCAGGCAGCCGAGGAAGCGATCGCCGCCAACCGCGAACGCCTGGAAACCATGCGCGCTGCCGCGCAAGCCAGCGTGGCCCGCCTGGAAGCCGTCAAGCAGGAGACGGCCGAACTGCGCGCCCGCGTGGAGTCCGACAATGAAATCCGCCTGGCCGCGGAACAGCGCGCCCGCGCCGAGCAGGAAAGCCGCTTGCGTGCCAGCGAACAGGTGGCGGTGCAGTCGGAACTGGCAGAGCAGGCAGCCCGCGCCGCCGAGGAATTGCAGGTGCAGACGGAGCAGGCGCGCTTGCAGGCCGTCGAGCGCGTGGCCGCCGTGCACGCGGCCAAGGAGGAAATGGTGGGCATCGCCTCGGCCGACGCCCGTGTCGCCGTGCTGGCCCGCGAACGCGAGCGCCATGCGCACGGCGCGCGCCAGACGGCGCAGATGCTGGCCGAAGCGGAAAGCGAAGCGCTGGATCTGACGGTGCAGCGCGAGCGCGCCGACCAGATCGCGCTGGAATCGGCCTTCAACCGCGCCGCCGCCGAAGTGCGCGCCCTGGAAGAAGCGCGCGCGCTGGCGCACCTGGAGCAGGAACGCGAAGCCATCGCGCTGGCGCAGGCCGAATCGGAACGCCATGCGGCGCAGTCGCTGCGTTTGCGCCTGCAGACGGAAAAGGAATTGCGCGACGCGGCCATCCACCGCGAGCGCCTGGAAATGGTCGCCGTGGCCAGCGCGCAGGCGCGCCGCGATGCCGACGTGCGCATCCTGGCCGCCACCGAGGCGCGCATCGAGGTGGACCGCCAGCTGCGCGCCGTGGCCCTGGCCCGCGTGACCGCCGAACAGGATGCGGAAATCGCCGGCCACGCCAAGCTGGAAGCGGAAACGGCGGCCCTCGAAGAAACCAAGGCCCGCGAAGCGGCCGAGCAGGCTGCCGCTGCGGCAGCGGCCCGCGAACTGGAAGAGCAGCAGCGCGCCGCCAGTCTGGCGCAGGAACGCGCCGAACTGGCGCGCCAGGCGGCGGAACTGGCCGCCAGCCAGAACGACGCCGAGCAGGCCGAGGTCGATGCCGGCAAGGCGACACTGGCTGCGCAGGAACAGGCAGCGCAACTGGCGCAGGAAAAAGCCCGCCAGGCAGAGCAGCTGCTGCAGGCCGAGCAGGAACGCCTGGCCGCCGAACAGGCCGCCCTCGCCGCCTTGAAAGAAAAACTGGAAGCGGAAGCGCTGGCGTGCCAAGCGGCGCAGGAACGCACGGCCGTCGAAGCGGCGCAAGCGGAACTGCTGCGCGGCCAGCAGGCGGCCGAACAGGTCTTGCGGAAGGCGGCGCAAAAGGAAGCGGACGCCATCCGCATCCTGATGGACCAGGCGCTGGTCGAGGGCGAACAGAAAGCGGCGGCAGCGCAAGCCGTGCAGGCGCAGGCGCGCCTGGCCGTGGAACTGGGACAAGTGCATAGCGAGCGCGCCCGCGTGGAGGAAGACAAGGCGCAAGCTGCCGAAGCGCTGCTGGCGTCCGAGCGCGATTTCGTCGCGGCCGAACGCGAGTCGCTGGCGCTGATCGCGCAAAAACTGGTGCAGCAGCGCCAGACCAGCAGCGCCGAAGAGCGTGCCTCGCAAGCGATCGCCGGCCGCCTGGAAGCGGAAAAACAGGCGACGGCGGCAGCCGAAGCGCGCGCCGCCATGGAACAGCAGGCGCTGGAAGCCGTGCGCCAGCGCGAGCAGCTGGAACTGGCGGCGCAGCAGGCGGCCAGCGAGAAACTCGACGCGCAGCAAGCCTTGCTGGCCAGCGCCCAGGCCCATGCCGCCCTGCAGCGCAAGGCGGCCGAGACGACGCGCGCGATGGCGGCTGCCAAACAGCAGTTGTTGGAACGCGATACGGCCCGCGCGCAGCAGCAGGAGCGCGAACTGGCGGCCCTGCGCGCCAGCCTGGAGCAGCCGCAAAGCGCGTTTTCCAGTTCATTGACCGCCGCCCGCGCGAAAGCCGAACAGGTGAGTTCGGCCAGTCTGACGCGCGAAGTGATCGAGCGGCTGACGCAGCCTAACGAGTCGGCCGGTGCAGTCTGGCGCTCGCGCTAGGCAGGATACCGAACCAAACCTACTGCGCGGCGCGCTTTGCGGCTGGCGATGCTCACCGTACTGGAAGTACGGTTGCGCTTCTCAGCCACAAATCACTGCCGCTCGCTACGGTTTTGTTCGGTATCGTTACTTTAGCGGAAGAGCAGGATTTTTTACGTTTTTCCATCAGAACTTGCGTCCTACCCCCACCAAAATGACATCCGCATCGCGGTGATAATCGGTGATGACCCGGTTCCACGCCACGTGCGTCACCCAGCGGCGGTCGACGTGGTAGCGGGCCACGGCCGATAGCAAGCCCGTCAGGCGCGTGCTGTGGCCCTGGGTGTCTCGGCCGTCCCATGCCACGTAGGGCCCGCCGCCCATGCCGAATTCCACCTTTTCATTGAGCGAGCGGATCAGCCACAGCTGGGAGGCGATGCCGCGGCGGTGCGCCAGGTCGGTGTTGCCTTCGTCGAGGGCGGTGACCGTCCAGTCCACGTATTTTCCTGCCGCGCGCCGGTATTCCAAGGTGAACGGGCGCGAGGACTCCGAGCGCAAGCTGTTGACGATGGTGTGGCCGGTCGATAAGGTCAAGGTGTCGTCGTGCGCCCAGTTCTGCAAGTGCAGCTTGGCACCCGGCACGCCGTCATAGCGGTAGCCGGCGCCGATCAGCAGGTGCGTGGTGTTGTCCTTGCCGCTGGGCCGGATGCGGTTGAGCTGCGCTTGCGCATACCAGCGGTTGTCGAACTGCCAGCGCGCCTGCAGGCTGACGATGGAGCCCCAGCCGTGGTCATTGTCGAAGTTGTGCAGGCCGTCGTCGGTCTTGGCCGTGTCGAAGAAAAAGTAGCGGCCCGCGCCGGCGCCCAGCATCAGGCCCTGCTCCACTTTTTTCGTGCGCAGCCAGACCTGGCCCGCCATGCCGTCGCGGTGATGGTCTTGCGGGTGGCCTTCATTGATGTACGACAGGCTGACGGCATTGTAGTCGCCCACCGGCTGGGTGTAGCTGATGGCCGCGACAAAGGTACGCTCGTTGGTCGTGTTGACTTTCAGGGCGCCGGCCATGCCGGAGATATCCTGTGCCTGGGCGGACAGGGCGAGCGAGGCGGCCAGCAAGGCCAGGGCGGCGGGGCATATGCGCATGGTATTTCCGATAGTGGTGATACACGCTAATGGTGGGCTGGCTGGACGTGCTGCGCTAGCGCAAGCATTGTGTGTTTTTACTACAGCAATGAAAAGTTTCAGTCAGGACTAATTGCGAGTGTATAAGAAAGAGAGAATGTGTGAGGCGCGCCATGCGGCTGGAGAGCGGGGAGGGGCGCCGGCGCGAGTATGGCTGGCCGGCGCGATGCTGCTGAA
Source organism: Janthinobacterium sp. GW823-FHT03B06 (assembly GCF_058796955.1). Lineage (NCBI taxonomy): Bacteria > Pseudomonadati > Pseudomonadota > Betaproteobacteria > Burkholderiales > Oxalobacteraceae > Janthinobacterium > Janthinobacterium sp. GW823-FHT03B06. Next base: position 41,402 of record NZ_JBXAJE010000005.1, read on the forward strand.
GTTGCTGGACTTGCGGTGGTATTGCTGTCTGTATTACTGACTCAGGACGACTTTATCGGCAAAATATTCCGTCTCGCCGAAGCATTGCGTGGGCACGCCCTTGTGCTGGCTGTAGGTGACGAGGATGCGCTTGCCGGCGGCGGCCGACAGCTGCTTCGCCACTTCCTCGTCGCGCACGCTGAACTGGAATTTTTCCGGGATGGTGCCCGGCAGCGCCGTCAGCAGCAATTCACCCTCCCAGGTCTTGCAAATCCAGCCCCGCTTGGAAAACTTTTGCAGGTAGCCCGCCCGTTCGCCTTCCGAGTACGAGAAGCTGAGGGCCATCCACGTGTAGGCGGCCAGCAGCAGGAAGCCGGCTACGAGGAAGATGACGAAGGCGAAGGTGACTTTTTTGGTCGTAGGGGTCATGTTAAGGGGTGAATTGTTTAGTTGGAGAAAGAGTTAGTCTTTCCGTCCGGCTTTCCAGTTGAGGCCAAAATTGTATCGCTCGTCCATGGCCTGGTGCGCCGTGATTTTACCTTGGCCGCCGAAGTATTCCACCAATTTTGTCACCTGCAGGTTGCCGCCGTGGTTTTCCAGCATGGCGATGGCGCACATGGCGTGCGGGCTGTCTGTGTCGAGGCGCACTTCCACGGTCGGCTGGCCGGGAATCTCGATCGTCACGACGCCATCCGTTGCGGCCCAGTTCGGCACGCCTTCGTAGATGAACGCGTACACGAGCACGCGCTTGATCTGGTCGAAATGGGTGCCGTTGATGAAGATGTTTTCGCCGCTGCTGACGCTGCCCGTGCGGTCGTCGCCTTCCAGGTGGATGTACGGTGGCCTGTCATACGCGCCCCAGCTGTTGCCCAGCGCCTGCACGGCGCTCTTGCTGCCATTGCTCATCTCGAACAGGCAGCCGATATCGAGGTCGATGCCGCCCGAACGGCCGGCCGGCTTGTTGAACAGCTTGCCGAGGAAGCCCGTGTCCAGTTTTGAGGCGGGCGCCTGGCCTTGCGACGCGTTCTGGTTCCAGTTCAGATTGACCCGGATGCGGCCATAGCCGCCGCTGTCGCGCTTGTCGAGCGAAATCTTGTCGCCGCGCTTTTCCAGGCGAATTTTTGAGAGCGAGATTTTATTCGCCGCTGGCGGGGCCGCTGGCGCCGGCGCAGGCACGGGAGCCGGCGACGGAGAAGATTGCGCTGCCTCGCTGCCGCCGAAGTGCTTCAGCAGCGCCGCCAGGCCGCCCGCGAAACCCTGGCCCACGGCGCCGAAGCGCCAGCTGCCGTCGCGGCGATACAGTTCGCCGATGATGACGGCTTTTTCGTCCTGGAAGTCATTGCCCGTGAAGGCAAACGTGGCCGCCTGGCCCAGCGCCATGCTGGAGTTGCCCAGCGCGCGCATGCTGCCCTGTTCCGTCGCGGCCGTGAATACCAGCTTGTCGATGGCGGCGGGCAGGCGGGAAAGGTCGACCTGGAACACGGAGCGCGGGCCGTTCAGTTCCACCGTGACGGCGTTGTCCGGCGCGCTTTTCTGGTTGTAGAACACCATGTAGCGGTCGTCCGACAGCTTGCCGGCCGCATCGACGCCGAAGCAGCTGACGTCCACTTCCATCGAGCCCGAAACGATATCGAGCGTGACGGCAAACGGGCCGTTCAAGCCCAGGTCAGCCAGTTTGCCTTTTTGTCCGCGTGTGAAATTGGTCATGGTCGTGCAATCCCTTCGTCGCTTGAGAGTTGAGTCAATGAGATAGTCGGCACGTGCGCGGCGGCGTTGTCGGCCGCATGGCGGATGCCGAACAGGCGCGCCTGCTCGATGATGCGCAGCGCCCAGCTGCTGTGCGTGGCCACTTCGCACATCGATTCCTGCATGCGGAACACGGCCGGGCTGTCCGGGTCGATGATGCGCAGCGCCAGTTCGATGTCCGACTGCGCCACCTGGTAGTGGCGCTCGATCTGCGGCACCTGGTCCGGATGGATGGCCGTCTTGGCGATCATGCCGTGCGCCATGTCCTGCGCCACTTCGGCATCGAGCCAGCTGCCCTGCGACAGGTGCTCGAAGACGGGCGCCGTCAGCTGGAAGCCGTGCGGCTTGAAGATCGTCACCAGGCGGCCGATGACCTGGCCCAGCGGCGTTTGATAGATGGTGCCGCTGGTGGGGCGGCGCAGGCCCAGCAGGGCCAATAAATCGTTGCCGCCGATGCGCAGGGCCAGGATGCGGCGCCGCACTTCCGGCGCCGACAGGAGGATGCGGAACTGCTTCATTTCCTCGTCGTCGAACACTTCCGCCGTTTCCAAGGTCGGCATCAGCAAATGATGCGTGTGGCGCACGAGGTCGAAATACGTGGCGAAATTGTGGCGCGTGGATTTCGGCAGCACGAAGCCGCTCAATTTGTCGGCGCCCGGCATGGCCAGCACGCGCGCCAGCACCTCGAGATTACGCACGCGCACGAAGCGCAAGGTGTCCGATTCGTCGGCCATGTTTTGCAGCGCCAGCGACAGGTTGAACAGCGCGTAACTGAGGTCGCGTTCCGCGATGGCGTCTTCGGTGCACAGGATGACCGAACGCAAATGGCTGAATTTGTCGCCATTGGCGATCGCCAGCAAGTCCTTGTGCGTGGTCGGCACATACATGGAGGCGCCCAGCGCCGCTTTATGTTCGCTTTGCGGGTGTAGGGAGTTGTTATCCATCGACTGCGCTCCTGATAAGGGCGACCGCCTGGTAAGGCAGCGCCGGTTCTACTATGACGGGTATGGCTTTTTCCTGCGCCAGAAGCAGCAAATGTGCCACGTCCGGCGCATTCGTGTCGCGCACGATCAGGCGCTCGGGCACGCGGCGCAGCAGCACGCGCGTCGCTTCGCCGATGCCTGGCTTGATCAGGTTGATGTCGCTGATGCCGTATTGCTGCTGCGCGGCGGCCATGTAGGCTTGCGAGCGGGCCGCCATGGCTGGCGCATCGCTCGCTTCGGCCAGCGGGATACCGCTGCTGGCGGCAATCGCCATGGCGTCGGCCACCAGGCCGTCGGCGAAAGCGCGCGACTGGTCGTGCTGCTCGAACTGCGCGTAGTACACGCAGCCATGGAAGTCGTCCGGGCCGATGGCATCATTCAATACGGAGCGGCTCACCAGGCCCGAGACGGTGGCATTCAAGATGCTCGACGGGATCAGGTAGTCGCCCGACGAGGCGGCGCAGGCGGCCGTGCCGGCCAGGTCGGACAGCACGAACAGGCCGCCGTCGATCGCCGTGCCATGCGTCGCATTGAAGTCATTGACCGTCTGGCGCAGTTCGCGCGAAATCACGCCCTTGCCCGTCCAGCCGTCGACGAAGACGAGGGAGTCGGCCGCATGGCCCTGCGCCAGGATGTGCTGCAGGGCGTTCGCGTCGATGCCGCGGTCGCGGATGATGGAGACGGAATAATGGCTGCACTCGCGCTGGAAGACCTGGCGCAGCAAGTGCCCGAGGATGACGCCCACGGGCGTGCCGGCGCGCGCCAGCGACACGAGCGTGATGGGCCCCGTGCGGCGCGCCGCGATCAGGGCGGCCAGGCGCAGGCAGTCGCGTGCCATCTGCAGGCGGTTGGCCGCGAACGCGTTCTGGAACAGGGCCAGGTAGGCGGGCGAAGGCAGGGATTCCGGCGACAGCATCTCGCTGTAATGGCGCTGGCCCGACTGGATCAAGCGCTCTTTTTCGGCCAGGTCGAGGATGGGTTCGAGCGCCATCGGCGTCAACAGAAACTCCACGTCTTCCTGGCGGTAGCTGCCGCTGAAATGCAGCGTGCTGTCGGTCATAGCGCCGCCACCGTGAGGGCCGCCAGCTGGGTGCCGTTGGGGATGATGGCGTAGTCGCAGGCGGCCATGAAGCGGGCGTCCGAACGGCTGTCGCCCATGCCGAAGCTGACGATGGGGCCATGTTCGGCTTCGAGTTCCGCGCGCAGGTAGGCCACGGCGCGTGCCTTGTTCAGGCTCTTGGGCAGCACGGCCAGGTTGTTGCCGTTGCGGTGGATGAAGTAGTCCGAACCTTCGGTTGCGATCCACTGCTGCAGCACCTGCTCTTCGATGTCGGCCAGGCGCTCGCCGCGCGCTTCATGGTCCTTGACGACGATGTAGAACGGCGTGTTGTAGTCTTCGATCAGGCGCGCGCGCGAAGGCATGCCCGTCCTGGCCTGGAAATCGTCGATGATGCGCATGGCGTCCCGCAGGCCTGGCAAGGCCGTCTGCATGTCGTCCTGCATCAGGGACAGCCAGCCAGCGTCGAGCGCGCCGCCCGGCTGCAGCACGATGCCGCCGTAATCGAGCACGCTGTAGCTGGTAAACGGCAGGTCGACGCGGCGGAACGCGTCGCCATTTCTCGCCGTGGCGGGTATCAATGTCATGCCGCTTTGCGCGAATTCAAAGAAGGCGCGCTGGCGCGCCGTCGTAAACGAGCAGGCGTCGCCATTTTTCAGATAGGCGGCCGCTTGCAAATCGGTCTCGCCAGGGCATTTTTTCGGGGTCTGGAACAGTGTGTCGTCCAGATCAACAAACAGGAATTTCTTCAATTTTGGTCTCTGACTGAAAGTGGAACAGGCGGCCGTTCAACTGGCCGGCGAGTTGCATGAGGGCGGGGCTGGCCGGGGTTTCATGGCAGATGAACACGTGCTGGTACTGGCCCGGCGCCACGTTGTACAGGTAATTGGCGATGCCTTCGCCGTAATTGTCGTCGCAGTGGACGATATGGCCGACGGAGCCCCACGACAAAATGGGCGAGCGCGTGGTCGACTGCACCACGACGTTCTTGCCCAGGCTTTCCAATTCGCGCGCCAGCAAAAACGACGGGTGCATGAATTCGCCCGTGCCCAGCACCAGCACGGAATCGCCGGCGCCGATTTCCTGCGCCAGCTGCACGGCCAGGCCTTGCGGCGGATTCAAGGCGCGTCCCACGCCGATGCGCCCGAACGCGGGGCTGGCACCCCGTTCTTCGTTCGCCTCGAAGCGCTGCGCGCTGGCCGCCACGGGAGCGGGCGCGGCGCCGGCCTGGAAGGCGTAGTGGCCGGACAGCGCCGCGCCGATGGTCGTGGGCAGGCCGAAACGCTCACTCAAGCCCGCGTTGGCGGCCTGGCCCATGAAGTTGGTGATCACGCCCAGGTGCAGCTTTTCCAGTTGCGGATAGCGCGCGCGGCACACTTGCACCAGGTTGGCGAAGGTGTTGCCGGTCGACGCTTCATCGTCGATCAGCACCAGGCTGCGCGCGGTGGAAAACAGGGCGCTGGCCGCATCCGACAGGTGCAGGAACTGGCGCGGCGCGTGGCTGTGCGATTCCTCGAATTCGAAGAAGGGCACCGTGCCGACGCGGTAGCGCGAGCTGTGCAAAAACAGCGCTTTTCCATTCGGGTTGGCGCGCAGCCAGGCCTCGAACACGCCCTGGCCCAGGCCGACGGCCGTTTCCGCCATGGCGATGAAGACGACTGGGCCGGGCAGGCTGGGGGGAATCTGCGCGGCCAGGTCGTCGTGGATGGCTTGCATGGCGCGCGGCGTGACGGGCCAGTGCTTGCCCAGCACCTTCGAGAGGAACAAAAAGCCGCGTTTGGCGTTGGCGCGCGCGGCAAAGCCGATCAGCCAGTCCAGCGGAAAGCGCGCCTCGTCCACCTTCAAGGTCAGTTCGCCCGTGGGCATCTGCTGCTTGACGAGGTTCATGGCAGCTCCACGGCGTAGGCGGTTTCACCCACGCGCATGCCATCGCGGATGGCGGGCACGGCGAGCTTGTCGAAGCCCTGGTCGAAGCCGGCCAGCGCCAGGTAGGGCAGGTTGGGGCCGGCCGCGCACGCCATGCCAATGCCGCCCGACATGCGCGGATTGATCTCCAGCAGCGCCAGGCCGTTCGCCCCTTCGCGGAACTGGATGTTGAACACGCCATTGAGCCGGTAGTCGCGCGCCAGTTTGTCGCAGGCCGCCAGCAGGTCGTCGCGCAGTTCGATCAGCTGGCCGCTGCCGCCCCCATGCAGCTTCTTGCGCGGCACGGCGCAAATGAGCTTGCCCTGGTCGGCGACGCAGTCGGCGCTGTATTCGTGGCCGTCGAGGTATTCCATCAGCAACAGGGTTTTAAATGTACCCATCTGCGCCAAGCCCGCGCGCAGCTCCTGCGCATTGATCTGGTAGGCGGCGCCGGCCAGCAGCAGCTGGGCGCTGGTGCGTTCTTCATCGAGTATGGCAAAGCCCAGGGCATACACGGATTCGGACGGCTTGATGCACAGCTTGCGATGCAGCGGGCGCAGTTCGGCGTAGGCGGCGTCGTATTGCGCGATGGTGGTGACGGCGCGGTAGTCGGCCGGGCGCGCCATGGGCAGGTCGAGGCCCTCGCAGAAGCGCGCCTTGTCATGCATCAGGGTCAGGGTGTCTTCGCTGGCCACGCTGAGCACGCGCGTGCCGATGGCGGCGAAGCGCGCGCTGGCGCTGCCGATCAGGCCCGCTTCCTTGCCGGGCCAGAAAATCGTGATGCCCCGGTCGCGGCAAAATTCCAGGCACCACTCGACATAGTTGTGGCCCGTCAGGCCCGACGGTTCGACCGCGTATTCGTGGGCCGACAAAAAGGCGGCCGCATGCGCGTTCGTATTGCTGCACACGATGTGATAGCGGGGCGCGCCGTTGGTCGCGGCCATATCGGCTTCGCGGATCAGGCGCATGGCCGTGCCGACCGAGGAAAATGTTTTGTTGAACCAGACTCTTTGCATGTACGGGGACCGGGTGGAAATAGGAGAAGCCGCGCGCAGGTGCGCGCGCGGGCAGTGTAGCTAGAAAAACTTAACATGGCCTTAGAAAAACGCCAGCCCAAACCTGCTGCGCGTCGTGGACGCGGCCTGCGATGCTCACTGTGCCTCCGCACAGTTGCGCTTCTCGGCCACGTCCCCATCCGCTCGCGACGGTTTTGGCGGGCGTTTGGGAATCAGCCGGCCTTGCCGCTCGCTGTCCACTTGAGGAAGGCGTCGCGGTTGCGCGAGCAGATGAACACCTTGCCCGAGCCGGAAAAGCGCAGCACGATGCCTTCACCGCTGGTCACGCTGTTGACGATATTGCCGAGGAAGCCGCCGATGCCGCCGCCGCTGGCACCGCCGCCCGTGGTCACGGAAATCTCGTACTTCAGGCTGTTGTCCCAGCACACGACGTGGGAATTGTCGATCACGACGTCCTTGCCCGGCTCGACGTCGAGCTGGAACATGGAGCCGAAGCCCGACACCACCACTTGTCCCGTGCCGGCCGTCTCCATGACGAAGAAGCCGCCCGACTGGGCGAACAAGGCGTTGCCGATGCTTTGCGTGCGCACTTTCATTTCCGTGCCCGAGGTGGCGGCAACAAAGGCGCCGTCGTTGAGCAGGTACTGGCGCGCGCCCACGTCGACCACTTCGATGGCGCCCGGCAGGGTGGGCGAGAGCAGGCAGTCGCCGCTGCCGCGCACCGCTTCGATGTGCTGCTGGAAGAACGATTCGCCGTTGGCGAAGCGGCGCATGATGGCGCTGCCCAGGCCACCCGTCATCTTGCCCTTCAAATCGAGCGCCGTTTCCATCATCACCATCGCATCGGATTCGCAATAGATGGTTTCGCCCTGCTTCATGCTGACGTGCAGGAAGGGATCGACGTCGCCCGTGACACTAAATACTGGCATGATAAATCTCCAAAAAAAAGCCGCCTGATCTGTGCAGGCGGCAGTAATGATATGACATTAAGATAATTCACCTCGGAAAACCGTAGCGAGCAAGCTCGATTTCGGGTTAAGTCGCGCAGCTGTACGGAGGTACAGCGAGCAACGCAGGCCCGAAAGTGAGCGGCGCAGTAGGTTTAACGAGCGTAAATTTAAGCGTTGACGCCGAACGAGCGGGCGAGGGGACCGAGGCCGCCGTTGAAGCCCTGGCCGATGGCCTTGAACTTCCATTCGCCGTTGTAGCGGTAGATTTCGCCAAAGATCATCGCCGTTTCCGTCGAGCTGTCTTCGGACAGGTCGTAGCGGGCGATTTCTTTTTCGCCTTCCGCGTTCAGGCAGCGGATGAAGGCTTTCGACACCATGCCGAAGTTCTGGCGGCGCGCGTCGGCGTCGTGAATGGTGACGGTGATGCTGATGCGGTCGATGTCGGCAGGTACGCGGGTCAGGTCGATTTCGATGCGCTCATCGTCGCCTTCGCCTTCACCGGTCGTGTTGTCGCCCGTGTGCACGACGGAACCGTCGGTCGACTTCAGGTTGTTGTAGAAGATAAAGTCAGAGTCGCCACGGACTTTACCGTCGTTTTTCAGGAGGAAAGCACTGCCGTCAAGGTCGAAGGTGGCGCCATCCGTCGAACGAGGATCCCAGCCGAGGCCGACGATGATCTTCTTCAGGTTCGGTGCTTCCTTGCTCAGGTTGACGTTGCCGCCTTTTTGCAAACTGATTGCCATGTGGTGCTCCTTTTCAGTAAATAACTCAAACATGCCTTCATGGGATGAGCGCCAGGCGCTCGTGCCATTATTCTCTCAATTGGGGGCGGAACCCCCGATTTCAAGCTTGTGCCGCGTGCCGTTTGCGATAGCGCAGGGACGACCACAGCGAGACCAGGATGAAGGCCACGCCCGACAGGCCCGTGAACCACTCCGGAATATGGTACTTGACGGATGCCAGCATGATCAGGGCGAGGATGCCGATCGCATAATGGGCGCCGTGCTCGAGGTAGACGAATTCGTCCAGGGTGCCCTTGTGCACCAGATACACCGTCATCGAGCGCACGAACATGGCGCCGATGGCCAGGCCCAGCATGATGATGACGACGTCGTTGGTGATGGCGAACGCGCCGATCACGCCGTCAAAGCTGAACGAGGCGTCCAGCACTTCCAGGTACAGGAAGCCGCCGATACTGCCGCGCGCCACCGTCTTTACCAGGTCGCCATTGCCGTTCTTGGCTGGCGCGGCGCCTTCTTCTGCGTCATCCTGCAAGTCCGGCTCGCCTTCTTCCAGCAAGCCGCTGATCCAGTTCACGCCGATGTAGACGGCGATGCCGACGATGCCCGAGGCGAGCACGCTGTATTTGGCTTCCGCAGGACCCATGGCCACGCAGGCGGCCACGGCGCCCATGGTGATCAGGACGGCCAGGCTTTCCGTGCCCAGCGCGTTGACTTTTTCCTCGGCCCAGCCCAGCCAGTGCAATTCCTTCTCGTCGTCGAACAGGAAGTTCAGGAACACCAGCAGCAAGAAGGCGCCGCCGAAGGCTGCCACTTGCGCATGGTTGTCCGTCAGGTGCTTGGCATACACGTCCGGCGTCGTGGTCGCCATGGTCCACACGTCGACCAGGCCCAGGCCCGTAGCGACGGAAACGATGACGAGCGGGAACAGCAGCCGCATGCCGAAAACGGCCACGAGGATACCGACCGTGAGGAACAGTTTTTGCCAGAATTCATTCCAGTGGCGCAAGACGGAGGCATTCACCACGGCATTGTCGAACGACAGCGACACTTCCATGACGCCCAGCACGCCCGTGATCCACAGCGCATTGATCAGGCCGGGCATGCCGCCATGGCTGTAACCCCACCAGCCCGACACCGCCATCAGGATAAAAGTGACTAAAAAGGAAATTCTGAAATGCCGCATGAGTACCCCGTTGCAAGTGAAAGACGTTTGATTATCCGCGCCGCTGTGCGCGCCGCGCTCAGTGTTGATATACGTCAATTGTTGTATATGCCATGATTTTATATTAGTTGCCGCCCGGGGCGGCGTTTTATAGACCGGCGACAGACAGTTCTGCTGGCGCGGACGATCTGCGATAATTGCGGCGCGCCCATCCGGCTGCCGCAGTCTCTTGCACACTCTCGACATATATAGAAGAAGGAATACCCCGTGGATATCGCTTACCTCGTCACGCCCCTGATCACCTGGATCCTGGTCGGACCGATCAAATTCCTGATCAACAGTGTCCGCACGCGGCAATGGGCGTTCGGCCTGGTCGGCAATGGCGGCTTTCCCAGCAACCATAGCGCCGTCGTGTCCAGCATGGCCACCCTGATCGCCTTGCGCGAAGGCATAGGCCATCCCGCCTTCGGCGTGGCCGTGACCCTGGCCTTCATCGTCATCATCGACGCCAACAGCCTGCGCCAGCACGTGGGCAAGCAGGCGGCCGCCATCAACCGCCTGGCGGGGGAAGCGGCCAGCCCCGCGCACAAGACCTTGCGCGAGCGCATGGGCCATACCCTGGTGGAAATCGCCGGCGGCCTGTGCACGGGCGTGGCCATCGGTTTCCTGATCAATTACGTGTTTGCCCGCTAAGCACTCGTTTCCTCTAGTCAAAACCCCGCTTCAAGGCGGGGTTTTGCGTTTCAGGGCGCAAAAACTACGTTTCATCCACTGATTAAAGCATTACAGGAAACGGCCGATTGACATGCCCGGATGCGCTCATGGATACTTTGGCGCTTGTGGTTTTAATAAAAATATATGCCTGCCATCGCCTGCAGCCCTATCCGGGCCGCCGGGACGGCCGTGGCGCTATCTATCCGGAGAATTACCCATGTTGCGCAAAACCCTGTTTGTTCTGGCAATTGCTTCTGCCTTGGCCGCCTGTGGCAAAGAGTCCAAAGATCCCGGCAAGGGCGGCAAGGATGGCAAGGAACAGGCGGGCGCTAGCGTCAATCTGCTGGTGTCCCCGGAAGACTTGCTGACCATCCAGAGCAATGCGCTGGCATCGGGCCCCGTCATCACCGGTTCCGTGCAGCCCGAGCGCAACGCGGACTTGCGCGCCGAAGTGTCGGCCGTGGTGATCCAGGTGATGAAGGAAAACGGCGAAATCGTCAAACGGGGCGACGTGCTGGTGCGCCTGGACGAAACGGCCATCCGCGACAGCCTCAATTCGGCCGAGGAAGCCAGCCGCGCCTCGAGCCAGGTGCTGGAGCAGTCCGAACGCATGTTCCAGCGCATGAAAACCCTGCGCGCCTCGGGCATGACCTCGACGCAGGCGCTGGAAGACGCGGAAATCCGCCGCAACAATGCGCAAAGCGATTTGTCCGCCGCGAAGAGCCGCGCCGCCCAGGCGCGCCAGCAGCTGCAGCGCACGCTCGTGCGCGCGCCGTTCGACGGCATCGTGAGCGAGCGCAAGGTATCGAATGGCGATACGGCGCAAATCGGCAAGGAATTGATCAAGGTCATCGATCCAACCAGCATGCGCCTCGAGGGCCTGGTATCGGCCGACAAGATCGGCGTCGTCAAGGTGGGCCAGCCCGTGCTGTTCCGCATCAATGGCTATCCCGGCCAGGATTTCGCGGGCAAGGTGCGCCGCGTCGATCCTGCCGCCAACGCCGTCACGCGCCAGGTGGCCGTGCTCGTCGATTTCAATGACAAGCAACAGCCACGCGTGGCCGGCCTGTACGCGGAAGGCCGTATCGAGACGGAAACCGTCAGCGCGCTGATGATCCCCGATTCGGCTCTGGTGAAGGCGGGCGACGTCACGTACACGTGGAAAGTCAAGGACAAGGCCTTGCATAAAACTAACTTGCGCATCGGCGCGCGCGACGTGCGCACGGGCCAGTGGGAAGTGCAAAGCGGCCTGGCCAGCGGCGACACCGTGCTGCGCACGCCCGGTTCGACCTTCAAGGATGGGCAGAAAGTGGAATTGACGGCAGCCAAGGCCGTGCCCGCCGCCGCCATGGCCAGCAGCAGCGCCGCCGTTGCCGGTAAAGGAAACTAAGCCATGTTCCTTTCCGATTTCAGTATCAAGCGGCCCACCGCCACCATCGTCCTGATCCTGGCGATGATGTGCGTCGGCTTGCTGGCGCTCAAGAAACTGCGCGTCAACCAGAATCCGGACGTCGAAGTGCCGTTCATCGTCGTCAGCATTCCTTACCCTGGCGCATCGCCCGACACGGTCGAGCGCGAAGTGGTGAACCGCCTGGAAAAGTCGCTGCAAAGCATTTCCGGCGTGACCGAAGTCAACAGCGATTCAAATGAAGGTGCGGCCAGCATCTTCCTGAAGTTTTCCTTCAATACGAATTTGATCGAAGCGTCCGACAATATCCGCAATGCGATTGCCGCCGTGCGCTACAAGTTGCCGACGGAAATGCGCGAGCCCATCCTGCAGCGCATCGACCCGGCTGCCGAGCCGATCATGCAGCTGGCGCTGTCGTCGAACTCGCAAAGCCATGCGGAAATTTCGCGCCTGGCCGAAGACGTGCTGTCGGACCGCTTCCGCACCGTCGATGGCGTGGCGCTGGTCAACGTGGGCGGCTCGCTCAAGCGCGAACTGTCCGTGCTGCTGCGGGCGGAGAAACTGCGTGAATACAATGTGTCCGTCAGCGACGTCGTCACCGCCCTGCGCAACCAGAACACGAATGCCCCCGTCGGCAAGGTGCGCGGCACCCTGGACGAGAAAAGCATCCGCCTCGTGGGCCGCATCGAGTCGCCAAGCGACTTCGAGAAAGTGGTGATCAAGCGCCGCGGCGAGGAAATCGTGCGCCTGGCCCAAGTGGCCACCATCGAGGACGGCTTTGCCGAAGTCAACAGCCTGAGCATGCGCAGCGGCAAGCCCAACGTGGGCATTTCGATCACCCGCGTGCGCGACGCGTCCACCGTCAGCGTGGCCAACAAGATCCGCGACATGGTGGCGGACATCAACAAGACCTTGCCAAAAGGCACGATCCTGCAAGTGACGCGCGATGGCGGCGAAAACGCCCAGCATAGCTTGAACAATGTGATCGAATCGCTGGTGCTGGGCGCCGTGCTGACGATTTTCGTCGTCTACGCCTTCCTGAACTCGTGGCGTTCGACCCTGATCACGGCGCTGAGCCTGCCCACGTCCGTGATTGCCGCCTTCATCGCCGTGTGGCTGTGCGGCTTTACCCTGAACTTCATGACCCTGCTGGGCCTGTCGCTGGCCATCGGCGTGCTGATCGATGACGCCATCGTCGTGCGTGAAAACATCGTGCGCCACATGCAGATGGGCAAGGACCGTCGCACGGCCGCGCTGGAAGGCACGGCCGAGATCGGCATGGCCGTGGCCGCCACGACCTTCTCGATCATCGCCGTCTTCATTCCCGTGGCCTTCATGCCGGGGATCTCGGGCGAATGGTTCCGTCCGTTCGCCCTGACGGTGACGTGCTCGGTGCTGGTCAGCCTGGGCATTTCGTTTACGCTCGACCCGATGCTGTCGGCCTACTGGGGCGACCCGGTCGAGGAACACTCGGCGCCGAAAAAAGGCATCGGCCGTGTGCTCGATAAATTCAACCACTGGTTCGACCATCAGGCCGACCGCTATGGCCGCGTGATCGCGTGGGCCCTGCACCACCGCCGTTGGATGGCCTTCATCGCCGTCATCAGCCTGGCGGGCGCCATCGCCCTGCACATCACGCACGGCGGCACGAGTTTCTTGCCGGCATCCGATTCGGGCAATCTGATGATCAATGTGCGCACGCCATCGTCGAGCAGCATCGAGTATTCGCGTCTGAAACTGGAAGCGGCGGCCGTGCTGGCGCGCACCTTGCCTGAAACCAAGGATACCAACAGCTCCATCAATGCGGGCGGCGGCCGCGTGTATGTCGACATCGGCAAGCGCAACACGCGCAAGCGTTCGGCCAAGGAAATCGCCGTCGAGCTGCGCGAGAAGATGTCGCGCCTGGTGGGCGCCGAATACGTGGTGCAGGATGACTTGAGCAACGGTTCGCAAAAGCCGATCCAGGTGGAATTCACCGGTCCCGATTCGCGTAAACTCATGGAAATTACCAACGCCTACATGGACAAGCTGCGCGCCATTCCCGGCGCCGTCGACGTGGGCTTGTCGGAGCAAGACCCGAAGAACGAGCTGCAGATCGAGCTCAACCGCGGTCTGGCCAACTCGATGGGCATTTCCGTCAATGATGCGGCGCAATCGTTGCGCGTGGCCTTTGCCGGCGTGGAAGTGGGCGACTGGGTCGATCCGACGGGCGAAACGCGCGACGTGGCCGTGCGCCTGCATCCCGACGACCGCGTGGCATCGGAAAACATCGAGCGCCTGCCGATCAGCGTGACGGGCACCTCGCAAATGGTGCCGCTCGACCAGATCGCCACCATTACCATGGGCAAGGGCCCGTCCGGCATCGAGCACAAGAATGGCAAGCGCACGATCACCGTGTCGGCCAATGCGCAGGGCCGTTCGAATGGCGAAGTGACGAGCGACGCCATGAAGCTGGCCAACTCCATCGACTTCCCGCCCGGCTACGGCCTGGCGCTGGGCGGCGCCGGCCAGGACCAGCAGGAGCTGTTCACGGAAATGCTGATCGCGCTGGTGATGGGTATCGGCCTGATGTATTTGATCCTGGTGATGCAGTTCGGTTCCTTCACGGCGCCGGTGGCCGTGATGATGTCCTTGCCGCTCAGTCTGATCGGCGTGGTGGTGGCGCTGGTGATCACGAACAACACCCTCAACCTGATGAGCTTTATCGGCATCATCATGCTGATGGGCCTGGTCGCCAAGAACGCCATCCTGCTGCTCGACGCGGCGCGCAAGCGCGAGGAAGAAGGCCATGGCCGCGAAGATGCGCTCATGTATGCGGGCCGCATGCGTCTGCGCCCCATCCTGATGACGACGTTCGCGCTGATCGCCGGCATGTTCCCCGTGGCGCTGGGCCTGGGCGAGGGTGGCGAGTTCTACCGTCCATTGGCGATCGCCATCATCGGCGGCACCATCACCTCGACGATTCTGACCCTGCTGGTCGTGCCGACCTTCTATGACAGCATCGAAATCGCCCGCGATGGCGCCGTGGCCAAGTTCCACCGCCGCGCCGCGCGCATGCCCGTGGTCGTGGCCATGATATTGACCCTGATCGAATGCGTGCTGACCCTGCTGATGGTGCGCTTCGTCTACCGCATGCTGAAGAAGGCCGTGCTGTTCCTGATGGGACGCCGCGCGCCGAAAGCGGCGTCGGTCAGCCTGCAAAAGTAAGTTAGGCAGCCTCGGCTGCGCAATCCTTGTGCCAGGTCAAAGAGCCTTCTTCGGAAGGCTCTTTTTACGTCCGGTGCTCTACAATCGTAGGACGGGTGGGCAGGATCGCCAGCCTGGTATCGCGATACTTTTGCGATATTTTTCAACGGCAATGTGGCACGGCAACGTAACGGACCAGCACCATGTTCTTCAGCATCCGGCAGCCCATACTCGGCATCCTCATGGCATGCCTGCTGGCCGCTTGCGCCGTCGGGCCGGACTTCCGGCCTCCCGCCGCCCCCGGCGGCGACCGCTACACGCCGGCACCGTTGCCGGCGCACACCGTGGCCGCCCCTGGTCCCGCCGGCCAGGCGCAGCGCTTCGTGCCGGGCCAGGATATTCCCGCGCAATGGTGGTCGCTGTTCCAGTCGCCGGCGCTGGACCAGCTCGTGCGCGGCGCCCTCGCGCGCAGTCCGGGCCTGGCGTCGGCCCAGGCGGCCCTGCGCCAGGCCGATGAAAACTACCGCACCCTGTCCGGCCGCCTGCTGTATCCCGAAGTGGGCGCCCGGCTGGGCGTCAGCCGCGAAAAAAACAGCAGCCTGGAAGGGGCAGGCGGCGTCCTCAATTTGTACAATGCCTCGGTGAATGTGTCGTATGCGCTGGATGTATTCGGCGGCAACAAGCGCCAGCTGGAGGGCTTGCAAGCGCTGGTCGACTATCGGCAGTATCAGCTCGAAGCCGTGTACCTGGCCCTGACGGCCAACCTGGTGACGGCGGCCATCCGCGAAGCGTCGTTGCGCGCCCAGCTGCAGGCCACCGGAGAAATACTCGACGCGCAGCAAAAGCAGCTGGACCTGATCGAGCAGCAATTGCGCTTCGGCGCCATCGGCCGCGCTACGGTGCTGGTCCAGCGCAACACGGTGGCGCAGACGCGGGCCAGCGTGCCGCCGCTGGAAAAGGCGCTGGCCCTGACGCGCCACCAGCTGTCCGTGTATGCGGGTCGCTTGCCCAGCGAGCCCGGCATGCCTGAATTCGACCTGGCGTCGCTGCACCTGCCGCAGGACTTGCCCGTCTCCCTGCCGTCGGCCCTGGTGCGTCAGCGTCCCGACATCCGCGCCAGCGAAGCGCTGCTGCAGCAAGCCAGCGCGCAGATCGGCGTCGCCACGGCAGCCATGTATCCCCAGTTCACCCTGACGGGCAATGCCGGCGCGCTGGCCACCAGCGTTCCCGCGCTGCTGCACGCCGGTTCTGCCGTGTGGGGCGTGGCGGCCGGGCTGGCCCAGCCTATTTTCAGTGGGGGCGCATTGCGCGCCCAGCGGCGTGCCGCCATCGCCGCCTACGAGGGCGCGGCGGCCGATTACCGCGCCACCGTGCTGGCCGCCTTCCAGAATGTGGCGGACAGCTTGCGCGCCCTCGAGGCCGATGCCGCCGCCTTGCAGCAGCAAGCCGAGGTGGAGGCGCTGGCCAGCGAATCGCTGGCGCTGAGTACGCAGCAATTCAAGCTGGGCGCCATCAGCTACCTGAGCCTGCTGGACGCCCAGCGCACCTACCAGCAGGCCAGGGTGGGGCTGGTGCAGGCGCAGGCGGCCCGCTATGCCGATAGTGCCGCGCTGTTCCAGGCGCTGGGCGGCGGCTGGTGGAACCGTCCTGCGTTGCAGGCCGTTTCCATGGCGGCAGACTGACGGGCTGGCAAGGCAAGGTCTTGCAACACGACACGCGCAATGGCAGCCGCAAGCAACAACAAGGAGCGTATCCATGACGAAACGCACGAAACGCATGCTCATCATGCTGGGGGCGGTGGTGCTGTTGATTGCCCTGCTGGCGCTGGGATTTTTCCTGCACATCCGCCAGCTCATGGCCAGTTCGCCCAAGCCCGCGCCGGAAACGGTGTCGGCGACCGTCATCCGCAAGGTCGAGTGGCAGCCGCACCTGGCATCCGTGGGCACCCTGGTGGCCGTGCGCGGCGTCGACGTGACGAGCGAAATCGCCGGTCTCGTCAGGTCCATCCATTTCAAGTCCGGCCAGGAAGTGAAGGCGGGGCAAGTGCTGCTGCAGCTGAATGCGGACGCCGACCTGGCGCAGCTGCGCGCCCTGGAGGCGGCGGCTGAACTGGCCGCATCCGTGCTGGCGCGCGACCGCCAGCAATTTGCCGTGCAGGCGATCAGCCAGGCGCAGGTCGACAACGACGTGGCCGACCTGAAAAGCCGCAAGGCGCTGGCGGCCCAGCAGGCGGCGCTGGTGGACAAGAAAACCATCCGCGCGCCGTTCGCGGGCAAGCTCGGCATCACCACGGTCAACCCGGGCCAGTATTTGAATCCCGGCGACAAGATCGTCACCTTGCAAACCATCGATCCCATCTATGTGGACTTTTATATTCCGCAAAAGCAGCTGGGCGGGCTGCAGGTGGGACAGGTGCTGAACCTGTCCAGCGATGCGCATGCGAACACGGCGTTTGCGGGCAAGGTCAGCGCCATCAGTTCCAAGGTCGACCCGGCCACGCGCAATGTGCAGGTGGAGGCCACGGTGGCCAATCCCCAGCGGCAGTTGTTGCCGGGCATGTTTGCCAACGTCAAGGTGGAGGTGGGAGAAAAGAAACAGTACCTGACTTTGCCGCAGACGGCGATCACCTACAACCCGTATGGTTCCACCGTCTTCGTCGTGCAGCCGGCGCAGCAGGCGCCCAAGGCCGCCGCGCCGGGCAGCGCCGCTCCCGCCGCCCCACCGCCGAAGGCGGGCGAGCTGGTGGTGCGGCAAGTGTTCGTCACGACGGGCGAAACGCGCGGCGACCAGGTGGCCGTGCTGACCGGGCTCACCGAGGGGCAGCAAGTCGTCACCAGCGGGCAGATCAAGCTCAAGAACGGTAGTCCCGTGGTGATCAGCAACGTCGTCGAGCCGCGCAATAATCCGCAGCCCACGCCGCAAGAACATTGAGGCGCCGCCATGAACTTCACCGATCTCTTTATCCGCCGGCCCGTGCTGGCGATGGTGGTGAGCCTGCTGCTGGTGGTGCTGGGCTTGCGCTCCCTGTTCAGCCTGCCCATCAACCAGTATCCGAAGACGCAGAACGCCGTCGTGACGATCTCGACCACCTATTACGGCGCCGACGCGCAGACGGTGGCCGGTTTCATCACGCAGCCGCTGGAATCGGCCATCGCCCAGGCGCAGGGCATCGATTACCTGTCCTCGTCGAGCAGCAGCGGCGTGTCCACCATCACGGCCACCCTGCGCCTCAATTACGACGCGAACCGGGCTTTGACGGAAATTAACACCCAGGTCAGTTCCGTGAAGAACCAGCTGCCCGCCCAGGCGCAGACGCCCGTGCTGACGGTGCAGATGGGGCAGACGACGGACGCGATGTACCTGGGCTTTTACAGCAAGACCTTGCCGACGAATAATGTGACGGATTACCTGAGCCGCGTGGTCAAGCCCAAGCTCGATTCCATCAGCGGCGTGCAGACGGCGGAACTGCTGGGCGCACGCCTGTTCGCGCTGCGCGCCTGGCTCGATGCGGACAAGATGGCCGCGTTCGGCGTGACGGCGGCCGAGGTCAGCACTGCCCTGGGCAATAACAATTATCTGGCCGCGCTCGGGTCCAGCAAGGGGCAGATGGTGACCGTTCCCCTGACGGCGGGCACGGACCTGCATTCGGTCGAGGAATTCAGGAAGCTCGTCGTCAAGCGCAGCGGCGACTCCATCGTGCGGCTGGAAGACCTGGCCACCGTCGTGCTGGGTTCGGAAAACTATGATTTCAACGTGGCCTTCAGCGGCGTGCGTTCCGTCTTCATCGGCATCAAGGTGGCGCCGGAAGCCAATATCCTCGACGTGGCCAAGCGCGTGCGCGCCAGCTTTCCCGATATCCAGTCCCAGCTGCCGGCCGGGCTGACGGGGGAGATCGTGTACGACTCGACGTTCTTCATCAATACCTCCATCAGGGAGGTCATCAAGACCCTGGTCGAGGCGCTGCTGATCGTCACCATCGTCATCTATCTGTTCCTGGGCAGCCTGCGGGCCGTGATCGTGCCCGTGATTGCCATGCCGCTATCGCTGATCGGCACGTTTACGGCCATGCTGGCGCTCGGCTATTCCATCAACTTGCTGACCTTGCTGGCCATCGTGCTGGCCATCGGCCTGGTGGTCGACGACGCCATCATCGTGGTGGAAAACGTGGACCGCCACATGAAGCAGGGCCAGCCGCCGCTGGAAGCGAGCCTGCTGGCGGCGCGCGAACTGGGCAGTCCGATTCTGGCCATGACGGTGGTGCTCATCGCCGTGTACGTGCCCATCGGTTTCCAGGGGGGCCTGACGGGTGCGCTGTTTACGGAATTCGCCTTCACCCTGGCCGGCGCCGTGGCGGTGTCAGGCATCGTGGCCCTGACCCTGTCGCCCATGATGTGTTCGCGCTTTTTCCGTCCGGAACAGGATAGCGGCCGCTTCGTGCAAGCCATCGACCGCGTCTTCGGCAAGGTGCACGACACGTACCAGCGCCTGCTGCATGCGCTGCTCGACACCTGGGTGGTGCTCATCGTCATGGCGGCGCTATTGATGGTGGTGTTGGGGCTGATGTTCAAGATGTCGCAGTCCGAGCTGGCTCCCGAGGAAGACCAGGGCGTCGTGCTGTCGCAGGTGGTGGGCGACCCGACGGCCACGTCGGACCAGATGCAAGTGTATGCGGAGCAAATCTACCAGGTGGCCAAGGCCATGCCCGAATACAGCCAGATGTTCCAGATCACGGGCGTGCCGACGGTCAACTCGGGTTTTGGCGGCATGCTGATGACGCCGTGGAACGAGCGCACGCGCAGCGCCAAGGAAGTGCAGCAAGACTTGCAGGCGGGCTGGAACAAGATCGCCGGCGCCCGCGTGGCCGCCTTCCAGTTTCCCGCCTTGCCGGGCTCTTCGGGCTTGCCCGTGCAGTTCGTTATCTCTACCACGGAGCCGTTTGAAAATCTCGACACCATTGCGCAGCAGGTGCTGGAGAAGGCGCGTTCATCGGGCAAGTTCTATTTCATCGATACGGACTTGAAAATCGACAAGCCGCAAGCGACCGTCGTGATCGACCGCGATAGTGTCGCCGCGCTCGGCATGACGCAGCAGGATGTGGGGCAGGCGCTGGGCGCTGCTCTGGGCGGCAACTACGTCAATTACTTTTCCATCGCCGGGCGTTCGTATAAAGTGATCCCGCAGGTGCTGCAGGTGGACCGCCTGAACCCGTCGGCAGTACTGGATTTCCACATCAAGACGCCCAGCGGCACGATGATACCGGCCAGTACCGTCGCGCATATCCAGTACGACGTCGTTCCCGAGTCGATCAACCGCTTCCAGCAACTCAATTCCGTGACGCTTGCCGGCGTGTCCGGCGCCTCGCAGGGCGAGGTGCTGGGCTTCATGCGCGACACGCTGGCCCAGGTGGCGCCCAGCGGCTACACGGCTGATTATGCGGGGCAGTCGCGCCAGTTCGTGCAGGAATCGGGCGGTTTTGTCGTCACCATGCTGTTTGCCGTGGTGATCGTCTTCCTGGCGCTGGCGGCGCAGTTCGAGAGTTTCCGCGACCCCGTCGTGATCCTCGTTTCCGTGCCGCTGGCCCTGTTTGGCGCCACCATGTTCATCTTCCTCGGCTTTGCATCGATCAACATCTACACGGAGGTGGGCCTGGTGACCCTGATGGGCCTGATCAGCAAGCATGGCATCCTGATCGTGGAAGTGGCCAATCAGCTGCAAAAGACAGGCAAGAGCAAGCGCCAGGCCGTCGAGGAGGCGGCCGCCGTGCGCCTGCGCCCCATCCTGATGACGACGGCGGCCATGGTGTTTGGCGTGCTGCCCCTGGTGATCGCTTCGGGCGCTGGCGCGGCCGGGCGCCACGCGATGGGGCTGGTGATTTTCACGGGCCTGTCCATTGGCACCTTGTTTACCCTGTTCGTGGTGCCCGCCATGTATCTGTTCCTGGCGGCGGACCACCAGGCGCTGAGCGCTCGGGCGGCTGGCAAGGCGGTTCCGGCCCACTGACGCGCGGTGGCTGCGAGATATTGCGCTCTGCAATAAAAAGAGCCTTCATCGGAAGGCTCTTTGTTGCGTATTCTGCTACGGGCTTGCAGCCCGGCCGGCCGTCGGGGCGGAGCGCAGGCGGTATTTAGCTGCCGCGTGGTGGGGTGGTGCCGGTCCCTGTGCCCGTCCCGCCCCCTGTGCCAGTTCCGGTCCCTGTACCCGTCCCGTTACCGGTGCCCGTGCCGGTACCCGGCGTCGTGTTGGGCGGAGTGGTCGGCGGCGTGGTCGTGCCGTCGGGATTGGTGGTCGTACCCGGTGCAACGGATGGGGTGGCGGGCGTGGTGGTGTCCGGCGTGGTGGTGCCGCTGGTGCCCGAGGTGCCGCTGCCGCCCGTGCCGGGCGTGGTGGCGGGCGTAGCTGGCGTGGCCGGGGCGGTCGTGGTTTCGTTATGCTTGTTGCAGCCGCCCAGCAGCGCGCAGACGATGGCGGTGCCGAGGACAAGCTTGCTGGTGCTAGGGAGTGGGGCCGTCATGATTGTTCCTTTCTCGTTGGAAAGCTGTCGTGGGTAGTCATACCTTGCCAACTGCCTGCCACGGTGCGGGCAGGCCGTCGTAGCAAGGCTGGCATCGCTTGCAAAAAATTAGAGTGGGCAGGTGCGCGCAGGTTCACCGGATTTACAAATCAACGGCTATCGGCAGCAGGATCGGCGATCCGTTTTGATATGGCGCAAACGCGCCACGTGAATGGGCAAGAAAGGGCCAGGACAGGACGTCCCGGCCGCGGGCGAGGGCTTTATTTGACGGCAGGGGCCTTGCTCACTTCCACTTCCCAATCCACGCCTGACGCGACGTGGTGTTTGGCGGCGAAGTCGCCCTGGCTGATGGCCACGGCCACGTCGAGCAGGCTGTTCAGGTAAACCAGCGGCTTGCCTTTGGCGACGCCGCCAAACGTGTGCTCGAACGGCGCGATTACCTTGGCCACTTGCTTGCCCTTGTGCAGGATGCGTACTTGCAGCGGATCGTGCAGTTTCACCTGCAATTCGTCGAGCAGCGATTTCGGGATATTCGTCCAGACATTGCCATATTTCACATCGAGCACGGGCACGATACCGCGGATGGTATTGCCGTCGCGCACGGGTTTTTGATACGCGATCTTGACCACGGATGCGCTGGGCAATGACGGGCCCACCTGTTCGTAGGTGATGGCGCCCGAGGCCAGGCGCGCGCCCACGTACGCGTACACGTCGCGGCCATGGAAAGTGTAGGACTCGGCGGAGCCCGCCAGGCGGTTGACCTTTTCATCGATTTCACGCAGTTCGGCCACGCCGTCGCGCTCGGCGATCAGGGTGAACAGGCCGTTGTCCGGACCCACGAAGTAGCGTCCGCTCTTGGTTTTCAGCACCACCGACTTGCGCGCCGTGCCCACGCCCGGGTCGATGACGGAAACAAACACCGTGCCTTGCGGCCAGTAATTGGCCGTCTGGTACAAACGGTAGGCGCCCAGCCAGATGTCGTAGTCGGGAATCTGGTGGGTCAGGTCCGAAATGGTGAGCTGGGGATCGACGCCATAGGCGACACCATGCATGGCGGACACGGCGCCGTCGGCCGTGCCGAAGTCCGTCATCAGCACCAGCGGCGCGGCAGCCTGGGCACTGGACAACAGGAGGGCGCTCAGGCAGGCACCGGCGACGAGATGGGAGATTCGTTTGATGATCATGATTTATCCTTGTCCGTGTCAGAACGTGTAGCTTAATTTAGCGTAAAAGTAGGCGCCATTGACGCCGATGGGGTTGATGAAATTGTAGGGCAGGGCGCCGCCATACGTGGCGTTGTTCGTTTCCCGCACGCGCTGCGGATAGCGGTCGAGGATGTTGTTGCCGCCCACGCTCACCGTCAGTTGCTTGCTCAGTTTCAATTGCCCTTCCAGGTCCAGCGACCACACGGCGCCGAAGCGCTGCGCGGGAATGCCGTCGATCAGGGGCGCATCGCTGTCGTAGGAAAAATCTTTCAGTTCGCCAAAGCGCGTGACGCGCGCCTGTACGCCCCAGCCTGCCGCCTGCCAGTCGGCACCGAGGATCACTTTGCTGGTGGGCGACGCATGTTTGATACGGAACAAACTCGTCTCCGTCAGCAGGGTCAGACTCGGATCGATGCTGCTCAATGCAGCGGAACTTTGGCGCACCTTGTCGAGACTGGTCTTGTTCAGATTCAGCGCCGCGTTCAGGTTCAGCTTGCCTGACGTGAAGGCCAGATCGTGGTTCAGCACCACGTCCAGTCCTTTGGTACGCGTGTCGAGCAAGTTGGCCAGGTAGGCCACGGACTGGATATCGCCGCGGCCATTCGCGGCTAGGTAGGCCGTGACGGCGTCGCTTTGCAAGTCGCTCGAACGCGTGATGCGGTCGCGGATGCGGATCACGTAGGCGTCCACCGTCACGCTGGTGGCGGCCGCCGGTTTCCAGGCCATGCCCAGCGAGACGTTGGTCGATTTTTCCGGTTTCAGCTGTTGTGCACCGAAGTTGCGCGCCAGCGGGTCGCTGGCCGGCAGCAGGGCCGCCGTTTGCAGGGCCGTGCCATCGGCGTTGAAGTTCAAGGTGGCGAAGCGGAAACCCGTTTGCACAAGGGCCGGTGCGCGGAAGCTGTTCGACAGCGAGCCGCGCACAAGAAAATTGTCCGTGACTTTATAGCGCGTGGACAACTTGCCCGTGCTGGCGCTGCCGAAGTCGCTGTAGTCGGAATAGCGGGCGGCGGCGCCCACCAGCAGGCGCGGCGTGAGGTCGCTTTCCACGTCCGCATACACGGAGCGGATTTGCCGGCTGCCGTCGTAGGCGTCCGATGGACGCAGGCCCGGTCCCGCCTGCGCGCCCGGTGGCGCATCGGTGAAGCTGCCGGCCGCATACGAGGCAGCATCGCCGGCCGAGCTGGTGTAGGTTTCGCGCATCCACTCGGCGCCCACGGCCACGCTGAGCGGAGCGGGCAAGCCGATGTCGATGCTGCGCGTGGCATCGATATTCAAGGCATTCTGGCGGAAGTCGAAACCGGCCAGATTGAAACGCGTGGGGCTGGCCGCGCCCAGCGAAGCGTTGACGGAGTGGCTTACGCCGTAGTCAAAGCGGTCGCTGCCGTGGCGCGCGCTGGCGTCCCAGTTCCACGCGCCCGCGCTGCCGCGCACGCCGGCAACGATGCTGAGGTCGCGCTTGTCGCCGTTGGTGACGGGGCGGTAGCCGTTCGGATACAGGGCCGGTACATTCGACGGGTCGCCCGGATAGCGGAAGTAGGCGCTGCCGTCGGACTTGCGCTCGTTGAGCGTGGCAAACGAGTACAGGTCCAGGCCGTTGGCCAGGGTGAGCTGGGTGTTGTAGAACAGGTAGTTGTTGCGCTGGCGCGAGTCGCCCGACTTGAACACCACCTTGCCGTCGAGCGCCTGGTCGGCCGGCGTGAAGTTGTAGGACGTCCAGCCGGCGTCGCTGGGGCCGGCCCGTTCCGTGGGCGAGCGGCGCCGGGTTTCCGCGCCGAAGCGGAAGAATCCCGCCTCGCCCAGCGGCACGCCGTACTCGGCGTTGACGATGACGGTCTGGCCATCCGTCAGGGTTTGATCGGTGGGCTCGAAATGCGTGTGGTTGGCGCCGTAGCTGACGGAGGCGGCGCCGCCCGTGCGCGCCTTTTTCAGCACGATGTTGATGACGCCCGCCACGGCGTCGCTGCCGTACTGGGCGCCCGCGCCGTCGCGCAGGATTTCGATGTGGTCGATGGCGTTCGGCGGAATCGCGTTGATGTCGACCGGCACGGTGCCGGCAAAGCTGCTTTCCGTGTCGAGCACGGCGCTCGTGTGGCGGCGCTTGCCGTTGATCAGCACCAGCACCTGGTCGGGCGCCAGCCCCCGCAACTGGATGCCGCGCACGGAGTCCGACGCGCCGCTCGATTCGATGCGTGGGAAGTTGATCGAGGGCGACAGGTTTTGCAGGGCCGCGCCCACGTCGCCCGTCGACAGCGCATTGCTCACTTCGCGCGCGCCGAAGCGGTCGATGGGCACGCTGCTGTCGAACACGGTGCGGTTGCGCGCGCGCGAACCGACGACGGTGACCTGGTCGATGCTGGCGCTCGCTGGCGTGGCGGCGCCGGTGGCGGTGTCGTCAGTCTGGGCCCACGCGGGCACGGCGCCCAGCATGGCACAGGCCAGTACGATGGTACGCAGCGGCGTGGCGGGAATGGATGGGGAGGCGTATGAATGGCGCGGATGCAAGGCGGTGTCCTTTAAACTTAGTCATCTGGAAACAGTTGAATGAGCTTAAGGGAGACCGTTGCCCAGGCTAACGATTCTTTCTGGATATGCTTATGCTGTTGTTTTTATGCCGCCAGATTGCGCAGCAGGGCGGGAATCTCGGCCGGGATTTCGCGCGCCAGGTAGCCGAGGATGCCGAAGCGCAAGGCCAGCTGTTCGCCCGCCAGCGCATGCAGGGCGATGCCCCAGGCGCACGCTTGCTCCAACGGTGCGCCGCGCGCGGCCAGGCCCGTGATGATGCCGGCCAGGGTGTCGCCGGAACCGGAAATGGCCAGGCCGATATTGCCGCCCGCATGCGTCCAGGTGCTGCCATCGGGCATGGCGATGACGGTCAGCGCACCTTTCAGAGCGACGATGGCGTGCCAGCGCCGCGCCGCGTCCACGGCGCAGGCATGCGGGTCGGCCAGCACGGCGTCTTTCGACAGGCCCATCAGCTGGGCCAGCTCGCCCGCGTGCGGCGTCAGCAGCACGGGCTGCTCAAAATGGAACTGCGGCGGCTGGCGCACGACCTGCATGGCGCAGGCGTCGAGGATCAGGCGGCTGCCGGCAAACAGGGGCAGCAGGTGGCGCATCAGCTCGCAACTGGCGGCTGTGTCGCACATGCCTGGCCCGACGAGCACGGCATCGACCTTGCCGGCCAGCGGCGCCAGCTGGTGGCGCGCCTCGTGGCGGAAGCCGCCCTGCGCCGTTTCGTCCAGGCCGATGACCCGCGCCTCGGGCATGGCGACGGCCACTTGCGCCGCCACCGACGCGCCCGTCGCCAGGGTCAGCTTGCCCGCGCCGGCGCGCAGGGCGGCCGTGGCCGCCAGCACAATGGCGCCCGGCATTTCCTCGGAGCCGGCGACGATCAGCAGATGGCCGCGCACTTCCTTGTCGCCGTCGGGCTGGGGCATGGGCAGGGGCCAGGAGCGCAGCAGGGAAGGGGTGATGGCGGTGGCGTCCATGGATGAGCTCCGAAGGATCAGGATTTCGGCGCAGCCGGCATGTCGGGCTGTGCCGTGACGGGTGTGCCGGCCGCTTCCAGCGGCGCGACGAAGTTGCACAGGTCGAGCTGCAGCTTGCCGTGTCTGCCCAGGGCGGGATTGAAGGCATACGAGGTGACGCCGCAATTGGGCACGTCGGCCGCCTTGTCGATGGCCAGGATGGCGTGCTCGTCGCAGCGCTCGAGCAGGTAGCGGAAGCAATTGACGATGACCTGGTGGCCGACGATCAGCACCCGTTCGCCCCGGTATTCGCGGGTGATGGTGTCGAGCACGCTGCGCAGGCGCAGGATGACGTCGCACCAGCTTTCGCCGCCCGGCGGGCGGAAATAAAACTTGCCGACGTGCTGGCGCTGTTCGTGCAATTCCGGGTACTTGCTGGCGATGCCGTGCACGGTCAGGCGGTCGAGGATGCCGAATTCCTTTTCGCGCAGGCGCTCGTCGGCCACCACGGCGCCCAAGCTGTCGGCATCGATGCGCGCCAGCACGGCTTGCGCCGTCTGCTGGGCCCGCACGTAGGGCGAATACAGCACGACGGTCGGTTGTTGTTCAGGGGGGAGGGTGGCGAACCAGTCGCCGAGGGCTTGCGCCTGGCGCGCGCCAAGCTCGGAGAGGGGGACGTCGACATCGCGCTCGGCGATGGCGATTAATAACTGTTTTTCCGCTTCGGCGGCATCGCGCGCCACGTTGCCGGCACTTTGGCCGTGACGCACGATCCAGATTTGCTGCGGCCATTTCTGTTCCATCGCCTTGCGCCTTCCTCCGTATTGATTGCGATCCAATATAGACGAAAGCGGCAAGGCGCGGCGCGCAACTCGATGGGCTTTTAGGCGGCGTGTTCCGCCTCGTCCAAGTCAGGCGCGTCGTCGCTGTTGTAGACGGCCAGGTCGGTCTCGCCCATGACCCTGCTGGTGACGGTGCCGGCCGTGATCGAGCCGCTCACGTTCAGGGCCGTGCGGCCCATGTCGATCAGCGGTTCGACGGAGATCAGCAAGCCGGCCAGCGCGACGGGCAAGTCCATCGCCGACAGCACGATCAGGGCGGCAAACGTGGCGCCGCCGCCCACGCCGGCCACGCCGACGGAACCGATGGTGATGATGGCCAGCAAGGGCAGCAGGAAGCTGATGGTGAACGGATCGACGCCGACGGTGGGGGCGATCATGACGGCGAGCATGGCCGGATAGATGCCGGCGCAGCCATTCTGGCCGATGGTCGAGCCGAACGAGGCGGCGAAGTTGGCGATGCCTTCCGGCGTGCCCAGACGCTGGGTTTGTGTCTGTACGCTCATCGGGATGGAACCGGCGCTGGTGCGCGAGGTAAAGGCGAAGGCCAGCACGGGGAAGACTTTTTTCACGAAGCGCAGCGGGTTCAAGCCCACACCGGCGATGATGGCCAGATGCACGAGGAACATCAATATCAGCGCGCTGTACGAGGCGACGACGAAGTTGATCAATTTCAAGATGTCCGTGTAGCTCGACGACGCCACCACTTCAAACATCAGCGCGAACACGCCGTACGGCGTCAGGCGCAGCACCAGGGTGACCATGCGCATGACGATGGCGTGCGCCACTTTCATGAAGTGCTCGAAGGACGCGAAAATTTCCGGCTTTTTCGCCGCGATGCCTGTGGCCGAGATGCCGATGAAGATCGAGAACACGACCACGGCGATGGTCGACGTCTTGCGCGCGCCCGTCATGTCGAGGAAGGGGTTGGTCGGCACGAAGCTGACCAGCAGTTTCGGCAGCGACAGGGCTTTCGCCGTTTCCAGCGAGCCTTGCAGCTGCATGCCGCGCGCCACTTCGGCCGCGCTCGAGGTCAGGCCGACTGCCGTCAGGCCGAACAGCTTGGCCATCAAAATGCCCAGCGCGGCAGCGATCGTGGTGGTAATGAGCAGGGTGCCGATGGTCAGCGCGCTGATCTTGCCCAGGGAACTCGCATCCTTGAGCTTTAAAATGGCGGAGATGATGGAGACCATGATCAGCGGCATGATGATCATCTGCAGCAGTTTGACGTAGCCGCTGCCCACGATGTCGATGTATTCATTGGTGCCCGCGATGACGGGCGAACCGGCGCCGTACAGCCACTGCACGGCCGCGCCCAGCAGCACGCCCAGGCCCAGGCCCGTGAAGACGCGCACGGTGAACGTCGCGTGTTTGCGTTGCTGGTGGAACATGAAGGCGAAGACGATCAGCGCAACGAGCAGGTTCAGAATGATGTTAATTGCCATGAAGGGGCCTTATCTTGGTTTTATTCGAGACTGCGGAGAGCACTTTACTACAAGTCATTGCTGCCCCAGCCTGGGGCGAAAGGGCAAGCACTGTACAGTACTATGGGGGTGTTTTACGCGATACTGCTGCGAATATTACGCTATATAAATATGCTCCACAGGCATAAGCCTTCAGGATGATTGTGAAATTGGCTATTTCGTGCCAGCATGGTTTTCCCGTTTGTTAATATGCGCGCGTGATTTTAATAAGGAAAAAAATGAATGCTTTAACGGAAGTACAAGTGCTGGATGCGGAAGAGCGCTTGCGCCTTGCCATGATGGCGTCCGACGTGGCCGCGCTGAATGTCTTGCTGGCCGACGAGTTACTGTTTACCAATCACCTGGGTCATCTGCTGAGCAAGCATGCGGACCTGGCCGCGCACGAGCAGCGCCTGCTGGCCATCACAGACTTGCGCGCGTCCGAGCGCCATGTGCGCATCAACGGCAACGTGGCCGTGGTCTCCGTGCGCATGCAGCTGACGGGCAAGTATCACGACGTGGAAACGCATGGCGACTTCCGTTTTACGCGCGTGTGGGCGCAGGATGCGGCCGGCACGCTGCAAGTGATCGCCGCCCATTCGGGCGTCGTGGCTTGAGGAGCACGGTTTAGTGGATCATCGTTCCAAAGGGCAGCTGTTTGAAGCTGTCATCGCCGCCGGCCCGGCCACCCTGGCCGTCACGGCCGGCTATCCTCTGCTGCTGTACAACCTGGTGCGTACCTGGACCGACGCCCCCGGCGCCAATGCGCTGGCCGCGCTGCTGCTGACGGGCGGCCTGTGGGCCTTGCTGGAATTCTGGCGCATCGCGCTGGCGACAGTGGCGCGCAAGGCCTATGCATTCAACTGGCGCTTCTGGCTGGCCATCGCCGGCTTCCTTCCCTGCTTCGTGCGTTTCGTGCCGGACATGCCGGCCGGACTGATGCTGTTGTTGCTGGTGCTGCCGGCGCTGGCGTGGACGCATTTCATCTTGCTGCAGATCAAGCGGCCGGGCGACCTGTAGGGTTTATTCTTCCTCTTCGGCTTCTGCCTTCAGCCAGGCTATCCGCCCATTGCCCGCCTCATGCAGATGGGCGAGCAGGGCGGTGGCCGCCGTTTCAGGCAGGCTGAAGTCGAACAGCACGTCTTCCCCATGCGCCACGTTCAACAGGGTGGCGCCGGCGCCATCGAGTTCGCGGCGCAGCATGCCTTCCATCGCATACGGTACCGTGCAGCGCAGGGTGCGCTGGCGCACGATGGCCGTCTTTTCCGCCTGCAATAACGCTTGCGCCACGCTGTCCGTGTAGGCGCGCACGAGGCCGCCCGCACCGAGCTTGATGCCGCCAAAATAGCGCACGACAGTCGCCAGCACGCCTTCGAGGTCCTGGTGGCGCAGCACGTCGAGCATGGGCCGCCCGGCCGTGCCGCTCGGTTCGCCATCGTCGACGGCCGCCGATTGCCCGCCCGCCAGCAGCGCCCAGCACACATGGCAGGCGCCCGGATGCTGCGCCTTCAAGTCATTGACCACCTGCTGCGCGCTGGCGCGGTCGGTCATCGGCTGCACGCAACCGATGAAACGGCTTTTCTTGATGATCAGTTCGCTGTGGACGGGGGCGGCAATGGTAAACGGCATGGCGGGTGCGAAGGCGGGCAAAGCAGCATGATAGAGGAAATGCGCGCCGGGGACGAGTCAGCCCGCTCACGCGGCCGCGACGGCCACCAGTTCGCGCAGCGCCGCATCGCGCACCTGCAGGATGTCGAACAGTCCCAGCGCATGCAGGGCGGGCAAGGCGTCCACAATGTCGCGCTCGGCGATGGCCTTGTCGTCGCTGCTGCTGCCGTCGTCCAGCCACAGCCGGGCATTGGCGAGAAAAGCGCCCACCGTGCCCTTGCGCACGGTGACGCCATTGAACTGGCCCTGGTTTTGTTGATCCGGTAAGACGTCTTCTGCACGCATGGTGAACTCCTGAAGGTTGGAAAGACTTCACTGTATGATGGCCGGATTGTCTTGCCTGCCTTGTTTATGTCATTCGATACGTCAAATCCGCCAATTTCTCCGGCATCGCCGCTGTTGCTGCGCGCCATGCGCATTGTCCAGCCGCAGGAAAGGGTGACGGCGGCGCACCGCCATGCCAGCGGCCAGCTGTTCGGCGCCATGCGGGGCTTGCTCTCCGTTACGGCCGACAGCGGACATTGGGTGGTGCCGGCCAGCCACTGCGTGTGGGTGCCGCCCCATCACGTCCACGCGCTGCGTTCGCACGGCCCGTTTGCGGGCTGGAGCGTATATGTGGACGAGGCCAGCTGCGCCGGCTTGCCCGCCGCGCCGTGCGTGATGCGCGTCTCGGGCTTGCTGCGCGAGGCGGTGGGCCGCGCCGGCACCTGGGACGAGGGCGCACTGGACGCGCGGCAAGCCCGGGTGGCGGGCGTGATCCTCGACGAGATCGCCGCCGCGCCGCACGAATCCTTCGGCTTGCCCCTGCCCACGGACCCGCGCCTGCTGCGCGTGGCGCGCGCCGTGCTTGACGAACTGGCCGACGAGCGTGGCGTGGAAGCACTGGCCGCCTGGGCCGGCGTCTCGCCGCGCACCCTGGCGCGCCGATTCACGATCGAGACGGGCTTTACGCCCTCCGCCTGGCGCCAGCGCGCCCGCATCCTGCGCGCGCTGGAACGATTGGCCGCCGGCCAGCCCGTCACGACGATTGCGCTGGACCTGGGCTACGACACGGTGAGCGCCTTTATTGCCATGTTCAAGCGGGTGATGGGCGTGACGCCGGGGAGGTATGGGGATGGCAATGAATCGGGAAATATCGGTATTGGATAAAGCGCAACTGGCTGTTGATAGAGGCGGCCAAGGCTGAAGTTGTGTGCGAATGCCGGACTTGACTCTATCCATCGTCCTTCCTGATTTTGTGCTCTTCTGATGTTTGCGCTTGACGGCCTGTCTTTTGATCGTTTGAGAGAGGGTAAGTCTCAATCCAGGTTTGGTTTTTATTTGGTTAATTCATATTTTTTGGAAAATTATCGTATTTAATTGAGCTCAGTGAAGTATTTTCCTGTGGCGATAGGATAGTGATTGTGTGGAAGCTATTAAATGAGGTTGTATTTTTAAAAATTGGTAGTATTGAAATCATAATTGATAGTGTGTTTTGTTTCAGTTAGCATATATTTATTAATGTAAATATAAGGAAGTGTGAAATATGAATTTTTTGAGAGTTGCTGCGATTTTTCTGGGACTGACATGCGCTTCTGTCAATGCTCAAACAATTGTCACATATGATATAAAAAACGGGCGTGCACAGGATGCAGGGCACTGGAATAATAATTACGACGGAACGATAACGCGAGGTCATCCCACATGGGATTGGATTTATGATTACAGTGGCGGCAAAGGATCGTTGAATGATGGAATCGTCCCAAACGGCGTTGAGAGTACCCAGTTTATTTATGGTTATGAAGATCCGATAATTACTTTGCACTTGTCAGGGGCAAGTATTATTGATGAGATGAATTTCTATAGTATGTTGTATGGGGGGAATGCCTCTGCCGGAAATTTGTCGGGTGCGAAAATCAGTTTTGGCGAGAAGTCGCTATACATGAATGCGACTAACTGGGGGCCGAAATGCAGCAATCACCTGTGTAATAATGGATTCAATTTTGCTGGAACGGTTCTGGAAGGAATTGCCACGGATGTGATAACAATTAGTGGCTTTAAACATATAGATAATAGTATCCCACTGTATTCCATTGGTGAGATTGTCTTGAATGGATCGTTGGTATCGCCCGTTCCTGAGCCAAGTACCTATGGAATGTTGCTTGTCGGAATTGTTGCGATTGGGTTGCAGGCAAGAAGGCGACGCGGCGCCAAGTCTGATATGGCTTGAGATGCCAGGGGGGGGCATGTAGGACTGTCGTGTGCTAGCGCAGATGCGGCGGAAACGAAAAAGCCCACGAACTGGGTTCGTGGGCTTCTTTGAAGTATTTGGTAGGCCGTGCGGGATTCGAACCTGCGACCAACGGATTAAAAGTCCGCTGCTCTACCAGCTGAGCTAACGACCCAAAAACTTTTACAACTGCACTGCGGTAACGCTGTGCCGTATCAGCATGCTTGCCATGATGACGGCTGAATCTTGGTAGGCCGTGCGGGATTCGAACCTGCGACCAACGGATTAAAAGTCCGCTGCTCTACCAGCTGAGCTAACGACCCAAGGGCGGCTATTATGACGGCCAACGGCGGTTTTGGGAAGGGCTGGACGGGGCAAGGACGGAAAAAAAGCCTTGCGTGGCATTCATGCACGGTCTAATATAGGTAGATAGCCTACCTATTTATGTGATCCCATGCCCTCTACCGAAGACCTTCCCATCCCCGAGCGCGCGCTGGCGCTGTCCGATGACTTGCGCGTGGCGTTCAAACGCCTGTTGCGCTCCATGCAGCGCGAAGGGGGCGAGCTGGACGCCCATGTGTCGATGATGCAGTACATGCTGCTGGCGCTGATCCACGAGCAACCGGGCATCGGCGTGGCCGCGCTGGCGCGGCTGCAGAATGTGCGCGGGCCTACCGTCAGCGCGCAGGTCAAGTCGCTCGAAGAGGCGGGGCTGGTCGAGCGCAGCGCGCCCGATCCGCAGGACCGCCGGCGTTCGGGCCTGCAGGTGTCGGCGCAAGGCTTGACCATGCTCGAGGCCCTGCGTGCGCGGCGCCGCGATGCGCTGGCGCGCCGCATCGCCCGTCTGACGCCGCAGCAGGTCGATGCGCTGGAAGCCGCCATGCAGCCGCTGCTTGAGATCGGCCAAGCATGAGCGGCCACGATCACGCCGCAGGCGCAGACAAAGGCGCAGCGAAACCCGTCACCGAGCGCGAAGTGCGCGCCATCTACCTGGGTCTGATGGCCGTGCTGGGCCTGGGTGCGCTGGACCAGAGCATCGTCGCCACGGCCTTGCCGCGCATCGTCGACGA
The DNA here is from genome assembly GCF_058796955.1 of Janthinobacterium sp. GW823-FHT03B06. Taxonomy (NCBI): domain Bacteria; kingdom Pseudomonadati; phylum Pseudomonadota; class Betaproteobacteria; order Burkholderiales; family Oxalobacteraceae; genus Janthinobacterium; species Janthinobacterium sp. GW823-FHT03B06. The sequence goes on from NZ_JBXAJE010000005.1 coordinate 74,680, forward strand.
TCTGGGCGGCATGGCGCATCTGTCGTGGGTGGTGACAGCGTATGTGCTGGCGTCGACGGCCACCATGCCCCTGTACGGCAAGCTGGCCGACCAGTACGGCCGCCGCCCCATGATCTTCACGGCGCTGCTGACCTTTTTGCTCGGCTCCGTGCTGTGCGGGCTGGCGCAGAACATGACGGAATTGATCATTTTCCGCGCCATCCAGGGCCTCGGCGCGGGCGGTTTCATGCCGCTGGCGCAAATCATCATCGGCGACATCGTGCCGCCGGCCGAACGGGGCAAGCGGCAGGGCATGGTGCCCATCGTGTTTGCCGTCACCAGCGTGCTGGGTCCCGTGCTGGGCGGCGTCATCACGGATGCCTTGTCGTGGCACTGGATTTTCTATGTCAACCTGCCCATCGGTGCGGCCGCTTTTGTCATCATCGCGCGCGCCATGCGCAAACCGGCGCGCACGCATGCGCACAAGATCGATTACCTGGGTTCCGCCTTGCTGACGGGCGCCGTCACGGCGGCCCTGCTGGTGCTGGCGCTGGGCGGCACGGAGTGGCCGTGGGACTCTCTCGCCGTCAAGGTGTGCGGCGGCGTCGCCCTGTTGCTGGGCGCCTGGCTGGCCTTCCACGTGAGCAGGGTGGACGAACCCGTGCTGCCGCCCGACCTGTTCGAGAACCGCACCTTCAATATCGCCAGCCTGGTGATGGCCATGACTTTCATGGGTCTGATGGGCGCCAGCGTCTTCTTCCCCCTGTTCTTCCAGCTGGTGATGGGTACGAGTCCCGCCGAATCGGGCGTGATGACGGTGGCGATGATGGTGGGGCTGGTGGCGTCGTCGATGTTCAACGGCCGGGTGCTGTCGCGCTCGGGCAAGTACAAGATGGTACAGGTGGCGGGGCTGGCCGTGGCGCTGCTGGCGTTTGCCGTGCTGGCCTGGGCCATGGAAACGTCGCGCGGTTACTGGATCATCGAGCCGGCCATCTTCCTGCTCGGTACGGGACTGGGACTGGTGATGCCGAACATGACGATCGCCGTGCAAAATGCCTTGCCCCTGGCGCGCCGCGGCGTGGGCACGGCCATGCTGGCCTTTTTCCGTTCGCTGGGCGGCTTGCTCGGCGTGACGGCGTCCGGCGCCATCCTCGCGCACCAGCTGCACAAGCATGGCGTGGAAGCCGTGTCGGCGCTGGGCGCGCAGGCGGCGGTGCAGACGGTCGAGGTGTACCGCCATGCGATCGCCAGCGTGTTTGGCGCCGGCGCCGTGCTGCTGCTGGTGGGACTGGTCTTCCTGCTGTTCCTGCCGGAACTGCCCCTGGAGGGGCATCCGGCAACGTTAAAGCCCAAGACCGATCAGTAGCGCTCGAGCCAGTGCGCGTACGGTGCCGGCAAGGTCCACGAGGCGCGTTCCACGCCGAGTTCTTTGGCGGCAAAGTATGCCCAGTGCGGATTGGCCAGGTGCGCCTTGCCGACCATCACCACGTCCAGCTGTTCTTCCTTGACGACGCGCTCGGCGATGGCCGGCGTGCCGAAGCCCCAGGCGGACGAGACAGGTACGCCCGCCTCCGTGCGCACGCGCTCGGCAATCGGTCCCATGAAGGCCGGGCCCCACGGAATCGACACGTCGGGAATGGTAAAGCCCATGCTGACGCTGATCATGTCCATGCCCGCATCCTTGAACTGGCGCACGAGGCCGATTGATTCGAGCAGGGTTTGCTCGTCGCGGCCGTCGAATTCCAGCACGCCGAAACGGATGGTCAGCGGCAGGTGCTCGGGCCACACTTCACGCACGGCTTTCAAGGTTTCCAGCAGGAAGCGGCTGCGGTTTTCCACGCTGCCGCCATAGATGTCGTCGCGCTGGTTCGAATGGGCGGAAAAGAAGCTTTGTGCCAGGTAGCCGTGGGCGAAGTGCAGTTCCAGCCATTCGAAGCCCACTTCGCGGGCGCGGATGGCCGCGTCGACGAAGTTCTGTTTCACGCGGGCGATATCGTCGAGGTCCATGGCGCGCGGCACCTTGCCCAGGCCGCCGCCGAAGGCGATGGCGGACGGGGCGATGGTTTGCCAGCCGCGCGCGTCGCCTTCAGCAATGTGGTCGTCGCCTTCCCATGGGCGGTTGGCGCTGGCCTTGCGGCCCGCGTGGGCGATCTGGATGCCGGGCACGGAGCCGGCCGCCTTGATGGCTTTCACGACGGGCACGAAGGCTTGCGCCAGGTCATCGTTCCAGATGCCCGTGCAGCCGGGCGTGATGCGGCCTTCGGGCGCCACGGCCGTCGCTTCGACGATCACCAGCCCGGCGCCGCCACGGGCCATGCCCGCGTAATGCGACAGATGCCAGTCGTTGGCCTGGCCATCGACGGCCATGTACTGGCACATGGGCGGCACGGCGATGCGGTTGCGCAAGGTGACGTTTTTGAGGGTGTAGGGCTGGAAGAGGGCGGACATGGTGGCCTTTGTGTTTGTTGGTAGGAAAATGGGGAGATGCTGATTCGGTAGTTCGTAAATATTCGAAGAATGGAATTAGTATAGCGCATGCTGTATGATTCTGCACATGCGTCCACACAAACATCCTCCCGCCAGCGAATTCGTCCTCGAGCGCGTGCTCTACGCCTTGAGCGATTCGATCCGCCTCGACATCGTGCGCCACCTGGCTAGAGTCGACGCGGCTGCTTGCGGCGACCTCGACGGCGGGCGGCCGAAATCGACCGTTTCCCACCATTTCAAGGTCTTGCGCGAAGCGGGCCTCGTCTACACGGAAAACGCGGGCACGACGCACATGAACACCCTGCGCCGCGCCGATATCGAGAGCCGTTTCCCCGGCTTGCTCGACGCCATCCTCGCGCAGCAGCCGCAAACGAATCAGTCCTGAGCCAGTCCTGAATCTGCCGTAGAATGCCTGCAAGATTGCCGAGTTTGCAGTATGGACGGGCAGTCCTGACCTGAAGGGCTGACGACGCATGAAAATTTTCGCACTGTACCGCTGGTGGTGCGCCGCCGCTTTCGTATTGCTGACTGGCTGCTGGCCTTACACGGAGCCGGCCACGGGCGAATATGCCGCCGTGCTGCGGCGCGGCGAAAAGGTGACCAAGGCCGATACCTGCGGGCGGTTTGCCGCCTTGTCGGTCGAGTACCGCCAGGGCGGCGGCTCCCTGATGTCCGCCGAGAATCACTCCATGCGGCTGATACATAACGACAAAATCGTCGTCAAGACCACCGATGGCATCGAACGCTGGACCGATTTCGCCCAGCCCGTGTATTTCGTCAAGCGGCAGGAAGACGACGGCATGCTGGCGCTGGTCCACGAGCAGGCGGGCAAGGCCGTGGTCGAGAAGATTGCGGCGTCGGAATACGGCTACCGTGGTAACGAGACGTACATGCATGGCTTCCCCCTGTCTCCCGGCGTGCGCTATTTTCCCGTCGACCAGCGTCCCGGTTTCCTGTTGCGTGGCTTGCCGCTGAAAACCACCGTGCTGCCCAGTCCGCCCGAAGGCGACGGCCACCTGCAAGCCTATGTTCTGGCGGCCATCTCGCCTGACGGGGCATCGTTTGCCTATGTCGACAGCGAATATGCGCCGTCCGTGGTGCTGGTGGTCGATGCGGGCGGCAAGCGGCGCGATCCCATTCCCTTGCCGAGAATCTACCTGGCGGACGCACCCAGCTATCAATTCAACCCCTACGAGCGGCTGTGGGCCTGGTCGCGCACGGCGTTTGCATGGCACAGGAACGGCACGGGCAACTGGGAGGTCCGTCCGGACGGTATTGCGCCGGGCGCTGCCGGCGCGCGCAATGCGGTTGAGCAATTGTTTATCAGCGATCAAACCGGCTACCGGACCTGTTTTGCCGCCGCCAATGCCGCCTGTCTGCCGGGCTGGCGCGCCGCAAACGCCGCCGAGCAGGCCAGGACTTTTGTGCGGGACGGCGCCGCGCCGCCGTTTGCCTACGTGCCATCAGCCCCAACGGCCGCTTTTGGCTCCGCGGTCGGTGTGCTGTTGCTGTCCAGGGAATGCTGCCGTGTGCCGTCCTACCATCTGTATCTGGATGGCGCGCCGGCAGCGGTGACGGCGCAATTGTCCGCGCGCTTGCGCGAGAGCAAGACGCCTTTCGTGCGCGTCGACGAGTGTCCGCGCCGCACTGGCAATGACGGCAAGTGCGCGGCGCAACTGGCGCAGCAGCTCAAGCGGCCGGAATCGCTGGGGCGCGAGCTGGAGCAGTTGCTCGACACCTGGGAGGAGCGGGATGGCGTGCTGTTCGTCATGCCGTCGATGGTGGTCGCGGTGCGCGCGAACGCGCAGGGCGGCAGCGTGGTCCAGACCCTGTTGCGCGCCGATTTGTCGCGCAAGGACTGATGCCGCTCATCTGCCGCGCGTCACCAAAGTGCCAGGCTCGGCTATGATGTCGGCCTTTCGGTAAATCCTCGGCCGCGCGCCTGTTGCGCGATGGGCTGGCGACACTACCTGGCACGGCAAGGATTGGGAATGACGGCAGCAGCAGTGGTATCACAGGCGGACCTGGCAAATCGTCCGCAGTTTGGCTGGATCAATGGTTTGAAGGCGGGCGCGGCGCAGTTGATCGTGTTGCACCATCTGGCGTTTTACGGGCCCATGTCCGACTACGTGCAGCCCCTGTGGCCCGAGTTGCTGGGCTGGCTGGGCGGCAGCGCGCGCATCGCCGTGCAAGTGTTTCTCGTCATCGGCGGCTTTCTCGTCGCCAAGTCCCTCTCTCCCGCAGGCCGTCCCGGCATCGCCACCCCCTTGCAGGCCGTCTGGCGCCGCTATGCCAAGCTGGCGCCGCCTTTCCTGGCCGCCACCTTGCTCGCCGCCGTGATCACGCCTGTGGCCGGCATCTGGATGATGCACGACTCCATGTCGGCCGCCGTTACCCTGGGCCAGCTGAGCGCCCATGCCTTGCTGCTGCACGGCGTGCTCGGCTATGAGTCGCTGTCGGCCGGCGCCTGGTACGTGGCCATCGATTTCCAGCTGTACCTGCTGACGGTATTGCTGCTGTGGCTGGGCGGCCGTCTGGCCGGCCAGCGGCACGGGCACTGGCTGATGCCGCTGGCCGTCACCGTGGGCATCACTTTTTCGCTGCTGTATTTCAATCTGGACGCGGACTGGGACAATTGGGCGCCGTATTTCTTCGGCAGCTATGGCCTGGGGCTCATGGCCTGGTGGGCCAGCGACCCGGCCCGCAAGCCCGGCGCCATGACCGCGCTCATGGCCATGGCCGCCGTGCCCGTCCTGCTGGCTCTGGCCGTCGACTACCGCAGCCGGATCGCCCTGGCCCTGATCGTCGCCTGCGCCCTGTTCCTGTTCGGCCGCGCCCGCACCCCGTCGCAGGGCCGTGCCTGGAATATCGTCAACACTCTGGGCCGCATCTCGTATGCCGTCTTCCTCGTGCACTTCCCCGTCAGCCTGCTGGTGAATGCGCTGTTTATCAGCTATGTCCCGCTCGAACCGGAGTGGCAGGCGCTGGGCATGCTGACGGCCTGGGGCGCCAGCCTGGCGGCCGGCGCCGCGTTTTACCGCTGGGTGGAGGTGCCGCTGGGGCGGGTGGTAGGCAGTGTGGTGGCGCATCTGGCCGGGAGGCCGGCGTTGGTGTCGCGTTAAAATCGGCGATCTAGCTGTTCCGATACTGCCCTTGGCTCGAAAATAGGCTGGTTGTTTCCATTATTTGTTACTACAATAAATAATGAGAATCACTTTTGATGCTGTCAAGCGTGAAAAGACGCTCAGCGAGCGGGGTCTCGACTTTGCGCGTGCGCGCGAAGTGTTTGGCGGACTCACCATGACGCTGCCGGACCAGCGCCAGGACTATGGCGAACCCCGTTTCATCACTGCCGGCTGGCTCGACGAGCGCCTGGTAGTACTGGTCTGGACGCCGCGTGGACTGGCGCGCAGAATCATCAGCATGAGGAAAGCAAATGAACGCGAAATCGCAAAATACTGGCAAAGCCTGGGTTGATCCCGACGATGCGCCCGAATTGACGGACGGTTTTTTCGAGCAGGGCGTCTGGCAAGTGGGCGACAAGCCCGTTTCCCGTCCCGAGGCGCAACAGGAAGTGGCGCGCCGCCGCGGCAGGCCCGCCGGCACTGGTGGCAAAGTCAGCACGACCATACGCTTCGACGCCGAGATCCTCGATGCCTTCAAGGCCACCGGTGATGGCTGGCAAACGCGCATGAATGATGCGCTGAAGGAGTGGTTGCGGGCGCGGCGGACGTGATAGCGTATGCCGCAATATGAGTCGCAGCTAGGCAATTGCGTCTGTTTTTTGTGGTTTTGTTCGCGGCGCATGTGCAAGCAGCAAGGTATTCATTAATTTATTCCAAAGCTATCGTCGCTAAAGGGCGGAAATGAGTGCTCACGAACTTACAGACGATGAACTCGGTCAATTTGAGTCTTTCCCGCATCCGCCAAGTATCGCTGCTGTCCGCACCACAAATGTGTGGATTATCGAATGGCTATCGGTGGACGAGAAGCGTACTGGGCGTGACCTGCACGAATGGATGGAGGGGAGGCGTGCTGGATGGTCCATTTATTGTCCTTGTCAAACCAAGGCCGAAGTACTTGCGTCGATTGCTCGTGCAGAGCATTTAGCGAAGACGGTTGGAATGATTCCGGTACTTCATTTAGAGGCTCATGGTGGCGATGATGGCTTGTTTCCAAGTTCGGAAGTTGATGCGGAGGGACTGCGTTGGGAAGAGTTGACTGTTCCTCTTCAGAGCCTGAATAGGGCAACCAAATGTAATTTGCTTGTGGTTGTTGCTGCATGCACTGGTTTTGCTGTCATTCGCGCACTTAACAAGGGGCCACGCGCCCCGGCTATTGCAATCGTTGGGCCTGATGCTGAGATATTGCCGGGGCGGCTACTTGAGGGGACTAAGGAATTTTATCGTGGCTGGATGGCCGGTAATCTTTCACTGACTGATATCGTGTTAAGCGCATCTCGCGAAACTGGTTCTACTCATTTTGTATTGGAGCCTTTTGCCACATTTTGCTATGAAGTAATGGCAGAAAACTTAATTAAGTCGATTCGCCCTGACGAGCGGTCAAAGCGGCTCGAGAGATTGCGGGTACGATTTGCAGCGGAGCGTGATGAATTAAGTGATTCAAAAATAGAGGCGCAATTGGCGCGGCTTCCCATTGTGTCCCCTCGGGAGTGGCAGCAAGAGGTTTGGGATCATATGTTCATGATTGATGTTTTCCCGGAAAATAGGGAGCGTTTTGGCGTCGATTGGGAGGAGATCACACGCCGCGTGGAATTAATGATAGGCTGAAATCGGGCGTGATTGTGGCTGCCCAAAACAAAAAAGCCAACCGCGAACGGTTGGCTTCTCTGTAGTATTTGGTAGGCCGTGCGGGATTCGAACCTGCGACCAACGGATTAAAAGTCCGCTGCTCTACCAGCTGAGCTAACGACCCAAAAACTTTTTACAACAACTTCGGTAACACTGTGCCGTAAAAAAATGCTTGCTATAACAACTCGCAAGCAGATCAGTACTGCGTATTCGTGGTAGGCCGTGCGGGATTCGAACCTGCGACCAACGGATTAAAAGTCCGCTGCTCTACCAGCTGAGCTAACGACCCGAAGAAGAAAGATTATAGGGGGTGCCCGGGATTCTGTCAAACCTAACGGGCAACTTTTTCCCCGCTTTTACTTTTTACCGGCCCGTTCCTTGGCCGCTTGCGCCGCGCTGGAGTCCGGGTAGCGCGAGATCAGCGCGTTCAGCGTCTTGGTGGCGTTCGGCTTGTCTTTCAGCTCCGTGTAGCAGCTGGCGATGTTGAGCATGGCGTCGGGCGCCTTCGGGCTGTCCGCGTAGTGTTTCAGCACTGCCTGCTGGGCCGTGATGGCGTTTTTGCAGTCGCGCTGGGCGTAATAGGCGTTGCCCAGCCAGTATTGCGCGTTGGCTGCGTACGCCGATTCCGGATAGCGCTTGACGAAGGCGTCCAGGGCCGTGACGGCGCCCTTGTAGTCGCCCGACTTGAACAGGCCGAACGCGGACTCGTACGCGCTTTGTTCGGACACGCCCACGGCCGCTTCCTGGCCGTCGATGGTGACCTGGCGCGGTTCGAGCTTGCGCAGGCGCGCGTCGATGTCGGTGTAGAAATCCTTCTGGCGCTTTTGCACATTCGCCAGGTCGTTGCCCAGCACTTCGATCTGGCCGCGCAGGCGGGCGATCTCTTGCATGGTCTGGTCGTGCTGGTTGAGCAGGCTCAGGGTGCTGGTCTTGTCCGCCTTGGCGTCGATGCGGCCGTTCAGGTCGCGCGCCATCGCGTCGACCTTGGCGCGCAGCTCGAGGATGGCTTTGCGTGCTTCGTCGTCGTCGAACAGGGCGGCGTTGGCGTGCAGGGGCAGGTAGGCAAACGCGGCCATCAAGGCGGCGGCGACGCCGGCTTTCGAGAATGTCATCATGGGTCGGGCTTTCTAAGGTTACGCAAAACATGCAAACGGGGCGCCGGGCGGTGAATCACCGCGCTGCGCCCCATTATTATGCCTATGACTGGCCAGTTAGGTAAGCGCCAATGCTGCCGCGCTCACCCGTCAACATCAATAAACGATGTCAGCGCGGCGGTTTTCAGCCCATGCTGCTTCGTTGCTGCCTTGTGCTTTAGGCTTTTCTTTGCCCAGCGACACGGCTTCCATTTGGCCTTCTGGCACGCCCAGGGCAGCCATCGACTTGCGCACGGCTTCAGCACGTTTCTGGCCCAGGGCCAGGTTGTACTCAGCGCCACCGCGTTCATCGGTGTTACCTTGGATCAGGATCTTGCGCGATGGGGTTTTCACCAGGTAAGCAGCGTGGTTTTGCACGACTGGGGTGTCCGCTTCGCGCACGACGTATTTGTCGAAGTCGAAGTAGATGCTGCGGTTAGCCAGCACGCCTTTTGGATCGTCCAGTGGATCGACCGATGCGGTCGTTACTGGCTGAACTTGACGGGTGTCAACTGGAGCTGCGACTTTTTCAGGAGCGCGCTCAACCACTGGGGTCTCTGCAACTTTGACTGGGGTGCTGCAGGCGGACAGCAGGGCTGCGGTAGCGGCGATGAAAGCCAAACTTTTAAAGTTACTCATTTTTATTCTCCGGGTCATGGTTAAAGGTGAAACTGTACAGCATTTACTTCATAAAAGGACCCCAGGTGGGCTCCTTGATATTGCCAGCTTGCGTAGTCAAACGCTGTTTGACGCGGCCATCCACCGATACCACTGCCAGCGACTTGCGTCGTCCGGATTCGGTCGCGTACATGATATATTTCCCGTTGGGCGAAAAGCTCGGTGATTCGTCGTTGGCGGTGTCCGACAGGCGCAGTTCCTGGCCACTAGCCAGGTCGAGCGCGTAGAGCTGGAAATTGCCGTCGCGACGGGAAATATAAGCGAGTGTCTTCCCGTCGGACGAAATCCGCGGGCTGATGTTGTAGGAGCCGCCAAACGTCACGCGCTTGGCTTCGCCACCGCTGGTCGACATGCGGTAGATTTGTGGTCCGCCGCTGCGATCGCTGGTGAAGTAAATACTTTGGCCATCGGCCGAGAATTGGGGTTCCGTATCGATGCCGCTGCTGGTGCTGACGCGGCGCAAGCCGCTGCCGTCGGCATTGACGGTGTAGACCTGGGTATGGCCGTCGCGCGACAGGGCCACGGCCAGGCGCGAGCCGTCCGGGCTCCAGCTCGGCGCGGAATTGCTGCCTTTTTCATTCGACACGATGGTGCGCTGGCGCGTCACCAGGTTTTGCACGTAGACGATGGGCTTTTTCTTTTCAAACGACACATATGCGACCTTGGTGCCGTCCGGCGACCATGACGGCGAAATGATCGGCTCGTTCGAGCGCAGGGCGACCTGGATGCCTTCGCCATCGGCGTCGGCGATTTCCAGGCGGTATTCGCGGCCCGATTGCGTGACGTAGGCGATGCGGGTGGCGAACGCGCCCTTGACGCCCGTCAGCTTTTCATAGATGTCGTCGGCGATCTTGTGCGCCAGCAGGCGGTTGAACTGCGGCGCGGCCGCATTGTTCATGCTGGAAATCTGCGCGCCCTTGATGGTGTCGAACAGTTTGTAGCGCACGTCCAGGCGGCCATCGGCCATGCTTTGCACGCTGCCGGCCGCCAGCGCGTCGGCGCCGCGCGATTTCCACTGCTCGTAGCTGACGGGCGCCGTTTCCGCCACGGGCGCATCGGCGTCGATCAGCTTGAACACGCCGCTACGCGCCAGGTCGGCCTTGATAATGCCCGACAGCGATTGCGGCGCCGCCGATTCATTGACGAAGCTGGCCACAGCCACCGGGATCTGGTTGCTGCCGATCCCCGTAATCTCCACGCGCAGCTGCGCCTGGGCGCTTGACGCTCCCAGCATCAGGCTGGCGCAGAGCACGACATAGCTCATTTTTTTCATGGTCATCATTTAGGCAAATCCTTCATCTCGAATATGAGTTCAATCTCGCGTTCCACGGTGCCGTCTTTTTTCTTCGGCAGTGGCGACGATTTATTAATGGCGTTTTCCACCGAGCTGTCATACGCCGGCAGGCCGCTGCTTTTAATCTTTCGGACCGAAATAATTTCCCCAGTTGGCAGTTGCTCGATCTTGAACACGGCGCGCGGGTTGCCCGGCACCTCCGTGCTACCGCTGTACGCGATATTGCTCTTGATCTTGCTCGTCAGGGCAGCGACATAGCCGCTGTCCTTGCGTGGCGCGGTCGCTTTCGCGGCCGTGCCCGTCGTGCCGGCGCCTGCCGCGCCCGTGATGCGGCGCATTTCCGCTTCACGCGCCTTGTCGGCGGCTTTTTTCTCTTCCGCCGCTTTTTTCGCCTTGGCGGCTTTTTCCGCCGCCGCTTTTTTCTCGGACAGTTCTTTCTCGGCTTTTTCTTCCGCCGCTTTTTCTTTCTCTTTGGCCAGCTTGGCTTTCTCCAGCTTGTCGGCCTTTTCTTTTTCCAGCTTTTCAGCCTTGTCTTTTTCTTTCTGCTTCTGTTTTTCCAGTTCGCGCTTTTCTTCCTCGCGTTCCTTCTGTTCCTGCTTGCGGCGTTCTTGCTCTGCCGCTTTCTCTTTTTCTTCCTTCAGCTTGGCCTTCTTGCGTTCCAGGGCGATCTCCGCCTCGCGCAGGTCGACCTTCGGCTCGGGCGCGGCCACGGGCGGTGGCGGCGGCGGGGCCGGCTGTTCCACTTGCGGTTCCGGCGGCGGGGCGGGTGTCGGCTCCGGTTCCGTCGCCACTTCGGGCGGCGGCGCGGCCGTCTGTACTTTCATGTCCCACACTTCCGCTTCGACGGCGACAGGTTCCGTATTTTGCCAGTGTACGCCCACCCACAGGAAAAACAGCAGGCCAAGGTGCATCGCCAGCGCCAGGCCCAGCGAGGGCCAGCGGCTGCGTTCGCGCGGCACGCTGTAGGGCTTGCCGAGTACATGGTCGATTTGTTTGTTCTGCAAAGTCTAGTCTATCTAAAAACGGTCAAGTCTGGAAACAGGATGCTGCGCTTACTTGGTGGCCAGGCCGACACGGGTAATGCCCATCTTTTTCGCTTCCGAAATGAGCTGGATCACATCGTCGTACTTGCTTTCCTTGTCGCCCGCGATCATCACGGGATAGTCGGGATTGCTTTCATGTAAACCGCGCAGCTTGCGCAGCAGGGCGTCGCGGTTCGGTTCCGTTTCCGGCGACAGCTGTTCCTTGCCGATGACGCCGATCGACAGCGAACCATTCGGTTTCAGCACGATCTGAATATAGTCATCGGGCGGTTTCGCCGACTTTTCCGCGTTGGGCAGGTTCACCACGCTGGGATTGTTCGACGACGGCATCACCATGAAAATGATCAGCAGCACCAGCATCACGTCGATGTACGGCACGACGTTGATCTCGGACTTGAACTTGCGGCCGCGGCCGCCGCGCATGCCGCCGCTATTGAATGAGGAACCCATGGACGCTGCTCCCTCTTAGCGCGACTGGCGCTGCAAGATGTTGGAGAATTCCTCGACGAAGCTCTCGAAGCGGATCGCCAGGCGGTCGATGTCATGCGAAAAACGGTTGTAGGCGACGACGGCGGGAATGGCCGCGAACAGGCCGATGGCGGTGGCGATCAGCGCTTCGGCAATGCCGGGCGCGACGGCGGCCAGGGTTGCTTGCTGCACGTTGGCCAGGCCGCGGAAGGCGTTCATGATGCCCCAGACGGTACCGAGCAGGCCGATGTACGGCGAGACGGAGCCGACGGAAGCGAGGAAGGCCAGGTGCGATTCGAGCACGTCCATTTCACGCTGGAAGGCGGCGCGCATGGCGCGGCGTGCGCCGTCGAGCACGGCGCCCACGTCCAGCGCTTCGCGCGAACCGTAGGAAGCCTTGCCCTTGATGAATTCGCCCATGCCGGCGTCGAAGATACGGGCCAGCGCGCCGCTCTGGTCGCGGTTGCCGCTGGCGTTCTGGTGCAGCGCATGCAGGTTGCCGCCGGCCCAGAAGCTGCGTTCGAATTCGATGGTTTGCTTGCGCGCCTGGCGCACGGCAAACATCTTGCGGAAAATGTAGGTCCAGCTGGTCAGGGAAATCAGCAGCAGCAGGGCCATGATCAGTTGCACGATCAGGTGGGCATTGGTGATGAGCGCGAGGAAAGAAAGATCTTGTGTAACGTTCATTGGCAGGCAGTCTGTTGGGTGAATTATCCGGGGGTGGCGGTAGGGCTCAGGTGGCGCGCATGCGGGCCGCGACTGCATCAGGCACGGCGCGCGGCCGCATGCTTGAGTCGACGCAGCCGATCTTGACGCGGGCCGTGTTGAGCAGGCGGTCGCCGCACCAGGCTTGTTGCAGGAAAACGATGGAGGCGCGCCCCATTTTTTCTATGCTTAAGGTTAATCTTACCGTGTCATCGAGCCTGGCTGGCGCATGATAGTCGGCGTTGACGCTTTTGACAACGAACATCGCGTCATGCTGTTCCAGCAATTCCTGCTGGCCCACGTCGATGGCGCGCAGCCATTCCGTGCGTGCGCGCTCGAAGAATTTGAGGTAGTTAGCGTAATAGACGATGCCGCCGGCGTCGGTGTCTTCATAGTAGACACGTACGTTCCAGGTAAAGACTGAAGGCATGTTTATTGCGCCAGTAGTGAGATTGAGCAACATTTTACGCGATTTTTCTTCTTGTGACTGTGGGCGCTTGCTGGAAAGCCATGCAAAAGCTGCATATAAGTTGCACCGCAGCATTGTAAATCCGGGGCGGGCAATGGCAAGCTTCGTAACATACGCTTACATGCCATGGCCAGGTTTAAGTCCAGCTTAAGCGCCGCGGCCTTGTCCTGGCTGCGGCGGCGCGCGGCGATTATAGCTGCACGGTTGCATTCCTTGCTCAATTTGGGCACTTAACTTACAATTTGACTTCCATTACGTCTCACGTGACTGGCGAAAAGTCGGGCGATCTCCCTGAGTGGCGATCGGCAAACCGGCGAAAGGTGGGCACCCACCGGGAAACGTGAGATTTTTCATCAGCCGTTCGCCTGGGTAGCCACTATGGAAAAGCACGAAGAGGCTGCCCGTCCAATGTTGTTATTCACTTAACGCCGGCTCCCCTCATTCGATCCAACCTGCCAGTACAAGCACCCTCATACTTGGAGTTTTTACATGTTTGCAAAAGATCACACCCTCGCCAACGTCGATCCTGAATTGTTCGCCGTCATTCAAAAAGAAAACACGCGCCAGCACGATCATATCGAACTGATCGCCTCGGAGAACTACACGTCGCCAGCCGTAATGGAAGCGCAAGGCTCGCAGCTGACGAACAAGTACGCCGAAGGCTACCCGGGCAAGCGCTACTACGGCGGCTGCGAATACGTCGACGTGGCCGAGCAACTGGCCATCGACCGCGTCAAGAAACTGTTCGGCGCCGAATGCGCGAACGTGCAGCCGAATTCCGGCTCGCAGGCGAACCAGGGCGTGTTCTTCGCCATGCTGAAACCAGGCGACCTGATCATGGGCATGTCGCTGGCCGAAGGCGGTCACCTGACCCACGGCATGCCGCTGAACATGTCCGGCAAATGGTTTGACGTCGTGTCGTATGGCTTGACGGCGGAAGAAGACATCGACTACGAGGCGATGGAGCGCCTGGCCCGCGAACGCAAGCCAAAACTGATCATCGCCGGCGCATCCGCGTTCTCGAAAAAAATCGACTTCGAACGCTTCGGCAAGATCGCCAAGGAAGTGGGCGCCTACTTCATGGTGGACATGGCCCACTACGCCGGCCTGATCGCCGCCGGCCTGTACCCGAATCCGGTGCCGTTCGCCGACTTCGTCACCTCGACCACGCACAAATCGCTGCGCGGTCCGCGCGGCGGCATCATCCTGATGAAGGCCGAGCACGAAAAAGCCATCAACTCGGCCATCTTCCCTGGTATCCAGGGCGGTCCGCTGATGCACGTGATCGCCGGCAAGGCCGTCGCCTTCAAGGAAGCGCTGAGCCCTGAATTCGTCGAATACCAGAAGCAAGTGATCAAGAACGCCGACGTGCTGGCGAAAACCCTGATCAAGCGCGGCCTGCGCATCGTGTCCGGCGGCACCGAATCGCACGTCATGCTGGTCGACCTGCGCGCCAAGAACCTGACGGGCAAGGAAGCCGAAGCCATCCTCGGTTCCGCGCACATCACCTGCAACAAGAACGGCATCCCGAACGACCCGCAAAAACCCTTCGTCACCTCGGGCATCCGCCTGGGCAGCCCGGCAATGACGACGCGCGGTTTCAAGGAAGCGCAAGCGGAAGAAGTGGGCAACCTGATCGCCGACGTGCTGGACAACCCGCATGACGCCGCCACCATCGAGCGCGTCAAAGCGGCCGTGAAAGTGCTGGCCGACGCGCACCCTGTGTACGCAGCATAATTATTTGTCCAGAATGTGTCATACGGAGTAAGATTCCGTATGACACATTCCTTCGTGCCCAAGGGCGCCCGGAGTGATTCGGGCGCCCTTTGTACAAGGGCGGCGATTTCCCGTAATTATTACTATAAAGTTGTAACCAGCCCATGAAATGTCCATTTTGCCAGCACGGCGACACCCAGGTTCTCGATACGCGCGTATCGGAGGAAGGGGATGCCATTCGGCGCCGCCGCCGCTGCGGCAAATGCGACAAGCGGTTTACCACGTACGAGCGCATTGAACTTATCATGCCGGCCGTCGTCAAAAAGAATGGCAGCCGGACGGAGTTCGCTGCGGATAAGTTGCGCGGCAGTTTGATGCTGGCCTTGCGCAAGCGTCCCGTCGCGGCCGCCTCGGTGGATACGGCCATCGCGTCCATCCAGGAAAAACTGCTGACCAGCGGCTTGCGCGAAGTCGATTCCGGCTATATCGGCGAGCTCGTCATGCAGGAACTCAAGCGCCTCGACAAGATCGCCTACATCCGCTTTGCCTCAGTGTATAAAAATTTCGAAGACCTGGCCGAGTTCCAGGATGCGATCGCCGAAGTGGGGCAGGCGCGCAAGCCCTGACGCCTGCTCGAAGCCTCTTGTTCGACGACGGGGCTGCTCATGTGCCCCGTTTTGCGCCCCGTTTCCACCACGCCAGCGCTCGCCTGGCAATCGGCCTGATCAATAACTACGCCGTTCTTCTCCCCTTATCGCTGCGCTGTTTGCGCTAGCGCAGATCCTGGTTTTTGCGCGCGCCTATCGTGTAGCTGGGCCGCCTGTTCTTGCGACTCTTTCTGCGGAAGGGAGCAAGGCATGCGCAAGGGCGGTCGCACTATGTTTCCAGCGGGTGGCAGCAGCCTCGTCGAGGTGCTCGTGTCGCTGCTGCTGTTGGCGCTGGGCCTGCTCGGTGCCAGCATTTTGCAACTGCACTCCCTGCGCGCGCGCCATGAGTCGGCGCTGTTGTCGGCGGGCGCGCAGCTGGCGGCCGGCATGGCCGAGCGCATGCGCGCAAACGGCGTGCTCATGAATGGACCCGATGCGGGCAATCCCTACTTGAACGTGGCCTACGCGGCGGCGGACGACGCCGAAGCAGGCGGCACCGCGCCGGACTGCTTTGGCGCTAGCGCCTGCAGCGCGGCCGAACTGGCGCAATTCGACATCGCCGAATGGAAGCAATCGCTGCATGCGGCCTTGCCCGGCGCGCGCCTGCATATCTGCCGCGATGCCTCTGTCTGGGATACCGCCGCGCAAGGCTTGCACTGGGCGTGCAGCGGCGGCAAGGGCGCGCCCATCGTCATCAAGCTGGGCTGGCGCGGCCGCTTGCCCGATGGCTCGCCCGCCGTGAATGCGGCAGGCGAGTCGCTGCCCAGGCTGGTATTCCAGCTGGGCGGAGGCGGCGCATGAACGGCGTGCATGCCGCGTGGCGCTGGCGGCGCGGCATGAGCCTCGTCGAATTGCTGGTGGCCCTGTCGCTGGGCGCGCTGCTGATGCTGGCCGCCAGTGGCGTGCTGCTGGCGGCCAGCGGCAGCTATGGCGACCAGTCCGCCAGCGCGCGGCTGGACGACAATGGCCGCTATGCGCTCGACACCATCGCCCGCGCCGTGCGCCAGACGGCGTACGTGAATTGGGATAGCAGCGCCGCGCCCGTCGCCCATGCCGATGACGACAGCGCGAATATCGCCGGACTCGACGCGCGCAGCCTGGGCAAGAGCAGCGAAGGCATCAGCGGCGCCTTGCCCGGCGCCCTGCATGGCAGCGATGTGCTGGCCTTGCGCTATTACGGTGCCGGCAAGGAGGAGGGGGGCGACGGTTCCGTGCTCAATTGCGCGGGTTTTGGCGTGGGCGCCGCGCAAACGGAGGCGCAGCGGGGTTGGAGCATTTTCTATGTGGCACAGGGCGCCGATGGTGAAGGCGAACTGCGCTGCAAATACCGTGGCGCGAACGGCTGGGGCGCGGATGCCGTCATTCGTGGCGTCGACGGTTTCCAGGTGCTGTATGGCCTCGACACGGATACGCCGCCCGACGGCGTGGCGAACCGCTATGTCAACGCCAGCGCGCTCGACGCCTACGATGCGGCGCTGGTGCTGCAGGGCGCGGATGCGGCCGCGCGCCAGCGCGATTTGCGGCGCCGCACGCATTGGAAGCGCGTGGCCAGCGTGCGCGTGGCCTTGCTGCTGCATGGCGAGGCGGACCAGGCGGACAAGATGGCGGAGCTGGGGCCGGCGCAGTTCGACCTGTTCGGCAAGGCATATGCCGAGGCGCACGGCGCCGGCGACACGGGCGTGCGCATCGCGCGCGCGTCCTTGCCCGCCGCGACGCGCTCCCGGCTGCGGCAATTGGTGCAGACGAGCATCATGCTGCGCAACGGGCCGGCCTAGGCGGGCGGCACGATGGCTGGCGCGGGCGTCCGCTGCTGCCTACCTCGTTGCGTGCCTTGTTCACCTTGCGCGCGCCACAGTGGCGCCACCCTCGTGTATGTGCTGTGCCTGTTGGTGATCATCTTGCTGCTGGGCATATCGGCGGCGCAGATAGCCTTGCAGGGCGAAAAGGCGGCACGCGGCGAGCGCGACCGGCAGATCGCGTTTCAGGCGGCGGAGGAAGCATTGATGGATGCGCAGAACGATATCGAAGGCTTGCCCGGCGCGCCGGGACGCAGCAGCCTCTTCGCACCAGGCAGTGCGGCCGGGTTCGCGGACGGCTGCGGCGAGGCAGGCGCACTGGGCCTGTGCCTGCCCGCAGCCCCGGAGGCGGAGGCGCTCTGGCTGAGCATGGACCTCGACGGTCCTGAAGGCAGCAGCCACACCGTGCCGTATGGCCAGTTTACGGGCGCCGTCATACAGACGGGGCAGGGTTTCCTGCCGTCGCGCCGGCCCCGTTACCTGATCGAATTGCTGCCGTTTCACCCGCCCGGCGCGCAGGCGGCGGCAGTGGCCGGCGGCCTGGCCACGGAAAGTTATGTGTACCGCATCACGGCCATCGGTTTTGGCGCGCAGGAAAGCACGCAAGTCGTGTTGCAAAGTTATTACCGCAAGCAGGCGGCGGGAGCGGGACCATGAGGGCTTGGTCGTTTGCTTTGCCATCCGCTTGGTGGTCCGCATGGCTGCTGCTGATCAGCCTGGTTTGCCTGGTTTGCGGTGTCGCTGTTGCGGCCGCACCTCCCGTGGCGCTGGCGCGGGCCGACGCTGGCTTGCACGGCGCCAGAGTGCCGCCGAACCTGCTGCTCAATCTGTCGCTCACGCATGCGGCGGCGGCCGCCGCGCATGGCGGCGAGTATGCGCCGCAGCGCGAGTACCTCGGTTACTTCCATGCGCGCATGTGCTACAGCTATCCCTACCGCAGCAAGGACGGCGTCATGCTGCCGGACCTGCGCGTAGCGACCGCTTACTTCTCCGTGCTGAAACCGGCGGACGCGCTGCACGGCTGCGGCGGTGATAGTTTTAGCGGCAACTTTCTGAACTGGGCCAGCGCCAGCATGCTCGACATCGTCCGCTATGCCCTCACGGGCGGCGACCGCGTCATCGACGAAGTGCGCAAGACGGTGCTGCAGCGCGCCTGGCTGCCCGATGCCGACGGTCCCGTCGACTTCTATGCCCACCCCGTCTTTTTCCCGCGTAAGGTCTTGCAGACAGGCGTGGCGGCGGCGACGCCATTTGCGCTGGCGCAACTGGCCATCGTTTCCTGCCGTAATCGCCTGCTGTTCGGCGACGCCAGCTTGCCTCCGGGCGGCAGTTGCGACGCGCCCGGCATCGCCGCCACGCACGGCGTGTTCCTCGCGCGCGTGCGCGTTTGCGATGCCGATGAGGGGCCGCTGCGCGACGACCTGTGCCTCGCGTACGGCAAGAACTACAAACCGGTGGGCGCCGTGCAGCGCCTTGGCGGCAGGGTACGCGTGGGCGTGTTTGGCCATTTGAACGGCGTCTCTGCCAGTGCCGGCCCCGTGTATGGCGGCGTGCTGCGCGCGCCGCTGGCCCACATGGGCAGGCAATGCTGGACGGCGCCCGACTTTTTGCCGCAAGACAATACCGGCGCCGAGTGGAATCCCGTCAATGGCGTGTTTGCCGTCCAAGGCGCTGACCAGGGCGCAGGCCCTGGCGGCGGGGTGACCGCTTACATCAACGGCCTGGGCCGCAGCAATGCCGGGCATCCCGGCGCGTACGCGAGGGCCGCGCCGCTGGCTGAATTGCTGTACGAATCGCTGCGCTACCTGCAGGGGCGGCAAGCGAGCGCCGCCGTGCCGCCCGCCACGGCTCCGCCTGCCATTGACGACGGCTTGCCGGTCGTGACCCCATGGAGCGACCCGCAAACGGCCAATTGCCAGCGCCACGTCGTCGTCAGCCTCGGCGATGCGGGCATGGCGGGGGACCGCTACGTGCCCGGCAACGTCCCTGTTGTGCCTGCCTCGGCCGGTGACCGCGCACGCGCCGCCGATGGCTTTGCGCCGCCGCCGTTCGATGCGATGGCCTGGACGCATGCGGTGGGCAGCCTGGAAAGCGGCGGCGCGCAGGGCAATCCAGCGCCACGGCCCGACCTGGCGGGACTGGAATTGCTGGCAGACGGCGCGGGCGGCGCCAGCTACCATGCGGCAGGGCTGGCCTACTGGTCGCATGTGCAGGCGCTGCGTTCCGGCGGCAAGAACGACGGCCTTGCCAAGGTCGAGCACTACGCGGGCGACTTGCGCCAGGGCGACCCGGCCGGCGAATCTGCAGCCACTCCCGCCGCTACTCCCTTGCTGCTGGCGGCCAAGTATGGCGGTTTTCTTGATGCGAACGGCGACGCCAACCCATTCAAGAGCGCAACTGGCAGCGCGTTCGATGAATGGAGCCTGGACGGCCGCTGGCCCACCCATTACTTGCCCGGAAGCGATCCGGCCGCCCTGATCGCGGGACTGCGCGCGGCTTTTGTCTCCGCCGACAAGGGCACGCTGGCGGCGACGCTGCCGGGGCCGGCCCTGATGGCGCTGGCCAGCGGTACGGAAGAGGCTTACTGGTTTCACACGCGGATGCGCCTGGCCGATGGCGGCATGATCTTGTCGCGCAGCGCGTTTGCCGTGGGCGCCGATGGCGCACTGCTTCCCGGCAAGCCATTGTGGACTGCTGGCGGACAGTCCAAGACCATGCCGGATGGACCATCCACGGCCTTGCGTCCCGTCTACACGCTTGACGCCAAGGGCGCCCTGATGCCGCTGGCCTGGAAGGCGCTCGATGCAGCACAGCGCGGCGCATTCGACGGCGGCGATGGCAGAGGCGAGGCGCGTTTGGCATATTTGCTGGGCCAGCGTACGCACGAGGTGGGCCAGCCCGGCGGCTTCCTGCGGCGCAGGTCCGGCAGCCTGGGCGCGGCGCCGCACGGCAACCTGCTGTACGTGGGCGCGCTGGGTCTGGGCATGCCGGGGGCCGGCTATGGCGTGCATCGCCAGGCGCTGCTGCAGCGGCGGAAAATGCTGTACCTGGGCGCCAACGATGGCTTGCTGCATGCGTTCGATGCGCGCACGGGCAGCGAATTGTTTGCCTATCTGCCGCAGGCGCTGCTGCGCGCGGCGCCAGCCGCTGCGAGCACTCACTACAGCGCCGGCCCGCTGCTCGATGGCGCGGCGGCCACGGCGGAAGTACTGGCGCTGGGACATTGGAAGACGGTGCTGGTGTCGGGCATGGGCGGCGGGGCGCAAGGCGTGTTTGCGCTCGACATCACCGACCCGATGCGTTTTGCGCAAGACGGTGCGTTGTGGGAATTCACGGACCGCGACGACAGGCTCATGGGCAATGTGCGCGCGCCGCCCGCCTTTGCCCGCATCAACATGGGCGGCAAGGAGGGCACGTCGGCCTACCGTGATTTTGCCATCGTCTCCAGCGGCTATAACAACCATGTGAATGACGGCAAGGACACGACGGCGCCCGCATCGGCCGCCGCCATCTTCCTGCTGGCCCTGGACAAGGCGCCTGGCACGCCATGGGTGATAGGAAGTAATTACTTCCGGTTCAAGGTGCCTGTGGCCGACGCCAACGGTGGTGGCGATGGCGGCCATGACGCTGATGCGGGCGCGGATGCCATGCCCCAGGCGCTGGGCCCGCCCGCCGTGGTGCCGGGCGGCGAGGGCGCGCTCGCGTATATCTATGCGGGCGATTTGCAGGGCAATATCTGGCGCCTCGACATGACTGGCGGCCCGCCTTGGAAGGAGGGCCAGGGGCGCAAGCTCGTGTTTGTCGCGCGCGATGCGCAGGGCCGGCGCCAGCCCGTGACGCAGCAGCTGAGCGTGGCGTATGCGCCCGGTGGCGGCTATCTGCTGCTGTTCGGCACGGGCAAGCTGGTCGAAGCGGGCGATACCTGGCCATCCGCCTTTCTGTCGCAGTCGTTTTATGCCGTGCACGACGATGTGCGGGAGACATCTCCCACGCGCAGCCGCGCCGACCTGGAACAGCGCAGCCTGGGCGAGACGACGGGCGGCGTGCGCGTCGACGGCGCCGAACTGCGCTACACGGGTAGCGACGCCATGCGCGGCTGGTATCTCGACTTTCTCGATACCGCGCAGACGGGCGAGCGCAGCATCAGCATTCCCGTACTGGCCGCCGGCAAGGTGCTGTTCAATACCGTCCTGCCGGGGCGCGACGCTTGCGCCAAGCCGGTCACGCGCCTGTACGTGCTCGATGTGCTCAGCGGCTTTGCCGCCGATGGCGCCGGTGTGGTGCAGGCGGGCGAGCAGACGGGACGCTTGTTCGACGGCCTGGCGCGCGCGCCGCCGCTGGCGCTGGAATTGAACAGCACGGTGGGCGCAGCAACGGCGACAGGGCGGGCCGAGGGCCGCAAGGAGCTGGCCGTGCTGCAACCGGGCTTGCCCGGCGCGGCCAGCGTGGCGGGACTCAAGGTCGTCAGCGCGCCGCTGCCCGCACGACGCCTCAGCTGGCGCGAAGTGGCGAACTGGCGCGAATTGCACGAGGCGGCCAAGAAGAAATAAGAGAGGGGCATGGCTGGCGTGTCGCAAGTGACCGGCGTGCAGACCGGCGCCGCGCATCGGCTGGCGGTTTTTGAGAAGAAGGGAGGTCAGATGGAAATGCTGGCAAGCCGGAACTGGGCCGCTGCAAACGGTCGCGCCCCTGCCGCCGTCCCGGGCTTCAGCCTGATCGAACTGCTGGCCGCGCTGGCGATCATGAGCCTGCTGCTGGCGCTGGCCGTGCCCGCTTATCACGGCCATGTCGTGCGCGCCAAGCGGGTGCAGGGGCAGGCGGCCCTGCTGCGGCTGATGCAGCAGCAGGAGCGCTATTACTCGCAAAACAACCGCTATCTGGCGTTTTCCTCAGCCTCGCCGGCGCCGCAGGCGCAAGCGTTTCCATGGTGGTCTGGCGAAGGGGGCGCGGCCGGCAGTGCGTATGAAATCGAGGCGCTGGCCTGTCCCGGCCTGGCGATCGGGCAATGCGTGCTGTTGCGCGCCGCGCCGGGCACGTCCAAGGTTGATGCGCAGTTCCAGGATGCCGATTGCGGCGTGCTGTCCTTGAGCAGTACGGGCCAGCGCTGTAGCAGCGGCCCCGCCAGCCATTGCTGGCGCTAAGTAACCCCCAATAAATTATTGTGATTTCTGACTTCCATAACCGGCCCTCTGCGGCGTTGCCCGCTGCTAGCAGTGCTCGCACTGCGTCGCAGCGGGCGCCTTGCATAGCATCCGGTTCTGTTCGTCATAAATTCACAATAATTTCCTGAGGATTACTTAGGCCATGGCCACGCGCAAGCGGCCACCGCGGACCGGGCGCACCTTTGGGCGGGCCTTCGGGCACACCATGCTCGAATTGCTGGCCGTGCTGACGATTGCCGCGCTGCTGGCGGCCGCCGCCATGCCCAGCTTGCAGCAGGTGCTGGCGCGTCAGCAGGTGCGCGCGGCGGCCACGGACTTGTTCTCGGCCATCGAATTGACGCGGGCGCAGGCGATGGCGCGCGGACAGCGCGTGCTGTTGATGCCGGCCGGGCCTGGCGGCACGGATTGGCGCACGGGCTGGCTGGTGTTTATCGACCGTAATGCCAGCCTGGCGTTTGACGACGGCGACGAATTGCTGTTCCGCCAGGGGCCGCTGCCACCGGGCATCACGGCCCAGTTTGCGTTTTCGTCTGCCACGGCGCCGTTTTATATCGCCTACAATGGCGCAGGACGCAGTTGCAGCGCGACCAATAGCCTGGCGGCGCGCTGGGGTACCTTGTCCCTGGCTTTGGGAAAGCAGGTGCGCCATATTAAAATCAATATGCTGGGCAGGGTGCGCGTGTGCGACCCGCAGCAGCAGGCGGTCAATTGCAGCGGCGTGGCCGACAGTTCGTAACCCGACTTATCTATTACTCACTCTCAAAGAAGCCCGTGGAAATACTCAACGATATCGATGGCATGCGCCTGGCGCTGGAATGGGCGGCGCGCGGTTTATACACGACCTCGCCCAATCCCCGCATCGGTTGCGTGATCGTCCGGGATGGCCAGGTGATCGGTGCCGGCGTGACGCAGGCGGCCGGGCAGGATCATGCCGAAGTGCAAGCGCTGGCCAATGCTGCGGCGCGCGGCAACGACGTGCGCGGTGCCACCGCCTATGTCACGCTGGAGCCGTGCAACCACCATGGCCGCACGCCGCCGTGCTCCGATGCGCTCGTGCGTGCGGGGCTGGGGCGCGTCGTGGCCGCCATGACGGACCCGAATCCGCTGGTGGCGGGGCAGGGGCTGGCCAAGCTGGAAGCGGCCGGCATCGCCGTCACCACGGGCGTGCTGGCGGACGAGGCGTATGAAATGAATATCGGCTTCTTTTCGCGCATGCAGCGCGGCAAGCCGTGGGTGCGCATGAAAACGGCGGCCAGCCTGGATGGCATGACGGCCTTGCACAACGGGCAAAGCCAGTGGATCACGGGGCCGCAGGCGCGCGCCGACGGCCATGCGTGGCGCGCGCGCGCCTGCGCCATCCTGACGGGCATCGGCACCGTCAAGGCCGACGACCCGCAATTGAACGTGCGCGCCGTCGAGACGCCGCGCCAGCCGCGCCGCATCGTCGTCGACAGCCGGCTCGACATCAGCCTCGACGCGCGCATCTTGCAGGGCGGCGGCACGTGGATCGTGGCGGCCGTGGCCAACCCGGAAAAGGAAGCGCAGCTGCGCGCCCTGGGCGCGGAAGTCATCATGTTGCCGAACGCGGCCGGCAAGGTCGACCTGGCCGCGCTGATGCTGGAACTGGGGCGCCGGCAAATCAATGAAGTCCACGTCGAGGCCGGCTCCAAGCTGAACGGCTCGCTGATCCGCGAAGGCTGCGTCGACGAGTTGCTGGTCTACCTGGCGCCCACCTTGCTGGGCGACGCGCAAGGGATGTTTGCCTTGCCCGCATTGACGGATATCAAACAGCAGCGCACCTTGCAATTTCACCAGGTTCAGCAAGTGGGCGAAGATTTGCGTATCCTTGCAAGATTCGCCCAGCGCAATAATTAATACTCACATTTTATAGGGTTAGTTCATGTTTACAGGAATTGTTGCCGCCATCGGCAAGATTGAAACCGTGCAAGCACTCGAAGGCGGCCTCGACGCAGGCGTGCGCCTGACCATCCACGCGGGCGGCTTGCCGCTGGCCGACGTGGCCCTCGGCGATTCGATCGCCATCAATGGCGCCTGCATGACGGTGGTGGAAAAGTCGGACACGGGTTTTGCCGTCGATGTCTCGCGCGAAAGCCTCAATTGCACCGTGGGCCTCGATACGACGACGGAAGTGAACCTGGAAAAAGCCCTGACCCTGGCCGAGCGCCTGGGCGGCCACCTGGTGTCCGGCCACGTCGATGGCCTGGGCATCGTGCGCAAGTTCGAAGCCGTGGGCGAATCGTGGGAACTGGTGATCGAAGCACCGCACGAACTGGCGAAATACCTGGCCTTCAAAGGTTCCGTCGTCGTCAATGGCGTGTCGCTGACCGTCAACAGAGTGGAAGACCTGGGCGCGGGCGCCGTCAACGGCTGCCGTTTCTCGATCAATTTGATTCCGCACACCATCGCCATGACGACCCTGAAACACTTGACGGTCGATGGCAAGGTCAACCTGGAAATCGACCTGATCGCCCGCTATGTCGAGCGCATGTTGTCGCTGGACAAGGCTGCCGCCTGATACAAGAACACCGCAACACATTCTCGCCTTGCCAAGCGTGTGTTGCTTTTCTTTCAGACGCGCATACTATGAAGCTTTCCGCAGTGGAGGCTAGCCATGGACCCGATTTCGCGCGCAACCGTGCCCAATACCATTCCGGCCACGTCCCGCGTGGATCAGACGGCGCCGCTGGCGCCCCCGCTGCCCGTGCCGCCGTCCAGCGCGGCGGCGGCCCTTGCCGCTTTGTCATCGACCCAGGTCGACATCTCTCCGCTGGGCCAGTTCCTGTCCGGCGTGGCCTTGTCGCGCCGGCAACTGCTGGCCTTGCAGGGCGCCACGGACGAGGCCAGGGCGGCCAATACCCCCGTGAATGTCAATGACGACTTGCTGGCGCTGGCGCGGCAGTTGACGGAATCGTTCGCCCAGCTGCAAACGAGCGGCATCGACGCGAGCCAGCTGGCGACGGCCGGCGACACCCCGGGCAGCCTGGCGCAGCGTTACGATTTGCTGTCGGGCGACGGTACGACGGATGCGGCGGCCGCACTGGCGCAGGACGGCAGCCTGCTCACCCAAGCGCAACTGGCCCGCATCGGCATCGACTTGCGCAATGAAGATGTCGATCCCATCACTTTGCAGGCCGCGTATGCGGCCGACAGCAACGCCACCCTGGATGCCCTGCAACAGGGAACGGACGTGCTGGCGCAGGTGGGTGCCGTGCTGGCCCAGCAGCAGGGCGTGCCGCTGGCTGCCGCTGTCGAGGCGGATTTGACGGGCGACGCACTGCCGGCCAGCGCCGCGCAGGACTCGCAGGCCGCGCAGCCGCAAGCCATCGACGAGGCGCCGCCGCAAACGGCCGCGATTGCACAGCGACAGCTGGAATTGCAGCAGCAACTGGAAGCGCAAGAGCTGAACGTGGATTTGCAGGAATTGCGGCCCCCGTCGACGGCGCAACAAGCCGACAATACCGCGGACTTGCTGCAGGTGCAGCGCACGGACAGCCAGCGCGTGGATGCCCAGCGTGTTGACGAAGAACGCCTCGACAGCGAACGTATTAATACCAGTCAGCAGACACAGCAGCAGGAAACCGCGCGGTTGGACGAGCTGCGCCAGGGGCAAGTACAGCAGCAGGGCTTGCAGCAGCAGGCGCAAGCGGCGGCGGACGATGCGGCGCGGGCGCAGCTGGCCGCCAGCGATGCGCAAATGGCGGCCCAGGCGGCCAGCGAGCGGGCGCAATTGCTGGCGCGCGCCGCGCAGGGACAAGCCGATGCGGGCCTGGCGACGGCGCAAGCCCAACTGGCCCAGCAAAATGCGCAGGCGCAAGAGATGGCGGCGCAAGCGGCGGGCCAGGCCGTGCCGCCACCGTCATCGCAAGACCCGTCCGTGGCGGCCGCCATCGCCGCGTATAACCTGAACAATGCGGCCCTGAATCCCGGCTTGATGAACCGGCCATTGCCGGCCAGCGACTCGCGCCTGCCGCTGGTGGCGCCGGTGGCCCCCGTGGAACCCGTCAACCCCGTGACGAAAATCTAGGGCAGCAGGGTGGCGTCGAGGGTAATGTTGGCTTTAAGCAGCTTCGACACGGGACAGCCGGCCTTGGCCTTGCCCGTCAATTCCTCGAATTTCGCCTGGTCTGCGCCGGGAATTTTCGCTTTCAGGATCAGGTGGACGGCCGTGATGGCAAAGCCGTCGTCCACCTTGTCCAGGGTCACTTCGGCCGTCGTTTCCATCTTTTCCGCCGTCAGGCCCGCTTCGCCGAGGATCAGCGACAGGGCCATGGTGAAGCAGCCCGCGTGGGCGGCGCCGATCAGTTCCTCTGGGTTGGTGCCGGGCTTGCCTTCGAAGCGGCTGGCAAAGCCGTAGGGATATTCCTGCAAGGCGCCGCTGCGCGTGCTGATGGCGCCCTTGCCGTCCTTGATGCCGCCTGACCAGATGGCCGATCCGTTGGTTTTCATGTTGCCGCTCCTGTGTGGGGTGTCGCTGCGAATGGGTGTCAGCGCCGTGGCGGTGACTGGCTGATCTTATGCTCTTTGCAAGGCCGGCGGCGCGCGCCTTGCCGCCGCCGTGTGCGCTGGATCGCGGAATCGGCGCTTTGCGAGGCAGGCTGCGGCACCCATGCCGCAAACCTGTCTTATTTCAGGTCTGCAAGCGCTAAATCCTTTAAAATAGCGGGTTATAAGAAAATTCCCGGAAATCCGAGGAATATTCGCGCTCGACGTTCAGTTTTAGTTTCAGTTTTTAGTTACATTAACAACGCCCGGCAAAACCGTCGCGCAGCAGGTTTTGACTGGCGTCATACGAGGATGAAGAATGTCTATATCGAGCACCGAAGAGATCGTCGCTGAATTGCGCGCCGGCCGCATGGTGATACTGGTCGATGAAGAAGACCGGGAAAATGAGGGCGATCTGGTGCTTGCCGCCGATTTCGTGACGCCTGAAGCCATCAATTTCATGATCACGCATGCGCGTGGCCTGGTCTGCCTGACCCTGACGGAAGAGCGTTGCGACGAGCTGAACCTGTCGATGATGACGTCGCGCAACGGCACCGCGTATGGCACCAACTTCACCGTGTCGATCGAAGCGGCCGAAGGCGTGACGACGGGCATTTCCGCTGCCGACCGCGCCAAGACCATCCAGGTAGCCGTGGCCAAGGGCACGCAGCCCAGCGATATCGTCCAGCCTGGCCATATCTTTCCCCTGAAAGCGCAAAAAGGCGGTGTGCTGATGCGCGCAGGCCATACGGAAGCCGGTTGCGACCTGACGGCCATGGCCGGCCTGACGCCCGCGTCCGTGATTTGCGAAATCATGAAGGACGACGGCACCATGGCGCGCCTGCCGGACTTGCTGGTGTTTGCCGAGCAGCATGGCCTGAAGATCGGCACGATTGCCGACCTGATCCATTACCGCAGCCAGACGGAGTCCCTGGTCGAGCGCGTTGCGGAGCGTACCCTGCACACGGCGCATGGCGAATTCCGCCTGATCGCCTTCCGCGACAAGCCTAGCGCGTCGGCCCACCTGGCCCTCGTGCATGGCGACCTGGCGCCCGGCCTGGAAGCGCTGGTGCGCGTGCACCAGCCCGTTTCCCTGCTGGACGTGCTGGAAAGCGAAGCGACCACCCACTCGTGGACGGTGGCCGCCTCGATGGCCGCCATCAAGCAGTCCGAGCGGGGCGTGATGGTCTTGCTGAACTGCGGCGAGACCTCGAGCGAGCTGTTTGCCCAGTTCGCCGCGCTCGATACGCCGCAAGCCAAGCCGAAAGGCCGTGCCGCCAGCATGGACTTGCGCAGCTACGGTATCGGCGCGCAAATCCTGCGCGACCTGGGCGTGAGCAAGATGCAATTGCTGGCCAGCCCCCGCAAGATGCCGTCGATGGTCGGTTTCGACCTGGAAGTCACGGGTTTTCAGTGCCATCCAGGCCAGACGTCGATGTAAGAGTAAACGATGGCGGCATGTGCATGCCGCCCTGAACCACCAGATTAAAGAGGCATATGATGACCGTAGGAACCTATGAAACCAATTTTGCCGGCGAAGGTTTGCGCGTCGGTATCGTCCAGGCACGATTCAATGAAATCGTCGGCGGTGGCTTGCTGTCGGCATGCCTGGAAGAGTTGAGCAAGCTGGGCGTGGCCGATGAAGATATCCTGCACGTGACCGTGCCGGGCGCCCTGGAAATCCCGCTGATTCTGCAAAAAATGGCAGAAACCGAGCAATTCGACGCCCTGATCGCACTGGGCGCCGTGATTCGCGGTGAAACCTACCACTTCGAGCTGGTATCGAATGAATCGGGCGCAGGCATCACGCGCGTCGGTCTCGATTACGGCATCCCCATCGCCAACGCAGTGTTGACGACGGAAAACGACGAGCAGGCGGAAGTGCGCATGCTGGTCAAAGGGGCTGAAGCGGCACGCGTGGCAGTGGAAATGGCTAATTTAGCGCAAGCGCTAGAAGAGTTGCAAGAATCCGAGGAGGACTAGCCGTGTAGTGAACGTCCGATAAAACGCCCATAGCTGCGTTGCAAGCCCTCGCCGTACATTCGTACTGTCTTCGGGCTCGCGCCTTGCTCTGAGCATTTTCTCGAACGTTCTGACACGCGGTTGGCTGCGGCGCGTTGAAAAGCGCGCCGTGCTGTCTCGCCGGAATTTGTAGTGAACACGTACTTAAGAACAGGTAACAATCATGACTGAGAAAAATTTGCTCGCCAACCCCAGCAAAAACCGCACGCCGCGTCACCGCGCGCGCGAGTTCGCGCTGCAGGGCTTGTACCAGTGGCTGCTGAACAATGAAGACGCGACCACCGTCGTGAACAATATTCGCGCGGCCCACGGCTTCGACAAGGCCGATGGCGATCATTTCACGGTGCTGCTGTACGGCACCATCAAGGATTCGCTGGCGCTGCGCGACAGCATGGCACCCTTGATCGACCGCAATATCGCGGAACTGTCGCCCATCGAACACGGCATCCTGCTGATCGGCGCGTTCGAGCTGAAGAACAACATGGAAATTCCGTACCGCGTCGTCATCAACGAAGCGGTCGAGCTGGCCAAGTCGTTTGGCGGCATCGACGGTCACAAATATGTGAACGGCGTGCTGGACAAGCTGGCAGTGAAATTCCGTGAGGAAGAAGTCAACGCCAACAAGCGCAAGTAATAACGTAGGAGATCCTGCGGCTGATGCCGCAGGGCAATAAAAAAGCCACCGGCACTTGCGTGCGGTGGCTTTTTCATTGGATGCTGCTTTTCGGATGCCCCTGTGAGGGCTTTTAAAGGGTCACAGGCCGGCGATCTCGTTGTGCGGTGCAATCTTGATGGTAATGTTGCCGCTTTCCGCTGCAGGCGCCTTGGCTGGCGCCGGCGTGTTCGATGCCATCACTGGCGTCGTGGTCGGCACGCGCTGGCCGGCCGATACTTGTTTCAGGCGGCGGTATTCGGCCAGCACGCGCGAGCCGTAGCCCGAGTCGGTGGCGAAGTTGGCGGCGCCTACATAGGTTTTCAAGCCCGCTTCGACGGAACCGCCACGCGTGACGTAGTCTTTCAGAATCAGGGAGCCGACGCGGATGTTGGCGACGGGATTCAGCGCTGCCTGCACGCCGCCCATTTCCTGGAAGCGCTCATGGTGCACTTTCGACATGACTTGCATCAAGCCTTGCGCGCCGACGGGGCTTTCCGCGAACGGGTTCAAACCCGATTCGATGGCCATCACGGCCAGGATCAGCAGCGGGTCCAGTTTGATTTCGCGGGCCGTCAGGTAGGCCGTCGAGACGAGCATATTGGTCGCGTCGTTGGCCACGCGATAGCGCTTGGAGAGCCAGTTGGTGACCCATTGCTGCTGCTTTTGCGTGCCCAGCAAGGCTTTTTCTTCCTTGGTCAAAGGTGCTTCGCTGGCGGCGGCCGTTTGCACGGATGCAGGCGCTTCCATCAGTGCCGACAGGGCCGGCGCTTCGACGGCTTGCGCTTCTGTCATCGGCAGCGGGAACAGGCTGTGCGTCAGTTGCTTGCCCAGGTCCGGGCGGAACATCAGCAGGGCGATCAGTGCCAGGGCGGAAATGCCGAAGACTGTCAGTGTGTGTTGCGCGGTGGTCAAAACACCACGTGCCGAAATGGCTTGTGCGCGGGCGCGCAAACGCGCCAACGCTGGCTGGCCAGCCACGGTTGAAGCAGGCAATGCTGCTTCAGTGCTACGATGAGTCATAGAGTTCCCCGAAATGTCGCGTCAACAGGCAGTCCCTCCGCGGTGTCGCGGTGTTGTGGGTACTGCCAATGCCGTGCATCAGAAATATCATCGTTTCCGCCGCGTATGGATGCGTGCGAGAAACGCCGTCATTGCTTGCTTGAGCTGATCGGTCCCATGCTGGTATTGGATCAGTCGCAATACAACTTTTACCGGGGGTAAGGCAGACGCCTTTTG
Organism: Janthinobacterium sp. GW823-FHT03B06; assembly: GCF_058796955.1. Lineage (NCBI taxonomy): Bacteria > Pseudomonadati > Pseudomonadota > Betaproteobacteria > Burkholderiales > Oxalobacteraceae > Janthinobacterium > Janthinobacterium sp. GW823-FHT03B06. The sequence continues at coordinate 105,484 of NZ_JBXAJE010000005.1, forward strand.
AAAACACTCCTTAAAATGTCATGTGGAGCCCCGACTCCGTGAATGAAAGAGAAACGCTAAAATCAAGCTCTGGGCCGGCGTGCTCTTTCAAGTTGGGCGAATTGTAGAAGCCGTTTTATATCAAGTCAATACTAACGAATCGTTTCTTTATTACTTTTATGTCTTATTTTTTGACTTGCATTGTGCCAAAAGCCAATAAAATCAATTACTTGGCATAGATCCTTCAGCAACGGCGTCCGACGTCAAAAAAAATTAAAAACACATGAAATATTCAGATTTACGAGATTTTATTTCTCAACTGCAACAAATGGGTGAACTTAAGCCCATTTCGACCCCCATTTCACCGATTTTAGAGATGACGGAAGTGTGCGACCGCACCCTGCGCGCGGGCGGACCGGCCTTGCTGTTCAACAATCCGACGGGATACGACATGCCGGTGCTGGGCAATCTGTTCGGCACCACGCGCCGCGTGGCACTGGGCATGGGCGCGGAAGACGTCAGCGAATTGCGCAAGATCGGCCATGTGCTGGCGCGCCTGAAGGAACCGGAACCGCCGAAGGATTTCAAGGATCTGCTGGGCCTGGGTTCCTTGGTGAAATCCGTGTGGGACATGTCGCCGAAGGAATTGCGCGGCGCCAAATGCCAGGAAATCGTCTGGGAGGGCAATGACGTCGACCTGGCGCGCCTGCCGATCCAGCATTGCTGGCCCGGCGACGTCGCTCCCCTGATCACCTGGGGCCTGGTGATCACCAAGGGCCCGAACAAGAAGCGGCAAAACCTGGGCATCTACCGCCAGCAAGTGCTGGGACGCAACAAGGTCATCATGCGCTGGCTGGCGCACCGGGGCGGGGCGCTGGACTTCCGCGAGCATGCGATCCAGAGCAAGGGCAAGCCGTATCCGATCGCCGTCGCCCTCGGTGCCGATCCCGCTACTATATTAGGGGCCGTCACGCCGGTGCCGGACAGCCTGTCCGAATACCAGTTCGCCGGCTTGCTGCGCGGCAGCCGCACGGAGCTGGTGAAAGCCATCGGCAGCGAGCTGCGCGTGCCCGCCTCGGCCGAAATCGTGCTCGAAGGCCATATCTACCCGGACGAAAACCATCCGAGCGGCTACGAGCACGCGCTGGAAGGGCCGTATGGCGACCACACGGGCTACTATAATGAGCAGGACAGTTTCCCTGTGTTCACGATCGACCGCATCACGATGCGCCGCGACCCGATCTACCACTCCACGTATACAGGCAAACCGCCGGACGAGCCGGCCGTGCTGGGCCTGGCCCTGAACGAAGTGTTCGTGCCGCTGCTGCAAAAGCAGTTCAGCGAAATCACGGATTTCTATCTGCCGCCCGAAGGCTGCAGCTACCGCATGGCCGTGGTGCAGATCAAGAAACAGTACGCGGGCCACGCCAAGCGCGTGATGTTCGGTGTATGGAGCTTTTTGCGCCAGTTCATGTATACCAAGTTCATCGTCGTCGTCGACGAAGACGTGAATATCCGCGACTGGAAAGAAGTCATCTGGGCCATCACCACGCGGGTCGACCCGATTCGCGACACCACCCTGGTCGACAATACGCCCATCGATTACCTGGACTTCGCCTCGCCCGTCAGTGGCCTGGGCAGCAAGATGGGCATCGATGCGACAAATAAATGGCCGGGCGAAACGACGCGCGAGTGGGGCACGACGATCGCCATGACGCCGGAAGTGAAGGCCAAGGTGGATGGCATCTGGCAAGAGCTGGGTTTGTAGGTATTGGGTAGGTCGGGCTAGGTCGGGTTAGCGCTGGCGCGTAACCCGACGTTGTGGCTCGGCAGTGTCGGCCGCGTACTTAGCAGTGTCGGCTTACGGCCTGCGGCCTAAGCCGACCTACGCCGACCTACGCCGACCTGCGCCGACCTGCGCCGACGCACACAGCATTGACACGGCAATTTCCCAATCTGGCGCAGACCGGTTATAATTGTCCCCGGCGGGCCCCTGCGCATCGTGGCATGGCTAACCTGGTCAGGTCGGGAACGAAGCAGCCACGGCTATTAACCATGAGTGCCGCAGATCAGGCTCGCCTCCTTCGGGAATGTTTTATCAGGATCAACAATCAAGCTGCCATGGGCAGCTTTTTTGCTTTTGCGGCGCCATTTTCTTGCTGGGTCGCGACATTGCCGGGCTTGCCGTGTTTTCCATATTTCCAGCTGGCCATGTTATACAATTGCTGCTTTGCCGCGTTTGCCAGGTTTGCCTGGCCCGGCCATGAGGCTTGCGCCCGCCGCGCAGGATCACCCGCAAAATCGCATGGTAAAATCTCAGCATGTCCTATCAAGTCCTCGCCCGTAAATACCGCCCCAAGAATTTCGAGACGCTCGTCGGCCAGGAGCACGTCGTGCGCGCGCTCACGCATGCCTTGCACAGCGGCCGCTTGCATCACGCCTACCTGTTCACGGGCACGCGCGGCGTCGGCAAGACGACCCTGTCGCGCATCCTGGCCAAATCGCTCAATTGCATCGGCCCCGACGGCACGGGCGGCATCACGGCCCAGCCTTGCGGCGTCTGCGAAGCGTGCACGGCGATCGATGCGGGACGCTTTGTCGACTATATAGAGATGGATGCGGCGTCGAACCGCGGCGTCGATGAAATGGCGCAACTGCTGGAGCAGGCGGTCTACGCGCCCAGCAATGCGCGCTTCAAGGTCTATATGATCGATGAGGTGCACATGCTGACCAATCACGCCTTCAATTCCATGCTGAAGACGCTGGAAGAGCCGCCCGAGCACGTCAAGTTCATCCTGGCCACGACGGACCCGCAAAAGATACCCGTGACCGTGCTGTCGCGCTGCCTGCAGTTCAACCTCAAGCAGATGCCGCCCGGCCACATCATCAGCCACCTGGACAATATCCTGGGGCAGGAAGGCATCGCCTTCGAACAGCCGGCCTTGCGCCTGCTGGCCCAGGGCGCCCACGGTTCCATGCGCGATGCGCTGTCCTTGACGGACCAGGCCATCGCGTATGCGGCCGGCGAAGTCACGCTCGACGCCGTGCAAGGCATGCTGGGCGCGCTCGACCAATCGTACCTGGTGCGCCTGCTCGACGCGCTGGCGCAGCAGGATGGCGCCGACTTGCTGGCCGTGGCCGACGAGATGGCCTCGCGCAGCCTGTCGTATAACGGCGCCCTGCAAGACCTGGGCACCTTGCTGCACCGCATTGCGCTGGCGCAAACCGTGCCCGCCGCCTTGCCGCAGGATTTGCCCGAATACGCGGACATCGTGCGTTTGGCCGCCGCGTTTGACGCGGAAGAAGTGCAGCTGTTTTACCAGATCGCCGTGCATGGCCGCAATGAACTGGGCCTGGCGCCCGATGAATACGCAGGCTTTACCATGACCTTGCTGCGCATGCTGGCCTTTCGGCCCGGCATAGGCGGCGCCGAAGGCGTGCCGGCTGCCGCACCTGCGTCGGCTCCTGGCAATCGTCCCGCCGCCGTGGCCGCCGCGCGCGCCGCCGCTGGCGCATCCGCACCGGCCGCCCGCGCCGCCACGAACAGCGTGGCCAGCCATGCCGCCGTGACACCGCCCGCCGTTGTGGCCGCAGCCGCCGCCAGCATGGCCCGCAGCGAAGCGCCGCCGCCACGCGCAGCGGCACCCGCACCCGCACCCGCACCCGCACCCGCACCTGCAGCAGCCCCGGCAGCCGTACCAGCGGCGCCGGCGCCCGCCGCTCCTGTTCCTGCGGCTGCCCCGGCAGCATCGGGCGCCCCGATCAGTTCCGCCCGCGCCGCCATCAATGCGGCGCTGGAAGCGGCCCGTGCCGCCTCGAAAGGCCGTCCGGGCAGCGCACCGTCGGCGCCATCGTCGGCGCCCAAGCCGGCCGCTCCCGCACCGGCCGCCGTAGTCGCTACGCCAGCCCCGGCAGCACCCGTCCAGGCAGCACCGCCGCCGGCCGCCGCGCAAGCGCCGGCGCCGTGGGACGATGCTCCGCCAGTGGCCGTGATGGAAGCGCCCGCGCTTGCGCCCGTGCAGCAGGCACGTCCCGCCGCGCCGCCGCCACAGCAGCAAGCCGATGACGACTTGCCGCCGTGGGTCACCGAATTTTCCGACGACAGCGCCTCGGCCGCCGTGTCGGCGCCCGCCGCGCAGGGCAGCGAGCAACCGGCCGTCGTCATGCCGCAGCGTGCCGCCAAGCAAGCCGCGCCCAGCGGGCCGTATGTGATCACGCCCGTTCCCGGCCTGGACTGGGACGGCAACTGGCCGGCCGTGGCCGCCGTGCTGCCGCTGCGCGGCGTGGCCCAGCAGCTGGCCGTGCAGGCCGAGCTGATCGAATGCCTGCACGACGGCCACAGCACCACGTTCCGCCTGCGCGTGCCGATCGACACGTGGCGCAGCCCGGCCAACGTGGAAAAACTGGCGGCCGCGCTGAGCGAGCGCTTCGGCCGCAAGGTCAATGTCGATACGGAACTGGGCGCCGTCTGGTACACGGCCAGCGCGGAAGCGCAGGCCCACCGCGAGGCGTGTCAGCTTGCCGCGGAAGCAACCATCGCCAGCGATCCCTTCGTGCTCGACATGAAGCGTGCATTCGACGCTTTTGTCGTGCCGGGAACGATTACCCCTGCACCGGCCGGCTCCGCCGCGCCGACCCTGCATTGATGATTAACACACTCACAAACTGAATTAACGGAGCATTCTTATGATGAAAAATCAACTGGCTGGCCTGATGAAGCAGGCGCAAGCAATGCAAGACAACATGAAAAAGGCCCAGGAACAACTGGCGCTGGTGGAAGTGGAAGGCCAGTCCGGCGCCGGCCTCGTGAAAATCGTCATGACGTGCAAGAACGACGTCAAGCGCGTGTCCATCGACCCGTCGCTGCTGGCCGACGACAAGGACATGCTGGAAGACCTGGTGGCTGCCGCCTTCAACGACGCCGTGCGCAAGGCGGAAGCGACGTCCGCGGAAAAAATGGCAGGCTTGACCGGCGGCATGAACTTGCCAGCCGGCTTCAAAATGCCATTCTGATGCACAGCCGCATGCGCTCGATCTGTGGCACAGGGCAAGGTTGATCCATGTCCAAGTCGCTTGAATTCCTGACCGAGGCGCTGCGGCGCCTGCCCGGCGTCGGCCCCAAGTCGGCGCAGCGGATGGCGTTTCATTTGTTGCAGCACGACAGGGAAGGCGCGGCCATGCTGTCGCGCGCCTTGTTCCAGGCCGTCGATGCCGTGCATCACTGCGGCCTGTGCAACACCTTTACCGAACATGAAGTGTGCGAGACCTGTCTCGACGAAGAGCGCGACAAGCGCTTGCTGTGCGTGGTGGAAACGCCCGCCGACCAGCTGATGATCGAGCAGACGCTCACCTACAAGGGCCTGTATTTCGTCCTCATGGGGCGGCTCTCTCCGCTGGACGGCATCGGCCCGAAAGATATCCACCTCGAAAAATTGCTGAACCGCGCCAACGATGGCGTAGTGAATGAAGTGGTGCTGGCCACCAATTTCACGAATGAAGGCGAAGCGACGGCCCATTACATCAGCGAAATGCTGAAGGCGCGGGGCTTGCGCGTGAGCCGCCTGGCCCGCGGCGTGCCCGTGGGTGGCGAACTGGAATACGTCGATGCGGGCACGATTGCCCGCGCGATGCTCGACCGCAGGGCAACCTGAGCACAACATGACAGAATCCTCCGCGACCACTGGTCCATTGCAAGGCATTAAAGTGCTGGAACTGGGCACCCTGATCGCGGGGCCGTTCTGCGCCCGCATGCTGGCCGAATTCGGCGCCGACGTGATCAAGATCGAGTCGCCCGATGGCGGCGACCCCATCCGTACCTGGCGCGTGCTGAAGGACGGCACCTCGCTGTGGTGGTCGGTGCAGGCGCGCAACAAGAAAAGTTTAACGCTGAACCTGAAGACGCCCGAGGGCCGGGCCATCGCGCGCCAGCTGGCCCTGGAAGCGGACATCATCATTGAGAACTACCGCCCCGGCGTGCTGGAAAAGTGGGACTTGGGATACGAACAACTGAAGAAAGACAAGCCTTCGCTCATTATGGTGCGCCTGTCCGGCTTTGGCCAGACGGGACCGATGAAGGATCTGCCCGGTTTCGGCGCCATCGGCGAATCGATGGGCGGCTTGCGCTATGTGTCCGGCTTTGCCGACCGTCCGCCCGTGCGGGTCGGCGTGTCGATCGGCGACTCGGTGGCGGCCCTGCACGGCGTGATCGGCGCCATGATGGCCTTGCGCCACCGCGACGTGACGGGCGGGCGGGACGGCGGGGAAGGGCAGATGGTCGACGTGGCCCTATATGAATCCGTGTTCAACCTGATGGAGTCGCTGGTGCCCGAATACGACCAGGCGGGCGTGGTGCGCGAGCGCACGGGCGGCTCGCTGCCCGGCATCGTGCCCTCGAATACCTACACGACGGGCGACGGCGAAAACATCGTGATTGCGGGCAACGGCGACGCCATCTTCAAGCGCCTGATGCTGGCCATGGGCCGCATCGACATGGCGGGCGACCCGCAACTGGCGCGCAACGACGGCCGGGTGGCGCGCACGCAGGAAATCGACGACGCCATCGGCGCCTGGTGCGCCACGCACACGATAGCCAGCGCGCTGGCCGTGCTGAAGGCCGCCGACGTACCGGCCGGGAAGATTTACTCGGTGCGCGACATGATGAGCGATCCGCAATTTCTCGCCCGCGACATGTTCGAACAGCACCATTTCGCCGACGGTACCCCTGTGAAACTGCCCGCCATCAGCCCGAAACTGTCGGCGACGCCGGGCAAGACGCAATGGCTGGGACCGACCCTGGGCCAGCATAACGACGAGGTGCTGGCGTCGCTCGGCTATGACGCCGCCGCCATCGCGCAACTGAAGGCCGATGGGGTGGTGTGATTCATTCTTAGCCGACAGAATTAAAGCTGGGGTCAGACCCGGCGGGTCTGACCCCTGAATTTCGAAGCCAACAATGTTGTCGGCTTACGCGCTTCGCGCTAAGCCGACCTACGCAACTCACTGATACCTGTCATGCATCGAATTTTCCGTACCGCGCTTGTCCTGGCATCCAGCACTATCCTCCTCTCCGCCTGCGCCAGCTTTCCCCACGACGCGCCGATTACCGGCCTGCGCCTGATCGGCGAGCAGCGCATCGCGCTTAAGTACGCGTTCGAGGGCACCACGGTGGGCGGCTTGTCGGGCATCGACTACGATGCGGCGAGCAATACTTGGGTGATGGAAAGCGATGACCGCTCGGAAATCAATCCGGCCCGCTTCTACCGTGCTGCCTTGAATTACGACAGCAAGGCGTTCTCTGGCGTGACCTTAAACAGCGTGCATTTCTTCACGCAGCCCGATGGCAGCCGCTACCCGAACCTGGCCCATGCAAAGCTGGACCGGGGCGACCAGGTGCCCGACATCGAAACCATCCGCGTCGATCCGCGGGACGGCAGCCTGTGGTACGGCAGCGAAGGCAACCGCAAGGTGGGCCTGCACCCGTTCGTGCGCCACGCGGACCGCGATGGAAAATTCCTGGCCACCTTGCCCACGCCCGCCATGTTCAATGTCTCGAAGGAAGAAATCGGCTCGCGCAACAACATGACGTTTGAAGCGCTGTCGTTTGCCAGCGATGGCAAGAGCTTGTGGCTGGGCATGGAAGCGGCCCTGTACCAGGACGGCCCGCTGGCCACGCCCGACAACGGCTCCGTGGTGCGCATCACGCGCCTGGACCGCGCCGGCAAGGTGCTGGGCCAGTATGCGTATCCGATTGAGCCCGTGGCGTCGCGGCCCGCGCCGGGGCGCGAGGCGGACAATGGCGTGTCGGAAATCCTCGCCGTGAACGGCCATCAGGTGCTCGTGGTGGAGCGGGCCGGCGTGGCCAACGCGAACGGCCTGTACACGAATCACGTGCGCATCTACGAAATGGAGACGGATGGCGCCACCGATATCCAGGCCATCCCGGCCCTGGCGGGCGCGGCTTATGTGCCGGCGCGCAAGCGATTGCTGCTGGACCTGGAAAAGACCGGCTTGCCCCGGGTCGACAATATCGAAGGCATCAGCTGGGGGCCGCGCCTGGAAAACGGCCGCCGCAGCCTGGTGGTGATTTCCGACGACAATTTCAATCCGCAGCAAGTCACGCAAATCCTTGCCTTCGAAGTGCTCTAGTTTCCAGACTGGCCAGTTGGCCCGCCTGCCTGGCCAGCATGGCCGTGATCGTGTCGTGCGGCGACGGGTGGCCTAAAAAGTATCCCTGGGCCATGTCGCAGCCGTATTCTTCCAGCATCAGCAGTTGCTCGTCCGTTTCCACGCCCTCGGCCACCACCACCATTTTCAAGCCATGCGCCATGGCGATGATGGCGCGCGTGATGGCGGCATTTTCCGTATCCTGCGGCAAGCCGGCGATAAAACTCTTGTCGATTTTTAAAGCCCGCACGTCGAAGCGCTTCAGATAATTCATCGACGAATATCCCGTGCCGAAGTCGTCGATGGACAAGTAGACGCCGATGCCGCGCAATTGCTCCAGGGTCACCATGGTGGCGCGCGCATCGTCCATCAGGGTACCTTCCGTCAATTCCAGTTCCAGCAGGCGCGCATCGAGGCCCGTGTCGGCCAGTGCCGAGAGCACGATCTGCATCAGGTTTTCATCCTTGAATTGTTTGGCCGACAGGTTGACGGCCATGCGGATGGCGCGCCCGCCATGGCTTTGCCAGGCCTTGGCCTGGTTGCAGGCCGTGCGCAGCACCCATTCGCCGATGGGCACGATCAGTCCCGTCTCTTCGGCCAGCGGGATGAATTCCGTGGGCGAGATGATGCCCCGCTCCGGATGGCGCCACCGCACCAGCGCTTCCACGCCCACGATCTGCGTGCTGGGCACGTCGATCTGCGGCTGGTACAGCAAATACAGTTCGTTGTTTTGCAAGGCTTTGCGCAAGCCCACTTCCATCTTGACGTGGCTCATGATTTCCATCGTCAGCGAGGAGCTGTACAGCTTGGCGTTGTTCTTGCCGCAGTTCTTCGCGTGATACATGGCCGTGTCCGCATATTTGAGCAGCGAGTTGCAGTCCTCGCCATCTTCCGGATACAGCGAGATGCCGATGCTGGCCGTGACGAAAATCTCGTGCCCCTCGATCATGAAGGGCCGGCGCATGGCTTCCTTGACCCGGTGCGCCACGTTCAGCGCGTCTTCCACCCGCTCCAGGTCGGGGATCAGGATCGTGAATTCGTCGCCGCCCAGGCGTGCCAGGTTGCTGCCGCCGGAGGACGCCTCGAACTCGTGTTCGGCGCGCAGCACCAGGTCGCTGGGGCGGATGGTTTCGCGCAGGCGCTCGGACACCACCTTGAGCAAATGGTCGCCCACGTCGTGGCCCAGGGTGTCGTTGATGCGCTTGAAGGCGTCCAGGTCCATGAACAGCACGGCAAATTTCTTGTCGTGCTCCTTCGAACGCAGCAGTTCCCGTTCCAGGGTTTCCAGGAAGGCCTGGCGGTTGGGGATGCCCGTCAGGCTGTCGCAATAGGCGAGGCGGCGGATCTGCTCTTCCGTGCGCTTGCGCTCGCTGATGTCGCGCACCAGGCCCAGCACCTCGTCGGCCCCCGTCGCCACCAGGCGCGCCTCGAAGTGGCGCGTGCTGTCCTCGTGCGTGAGCGTGTAGTCGACCGAGCCGATGTGCTGCGTGGTCAGCACGGCGTGCGCCTTGTCCAGCAGGCGCGCGGCGATTTCGGGCGGCAGCACGTCGCGGATATGGCTGCCCACGCAGTTGCTGATGGAAAAGCCGGCGCTGGCGTCGTGGCCCTGTTCGTAGTCGAGATAAAAGCCTTCGCGGTTGAGACGGAAGAAGGTGTCGGGGATGGCGGCCAGCACGGCGCGGTTGTGCGCGTCGGCGATGCGCAGACGGGCGATGGCGTCGCTGGCGCGCAGCACGTACAGCACGCGGTGCCCGAGGATGGGCCAGTTGATGGGTTTGGAAATGAAATCGGTGGCGCCCACCTCGTAGGCGCGCGTGACGGCTTCCAGTTCGTCGCCGCCCGTGACCATGATGACGGGCACCGTGCCGCCCACTTCCTGGTGGCGGATTTCGCGGCACACGGCAAAGCCGTCCATGGCGGGCATGTCGACGTCGAGCATGACGAGGTCCGGACCGCTGTGCTTGTAGCTGGCCAGCGCCTGCACGCCGTCTTCGGCCTCGATCACGTCCAGGCCCACCTGCGTGAGCATTTGCCGCATCAGCAAGCGCATCACGGGATCGTCGTCGGCCACCAGCACCAGGCCGCGGGGAGGGGAGAGGGGCGCTGTCATGTCAGTGTTCCTTCACGAGGATGGCGTTCAGCGATTCGCGTACGGTCAGGAAGGCTTGCTGCATCTGCAGCAGCAGGGGAGCCGCGCCCTCGGTGCTGCCGGCGCGGCCCAGTTTTTCCATCTCCTTGCACAGCTGCGCCAGGCCGTCGGCGCCCACGTTGGCGCTGCCTGATTTGAGGCTGTGCGCCACCTTGCGCAGCGCTTCCGCGTCCGCGCCGGCGATCGCTTCGCGCATGGCGCTCAACTGGCGCGGCGTCTCGCCGGTAAAGGCCTGGATGACCCGTTCCAGCAGCGCATCGCCGTCGGCGTGCGACAGGGCGCGGATGTTTTCCAGCGCTTGCCGGTTCAGCGGCTGGACCGATGCCGTGGCGGCGGATGGCGGCGTCACCTCGGGCGGCGCTTCTTGCGGCGTCTGCGGCTCCGGCGCTTCGCTGTGGTGCACGGTGGCGGCGCGCGGCAGGGTGATCCAGCGCGCGATCGTGTGGCCCAGGTCCTGCTGCGTGAACGGTTTACTCAGGTAATCGTCCATGCCGGCCGCCAGGCATGCTTCGCGGTCGCCCTGCAGCGCATTGGCCGTGATGGCGACGATGGGCAGCACGCGCGCGTGGCCGCACTGCTGTTCGTGGCGGCGGATTTCCGCCGTGGCGGCAAAGCCGTCCATCACGGGCATCTGGCAATCCATCAGGATCAGATCGAAATCCTCGGCCTGCGCCGCCTGCAGGGCTTCTTCGCCGTTGCGCGCGCAGACCACGTCCAGACCCAGGCTGTCGAGCATGGCCAGCGCCACTTCCACGTTGACGGGGTTATCTTCGGCCAGCAGCACGCGGCGGCGCTGGCGCCGGCTCACCTGCCGCGCCGCATGCGGCGGATGGATGCGCAGGCTATCGCTGGCGCGCGGCGGCGTGACGATGCAGTCGAACAGGTCGCATTCGCGGGCCGGCTTGATCAGCTGGAAGGCCACGCCCGCCTCGCGCCGCTGCACGGGGTCGGCCGCCGCCTGTTCCGTGCTCAGCAGCAGTAATTTGAGGTCGGCCAGCAGCGGGTCGCTCTTGATGGTGGCGGCCAGGGCCAGGCCGCTGGTGCGCGGCAATTCCATGTCGAGCAGCGCCACGCCATATGGCGTGCCCGCCTGGGCCGCCGCGCGCAGCTTGGTCAGGCAGTCGCTGGCCGTGCCGGCGCTGTCGCTGACGATGTGCCAGCTGGCCAGTTGCCGCTCCAGCACGGCGCGCGTGGCGGGTGTGTGGTCGACGATCAAGGCGCGTAACCCTCGCGTGGTTTTCAGGTTGAAGGAGGGGTCGTCGCTGTCGACTCGCCGCTTATCGAAATTTACTTCGAACCAGAAGATCGAGCCTTGCGTTAAAGCATTATCAACGCCGATAGTGCCGCCCATCAGTTCCACCAGCTGTTTCGAGATCGTCAACCCAAGGCCCGTGCCGCCGTGCTTGCGCGTGGTCGAGCCGTCCGCCTGCGAGAACGATTCGAAGATGCGCGTCTGCGCCTCGTTTGATACGCCGATGCCCGTGTCGTGTACCTCGAAGCGCAAGCCCACGCTGGGCGCGTCTTCGCTGCACACGGTCACCTTCACGGTGACCTTGCCCGTTTCCGTAAACTTGATGGCGTTGCCCAGCAGATTGACGATGATCTGGCGCAAACGGTTCGGGTCGCCGCAGATGGCGATCGGAATGTCGTAGGCGATGTCGAATTCCAGGCTGATATTCTTCGCTTCCGCCTGCGGCGCGAACACGTGTTCTATGTCGTCGAGCAATTCGCGGAAATTGAAGCGGATGTATTCCACGCTCAGCTTGCCTGCCTCGATCTTGGAAAAGTCGAGGATGTCGTTGATGATCACCAGCAGATTCTGCCCCGAGCGCTGCACCATGCTCGTGTAGTGGCGCTGCTGCGGGCTCAAAGGGCTGGCCAGCAGCAATTCCGTCATGCCCAGCACGCCGTTCATCGGCGTGCGGATTTCATGGCTCATGGTGGCGAGAAACGCGCTCTTCGCCTGGCTGGCCGCCTCGGCCGCATCCTTGGCCTTTTCCAGCTGCGCCGTGCGCACGCCCACCTGGCGCTCGAGCTGGTCGCGGTAATTGGCCAGGGTGCTGTCGCGGCTGTCGATCTGCGCCAGCATGTCGTTGAAACTGTCGATCAGCACGCCCAGCTCGTCGCTGCGCTGGTGCGCAATGCGGTGGCTGTAGGTCTGGCTGCTCGACACTTTTTGCGCCGTATCGATCAGCTTGGTGATCGGTTCGGCGATCACGCTCTTGAAACGCCGCGCGAGGAACACGGCGATCAGGAAGGACAGCACGGTGGCGCCGCCGATGGCGCCCACGTGGCGGCCGATGTCGCGCCACATGTGGTTCAGGTCCGCCTCGATCAGCACGGCGCCGATGATCTGTTGCGGCTCGCCTGGCCGGTAGACGGGGCGGTACAAGCGCATGGCGGGCGCCAGGGTCGTGCCCGAGCCTTGCGTGACGGGCTGCACGGCCATGTCGGCCAGCAGGGCCGGGTCCATGTCTTCCGGCGCTGCCAGGCCGTCCGCATGCTGCGGCGCGCGGTACAGGGCGAACAGGCGCCCGCCCTTGTCGAACAGGGCCGCCTGGGCCACCTCGTCGCGCGCGGACAGTGCCGCCAGCACCTGTTCCGCCTGCGCCTGCGCCGGCTTGCCCAGCTGCATGGGCGCCGCGCTGGCCGCGCCGATCACGCCCGCCAGCGACAGCAGTTGCTTGCCTTCATCGTTCTTGTGGTTGAGCACGGAAGTCAGCGCAAACGCCACGAACACCAGCAGCAGCGCGCAGCCCGACGACAATACCGAAATCATGGTCAGCTTCTGGCTGATGCTGGAGCGTTGGAAATTGAACATGGTTGTGGCGCTTCTCCGGTCGGCCTGTTGACTGTTTTTTAATTTCCTATTGGAAAAATATAGACGCGAAGACACATCCCTATATTGATGTGGGTCTAATGGAGGAGAGGGGAGGGGAACTTATAAGAGATGAAACAACGGAGGGCAGCACATAGGTCGGATTAGCGCGGCAAAGCCGCGCGTATCCGACACCACCACCGGCCGCGCCAACGATGTTGTCGGATTACGCTCTACGAGCTAATCCGACCTACGCAACTGACCCCGGTATTTGCTTTTGGGGATGCAATTAAACCCCTGAAAGGCCGGGGTCAGACCCAGGAGGGGGCATGTGTCCCAATGGGGCACATGCCGATCCCGAAGGGACTGACCATACTATTAACAACAACCTCCACGTTTTCCCGCCCCGCCGTAACGGGCTTCCTGCCGCTCGCGGAAAAACTCTTCATACGTCATCATCGGCTCGCCGGGATGGGTCACTTCCCGGTGCGCCACATAGGTGTCGTACTCGGGCAAGCCGCACATGAGCCGCATGCTTTGCCCCAGATACCGTCCAGCCTTGATGATTTCATCTATCATCATTGCACCGTGGGCATGGCCTGGAACGGCGTTTCCTTGGTGCTCGGTTTGCTGTCGGCGCGCGCCTTCATGATGGTGCGGATGCCGAAGAACAGCACGCTGATCACGACGATGACGAAGAAGGCGGCCAGGCCGGCGTCGAGGTAATCGTTGAAGATGATCTGCTGCATCTGCGCCACCGACTTGGCCGGCGCCAGCAGGGTGCCTTCATCGAGGGCCGCCGAGTATTTCTTCGCATGCGCGAGGAAACCGACGCGCGGGTTGGCGTCGAAAATCTTTTGCCAGCCCGCCGTCAATGTGCACAGCAGCAGCCAGATCGTCGGCGTGATGGTGACCCATGCATACTGGCCACGTTTCATCTTGAACAGCACGCAGGTGCCGAGGATCAGTGCAATCGCCGCCAGCATCTGGTTGGCGATGCCGAACAGCGGCCACAGGGTGTTGATGCCGCCCAATGGATCGACCACGCCCTGGTACAGGAAGTAGCCCCAGGCCGCCACGCACAGGCCCGTGGCCAGCAGGTTGGCGATGACGTTTTCCGTCTGTTTCAGCGCTGGCACGAAGCTGCCCAGCAAGTCTTGCAGCATGAAGCGGCCGGCACGTGTGCCCGCATCGACGGCCGTCAGGATGAACAGCGCTTCGAACAGGATGGCGAAGTGGTACCAGAAGGCCATCATGGCCTTGCCGCCGATGGCGCCGGACAGGATCTGCGCCATGCCCACGGCCAGGGTCGGTGCGCCGCCCGCGCGCGAAATGATGCTGTGCTCGCCAACGTCCTTGGCCGTTTGCGTCAGCATTTCCGGCGTGACATAGAAGCCCCACTGCGAAATCGCCTGGGCGGCGGACTCCGCCGTGGTGCCGATCAGGGCGGCCGGGCTGTTCATGGCGAAATAGATGCCCGGCTCGATGGTCGAGGCGGCCACCAGGGCCATGATGGCCACGAACGATTCCATCAGCATGGCGCCGTAGCCGATGAAGCGGGCGTGGCTTTCGTTTTCAATCATCTTCGGCGTGGTGCCCGAGGAAATCAGCGCGTGGAAGCCGGAAACGGCGCCGCAGGCGATCGTGATGAACAGGAAGGGGAACAGATTGCCCGACCAGACGGGGCCGGAGCCGTCGATGAACTTGGTCATGGCCGGCATTTTCAGGTAAGGCGCGACGACGATGATGCCGATGGCCAGGCCCAGAATCGTGCCGATTTTCAGGAAAGTCGACAGGTAGTCGCGCGGCGCCAGCAGCAGCCACACGGGCAGGACGGAAGCGATGAAGCCGTAGCCGATCAGCATCCACGTCAGTTCCGTGCCCGTGAACGTGAACATCGGGCCGAGAACGGCATGTTCCTGCACGTACTGGCCGCCGATGATGGCCAGCATCAGCAAGACAAAGCCGATGATGGAGATTTCGCCGATGCGGCCCACGCGGATGAAGCGCGAGTACACGCCCATGAACAGGGCGATGGGAATCGTCGCCATCACGGTGAAGCTGCCCCAAGGCGAGCCCGTCAGAGCCTTGACGACGATCAGTGCCAGCACGGCCAGGATGATGACCATGATCATGAAGCAGCCGAGCAGAGCGATCATGCCGGGAATTTCGCCCAGTTCAGCCTTGATCAGGTCGCCCAAGGAACGGCCATCGCGGCGCATGGAAATGAACAGCACGATGAAATCCTGCACGGCGCCGGCAAACACGACGCCCGCCAAAATCCACAGCATGCCGGGCAGATAGCCCATCTGCGCGGCCAGCACGGGCCCGACCAGGGGGCCGGCGCCGGCAATCGCCGCGAAATGGTGGCCGAACAGCACATATTTGTTGGTCGGCACGTGGTCGAGGCCATCGTTGTGCTTGAACGCGGGCGTCATGCGGCGTGCATCGAGGCCCAGCACCTTGTCGGCGATGAACAGGCTGTAGAAACGGTAGGCGATCAGATAGACGCAGACGGCGGCGATGACGATCCAGATCGCGCTGATCGGTTCGCCACGTTGCAGGGCGACAACGCCCAGGGACCCGGCGCCTGCCAGCGCAAGCGCTGCCCAGCCGAGCTGTTTGAAAATGCGGTTCATGCTTCCTCCAGAGATTGACGGGCGCTGTGCCGTGCGATGATGTGTGCTGCCGAGCCTGGTCGTCGCCAGTTTGGATGTTACTTTTGGTGTATCTGCAGCTTATGGCAAGTATTCAGGAATCGTATAATTGCCGCAAGCGCAGCACTACGCAGTAACGCTCAGTATTACTACGCAGACCGATCGCCGCGCCGCGACGTAAAATCACCCATTCCCACCAGCATCGACGCCGCCGGAGCGCGCAAGGCCATGAAACTCAGACAGAAAGTCATCTTCCTGGCCATCACGCCGCTGATCCTCGCCCTGTGCGCCATTGCGTTTGCCGTGCGGCACCAGGCGATTACCCTGGCCGAGCAGCAGCGCGCCACCATCCAGCAAGCGTACCTGGCCAGCAAGGAAGCCGAGCTCAAGCATTACGTGACCCTGGCCAGCCACTCCATCGCCTCGTTATATGGTTCTGGCCGCAAGGATGACGCCACGCAAGAGGAGGCCAAGCGCATCCTGTCCGCCCTCAGCTATGGCGACGACGGCTATTTCTTCATCTACGATTTGCAGGGCAAGTCGCTGATGCATCCGCGCCAGCCCGAGCTGGTGGGGCAGAATCTGTGGGAGCTGCGCGACGCCGAGGGCAATCTGACCATCCAGCGCCTGATGCAGCGGGCGAAGAGCGGCGGCGGTTTCGAGCGCTACAACTGGATCAAGCCGTCGACCAACAAGTCCGCGCCCAAGCTCGGCTATGTGATCCTGATGCCGGAATGGGGCTGGATGATGGGTACCGGTATTTACATGGACGACGTGGACCAGGCGCTGGCCAAGGTCGACGCCCAGCAGTCGCGCAATATCCGCTCGACCATGGAGTTGATCGCCGCCATCGCCATCCTCGGCTCCCTGCTGGTGGCTGCCTGCGGCCTCGTGCTGAACTTGCGCGAACTGCGCGTGGCCGATGCCAAGCTGAAAGTGCTGGCGCAGCGCGTGGTTGAATCGCAGGAGGAAGAGCGGGCGCGGCTGTCGCGTGACTTGCATGACGGCATCAGCCAGTGGCTGGTGTCGATCAAGCTGCAGATCGAGGCGGGCATCGCGCGTCTGGCCGGCAATGCGGAACAGAAAGACAAGGCGCCGGCCACGTTCGAGCGTGCCGCCGAGCAGCTGAACAAGGTGCTGGGCGAGGTGCGGCGCATTTCGCACAACCTGCGCCCGGCCATCCTCGACGACCTGGGCCTGGCCGCCGCGCTCGACCACCTGGTGCATGAATTTAACGACAGCAGCAGCGCGCAAGCCAGTTTCACGGCCAGTCCGGCGGCGGCGGGCGAGGGCTTGCCCGACATGGTCAATACCGTGCTGTTCCGTATCGCTCAGGAAGCGCTGACCAATTGCGAGCGCCATGCCCACGCCCGCGGCGTGGAAGTAAGCCTGCGCGAGGCGGGCAAGGCCGTGGAATTGCGCATCCAGGATAACGGCGGCGGCTTCGACTTTGACGGCATCGCCCTGCATCCGCAGCGCGGCATCGGCCTGCGCAACATGACGGAACGCATGGAAGCCATCGGCGGCAGCCTGCACATCACCTCGTCCCCGGCCGGCACCGTGGTGCTGGCGCGGCTCGCCCTTTCATCCACCCACTAAGAACAGATACGCAACCATGACCGAGAAGATCAACATCCTGCTGGTGGACGACCACCCCCTCGTGCGCGACGGCTTGCGCGCGCGCCTGGAAGCGGTGGCGCATTTCGACGTGGTGGCCGAGGCGGGCGGCGCCGACGAAGCGCTGGCCCAGGCGCGCGCGCACCAGGTGGACCTCGTGTTGATGGATATTAATATGCGCGGCACGAACGGCATCGAGGCGACGGCGCTGTTCAAGCAGGCGTTCCCGCAGATTGCCGTGCTGATCCTGTCCATGCACGACAAGCTCGAATACGTGTCGCAAGCCATCGCCGCGGGCGCGCGCGGCTATGTACTCAAAGATGCTCCAGGGAAAGATATTGTGTTTGCCATCGAGACGGTGATGTCCGGCGGCATTTATTACAGTGCGGCGCTGGCGCGGCAGCTGTCGCGCCCGCAAGTCCACGATTCCTTCCTCACCACGCGCGAGCAGCAAGTGCTGCAGCACATCGCGGCGGGCCAGTCGAACAAGCAGATCGCCCGCGTGCTGGACCTGAGCGTGCGCACGGTGGAGACGCACCGGCTGAACATCAAGCGCAAGCTCGGCATCGAAGGGCAGGCCGAATTGATCAAATATGCGGTCGAGCATGCACAGGGCGGCAGCGCCTGAGAAGGCGCGCGCGGCGGCACCCGCATGCCAGGCGGGTCTCGCGGGGGAATGTTCTTTTTGAATATTTATTGCCAAAATTAAACTGTTTCATGGGTGAGATTCGGATAGAATGAATCTCGCTGTCGAAATGGCATCCCTGTCGGGCCAGGGTTGCCAATGCTGGTCAGTTTATTTACTATGGCGCCCTACCCACACTGAGATACCGATGTCAGCGTCTGAATCAAACCTGTTTCCGTTGGTGGGATTACAAGCAGTAGCCAATGCTCATAACGAGTGGGTCGCTGTCACCCTGCATGTACCGCAGGCCTCGACGGCGTCGCTGCTGGCGGCGCTGGCCGCCGCCGATGCGTATGCCTTCCTGGCGCCGCTCGACTGCATCATTCCCCTGGCCGACCCGCATGGCGTGGACGAGGCCGTGCTGGCGCAACTGGCGCCGCAACGCACCATCTTCCGTTTGCCTGCCCATCTTGCCGACGACAAAGCGCTGCAGAAAAAATGCCGGCAATGGCGCGACGCCGGCTACCGCATCCTGCTCGATGGCGCCGAGGCCGGTCCCGTGACGGCGGCGCAGGTCGATGCGCGTGCGCTGAGCTTTGACGCGGCCGGCGCCCGCCCGGCCCTGCATCAGCTGCTGCCCTTGCCGGGGCCGCACCTGGCCTACAACATCGCTGACGCGGGGCAGATTGCCGAATTGCAAGAACTCGGCGTGAGCTGGTTTGCCGGCGATTACGCCCTGCAGCATGCGCGCCAGCAAAGCGAGCCGGAAGACGCCACGTCGCGCCGCCGCGTGCTGGCGCTGCTGGGCCTGCTGGCCCGCGATGCCGACGCGCACGAGCTGGAAGTGCCGCTCAAGCAAGACCCATCGCTCAGCTATCATCTATTAAAACTGGTCAATTCCGCCGCCTTCGGTTTCACGGCGCCGATTAGCAGCTTCAGCCAGGCCATCACCCTGCTGGGCCGGCGCCAGCTGCAGCGCTGGTTGCAACTGCTGCTGTATGCGCGCCAGCAAGATGACGGCAAGATCCACGCGCTGCTGCCGCTGGCGGCCGTGCGCGCGGCGCAGATGGAAGCGCTGTGCCAGCTGCGCGGCGGCGACCGCGACGCGCAAGACCTGGCCTTCATGGCAGGCGTGTTTTCCCTGCTCGACGTCCTGCTGGGCATGCCGATGGAAGACATCATCGCCACCCTGAACCTGGCGCCCGAAGTGAGCACGGCCTTGCTCGAGCGTAATGGCGAGCTGGGCACCTTGCTGGCGCTGGTCGAAAGCGCCACGCCGCCGCCCGACGGCTTGCGCCGCGCCGGCATCGATGGAGAAACCTATTGGCGCAGCCTGCTGCAGGCCTACCAATGGGCCATCCAGGTCAGCCGGAACCTCTAGCATGACCCTGTTTCCGGTGTCGGATTTCCTCGCTGACAGCGCCGCCCTGTGCGACGCCGTCGTGCGTTTGCGCGGCTCTGCGCTGGTAGCTGAGCTGGGCCGTATCGCCAGCACCGTGATGGCCAGCCCGCATGGCCAGTTCCTGCCCGCGGCCAGTACGGACGCCGCTGCGCCAGCCGTGCCGTTTCCCGGCGATACGCCCGCCTTGTTGCAGGAAGTCAGCTTCGACGGCCATTGCTTCGGCCATTACAGCGTGGCCGGCCGCCCGCTGTATAACAATGCCGACCGCCGCCACCTGGCCAGCCTGGCATCGTTGACGGCCGGCGTCTTGCAGGTGCATTCGCTGGCGCAACGCTCGACCCATGCCTACGCGCAAGTCGAAGCCTTGCTGGCGCAGCAGACGCAAATCCTCGACCAGTTGCACGAATCCGTGCTGACGATGGACTTGACGGGCTACATCACCAGCTGGAACAAGGGCGCCGAGCGCCTGTTCGGCTACACCTCGGTGGAAGCCGTGGGGCGCAACATCCTGTTCCTGTACGACGACGAAGACACGGGTTTCCACGACGCCTTCCTGGAGCAGGGAGGGCGCCTGATGGAGGTGCGCCGGCGAAAGAAGTCGGGCGAGGTCTTCTGGGCCAGCCTGTCCTTGTCGCCGCTGCAAGACCTGGACGACAAGCCCATCGGACTCATCGCCTACCTGACGGACATCACGGAACGCAAGCTGGCCGAAGAGCGGCTGCACCACCTGGCCTACTACGACCCGCTGACCAGCCTGCCCAACCGTACCTTGCTGGCCAAACTGGTCGACCAGGCTCTCAGCGTGGCGCAGCGCAGCAAGATGCTCGGTTGCGTGCTGTTCATCGACCTGAACCGTTTTAAGCTGATCAACGACACCCTGGGCCGGCGCATCGGCGACGAACTGCTGCGCCAGGTCTCCTTGCGTTTCCGCCAAGTATTGCGCGACCAGGACCTGGTGGCCCGCCTGGGCGGCGACGAGTTCGCCGTCGGCCTGTTCGACATCGGCCAGCATTTCGAAGCGAGCATGGTGGCGCAAAAGCTCCTCGCCTCGCTGGTGGAGCCGTTCCTGATCGAGGACCACGACCTGCGCGTGGGCGCCAGCATCGGCATCAGCGTGTATCCGCAGGACGGGCAGGATGCGGAAACCCTGCTGCGCCTGGCCGACATCGCCATGTACCGCGCCAAGCAGGACAGCGGCGGCGAAGCGGAAAGCGTGGCCTTCTACAGCCAGGACATGAACCAGGGCATGCAGGCGCGCATGCGCCTGGAAACAGGCTTGCGCCAGGCCCTGTCGGAGCAGCAACTGCTGCTGCACTACCAGCCGAAGTACGCGCTCGGCAGCGGGCGCATCATCGGCGCCGAAGCGCTGGTGCGCTGGCATCACCCGCAGCACGGCATGATCCCGCCCGCCGAATTCATCCCCCTGGCCGAATCGACGGGCCTGGTGGTGCAGGTGGGCGAATGGGTGCTGGAAGCGGCCTGCGCCCAGGCGCAAGCATGGAAGCTGGCTGGCCTGCCGCCGATCCGCCTGGCCGTCAACGTTTCCGCGCGCGAATTCACGGCAGCCTTGCCCGCCAGGGTGGCGGCGACCCTGGCCCGCTACGGCCTGGAAGCGGCCTGGCTGGAACTGGAAATCACGGAAAGCACCCTGATGCACAACATCGAGAGGGTCATCGCCATCATGGACCGCATCACGGCCCTGGGCGTGGCCCTGTCGCTGGACGACTTCGGCACCGGCTATTCGAGTCTGTCCTATTTGAAGCGCTTTCCCATCGATACCCTGAAAATCGACCGTTCGTTCACCACCGGCATCCCCACCGACGCCAGCGACTGCGCCATCGCCAGCACCATCATCAGCATCGCCCAGCAGCTGCACCACAAGGTGATCGCGGAAGGCGTGGAGACGGCCGAACAGCTGGCCTTCCTGAAGAGTTCCGGCTGCGACGAAGTACAAGGCTACCTGTTCTCGCGCCCGCTGCCGGCGAGGGAGTTCGAGCGGGCGCTGCGGGAAAACTGGGGCGTGTAGGTGTCTGCCCCAGCCCTTGCCGTTGGGGGAGTAAGGTCACGACAGTACTAGCCATTGGTAAGCCAGTGACCTTTATGTATAATGCTGCCATCTGGAAGCGTGGCCGAGTGGTTGAAGGCACTAGTCTTGAAAACTAGCGACGGGTTAAACTGTTCGTGAGTTCGAATCTCACCGCTTCCGCCAGGAAATAAAAAGAAGAGCCGCCCCCTTGGGCGGCTTTTTTTATTTCCTGGCGGAAGCGAGCAGGGCGCCTGCGCGCCCTGCGTGTGAGATTCGAAGGGCTGGGCCTACCGGCCCAGCCCGCCCCGAATCCTCCAACCGCTGCCGCTGCGCGGCAGCTTCGCGCGCCGAGGGCGCGCGTTCGTGGTTCTAATTAGGTTTGCGATTGAGCCAGCTTTCACAGCAACCGACGCATCAGTTCGTGTCCGAATAGCGGACCTGACCCCCGCGCCCTGACCCCCGCGCCCGGGCGCCTTCGCGCCCTGCGTGTGAGATTCGAAGGGCTGGGCCTACGGGCCCAGCCCGCCCCGAATCCTCCAACCGCTGCCGCTGCGCGGCAGCCCCGCGCGCCGAGGGCGCGCGTTCGTGGTTCTAATTAGGTTTGCGACTGAGCCAGCTTTCACAGCACCCGACGCATCAGTTCGTGTCCGAATAGCGGACCTGACCCTCGCGCCCCGCTCGCGCCCCGGAAAGTGAGGCTGATTTCGCTGCCAAGCAACACCAGTAGCCATTATAAGTCGGCGCCACCGACCCGCCTCCTGAGTTTTATTGCAATACTGGCACCTAGTTTGCCCCCTAACCAAATTATAGCTGCGAAAGCAGCAAGTAGCGGAAGTGCCACCACCGCGAATCCGTAAGTAACAAGGACGACAGGTGTCCATAGTACCAACGCACCAAGGAATGCACTGATGCCAATGGTTTTGAGCCAGGAGCTTCCTAAAACTATACCTTGAAGGATACCTGTTAAAAGCCCCGCCGCGATGACCGCCAGTACCTTTAGGACGTCAGGGAGCGATTCAGCATACATATACGCCAGAAAAGCAGCACCGATACTCGTTGTAGCGCTTAAAATACCAACTAATCCAATTTGTTTTTTACTCATCATTGCCTGAAACGGAATAAGTTTCCCCTTGGAAAGTGGAATGAAACATAGTGATAGGTTCCAGAGTACGCGATTTATATCTGGATTTGACAGTTGCGTTGCAGGTTATTTTGGGAGTACTGCAACGTATACTCTACACATATCACGACCTTGATGTTACTAGGGGACTCAAGTCGATTGGGGAAAGCCTTGATGTTACTGGAGTACTCAAGTCGATCCGGAACGTTGTTGATGCTCCTAGGGGACTTAAGTTGAACCGGAAGGGTGTAGATGCTCCTCAGGAACTCAAGTCGATCCGGGATGTTTTGAATGCTCCTGGAGAACTCAAGTCGAACAGGAAACGACGAAAAGAATAGCGTAACTAGCGTAACTTTTATGTTCTGTGGGCTAGATTCATAGTGAGATACGCTATTGCATCATCGTTGTCTCGCAGGGGCATGATTGAAGTGCCGATGCCAGATCAGTGTGTTAGGCTTGCACGCAGAAAAAAAGCTGTCATTTTGTTGTCATTCTTAGGCTAGAACAGCCCAAAAACAACCCAAATAATGACAGGCTTCTTCTTGCTAACTACTTGATTTTAAAGAATTCAGTGGTGGAGACGGCGGGAATCGAACCAGCCGCGCACGAAGTCCACTTTGGACCAGTCTAGGGCTACCGGTTCAGAATGCAAGCGGCAACAGGTTGCGGCCCTTACCGGATGCGTGCGCGAGGATGCGTGCTCATGGGGTTAACGGTCGATCAAGGAACCCAGCATGGCGTGCGCTTGAAGGTCACTACGGGCCGCCGCCTCTTCCTCGCCGCTTAAAATCCAGTGCGTCCTGCCGTCTTGCGTATTACTGCTGCCATATGCCTGCATCGCCTTGCGCAATGCCTGTTGACGCTCCGGCGGTAGCGCGTCGAGCCTGGACTGGCTGAAAATATTGATGGGATACACGTCGCGTATATGCTCATACTGCAGCCCGTTGCGCTTGATGGCGCCCCAATTATTGCCAGGATCGGAACTGGCCGGTACAAACGGATGGGCTTCATCGATTATCCGATAGCCGCCTGCGTAACCCGTACCATAGCCCAGCGTTTCGCTGTAGCCGTACACATAATCGCAATGATCGAGCAAGCCAGATATGCCCTCTGCGCATTGAAACAGCTGTGCCAGCGACAGTTTGCTGGCGTTGATAGCCAGCATCAGCGAACAGCTATTTGAATACAGGGCGAGAACGTCGCAGTTCGCCCACTCGTCTATATCGTCGGGTGGTACGACCCGAGGCGAATACAGGCTGATGCTGTCGGCATCAGGTGCGAACAGGGTTTTCTCGTAGTTTTTCTGCGAAAACTTGACGACCTTGCCGGTCTTGCTGCCGTAGCGATCGACGCGCTCGCCCACCTGCTCAAACCAGGCAAACAGTTGCGCGCTGGCGGCGGCAGGAATAAATGGGCTATTCTTTTTGAATTCGCCTACAAGGAAATGAAATTGCTCCATGTGTCACCATAGTGAATGTTCTGCGCGCATGATGCCATGCGCGCGGCCATGCGGCTAGCGTGCGCGAGAGCATGCGGCTGCGCGCCATTTCAGTCTACATTTGATTTTCATAGCAAAAATTGCATTGGTGCAGGTATACAAAGACTTTTCAGCTTTTCGACCGAACCAGCTCTCACAGCATCCACGCCTAAGCCCGTGCCTGAATGTCAGACCAAACTCCAGTGTATTTTGTAGCAATTCCAACAACACCACCCCACCAGCATGGTATATAACGAATACATGTCACTGCATGTGTGACGCACAGAACCGGCGAGTGTGGTGCTCGCCAGGAAACCTCATAAGGAGACCGCTATGCCAAAATACGTTATCGAGCGTGATATTCCCGGGGCCGGGAAGTTGTCTGAGCAAGAACTTCAAGCCATTTCGCGGAAGTCCTGCAGTGTCTTAAACAAGATGGGGCCACAAATTCAATGGCTGCAAAGCTATGTTACTGGCGATAAAATCTATTGCGTTTACATCGCTGAAAATGAAGCGCAGGTTCGCGAACATGCCCAGCAAGGTGGCTTTCCTGCAAACCGTGTGTCGGAAGTCATCTCAGTCATTGATCCGACTACGGCAGAGTAGTTCCGCCGCCAATGTACTTGAGTCTCGTCCCTGGCGGAGCTTGACTCGGGCAGGGACGAGTTGTGCGTTACATGACCGTTTCGGAAGACGTTGACCGAGCGGCATGGGACGAGAGGGACCATCAGTCCGCGTCATCACCGTATCGACTGTATCGAGCCTCTGACGAGTCGGCCTGCGTAGCTTTTGCGCCGAGCCGGCTTCTACGACGCCCAACGCATCCGTTCGTGTCCAAATGACGGAACTGCCCGTCGCGTTGGTGAATCTCAGGAGTTTGCCGGCATACCCGCGGCGCGTTGTGGCCTCTTGTCGACCGGCACAAACACTTCCCATTTATGTTGTATTGTCGGCTTTACGGTCTTGGCGCAACTCACAGCAACATTCGGTCCAGACAGGCCATGGCTTGTCGGCACCCATTTCACATGCAAAGGTAGCGCGCATTTCGTCACCAGAATCTTCCGGTTCGGCTCCAATACCTGCCACCGTGTGCCGTTTTTGGCATTTTCTGCTGCCATGAACTTGACTGCGGCCTCCCTGATCTCAAACAAGCCATGTATGTCACCGCGGGTTCTATCTTCGTCAAGCGTGGCAGCGAGTGCCGAGGCGATACCAGCGACAAGAAAAAGAGCGCCGGCAAGGGCGGCACACATGCGTTGATTCCATCGTAACGGTAGCTGCATCTTTACACTCCTTGCCGAGGCTGTTTGATATCCCCCACCATGACGAATTCATGCCACTTCATCGCGCCTGAACATGAATTGTTGACGCTGAATGCCTTGCGTGACGAAGTCCGCATCGGGCGGGATTGTTTCCCAGAAAAAAACATGTTTAAAAATGGGGATTTTGTTGAATTTTTTCGAACGAAATATCCATCTGTTTTTCGTGAAATCGCTGTAACGGTCGCCCTTGAACTGTTTATGTACAGTGGTAAAAGGAAGCAACTTTTCCGCAATATCCGGGAAGGAATAATCTGGGTGGTTATCCTTGAATTTCTCGAAAATTCCAAATTGATCTCTGCAGATGACTTGAATGGCCGTTTCTGGCATGCGATAGCGCGGGGACCACAGGACATTCCAGCCTGATTCGATTTCATTGATGAATTTTACCAGGCGCGGCGTCATGATATAGGCGTCCGACTCGATATGGATGATTTTATCCACGCCTAATTCATTGGCCACCTTGACCGAGTGCAGAAAACTGCGCCACCAGCCGGGGTAGTCAGCCCCGCTTTGCCGTCCCAGGTTGTTGTCGAAGCGAATGATGAGATTTTTATCGTCATTCGAAGCCAGAGGAGCGCTATGGGAAACTGTCTTGATAATGTCGGCAGGTGGAAGAAATGGCGACCCATCGTCAATCATTATCTTCTTTACTGCATCGATTGGAATGTCTTTATAGTAATCGAGCCACCGTTGATACCGGCTTTCCCATGATGGTGCATCTTTTATAAAGCTGGTGCAGAATATAATGGCTTTCATTTGCTAAACACATTCCTTGTGTCGGAAAATACAGGTTATTCACGGATCATTAAAACTTTCAACTATTTTAGCAGATCGGAGGCGGTTTAATCACTGAACGGGCATGCCGGCAATGTGGCCGCTGGCAGCATGGCGCCTCTGGCGCGCACTCCTGGCGCCCCGTCACCGGTGCCGTATCATCCACATGCCGCGATCATCGCTGCTTATACTAGGTGCATGGCAGAGGTTTTCCATGCGCCATCTCCTTACACCCGTGAACCAATGAAAAACACCACTGTCGAATATCGTCATAACTTTCCTCTTGATCCGCTGGACGTTGTTCGCGTCTTCGATCAGTCCGGCATCAAGCGGCCCACCAGCAACCTTCCGCGAATCGCGCGCATGTTTGCCGCGCCTTGTCTGGTGCTGTCGGCATGGGTGGATGGCCAGCTTGTGGGGCTGGCCCGGTCGCTGACCGACCATGCGTATTGCTGTTATCTCTCGGATCTGGCGGTAGACAAGCAATACCAGGGCCTGGGTATCGGCAAAGCGCTTGTCCAGCGCACTCAGGCCGTCATCGGCGACGAAGTGTCCCTGATATTGCTTTCCGCCCCTGATGCCATGTCCTACTATCCGACGCTCGGTTTTGAACCTGCCGCCAATGCTTTTATCATTCGGCGCAAACATTAAGTGAGCGCTTCCAGGAACGCTTGTGCCCTTATGAAACCCGTCTATACCCTCGCCGAAGCCTTGGCGCAAGACCCCGCTCGCGTGGCCAAGACCCAGGCTCTTACCCTCGACAGCTCCCGGCCCCACATGGGCCTGAAAGGCAGGCACGGCCTGTTCGCCTCCGACGAGTGGTGGGAAAGCATCAAAGCTGGCCGTCTCCAGACGCAAACGTTGACGGGCTGTATCGAGCGCACGTATTTCGCGGGCCAGGATAGCCGGCGCGGCGATCAAGTCAACAGTTTCACTTTGCGTCTGGCCGATGGCTCGACAGTCGACGAGAGCATCTACACGCACCGCAAGCACGACATCAAGCTGTTCGTGCCCGGCGCCACGGTGACGATGGTGTATGTGCTGGACGAGATGAAGGCGCAGGCGGCTGACGGTGGTGCCTGCTACGCACGGATCGTGCTGGAAGTGTCCGTTTCTGCGTCATAAGGCGCTTATATCCACTTGATACCGCTGCCATAAGCCTCCTGTTCTCTGTCAACAACATCCCTCCAGGTTTGCATTAAATTAAGGGTATTTGATGATGATGGAGGCGAGATGAACGACGAACTCAGTGGTGAGAAATGGGGGCGAAAATTTCCAGGCAGCACCAACACCAGGGATTTGTCAGGAAATTTTCGTTTGGCAGTAGAAGATTTTCTATATGCAATGAAAGAGGCGGGGATCAGGGTTGCAATCAATGCCACCTACAGACCGCCGCAGCGCTCCTACCTGATGCATTATGCGTGGAGAATCGCAAGAAAACAGCTTGATCCCCAACACATCCCGAAAATGGCGGGTGTGCATATAGAATGGGATCACGGCGAAATTGACGCATCTGTCAAGGCTGCAAAGGCAATGTTGATTGTCTTGCAGATTAATCATTTACCCATCAAACCCGCACTGCGCTCGCAACACAATTCTGGTCTGGCGATTGATATGGATTTGCTGTGGAGCGGAACGGTTGAGGTGAAAGATGCGAGCGGCAATCTGGTGAGGATTGCCACTTTGCCTAGGACGGGCATGAACAGGCAACTTATTGCGGTCGCTGCAACATATGGGGTAAAGAAATACAGCGGGCCTGGAAGCGACCGGCCACACTGGTCCAATAATGGCTATTAAAGGAAAGTCATGCGAAAATTTCTTCTGATAGTGCCTATTTGCTTTGTTCTTCCTTTTGCCTTTTCAGCCGAGCCACTCCCTAAGGATGTCAGCAGATTTATCTATAACGCCGAAGCATGTGAGCACTTGGCGGGAGAATTTGATGGAGAGCTACCTAAGCGGCAGCAGGATGATCTCCTCAAGAACATACATCAATACTGCAAGGTGGCGCAAAATCAGCTGAGAGTTCTTGAGGTGAAATATAAAGGCAATGCCAAAATAATGAAGGTCATCAAGAGTCATGCCAATGATGCGGTAAGCAGTTATGAGGGGGAATGACATACGCTGGTCTTCTGGGGGCACGCAGGGTGCAAGCTGCCGCCGCAGTAATCTTCGCAAAATTGACTTAAGCAAATTCCCAACCGAAATTCGTTTGACCGTCCTCCGCGCCAGGTCTAGAGTCGTCAACGAGACCTCAACCGACCCCATCGCCCCCATGGCCAAGCCCTTTCCCTTGAACCCGAAGAACCCCGAGCGCATCTGCTGGGGTTGCGACAAGTATTGTCCGCCGGACGCCATGCGCTGCGGCAATGGTTCCGAGCGTACGCAGCATCCGGTCGAGCTGTTTGGCGAAGGCTGGAATGACTGGGGGCTGGCGGCGGCCGACAAGGAAGAGGATACGAAGACGCCTTGAGCCGGCGGTGGCCAGGCGGCACACTGCTTGTCAGCGGCTGAAACCTGGCGGAAACTGTCGATTCCGGGCTTGGTGCATGGGCTGACCTTCGGCATTCCCCATCTGAAACTAAAAAGGGCTGAGCCCTGTGCAAGACAGGACTCAGCCCTTGGCCATTGGCGCACCATCACGCCGGCAGCAGAGGATTACATGAAGTGGTAGTTGGCGCTGATGCGGAAGTAGCGGCCTTGACCATTGTGCAACTGCGGATTGAAGCCTTCCACTGGGTAACGTGGATCATATGGCGCCTTGATATCAAACAGGTTCTTGATATTGAACGACAGGGTCAGATCCTTGAAGCCCGTGTAGGAGTACGCCATATTGGTCGTCGTCCAGCTCTTCACGTCGCAGCTGCTGATGTAGTTGCTGTACTTCGGCAAACCACTGAGCCCATATGCCGACTTCGGCTGACCTACGCCGTACTGGCAGTATGGTTTCTCGTAGACCACATTGTTGTCGCTACGGCGCAGCAACGATACGGGACCGACGAAATCTACCGATGTCGTCAGCGAGTGGTCGCCACGGGTCCAGTTGACCGACAGGTTGCCGCGGTTCTTGGGATTGTCGCCGACCGAGGTGGCATAGTCGGACAGGCCGCCGTTCGCACCGGAGGTATCGGTTGCCACTTCGCCCGGACGTTCGGCGCGCTTGAAGCTCATCAGATAGCTCCAGTTCAGGTTGGCGGTCAGACGGCCCAGATCGCCCAGCGATTTGCGGTACGCCACTTCGAAATCGATGCCCTGCACTTCGGTGCTGCCCTGGTTCACATACGAACGGTTGACCTGGGAAATCGGACCCGAGTTAGGCACCACGTTGCCATTGGCATCGGTCACCAGATTGGCCGGATTGTTATCGCGTATCACGCTGCCAGGATAGCGGTCCTGGCGATCCACCATGTACTGCGCGCTGAACAAAGCGGTTTCATCCACTTTCTTGATGCGGTAGTAATCGACCAGCACGTCGATTTCCTTGGTCGGCGCCAGAATCAGGCCCAGCGAGTAGCTCTTCGATGTTTCAGGGCGCAGATCAGGCGTGGCTGCGGATAGGCTGGAAATACCTTTCTTGCAATCAGTTTTATCCGCGCCGGTGGCCGGATTGACGCCGTCAGGGCAGCGCAGCGGGTCAACCACGTTGCTGAACGATTGCACGCCGCCAGGCGAGACCTGGGTCAGCGCTGGTGCGCGGAAACCTTCGGCATAGGTGCTGCGAACGGCTACGCGGTCGCTGATGGTCCACTTGGCGCCGACTTTCGGCACGAAGTTGCCCTTCAGGTTAGGGTATTTATCGTAACGGCCGGCAAAGTCCATTTCAAAGTATTTCGCAAACGGCGTGCGTACTTCGATGAATGTCGAGCTGACATTGCGTTGGCCATCGGCCGACGAGTTGGCCAGGCCGATGATGTCGCCGCGCTGCGTCGCCATGTCTGGCGTCAGGCCGATTTTTTCTTGACGGAATTCGGCGCCGAACGCCACGCCGACCTGGCCGCCGGCCAGCTGGCCAAATGCGGTACTCGCCTTGGCGTCGACTTGCGTTACCTGGGCAAAGCCGCGGTTTTCCAGGTCACGCGTGACGCTAGGGTCGGCATTGACCTGCGCCAGGGTCCAGTTCTGCGTCATCACTTTTTCGAGGGTCGGACGATACAGCATGCCGTTCCAGTTTTCGGTGCGTTCGGCTCGGTTCCACAGTACGGCCGTTTCCCAATCCCACGCACCAGCCGTGCCGCGCACGCCAGCGAGCAAGCGATAGCTTTCGTTCAGATTGGAGGCGCCGCCCGGGGCGCTGACGCGGTAGCCGACAGCGGCGCGCTGCGTCGGGAATGGATTGTCAGGATGACCTACCGGCAAGATCATCTGGAACTGCTGCGGTGCGCCGTTGAGTTGATACACGGTGGTCGAAGCTGTACTGCGGAAGGCCGTCGGCACGCGCAGATAGGTGCGCTCCGAACGGCTGTAGCCGGCTTCGGCAAAGGCGGTCACGTCGTCATTGATCTCGAACGTGGCGCGCGACAGCACGTTGGCATCCTTGCCGGCGCTTTGCACTTCGGCGTAATCGTCGATGTTGAAGTTGCAGAAGGTGCGGCCTACCAGCGGGTCGCTTGCCAGCATGTTATGCGCCGCCATGTTGCCGGTGATTTGCTGCGACGCCGGGCAGTCCAGGCGGTTGATGATTTGCGCGCGCTGGGCGTAGGTGGTGGCGAAGTTCTTCGTGCCAGGCTTCGTTTCAGCGTAGAAGAAAGGCGACGTGGTCAGGCTGCTGGAGAAAGGGTTCAGGCGGCCGTTGATGTCGGCATACATGCCTTTCTCGACGTCATTTTCGTTCTTGATGATGGTGCTGTCGCGCTTGGCTACGTCAAAGCTGACGAAGGCATTGAAGCGGTCCTTGCCAAAGCCGAAGATACCGCTGGCGCTCTTGCGGGCAAATTCGCCGTCGTCGTTGGCGCTGATGCTGGCGCTCATTTCGGCGCCAGTGTACTTGGTTTTCGTAATGAAGTTGACGACGCCGGCGATGGCGTCGGAACCGTACACGGCCGATGCGCCATCCTTGAATACTTCGACGCGTTCGATGGCCGAAACGGGAATGCTGTTCAAGTCATAGACGGCCGATTTTCCCTGATTCGGGTCGGCATAGGCGGATGCGGTGATACGGCGGCCATTGAGCAAAATCAGCGTGGAAGACGAACCGAGGCCACGCATGGAGGCGGTTGCCGCACCGCGGGCAAAGCCGCCGTCGGTCACGTCCACCGACGAGCCCGATCCGAAGGCAGGAATCGAGTGCAACAGTTCGGCCACAGTATTGGCGCCGGTAGCGGCAATCTGCTTGGCATTCAAGGTCTGGATAGGCGAGGAGCCTTCTTTTTCAGTGCGCTTGATATTCGAACCGGTCACCAGGACTTTTTGCAATGCCGGTTCTACCGGTGCTTCCTGGGCAAACGCCATATGGGATGAGGACAATGTCAATGCGACAGCGACGACGCTGCGCTTCAAAACAAACTTCTTAGTCAATTCACTTCTCCGTACGAGTCATTCTCAGGACCCGTTATATGTGAAAAACTGTTGAAACAAGCACCTTGCGATAGGCACGCGCCTGCCAACTCGATCTAGTTTGACCGTTCAATTGCAGTCATTTTTTGTAAAATGTGATATTCATTTTACCTAGAAGACACATAAAAACATTTCCATATGGGAAATGTCAATTTTATCTATCACTGTTGCTCTTATTTACAACAGTAAAGATTTTCTTTACAAATGGATGCTGCTGAAATTTCCGTGTTTTCGGAAGATGATGATCGGAAGGAAACGCGCGCAGCGTGAGGCAACGAGGCGGTGGGCATGAGAGAACATGCCGCTCCAGACGGGAATCCCATGCTTCAAGGCGATTGCCTTGTAGGCAATTCATGCATTGAGGAAATTGTCAACAGGCGTTTTTTTGATAACAGTGGCGTGGCTGTCGCCAATACGCGAAATCGTCATGCTCGGCAGCGCGAGTGGCGGCGGGAAATACGATGGAGCTGCGCATGACAGGGGACGACGAAAGCGCTGCGACGGCGTCCCTTGCTGTCAGTTGAGCACGAATTCCAGCACGTCGTCGCCATACTTGTCCGTCTCGCCCGTCGCCTTCCAGCCCAGGTAGCGGTAAAAGCCGTAGGAGCGCGAGGCGGGGTCGCTGGAGCAGCCGAGGAACAGCCGCTGGTGGCCCTGCGCGCGCAGCTCGGCCATCACCAGTTCCAGCAAGGTCTTGCCGATGCCCAGGCCTTCGAATTCCGGCAGCAGCGCCAGGACGATGATTTCGCCCGTGTCGCGCTCGCCAAAGCAGTAGCCGGCCAGCTGGCCGTCGTGATGGCAGACCTGGCCGGGCAGGCTGCCCGAGCGCATCATATCGGCCCAGGTGTCGGCCGTGATGCCCACTTCCGCCAGGCGTTCTTTGGAAACGGCGTTTTGCCGTGTCTTGCCGCGCAAGGCGATGAAGGCCGCGGTATCTTCCGCCCTGGCTGCATGGAAAGTAATTGATGCTGAATGTGTCGTCATGTGTAAGTGAATTATTCGATGGTAGTGAAGGATTTATTCCCAGGATTTGCGCATGATCTGCGCGTGGCGCTGCCAGTCAACGACGTTGGTATGTTCGATGGCTTGCTGGCCTGGATTGCCGCTATCGATCTTTTCATCCTTGACGATGACCAGGTCGTTTTTATCGTTCAATCCATATTCCCGGTAGCGCTCGCAATCCTGTGCGCGCCGGGCGACGGTGATTAACTTGTTAGCCTGCCACTTATAGCTGTCTTCATAAAAGCATTGCGCCGCGCAACCGCAATTGGCGATGCCGCCTTCGATTCTTTGCCCGGCGATGCTGATATCGAGATTCGGAATGGCCGATAAGGGTTTGTTGAAACTGTATTGTTTTGCTTGCGCATCCCACAGCCACACGTCGGAACAGCGGATGCGTCCCTGGCTATCCGTATAGCCGGTGACCCACAGGTCGGCATGGCCATCGAAATTCATGTCGGCCAGCAGCGCGTGCAAATTGCCCGTGCCGCTGGTGCTGCAACTGCCAGCCATCCACTGCTTGCCGATTTTCAGCTGGTAGGTCTGTTTTTCATCGTGATTCGCATAGCGGATATCGGCCGCTTGCCGTACTTTCCCTGTCGCGGCTTTATCCAGATGCAGCGTACCGCCATAAGCGGAGGTGGCAATCAGGGATAAAAGCAGAACAATCAATTTCATGGCGTTATTCTTCGGGCACAATGCCCCGATTGCATCAGATGGAGAATGATCATAACGCAGGATCTGGGCAATGCGCCACACGGTTTCTACTGTGCATTCTGCCTGCAACAGTGCTGTGTACAATGCCAAAAATCCCTGAACAAGGAATCTTCATGACTGTTTCCAGTGCATCTTTTAATGAAGCGGGCATCCTCGCTTATAACGACGGCAATTACGCCGAGGCCTTTAAACAATTCGATGCCGCCGCGCGCACCGCCGATCCCGCCGGCCAGCATTTATTGGCCAGCCTGTATTACCAGGGCCATGGCGTGACGCAAGACTTGCCGAAGGCGGTGGAACTGTTCACGGCGGCAGCGCAGGCGGGCTTTCCGCCGTCGCTGGCCAACCTGGCCCTGATGTATGCGAGCGGCGACGGCGTCGCGCAAGACATGGCGCAATCGCTGGCCTACGGGCGCCAGGCAGCCGAGGCGGGCGATGGCCAGTCGCAATTCAACCTGGCGCAGGCCTACCGCAAGGGTATTGATGTACCGCAAGACTATGCCGAGGCGGCGTTCTGGTACAAGCAGGCGGCCGAGGCCGGTTCCCTGTCGGCGCAGAACGAATACGGCTTGCTGTACGCGCAAGGGCAGGGCGTGGAACTCGATTACGTGCAGGCGTACGCGTGGATCGCCATGCCGGCCGAGGCGGGCAGCGTGCAATCGATCAAGAACCGCGACCAGTTGCTGGAGATCCTCACGCCGTCACAGCAGCAGGCGGCGCGCACGCTGGCGGCCGAGTATGCGGAGCAATACGGCGTCAATCCCCACTGACGGGTTGTTAGTGGGATTTCGCCGGCAACTTGCTGAGCACCCCGGCCGCATCGAGTTCATAGCTGTCGAAATCGCGCGCCAGGAACAGTTCACCCGAGTAATGCAGCCGTGCTTCCGCTTCCAGCTCGGCCATGCCTTCCGCATTGTGATAGCGGGCGCTGAAGTGCGTGAGGATCAGGTTTGGCAAGCGGACCGCTTCGGCAAACTGCGCCACGCGCTGCACGGAACTGTGCGTGGGGCCGGGTCCCACTTTTTGCAGCATGGCTTCCGTGTAGGTGGCTTCATGCACGAGCAACTGCGCATCGGCACAGGCGTCCGCCAGCAAGGACGGCGTGTCGTTGTCGCCGCCGATCACCACGGTGGCGCGCTGCGTTTCCGTCTGGCGGAAAGCGGCGGCGCGCAAGACCGTGCCATCGTCGAGCAGCGCATCCTGGCCCGCCTGCAATAGCCCCCAGGCGGGGCCGGGCGGCGCGCCGGCCGCCTGCAGGGCCGTCTTGTCCAGTTTCCATCTGCTCGTTTCCAGCGCAAAACGATACGCGACGCTCGGTGCGCGGTGCGACAGCGCGTGGCGCGAGACGGTCAAGCCCGCTGCTGCATGCACGACTGGCGCGCTGTCCACGTCGATGTGGATCAGCGGATACGTCAAAAACAGTTCCGTGTGCAGCAGGGTCGCGTCGATCCAGGCCTTGATGGGGGCCGGGGCGATCAGCAGCAAGGGCTTCTTGCGCCCCGTCATGGAGGCGCTGGCCAGCAGACCCGGCAGCCCATAGCTGTGGTCGCCATGCACGTGGGTGATGCAGATGCCCACCAGGTCGTGCACGGACAAGGGCAGGCGCTGCAGCCGGTGCTGCGTGGCTTCGCCGCAATCGATCATCCACCAGTCGCGGTTGTGCGTGGTTTGCAGGGCCAGCGACGTGACGTTGCGGTGGCGCGTGGGCACGCCGGAAGACGTGCCGAGAAAAGTCAGTTTGAACATGGGCGCATTATGCGGCAAGCCACCGCCGTTGCCAACGCGCCCGCCTTCAGCCTGCCAGTGGCGCGCCCAGTTTGTCCTTGTAGATGCGCCCGTTCTTCATGATCAGGAACAAGCTTTCCTCGGGATGCGCGAGGAAATCGAGGTTTTTCGCGGGGTCGCCATCGGCCACCAGCAAGTCGGCCAGGGCGCCTGCCGCCAGCTTGCCCAGGGCGCCCGGGTAGGGCGCGCGCTGGCCGGACAGGGCCAGCAATTGTCCATTCTGCCCCGTCGCCTGCGCCAGCAGGGTCAGGGGATCGTAAAAGCGCGTGAGCTTGGCCAGCTGGCGGCCCTGGGTCGGCGTGTTTTTCGCGTTGAACAGGATATCCGTGCCCCAGCCCGTTTTGATGCCGTACTTTTGCGCCAGCGCATACGCCTTCACCGTGCCTTCCGAGACGATGGCCTGGCTGGCCTTGCGCGCCGCGTCGGGATACACGTTTGCATCCGCGTCTTGCAGGAAAGGTTGCAGGCTCCACCACGTGCCCGTGTCGCACATCATGCGCGCGGATTCGTCGTCGGCCAGCTGGCCGTGCTCGATGCTGCGCACGCCCGCGCGGATGGCGCGCTGGATGCCTTTCGGCGTGTAGACGTGGGTCATCACATACGTGCCCCAGTCGGCGGCCGCTTCCACGCCGGCGCGCAGTTCGCGTTCCGAATACTGGGTGCTGTCGAGCGGGTCGTACATCGAGGCGACGCCGCCGCCGGCCATCATCTTGATTTGCGTCGCACCCAGCATCAGCTGCTCGCGCACGCGGCGCAGCACTTCCGCTTCGCCGTCGGCGATCATGGCCATGCCGGCCGTTTCCGCCATGCCCAGCGGCGCGTTGGCCGCGCGCGGGATATCGGAACGCATGCGGAAGTCGCCATGGCCCGAGGTTTGCGAAATCATGGCGCCCGACGGGAAGATGCGCGGACCGTCGACGATGCCTTCATCGATGGCGC
Organism: Janthinobacterium sp. GW823-FHT03B06; assembly: GCF_058796955.1. Classification (NCBI taxonomy): domain Bacteria; kingdom Pseudomonadati; phylum Pseudomonadota; class Betaproteobacteria; order Burkholderiales; family Oxalobacteraceae; genus Janthinobacterium; species Janthinobacterium sp. GW823-FHT03B06. Next base: position 141,603 of record NZ_JBXAJE010000005.1, read on the forward strand.
GTTGCAATGCAAAGGCGGGGCCGCCAGGATCGCGCACGGACGTGAACCCCCGCAGCAGGGTGCGCCGCGCTTCCTGTGCCGCCACCAGATATAAATAGCCGACGTCGGACGTCATGGCCGTCACCTGGCTGATGGCGGCCAGCATGGTGTGCCAGTGGGCGTCGATCAGGCCCGGCATCACCAGCTTGCCCTGGCAATCGATCACTTGCGCGCCCTCGACTTTCTCGCCGGCCGGCAGCAGGGCGGTAATCGTCGCCCCCGTCACCAGCACGTGGATGCCTGCGCGGGGCGCCTTGCCCGTGCCGTCGAACAGGCGCAGATTGGTCAGCAACAGGGGGCGGTCGGATGCTTGCGGCTGCTGGTCAATGGCATTGCTGGTGGACAAGCCGATGAAGGGCGCCAGCATGGCGGCCGTGCCGCCGAGAAATTGCCGGCGTCGCATGTCCGCCATCACCCGCTGGTGCAGGATGGTGAAGACGGTGCCTCCGCAGTCGCAGGCGCGCGGCTTCAGGCCGCCCGTCTGCCAGGTATCTGCCAGATGCTGCTCGTGTGCCAGGGCCATCGCGCCATCCTTTCATCGCTGCCGCGCCGGGAGCGTGGCAGCAGGCAAAGTTGATGATTAGAAACCATTGCCATTGAATGCCCGCTGCGGCGGCAAGTCAAGCGTGCACTTGCTTTACGGAAAAAAATGTAGCATCGGCTGTTCACGGTGCATGCTGGCCGCTATTTTCCCCTTCGCCCGCCGTGTAATCGACAAAGCCGTCGCGGCGGCAAAAGCTGGCCAGCTGCATGCCGGCCTGGCGCGCGATGCGAATCGCCAGCGAGGTGGGCGCCGAGATGGTGGCGACGAGCCCGATATGCATGCGCGCCGACTTGCGCACCAGTTCATAGCTGGCGCGGCTGGACAGGAAGACGAAGCCGTCGTGCATGGCGATGCGGTGCAGCGCCAGGTAGCCGATCAGTTTATCGAGGCCGTTATGCCGGCCCACGTCCTCGAACACTTTTACCACCGCGCCCTCGGCCGTGCACCAGGCGGCCGCATGCACGCCGCCCGTCTTGTGCATCAGCTCCTGGTACGGCAGCAGCTCGCGCGCGGCGCGCCCGAGGATGGCGCTGCTGGCCACCAGCGGCGGCAGGGGCCGCGTAATCTTTTCCGGCACCAGGTCCAGCAGGGCCAGGCTTTCGATGCCGCACACGCCGCAACCCGTGCGCCCCGTCAACGCGCGGCGGCGGGCCTTGAGCTTGATCAAATCGGGCTGCGCGATGGTCAGCCGCACTTCCGCACTGTCCGCGCTGCAGCACACGTCGAGGTCATAGATGTCGCGCACGCTGCCGACGATGCCCTCCGTCAAGGTGAAGCCGACGGCGAATTCCTCGAGGTCGCGCGGCGTGGCCATCATCACGGCATGCGCGATGCCGTTGTAGACGAGGGCCACCGGATACTCCTCGGCCACCATGTCGCGGCTCGCCGTGGCCACGCCCCCTTGGTGGCGCACCATGGGCACTTCCAGGAAACCGTCGCGTTCGATGGTGGTGATGTCGCATTCCATGATGTATGTCCTCCAGTTAATCGATCTGATAGCGCGGGCAGGGCCGTATCGAGGGCGGCAGCGGGTCGCCGTTCAATTCCAGCAGCGAGCGTTCCGTTTCGCGCGTCATGGCGTTCAGGGCCAGGCAGTTGGGGGCCAGGCCGAACGGTTCGGCGATCTGCTGCGCGATGGCTTCCAGCGCGAACAGGGTGTAGGCAACGAAGACGGAAATGAGGGGCGTGGCCACGCCGATGGCGTCCACCAGGCCCAACGGCAGTAAAAAACAATACATATAGACGGTGCGGTGCACGAGCACGCCATACGGATACGGAATCGGCGTGTTCTTGATGCGCTCGCAGCCGGCCACGGTGGCGGCCAGGTCGTTGAGCTGCGTGTCGAGCATCCACAGCAGCTGCGTCTGGCCCGGCTGGCGCTGCACGGCCTCGTACAGCATGGCGCGCACCGTGTGCAGCACGGCGACGGGCTTGAAGTTGACGCCCTGCAATTGCTGCACTTCGCCGGCCGGCAGGTAGCGCGCCAGGTCTTGCTGCGGGTCCGTCTGGCGCAGCTGGTGCTTGAGCGCGTAGACGAAGGCGATCAGGCGGCGCAGCAGCAACTGGTGGTCCAGGCCGCTCGTCTGCTGCGGCAGATACGTGAGCGCCTGCGAAGCGAGGGCCCGCGCGGCGATCAGCAATTGCCCCCAGATATGCCGCGCCTCGACGAAGCGGGCATAGCTGGCGTTGTTGCGAAAGCCAAGGAAGATCGCCAGGCTGATGCCGACCATGGGAAACGGCGCCGTATCAAGCGGAATCTTGACGCCGAAGATGCGGCCGTCCGTCAGCAAGGCCAGCGAACTGACGACCAGCATCAGCAGCAATTGCGGGATGATGGCTTGCAGCACCGAGCCGTTCCAGACGAACAGCATGCGGAACCAGTTGGTGGTAGGCCGAATGATCATGATCTGATGCCGCTCAATGCTTGCGGGGCACGACTTTGCCCTCGAAGACGTAGTACTGGAACAGGTTGTAGCCGATCATGATCGGCAGCATGGAACCCATGCCGATCAGCATGAAGATCAACGTCGGCTCATCGGACGCGGCTGCCGCGATGCTCAGCTTGCCCGGCACGAGGTCGGGGAAGAAGCTGATGGCCAGGCCCGCGAACGACGCCAGGAACAGCACGATGGCGCCGCGGAACGGCCCGCGCACGCCGTTCACGTGCACGGCCCACAGGATGTAGATGAAGGCGCTGGCGGCGACGGCGGCCAGGGCCAGCAGCACGCCGAACACGCCCGGCTGCGCCCAGCGGTCGTGGCCGATGGCGCTGAAGACCATGGTGCCGGCCGACAGCACGATGGCGGCCGCGACCGTCGCCAGCACGCTGGCCGTGGCGTAGCGGCGCGCTGCCGCTTCCAGCTGGCCGCCCGTCTTCTTGATCAGATAAGTGCTGCCGAGCAGGCAATAGCCGGCCACCACGCCCAGCGCCGTGCACGCCGTAAAGGTGCCGCTCAGCCAACCCGGCTGCAAGCCCGTGATAACCTCGCCCAGCACCACGCCCTGCGCCACGGCGGCCAAGAGGCTGCCCACGCCGAAGATCAGGTCCCACAGGCGTTTGTTGCCGGCCGCATGGCGGAACTCGATTGAGGCGCCGCGCATGATCAGGCTGGCGATCAGCAGCATGATGGGAATGTACAGCCCTTCCAGCAGGGTGGCGTAGGCGCTGGGAAAGGCGCCGAACAGGGCGCCGCCCACCACCACCAGCCAGGTTTCATTGGCGTCCCACACGTGTTCGATCGACTGGAAGATCAGGTTGCGGTCCTGCTCGCGGCGCGTGAACAGGCTGAGGATGCCCACGCCCAGGTCGAAGCCGTCCGTGACCACGTAAAACACCAGCATCAGGCCGATCAGGCCGAACCAGGCGTTGCCCAGCATGGCATGCGAATTGATATCCATTACAAACTCCTTGATTGATGGGGGCGCATTTCAATACCCCGTGGCATGTGCGGCGTCCGGCAGGGGCAGCGCCAGATCCGGGCCTTGTTGCAGCCATTTCTTGGCGAACACGAAGAACGTGAGGAACAGCACGATGTAAAACACGAAGAACATCAGCATGCTGCCGGCCACGGCATGGGCCGCCACATCGGAGACGGCGTCGCGCGTGCGCAGCAGGCCGTACACGACCCATGGCTGGCGTCCCACCTCGCGCACGATCCAGCCGCACTCGACGGCGATGTAGGGCAGCGGTATCGTCAGCACCCAGGCCAGCAGCAGCTTGCGGTTGCGCACGAACTCCTGCACCCGGCCGCCTGCCTTGCGCCAGGCGACGAAGGTCCAGAACGCCAGCAGCACGAACCATATGCCGATGCCGGCCATGGCACGGAACGCGTAGTACAGCAGCGGCAGCATGGGCGGCTGGTCTGCGCGGGCGATGTCGGCCAGGCCCGTGATCTTGCCCGTGGCGCTATGCGTGGCGATCACGCTGAGCATGCCGGGCACTTCGAGCGACCAGTCGTTCTTCTGCTCCGTCTGGTTGGGCCAGGCCAGCAGGGACCAGGCGGCCCCCTCGCCATCGCGATTCGTGTGCCAGTGCCCTTCGATGGCCGCGCCCTTGGCGGGCTGGGTCTTGAAGACGTCGACGCCGCTCGAATCACCGAGCCACACTTGCAACGGTGCGATGACCAGCAACAGCATCAGCGCCAGCTTGAACGAGCGGGCGAAGAAAGCCGGTTCGCGGCGCTTGAACATATACCAGGCGGAAATGCCGGCGATGACGATCAAGCCCGTTTCCACGGCGGCCACCCACATGTGGCCCACGGCCCAGGCCATGTCGGGATTGAAGATGGCGGCCACGTAATCGGTGACGATGATCTTGCCATCAAGCACGCGCACGCCGGCCGGCGTCTGCATCCAGGAATTGGCGACCATGATCCAGAACGAGGAAATGCTGGAACCGAGCGCCACCATGCCGGTGGCAAACAGGTGCACGCCCTTCGGTACGCGGCCCCAGCCGAACATCATGACGCCGATGAAACCCGCTTCCAGCATGAAGGCCATGGCGCCCTCGAAGCCGAGGATGTTGCCGATGAACTGGCCCGAATGGTGCGAGAACGGCGCCCAGTTGGTGCCGAACTGGAATTCCAGGGGAATCCCGCTGACGACGCCGACGGCGAAGTTGAGCACCAGCAGCTTGCTCCAGAAGCGCGCGTGGCGGTAGTAGACGGGGTCGCTGGTGCGCAGCCACAGCGCCTCGACGACGAACAGGAACAGCGACAGGCTGATCGTCAAGATGGGCCACAGGATGTGAAAGATGGCCGTCATCGCAAATTGTGCGCGCGACAGGTCCAGGGTATCGAAACCGAACATGGCGTTGTCCTGTTCAGCTGGCGGCGGCCGAAGGCGCCAGCAGCACGGGGATGGATTTGAAGGTCGGCGTGCGCGAGCCTTCGCCCACGCTGCCCAGCGGCACCAGCGGATTGGTTTCAGGGTAGTAGGCGCCGATGCAGCCGCGCGGAATGTCGTACTCGACCAGCAGAAAGCGGTCGGCGCGGCGTTCGATGCCGTCATGCCACACGCCGATCAGGTCGACCCAGTCGCCGGCCGCAAAACCCAGCATGGCCAGGTCGTCCTTGTTGATGAAAACGACGCGGCGCTGGCCGAACACGCCCCGGTAGCGGTCGTCCATGGCGTAGATCGTCGTGTTGTACTGGTCGTGCGAACGCGTCGTCATCAGCACCATCAATCGTTCGCCGTATTGCTGGCGCGCACGATGGATGGGCGTATCGCGTTCCACGGCGTTGACGAGGAATTGCGCCTTGCCGCTGGCCGTCTTCCACACCCTTTCGCGCGAGGCGATTTCCAGGTGGAAGCCGCCGGGCTTGGCTATGCGCAAGTTGTAGTCGAAAAAGTCGTCGAATACTTGTTCGATGGAATCGCGCAGCAGCGCATAGTTGCCGGAATAGCGCAGCCAGTCGATCTTCTCGCTGCCCAGTGTCGCCTGCGCCATGCCGGCCACGATGGCGATTTCCGAGCGCAGATTGGGCGAGGCGGGCTGGTTCATGCCGAACGAGATGTGCACCATGCTCATCGAGTCTTCCACCGTCACGCCCTGCGCCACGCCTTGCTGCACGTCGATTTCCGTGCGTCCCAGGGTAGGCAGGATCAGCGCATCCTTGCCGTGCACCAGATGGCTGCGGTTGAGCTTGGTGGCGATGTGGACCGTCAGGTCGCACGAACGCAGCGCGTCCCAGGTGCGCGGCGTGTCCGGCGTGGCCATCGAGAAATTGCCACCGAGCGCGACAAACACTTTCACCTTTTTCTCCAGCATGGCCTCGATCGTGCCGACGGCGTCGTAGCCATGGTGGCGCGGCGGTTCAAAACCGAAGACGAGGCCCAGACGGTCGAGGAATTCCTTGGTCGGCTGTTCCTCGATGCCCATGGTGCGGTCGCCCTGCACGTTCGAGTGGCCGCGCACGGGGCACAGACCCGCGCCGCGCTTGCCGATATTGCCGCGCATCATCATCAAGTTCGACAGGATCTGCACGGTGGCCAGCGAATTCTTGTGCTGCGTCACGCCCATGCCCCAGGTGGCGATGACGGCCTTGCCCTTCACGTAGATCTGCGTCAATTCTTCGATCTTGTCGCGCGCGACGCCCGACTCGGCCAGCAGCAAGTCCCAGCTTTCCGCACGCAGGTCGGCCGCGAAGGCGTCGAAGCCGCTCGTGTGCTCGGCGATGAAGGCGCAGTCGAGCACGCGCTCCTGGCCATGGGCGATGGCGTCGTCATCAAGCTCGACGACGCGCTTGGCCATGGCCTTGATCAGCGCGAAGTCGCCGCCCAGTGTCGGGCAGATGAACAGCGAGCAGATATTCGTGCTGCCGCCCGTGAGCATTTCCAGCGGATGCTGGGGGCTGGTGAAACGTTCCAGGCCCCGTTCGTGCAATGGGTTGATGGAGACGATGGTGGCGCCACGGCGCGACGCTTCGCGCAATTCGCCGAGCATGCGCGGGTGGTTGGTGGCCGGGTTCTGGCCGAACAGCAGCAGGGTGTCCGCATGCTCGAAATCGTCGAGCAGCACCGTGCCCTTGCCGATGCCGACGGTTTCCGGCAAGCCACGGCTCGTCGCTTCGTGGCACAGGTTGGAACAGTCGGGGAAGTTATTCGTGCCGTAGGCGCGCACGAACAGCTGATACAGGAAGGCCGCTTCGTTGCTGGCGCGGCCAGACGTGTAGAAGGCGGCCTGGTCCGGGTCGTCCAGCGCGTGCAAATGGTGCGCCACCAGGGCGAACGCGTCCTCCCAGGCTATCGCCTGGTATTTGTCGCTGGCGGCGTCGTAGACCATGGGGTCTGTCAGGCGGCCATGTTGTTCCAGATCATAGTCCGACTGTTCCATCAATTCCGTGACCGTGTGCTCCTGGAAAAACTCGGGGCGCACGCGCTTGCTCGTCGATTCGGCGGCCACGGCCTTGACGCCGTTTTCGCAGAATTCGAACGTCGACGCGTGTTCGCGGTCGGGCCAGGCGCAGCCGGGGCAGTCGAAGCCGTCGGGCTGGTTTTGCTCGAACAGCGAACGGTAATTGCCTGCGCTGACTTTTTCCTTGAACAGATTGATGGCCACGTACTTGAGGGCACCCCAACCGGCCGCGGCATGGGTGTAGGGCGCGATGCGCGCGTCGGACTTTGGTTTGCTCATGATGACTCTCCTGGTGATATGCGATGGGACAATCACATGGTAGGGGCGGCGGACCTCCCCGTAGGCGCACAGTTCCGGACAAAAAAACAGAGTACAGATGGGCATGCGCCGATTTGCATCGCACCCGCTATGCCGCTGATTTATGATGCAAACGAGGGAAGTGCATTGCGCATTTCCAGCCTTCAACGAGGAACAATATGCAACAGGAAGAAGGAATCGACGCGGCACTGATAGCGCTGCTGGCTCTGCTGTGGCAGGCGCGCCAGGAGGCGCCCGATAAACCGTGGTCGCTGGCCAAGCTGGCCAAGCGGGCAGGGGTACAGATGAGCACTTTGTTGCGCCAGCTCAATGCGCTGTCCAGCGCGCAACTGGTGAACGTGACGACGGCGGAGAGCGGCGGCGGCAGCGCGCTGCTCAGCGAAGCGGGGGCGCAGCTGTGCGCCAGCGTGTTCGCGCCGCCGCCGGCAGAGTAAAGCCGCATCTGTACTCTATCGCCCGGCGCCGGACTGTACCTGCTGGCCTGGCCCCATTCGCCCTATGCTACGTCCTGACGAATGCACATCAAGGGGGAAGCACAATGAACACCATCCTGTATCCGCAGCCAGCACTCCGGCAGCCAGACTATCTTGCGCCGTGCGTGGACATGCTGGGCCGTCCCCTGACGGACTTGCGCATTTCCGTCATCGACCAGTGCAACTTCCGCTGCACCTATTGCATGCCGGCCGAGCTGTACCCCAGCGATTACCCGTTCCTGCCATCGAGCGAGCGCCTGTCCTTCGACCAGATCGAAACGATGGCGCGCGCCTTCGTGCACCTGGGCGTGGATAAGATCCGCATCACGGGCGGCGAACCGCTGCTGCGCAAGAACCTGGAACAGCTGATCGAGCGCCTGGCGCGGCTCGCCACGCCGGACGGGCGCGCCGTCAGCATCGCGCTGACGACGAATGGCAGCTTGCTGGCCGCCAAGGCGCGCTCGCTGAAGGACGCTGGCCTGGACCGTGTCACCGTCAGCCTCGACAGTCTGGATAACGGCATCTTCCAGCGCATGAACGGCGTCGACTTTCCCGTCGAGAAAGTGCTGCACGGGATTGAGGTAGCGCAAGCCGTCGGTTTGCACCCCGTGAAGGTCAACATGGTCGTGCAGAAAGGCGTCAACGACAGCCAGATCGTGCCGCTGGCGCGCCATTTCCGCCACACGGGCGTGGTGCTGCGCCTGATCGAATTCATGGACGTGGGCGGCATCGGCGCCTGGTCGCGCACGCACGTCGTCACGTCGGACGCGGCGCGCGCGCTGATCGCGGCGGAATTCCCTCTCGTATCGCTGGGCGAAGGCAAGCCGATCTCGCATGAAACGGCCAGCCGCTACACTTATCTCGATGGCGGCGGCGAAGTGGGTTTCATTTCCAGCGTGTCGCAGCCGTTCTGCGGCGACTGCAGCCGCGTGCGCGTGTCGTCGGATGGCAAGCTGTTTACCTGCCTGTTCGCCCACGACGGCCTCGACCTGCGACCCCATCTGGATACCGAGCAAGGTCTGGAAACCGTGCTGCGCCAGCACTGGCAACGCCGTGGCGACCGCTACTCGGAAGTGCGCGGCGCACTGGCCCAGGCCGGCAGCGCCCAGCGCAAGCAGTATCCCACCGTGCGCATGTCGCTGGTGGGCGGGTGAATGGTCTACAAAAATTCGGTGATCAGTTTGCCGAGCAGAATAATGGCTTGCTCGACCTCCACGCTCCACGGATAGCTGTAGTTGAGGCGTATGCAATGCTTGTAAGCCTGGCTGACGGAAAACATGCGCCCCGGACCCACCGTGATCCGGCATTCCAGCGCGCGCCGGTACAGTTGCATCGAATCCACGTTGCCGGGCAGTTCCACCCACAGCACGTAGCCGCCTTGCGGTTGCGAGACTTTGGTGCCGGCGGGAAAGAAGCGCAGCACGGCGGCCGCCATGATGCGCGCCTGCTGGGCGTAGGCCTTGCGGGTGCGGCGCAGATGCTGTTCGTAGCCATCGTTTTGCAGGTATTCGGCGATGGCCAGTTGCGGAAACGAGGACGTGGCCAGGGTGTTGAGGAATTTGAGTTCCTCCACCTTGCCCCGGTAGCGCCCGGCCAGCGCCCAGCCCACGCGCTGGGCCGAGCTGAGGCTCTTGGAAAACGAGGAACAGTGCAGCACCAGGCCCTTGCGGTCGTAGGACTTGAGCGAGGACGGGTGGGCGTCGCCGTAATACAGCTCGTTGTAGACGCCGTTTTCGATGGCGGGCACGTCGTGCTGTTCCAGCAGCTGATACAGCGCGCGCTTGCGCTGGTCGGACATCTGGAAGCCCAGGGGATTCTGGAAGTTCGGCATCACCATGACGGCGGCGATCGGTTGCCGGGCCATGATGTCGGCCAGCGCTTCGATGCGGATGCCGTCGTACGGATCGGTGGAGATTTCCACCACCTTCATGCCCAGCCGTTCGACGGCCATCAGCATGGCATAGAAGGTGGGCGACTCGACGGCGATGGTGTCGCCCGGCCTGGCCACGGCTTGCAGGCACAGGTTGATCGCTTCCGTGGCGCCCACAGTGACGATGATTTCGTCGGGATCGACGGCCAGGCCGTTTTCCATGTGGCGGCGGGCGATTTCGCGGATCAGCTGCGGGTTGCCCGGCGGCAGGTCGTCCGTCATGTTCCACTCGCGGTTGCGGCGCGCCACGGCGCCCGCGTATTGGTTGATGCGTTCCCAGGGAAACAGCGAAGGGTCGGGGTAGGGCGAGCCCAGCGGGATGGCGTCGTGCAAGCCGATCGAGCGCAGGGTCGACAGCACCAGGCGGCTGACGTGCACTTCGGCCGGCACGGTGCTTGGCTGCGAGGCTTGCATGCACAGGTCGGCCGGCTGTGCATCGCCGTCGGCGCGAGGCCGCACGAAGTAGCCGGACTGGGGCCGGCTTTCGATCACGCCCATGCTTTCCAGCTTGACGTAGGCGCGCAGCACCGTGGTGATGCTCAGCTTGTGCTGCTGGCTGGTCTGGCGCACGGAGGGTATGCGTTCGCCGGGCAAGAGCACGCCCTTGGTCACCAGTTGCTCGATGTCGCTGACGAGCTTTTCATACAATTTCATTGGTATCCATTCTTGAATCTTGCTCTACGTCATTGCATTATCGTCCAATTTATGACGACCTATAGTTACAGTTATCGCATGTTGCCTAAATGAAACTCCCAGGCTGCACTTCTGGTTTAATATCCATAGAGAAAACTAAAAGAGGAACATCTGTCATGGCAATTCCACAAAGCATGCTGTCTGTCGTCGCGCGCGACGAAGTGCATTTGCAGTTCAATGTGAAGGCCGGCGTTGAACCGGAGCAGCTGTTCAGGGTGTTGGGCAAACTGTGGGAATCCGAGGTCACGGGCATCCTGGATCCCACCCTGAACCGCCACCATCAGTTAACAGGCGGCACGGCCAATGTGGTGCTGGGATTCAAGCCCGAGCTGTGGCGCGCCGCTTGCCCCGGCTGCGTGCCGGACAACATGGCATCGTTCGCGCAAGACCTGGTGGGCGCCAATGGCAAGACGGCGCCGGCCACCCAGCACGATTTCTGGGTCTGGATCACGCAATCGAACGCGGCCACCCTGTACGACAGCATGCGCACGACGCTCACCTTGCTGAGCCCTTACACCGAGCTGGCCAGCGAGCAGGTGTGTTTTCCGTATCACAATAACGTGACCTTCGACGGCTTTGCCGACGGCGTCGCGAATCCGAATCCGTTCCGCGCCAACGGCGTGGCCATCATCCCGGACGGCGAGGCGGGCGCGGGCGGCTCCACCGTGCTGCTGCAGAAATGGCGCATGGACGTGGAGCGCCTGCGCGCCTTGCCCGTGCACGCGGCGGAGCAGGTGTGGGGCCGCACCAAGGCCGGCAGCCATGAATTGTCGCCGCTGCCCGTCGATTCCCACGTGGGCCGCAACCAGTTTATCCGCGATGGCGAGGAAGTCGATATCGTGCGCCGCAATGCCAATTACGCCAATGCGACCGAGGCGGGCGTCATGTTTGTCGGTTTCTGCAAGGACATCACGGTGACCATGGGCATGCTGCGGCAAATGTACGGCGTAGGCTATGATGGCGTCACCAAGACGGACAGGCTGCTGGATTTTTCCACGGCGCTGTCGTCGGCGATCTATTTCGTGCCCAGCATCGACGCCTTGCTGGCCGTGGGTATTTCGCCGGCGGATCCCGGCTAAGGGCCGCCCCGGCGGTCCCTATTTTTACTTAACTAGGAGTTTTCCATGCGTATTCGTCCCGCCACACTGCTGTCCACCTTGATACTGGGCAGCGCCGTCTTCAGCGCTTCCGCTTCCGCCGTCGGCCTGGGTTTCCTGGCCGATACGCCGATGGCTTACCTGAACAAGAACGACAAGCCCGTCTTCGTGAAAGCCGTCACCGACGTGCTCAACGACAAGAAGGATGGCGAAACCGTGCAATGGAGCAATGAAGGCTTGCGCAATTCCGTGCGCATCGCCGCCGACATCACGGCCAGCGATACGGAAAAGACGGATGCGCAAACGTGCCGCAAGGTGCAGGTGGGCTTGAACGCCAAGGGCCAGGAACAGACCCTGAAGCTGAAAGTCTGCAAGGCTGGCACGGCCGCGTGGAAAGTGGCGAAGAGCTGATCGTCCGTGTTTTCCTTGCCGGTCCTGCGCCGGCAAGGTGACGACTTTCTCATAGGTGAGTCTGGCAGCGGTTAGAATCACGTTTTACCCTTACTTTTCTCACCTGCATGCAGCAAAGTCGCCTCCTGTTCTTCCGCCTGGCCGGCCAGTTTCGCCGCTATGGCGCCATCGTTGCCGCCACTTTGCTGGCCGTGGGCGTGGCGTCCGCCACCGATGTGTTGTTAATCCGCCAGTTGCAAAACGTCGTCGACGCCATGCGCACGACGGCCAGCACGCAGGTCGCGCCCGTGTCCGGCGTGATGGGCATGCTGCAGGGCTGGGTCGACCGTTTCTTGCCGGCACAGGCGGGACAGGTGGATCTGTGGGTGATTCCCGCCACCATCCTGGGCCTGGCCGTGCTGCGCATGGTGTCGAGCTTTGCCGGCGATTACGGTTCCGTTTGGCTATCGAGCCGGGTGCAGGCCGATTTGCGCGAAAAGATGTTCGCCACCATCATGCGCCTGCCCAGCCGCTTTTTCGACACCACCACCACCAGCCTGACGCAGTCGCGCGTGGCCTTCGACGCCAGCCAGGTGTCGCAGGCGGGCTTGAACGTGCTCAACGTGATGGTGCGCGATTCCGTCGCCACCGTCGGCTACCTGATTTTATTGTTCAGCATCGACGTGAAACTGGCCCTGTTCTGCATGGCCTCGATGCCCATCGTCGCCATCGTCGTGACCCTGGCGGGACGGCGCATGCGCCACCTGAGCAAGAGTTCGCAGCAAGCCGTGGGCGAGCTGACGTCCGTGCTCGATGAAAGCATCGGCGGCCAGCGCGTGGTGAAAATCTTCGGCGGGCAGGACTATGAACAGGCGCGCTTCGGCAACGTCGTCAAGCGCAACCGCCAGCTGGCCGTCAAGCACGCGGCCACCTCGGCCATGAATTCCGGCTTCATCATGATGCTCGTCGGCATTACCCTGTCGTCCGTGATTTATTTCGCCATGCTGCGCGCGCAAAGCGGCGCCATCACGCCGGGCGCTTTTGTTGCCTTCATGGGCGCGCTGATGGCCATGCAGTCGCCGATCAAGAACCTGACCAAGATCAATGAGCCGCTGCAGCGGGGCCTGGCTGCGGCCGAGTCCGTCTTCGGTTTGATCGACACGCCGCTGGAACCGGACCCGGGCACCATCGCCCCTGCCGCCGTGCAAGGCAATCTGTCTCTGCAGAACGTGCACTTCCGCTACAACAGCGACGATCCCGATGGGCCCACGGCCTTGAGCGATATCACGCTCGACATCCGCGCCGGCGAAACGGTGGCCCTCGTGGGCGGCTCGGGCGGCGGCAAGACGACCTTGCTGGGCCTGCTGCCGCGTTTCTATGACGTCAGCGGCGGCCGGATTTTGCTCGACGGCGTCGACGTGCGCGACTACGCGCTGCTGGCCCTGCGGCGCCAGTTCGCTCTCGTCAGCCAGGATGTGATCCTGTTCAACGACACGATGGCGGCGAATATCGCGTATGGCGACCCGGCCCCGGACATGGCCCGCATCGAAGCGTCGGCGCGCGCCGCGTATGCGCACGATTTCATCATGCAGCTGCCGCAAGGCTATGCGACCCAGGCGGGCCAGAACGGTTCGCGCCTGTCGGGTGGGCAACGCCAGCGCCTGGCCATCGCCCGCGCCCTGTACAAGGATGCGCCGATCCTGCTGCTCGATGAAGCGACCAGCGCGCTGGACACGGAGTCGGAGCGCTCCGTGCAGGCGGCGCTGGAAGTGCTGATGCGCAACCGCACCACCATCGTCATCGCCCACCGCTTATCCACCATCGAAAGCGCCGACCGCATCGTCGTCATGCAGGGCGGGCGCCTGGTCGAGTCGGGCAGCCATGCCGCCTTGCTGCAGCAGGGCGGCGCGTATGCACGGCTGCATGCGAGCCAGTTGTCGCCTGTCAAGGATGGCATGGGCTGATGTGTGGCGCGCTTGCCGCGCCAGCGCATGTCCCCGGACCGGGGCCGGACCAGCAGGTCTGGTCCCGGTTTTTTATTGTTGGGGCGGCAATCGTGCCCATGGCGAACGGCGCTTGCCTTTATGATAGTGGCCGCAAAGCAACATGAACAATGGAGCAACATGAAGAATCAACAGACGATGTGCTGGCTGCTGGCCGCCGCGCTGGGCATGGGCGCAGCCCTGCCATTGGCGGCTCAGGAACAGCCCGAAGGGCAAATGCCAACGCCAACCTTGCAGGAGGAAGACCACACCATGTATCTGGATGAGAATTTCATGCCAAGCAACCAACGCCGCGCCGTGTATGCGTTGCGCACGCCGCCGGAGCGCGACGAGTCGCTGGGCGCCTGGCATGTGCGGCTCGAATTTCCCGACACGCCGGGCGTGCTGGCCTTTGAAACCTATGCCACGGACCTGGACCTGAGCCAGATCAGGTTCGTGCGTTTTCGCAAGTCCTACTACGAGAATGGCCAGCTGCTGCGCGAAACCTATTTCAATGCCCAGGGCGAGGAGCTGCTGGGCGGCTGCGTGTACTTCGAGAATGGCCAGATCCAGCAGAAGGTCACGCCGCTGCCGAACGGGCGCGACAGCATCTCGGAAACGTATCACAAGAACGGCCAATTGATGAGCCGCACGCTGTACCACGGCGACGAGATGGCCGATGGCGAGCACGTGTCGTATGGCGCGAATGGCGCCGTCAGCAACCGCTCGTATCGCCGCAATGGCCAGATGGATGGCGTGGAGGAATCGTTTTATCCGGATGGCAAGCTGTTCCGAAGGGGACGGCACGTCGATGGCCAGCGCGAGGGCGAGTTTGTCATGCTTGCCGAGGACGGCAAGGTGCTGGCCCGGACCGTCTGGGTGCACGGCCAGCCCGACGGCTGGTCGTTTGAAAGCCATGGCAATGGCGTCGTGTCGAACAAGACGCTGTACCAGAAAGGTGCCGTGCTCAGTTTGCAAACGTGGGGCCCGAATGGCCGGCCCGTGTTTGCGTGGCAAAAAGACGCGCAGGGGCGCGACCATGGCGACACGACGGATTGGCATGCCAACGGCGTGCGCGCCAGCGTGACGCCGTTTGTCGAAGGCCAGCGCCACGGCTTGCTGCAGACCTGGTACAGCGATGGCAGCCTGCGGCAGATCGTGCCGTACGAACACGGCAAGAAGCACGGCATCGAGCGCCAGTGGGACAAGACGGGCAAGCTGGTGCTGGAGCAGGCGTGGCACGATGGCCAGCCCGTGGTCGCGAAATAGGGGGATCGCATGCGGTATGCACAGAAAATGCGCCTGGCGCTGCTGGCAGCGCTCATGACGGTGCTGCCGGTGGCGGCGCAGGCGCAGGCGCCGGCTGGCGGCACGTCGTTCTATGACAACGGCCAGCTCAAGCAAAAGGTGACCCGGCTGCCGAACGGACGCGACCGTATTGTCGAGTCTTACCATGAGAATGGCCAGCTGATGAACCGCATCCGCTACCACGGCCAGCAAATGGCCGATGGCGAGTATGTGTCGTATGGCCCGAATGGCAAGGTGAGCAGCCGCGCCTTCCTGAAAGGCGGCAGGATGCATGGGCTGCAGCAAGTGTTTTACGCCGACGGCAAGCTGTTCCAGCGCAGCCATTTCATCCATGACGAGCAGGATGGCGAGGCCGTCACCCTGGCGCCGGACGGCAAGGTGCTCGCCAGCACGACGTGGCGCCATGGTGAGCCCGACGGCTGGTCGTTCGACAGTCATGACAATGGCCAGCTGGCGCAGAGAGCGCTGTACCGCAAGGGCAAGCTGCTGAGCATGCAGAAGTGGGGCAGCAATGGCCAGCCGACCGTTGCCTGGCAGCAGGATGCCCAAGGGCGCGAGCAGGGCGACGTGACGCAATGGCATGACAACGGCGTGCGCGCCAGTGTCACGCCCATGCGCGACGGCCAGCGCCATGGCTTGCTGCAGACCTGGTACGCGGACGGCAGCCCGCAGCAGGTCGTGCCGTATGAACATGACAAGAAACAGGGCATCGAGCGCCAGTGGGACCAGGCTGGCAAGCTGGTGCTGGAGCAGGCTTGGCAAGCTGGAGAGCCAGTCCCCATGCGCTAGGAATCCCCCCGCCTTTGCAGGTATCATGCAGGGATTCCGGCCCGCCAGCAGGCGCGCAGCCGGTACGACAACGGAGGCAATGGTGGTGGAAGCGGACATTTCGGCGGTGGCCCGGGCGCAGGGCATGGCCTTGCAAAACATGCGCGTCGTCATGCGCGCGGCGCAGCGGCACTCGGCGCAGATCGAGAAGCAATGCGGCGTGTCTGGCGCGCAACTGTGGGTGATGCAGGAATTGCTGGAGCGGCCGGGCCTGCGCATGGGCGAGCTGGCCGGCAAGATGTCGATACACCAGACGACGGCCAGCAACCTGGTCGAGGCGCTGGTGAAAAAAACCTATGTGCGTAAGGCGCGCGACCAGCCCGACCAGCGCGTCGTCACGCTCACCCTGACGGCGGAAGGGCAAGCCGTGATCGCCGGCGCGCCGCAGCCGGCGCGCGGCTTGCTGCCCAGCGCGCTGGCCCAGCTGGACCCCGACAGCCTGGCGCACCTGAACCAGGGCTTGAACGCCTTGCTGGCCGTCGTCTCCCCCGATGACAGGCAGGCGGGCATGCAGCCGTTTCCGTTTACGATGTAGTGTCCCGGCTGGCCTGCGGCAACCGTTGCAGCTGCAGTTGCGCCAGCGCCCCGTACAGCGGCTCGCTGAGCACGCGCGAGACGGTGCTGGCCACCACGGCGCAGGCCATCAGGCTCAGCACCATGCCGTGGCCATCGACCATTTCCATGACGATGATAAACGCCGTCAGCGGCGCCTGCGTGGCGGCGGCCAGGAAGCCCACCATGCCCAGCGCGATCAGGGCGGGCGCGTGCGGATAGTGCAGCAATTGCGCAATGTCATGTCCGATGCCGGCGCCGATGGCCAGGGATGGCGCGAAGATGCCGGCCGGCACGCCCGACCAGACGGTCAGCCACGTTGCCACATATTTGAAGGCCACAAAGGCCGGCGCCACGTCGCTGGAACCTTCCAGCATGGCGCGCGTGGCCACGGTGCCGCTGCCGAACGTGGCGCCGTGGCTGGCGATGCCGATGGCCGCCACCAGCAAACCGCAGACGGCGGCGAACAGCACTGGCCGGCTGGTTCTCCACGCCGATAATTTTCCCAGCGGATTGCCCCGGGCGGACGCCAATAGCAGCCGCGCGAACAGGCCGCCGGCCACGCCCGCCACGAGGGTGACCAGTAAACCTGGCAGGGCCAGCGCTAGGCCGATGGGGCCGGGATGGATGATGCCGAAATGGGTGGCGTTGCCGTGGATCGACACGGCCATCATACCGGCCAGCACGATGCCGGCGACGATGAGGCCGCTGTTGCGCTGCTCGGGCGAGCGCGACAATTCTTCGATGGCAAACATGACGCCCGCCAGCGGCGTGTTGAAGGCAGCCGCGATGCCGGCCGCGCCGCCCGCCACCAGCAGCGAATGGGCGCTCACCTGCGAATGGCGCGGCAGCCAGCGGCGCGCGGCCAGCATCACGCCGGCGGCGATCTGCACGGACGGCCCTTCGCGCCCCAGCGACAAGCCGCCCAGCAAGCCGCCCGCCGTCAGGACTATCTTCGCGGCGCTGAGTTTCAGGGACACGAACAGCGAGCGCTGCTCCGGCGCCACGGCCGGGTCCAGCGTGGCCATCACTTGCGGGATGCCGGAGCCAGCCGCGCCCACGGCATAGCGGCGCGTCAGCCAGACGAGCAGGGCGGCGCAGGCCGGTGTCCACAGCAGGGCGAACCACCAGGCCTTGCCGTTAAAAAAGAGAAAACAATCGAGCGCTGTTTCCGCCAGCCACGTAAAGCCCACGACGACGAGGCCCGCGACGGCGGCCATGCCGACGACGACGGCACGCGACCACCACAGGCGCGGGTTGGCAAATTCATGCTTGAAGGCAGAGGGGATGTCGTGCAAGTGCTTCATTGCGGCAAGTCCAGGAAGGGGCGCGCAAGGCGTCGGGGAGGCTTGCCATTATATAGATGTATTTGCTCAAATGTATTTGGGGGTTTTAATTGTGGAACTTCAGTTGTGGAACTACTACACGAACAGCTCGCGCCGCGCGCTCTGGCTGATGGCGACGGTGGCCGGGTGGCTCAGCCGCCGCTCCGTGGTGATCGCATACACCTGCTCGACGAGGCTGTCGACCCGGCCCAGCGCCACCACGCCATGCTGTTCGCACACCTGGGGCGCGATCACGGTGGGGGCGAAGAACAGGCCGGCGCCGGACTGGCCGAAGGCCTGCATCATGGCGCTGTCGTCGAACTCGCCCACGATGCGCGGGTGCAGGTGGTTGTCGCCCAGCCATTGCAGCAAGCGGCCATAGATGGCGAAATCCTCGCCCGGCAGCAGCAGCGGCGCGCCATCGAGGCATTTGGGAAAGCCGCCTTCCAGCGTGGCGGCCAGCGCCGGCGTGCCGAACAGGGTCATGCCGCTTTCGCCCAGCAGGTGGTTGTAGCCGCGCACGCTCAAGTGGGACGGCATGGGGCGGTCGGCGATGATCAGGTCCAGCCGGTGCACGGCCAGATCCGCCAGCAGGCTGGCCAGCCGGCCTTCGCGGCAGATCATGCGCAGCGGTTCGGCCAGGCCCAGCGCCGGTTCGACCAGGCGGCAGGCGATCAGTTTCGACACAGAATCGGCGCAGCCCACGCGAAACGTGGTCGTCGCCGTGCGCGACTGGTCGCGCACGATTTCCAGCAATTCGTCGCCCGTGCTGAAAATCTCTTCCGCATGGCTGAGGATGCGTCTGCCCGTGTCCGTCAATTCCAGCTTGCGCCCGCTGCGGCGGAACAGTTCCACGCCCAGGGTGTCGGCAAAGTCGCTGAGCTGGCCCGAAATCGATTGCGGCGTCAGGTGCAGCTGCTCGGCCGCGCGGGCGATGCTGCCCGTCTTGGCCACCATCCAGAAATAGCGCAAGTGCTTGAAGTTGAGTGTGGACATGTTTGTTCCCGGCAAATTAATACATCGAATTTTTCGATGTATTCATAAATTATATTCGATTTGTTCGATGTTTATATTCAGCCTATGATGACTGCTCAATTCATGCAAGGAGAGTGCCATGGGCATCAGGATAGAGACAGACAGTTGCGGAGGCCGCCGATGAACGGCCTGGAGAGTATTGCAACGGCACCCATGTGGGCCGGTTTCATCGTATTCGTCCTGTTCATGCTGGCGCTGGACCTGTTCGTCTTCGGCGGCAACAAGGCGCACAAGGTCAGCGTCAAGGAAGCGGCGACGTGGTCGCTCGTGTGGGTCAGCCTGGCCCTGCTGTTCAACGGCGGCCTGTGGTGGTATCTGAACGGCACGGCCGGACCCGAGATCGCCAACCAGAAGGCGCTGGAGTTTTTCTCCGGCTACCTGATCGAGAAAGCCCTGTCGGTCGATAACGTGTTCGTCTTCCTGCTGATCTTCAGCGCCTTCCAGGTGCCGATCCAGTACCAGCGCCGCGTCTTGATTTACGGCGTGCTGGGCGCGATCGTCATGCGCGCCGTGATGATCATGGCCGGCGCCTGGGTGGTGAGCGAGTTCAGCTGGGTGCTGTACCTGTTTGGCGCCTTCCTGTTGATTACCGGCATGCGCATGCTGGTGGCGACCGATGCGGAGCCGGACGTGGCGAACAACCCCGTGCTGCGTTTTGCCCGCCGTCACTTGCGGGTGGCCGACGGCGACCACGGCGAGCGTTTCTTCGTGGCCAAGGGCGGCTTGCGCTATGTCACGCCGCTGTTCCTCGTGCTGATCCTGATCGAGGTGACGGACCTGGTCTTCGCGGTCGATTCGATCCCGGCGATCTTCGCCATCACGACGGACCCGTTCATCGTCTTCACGTCGAACCTGTTCGCCATCATGGGCTTGCGCGCCTTGTACTTCCTGCTGGTGGATGTGGCTGACCGCTTCCACATGCTCAAGTATGGCCTGGCAATGGTGCTCGTGTTTATCGGCGCCAAGATGCTGATCATGCCGTGGTACCACGTGCCGGTGGAAGCGTCGCTGCTGGTGGTGGCGGTGCTGATCGTGTCGAGCTGCGTGGCGAGCGTATTCATCACCCGCAGCGACAAGAAATAAACAGAGTAAAACTGCAGTACGGCGCGCCCCGCACGGCGGTGGCGCGCTTTTTAAACTCACAATGGAAAGTAAAGACTATGCGTACCTATGAAACGAACAGTCCCCAGGCAGCGGGACGTATCCTGGCCCTGATGATGGTGGTCGACGGCAACCTGGCCAGCGCCGAGCTGCAAGCCATGCACCGCAGCAAGATCCTCGAACATATCGACCTGGCGCCGGCCGCTTTTCAACAGCTGCTGCAAGACTTGTGCGACGACATGCTGACGTCGACCGTGCATGGCGCCGTGCAGCTGGCCCATGGCGTGATCGACAGCCTGCTCGATGAAATCACGGACCCGGACTTGCGCCGCAAGCTGCTGCAAGCCATGTGGAAGATTGCCGACGCGGACGACTGGCTGGCCGATGGCGAAGCCGTACTGCTGGCCCGCGCCAGCGCGGCGTGGTCGGCGGAAACGAATTTCCGCCAGCACGCGGCGTAATTACGCTGCCTTGTGTCCCATGGCAATCACGGCGGCGCCGGCCAGGGCCAGGCCCACGCCCGTCACATCCGTCCAGGCGGGCGTGACGCCGTCCACCAGCCACAGCCATCCCAGCGCCGTGGCGATGTAGACGGCGCCATACGTGGCGTAGACCCGGCCGCTGGCGGCCGGATGCAGGGTCAGCAGCCACACGAAGATCAGCAGGCTGAGGGCGGCCGGCAACAGCAGCCAGGCGCTGCCCTTGTTGCTCAGCCACAGCATGGGCAGGTAGCAGCCCAGCAGTTCAGCCACGGCCGTGACGGTAAACAGCCCGAAAGTGCGGGCAAGACTGGTCCATTCGATGGCGTCGCTCATTGCATTCCTGTTCGTGATCAAGCCGCCATTGTAGTCTCCGGGCAGCGCCGTCCCTGCTATGATCGGGTTCGGATACCCGAGGAGAACACCATGACGACGCCCCCCGCGCCGCGCGCCTTGCTGCAAGCCATGTTCCATGCCGCCGTCGAGGCGGCGCAGCCATCGCACTGCATACCGCCCCATCTGCCGCCCGCGCCCAGGGGACGCTTGATCGTCATCGGCGCCGGCAAGGCGTCGGCCGCCATGGCGCAAGCCGTGGAGCGGCATTGGCCGGGGCCGCTGTCGGGCCTCGTCGTCACGCGCTACGGCTATGCCGTGCCCTGTGAACGCATCGAGATCGTGGAAGCGTCGCATCCTGTGCCGGACTCTGCCGGCATGGCGGCCGCGCGGCGCATGCTGGACGTGGTGGGCAACTTGCAGGCGGACGACACGGTGCTGTGCCTGATCTCGGGCGGCGGCTCGTCGCTGCTGGCCTTGCCGCTGGACGGCATCACCCTGGAAGACAAGCAAGCGTTGAACCGCGCGCTGCTGGCGTCGGGCGCCACCATCGGCGAAATGAATTGCGTGCGCCGCCATTTGTCCGCCATCAAGGGCGGCCGGCTGGCGGCCGCCTGCCATCCGGCGCAAGTGGTGACGTTGGCGATTTCCGACGTGCCTGGCGACAAGCTCGGCGATATCGCGTCCGGCCCCACGGTGGGCGACGCGACGACGTGCGAGGACGCGCTGGCCATCGTGCGCCGCTATGGCATGGACTTGCCGGACAGCATAAGAAAAACGCTGGAAAGCGGGCGCGGCGAATCCGTGAAACCCGGTGACCCGCGCCTGACGCGCACGCGCACGACCCTGGTCGCCACGCCGCAGATGGCGCTCGAGGCGGCGGCCGCCGTGGCGCGCGCGGCCGGCGTCACGCCGTATATATTGGGCGACAGCCTGGAAGGCGAGGCGCGCGACGTGGGCAAAGTCATGGCCGGCATCGCGCTGCAAACGGCGATGCGGGGCCAGCCGTTTCCCGCCCCGTGCGTGCTGCTGTCGGGGGGCGAAACGACGGTCACCGTGCGCGGCAAGGGCCGCGGCGGACGCAACGTGGAATTTTTGCTGGCGCTGGGCATCGCGCTGGACGGACACGAGGGCATCCACGCGCTGGCCGGCGACACGGATGGCGTCGACGGCCAGGAAGACATCGCCGGCGCTTATCTCGCGCCCGACACCCTGCAGCGTGCCTGGGCGCAGGGCATCAAGCCCCGCGATAGCCTTGACAACAACGATGGACACGGCTTCTTCCAGGCGCTGGGAGATAGTGTGATCACGGGCCCGACATTGACGAATGTCAATGATTTTCGGGCCATTCTGATTACCTGAGTTTAGAACCCTTCAAGGACGATCTTGCCTTTGGCCGTATTGCTTTCCAGCAGGGCATGCGCACGCTTCAAATTTGCCGCGTTGATCGTGCCGAAGCGCTCGGCCACGGTGGTCTTGATGATACCGGCGTCCACCAGCTGCGCCAGTTCCTCGAGCAGTGCATGCTGCTGGACCATGTCCGCCGTCTGGAACAGCGAACGGGTAAACATCAGTTCCCAGTGCAGCGACACGCTCTTGCCCTTGAACTTGCGCACGTCGATGTGCTCGGGGTCGTCGATCAGGGCGAATTTGCCCTGCGGCGCGATTAGTTCGACGATCTGCTCGAAATGCTTGTCGGTCTGGTTCAGGCTGATCACGTAATCGACGGGCGGTAAACCGAGGCGCGTGATTTCGGCGGCCAGCGGCAGGCTGTGGTCGATCACGTGGTGGGCGCCCAGTTGCTTGACCCAGTCGGCCGTTTCCGCGCGCGAGGCCGTGCCGATGATGGTGACGCCCGTCAACTGCCGCGCCAGTTGCACCAGCACGGAGCCAACGCCGCCGGCCGCGCCGATCACGAGCAGCGACTTGCCGGTCAGGCTCTTGTCGCGGCTGATCTGCAGGCGGTCGAACAGCAATTCCCACGCCGTGATCGCCGTGAGCGGCAGGGCGGCGGCCGGGGCGAAATCGAGGCTGGCCGGCATGTGGCCCACGATGCGCTCGTCGACTAATTGAAATTCGCTGTTGCTGCCGGGGCGGTTGATGGCGCCCGCGTACCAGACCTTGTCGCCCACCTGGAACAGGGTGACGTCGGGGCCGACGGCGGTGACGACGCCGGCCGCATCCCAGCCCAGCACTTCCGGCTGGCCGTCTTTCGGCGCGCGGTTCTGGCGCACCTTGGTGTCGACGGGATTGACGGAGACGGCCTTGACGGCGACGAGCAGGTCGCGTCCAGTGGCGACGGGCACGGGCAGCTCGATGTCGAGCAGGGCGTCGGCATCCGTGATGGGCAGGCTGTGGTGGTAGGCGATGGCTTTCATATTCTTCCTTTGGTAAAACAGTGATGGAGTCGGGTAGGTCGGATTAGGTCCGAAGGACCGTAATCCGACAACATTGTGGGCGTGGCCATATGGGTTTGACGTATCATGGCCATTTTGTCGCCAGCGAAAAAGAGGGCGCGTACCGAAACACTTTCAAAGGAATTCTGAAAATTGCTGCGACTCGATGACTTGCAAGTGTTTGTCCGCACGGCTGACCGGGGCAGTTTGTCGGCGGCCGCGCGCGAGATCGGCATCTCGCCCGCGCTGGCCAGCGCCGCCGTCAAGCGCCTGGAAGGGGAATTGGGCTTGCGCCTGCTGGCCCGCACGACCCGTTCGCTGAGCCTGACGCCGGAAGGCACGCAATATCTCGAGCATGCGCGCGAAGCCCTGCGCCTGCTGCGCGCGGGCCATGACGCACTGCTGGCCGGCAAGGACAGTTTCGGCGGAACCTTGAAAATTGCCATGCCTTCCGACCTGGGCCGCAACCTGATGCTGGGCTGGCTGGACGCATTCCAGGCGCGCCATCCGAAACTGCACTACCAGCTCAGCGTCAGCGACCGGGTGGCCGACATGGTGCGTCAGCAAGTCGACGTGGCCATCCGCTATGGCCAGCAAGACGATTCGAGCATGGTCGCCATGCCCATCGCGCCCGCCAACGACAGGGTGCTGGTGGCCTCGCCCGGCTACCTGCGCGAACATGGCCCCTTGCTGGCGCTGCAAGACTTGTCGCAACGCAATTGCCTGCGCTTCGCGCTGGAAGACGGCTTGCACGACCGCTGGACTTTTTACCGCCTGCCCCAGCGCGAGCAGGTGACGATTGCCGTCAGCGGCAACCGCAGCGCCGACGACGCCGACCTCGTGCGCCGCTGGGCCGTGGCGGGCCTGGGCATCGCCTACAAATCGCGGCTCGACGTGGCTGGCGACCTGGCCACCGGCCGCCTGCAAGCGCTGTTGCCCGACGTGGCGGGCGAGGCGACGCCCCTGAACCTGGTCTGCACGCACCGGGCGCAGGTGACGCCGCTGGTGCTGCAGTTGCGCGACTTCCTGCGGGATCAGTGCGTGGAGTTATTCAAACAGGATAATTGATTTCGGAGTATTCCTGCGCGAGGTGTACTCCGCTGATTTCAAGATCAGCGGTTTTTGAAAATCACATCACTCATGTATTGATTCAAATCGCGAAAATCCTTTACCCGCCAGGCGTATGGCGCGATCTTGACGCCATTCTCTTTCAAGGTCTTTGGAATCAAATCGCCATTCGGGCGCAGTATGACGGACGATACGATCACACCCGGATAATCCTTCAGGCGTTTTTTAAAAGCGGCCGTCGTCAGATCCGGTGTAGGGGGATTGCTTTTATTCGCCAATGGCCCGGTTCCCTTGATCTCTGCTCCGTGGCACACGGCACATCGCTGCACATACAGGGTTTTTCCATTCAGATTCTCGGCGAAGGATAAGGGCGTTTGAATGAACGATAAGATTCCCAATGCGGCGATAAATAATATTTTCATTTCTTTTTAATGTGGACGTATTGTATGGATAATGTCTGGTTTAAGAGAAAATACGCAGCTGCCATTGCAGTACGCCATTCTCTCGATAACATTTTATCCGAGATTGTTCATTGCTAACGTGCCCGCGCCCGCGCGCGATCGGCTGGCGAACAAGCCCGCTTGATTACAACTCGTTGCAAATGGCAATCATGCGCGGGTCAACTTGGGCGTACCCTCAGGCATTCTGGTTGAAACCGCTTGAAAGATTACCATGAGCCCGAACCGATTATTGCCGACGACCTTGATATCCCTGCTGTTGCTGGCCGGCTGTGCCGCGACGGCGCCGCCGGCCGCGCAGCATGCCGTCGCCGCGCCCGACAATGCCGCGCAAGGCATCGCGATGCTCGAGCGCGTCAGCTGGGGCGTGAACGGCGGCAGCGTGCGCCAGTTGCAAAAGGAAGGCTGGAACGCTTACCTGCAGGCGCAGTTGCACCCAGGCAAAACGAGCCTGCCGCCCGCCGTGCAGGCGCAGATCGACGTCATGACCATCAGCCAGGTGCCGCTCGACCAGCTCGTCATGTCCGTGGAGCAAAAGCGCAAGGAGTCGGCCGGCGTCATGGACGACATGGCGAAGCAGCAAGCGCAAAAGGAGTACCAGCAGGAACTGAACCGCCTGGCGCGCGAGGCGGCCACGCGCTCGCTGTTGCTCGACGTGTATTCGCCGAACCAGCTGCAGCGGCAGCTGAGCTGGTTCTGGCTCAACCATTTCAGCGTGCACCAGGGCAAGCACAACTTGCGCGCCATGGTCGGCGATTACGAGGCGAACGCCATCGCGCCGCATGCCCTGGGGAAATTCCGCGACTTGCTGGGCGCGACCGTCCACCACCCGGCCATGCTGCGCTACCTCGATAATGAAGCCAACGCCGTCAAGCGCATCAATGAAAACTATGCGCGCGAGCTGATGGAGTTGCACACCCTGGGCGTGAACGGCGGCTATAGCCAGACCGACGTGCAGGAACTGGCGCGTATCCTCACCGGCGTGGGCGTCAACCTGGGCACGGATACGCCGAAGGTGAAACCGGCGCTGCAATCGCAATACGTGCGCCGGGGCCTGTTCGAATTCAATCCGAACCGCCACGATTACGGCGATAAGCAATTCCTCGGGCAAACGGTGAAGGGGCGGGGACTGGCCGAACTCGATGAAGCGCTGGACCGCCTGAGCCGCAGTCCCGCCACCGCGCGCTTTATCAGCGGCAAGCTGGCCCAGTATTTCGTGGGAGATAACCCTCCAGAGGCGCTGGTGGCGCGCATGGCGGCCACTTTCCAGCACAGCGACGGCATGATCGCCGACGTGCTGCAGACCATGTTCAGCAGTCCCGAGTTCAGGCAGTCGCTGGGCAAGAAATTCAAGGACCCCATGCATTACGTGGTGTCGGCCGTGCGCCTCAGCTACGACGACAAGCCCATCCTCAACGCCGGTCCCATGCTGAGCTGGCTCGCGCGCATGGGACAGCCCCTGTACGGGCGCCAGACGCCGGACGGCTATCCGCTCACGGATGCGTCCTGGGCCAGCCCCGGCCAGATGACGACGCGTTTCGATATCGCCCGCACCATCGGTTCGGGCAGCGCCGGCCTGTTCAAGACGGACGGCCCGCAGCCACAGGAAAAGGTCGCGTTTCCCCAGCTGGCCAGCGCCCTGTACTACCAGTCGCTGCAGCCGACCTTGAGTGCCGCCACGCGCCAGGCCCTGGACCAGGCCGCCTCGCCGCAGGAGTGGAATACATTTCTGCTCTCTTCGCCGGAAATGATGCACCGCTAGATTGAAAGGATAGCCATGAACCGTCGTGACCTGTTGAAAGCCCTGGCCGCCGCGCCCCTGTTGTCGCACGCGGGCAGCTTGCTGGCCGCGCCCGCCACGAATGCGAAGCTGCTGTTCGTCTTCCTGCGCGGCGGCTATGACGCGAACAACCTGCTGGTGCCCATCGGCAGCGATTTTTATTATGCATCGCGGCCGAATATCGCCATCGCGAAACCGGGTGCGGACAACGGCGCGCTGGCCTTGAACGCCGACTGGGCCCTGCATCCGGCCTTGCGCGAGACCATCTACCCGATGTTCACGGGCGGCGAGGCGGCCTTCATTCCGTTTGCCGGCACGACGGATTTGACGCGCAGCCATTTCGAGACGCAGGACAGCATCGAACTGGGGCAGGAACTGGGCGGGCGCCGCGATTTCCGTTCGGGCTTTTTGAACCGGCTGGCGCAAAGCCTCAATAGCGGCAAGCACGCCATTTCCTTCACGGACCAGCTGCCCCTGATCTTCCAGGGCGACGTGCAAGTGCCGAACATGGGGCTGCGCTCCGTGGGCAAGTCCGGTATCGATGCGCGTCAAAGCCAGCTCATCGCGGCGATGTACAAGGGCACGCCTCTGCAGCAACCGGTCAGCGCGGGCTTTGCCGTGCGCGAGGACGTGAGCCGGGAATTGACGGGAGAAATGCAGGCGGCCAACCGCAACGCCATCAGTACCAAGGGCTTTGAACTGGAAGCGCAGCGCATCGCGCGCTTGATGAAGGACAAATACAACCTCGGTTTCGTCGACGTGGGCGGCTGGGATACGCACGTGGGGCAGGGCGGCGCGAATGGCTACCTGGCGGGGCGCTTCGATGAGCTGGGCCGGGGCCTGGCCGCGTTTTCGCAGGAAATGGGCAGCGAGTGGCGCAATACCGTCGTCGTCGTCGTCAGCGAATTTGGCCGCACCTTCCGCGAAAACGGCAACCGCGGCACGGACCATGGCCACGGCAGCGTGTTCTGGGTGCTCGGCGGCGGCATCAAGGGCAAGCAGGTGGCGGGTGAGCAGGTGGCGATTTCGCAGGCGACGCTGTTCCAGAACCGCGACATGCCCGTGCTCAATGAATACCGCGCCGTGCTGGGCGGCTTGCTGCGCCGCACCTTCGGTTTGACGCCGGCGCAACTCGATCATGTGTTTGCCGGCGTCAAGCCGGTGGAGCTGGGCCTCGTATAAATCGCCATGGCTCCGTGTTACGCTACGCCTGCGCAACTGGCGCGTAGCGAATACTGGCGGCCTGTGGCGCCGGGCACGAATGGAGTGGTATGACCGATACCCAGCGCGACATCGTTAGCGCAGGCTTTTCCCTGGCCCTGATCGCCGTGACGGCCTTCGTCATGCAGCGTTTCTTTTTGCCGCTCGTGTGGGCCGGCATCCTGTGCGTGGCCACCTGGCCCCTGTATCTGCGCGTGCGCGCGGCACTGGGCCAGCGCACCATCATCGCGGCGGCCGTGCTGACCCTGGCGTTCGCCTGCATCTTTATCATCCCCGTGCTGTTCGGCGTGGCGCAGGCGGCGCGCGAAGTGCCCGTGCTGGCCAATTTCGTCGTCCATGCGAATACGGACGGCTTGCCCGTGCCGGACTGGGTGGCGCACATTCCGCTGGCCGGCAGCGCCATCGGCGACTGGTGGCAAGCCACCCTGAGCCAGCCCCACGGCCTCGGCCACTTCTTTGCGGGCAGCGCCGTGGGCGGTTTTCATTCCGCGCGCGACATGCTCAAGGTGCTGGGCGCGGACGTCTTCCACCGCCTGGTCGATTTCGGCCTGGCCTTTCTATGCCTGTTTTTCTTTTACAAGGATGGCGAAGCGCTGACGCGCCAGATCACGGCCGTCGGCAGCCATTTTTTGCGTCCTGAACGCTGGGGCCGCTATGCGCAAAAGATCCCCACGGCCATCCGCGCCACCGTCAATGGCCTGGTGCTCGTGGGCCTGGCCGAAGGCGTGCTGATCGGCTTCGCCTATGCGATTGCCGGCTTGCCGTCGCCGGCCCTGTGGGCGTTCGCCACCGGTATTTTGGCCATCATCCCGTTCGGCGCGCCGCTCGCTTACCTGTGCGCGGCCGCTTTGCTGGTGTTCCAGGGCAATGTGGGCGCCGCCATCGGCGTGGCCGCATGGGGCACCGTGGTGCTGTTCGTGGCCGATCACTTCGTGCGTCCCGGCATGATCGGCAACGCTACCCGCTTGCCTTTCCTGGCCGTGCTGTTCGGCATTTTGGGCGGCGTGGAAACCCTGGGCCTCGTGGGCCTGTTCATCGGCCCCGTCGTGATGGTGCTGTTCGTGACCTTGTGGTACGAGGCGAATGTGTTCGACAAGGCGGCGCCCGTCAAAACAGGCGCGAACACACCTGCCAGCCCGGCCGCACAGGAACGCACGCAGTAATGAGGGGTCGGCCAGCGTTGCCGCTGGCCGGTACTGGCGCGCTCCCGGCGTGGCCGGGCGGAGCAGACTTCAAAACAGAGTGCAAGCACCTTGTTTTAAAGTCATTCTTAATGCGCCTTGGATAAAATGAGGAGCCAACGGCGCATCAGCAGCACTTCAACATAGCCCGGCTCGATGCCCGTACCGCACTCGATCAAGGGATTGACGGTGTAGTAGCGCTTGCGGAAGTCGCGGCAGACGAGGATTTCGCGCTTGCCCATGCGGACGAGGAAAGAGCTTGGGGCGTATTCCAGGCCGAACCGTGAGCCAAAACCGCTATTCAATGTTGCCATGACAATTCCTTTGAGGGAGATGTGTTGAACGAGTCATCAGAATAGCATAACTACTGTATGAATACACAGCTACTGTATGAATAAACAGTATTTTTTTGCTGGTGTGGTTTTTTTGATCATCGCCAGGAACAAGAAAGAGAGATCAGTTTGCAAGAGAATAATGACATGGGCGTGACCACGGGCTGGACCATGAAACTGCGCCGCTTCGTCGAGGCGCGCCTGTCGCCCGAAGGCGAGCTGGGCCTACATATGACGGTCGGCGTGGCGCTGATGCTGGTGGCCATCGTGGTCTTCCACGAGATCGCCGAAGCCGTGATGGGCATGGAGCAGATCACCGTGATCGACTTGCAGGTGGCGCAGTGGTTCAACCGGCATGCCGTGCCGTGGATCACCAGCGTGCTGCTGGTCGTTACGCATATGCATGGCGTGATCGGCGCCATCACCCTGGCCGTCTTGCTGGGCTGGTATCTGCACCGCAAGGGCGCTGACTATTGGCTGTTTACCCTGGTCATCACCATGCCGGGCGTCATGTTTTTGAACCTGCTGTTAAAGTACATTTTTGTGCGCGCGCGGCCCAGCTTTGACGAGCCCATCCTGCAGACGGCCTTGAGCACGTACAGCTTTCCCAGCGGCCATACGGCCACCTCGACAGCCCTGTACGGCTTGCTGGCCGCCTACCTGATTTGCCAGACGGCGCCGGGCGCCTGGGGCAAGCGCATCGGCATCGCGCTGGGCGCATTCCTGATGGCGTCGCTCGTGGGCTTCAGCCGCATTTATTTGGGCGCACATTACCTGAGCGATGTGCTGGCGGCCATGGCGGAAAGCTATGGCTGGCTGGCCATCTGTATCGCCGGCGTGTCGACCCTGCGCCGCCGCCGGCACATCCGGCAAACCACATAAGGGGAACGATCCTGAGCAAAATCGCCGTCATCATCAACGCGGGCGCCGGCTGCGGCTATGCGCCGGACTGGGCGCAGCAGCTCGAAGCGCAATTCCTGGCCGTGGGCCTCGACGCCGCCATCACCCTGGCGCAAAGCGGGGCCGAGATGATCGCCACTGCCGAGCAAGCCTTGCGCGATGGCGCGCCCATCGTCGTGGCCGGCGGCGGCGACGGCACCATCAATGCCGTCGCGTCCGTCGTCGTCGGCAGCGGCACGCCGTTTGGCGTCCTGCCGCTAGGCACCTTGAACCATTTCGCCAAGGATTTGAATATCCCGCTTGACCTCGATGCGGCGATTGCCAACGTGGCGCAGGGCGTGCCGCACCAGGTCGACGTGGGCGAAGTCAATGGCCGCATCTTCCTGAACAATTCCAGCCTGGGCCTGTATCCCGATATCGTGCGCGACCGCGAAAAGCAGCAGCGCCGCCTGGGACGGGGCAAGTGGCTGGCCTTCAGCTGGGCGCTGGTGGCCGCCTTGCGCCGCTATCCGTTTCTCAGCGTGCAATTGAAACTCAACGACGCCGTGCATGCGCGGCGCACGCCCTTCGTCTTCATCGGCAATAATGAATACCGGATGGAAGGCTTGAATATCGGCGAGCGCGAACGCCTCAACGGTGGCCAGCTGAGCCTGTACGTGGCGCAGCGTCCGGGCCGCCTGGGCCTCGTGCGCCTGGCCCTGCACGCGCTGTTCGGCAAGTTGTCGCAGGCTAAGGATTTCGATGTGCTGACGGCCACCGACCTGGAGATCGCCACGAAACACCGCCGCCTGCGCGTGGCCACCGATGGCGAAGTGACCGTCATGAATACGCCGCTGCGCTACCGCATCCGCACGGCCGCGCTCGAAGTGATCGTGCCGGCGTCCGTGCCCGCCGCCAGCTAGGAGAACGCCATGCGTACCATCGTGCATTTATCGGATTTGCATTTCGGCCGGGTCGACGGGGATTTGCTGGCGCCCTTGCGCGCGCTGGTCGAGCGCCTGGAACCGGATGTGGTGGTGGTCTCGGGCGACCTCACCCAGCGGGCCCGCAGCGCCCAGTTCCAGGCGGCGCGGCACTTTCTCGACAGCTTGCCGGGCCCGCAGATCGTGGTGCCGGGCAACCATGACGTGCCGCTGTATAACGTCTTTTCCCGTTTCCTGACGCCGCTGGTGAAGTACCGGCGCCACGTGACGGACGATTTGTCGCCCGAATATGTGGACGAGGAAATTGCCGTGCTGGGTATCAACACGGCCCGTTCATTGACGTTCAAGGATGGCCGCATCAGCCACGAGCAGATCGATTTCCTGCGTGAACGCCTGGGCCGCTTGCCGCCCGGTTTGACGCGCATCATCGTCACGCACCATCCATTCGACTTGCCCGAGCACTTCGATGAAGACGATCTGGTGGACCGCGCGCCGCAGGCGCTGCAGATGTTTTCCGAATGCGGCGTGGATTTATTGCTGGCGGGACACTTGCATGCCAGCGTGGCGGGCAATACTGCCGAGCGCTACAAGATCGCCGGCTACGCGGCCCTGATGGTGCAGGCGGGCACGGCCACGTCCACGCGGGGCAGGGGCGAGTCGAACTCCTTCAATGTGCTGCGCGTGGAAAACAGTTGCATCCGGGTCGAGCGCTACAGCTGGAATGAAGACAGCGCCGAGTTTGAAAAGGTCAGCACGGAAGCGTTCGAACGCCAGGGCGGCGTGTGGGCCAGCTTGCGGCCGCTGTGATCGGTGATGTTTTAATTACAGATGGCGTGCCGCATCCATGCGGTCATGCAAAATGCGGACGATGGCAATGCCATAGTGAGTGATGCGTAAATAAATCATGTGCCGTCCGACTTTGCGGCGCCGGTAGCCGGGCCGAATCTGCTCGCATGCCGGTGCCGTCTCGGGTGCGCGTGCCAGGTCATCGAAGGTTGCCGTCATGTTGTCAAGATAAAGACTGGCCTGATGCACGTTCCAGCGCTGCGACGTATACGCCCAGATCGCCTCAAGATCATGCTCGGCGGCGGGCGTCAGCCGGTATTCAGCCATGCGCTGCCAGCATTCTCTGCTTGAAAGCCCTGGCGTCGAAAGGCTGGGGTTCGCCGCTGGCCTCGCCTTCCACCAGCGCCGCGCGGATCGCATCGAGTTCGGCGCTGCGTTCCTGTTCACGCCGGATCAGGTCGCGGATGTATTCGCTGTCGTTCGTATAGCGCCCGGCGTCAATTTGCGCCTTGATCCAGTCGTCCTGCTGGTCCGTCAAGGTAATGGTCTTGCGCACGGTTCCCATGATGGTTCACTCCAGATATGAGCAGTACGACGATCGTCATACTATTGGTGCAATATAGTGCATATTTGTGCAAATATCCAGTCGCCTGATCGGTGCTTATAACCAGTAATTCATGAAACGGGCCGCCCATTCCTTCATGCGGTCGGAGATGGGCCGGGTTTCCCATTTCGCCTTGGTGATCTCTTCCGAGTCGCGCAAGTCTTCCTGGAAGGCGTTTTCCATTTCCCGGCCGAAGCTGTCGCCCAGCACGATCACGTTCAGCTCGCTGTTGTGCAGGAAGCTGCGCATGTCGATGTTGGTCGAGCCGACCGTCGACCAGGCGCCGTCGATGACGGCCGTCTTGGCGTGCAGCACGGCCAGTTTCAAGTGGAAGATGCGGATGCCGCCGGCCAGCAGCTGGTCGTACAGCGCGTGTCCCGCATGGAACACGAGGCCGCTGTCGGACACGCCGGGCAGCACCACGGTGACGTCTACGCCCCGCTTGGCGGCCGCGACCAGCGCGTCGACCGTCTGCTGGTCGGGCACGAAATAGGCGGACGTGATGTGGATCGATTTCTTTGCTTCCTGGATGGCCAGGATATACGCCTTGTAGATTTCAAAGCCGCCTTCCGGCTCGCTGGCCACCACGCGCACCAGCTTGTCGCCCACTTCGGACAGCACGGGGAAATAATTGGCGTCCGGCAAGTCAGTCTGGTCTTGCTGGGCCCAGGTGCGGATGAACAGCCACTGGAAGGCGGCCACGGCCGGGCCTTCCACTTTCATGTGCGTGTCGCGCCAGCCCACGTCCTTCTTGTCGGTGGGCTTTGATTTCGAGCGGAACAGCGAGCTTTTCGCATAGGTATCGCTGATATTGATGCCGCCCGTAAACGCTGTCTTGCCGTCGACGATCAGCACCTTGCGGTGGTCGCGGTTGTTGATCTTCCAGTCGTCGCCCTTGAGCTTGGCCGGATTGACGGGGTTGAAGGCCACCAGGCGCACGCCGGCCGCGCGCATGCGCTCAAAAAACGCTTGCGGCACGCCGATGGTGCCCACGCTGTCGTAGATGACGTTGACCGTCACGCCCGATTGCTGCTTTTCGATCAGCATGTCGGCGAACTTCAGGCCCAGCGGGTCCTGGTCGAAGATGTACGTTTCCAGGTTGATGCTGGTCTTGGCGTCGCTGATGGCCTGGAACATGGCGGCCATGGTTTGCGGGCCGTCAAACAGCAGGGTTACCTTGTTGCCCTTGATCAGAGGCACGCCCGTTGCCGCCTCTTCCAGCGCGGCCTGGGTCTTCAAGTCCATGCCGGACTTGGCCCAGCGTTTGTTGAGCAGGGCGGCCCGGCTGTTGACGTTCAGCACGGCGCCCTTGCCCGTGATCACCTTGGGCTTGGCTACGGGTTCCAGGGTGGTGTTGAGGTTCTTGACATTGGGCAGCGAAGCGCATGCAGCCAGGGTCCAGCACAGCAGGAGGGCGGTGAGACAGGGTTGCATGCGCCTAGCGGTCATTTTTGAGCCTTGTTTGTCAGTGACAGGTTTGCCGTATCATCGGCCAGCGCCAGTGGCGGCGGGTTTTTCGAACCAAAGAAGAAGACGATGGGCGAGCGCAGGAAACGCTTGCCCAGGATTTTCAACAATTGCATGCCGTGCTTGAAGCGCACCTGGCGCGAACGCAGGGCTACCCACAGGGCCAGGCCGAAGCTGACCAGCAGGTTGGCCGTGCCGATGGCGAAGATGCCCGACAGCGACTTGACGGCCAGTTGCCAGCTCATGTTGTGGTCGAGTCCCACCAGGGCTGTCGCAAAGTTGGCGGCCGAGAAGGTGATGTGGCGGATATCGATGGGCAGGCCGATCAAAAAGCCGAGGGTGCCGATGGAGCCCAGCAAAATACCGAAATAGAAGTTACCCATCAGGCCGCCCAGGTTGTTTTCCAGGTACAGGCCCAGCCGCTGCAAGCGCTCCTGGCCGATCACCCGGCCCAGGCCGCGCAATTGCGCGATGCGCTGCGCCCAGCGCGTGTACAGGGCCTGGTTATCGTAGTAGCCGGAAATCAGGCCCGCCACGAACAGGCACACGCCCGCGATCATGGCGTAGAAGATGGCGGGGCTGCCGATGGGATCGATATCGTGCAGCAGATGCATGGCTTTTTCCGGCGATACCAGGTTGTGCCCCGTGATCGCCTTGTAGCCGAGCGCGATCAGCCACGCCGTGGGGATGGCCGTCGCCAGGTTGCCCAGCACGGCCATGTTTTGCGTGCGGAAGACCTTGTTGATCAGTTCCGCCATGCTGTCGAGGTCGATATTCCGGCCGTCCTTGCTGTGCAGGCCGGCGGCGATGCGTGAGGCCGTCATGGCCGGCTGCTTGGTGGCCACCGTGAAGTGCAGCAAGTGGATGAACATGAAGCCGATCGAGTAATTCATGCTGAACATGAACGCTTCGACCAGCGGCGCCGAGCGCAAATACGACATCAATATCTTGAACAGGGCCATGAAGCCGATGATCACGCCCGCGCCTGCGGACGAGAGGAACATGGCGCCCATTTCGCGGCGGTTTTCCGCGATGTAGTGCTCGCCCGTGCGGCTGGCGTTTTCCGTCACATTGCGCGCCAGCAAGTTGATATTGTCGGAAAACAGGTCGCTGACCTTGTATTTGTGGTTGTGCGCGCGTATCAGTTCCAGCGCCAGCCCCACGGCGCCCGCGCGGCGGCGGCTGACGGGCTGCGGGTGCAGCAAGTCCTGCGTGGCGTCGACCGTGATGGCGTTAATGTCCACGTTGTTCGATGCGGGCAGCTCGCCGCTCGTGTCGACGAGGAACAGCAGCTTGCGCAGGCGGTCGATGCTCTGCGCCAGCGCCACCAGTAAATACGTGAGGGGAATGCTGGTGCCCTGGTACAGCGCCTTCTTGCGGATCTTGGCGATGACGGCGTCGCACTGGTCGAGCATCACCAGCAAATGGCGCGCGTCCTCGATGTGCTCGATGTCGCCTTGCAGCAGGCTCGAGTAGGCATCCAGGTAGGCGTTCACTTCCGTGTTCTGCACCATGAACGGCGACTGGAACACTTCGATTTCATTGTGGAAACGCGTCAGTTCCGGTTCCAGGCCCATGGCGCAGACGCGGTAGGACAGGGTGCGGATGGCGTCGAGCATGCCTGGCAGCATGATATTGCCGTCGCCGACGGCCAGTTCGACCTCGTCGCTGGTGAGCACGTCGAACAGTTCCAGCCAGTCCGTGGCGGGCACGTTGCTGATCCACAAATAATCGGTCTTCAGGTACAGCACCTGGTCGAGCGCGTCGTTCAGGTATTCATCGCCAAGGGCGGGCGGCAGCATGCGGTAGGCGATGCGGCGTTTTAATTCTGTAAAGAAACCGCTGTTCGACAGCACGCCGATATCCGTGTACAGGCTGGCGTGGCGGCGCGCGGCCAGCACGCGCAGCACGTATTCGTGCAGGGCGCGCGCCTGGGCGGGGTTACCTTTGAGAAGCTGGCGCAGGGTGCGCACGTTGGCGATCGCGGTAGCGCTGTCGTGGGGGCGCTTGGGACGCAATGAGTTGAATAATTCCACCAGCAAGTCGATATTGCTGGAGTTGGGGTCAATGCGTTCGAGGATAGCTAGCATGCAGAAAAAACGGGCGAGCCGCTGTCGGTAAAACCAGTAGTGTACCGCCTGCGTCAGATCGCGCAACGTTCGCCACCGAACATTGCTTTACGGCAGGGCCTGCAATTCACGCCATTTTGCCGCATATTGCCACAATCATGGTCAATCTTGCGTGTTGTCAGTGTGCGACGTGTTTCTTGGGACTAAGCTGAAGTTTCTGTTGTACAACGCACGGATGGCTGGACAAAAAGCGAGGATAAGGTAACACTTGGATCAGACACACAGCGCATGTCCTGATCAATACCGGGTAGTTTACTTTTCACGTCACCGAGATATTTATCATGAAGACCTCGTATTTTGCGCTTGCTGTGATTGGGATGGGGCCTTTCGCGCTGGGCGCGACGGCCCAGGCTGCCGATGGCGCGGGCAGTGCCGCATCCACCAACGTTGCCGTGTACGGCGTGCTCGACGCGGGCATCGTGGCCGAGCGGGGCTGCGCCGCCGGTTGCGCCGGCACCAAGGTGTCCGGCGGCGTCGCCTCCGGCTCGCGCCTGGGCGTGCAGGGGCGCGAAGCGCTGGGCAACGACGTTTCCGCCGTGTTTACCCTGGAAGCGGGCGTCCAGAACGACACGGGCCAGTCGGACGAGGGCCGCCTGTTCGGCCGGCAAGCCTACGTGGGCCTGGACAGCCGCCTGGGCGCGCTGACCTTGGGGCGCCAGTACAACCTGCAATACCTGGCGCTCACCGACGTGGCCGACCCGTTCAAGGGCGGCATGGCCGGCAGCGCCAGCAACCTGGCCGGCTACAGCGTGAAACGCTACGACAATACCGTCAAATACGTGACGCCCGCCTTGCGCGGCGTGACGGCCAGCGCCATCTACAGCTTCGGCGAGTCGCCTTACAGCAGCGCCAACAACCGCGCGTATGGCGCCACCCTCGGCTATTCGTCCGGCGCCGTGAATGTCAGCGTGTCGCACCAGCGCAAGAACAACTTCATCCTCGCCTCCGGCACCTTGCCCGCCATCGACATGTCGTCGCGCAACACCCTGATCGCGGCGAACATCGACCTGAAAGTGGCCACCGCCTTTGCCGCCGTGGGCGTGAACAAGGGCTATGGCAGCTCGCCGTGGGACCCGAACAATGCCTACAGCTCGCTGGCCCTGTCGATGTCGTCGTCGGACAGCCGCGACACTCTGCTGGGCGTGTCCGTGCCCGTGGGCGGTTTCAAGCTGCTGGCCTCGTACGTGCGCAAGGATGACCGCGACCTGGCCAACCGCGACGCCAATCAGGTGGCCGTCGGCCTCACGTATTCCCTGTCAAAACGCAGCGATTTCTACGCGTCCTACGCGAAGATCCACAACAAGAACGGCGCCCGCTACACGGTGGGCAATGCCAGCGATGCGGGACGCGGCGACGCCGCTTTTAATATGGGCTTCCGTCACGGTTTCTGAGCGGCGGCGGACGGGGCAGGGCACGTTGCTCCCAGCCACTTGCCGTTGCTCGTCACATTCACCTGTTCCGGCGTACCGCGCGCGCTCGTCGTCACGGCCAGCTGCATGCTGAACGCCTGGTCGCCACTGAAGCGCACCTTGCCTTCGCCGCTCGATTTCGGATTCGCGCACGTGAACGACACCTGCATGCCGCCCGCGATGTCCTTGTTCTTCGAGGTGCAATCGCCGGGCTGGCCCGTGGGAATCTGCTTGCGCGCCGCCATGTCCGGCGTCACGCACGCCGTCACGCGCACGGCGCCGTCGGCGCCCACGGTGGGCATGGCCATGCCGCGGCTGGCCGCCATGTTTTCCAGCTGCTTGCGTTGATCGGGAGGAAGGTTGCCCAGTTGCTGCAGCACCATGGACATGGCGTTGTCGGTGGCGGCGTCGGGCGACGCCATCTTGCTGTCGACTTGCCACAGGCCAGGCTTGATGGTGGCCGATGGCGCGGCGGCCATGGCCTGGCTGCCGAAGGCGGCGCAGGCGAGCAGGGTCAGGCGTAGCAAAGAATGTTTCATGTGGGCGTCTCCGGAAAAGGCAGACCCCAGCATACGGCATGGCAAGCGGGGCACGCTTGCCATTGTGTTACAAACTGTGATCGGGCTCGATGCGGCGCACGTCCACGCTGGCGATGCGGCGCTCGTCGGCCTCGAGGATTTCATAGCGCAGATCGTCGAGTTCCAGCACTTCGCCCACGGCCGGCATGTTTTCGAAATGCGCCAGCAGGAAGCCGGCCAGCGAGTTGTACTCGCCGTCTTCGCTGACCAGGGTTTCCGTCTCGAATACTTGCTCCAGGTAATGCAGGTCCGTCGCGCCGTCGATGCGCCAGTGGCCGGGACCGAGCACTTCCACGTCCGGCTGCTCGTCCTCGTCGGGGAATTCGCCGGCGATGGCTTCCAGGATATCGATCGGCGTGAGCACGCCTTGCACGGTGCCGAACTCGTCTACCACCAGCACCAGCTGGCCGCGCGAGCGCTTCAGGGTCTCCATGGCTTTCAGCACGCCGGCCGCTTCCGGCACGACGACGGCTTCGCGCATGCTGGCCGGGTCGATCTTGCCGCGCGAGACGAGGTCCTCGATCAGGTCCTTGCTGCGCGCGATGCCGACCACATTGTCGAGGTCATCATTACAGACAGGAATCATGCTGTGCGGCGTGTCGCGCAGCAGTTGCAGCATTTTGTCGCTGCTGTCGTTCAGGTTGACCCAGGAGACGTCGCCGCGCGGCGTCATCACGGAACGGATCGAGCGTTCGGCCAGGGTCAGCACGCCGCTGACCATGTTGCGCTCTTCCACGCCGAAGGCGGAGACGTCGGGCAATTCCTTGACTTCGTGCTCTTCCACGGCTTCGCGGCCCTTGCGCCCGCCCAGCAGGCTCAGCACGGCTTGTGCCGTGCGGTCGCGCAGTGGCGCATTCGACTGCAGCTTGAGGAAGTTGCGGCGCGCCAGCTGGTTGAAGAACTCGATGACGATCGAGAAACCGATGGCGGCGTACAGATAGCCTTTCGGAATGTGGAAGCCCAGGCCTTCGGCCACCAGGGACAGGCCGATCATCAGCAAAAAGCTCAGGCACAGCACGACGACGGTGGGATGGGCGTTGACGAAGCGCGTCAGCACCTTTGAGGCCAGCATCATGACGACGATGGAAATGACGACGGCCGCCATCATCACGTACAGGTTTTCCACCATGCCGACGGCCGTGATGACGGCGTCGAGCGAAAAGACGGCGTCGAGCACGACGATCTGCGCCACCACGAGGCCGAAGCCGGCGTAGACTTTCGGTCCCGTCTGCGCATGCGTGACGCCTTCGAGGCGCTCGTGCAGCTCGCTGGTGGCCTTGAACAGCAGGAACAGGCCGCCGATGAGCAGGATCAGGTCGCGCCCCGAAAACGAGAAGGCCCATATGGAAAACAAGGGCGTCGTCAGGGTGACCAGCCAGGAAATCAGCGAGAGCAGGCCCAGCCGCATGACGAGGGCCAGGGTCAGGCCCAGCACCCTGGCCTTGTCGCGCTGGTGCGGCGGCAGCTTTTCGGCCAGGATGGCGATGAAAATCAGGTTGTCGATACCCAGTACGATTTCCAGTACGACCAGCGTCAGCAGGCCGACCCAGATTGTCGGGTCAAATAACCATTCCATGTGTGTAACCTTGTAAAGTCAGTAAGTATCAAGCTTGCCTGGCGGCCAGTGCCCCAGGGAATCGTGTTGCGAGTGCGTGATGTAGCGGCGGACGCGCGGCGGCCGGGTGGCCTGCCGCGCGTCCGCTTCGGCAAGTGCCCCCGGTCCCGCTTGCCAAATGATGGCGCAAAACGGCGCCCCCTGGCGCGAGGTCGGGTATAGCGTGATGGGGTCGTTGTCGCATTCGTCGGCGTCGCAGCTGTCGCCGGTCAAGCCCGCATGGGCGCCGGGGTCAAGGCAATCGGCGACGAAGGCAGGCGTGGCAGTAGTGCCGGCCGCGACTGCATGCTGGAATGGGGAAGGGCTGGCGTCAGCCATGCTGGCGAACGCCTGGGGTAAGGCAATGAAGACAAAAAGGCAGAGCAGGACGAGAGCTCGTCTCATATACAGGCAGATAGTTCCGGAACCGTGGAGTATAACACGCGCACATAACAGCCCGATGACAGGCACTTGCGTAACTGACAAGCATGACGTAAATTGCGAGAGCAATGATTTCCCTGGGCAGCGAAGACGCAGCGCGGGTCCATGGCAATTCTTGCATTCGTATTCCATTGCGCCCGCTTTTGCGCTTGTCTAATAACGTAGTGCTACCAGGACTCCGATTTGAAACCAATTACCGCCCTCCTGCTTGCCGCCGGCATCCTCTCGCCGTCGTTCATCCTGGCCGCCACCCCGGTCGAAGCCGCGCCGATTCAGAAAACCGGCAAGGCCGCATCGAACCGTGCCGCCGCCGTCAAAGTCACGTCCGTCGAAGGCATCACCGAATACCGCCTGGCCAATGGCTTGCGCGTGCTGCTGTTCCCGGACGCCAGCAAGCCGACCCTGACTACCAACATCGTCTACCTGGTCGGTTCGCGCCATGAAAACTACGGCGAAACGGGCATGGCCCACTTGCTCGAGCACTTGCTGTTCAAGCCCAGCGCCAACTTCGGCGTCAGGAAGGGCACGAAAACCCCTGTCGAGATCCTGAACTCGACAGGAGCCGATTTCAACGGCACCACCTGGTACGACCGCACCAATTACTACGCCACCTTCCCCGCCAACGACGACAACCTGCGCCAGATGCTGGCCATGGAAGCGGACCGCATGGTCAACGCGGCCATCGACCAGAACGATCTGTGGAATCCGAAGACGCAGAAGGGCGAAATGACGGTCGTGCGCAACGAGTTCGAAATGGGCGAGAGCGACCCGATCGGCGTGACCAGCGAACGCATCCAGGCTGTTGCCTACGACTGGCACAACTACGGCAAGTCGACCATCGGCGCCCGTTCCGACATCGAACAGGTCAACATTCCCCGCCTGCGCGCGTTCTACCATAAATATTATCAGCCGGATAACGCCGTGCTGATGGTGGCGGGCCGCTTCGATGAAGCGAAGGTGTTGAAGCAGATCAATGAACTGTTCGGCAAGATCCCGAAACCGACGCGCGTGATCGAACCGACCTACACGGCCGAGCCCGTGCAGGATGGCGAGCGCGCCGTGACGGTGCGCCGCAGCGGCGGCACGCAGTTCGTCGGCGCCGGCTACCACGTGGCGCCGTCCGGCAACCCGGACGCTGTCGCCATCGAGGTGCTCGGTCACGTGCTGACGGACGCGCCCGCCGGCCGCCTGCACAAGGCGCTGGTGGAAACCAAGCTGGCCAGCAAGATCGAATACAACTCGGTGAGCAATCTGGAGCCGGGCTACAACCTGTTCGGCGCCCTGGTGCCCGTCGATGGCAACCTCGACGCGGCGCAAGCGGCCATGCTGAAAGTGCTGGAAGAACTGAAATCGCAGCCGGTCACGGATGCGGAAGTGGCGCGCGTGAAACAGCAGCTGAACAAGCAGGTCGAACTGATCACGTCGAATACGGCGCGCATGACGATCGCCCTGACGGAGTCGCTGGCGGCCGGCGACTGGCGTCTGTTCTTCCTGCAGCGCGACCAGCTCGACAAGCTGACGACGGCGCAGGTGCAGGCGGCGGCCGAGAAATACCTGAAGAGCTCGAACCGCACCCTGGGCCGCTTCATCCCCACGGATGCGCCGGACCGCACCGTCGTGCCGGCCTATGCCGACGTGGCGCCGCAACTGGCCGGCTACACGGGCCGCGCCGTGGTGGCGCAGGGCGAAGCGTTCGACCCCAGCCCCGACAATATCGAAGCGCGCACCACGCGCTTCACCTTGCCGAACGGCTTGAAGGGCGCCTTGCTGCCGAAGAAAACCAAGGGCAATACCGTCAGCGTCGTGTTGAAACTGCAGCTAGGCAGCGAAGAGAGCCTGCGCGGCAAGGGGCAAGTGGGCAGCTACACGGCCAGTCTGTTGTCGCGCGGCACGGATAAGCTGTCGCGCCAGGAAGTAAAGGACAAGTTCGACCAGCTGGGCATGCAAGTGGCCATCTCCGGCGGCGCCGAAGGCGTGACCGCCATGCTGACGGGCAAGCGCGAGAACTTGCCGGCCGCCATGGACCTGCTGGCGCAAGTGCTGCAAAAGCCGGCTTTGAACGAAACGGAATTCCTGGAATTGCAGCGCGAGCGCGTGGGCCGCGCCGAGCAGGAATTGCCTGAGCCGCAA
The DNA here is from genome assembly GCF_058796955.1 of Janthinobacterium sp. GW823-FHT03B06. Taxonomy (NCBI): domain Bacteria; kingdom Pseudomonadati; phylum Pseudomonadota; class Betaproteobacteria; order Burkholderiales; family Oxalobacteraceae; genus Janthinobacterium; species Janthinobacterium sp. GW823-FHT03B06. The sequence goes on from NZ_JBXAJE010000005.1 coordinate 183,782, forward strand.
CCGCTGGCCGTGAACGCCTTCCGCCGCCTGCTCGACGCCACGCCGGAAGGCCATGTGCGCCACGTGGCCACCTTGCCGCTTGAACTGGCGCAATGGAAAGCCATCAAGGTTGCCGATGTGAAAGCCTTCCATGGCGCCTATTATGGCGCGTCGAACGCCACGTTTGCCGCCGTGGGCGACTTCGACCCGGCCGCGCTGAAGGCGCAAGTGGCCAGCCTGTACGGCAGCTGGAAGACGCAGCAGCCGTATGTGCGCATTCCCGACGCCGTCAAGTCTGTGAGCGGCGAGAAAGTCACGCTGGAAACGCCGGACAAGGCCAACAGCGTGCTGTTCGCCATCCAGCCAATTCCGCTCAAGGATGACGCCGCCAGCTATCCGGCCTTGCTGATCGCCAATCACATGCTCGGTGGCGGCGCCTTGCGCAGCCGCCTGGCCGACCGCATCCGCCAGAAGGAAGGCCTGTCGTACGGCGTCGGTTCGCAAGTGAGCGTGCCGTCGCGCGAACCGGCCGGCTACTGGATGGCGTATGCCATCAGCGCGCCGCAAAACACGGTCAAGGTGGAAGCGGCCCTGCGCGAGGAAATCGCCAAAGCGCTGGCCGACGGGTTCTCGGAAGCGGAACTGGCCGAGGCGAAAAAGGGCTGGCTGCAATCGGAAGAAGTAAGCCGCACGCAGGACAGCGCTCTGGCCAGCGGCCTCGCCAGCTACCTGGCGCAAGACCGTACCATGGCTTACGACAAGGACCTGGAAGCGAAAGTGGCCGCCTTGACACTGGCGCAAGTGAACCAGGGCCTGCGCGAGTACCTGAAGCCATCGGCCGTCTCGATCGTGACGGCGGGCGACTTTGCCAAGGTGGCGAAAGAGGGCGACAGCGGCGCCAAGGCAACGACGTCGAAATAAGCTACTTCAAAATAAGCTGCTTTAAATGGAAAAAAACCCGTTGGCAAGTGACCTTGCCGGCGGGTTTTTTTTACGATCTTGATTTTGATGTCAACGTCCCGACACCGAACAAAACCGTAGCGAGCGGAAGGGAGAGGTGGCCGAGAAGCGCAACCGTACTCTGGTACGGTGAGCATCGCAGGCCGCCTATACCGACGCGCAGTAGGTTTGGTTCGGTGTTACCCCCGTGGGGCTAGCTCGGCTACGTAGATTTCGACGCGGCGATTGCGTGCGCGTCCGGCCGCATCCGCATTCGAGGCGATCGGCTCGCGGGCGCCGCGGCCTTCCGTGACGACGCGCGTCGGCGAGACGCCGCGCATGGCCAGGTAGTCGCGCGTGTGGGCCGCGCGTTCCACCGACAGCGGTTCGTTGATGGAATCGCTGCCCGTGCTGTCCGTATGGCCGATGATGCTGACCGTGGTGTTCGGGTTTTCGTTCAGGGTGGCGGCAAAGCGGTCGAGGATGGGGCGGAAGTTGCCCTTGATGTCGGCGCGGTTGGTATCGAAGGAAATGTCGCTCGGGATTTCCATTTTCAGGCGGTTATCGGCCGTTTGCGACACTTGCACGCCTGTGCCCTGTGTCGCTTGCTCCATCGCGCGCTTCTGGTTTTCCATGCGGTTCGACCAGATATTGCCGACCACGGCGCCAGCTGCGGCACCGATCAGCGCGCCGCCGGCCGTGCGGCCGCTGCTGCCGCCACCGGTGGTGCCGCCGATCAAGGCGCCCAGGCCCGCGCCGATGCCGGCGCCCGTGGCCGTGCCACGTTGCGTCGAGGACATATCCGCGCAGCCGGTGGCGGCCAGTGCGATCACCAGCATGCCGATCAGGGATGTGGCGCCAGGGCCTTTTTTGAATGCTTCTTTCATGGATTTTCTCCTTGTTTTGTTATTGGGACATACCCAGGAATTACCTGCACACGTTACTGCAAAATGCCGCAGTGTGCCAGTGCGCGCACGCTGTACGCAAAAGGCGGAAAAAGGGCGGCGCCCGTTTGCACGCGCGCCGCCCCTGTCTGGCCAATGGAGTGGCCTCTATAAACCGCGCCCGCTGATCAGACGCAACAGGATCATGATGACTGCCACCACCAGGAGGATGTGGATGAAGCCGCCAATGGTATAGGAAGTTACCAGGCCCAGCAGCCAAAGAATAATGAGTACGACGGCGATTGTATACAGCATGATGTGTCCTCCGAGAGTAATGTGTGGATGACGGCGGCTGCCTTGGCCTTGCGCCGTCATCAGTTTTTGTCATTGCGCAGCGACCGGGTCGCTGAACGCTTATGCCATGACTAAGTGTCTACTTTGTTTTCATTGTGTTCTGTACGCTGTCGTACACAAGGCTCAACTAGCGGGAGCGGTCGGCGTGTTCATCGGCCATGCCCGGTATCCAGGCCAGCATGCCGGCCATGCCGACGGCGCCGGCCAGGCAGCTGACCATGCCGCCGGTCAACAGCAGCATGACGCCAAACACGGGCGCGCTTGTTTGCACGGGCGCCAGGTCCAGCGCGCAAAAGCCCAGCGCCGTGGCCAATATGCCGCCACCGATAAAGCCGAGCCAGATCCGGTGACTGTTTGTCTTGTCGTTTTCCATCGCACCTCCTTGAAGATATTCGTTGAACTTTCTTGAATGCATCATCTCGCGGGATGGCAAACTCATCTGTACGCCAACGAACATTGTCAAAAAGAAAACGCCCGGACAGGCCGGGCGTGTGTTGAATTTGCAACTCATCGCGGCAGCGGCGCCGCCGCGCTCCGCTTAGCCCATGGCGCGCAAGCCGCCGTTGACGACGCGCACGCGGTCGCCCTGGCGCCAGTTCGGCGCGGCGCTCTGGTGCACGGTGCGCGTCTTGCCGTTATCGAGGCGCACGACGATGTTGTAGCTGCGCGTGGCGCGCACGCTGCCTTCGATCTGATTGCCGGCCACGGCGCCGCCCACGGCGCCCAGCACGGTGGCCAGCTGCTTGCCGTGGCCGCCGCCGACCTGGTTGCCCAGCAAGCCGCCGACGACGGCGCCGCCGGCCGCGCCCACGCCGCTGCCTTCGGCGCGTGTATTGACTTCATGGATGGCTTCGATCACGCCGCAGTTGCTGCACACTTGCGGTGCCGGGGCAGCCGCGTATTGCTGTTGTGGTTGCTGCTGGGGCTGCGGCTGGCGCACTGGCTGCTGCTGTTGCTGCTGTTGCTGCTGAGGCGGCAGGGCGGCCAGCGGCTGCGCACCGGCAGGCTGCAGGTTCGCTGGCGGCTGGTTCGCCTGCAGGTTGGCCATCTGTTCGGCCGAGGTGCCGGCCGCCAGTGGCCGGCTGTCGCTCTGGGACGAAGGCAGCCAGCCCATCAGGGCCGCCGTGCCCACACCGCAGAACAGCAGGACGGCGACGGCGGCGGCAAGTACCAGCGGATGGAGGGATTTGGTGGTGGTGGTCATGGAAAGCTCCTTGGTTTTTATAAATAATGAAATGGGTAGTGCGTGTTATCCGTGCGATTCGCGTGTATTGCCAGTGTGCTGTGCTGCTTGCTTCGCTTCCGTGCGTCACCGTACATACATGGGCGGTACTGCACCGTAGGCTAAGTAAAAATTATGTCGAGTTGTAACGACACCAAGGAAAAGCAATGCCACTAACGAACGCCAGCATGACCCTGTCCCGCGATACAGGCCGATCCGGCCTGGGGTCGTCCGTGGGCGCGCCTGACGCCGGCAACCGCTTGCTGGCCAGCCTGCCCGAGCACGATTTGCGGCACTTGACGGCGTTGTTCGATACGGTCACGGTCGAGGTAGGCGAGGTGCTGTACGAACCGGGCCAGCCTATCGGCCACATTTATTTCCCCCGCGACTGCCTGATCTCGCTGTTGGCCGTGGCGGAAGGCCGCATGACCTTGGAAGTGGGCTCGGTCGGCCGCGAAGGCGTGCTGGGCGCGTCCGTCGCGCTCGGTCATGAGCTGGCGCAAGTGCGTGCCGTGGTGCAACGTTCCGGCATGGCCAGCCGCATCGCGCGTGCCGATTTCTGCGCCGAGTTCGCGCAGCTCGAGTCCCTGCAGCGCTTGCTGTACCGCTACACGGATACCCTGCTGGCGCAAGCCATCCAGATTGCCGTGTGCAGCCGCTTCCACGTGCTCGAGGCGCGCCTGGCCCGTTCGCTGCTGATCACGCGCGACCGCCTGCAATCCGAAAAATTTCACCTCACGCATGAATTCCTCGCCCATACCCTGGGTGTGCGGCGGGTCGGCGTGACCAAGGCAGCGAGCGCGCTGCAACAGCAAAAACTCATCACTTACAGCCGCGGCAATATCGAAATCCTTGATTCCGCCGGCCTGGAAGCTGTCTCCTGCCGCTGTTACGAGCTGGTCAAGGACAGCGGCACCATCGGCATGGCCAACGTCTTCGTCTGACTTTCCTCGCTTGCCTTGCATCAGGCTTGCCTTCATCCCGCCTGCTTTTATCCTTGTGCCGCAGACGCAAAAAAGCGGGGCGGGCGCCTGCGCACCCACCCCGCTTTCTTGAGCAATAAATTACTTCGGCTTGACCTGGTTACCGATCACGCCGCCGACAGCGGCGCCGCCGACTGCGCCGACAGCGCTGCCGCCGGTCAGCACGGAACCGGCAACGGCGCCGACGCCAGCGCCGATGGCTGTGTTTTTATCCTGGCCGGACATGTTGGCGCAAGCCGTCAGGCTCAGCAGCAGGGCGGCAACGGAAGTGGTAGCGGCGATTTTTTTAATGATTTGCATGATAGTTCTCCTATGAATTCAGACCTCGTGGCGCCGGCATGGTATGGGCCGGATGACTTCGTGACGCCGTGTGTTTCAGGCACGATCACAGCATAGGATTGCGGCAAGGCAGGGTCTGTTCGGCAACGCACATAGGGGTGTAACAATTGTAAAGGCGCCCACGCCGCGCTCAGCGCACCTTGCGCACGGCTTTCCCCGGCTTGGGCGCCACCGGTTTCACGCGCGCCTGGGCCAGCAGGGCCGCGCACTCGCTATCTTCGACGGGGCCGGTATTGACCAGCGGCAGCAGCGCCGCCACTGGCGCCACCACGGCCAGCGCCAGTGCGCCGCCGGCGCGCAAGGCCAGCACGCCCTTGTCGACGCTCACGTCGGGCTTGCTGAAAGTGCCATGCACGTACAGGGGCGAGCGCAGCGAAAAGACGCGCAAGCCCTTGCTGTCCGGCCGCAGGGTCAGGTCCAGCCGTTCATCGGCCAGGTTCACCGTGCCATCGATATGCAGGACGGCATCATCCGTGTCGACGATAAACTGGCGCGTCTGCATCAATCCTTTGGTGACGGCGAAATCGGCGGCCATGCAGTTCAGCTTGACCTGCTTGTCGCCAGACAGTTTGGCCAGCACGACACTGCCGATATTCAAGCCCATTTCTTCCAGCAGCAGCTTGCTGATGCTGCCCCGGTTGATCAGCGCGCGCACTTCGCCGTTCGAGCTGCCCAGCAGGGTGGCGACGGAATTGCCCGTGGCCGACAGCGAAGCGTCGCCGTTGATTTCGCCCACGCTCGCTTGCAGGGCGGGCAGACGGGGAAACAGTTGCTGGATGTGCAGATGGCGCGCACTGGCCTTGAGTTCGGCCGCGATGCCGTTGGCGATGACCTTGCCGCTGCCGTCGAGCTTGATTTGCGACGTCAGGGTGCCGCCCGCCACGTTGAAGTTGAGCGGCGTCAATGACAGCACGCCATCCGTCAGCACCACATGCGTGTCGAGCTTGCTGATTGGCAGCTCGGCATCGCGCGTGATCTTGTCGGCCGTGTAGCGCACGTCGGCGTCCAGGCTGGTCCAGCGCTCCGTCTTGAACGTTTCCACCGGCAGCACGCGGCCGGCCGGCTGCGTCGATGCCACGCCGCGTTCCTTCTTGCTGGCGCTGGAATCGGCGCCCACCAGCGGGCCCAGGTCGGAAAATTGCAGCAGGCGCGAGTGGACTTCTCCCGTCAGGCGCTTGCGCGGCGTGCTGGCGGAAAAGGCCAGCTTGCCACTGATGTCGCTGGAACCCACCTTACCGGTGAACTTGTCATACACCCATTCACCGCCGCGCGGCGCCAGGGTGCCCGTCAAATGGCCTTCCGTGCTGAAGTGCGGCGTTTCCGGCAGCAGCACGCCCGTCAATGGATACAGGCTCGCCATGCTGGGTCCCGATAGCTTCAGGCGCACGTCGAGCGCGGCCAGCTTGGCCGGACGCGTCAGGGTGCCTTCGATGGCCATGCTGCTGCCGCCCGCGCGCATGTCGGCCTGGATGGGGAAGGGCGTGCCTTGCTGCTGCAGCGACAGCACGCCGCCGGCCTTGCCGCCGCCCTTGACGCTTTCGCCATGGTATTTTCCCGACAGCGTCCAGGCGATGCCGTAGCGCGCATCGTTCGCGATGGTGTCGACATCGGCGCGCATCGCCGTTTTCGTGACAGCATCGTCCAGATACACGGTGCCCTTGCTGAAGACCACGCCTTGCAATTCCAGCTGCCACGGCGATGGCTGCTCCTGTTTGTCGAAGGTCCAGTTGTTCTTGCCGTCCTTGTTGCGCAGCAAGCGCACCTGCGGCGTGTCGAAGCGCAATTGCGGAATGATGATTTTCTTGTCCAGCAGGGCCAGGGGATTGAGCGAGAACGCCAGCTGGCTGACGGTGGCCAGCTGCGCCCCGTCGTCCGTCCCGGGCATGGTGCTTGGGTTGCCCAGGCGCACATCCTTTGCCTGCAGGTGCGGCCATGGCAAATAGTCGCGCCAGCCTTGTTTGCCTCCCGTCGCGGGCTGCTGCCACGTCAGCGTCAGGTCGCCTTCGATGGCGAACGGTCTCCCCAGCGCTTCGCTGGCGCGCGCATTGAGCCAGGGCTTGGCGCGGTTCCAGTCCATATTCATCAGGACGATGGAGGCGGTGACGGGCAGGGCGATGAGCACGGCGGCGCTGGCGAGGGAGATTTTCTGACGGCGGGACAGTTGCATGGTAGACGATTCTTTCTGGACAAGTATTCACGATGCTACAGGAATCGCTCCTCAGCCGGGCCCGTTTCTCGCTTTTACGGTCCGGCACGTGCGCTGGCGCACGTTGCCGATGCAAGTATTGTCGATTTCTTACTCTATGTGCGGCACCGAACGGATATGCGGGGAGCCGGAGCCTATAACGTCTACATCAAACGCCGTTCCTGATTCCAGCTGCACCGAAGTATGAACCCTAACGCTTACACATTCTCCAGGAGAAAAAAAATGACAAACCGAGATTTCAAGATTTCCCCACTGGCCGCCCTGGCCGCCTGCGCCACGGCCGTTGTCCTGATGACGGGCTGCTCGAGCCTGAAAACGCCAGCCACGGCCGATGTCGCCGTGTCGCGCGCCGCCGTCGATAACGCCGCCAGCGCCGGCGCTGCCGACCTGGCACCCGATGAAATGCGTTCGGCCCGCGAAAAAATGCGCATGGCTAACCAAGCCCTGAAAGACCGTGACTACAAAACGGCGCGCGACCTGGCCGACCAGGCGCAAGCCGATGCCAAGCTGGCGCAAAGCAAGGCCAACTCGGCCAAGGCCACCAGCGCCGCCGATGAAATCAACGAGAACATCCGCGTCATGCGCGAAGAACTCGACCGTGCCAATCAGCAAGCCCCGAAACAATAACCAAGAATAAGAACAGGATTCCATCATGAAAAAAGCTACTTACACCACCATTCCCGGCCTGCTGGCCATGGCCGCCCTCGTTGCCGCCTGCAGTTCCGCACCGACCACCACCAGCCTGCTCGACCAGACCCGCGGCGACTACATGGCGGCGCAATCGAACCCGATGGTATCGACCTATGCGCCACGCGAATTCCGCGAAGCGAGCGCTGCGCTGGAAGCGGCAAACGCCGCCGCCACGCGCCAGGAAGATAGCGAAAAAGTCGACAAGCTGGCCTACCTGGCCAAGCAAAAGATAGCCACGGCGCAAGAAGTCGCCAAGCAGAAAGCGGCCGAAGCCGATATCGCCAACGCGGGCAAGCAGCGCGACCAGTTGCGCCTCGATGCGCGCACGCAGCAGGCTGACCAGGCCACGGCCCGCGCCCAGACGGCGCAAGCGGATGCGGAAGCGGCCAAGGCCCAGGCTCAGGCTGCCGAAGCATCGGCCCGCGATGCGCAAGCGCGCGCCGCCGGACTCGAAGCACAGCTGGCCGACCTGGCCGCCAAGAAAACCGAACGCGGCATGGTCATTACCCTGGGCGACGTGCTGTTTGGCACGGACAAGGCGAACCTGACGGCCGATGGCGTGAATACGGCGCGCAAGCTGGCCGAGGTGCTGAAAAACAACCCGCAGCGCACCGTGCTGATCGAAGGTTTTACCGATAGCACGGGCGGCTCCGCGCACAACCTGGAATTGTCGCAACGCCGCGCCGAATCCGTGCGCAATGCGCTGCTGGAGCAAGGCATCAGCCGCGACCGCATCGCCACGAAAGGCTATGGCGCCGCCTATCCGGCCGCCGGCAACGATACGGCGGCAAACCGCCAGCTGAATCGCCGTGTGGAAATCGTCTTGTCCGAGGACAACACGGCCATTCCCGCCCGCCGTTAAAACACCAGGCCAAACTACGGTTTTTGCCTGGCGTTTGATTTGTTCGTAGGCAGCACCGGCCGCTACTTGGCCGGTGGATACCCATGTAATACTTGAAAGGAAGCATCATGACCCAAACATCTGTTGAGATTCCAGCTGGCATCGATACGGCCGCCATCCGCGCCGCCGCCAAAAACCTGGACGACGGCGCCGTGACGGCCGGCTACCAGGGCGACCGCCAGGAGTTGATCACCCTGTTGAATGGGGCGCTGGCCACCGAACTGGTGTGTATTGCGCGCTATAAACGCCATTACTACACGGTGAGCGGGCGCGACAATGGCACCATCAAGGCCGAGTTCCTTGAGCATGCGCAGCAGGAGCAGGAACACGCCGACTGGCTGGCCGAACGCATCGTGCAACTCAATGGCAAGCCAGATTTTAATCCTGCAACATTGCTTGCGCGCAGCCATGCCGAGTATGATGACTCCGAAGACGTGCAAAGCATGGTGCGTGCCAATCTGATCGCGGAACGGGTAGCGATCGAGTCGTATCGCCAGATGATCGTCAAAATTGGCGACAAGGACCCGACCACACGCCATTTGTTGATCAAAATCATGGCTGTCGAAGAAGAGCACGCCGATGACATGCGCGATCTAATGGAATAGTGTTTTTGAGTAAAGTAGGTATAGTAACTACATTCATCCACAGCTAAGGAGCTAAACCATGTTGGAAAACAATATCACCACCGTCAATAACGATGTCAAAACCCTGGTCAAGGATGCGCAAGCCCTGTTCAGCGCCGCTGCCGCCCTGACCGGTGAAAAAGCCGATGAAGTGCGCATCAAGGGCATGAAAACCCTGGACGCTGCCCTGGCCAAGGCGCACGAAGCGCAAGCGTCGGCCATCGTTGCTACCAAACAGCTCGCCTCCCAGGCGGACGGTTATGTCAAGGAAAACCCATGGCGCACGGTAGCCGTCGCCGCTGGCGTCGGCGTACTGGTCGGCTTCATCCTGGGCCGCAAGTAATCCATTGTCAGGAGCGATATGGACAAGTCTGCTTCGTCTCACCAGGGGCCGGGATTGATCGGCTCGGTCGCCGGCCTGGCCAAGAACGCCGTCGGACTGATGTTGTCGCGGCTGGAACTGGCCACCATCGAACTGTCGGAAGTGCGCAATCACATGCTGCAGCTCGTGGTCATTTTCGCCCTGGCGACAGTGGCGGGCTTGTTTGCCATCGCTTACGGCAGCGTACTGATCGTTTTCCTGGCCTGGGATAGCCTGGGCTGGAAGATCCTGGCGATCATGACGGTCGTATTCGTACTGCTGGCCATCGCGCTGGTCATGTATGCGCGCGCCATGCTGCGTCAAGGAAAGCTGTCCATGCCTGCCACCATGGCGGAATTGAAGGCCGACCGCGACATGCTGATGTAAGCGGGCTCACGAGGAGAATTCATGTCGGAAACCGACAAACTGGCGGCGCAAGCCGCCCGCAAGCGCCTGCTGATCGCCCAAGGCGAAATGTATCGCGTGGGCATCGTGCATGCGCGCGCCAACGTGGGCTATGCCCTGCGTCCCGAATCGCTGCTGCAGGGCGTGGTCGAAACGGCGGTCGGCTTTGCCGGCCACCGCGTCGAGTCCTTGCTGGCGCCGGGCGGCATGCGTTTGCAGGGCGCCATGCCCTACGTGCTGACGGCGCTATCGTTTATTGGGCGCAAGAAGCTGGTCAAGCCGGCCCTGGTCCTCGTGGCCGTGGCCGCCGTGGCCGCCAGCTGGCTGCGCCGCAAGCGCTGAACGCCAGCCGTGTTGCACAGGAACGCCGTCATTGACGGCGTTTTTTTTGCCCGTACCCAACGTCCGGCACTGGCAGGCGCAATCCCTTACAATGATTCACGCCGCATTTTGCGCGGCGCACAGAGGGGCCATCTTGATGACGAATTCAAAGACACCGATCAATCAGTTAAATCCCTCGCGCCTGCGCATCGTGCTGGTGCTGCAGGGCGGCGGCGCACTGGGCGCCTACCAGGCCGGCGTCTACCATGCGCTGCACGAACATGGCCTGGCGCCCGACTGGGTGGTGGGCACCTCGATCGGCGCCATCAATGCCGCCATTTTGGCCGGCAACAAGCACGAGGACAGGCTCGTGCGTTTAAAACAGTTCTGGCAGCGCGTGGCACACCGCGACAGCGTCGACATGAATCTCGTTTCAGACCAGCAGCGCCGCTCGAACATCTGGCTGGCCACGCTCGATACGGTGTTGCGCGGCGTGCCCGGCTTCTTCAAGCCGCGCATTTTCAGCCTGTTCTCCGCAGGAATCGCCGTCAAGCCGGAAGAGGCCAGCTTTTATGACACCAGCGAGCTGGCCAGCACCCTCGAGGAACTGGTCGATTTCGATTACCTGAACCAGCCCGGCGGCATGCGCCTGACGGTCAACGCCCTGCGCGTCAAGTGCGGCAGCCTCACCAGTTTCGACAGCCAGCAGCAGCCGCTGACGGCGGACCATATCCGCGCCAGCGGCGCCTTGCCGCCCGGCTTTGCCGGCGTGCGCGTCGATGGCGATTTATATTGGGATGGCGGCCTGTATTCGAACACGCCGCTGGAAACCGTGCTCGACGACACGCCCCACGTCGACACCCTGGTCTTCATGGTCGACCTGTGGAGCTCGGAAGGGCCGGAACCGACCACCCTCGACGAAGTGCAGACGCGGCAAAAGGACGTCACCTTCGCCTCGCGCTCGAAACGCCATATCGCCGACTATGTCAATACGCACACCTTGCAGCGCAAATTGCGCGAGCTGTACGCCGGCCTGCCCGACACAAAGCACAACCGCCAGCAGACGGAAGAGCTCGTAGCGTTGGGCTGCGACAGCACCATGCACATCGTGCGCCTGCCGTATGCGGGGCGCGACTGGCACATGGCGGCCAAGGATATCAATTTCTCCAAGGGCTCCATCGAGTGGCGCTGGGAGCAGGGCTACCAGGATGGCTTGCGCGCGATCAAGGCGGCCGGCTGGCTGGCCTTCGTCACGGAAGACACGCCGCTCGTGGTGCACGAACTCCCGCCCTATGAGCGCGATGCGGCTTAGTGACGCCTGTCAAAACCTGCTGCGCGTCGGTATAGGCGGCCTGCGATGCTCACCGTACCTTCCGTACGGTTGCGCTTCTTAGCCACCTCTCCCTTCCGCTCGCGACGGTTTTGTCAGGTGTTGCAATGTTGTTCAGCGTCGCAACAGCACGGCGCATCACTGCGGATGCGCCGCTGCACGCAGTTTTTCCGCGTTCGCCATGTCTTGCCGGTAAGTATCTTGCGCGTCCTTCAGGCAGCTGGCGCGCGTGGCGGATGGCTCCAGGCGGCACGCTTTTTTGGCCTCGGCCAGGGCGGCGGCGATTTCCTTGCGCAAAGTGCGCAGCTGGGCTTGCGCCGTGCTGTCTTCCTGGTACCAGCGTTGCGGGTCGCCCGGCTGCGGCGAGGCCGTCTGCGCCAGTGCCATCGGCGCCAGGCTGCAGGCGAGCAGGGTGGCCAAGAGTGTATTGTGGATAGTCATGATATTTCCTCCTTGAAATAAAAAAGGCGCCGTAGCGCCTTTTTTTACAACCTGCCCGTCAGTAATAGCAGGATCAGTATCACTACGACCAGGCCGGCGATGCCGCTGGGGCCGTAACCCCAGTTGCGGCTATGCGGCCAGGTAGGCAGGACGCCGACCAGGGCCAGGATCAAGATGATCAGAATGATGGTGCCCATGGCAACTCCTTGTTATGGTACGACTCATGCGAGATGGCGGATGCCTGCTGACAAGCTCCGCCGAGAATTAATAGCGGTAGACGCGGCCGTCGACGACGCGCACGCGGTTGCCCGGGCGCAAATCATTCGCGTTGTCCTGCACTACGGTACGGTATTCGCCGTTGTCGAGACGCACACTGATCTGGTAGGCCTGCGCCTGCTGCCTGCGGCCTTCGACCTGGTTGCCCACGACGCCGCCGGCGACGGCGCCCGCCACGGTGGCGGCCGTGCGTCCGCTGCCCGAACCGATGGTATTGCCCAGCAGGGCGCCGGCGATGCCGCCGACCACGGCGCCCGCGCCGCTGGTTTGACCGCCACCCTGCACGATCTGGATGGAGTCGACGGTGCCGTACATGGCGGACTCAGGCTGGTTGGCCGGGTAATATTGTTGCGACTGGGTAGGGCCGGTGGCACAACCGCTCAGTACGGCGGTTGCGGCGAGCATCAGTGCAGCCAAGGTGGCGTTGGTTTTCATTTTATTCTCCTGACGAGGTGAGGGTGTAGAGCCATCTTAGTCATGCCCCTGTCCCCGGTCTGTACGCTGCCGCACGTACTTATTTGCAGTCGAAAAGGGTAGTGCGGGCTGGAGCGATCCGGCAAAAACGTTGTTATTTCTCCATATTGCCCTTCCGCTTTCAAAATAAATTACTTGTGTACGGCAGCGTACAGAAGAGCGGCGACTATCCACGTAAAACGGTAGTCATGCCAAGCAGACATGCTTGCTACCACCAGGGAGAAATACAACATGAACAAGAATAAGCTTTTCACCGCCATCGTCGTCAGCCTGGCATGCGCCGCTTGGGGCGGCCAGGCAGTGGCGGCCACGCCGGAAGCAAAAGCAGCGTACAAGGCGGCCAATGAACAGGCTGGCCTGAATTACAAACTGGCGCATGCCGAGTGCGAAAAAATCACGGGCAACCCCAAGGATGTCTGCATCGCCGAAGCGAAGGCCGTGCGCACCTACGATGAAGCCGTGGCCCAGGCGCAATACACGAATACGCTGCGTGCCTACACCAAGGCGCGCATCAAGATTGCCGATGCCAATTACGATGTCGATCTGGCCCGCTGCAATGCGCTGACGGGCAACGACAAGGATGTCTGCGTCAAGCTGGCCAAGTCCACCAAGGTGGCGGCCCTGGCCGACGCCAAGGCGGACAAGAAAGTCATCGAAGCGCGCAGCGATGCGCGTGAAGCAAAAAGAAAAGCCGAGTACAAGGTCGCGACAGAAAAATGCGATGCATTGGCCGGCGCAGCCAAGGATGACTGTATCAAGGCTGCAAAAACCCAGTTTGGCTACTGAGCTCCCTCCGGCGCGCAGTCACCACACTGGTATAAGAAGCTCATTGTGAGCACATTGATTGACCACTCCTAAGGAAAAAACCATGAAATTCACTAAATCTATCGCTACTGGCCTTTTCGTCGCTTCCCTGTTCGCCGTTGCAGGCTGCGCTTCGACCCCAACCAAGGAAGGCACGGGCGAATACCTCGACGACGCCGCGATCACCACCAAAGTGAAAGCCAGCATCTTCAATGAGCCTACCCTGAAATCGACGGAAATCAACGTTGAAACCTTCAAGGGCGTGGTTCAGCTGAGCGGCTTCGTTGCCCAGCCAGCCGATGCCGCCAAAGCGGGCGAAGTCGCCCGTGGCGTCAAGGGCGTGAAGTCGGTGAAAAACGACATCCGCGTCAAGTAATGGCCTGACCTGCCGCAGCGGCCAGCCTCACGGCTGGCCCTGTGGCCTTCCACCGACCGTCGCGGGAATCGCATGCATACCCAGCCTTCAGATACCCCGCCCGATCCGGTGGCGGCTGCCTCCACCGAGCCTGCCGGGCCAACTCCCGGCGCGCCCGTGGAGCAGCCAGACTCAACCTTGCGCTTGCCGCTGCATGTCAATGCGCGTGGCATGGCCTTGGGCATCATCGCCACCGTCAGCTTTATTTATGCGCTGCAGTGGGCACAGAAATTCCTCATTCCCGTCATCTTCGGCATTTTCATTGCCTACACCCTCAATCCCGTTGTCGCCTGGCTGGAAAAGCTGCGCCTGCCGCGCGCCATCGGCGCCACGGCCGTCACGGCCCTGATCCTGTTCGGCTCCATCGTCGTGGTCGAGCGCGTGCAGGGCGAATTCGAATCCATCGTTGAAGAGTTGCCGGCCGCCACGCATAAACTGTCGCGGCTGATCGCCGCCAATACGGGCGGCAAGAACAGCACCTTCCAGAAGATGCAGGCCGTGGCCAATGAAATCGAGCAAGTGGCCGCCGGCGCCGAAGCGCGCCGCAACAACCGCCGCGCCGCCGCGGCCGAGGCGCCCAACTTCAAGATCATGGACTGGGTCTGGGCCGGTTCGCTGGGCCTGGTGGGCTTCCTCAGCCAGGCCACCATGGTCATCTTCCTCGTATTCTTCCTGCTGCTGTCGGGCGACACCTTCAAGCGCAAGCTCGTCAAGCTGACGGGACCGTCGCTGAGCCGCAAGAAGGTCACTGTGCACATCCTGGAAGACATCAACACTTCAATCCAGAACTATATGTTCATGCTGCTCGTCACGAATGTCTTGCTGGCCGTCCTGATGTGGATCGCCCTGCGCGTGATCGGGCTGGAAAACGCGGGCGCCTGGGCCATCGTGGCCGGCTTGCTGCACATCATGCCGTATTTCGGCCCCTTGCTCATCACCATCGCCACGGGCCTGGTCGCCTTCCTGCAGTTCGAATCGCTGGAAATGGTCTTGCTGGTGACGGGCACGTCGATGGCCATCGCCACCCTGGTGGGCACCTTTGTCACCACCTGGATGACGGGGCGTATCGCGCGCATGAATCCTACTGCCGTGTTCGTCAGCCTGCTGTTTTGGGGCTGGCTGTGGGGCGTCTGGGGATTGCTGCTGGGCGTGCCCATCATCGTCATGGTGAAGGTCGTGGCCGAGCGCGTGCAAGGCATGGAAGTGGTGGCGGAACTGCTGGGCGAATAGCTTGCGGCAAGGCCAAGAACAACGGCGCCCGCGGGCGCCGTTGCTGCATCCAGAGCGACACCTTACGACTGGTGGCGTTTCAGTATCTTCACTTGCACGTCGCCGTCTTCCGTCTTCGGCATATCCTTCATGCTGCCCAGCTGCAGGGCGAACTGGCGTGTAAATTCGGCGCCCAGGAAGAAGATTTGCGCCGAGTAATACACCCACAGCAGCAGGGCGACCAGCGAACCGGCGGCGCCATAGCTGCTGGCCACGCCGCTATTGCCGATATACACACCAATCGCATATTTCCCCAGTGAAAACATGAAGGCCGTGCCGATGGCGCCGATCAGCACGTCGCGCCAGGACAGGCGCACGCGCGGCAGCATTTTATAGATGACGGCAAACAGGCTGGCGATGACGGCAAAGCCGATCAGGTTCGACAGGATGGTAAACAGCACGGCAGTGTCTTTCCACACGCCTTCCCAAAAGTTGGCGAGGATGGCCATGGCGGCGTTGACCACCAGCGACACCATCAGCAGGAAGGCCAGCACCAGTACCAAGCCAAACGACAGCAGGCGCGTGCGCACCATGTCCCAGGCACCCGCTTCCTTCAAGGGTGGCACTTGCCAGATTTCATCGAGACTGGCCTTCAGTTCGGCAAAGACGCTGGTGGCGCCAAACAGCAGCAGGGCGCTGGCGATGAGGGTGGCGATGCGGCCCTGTTCATGGTTTTTCGCGCCGGCCAGCACGAGCTGGATGGCTTCGGCGCCCTGCGTGCCCAGCAAGCCCTGCAGTTGCCCCATCAGCTCGCCGCGCGCGGCGGCCGGGCCATAGAAAAAGCCGGCGATGGCGATCACCAGTACGAGGATGGGGGCGATGGAAAACAGGGTGTAATAGGCGAGGGCGGCGCCCTTGCTCGAGGCGCGGTGTTCCAGCCATTCGGTGACGGAGCAGTAGACGACGCTGCGCATCTGTTTGCTGAACGGCGCGAGACCGGCCAGTCTGGGATAGCGGGTAAAGAAATTCATGATGGCTTTCAATGCAAAAAAGGGGCGCGAGCCCCTTTTTTTTTAATTCACAAGTGGCGTACCACTGTCGAGCTTACTGCACGCGGCGTTCGATGGTGATTTGTTCCACTTCAACGCGGCGGTTAGGTTCCAGGCACTTGATCAGGTCGGCACGTTTCTTGTTGTTGCACTCCACGACCGGATTGGTCGAACCCTTGCCTTCAGCCGTCAGGCGGTTGGCGGCAACACCGTGGGCGACCAGGTATTCCTTGACTGCATCAGCGCGCTGCTGCGACAGTTTCAGGTTGTACTTGGGCGAACCGATACGGTCGGCATAGCCACTGATGACGACGTTGTTGACGTCCGGCGCTGCGTTCAGCACGCGTGCGATTTCGTCGAGCTTGGTTTGTGTCGGGCCCAGCTTGGCGCTGTCGAACGCGAACAGTTCCGTTGCCGACATCGTCACTTTTTCAAAGCGTGGTGGCGGTGGCGGCGGTGGTGGCGGCACGACCACGACGACTTCTTCACGTACTGGCGGCGGTGGCGGTGGTGGCGGCGGTGCAGGCGGTTTGTCGAACGCGTAGTTCAAGCCCACGGTGACGTAGTAGTTGTTGGACTTGCTGCTCGGGTCGAACGTATTGCCGCGCAGGAAACCGTGCACATTGCGCACGTCAGCCTGCAGGGACAGCTGCTCGGTGATGCTGGACTGGAAACCCAGGCCCACGCTCGCGTATGGCGAGCTCTTCGTGCGTTCACCGAAGGCGAAGCTGGTGTCCTTGTCGCGCTGCATGCCGGCACCGACCAGCAGGAAAGGACGGAAGGCTTTGCGCGAGAACATGTACAAGCCGTCTACGCCCAGCGTATTTTGCTGGTAGCGCTGACCGCCATCCTTGGAACGCGCATACGTGGTGCCCAGCTGGATATCCCAGTCCTGGGAAACAGGCTTACCGAAACGCAAGCCTGCGCCATAACCGGTTTTATCCGTGGCGAAGTCGGAATCTGGCTTGAGTGCGTTGATGCTAGGTTGAATATACCAGGAGGGATTGATTTCCTGGGCCTGTGCGCCGAGGGCGGAGCACAGGACTGCGGCGGCAACGGCGATTTTTTTTAGATTATTCACAAGTAACTCCCAACGTTGATAAGAGATTTTCTCTACGGCATCAAAGACACATCTTGCTACACGTGCTATTGCTAGATATAGACCACACTTCCAGGTGCGCATTCTTGTGATAAATGCACTGCTGTTGGACTAGAGAATACGATTGCAGGTTCAGGTGGTCGGTGCGCTGGCGCACAAAGCATTGCGGTATATCAATAGCGTTGCAGATTCACGACAAAGATTTTGGTGTTGAAAAAAACTAATGTTATTGGTGAAACTTTTACAAGCACGGTCATTTCCTGGCACCGCGGCGACAGGCAATCGTACGACTTGTCACCTGCATGCCACTGTATATTAGCAACAATGATGAGCTTGATAACTAATAATACATTGATGTTGTATTCCTGCCGCGTTCTGTTGTTTTTCCGGGCTTCCGCCAGGCAACTTTTGCGCGCCGCAGCCAGCTCCGCCACTTTTCCTCAAGGAGTCATCCGTGCCTGACCTGTCCCGTGTTCTTACTTCCCCGCTGTCCGGCAAGCTGGGCCCGCTGTGCCTGCTGCTGTCGCTGGGCCTGGCGGCGCCAGCCTGGGCCGATAGCGGCGTGTCCCTGTTTTCACCGAGCGGCACGGTCAAGGCCGTGCGCCAGGTGCGGGCCCAGTTCGCCACGCCGATGGTGCCGTTCGGCGACATGGGCTTGCCCGCGCCGTTCGCCATCGATTGCGGCAAGGCCGAGCCGGACGTCGTGGCGGGCGCGGGGCGCTGGGCCGACGAACGCAACTGGAACTTCGATTTCGAGCGCGATTTGCCGGCCGGCGTGGCCTGCAGCTTTACCTTGAAGCCGGGACTCAAGGACCTGGCGGGCCAGACTCTGCAGGGAAGCACGTCCTACCGCTTTTCCACTGGCGGGCCGGCCATCGTCGAGGCCGTACCGTATGACGGCCAGCCCTACATCGATGAAAACCAGATCTTCGTGCTGGGCCTGGATGCCGCACCGAACGAGGCCAGCGTGGCCGCCAACGCGTATTGCCGCGCCGATGGCATCAATGAAAAGATTCCCGTGCGGCGGCTTGTAGGCAAGGAACTGGAGCAGGTATTGACTTTGCGCAAGAGCTTTCTCGACCGCTACCTGACCGTGTACTTCAAGAAGCGGGGCGTCGTGTGGAAAGCGGGCATGCCCGTCGCGAGCAAGGGCGCGCCGCCTTTGCCTGTCACCGTGCTGCAATGCAAGCGCAGCTTCCCCGCCAACGCCAAGGTGTCGCTGGTGTGGGGCGAGGGCATCGCCAGCGCCAGCGGCATCGCCACGGACAAGGCGCAAACCCTGCAGTTCAAGACGCGTCCCGACTTCACGGCCAAGTTCAGCTGCGAGCGCAGCAATCCGAAGGAGCAATGCATTCCCTTCCTGCCCATGCGCGTGCAGTTTTCCGCGCCCGTGAGCGCGGCGCAGGTGCGCGCCATGACCCTGAAGGGCGGCGGCAAGACCTATGCGCCGACGATTTCAAAAGAGGAAGAAAAGGCGGAATTCCTGTATGGCGCCACCTTCAATGGTCCATTTCCCGTGCAGGCCAGTTTTGTGCTGAACTTGCCGCCGGGCTTGAAGGACGATGCGGGCCGCGCCTTGCTCAACCGCGCGCGCTTCCCCATGACGGTGCGCACGGGCGAACAGCCGCCGCTGCTCAAATTCCCGGCCCCGTTCGGCATCATCGAAGCGAAGGGCGACGGCTTGCTGCCCGTCACCGTGCGCAATATCGAGCCCGTGCTGTCAGGCAAGGAAATCGCGCAAGCCTCGGCTGCCGCCACGGGCGCCAGCTTGCGCGTGCCCGACAATGACGACAAGTTCATCATCGAGTGGATGCAGCGCCTGGCCGGCAATGGCGACGGCGGCGAATACTGGCAGCCTTATGCCCAGTATGCGGGCAACATGGGCAAATCCGTGCTGGCGGGCGCTGCCGGCACACGCCCCATCAGCCTGCCGCGTCCCGATGGCAGGAAAACCTTTGAAGTGATCGGCATCCCGTTGCAGAAGCCGGGCTTTTATGTGGTCGAGCTGGCCAGCCCCATCCTCGGCAAGGCGTTGCTGGGCAAACCGACGACCGCGTATATCCGCACGGCCGCGCTGGTGACGAACCTGGCCGCCCACTTCAAGCATGGCGCGCAATCGTCGCTCGTGTGGGTGACGTCGCTGGACAAGGGCGTGCCTGTTGCGAAAGCGCAAGTGGCCGTGCGCGACTGCGCCGGCAAGCTGCTGTGGCAAGGCGCCACGGGCGCGGACGGCGTGGCGCACATTCCCGGCGAGCTGGCCAATTCCAGCTGCAAGAACAATGGCCGCTACTTTATCAGTGCGCGCAGCGGCGGCGACATGACGTTCACCCTGTCGGACTGGGTGGGCGGCATCGAAGCCTGGCGTTTCAATTTGCCCACGGATGACACACGCGCCGACAACACCTTGCTGGCCACGGTATTCGACCGCACCTTGCTGCGCGCCGGCGAAACCGTGCACATGAAGCACTTTATTCGCAAGCACACGGCCGAAGGCATGAGCCTGGTCGACAAGAACAACGGTCCCGGCAGCGCCACCTCCGTCGTCATCACGCACCAGGGCAGCGACCAGAACTATCAATTACCGCTGCGCTGGTCCGCCGGCGGCACGGCGGAAAGCGACTGGCTCATCCCCGCCGACGCCAAGCAGGGCGAATACAGCGTGACGATGGCGGGCCGCCCGTCCGGTAGTTTCCGCGTGGAAGCGTTTCGCGTACCGACCATGAAAGCCGTGCTGCAGGGACCGAAGGCCCCCGCCGTGCAGGCAAAGCAGCTGGCCCTCGATGCGCAAATCACGTATCTGGCCGGCGGCGCCGCCACCAACGCGCCCGTCAAGCTGCGCACGGTACTGCAAGACAAGAGCGTGACGTTTGCCGACTATCCCGACTATAGTTTCAGCAATGGTGACGTGAAGGAAGGTCTCGTCAAACAGGGCACGGGCTACGACGACGATGAGGGCGAGTGGCAGGATGAAGGCCGTGGCGGCCCCTCCGGCCCCGGCGCGACGGCTGCGCGCACGCAAAGCTTGACTCTGGACAAGGCGGGCGGCGCGCGCATCGTCATCGACCAGCTGCCGCAGCTGTCCGTGCCGCGCGACCTGGTGGCGGAAATGGCGTTCCAGGATGCGAATGGCGAGACGGCCTCGGTGGCCACGCGCGTGCCGCTGTGGCCGTCGAACTACGTGATCGGCATCAAGCCCGATGCCTGGGCCTTGAGCAAGGATGCCTTCAAGTTCACGGTGGCCGTGCTTGGTACCAATGGCAAGCCGGTGGCGAACGCCCCCGTGGCTGTCGACTTCTTCCAGCGCAACAGCTATTCGCACCGCCGGCGCCTGATCGGCGGCTTCTATGCGTATGAAAACAGCAGCGAAGTGGTCAAGCTTGGCCCGGCCTGCTCGGGCAAGACGGACAACAAAGGCCTCTTGACTTGCGACGTGAAGGCGCCCGCCAGCGGCAATCTGGTGTTGCGCGCCCGCACGCAGGACAGTGCCGGCAATGCGGCCGTCGCCAACCGCGAAACGTGGGTGGCCGGCAGCGGCGACTGGTGGTTCAACGCCAGCGACAATGACCGCATCGACGTCTTGCCTGAAAAGAAACGCTATGAACCGGGCCAGGAAGCGAGCTTGCAGGTGCGCATGCCGTTCCGTTCGGGCACGGCCCTGATCACGGTCGAGCGCGAAGGCATCCTCGACACCTATGTGCGCCAGTTGAACGGCCGGGAACCTGTGGTGAACATCCCGGTCAAATCGAATTACGCACCGAATGTGTATGTCTCCGTGTTTGTCGTGCGGGGCCGGGTCGATGGCGTGCAGCCGACGGCGCTGGTCGACCTGGGCAAGCCGGCCTACAAGATGGGCATCGCACCGCTGAACGTGGGCTGGCAGGCGCATGAACTGAACGTCATGGTCGTGTCCGACAAGGAAGTATATAAAACGCGCGACAACGCGGAAGTGTCCGTGCGCGTGCGCCGCGCTGACGGAAAACCGCTGCCGGCCGGCGCCGAAGTGGCGCTGGCGGCCGTCGACACGGGCTTGCTGGAGCTGATGCCCAACGATAGCTGGAAGTTGCTCGATACCATGATGGCGCAGCGCAGCTTGCAGGTGGAAACGGCGACGGCGCAGATGCAGGTGATCGGCAAGCGCCATTTCGGCCGCAAGGCGTTTCCGGCCGGCGGGGGCGGCGGCAAGGGCGCCAGCCGCGAGCTGTTCGACACCCTGCTGTTCTGGAAAGGCACCGTCAAGCTCGACGCCAAGGGCGAAGCGACGGTGCAGGTGCCGCTCAACGATTCCCTGACGGGCTTCCGCATCGTTGCCATTGCCAGCGCCGGCAAGGAATTGTTTGGCACGGGAAGCACGGATATCCGCAGCTCGCAAGACTTGATCTTGATGTCGGGCTTGCCGTCCCTCGTGCGCGAAGGCGACCAGCTGCGCGCGGGCTTTACGGTGCGCAACACCTCGGCCGCATCCTTGAGCGTGGACCTCAATGCCACGGCGGCTGGCAAGTCCTTGCCGCGCCAGAGCTTGACCCTGGCGGCGGGCGAAGCGCGCGAAACGGGCTGGGATTACCAGGTGCCGCTCGGCGCGCAAACGGTTGTGTGGGAGATCAGCGCGAAGGCGGGTAGCGGGCTTGGCAACACCTCCGATAAACTGAAAATCACGCAAAAAGTCGGCCAGGCCACGCCCGTGCGCACGTATCAGGCCACCTTGATGCAGATCGACAAACCCGTCAATATGTCCGTGCAAATGCCGGCCGGCGCCTTGCCGGGCCGGGGCGGCCTGCAGACCAGCTTTGTCGCCAAGTTGGGCGGCGAGCTGCCCGGCGTGCGCGAGTACATGGCCGCCTACCCGTACACCTGCTTCGAGCAAAACACGTCGAAGGCCATCGCCCTGCAAGACCAGGACGCGTGGAACAAGCTGGCCGCCAGTCTGCCCGCCTACCTGGACGGCGACGGCATGCTGAAATACTTCCCCATCATGGAGCAGGGCAGCGACAGCCTGACGGCCTACGTGCTGTCGGCCACCAGGGAAGCGGGCTATGCGATTCCCGAGCAGACGAAGAACCGCATGGAAGCAGCCTTGACGGCATTCGTGCAGGGCAAGATCGTGCGCCGCTCCGCGCTGGCCACGACCGACCTGGCCGTGCGCAAGCTGGCCGCGCTGGAAGCGCTGTCGCGTTCGAACAAGGTGCCGCCCGATGCGCTCGAGAGCATCAGCATCAGCCCGAACCTGTGGCCGACCTCCGCCGTCATCGACTGGAGCTTGTTGCTGCAACGCACGCCTGGCCTGGCGCGCCGCGATGCGCTGCTGGCCGAGGCGCAGCAGATCTTGCGTTCGCGCCTGAATTTCCAGGGCACCACCATGGGCTTTTCCACCGAGCGCAAGGATAACTGGTGGTGGCTGATGGTGTCCGGCGACGTCAACGCCAACCGTTTATTACTGGCCGTGATGGACGACCCGGCGTGGAAGGACGACATCGGCCGCCTGGTGCGCGGCAGCATGGGCCGCCAGAAGAAGGGCCGCTGGGATACCACGGTGGCCAATGCCTGGGGCACCCTGGCCATCGCCAAATTCTCGGCCAAATTCGAGTCGACGCCCGTGACGGGCGCCAGTGCCGTCAAGCTGGGCGGCGATACGCAAGCGCTCGTGTGGAATGGCGCGGCGAAAGTGGGCCCCGTGCTGCAGGCGTGGCCGAAGGGTATGGATACCCTGGGCCTGGCACACAGCGGCACGGGCAAGCCGTGGGCCACCGTGCAAAGCCTGGCGGCCATTCCGCTCAAGGCGCCCGTCTCCAGCGGCTACACGATCAAGAAAACCGTAACGCCGGTGGAACAGAAAACCACAGGCCAATGGTCGCGCGGCGACGTCTACCGCGTGCGCCTGGAGTTGTCGGCGCAGGCGGACATGAGCTGGGTAGTGGTCGACGACCCGATACCGGCCAGCGCCACGGTGCTGGGCAATGGCCTGGGGCGCGATTCGCAGCTGCTGACGGCCGGCGAAAAATCCACGGGCTGGGTCTGGCCCACGTTCGAAGAGCGGGCGTTTGACGCTTTCCGAGCGTATTACGCCTTCGTGCCAAAAGGTAACTGGAGCGTGGAATACACGGTGCGCCTGAACAATGCCGGGGATTTCAGCCTGCCGGCCACGCGCATCGAGGCCATGTATTCGCCCGAGATGTTTGGCGAAGCGCCGAATGCGAATGTCAAGGTGGCGCAGTGAAGAGTTTGATTTTTATCATGGGCGGCCTGTTGGCCAGCCCGGTCTTCGCCGAGGCGGTCCTGACGCCGGCCCAGGTGCAGGCCGCCTACCGCAGTTCCGAAGCGCAGTTGCTGGACCGCAGCGGCGCGCCGCTGCAATCGTTACGCGTGGACATGAAGGTGCGGCGCCTGCCGTGGGTGCCGCTGGCCGATATTTCTCCCGCCGTGCAGCAGGCCGTGCTGCTGGCGGAAGACCAGCGCTTCATGCGCCATGGCGGCGTGGATGTGTCCGCGCTGGCCACGGCCGCCTGGGACAATCTGTTTTCCAAGAAACCCCGCGGCGCCTCGACCATCACCATGCAGCTGGCGGGCCAGCTCGATGCGGACTTGCAGGCGCAAGCGGGCGGCCGCAGCCTGCGCCAGAAATGGGACCAGATGCGCGCCGCCAAGGCAATCGAAGACAGCTGGAGCAAGGCGCAGATTTTCGAAGCGTACCTGAACCTCGTGTCGTTCCGCGGCGAACTGCAAGGCATCGCCTCCGCCTCGTACAGCCTGTTCGGCAAGGCGCCGTCGGGCCTGAACCAGACGGACGGCATCATCCTGGCCAGCCTCGTGCGCTCGCCGAATGCGCCGCCGGCCACCGTCACGCGGCGCGCCTGCGCGCTGGCAAAGGAATGGCGCATGGACAGCAGCTGCCAGCTGATCGGCCAGCGCGTGCAGACGGCCTTGCAGCGCAATGCGCTGTATGCGGAGCTGGCGCCGGCGCCGCAAGTGGCGCAGCAACTATTGAAGCAGCCTGGCGCCCAGGTCGCCAGCACGCTCGATGGTCCGCTGCAGCGTTTCGCGCAGGAAAACCTGCGCCAGCAGCTGGGATCTTTGCGCGAGCGCAATGTCAACGACGGCGCCATCATCGTGCTCGATAACCGCAGCGGCGAGATCCTCGCCTATGTAGGCAATGCGGGCGGCAGCCACGTCGATGGCGTGATGGCCCTGCGCCAGGCCGGTTCCACCTTGAAACCGTTTTTATATGAACTGGCCATCGAGCGCCGTCTGATGACGGCCGCCTCCGTCATGGACGACTCGCCGCTCGACGTCGCCACGGCGTCGGGCATGTATGCGCCGCAAAACTACGACCGCAATTTCAAGGGCTACGTCAGCGCCCGCACCAGCCTGGCCAGTTCCCTGAACATTCCCGCCGTGCGCACGGTGCTGCTGACGGGACAGGACGGCTTTTACAACCGCCTCAAGGACGTGGGCCTGTCCAGCCTGACGGAACCGGCAGAATACTACGGCCCCTCGCTGGCGCTGGGTTCGTCGGAAGTGACCCTGCTGGAACTGGCCAACGCCTACCGCGCGCTGGCCAATGGCGGCCTGTACAGCACGGCCAGCCTGCAGCCGGGGCAGGCTGGCAAGGACCGGCGCCGCGTGATGGAGCCGGGCGCCGCCTTCATCGTCGGCGATATCCTGGCCGACCGCGCCGCGCGCAGCATGACCTTTGGCTTGCGCAACGAGCTGGGGACGAATTTCTGGAGCGCCGTCAAGACAGGCACGAGCAAGGATATGCGCGACAACTGGTGCATGGGTTACTCGGAGCGTTACACGGTGGGCGTCTGGGTGGGCAACTTCGACGGCAAGCCCATGTGGGACGTGTCGGGCGTGACGGGCGCCGCGCCCGTGTGGCGCGACGTCATGGATTATCTGCACAAGAACGTGCCCAGCCATGCACCGAAAGCGCCGCCCGGCGTGCTGCAGCAAATGGTGGCGTACCAACCCGCACTGGAAGCGCCGCGCCGCGAATGGTTTATCTCCGGCACGGAAAGCCCCGTCATCGCCGTGCTGGGCGACACCGTGAAGCCGCCCGCCATCGTGTATCCGGCCGAGGACAGCATCCTCGCCATCGACCCCGACATCCCGCCCGCCCTGCAGCGCGTGTTCTTCCAGGCGCAAGGCAGCCACGGCTTGCGCTGGGTGCTCGACGGCAAAGATATGGGCGGTGCAGCCGAGAGCATCAGCTGGCGCCCCGTACCGGGCAAGCACGCGCTGGCCCTCGTCGATGACGCCGGCAAGACGGTGGCGCGGGTGGCGTTCCAGGTGCGGGGGAATGCCTTGGCGCAGCTTGCCGCACAGGAAAAATAATCAGTTCGATGGATAATTCGCCGGGTCGATGGCCGGCGTGACGTAGTGCCGCAGCACATCGCCGCCGTGCGGGTGTTTTTGCGTGCGGCGCTTTTCGTCCGATGGCGGGCTGACCAGCACGATGGTCGCCTCGTCCGGATTGCGCAAATTCACCACGGCGCTGACGCCGCCATCGCGGTAGCTGCCCATCACGGCTATGGCCATCTGTACGAACAGGGTGGCCGCGCCCGTGTTGCCCAAGCGCCGGTCCGTGTCGATCCATTGCGCCACGTTGCCGCTGTCGAGTTCCGTGCCGCCATCTTCCGCATGTTTCAGCAAGGTCTTGTGCAGTGCCAGCAGCTGCGCCTGATTGCCGCCCGTGGCGGCGATGAGGCGCGCCGGTGCGGCGGGACGGTCGGTTTCCGGCAAGCTGTGCAAGGCTTGCTGCCAGCCCGCCTGCAAGGCACGTTCGCGCTGGTCGCGCCGCGTCAGCGGCTTGCCGTGTTCATCCGTCAACCTGATAAAAGTGGGCCGGTGGAGGAAGCCGAAGGTGGGCAGGCGGTCCAGCTGCGCCAGCTGTTCCTTGTTGAACGGCAGGGGAAACCAGGGCGTGGGCTGCCACTCTTTCGGCGGGTGATAAGTCTTGTGCTGGAGCCTGTCGAGCATGCTGAAGCTGCCCGTGCCGCGGATGTCGGGGCGCCGGGCGAATTGCGCGGCGACGGGCAGCCATTCGGCGATGCTGGGCTGGCGCTGCGTAAAGGCATTCGGATCTTCTTTTTTGTCTGGATGGGGCACGGCCCGCATCAATTCGTCATATGCCAGATACAGGCGCCGCGCCACGCCGTAGGTATTCAAGTCGTCGACGCTGTCTTCGGGCGGAGCGTCATCGTAGGCGAACTTGCGCACGGCATTGATGCGTTCACGCCGGGCCAGCACGAACAGGGCGGAGGCGTCGGGCATTTCGGGGATGTAGCGGCCGTCTCTTGTAAGCGGTGGCGAGTTGTCCGAGCTGTACAGGTCGCGCGTGGGCATGCTGTCCTCGGAATTGAGCACGATGTACGGTACGTCAGGGTTGGCGTCAAAAAAGGCGAACACGTCTTCCAGGATGCGGTCCGGATGTTCACTGAGGCGGCGCGGACCACTGGCGAACAGATGCCAGTGCAGGCCGGATGACGCAGCACCACCGGCCAGGCCTATGGCCGGCGAGTCGGGGCTGTCCAGCATACGCGAATTAAAGATCGGCGGTTCTGCATTGAACACAGGGACGCCAAAATACATGGGAATGTCCCTCGCCCCATTTTCCAGCGTGTCGCCGCCGCGGCCACCTGCTATCCCAGCTCTTTGCATGGCATCCCAGGTATATTTTTCCTTGTCCTGTTCACGGATGCTGGCATAGGCATTACCCTGTTGCAGCGCTTCCCACAGTTTGCCCTGCCGGTATTTGTCCAGGGTGACGCCGAGACCGATCACTTCCAGCACATATTCACGCTTGTCCTGTTCGCTGGGCGCCGCCTGCTGTACTTGCGGCGTTGTGACGGCCACAGGCCTGGACGAATGCAGCCAGCGAGAACCGAGCAATGTGGCAGCTACAATGGGTGGGATCAGCAACAGCCATTGCAGGTGGCGCCATATTTTGCTGCTCATCGTGGACTCCAATAAGAAATGTGACGGACTGATCAGCAAAGACCCAAGCAGCACCAGTACGATGAGAGCGGCACCGATTGGATATCGCAAGCGTGGAAATGGGCTTTTCATTTTGGGATGTCGTCGCTTGGTTTGTGGACGACTGGCGTGACGACCGATTCGGTACGCCTGCCGTTGACTGTTTCACACACAACAGTGGATGGTAGACCCGCCTGCAAGGCAGGCACGAAGGCTGGCAACACTCCCGAGCTGTAGTAGTCGGCGTTGCCCTTAATAATGAGCTGGCGCTGCGCCGGTTCTGCCGCCAGGTAGATTGCAAATTTTTTCTTGAAGTCATTCCATCGGGGGATGGATGGTCGCACTGGATTACGGATATCGCCTTGCAAGCGCCAGTCGGCAACGGCGCACAAATATGCATAAAACTTCGGATCGCTGCTCGCCTTGCCTCCACCAATAGCCACGTCATACGCCGTCACGTTACGGTGGTTTTCCGCGCTGCCGATGATGGCGCCGTGGAACGATTTGGGGCTGACCTCGTTCTGCCAGCGCTTGCGCGCCTCGTTCGGGGTCTCTTCGCGATCTACAATCAGCTTGTCGCCACTGCCCGGATGGCGCGAAACGCGGTCTATCCTGCATTGGTCGCCGGCTTCCTTGCCCAGGTTCAGGGCTTTTTCCACCTGCTCGCGCTCGCCCGCGCCGAACATGCCGGCACCGAATTCGGGGATGCGATGCTGCTTCGGCCGCGGGTCGGCGATGATTTCCTGCTTGCGCATCCGCAAACCTTTCGTGCTGGTCACCGCGATGGCTGCATCGATGGGGTCGACTTCTTCACACGGTCCTTGCTGGTCGCGCGGCAGCCTGGCCTGGTCGGAATCCTTCGGGAATTGCCCAGGGCGGATCTCGCCGCCGTCCAGCACGGCCGCCCTGGGCGCGCGCAGCGCTTCGCCATTGATCGTGCGCAAGCCTTCACGCCGGCCTGGTTCCGTTGAAAAGATATTCCATTTGCCGGGTTTGACGGGCGGCCATGGTGCCTCGGCATGGCTGCCGCGATGGCCACGATTGGCACCGGCCACATGGGCGTGATCGTCCTCGCCTTCCAGGCGCAGGGCGAAGTCGTGCGGCGGCTGGCCCACCAGCACCGGACCGTTGTTCTTTCCAGTCGCATCGGGACGTTGCTTGTTGGTAAAGACACGCTGGTAAAATCCCTTGCCCAGTTCCGCCAGCGGTTGCCGGCGCTGGAATTCCTTTTCCCAGCAGGTGGGGCCGTCGCCCCAGATGCTTTTGTCCGTCTTGCCCTTGGTCTTGGACAGACGATGGCCGTCGATGTAGTCGGGTATGCCTTGCCAGCCGATGCCCTGCATATTGTCCAGCGCTACCGTCATATCTTCGGGGCAGAAGTACAGGTAGACCTTACCCCGGTTGTCGCGGTCCGCTTCCGCCCGCCATGCCGCGCCCGCCATGCCGCGCCCGCCATGCCATGGCAGACGGCGTGATCCTTGATCTGCGCAAAGGCGGGACTGGCATGCTTTTTTGCCACCACGCCCTGCACGATCTGCACCAGCGTCTGCAGGCGCGCATGCAGGGTCTGGCGGTTGTCGATGGCATCGTATTGCTCCTCCATCACCGCATCCCGGCCGCCGCCGAAGATGCGGCTAGCTTCCGCCGCGCCGAAGAACATCGTGGTGTCCTCCACCAGGCTGTAGGGAGGATGCGTGAGGATCAAGGTGTCGGCGGGCCGCTTGCCCTCGTCGAGCAGGAAGGCCTGCGCCAGCAGCGAGATCAAACAGCCCTGGCTGTGCGCGACGATGGAGACCACGTCGTTACTGTCGTAATCGCGGATCATGGCGATGAGGGCTGCCAGGCGCTTGGCGGCCAGTACCATGTACATGCGCCCCGGCGCCGTCTTCAACGGGCGCACGGGGTCGCCGCCCACGTCGTAGGGTGAGAACAGCCCCTTGTTCCACATGTCGGGCAGGGTGTTGGTGGCATTGCCGAACGGGCCGCCGTTCTTCGACATGTCCTTGTCCAGACGGTTGCCGTAGCGGTCCGTGTTCTGGCCGTTGACCACTTTGCTCGCGTTGCTGCGTTCGCGAAAGCCCCAGTAAAACGGGATCACCGGGCTGTACGTGGTCTCATCAGGCTGGCGCTTGAAAAACACGTCGTCCGGGTCGGCCAGGGCTTCCTTCTTGTCGGACGCCTGCGGCATGCGGTAGGCGGCTGGCATGAACACGTGGCCGCCGCCATACATGCGTGCATCGAGTCCCTGGCATAAACCCTTTTCCACGGCGCCGAAACTGGTGCCTACGTCGTTGACGCCATGGATGACGATGACGTTGCCGGGCAGCTCAGGGCGGATGCGCACGATGGCGTCGTTTAAGCGGCCGCAATGGAGCAGGGCGGTGCTCTTGCCGCTGGTGTAGGGAAGTTTGGGATACGCCATCGCCGCTCCATGCTGACCAGTCAGGACAGTGTAGAGAGGCGCGATGGCGGATTAGTTGCGCTTACGCAAACTTTGCGGGAAAGAAGGCAGCGATGCCGTAGGTGCAGGCGCTAGCGGCTGGCCGGCTTGCCCTCGGTCAGCTTGCTGTCCGCCAGCCCCGGCGCGCCCCACAACAGGCCCATCCAGATGCAGAACGACAGGCCGCGGTGCAGCGATGCGAAGCACAGGCCGAAAATCAGGCTGCGCGCGAACAGGTTCGTGTTTGGTACGTTGGCACTGTCGAGCAGAAACAGGGTGGCGACGGCAGCGACCGTCATGACGGGCAGCATGAACCACCATTTGCGTTCGATCGGCGACATGATTTCCTAGTAAGAAGTGTGTCACCGATTCTAGCGCAATATTGTCAAGGCATTTATGGTGCGCTGATAATTTTCGTCAATGCGATGCGGTACGCGGGCTGCACGTCGCCAGCCTGGTCAATCTTGTCCGTCATGATCACGCCGAAACCCTGCGCATACCACACGTATTCGCCGCTTTTGCCTTTGCTTTTGCCGCCCACGTCGTGCAGTTCGAACTTGCAGGCGTCGGGGAAGCGGCGCCCGCCCAGTTCCAGGCGTTCCCAGCCCAGGAAGGTGATCGAGAAATCGCGCTGGTCCGTGCGCGTGGAGGTGGTGATCTTGTCGGACAGGCCCGCCAGCGGGTAGTGGGTGCTCGTTTGCGTGTCGGTGAATTGCACGCGTACTTCCTGGCCCGGACGCATTTTGGCAGGGATGGCCGACTGCGGCGCGTAGACGTTCTTGCTGCGCACTGTGCCGTCTTCGTTGTAATGGACCGTGCCCGTCAGGAAGACCTGGCCGTCGCGGATGTCCTGGTAGGACGTGGCCAGCAAGACGCCGCCGTCGAGGATCAGCTGGATGCCCTTGAGTTTCCTGCCTTCGAAGACTTCCTCGACGTTGACTTGCGCGTCGCCATTGTTCTTGCTGAACTTGACACCCGTCGTCAGTTCCATGCACTCGCCCACCGTGGGCGCCGCCTGTACGCCTGCGGCCGCCAATACGGCTGCCGCCACCAACACTTGCCATGCTGCTTTCATTGTCATCCCGGCTATCTTGTAAAGGCGTGATGATAGCGTGCCTTGGAGCAATGTGGCGCAGCGCTGACCCTATTTCGCAGGGGCGATGGGGATGCTGGGCACAGCGGGTGTGGACGCTGGCGGCGCTGGCGGCGCTGGCGGCGCCGTCGGCTTGCCGCGCCGCGTGCGCTTGTCGGTGCGCGTTTTGGCAGGCTTGCCGTCGTGGATCAGCTTGCCTTTGTTGTCGAGCTTGTCGGATTGGTCCGATTGCTGGCCCGGATCGTTGGCATTGTTGGTGTGGTTGCCCGTCTGGTTGACGTTCGTCGTCGACTGGGCTTGTACCCAGGCGCCGCCGACGGTCATCAGGGTGGCGGCCAGCAAGAGAGCGGCGGTTTTCATGGCAGTGTCCTGTGCAGAAATGAATAAGAGCTTGCATTCTCACACAGGAGACCGCCCGCACGGGTAGGACGCCGCCGCATGGCTGTGTCGGCCATTTGCTTCAGATTAACGGAACTGCTCCGTCGAGATATCAAAGCGCTTGAGCTTGTCGTACAGGGTTTTCTTCGGGATATTCAGGCTGGCGGCCGCATCGATGACGTTGCCATTGTGGCGGCGCAAGGCTTCCTCGATGATGGAAATCTCGAAGGTGTCGACCTGTTCCGCCAACGACGCCTCGCGGCAGCCGGCGGGACTCAGGGTGTCGTCGAGCAGGCCCAGCACGAAGCGGTCGGCCACGTTGTGCAGTTCGCGCACATTGCCGGCCCAGCGCTGCGCCATCAGCGAGGCGATCAGTTCGCTGCTGACGAGCGCGGCCGGCTGGCCATAGCGCAGGGCCGCCTGCAGCACGAAAAACTCGAACAGCAGCGGGATATCCTCGCGCCGGTTGCGCAGCGCGGGCAGCGTGAGGCTGGCCACGTTCAGCCGGTAATACAGGTCGGGCCGGAATTTTCCCTGCTCGGCCAGCACATTCAAGTCTTCCTTGGCGGCGGCGATGACGCGGAAATTGACGGATATCAATTTGTTGGAACCGAGACGCTCGACTTGCCGCTCCTGCAGCACGCGCAGCAGTTTCACTTGCAGGGCCAGCGGCATGCTTTCGATTTCGTCGAGGAACAGGGTGCCGCCGTTCGCGTACTCGATCTTGCCGATGCGCTGGCGCTGCGCGCCCGTGAACGCGCCTTCCTCGTGGCCGAACAGTTCCGATTCGAAGATCGATTCGGGCAGGGCGCCGCAGTTGATCGCCACGAAGGGGTGGTCGCGCCGCTCGCTGAAGTCGTGCAGGCAGCGCGCGACGAGTTCCTTGCCGGTGCCCGTTTCGCCGAGGATGATGATGTCGGCCGATTTCGGCGCCAGGTTCAGCACCAGCTGGCGCACCTTGGCCATGGCTGCGCTGCGGCCCACGATGCGCGCCTCGATGCCGACGCGCTGCTCGAGCTGGCGGCGCAAGTTCATGTTTTCCAGCACCAGGTGGCGTTTATCCAGGGCGCGGCGGCACACTTCCACCAGCAGGTCGGCGGAAAACGGTTTTTCGATGAAATCGTAGGCGCCACGGCGCATGGCGCCCACGGCCATCGACACGTCGCCGTGGCCCGTGACGAGGATGACGGGCAGGCTGGCATCCTGCGCCACGGCGATATCGAGCAGTTTCAAGCCATCCATGCCGGGCAGTTTGATGTCGCTCAATAAAATGCCCGCGAATTCGGGCACCAGGTAAGGCAGCGCTTCCTCGGCCGTGGCGACGGCCGTCACTTGCAGGCCCGCCAGTTCCAGCGATTGCCGGGCGCCCTTGCGCACGACGGCATCGTCTTCCACCAGCAGCACTTGCATGCCTTCAAAATTATTCTCGTGCATTCCCTATTCCTTCGTCTCTATCTTATTCTCCCCCGGGGCGCAGCTCAGGGTGATGGTAAATTGTGCGCCGCCCCCTTCCTGCGCGCTGCGGTTGCGCACGGCCAGGGCGCTGCCGGCCGCGCGCAGTATGCCAGCGCTGATCGACAATCCCAAGCCCAGCCCGTGTTCCTTGGTGGTATAGAAGGGGTCGAAGATCTTGTCGAGCGAAGCCAGCGGGATACCGGGGCCATTATCGGTGATATGCAGCACGGCGAGGCTACCTTCGCGGCGTACCTGGAACCAGATCTGCACGGGCTCGCTTTCCGGCATGGCATCCATGGCATTCGTGATCAGGTTGGTAAATACCTGTTCCAGGCCGATGGCGTTGCACAGCACGATAATGTCGTCCTCAAGCCAGCTTTCATGCAGGGTCAGCCGTTGCGAGCCTTTGCGCGTGCGGATTTGCAGCATGGTTTGCGCAAACGCCTGGCGCACGCTGACGGGCTTGCGGGCGTCGTCGCTGCGCCGCGCAAAGCCTTTCAATTGCGAGGTCACGTAGCCGAGGCGCTTGACGAGGTCGGAAATGGTCGACAGGTTGTCGAGCGCGTCGTCGATCTGGCCGCGTGCCAAAAAGACCTTGGCATTGTCGGAAAACGTCTGCAGGGCGGCCAGCGGCTGGTTCAGCTCGTGCGTGACGCCGGCCGCCATCTGGCCGATGGCCGCCAGCTTGCCGCTTTGTACCAGTTCTGCCTGCGCGTAGCGCAGGGTTTGCTCGGCCCGCTCGCGCTCGGCCACTTCCGCCTGCAGGCGGCCGTTCGCGTGGACGAGGTCGGCCGTGCGCTGTTCGACCTTGATTTCCAGCTGTTCATAGGCACGGGCCAGCGTTTGTTGTGCATTGAGCTTGTCGGCGATGCGGCGCCGGCGCTGGCGCGCATACATCAGGGCCAGCAGCAGCAAGGCCCAGCCCAGCGCGGCGGCGATGGCCGCGTTGCGCGCCGCCTCATTCACCTGGTCGAGCTCGGCCAGCACGGTGATTTGCCATTGCAGCGGGCCCAGCACGCGGTTCACGGCCAGATAGTCCGCCTTGTCGGCATTGCCGGACAGGGCGGGGGAGTCATTCGTCTGCGGGCGTTCCAGGGTCATTACGCTGGCGCCATCGGCGAACTGGCGCTGCACCTTGTGCGGCAGGATGGGCAGATTTTCTTGCAGGAACTGGCGCTGTTCGCTGATGTCGCTCTTGGCGTCCGCCGACAGCGGGGCCAGGGTCTTGAACTTGAAGGCGGGGGTGGTGGCCAGGATGATCACGCCATTCGCATCCTTGACCCAGATCTGCTCGCCCGCGCCCGGCGTGCGCCACGATTGCTCGATCCAGTCCAGGTTGACCTTGGCGGCGACGATGCCGAGGATGCGCCCGTCGCGCAGCACGGGCTGCGAAATGAAGTAGCCGGCCTCGAAGGTGGAGGCGCCGATGCCGTAGAAGCGGCCGATGCCGCCCGCAATCGCGTTCTTGAAATATGGACGGAAGCCGTAGTTGACGCCCACGTAGGAGCTGCGGTCTTGCCAGTTGCTCGATGCCAGGGTCGTGCCCTTGTCGTCGAGCACGTAGACGGCAAAGGCACCGGCGCGGCGGTTCATGTCGACCAGGTAGGCATTGATCTGCGTCACTTTGTCGGCGCTGGGCTGCTCCAGCAATTGCGCCACGGCATCGCTCTGGGCCACGGCCAGGGGCAGGAATTCGTATTTGTTGAGGGCGCCGCCGATGGACGCCGCATACAGTTCCGCGCGCGAATCTAGCGTGCGGTGCAATTCATCGAGCTGGCGCTGCTTGACCCAGGCATACGACACCCACGTCAGCACGACCAGCGAGCCCACGGCCAGCAGGGGGGCAAGCAGCTGTCTCAGGGGCCATTTGCCGAATGCCATGGTGCTCCGTGTGTATGTTTATGCCCGTGCGTGGGCAATCTGGGGTCAGACCCGCCGGGTCTGACCCCATTACTTAGTCTGCCGTACTTGCCATCGTCTCCGCATTATGATGCCTTTGTTGCTCTTCCATCACCATCTCGCCCAGCATGCGTTTCAAGCGGTTGAACTCGGGGTCGCTCGGGTCGCGCGGGCGGGGCAGGTCGATGGCCACGTCGCGCTTGATGGTGCCGGGACGGTAGGTCATGACGATGGTGCGGTCGGCCAGGTAGATCGATTCCTCGATCGAGTGCGTGACAAACACGATGGTGGTGCCGAAGACTTTCCAGATTTTCAGCAATTCATCTTGCAGGTTGCGCCGCGTCAAGGCATCGAGCGCGCCGAACGGTTCATCCATCAGCATGATCGGCGAATCGAGGGCCAGCACGCGGGCAATCGCCACGCGCTGGCGCATGCCGCCGGACAAGTCTTTCGGGTAGCGGGCGCGGAATTCCGTCAAGCCCAGCATACTCAGCAGCATGTCGACCCGTTCCTTGATCTCGGCCGGCGTCTTGCCGGCGATTTCCAGGCCGAAAGCGATATTGCTTTCAATCGTCATCCATGGGAACAGCGCGTATTCCTGGAACACCATGCCGCGGTCGGGGCCGGGCTCGCTGATCAGCTTGCCGCCGGCCAGGATCTGGCCCGACGTCGGCTGCGAAAAACCGGCGATGGCGTTGAGCAAGGTCGACTTGCCGCAGCCGGACGGCCCCAGCAGGCAGATGAACTCGCCGCTGGCGATTTCCAGGTTGATGTCCTTCAGGGCGATGACGTCCGCGCCGCCCGTGGTGAAGATTTTATTGACTGCATTGATATTGATCGTGGTCATGGCCGTTCCTCTCAGTGTTCCAGGCCGCGGTGCCACTGCAGCAAATGATTATTCAGGGCATTCATGGCCATGTCGATGGCCAGGCCGAACAGGCCGATGGTAAACATGCCGGCGATAATCTTGTCAGACCAGAAATACTCGCGCGCTTCCAGGATGCGGAAACCGAGGCCGCTATTGACGGCGATCATTTCGGCCACGATCACGACGATGAAGGCCGTGCCCATGCCGATGCGCGCGCCGGCCAGGATATACGGCGTGGCGGCCGGCAAGATGACGCGGCGGAACATGGTCATCTGGCTGGCGCCCAGGTTGCGCGCGGCGCGGATATAAATGCCGTCGACCTGGCGCACGCCGGCGATGGTATTCATCAGCACGGGGAAGAAGGAACCGATGCTGATCAGGAAGAAGGCGGGCGGGTTGCCCAGGCCGAACCACAAAATGGCCAACGGAATGTAGGCGATGGGCGGAATCGGGCGCAGCACCTGTACCAGCGGGTCGAACAGTTTATAGATGGTCTTGTTGGTGCCCATCAGCAATCCCAGCGGCAAGGCCAGGCCGGCGCCGATGGCGAAGCCGCCCAGCACGCGCGACAGGCTGGCCCAGGCGTCGTGCGGCAATTCGCCGGAGAACATCCACACCAGGTAGTTGCCCGCTTCGGGCGTGTACGCTTGCATCGGCATCAGGTATTCATACCACTTCACCAGCACGGCCACGGGCGAGGGCAGGATTTGCGGGTTGATCCAGCCGAAGGTCGACATGGCTTGCCAAAGAAGCAATGCAGCAGCGGGCACGGCGGCGCCGTGCGCGAAGCGTTTCATCATTTGCATATTCATTGTGATACTTTCAGATTAGCGTGGCCGTGGTTAGCGTGGGACATAGGACTTCTTGGCTTTTTCCAGCAGGTCCAGCTTGACCCAATCCTTGGCGGCAGGCGCCTTGGCCATGCGGCCCACGCCGAATTTCACCATGTAGTCGGTGGTCAGCTGCACGTGGCTTTGCGTGATGTCTTCCGTGAAGATGGCGTTGTCGATGGCATCGCGGTAATCCTCGGTCGTGATCTGATTCTTGAACATCGATTCGCGCACGTATTTTTCCGCCAGTTTCGGGTCGGCCAAAAACGCCCGCGTGGCGGCGACGAAGCAATCCATGAAGCGCTGGGCCACGGCCGGCTTTTCCTTGTACATCTTTTCCGTCATCACGAGGGCGCGCACGGGCTCGCCCAGCGGCGTGTCATACGGTTTGATGATGGCCGCGCCGTATTTCTTGTGGATCGCCTGCGTCGAGTACGGTTCGGACTGGCTCATGACGTCGATATCCTTGGTCAGCAGCGCCTGGTTCAGGTCAGGGTAGCCCATGTACAGGATCTGCACGTCCTTGCCCGGCTTGTCGGACCAGGTCAGCTTGGCCTTGGTCAATTCGGCAAACAGCAGGATTTCCTGCGGGCCGCCGCGCGTGACGCCGACTTTCTTGCCTTTCAGGCCAGCAATATCCTTGATGTTCAGTTCGGGACGCCCGACGATCTGCACGCCGCCTTTGGCGAAGCCGCCCACCAGGTACACGGGCAAGCCCGTGGCGCGGCCCGTGATGGCCGCTTCCAGCGCGCTGGCGGACACGTCGATTTCGCCGGCGATCATGGCCGGCACGATGTCGAGGCCCTTGGCGAAGATGCGTTCTTCAATTTTCAGGTCGTACTTCGGCGCGATTTCCTTCATGTAGGCGACGGCGCCGTAATGGGCGAATTTCAGGTTGCCCAGACGGACCAGGTCGGCCGCATGGACGGCCAGCGGGAATTGCGCGGCCAGTGCGACGGCCACGGCCAGTGCCTTGGTGTTCAGGAAGGACGAGATGCGGAAGGTGCGTGCCATGCTGTTGTCTCCAAAAAAAGGTAGATGGTTTTTATATTGGGTGAGGCTGCCGCTCTGGTGGCGGTTATGAAAATATAAAAGCATCTTCCGTGCCAGTGGAGCGCATTTTGGCGTTTATTGCAAGTGATTGTTTATAAAGGTTTAATTTGAATCTATTGAAAATGGGAAATGACGAGATTCCGTCTTTCCGCACGGCGAAGGGAAAGACTGTGCGGATTGCCGCATTTTGATTGGCTGATCCGGTGCCGGCTTGCGGTGCCGCATGCCGGTGAACCTTCAGGGCGCGGCCGACTCCAATCGTAAAAAAACGCGTTGCAAACAGGCTGGCAACGCGTAACTCCCCCGTGGAGTAGGGGCGGCGCCGCAGGGGCGCCTGATCGGTCGCCTTTGGCGGGCCTTATTTCGGCGCCGTGGCGGGCGGCAGGGCCGGCGCGGTGGCCGGATCGGTCAGCGGGGCAGGCGGCGTCGTGCTGCCCGGGCCCGTTTCCGGCGCGGCTGGCGTGACGGGAGGGGGCATCACTTGTGGGGCGGAAGCAGGGTTGGGCGCCGTTTCAGGCAGCGGTGCTTCGGCCGGTTTTTTGCAGGCGGACAAGGTGATCAGGGCGGCGGCGGCCAGCAGAGTAGGCATGTTCATGATGGTTCCTTTGCAAAGTATCAAGATTGGCGCGATGCGGACGGCGGGTGCCGCGCGCGAAGCTTGAATTTATTGCAAGAATGCCGACGCTTCTGTTCGCTATTTCACTTTGTGCGCGCATCGAGGCACAGCGGTTTAAATGTCTTTTATAGATGCATCAAGAGAAATAATTCAACAAGGCAATATTTTTCACTTTCTTGCTTCTAATGTTCGTTAACGCACAGACCAGTGCGGAGCAGGATGGCATTCTGTGCCCAGACGCTCAGGATTCGTGGTGTTCTGGTATAAAAATTGCCAAGAACTTAACAATCCGGGCTACCGGCAATCGTTTAAAAGGAGTATTCAAATGCATGCAATGACTCAGTCTCACGTGAAGAGCGAATTAAAGGCAGCGCACCAGGAACTTCGTAGCCCCGAAAAAGGCTCGCAAATGGTCGAACGCGCAGCACCTATCCCCCCGGAACGCATGAATCCTATTTCCATGGCACCGATCGAGCGCGTGCGCTCGACGTCGGCCACCCTGCGCCGCATCGAAAACATGCAAAAACTGATCGGCGAATTGTCGCTGCACGAGATGCTGGCTGACGAAATCGCCTGGTTCCTCAAGTTTTCGCCATCGGGCGCCCGCAAATACATCCGCGACCTGCGCGAAGCGGGCGTGATCGAACTGGCCCGCTACATCGAAGGCACCGCCACCTACCTGGGCAAGGCAGTGTACCAGCTGACGCCGGATCCCGAGCGCGTGCGCGCCTTCCTGGCCGCCATCGTCCAGCCGAAACGCGAAGGCGCGCCACCGCGCAAGGACCGTCCCGGCTTGCGCGAGCAAAGCATGGCAGGCAGCGGCCGCCACTTCCACATCCTGGCCGATGACACGCATTACGCCATCCGCGTCAACCGCGGTCCCGTGACGCGCGATCCGCTGGTGGCCGCCCTGTTTGGCGCGCCACAGCAAAAGTCGGCCGAGTAACACCTGACCAAACCTCGCGCGGCGTGCGGCCTGCGATGCTCACCGTACTAAAGTACGGTTGCGCTTCTTAGCGACAAATCATCGCCGCTCGCTACGGTTTTGTCAGGCGTTGGGACGTAATAGAAGCCGGGTTACAACCCGGCTTTTGGCGTTGGGGCAAGCCCTTTGAGCTGGGCGGATTGAAAAGATATTAATCAACCCCATGTGGGCTGGACTGCTGCCCGCAACGCGCGGGTTCACTTGAAGGAGCTTGTCCTTGTCTGCCTACGCCGCCCTGTTATCGTTCCCGCCATTGCGCTGCCTGAAACGGGCCGCCGCATGAACCCGTTGCTGTGGATCGCCCTCGTCACGGCCGCCATCGTCTTTTCATTATGGTTCCCCCGCTGGCGCTTGAAGCGTGCCCTGTCCAGGCCCTTGCCGCCGGAAGGCCTGGCCGTGTTGGAAAAGAATATCCCCGTCTATTCGCGCATGCCGGCCCCGCTGCAGCAGCAGTTGCGCCGTCTGGTCGTGCAATTCCTGTACCAGAAGAAATTCGTCGGTTGCGGCGGCCTGGAGATCACGGACGAGATGCGCTACACGATTGCCGGCCAGGCGTGTTTGCTGCTGCTCAATCGCCAGACCCAGGTGTATCCGGAACTCGACACCATCCTCGTGTATCCCACGGAATTCATCGTTACGCGCGATGAAGTGGGGCCGGGCGGCGTCGTCACGCCATCGGCCAATGGTTTATTGGGCGAATCCTGGGGCGATGGCCGCGTGGTGCTGGCCTGGGACCACGTGCAGCGCGGTGCGGCCGACTGGACCGATGGCCACAACGTCGTGCTGCATGAATTCGCCCACCAGCTCGACAGCGAATCGGGCGCCGCGAATGGCGCGCCCTACCTGCCCAGCGTGTCGAGCTACCGCAGCTGGGCCACCGTGTTGTCGCGCGACTTCGACAACCTGCGCCACGATGCCATCTATCAGCAGCACAGCGTGATGGACCACTACGGCGCCACGAATCCCGCCGAATTCTTTGCCGTGGCGACGGAAACCTTCTTTGAAAAGCCGTACCAGATGGCCGAGCACCACGAAGAGCTGTATGCGCAATTCTTGCAGTACTACAAGGTCGATCCGCGCGACTGGATGGCGCCGCCCGTCGAGCCCGAACACATGGCCTCGCCGTTTCCCAATTACGCGCCCCACTGGTAGGCGGCAGCGCCTTACATGATTTACTCATAAGCAAGGCTGAAAAGATTCCTTTTTGGAAATAATAACGTTGCGGTCTAATGGCGGCATTCGTTATCCACCAGAGGAATCCCATGCAGACCCGCCTTCATTTCGTCGCCCTGTTATTCACCAGCATCGCCTTCACGCAGGTGGCGCAAGCGGACCAGCTGGCCGCCATCAAGGCGAAGGGCGAGCTGGTCTGCGGTACCCTGGGCACGGACGAGCCGAACAGTTTCATCGACGCCAAGTCGCGCCAGCTGGTCGGCTATGAAGTGGACCTGTGCCGCGCCATCGCCCAGGGCTTGGGCGTCAAGCCCGTAATCAAGCAGCTGGCCGTGGCCGCCCGCATTCCCGAACTGCAGCAGGGCCGCATCGATATCCTGACGGCGTCCTTGACGCACAACAAGGAACGCGAAGCGCTCGTCGATTTTTCGCTGTCCACGTTTTACACGGGCCAGCGCGTGCTGGTCAAAAAAAGCAGCAATATCACGACGGTCGCGGGACTGGCCGGCAAGAAAGTGCTGACCGTCAAGGGCGGCACGCAGGAACCGAATATCCGCAAAGCCGTGCCCGGCGTGGACGTGGTGACGTTCGAGACGGCGGGCCAGGCTTTTCTGGGCTTGCAGCAAGGCAAAGGCGTTGGCTATGTCGACGATGAAGTCTCCTTGCTGAACAATTACGCCAAGCTGGGCGCCGCGCAAAAAGACTATATTGTGCTGCCGCAAAACATCAGCCAGGAAGTGTTTGCCTTCGGCATCCGCAAGGGCGAGACGGGCGTGAAAACGGCCGTCGACCAGGTGCTGCGCGGACTGGAAAAATCGGGCGAGGCGGAAAAACTGTTCTTCAAATGGTATGGCCCGACGAGCAATGTGAAATTTCAGAAGCGCAATTTCAAGATTGAGTCAGACAAGATCGACGCCTGAACCTTGCCTGACGCTTCCGCATGTTTGATCTGACATTTTTGCTGTCCGGCGACTACCGCGACTGGCTCGTTTCCGGCTTGCTGCTGTCCCTGCAACTGATGGGCATTACCTTGCTCTTGTCTTTGCCGCTGGCCTGCGGCGTGGCCATGCTGCGGCTGGCCCCGTCGCGCCTGCTCAATGGCCTGGGCGCCGCGTATGTCGAGCTGATCCGCAACGTGCCCTTGCTGGCCCACTTCCTGTTCTGGTATTTCGGCGCGCCCGAATTGTTGCCCGATGCCTGGAAGGAGCGTTTGTATGCCGGCAATATCGAAGCCGTCAGCGCCGTCACGGCCCTGACTTTATATACGGCCGCCTACATGGCGGAAGACATCCGCAGCGGCATCCGCGCCATACCCGCCCAGCAATTCGAGGCGGGCCGGGCGCTGGGCTTCAGTTTTCTTGCCACCATGCGCCTGTGCATCGTGCCGCAGGCGCTGCGGCTGGCCGCGCCGCCGCTGCTGTCGCAAACCCTGACCCTGTGGCAAAACACCAGCATCGCCACCGTCATCGGCGTGGCCGAGCTGATGTACCAGACGCAGCGCGTGGAAGCGGCCTCGTTCCGCAGCGTCGATGCCTTCGTCTTCGCCAGCGCGGCCTACCTGGCCGTCTCGCTGCTGATCGCCGGCCTGGCGGCCTTGCTGCAAAAGAAGGTGTCCTGATGCTGGAACTCCTCCATGATTACTGGCTGTATTTCCTCGTGGGACGCTATCCCGAGGGGCCGCTGGGCGGGCTGTCGCTGACGGTCGTGCTGGCCAGCCTGGCGCTGTTGCTGAGCCTGCCGTTCGGCCTGCTGCTGGGCCTGGCGCGCCTGAGTCCCTGGCGCCTGCTGCGCTGGCCCGTCGCCTTACTGATCCACGTGGTGCGGGGCATCCCCTTGCTGTTGGTCATCTTCTGGGCGTATTTCTTCCTGCCCAGTATCACGGGACATGAAGCGGGCAATTCGGCACCATGCTGGCCGCCCTCGTCATCTTCGACGGCATTTATCTGGCGGAAATTGTGCGCGCCGGCGTGCAAGCCGTGCCGCGCGGGCAGGTGGAGGCGGCCCGCTCGCTGGGCTTGAACTATCTGGACAGCATGCGCTCGGTGGTGCTGCCGCAGGCGCTGCGCCACATGCTGCCCTCGCTGGTCAACCAGTTCGTCTCGACCATCAAGGAAACCTCGCTTGGCTACATCATCGGCCTGGCCGAGGTGTCGTTCATCGCGTCGCAAGTGAACGGCCTCGTGCTGACCAAGCCCGTGCAAGGGTATTTCCTGCTGGGCATGACGTATTTTGTCTTGTGTTTCAGCCTGTCGCGCGCCGCCTTCTGGCTCGAGCGGCGCCAGGCGCGTCTCCTGAAAGCGGCAGCATGATTACCTTTGACAACGTCAACAAATACTATGGCGACTATCACGCCTTGCGCGAGATCAATGAACACGTGGCCAAGGGCGAGGTGCTGGTCGTGTGCGGGCCGTCCGGCTCCGGCAAGTCGACCCTGATCCGCACCATCAACCGCCTGGAAGCGATCGCCTCGGGCCGCATCACGGTGGCGGGCCAGGATATCCACGCGCCGGGGCTGGACGTGAATGCCTTCCGCTCGCATATCGGTTTTGTGTTCCAGCAATTCAACCTGTTTCCCCATTTGTCCGTGCTGGACAATTGCGCGCTGGCGCCGCAGCGCCTGCGCGGCCTCACCCGGCGCGAAGCCGAGGAGCGGGCGCTGGCCCTGCTGGAGCGCGTGGGCCTGGCGCACAAGGCGCGCGCCATGCCGGCGGCCTTGTCGGGCGGGCAGCAGCAGCGGGTGGCGATTGCCCGCGCGCTGGCCATGCAGCCGCCGCTGATGCTGTTCGACGAGCCGACCAGCGCGCTGGACCCGGAAATGGTGGGCGAGGTGCTGCACGTGATGCGCGACCTGGCGCACGGCGGCATGACGATGGTGTGCGTGACGCACGAGATGGGTTTCGCGCGCGAAGTGGCGGACCGCGTCTGGTTCATGGACCACGGGCAAGTGCTGGAACGGGCCACGCCCGACGATTTCTTTGCGCGGCCGCAACATGTGCGCGCACAGCAATTCCTGTCCGATATCCGCAGCCCATATGGGGCACCGGCCTGAGGATTTCTGGGCTGTGTGCGCAAGCGAACGGTATCTTGGCGTTGTCGGGCGCACGCTATCGGAGTGGCGCACGGGGCGCCCGCAGCCGACCAGGAGGGCCGTATCATGTCACGCATCATCGCAGGTCATTTTCAGTTGCAGGAGCAGATAGACGCCGCGCGCGCCGCCCTGAACCAGGCGGGTTTTCCTGACAGCCGCATCAGCGCCTTCTTTGTCAACCAGCCGGGCCAGCATGATTTGCATGCGCTTGGCGGCGACCGCGACGTCTCGCCGGGCGCCAAGGAGACGCCGGAAGGCGTGGTCGAGGGCGTGGCCGTCGGTGCCGCCGTCGGTGCCGGCATCGGCGCGGCCACCACCCTGGCGACGGGGCCGCTGGGGCCGGTGGTTGGCGCGCTGGTGGGCGCCCATGTGGGCTCACTCTACAGTTTCAACAAGATGAAGGAGGCGGGCGAGCCCGAGAAACATGGCGAAAACCACCGCCAGCCGCGCCATCCGGGCATGC
The DNA here is from genome assembly GCF_058796955.1 of Janthinobacterium sp. GW823-FHT03B06. Lineage (NCBI taxonomy): Bacteria > Pseudomonadati > Pseudomonadota > Betaproteobacteria > Burkholderiales > Oxalobacteraceae > Janthinobacterium > Janthinobacterium sp. GW823-FHT03B06. Next base: position 227,393 of record NZ_JBXAJE010000005.1, read on the forward strand.
TGATCGCCGTGGCGCTGGGCGGCCTCGAAGAGCGCGAACGGGCGCTCGAGACACTGCACCGGCTGGGCGCCGAGCATATCGAGGAAGCGGAAGGCACGATCGCCAATGGCGACTGGCATGACTTCGATCCGCTCAGCATTCCCGTGCTGGTGGCGTGAATCAACGCCTCTGTGGTGCCATATGCATAAATTCCGCGCTGCACGAAATTTAGGTATGATCCTTGTTAGTATGAGTAATTATTGGTAAACAATGCCGACAGGGATAGTTTCCGCGCGCCCGAAGTGACACTGGACCAAGGTGACTGCCCGTAGTACTTGCCTCGCATGCTAACGAGTATGGATAGGAGGGCGCGTCATGACACAGGCATGGTTCATTCTGACACGGGCCGATGGGCGCGACATCTGCGCGCCCTCACCGGCACAGCTGGCCGATGCGCTGGCCGAGGTGTACCGCGGCGGCGCCGTCACGCCGGACGGCAGCCCGGCCGCCGTCTTGTTGCGCTTTGGCTACGACGATGGCTTGATGTATCAGGTCGAAGTCGCTAGCGGAGGCGAAGTCACTTTCGAGGAATGGTCGGACCGCGATTGCGAAATTGCCCTGGCCAGTCCGCGCCACATGTCGGCCCTGCCGCAGGACGACGCGCTGCAGCTGTGGCAGTGGCTGGCGCAGCGCCAGGTGGCAAAGATCCGCAGCCAGCCCTGGCAGGGCGGCTAGCCCGACCGTTTTAGCATAGGCCTAGTGCGCCATCAGCACGGGGATCGTCATGCTCTGCAGAATCGTGCGCGTGACGCCGCCGAGGATGGTTTCGCGCAGGCGCGAATGGCCATACGCTCCCATCACCAGCAAGTCGACCGACAGGTCGGCGGCCTGCGACAGCAGCGCCTCGCCGATATCGCCGCGCCGCACGCCACCCCCATCGAGCAAATGCAGCCGCGCTTCCACGCCGTGGCGCGCCAGGTAGTGCACCAGTTCCGCGCCCGGCTGTTCGCCGTGCTCGGCCGCATGCACCTGGGCGTCGAAGATGGCCACGTGGACTTGCCCGGCGCGCTGCAGCAGGGGCAGCGCGGCGGTCACGGCGCGGCTTGCTTCCTTGCTGGCGTTCCAGGAAATGAGCACATTGCGCGCCGCTGCCGGCGGCGCCAGCAGGGGCAGCGGCGGCGCATACGGCACGATCAGCACGGGCCGGCCCGAATGCAGCAGCACATAGGCGGGAAAGTCGCGCATCACGGACGGCGATTTATCCTTGGCATTGTATTGGCTGATGACGACCAGGTCCGCATAGCGGGCAAGCAGGCTGATGCCGCCCGCCGCCTCGTCGTCGAGCACGCGCTGTTCGAACGAGGCGACGCCTGCCGCGCGCACCTGTTGCTCGAAACCGTCGAGGGCGCGCGTGGCGCGGTCGCGCAGGAAATTCAGATGCAAGCTCAGGTTCGGGTCCGCATCGAGGTCGGGCTGGTGCTGGTACAGCAGGCGCGACACGCCCGTCAGCGCCACGCCCGTCAGGTGGCCGCCGCACGCCTGGGCGATGCTGGCCGCCGCTTCGATGCGGGCGGCGCGCCCGGCGCTGTCGTCGATGTGGAGCAATACGGTCTTGTACGTCATGGCCTGTCCTCTCGCTGTGCAGTAGCGGCCATTCTGGCACAGTCCGGGGCGCCGGCCGCGCACGACTGCACCAGGCTGGGCACTTGATCTGGCGCAAGGCTGGCAATAAAAACTGCTCCTACACTTGATGCCACGCAGAACAACCATAACAAGCGGGGAGAGACAGTCATGAAGGAACAAAAGGTAGCGCTGGTCACGGGCGGCATGGGCGGTCTGGGCACGGCCTTGTGCCGGCGCCTGCATGCGGCGGGCTTTGCCGTCGTGGCGGCGCATACGCCGGGCAACACGCGGGTGGAAAGCTGGCTCGACGAGCAGCAGGCGCAGCAGTATTATTTTCACCCGCTGGCCCTTGACGTGACGGACTTTGCTGCCTGCAGCGAAGCCGTCGGCAAGGTGCTGGCGCAGTTCGGCCGCATCGATGTGCTGGTCAATAACGCCGGCATCACGCGCGACCAGAGCATGCGCAAGATGGAGTTGCCGCACTGGTCCGAGGTGATGCGGACCAATCTCGACAGCCTGTTCAACATGAGCAAGCAGGTGCTGGAACCCATGCTGGAAAAGAAATGGGGACGCATCATCAATATCTCGTCCGTCAATGGCCAGAAGGGCGCGTTTGGCCAGTGCAACTACGCGGCCGCCAAGGCCGGTGTGCATGGCTTCAGCAAGGCGCTGGCGCTGGAAGTGGCGCGCCACGGCATCACCGTTAACACGGTGTCGCCCGGCTACCTGCGCACGCAGATGGTGACGGCCGTGCCGGCCGATATCCTGGAAACGAAGATCCTGCCGCAAATCCCCCTGGGCCGCCTGGGCGAGCCGGACGAGGTGGCGGCCCTGGTCGCTTACCTGGCGTCCGACGAGGCGGCATTCGTCACGGGCGCCAACATCGCCATCAATGGCGGACAGCACATGAGTTAAGCAAGCGTACAGCTTGCATAGAGGCAATGGCAGTAGAGGAGACCCATCCACCCAGCCGGCGCATAGACGCTGGCGGAGGACGGCAGGCAGCATGGTAATTACGCTGGAAAACAGGGGGCAGGGCAGCGATGCCTTGCCCTTTGTTGTCGTGCCGCCGTTAAGCTAGGGTCATGGTATGGAGCGCCGTGCCTTTTCCAGCCGGGTCTGGCAATCGATGCACAGGCGCGCTTCGGGGCGGGCGTTCAGGCGCGACAGGCCGATGGCTTCGCCGCAGTTGTCGCACAGGCCGTAGCTGCCGTCGGCGAACTTGGCCAGCGCATGCTTGATGATGGCCAGTTGCGCCTGATTGTGCTCGGCCGCTTCGCTGACGAGGGCGTTCAAGGTGCGCACGCTGGCGTTGTCGGCCGGCGAGGCTTCGATTTCATTGAGCAGCGAGGCGCGCGCGTCCGCTTCGGCCGCTTCGTTCTCTATCTGTTCCAGCAACGCCAGCTTGCGTTGCTCCAGCACGCCTTGCAGGCGCTGTAGCTGGTCTTGCGGCAATCCATTCATGGCTGTCCCCGATAGGAGTCTCTCCTCTATGGTAGTCCAGGATGGGCGCTTCTGCTTGCGCTACTACCCGCGCCGCGTTTGACGCGGCGCAGGCAGGCGCGGGCCGTTCTATGCTGGCTCTTTCAGGCAGTTGACCATCCAGGCCACGCCGAACTGGTCTTTCAGCATGCCGAAGCGTTTGGCCCAAAACGTTTCTTCCATGGGCATCTGGATGGCGCCGTCACGCGCCAGCGCGGCGAAGGCCCGTTCCGCCTCCTCCGGCGTGTCGACGGTCAGGCAGATCGAGCTGCCGCTCATGCCCTTGGCACCCTCGTCGCAGCCGCCGTCCGAGCCCATCAGCATGGTGGGACCCAGCTGCACGGAGCCGTGCATGATCTTGTCATACCAGTCTTCCTTGACTTGCTCCTGCATCGGCGTGCCGCGATACGGCATCAGGCACAGGTCCGTGCCATGCAGGTGCTGCCGGTAGTATTCCAGCGCTTGCGCGCAGTTTCCATTGAATTGCAAATACGGTTCGATACGCATGTTGGTCTCCTCTGGCAATCGCCCCGCAGGCACGATTGCCAGGCGGGGACGTCCCAGTATAGGCGCTCGCCGGCCGATTTCAATCAGTCCGGCGCCATCTCTTGCAGCCGCTCACGCACCTTGCCCAGCGTGCTGAGGATGCGCTCGGGATTGCCGGCCAGGACGGCACTGCCCAGATGTAACAAACTCGTCGACAGGCTGATCCAGTGCCGCACATCGTCGTTGCGGGCGATGCGCAGGCGCACCGTGTCGAGCAGGCCGCTGAGCTGGCGCTGCGCCGTTTCCAGGCCCATTACCGTATGGCCGGCAGCATCGGCATACAGCTGGTTGGCTTGTTGGCGCAAGGCTACTTCCAGGGCGAAGACGGCTTGTGCCTGGCTGTGGCTGATGCCGTTTTCTCCCTGGCTGGCGCGCTTGCGGATGGCGCGCATGACGGCGCCGTGCAGGGTGACAGCCGCCTGCGACAGGCTGTCGGCCAGTTGCTCGACGCGCATGGCGCTGCTGAGAGCCGCTTCGCGGCGTTCGCTGCCGCTGCTCCTGCCTACCGATCCGTCCATCTTGCCTCCGTGGTGATGAGGGCGGCGGCCAGCTGTGCGTGGTCGCGCGCCAGTGCCGCCAGTTGCCGGCGCGCCAGCGTGTGGCGCAAGCCAAGCAGCCGGTATTCTTCGGTTTTACTTTGCTGCATGGTTTTCGCCAGCACGGCCAGCAGGCGCTGCTGCGGCGTGTCGGCAAACGCGATTTCCACGTCGAGCAGGCCGAGCACCATGTCGCGCTCGTTGTCGCCGCTTTTGTCGTACAGCGCCAGCAAGCTGTCGAGCGCGGCCAGCAGGGCTTGCAGCGGCGCGTCGCCGTCGTGCAGCACTTGCGCCAGGTGCGCCTGCTGGCTGGCCGCGCCGCCCAGGCGCGACAGTTGCTGCAGCAACAGGGTGTAGGCGCTGACATGGCGGTCGTCGATGCCGCTGCCGGGCCAGGCGCGGATGGCGGCGCCGGCGCCGGCCAGTTCCGGCTGCACGTCGTACGCATCGGCATTCGCCAGCCGGCCCAGCGCCTGCAGATACAGGCGCACGGCTTGCGCCAGGCGCGCGACGTCCGCTTGCGCGGCGCGGCGCTGCGCATCGAGCAGGCGCTCGCGCGCGTCTTCGGCGGGCGACAGATAGGGGCGGGCGCGCTGGTAGCTGTCCACGTGGCGCTGCGACAGTTCGCCGAAGGCCGTCAAGGCATCGGTGCCGGCGGCCAGGGCGCGCACTTGCGCCAGGTCGGTGCGCGCACTGGCGCAGCCGCACAGCACGACGGCCAGGAAGAGGCTCAGGTACAGGTTATGGCAAAGGGCGCGGCGATGGCGGGCGGGCAGGGCGGACACGTCACCTCTCGACAGGAAATACTGTATGGAAAGGTATTGTCGTGCCGGCCTGCGTTGCCCGCCTTGTGCGGGCGCAAGCGCGCTGCGATCAGGCGCCTGTTGTGCCCGTGGTGGTGGTCAATTGTTCGCGCCAGCCCAGTCCGGCCACGGTGTCGCTGGCGGGACGGTATTCGCAGCCGACCCAGCCCACGTAGCCGACCTGGTCGAGCAGCTTGAACAGGTGGCGGTAATTGATCTCGCCCGTACCCGGTTCGTGGCGGCCCGGCGTGTCGGCGATCTGGATGTGGCGGATCAGGGGCAGCAGGGCGCGGATAGTGTTGCTCAGCTCGCCCTCCATGCGCTGCATGTGATAAATGTCGTACTGCAGGAAGATATTGCTGCGCTGGCAGTCGGCGATGACGTCGGCCGCCTGCTGACTATGGTTCAGAAAGTAACCGGGCATGTCAAATCGGTTGATCGGCTCGATCAGCACGTTGATGCCGTGCGGACGGCAGGCGTCGGCCGCAAATTGCAGGTTGCCGATCAGGCTTTGCCGCGCACGCTCCAGGCTCATGCCGGGCGGCACGATGCCGGACATGCAGTGCAGCTGCTTCGCCCCCAGCGCCAGCGCATAGTCGAGCGCCAGCTGCACATTCGTGCGGAATTCCTCGCCCCGGCGCGGGTCGCAGGCGATGCCCCGTTCGCCGTGCTCCCAGTCGCCGGGCGGAAAGTTGAAGACGGCCAGCTGCAGATGGTGGCGTTCCAGCCGCATGGCGATCTGCCGCGCCTCGACGGCATAGGGAAACAGAAACTCGACGGCATCGAAGCCCGCTTCCCTGGCGGCGGCAAAGCGGTCGAGGAAAGGCAGTTCGGTAAACATCATGCTGAGGTTGGCAGCGAAGTTCGGCATGGCGGCACGCAGGTGAGGAAGATGGATACTATCCTAGCCCAAATTGCCAATCAGTGGCGTGCATGAAAAAACCGTTCCAGAAGCGAGTCCTGGAACGGTTTTTGTCGTCTTTTTAACAAAGACAAACGCCGCCTGAAAGCGTAGCGAGCGGGAGTGATATTGCGTCGAGTAGCGCAGCCGTACTGGAGTACGGCGAGCAACGCAAACGCAATAGCGCCCCGCGCAGTAGCTTTCAGGCCGCGTTTTAGCGGCCGCGGCCGCCGGAGCGGTGGGAGGCCGCCGAACGCGGCGCATTGCCCGAACGGTTGCCGCCGCCACCGCCGCCCGATGGGCCGGCGCTGCGTGGCTTGGCGCCGCTGCCGCCCGTTTTCACGCGCACCACGGCGCCGGCTGGCGCGCGGCTGTTGTTGCGGTGGCCGCCGGTGCCGCTGCGCAATTGCACAGGCTGGGCGCGGGCGTTCAGGTCCGGCTCGAAGCCCGGGATGACTTCGCGCGGCAGGGTTTGCTTGATCAGCTTTTCGATGTCTTTCAACATTTCGTGCTCGTCCACGCAGACCAGCGACACGGCTTCGCCCTTGGCGCCGGCACGGCCCGTGCGGCCGATACGGTGCACATAGTCTTCCGGAATGTTCGGCAAGTCGTAGTTGACGACGTGCGGCAACTGGTCGATATCGATACCGCGCGCGGCGATGTCGGTGGCGACCAGCACTTGCAGGGTGCCATCTTTAAATTCCGACAGGGCGCGCGTGCGCGCCGACTGGCTCTTGTTGCCGTGGATGGCCAGGGCGCCGATGCCGTCCGCGCCCAGCTGCTCGACCAGTTTATTCGCGCCATGCTTGGTGCGCGTAAAGACCAGCACTTGCGTCCAGTTGTTCGACTTGATCAGGTAGGACAGCATCGGGTGCTTCTTGTCGCGGTCGACGGGATGGATCTTTTGCTTGATCACTTCCACGGTCGAATTGCGGCGCGCCACTTCGATCATGGCCGGCTTGTTCAGCAAGCCGTCGGCCAGGGCCTTGATCTCTTCCGAGAACGTGGCCGAGAACAGCAGGTTCTGGCGTTTCGGCGGCAGCACGGCCAGCACTTTCTTGATGTCGCGGATGAAGCCCATGTCGAGCATGCGGTCGGCTTCGTCCAGGATCAGGATTTCCACTTTCGACAGGTCGACGGTGCCCTGACCCATGTGGTCGAGCAAACGGCCAGGCGTGGCGACGAGAATGTCGACGCCATGCTTGAGCTGCTTGATTTGCGGGTTGATGCCGACGCCGCCGAAGATCACGGTGGAGTTCAGCTTGGTGTACTTGCTGTAGGCGCGCACGCTTTCCTCGACCTGCGCGGCGAGTTCGCGCGTCGGTGCCAGGATCAGGGCGCGGATCGGACGCGTCGAGGTGTTGCTGGTGATGGCAGCGCCATTCGTGTCGGTCGACAGGCGGTGCAGCACGGGCAGGGTAAAGCCGGCCGTCTTGCCGGTACCGGTTTGTGCACCGGCCAGCAAGTCGCCGCCAGCGAGCACGGCGGGAATCGCCTGCGACTGGATCGGGGTCGGCACGGTGTAGCCGTGTTCGGTAACGGCACGTACGATAGCGTCGGACAATCCGAGGGAGGAAAAGGACATGGTAACTTTATTGTGAGATCGGCCTGTCGCCATCGTGGGGCGCCAGTCGCAGGCAATCAGATTAGGGGTCGAAAGACAGCGGCAAGGGGACTGGTCATATGTGCCGCACACGCGAAGTATAACAGCATGGCAAAAAACCGCCGAGTTTGTTTAAAGTATGCAATGCCACAGGTAAAAGAAATACATGGCCACGGTGCGCCTTTGCATGCCGTTTTTCATTATTATTGCCTGTAGCACTCCATCTGCGGGACTCGCCGTGGCGCCGGGGTGTTCACTCCCGGAGGACTATCATGCGTATTGCCGATCTTCGCATCGCCACCCGCCTGTACGGCGGTTTTGCCACCATCGTCCTGTTGCTGGCCGCCCTGGTCACCGTCGCCACATTGAACGTCTCGCGGCTGGCCGACGCCAATGCCATCAATACCCACACTTACCAGGTACTCGCTGAAAACAGCGCGATCCTGGAAAGCCTGATCAATATGGAAACGGGGCAGCGCGGCTATGTGATCACGGGCGCGGAGGCCTCGCTGGAACCGTACAAGGCGGGGCAGGCCGCGTTCGGCGCGCATCTGGACAAGGCGCGCGCCCTGACCAGCGACAATCCTGCCCAGCAGGAGCGCCTGGCGAAGCTCGATGCCGCCAAGCAAGCCTGGCTGGCCGGCGCGCTCGAACCCGTGATCGCCATGCGGCGCGCCGTGGCGCAGGGCACGGCGGCCATCGAGCCCGTGCTGGCGCTGGAAAAGGAGGGCCGGGGCAAGCAGGGCATGGATGCCATGCGCGCATTGCTGGGCGAGATCGGCCAGGCGGAAACGGTGCTGCTGGCGCAACGCTCGGAAGCGGCGGCGGCCTTGCAGGCGCGCACGCACTGGACCTTGCTGGGCGGCGGCGCGGCGGCGCTGATCCTGGCCGCCCTGATCGCCTGGTGGCTGGCGCGCAACATCAGCGGGCCGCTGCGTTCAGCCATCGACGTGGCCAGGCAGGTGGCGCAGGGCGACCTGACGGTACAGGTGGAAGTGCGCTCGAAGGACGAGACGGGCGAGCTGATGCAGGCATTGAAAGACATGACGGCCAGCCTGCTGCGCATCGTCACCGAGGTGCGCGGCGGCACGCAGGCCATCGCCACGGCCTCGCGCCAGATCGCTTCGGGCAACCTCGACCTGTCCGCGCGCACGGAACAGCAGGCCAGTTCGCTGGAAGAGACCGCGTCCTCGATGGAAGAACTGACCAGCACGGTACAGCAGAACGCGCAGAATGCCCATGAAGCCAACGGTCTGGCCGCGTCGGCTTCCACCGTGGCGGGCAAGGGCGGCAGCGTGGTAGCGCAGGTGGTCGATACCATGGGTTCGATCAACGACTCGTCGCGCAAGATCGTCGACATCATCGCCGTGATCGACGGCATCGCCTTCCAGACGAATATCCTGGCCCTGAACGCGGCCGTCGAGGCGGCCCGGGCGGGCGAGCAGGGGCGCGGTTTTGCCGTCGTCGCTACGGAAGTGCGCAACCTGGCCCAAAGATCAGCCGGCGCAGCGAAGGAAATCAAGGCCCTGATCAACGACTCGGTGGCGCAGGTGGAGAGCGGCGCGCGCCTGGTCGACGAGGCGGGCCACACCATGCACGAGATCGTCGACAGCGTGCACAAGGTCAGCAGCATCGTCGGGCATATCTCGTCTGCCAGCGATGAGCAGCGGGCCGGTATCGAGCAAGTCAACCAGGCGATCAGCGAAATGGACCATGTGACCCAGCAAAACGCTTCATTGGTGGAAGAGGCCGCCGCGGCTGCGGAAGCCATGCAGGAGCAGGCGGCGCGGCTGGCCGATGCGGTGAGCGTGTTCAGGACGGCGCAGGTGGACGCCATCGCGGCGCCGGCACCCCGGCCCGCCGTGCGCCGTCCCGTGCCGCCCAAGGCGGCGCGCGCGCCTGCCCGCCTGAGCGTCAAGCCCGCAGCGCCCCATGCGCCGCAAGTTCCAGCCGGCAAACAGCGTCCGGGGGACGATGAGTGGGACGAGTTTTAGCACAGGCGCCCAGTGCATGCGACAGTTGTCGCAAATACCGCTTGCATGCGTGTGACTGTTGTCGCATAATTGTGTCAACAGTCACTCAAAGGATGCACCATGAGCACGCCCTCCGTCACCGAACTGTCGTTATTGAAAGCCTTGTGGAAAGACCACCCGCTGTCCGCGCGCGAATTGCATGCCCGCGTGGAAGAAGAGCTGGGCTGGTCTTTTTCGTCCACGCGCAAGACGCTTGAGCGCATGCTGGACAAGGGCATGCTGCTGCAGCGCAGCGTGCACGGCGTGCTCGTGTATGAAGCGAACGTGGACAAAGTGGCCACCCTGGCCGCGTTCGCCCACGACTTTGGCCGGCGCGTGATGGAAATCGACAGTCCCTTGCCGGTTAGTATGTTTACGGGCAGCAAACTGGTGGACCAGCAGGAGCTGGCGGCGCTGGAGCAGCTGCTGCAGGACTGGCCTGCGGACGCGAAGGAATAGGCCATGACCCTGTTCGCCCTGACCTTGTTGCAGGCGACGGCCGCCTGCCTGTTCGCTGGCTTGCTGCTGCAAGGCTTGCTGCACCTGGCGCAGGGGCGCTGGCCCGCGCTGGCCGCCCAGCGCAGCGTGTGGCTGGCGGCCGCGCTGGTGCTGGCCGCCGTGTTCCTGCTGCCGCTGTTGCCGCAGGGCCAGCAGATCAGCGTGGTTCCCGAGTTCAGCTTGCCCGCCGCCGCGCAGGCAGCGCCCGAGGCGGTTTTGCCGATGGCCGCGCCCGCGCCCGCGCCCATGCCAGCGCCGCTGGTCGAAGCGCCATCGGTGACGGCCTGGCTGAGCATGCTGGCCACGATCTGGCTGGGCGTGTATCCGCTGGTTCTGTCCGTGCTGGCGTGGCGCCGCTGGCGTAGCCGCAGCGCACTGCGGGCCTTGCTCCAGGCGGCGCAGCCGCTGGCGCCGGCAGCCCTGGCCGCGCATGGCGCGTTTGCGCCGGCGCAACTGCGCCAGCTGCAAGCCCAGCGCACCGCCGTACTGGAAATCGACGCGCCCATCTCGGCCATGCTGGTGGGCGTGTGGCGGCAACGTTTGCTGTTGCCCGCGCATTTGCGGCAATTTACGGCCGAGCAGCAACAACTGGTCATCGAACACGAACTGACGCATGCGCGCCGGCGCGATCCCATGCTCCAGCTGCTGGCCAGCGGCGTGCAACTGCTGTTGTGGTTCAGCCCGGCAGCGCGCTGGCTCGCAGGCAAGCTGGCCTGGGCGCAGGAACTGGGCTGCGACCGCCATGTGCTGGCTGGACGTTCGCAGCAGCAGCGCCGCGAATATGCGGCCGCCTTGGTGCGCCAGCTGGGCCTGCAAACCCGTGCCCCTGCCGGCCTGGCGTTTGGCGGCCAACCCGACAGCATGCTGGAGCGCGTGGCCCGCATGCGCGACAGCAGCGCCGCCAGTATGCACTGGCGCGCCCGGCTGGCCATGGGCCTGGTCCTGTGCGCACTGGGTGCGGCCAGCGTGGCCTTGCAGCCGGCACTGGCTTTACAACCGGCACCGGCCTTACAGCCCGCACGGGCCTGGACATCGGCCGCGTCCTTTGCCAGCCCGGCCCCGCTTCCGGCCACGGCACCTGCCCATGCGCCGTGGCGCAATCCGCTCGCCACCATGCGCGTCACGGGTTTCTTTGGCGTGGTGCGCCCCATCACGCAGAAGGGCTTGCGCGGGATTGACCTGGCGGCGCGGCGCGGCACGTCCGTGCAGGCAGTGGCCGATGGCATCGCCACGGTGACGCAGGACGACTGGCTGGGCAAGGCCGTGCACATCGCCCATGGCGGCGGACTGCAATCGGTATACGTCCACCTCGACAGCGTCGCGCTGGAAGACGGCGCCATCGTCGAGGCCGGCCAGCGCATCGGCACGGTGGGCGACACGGGCCGCGCGACGGGGCCGCACCTGCACTTCCAGGTACGCCAGGACGGCCGCGTGCAAGATCCGCAGCGCTGGCTGGCCGGCCTGGATGCCAACGCCAGCGAACGGGCCTTGCGCATGCGCAAGGAGCAGTTCGGCCGCTGACGCCGCACGGTATTTTGTCACCCAGGAACAACAAACGGGGGCGGACTCGGCAGGGTCTGCCCCGGCGTGAGGCTCTTGGTTTTCACTGAAATATCCTTTCTTCGGGAATCCCCATGCGATTGAGTATCTTGTTGTGCAGCCTCGCGCTGCCGTTGACGGCGCACGTCCGTGCCGAAGACATTCTCCCTTCCGTGACGGTCCATGCCGGTAAAGTGGAGCAGCGCCGCAACGACACCGTCGCCGCCATCGTCGTCGGCCACGATGAATTGATACGCCAGGGCGACCGCGTGCTGTCCGACGCCCTGAAGCGCCTGCCCGGCATTTCCATCGGCGGGCCATCCGGCGCGGCTGCGGGCGCCGCTGGCGGGCAAATCCAGATGCGCGGGCTGGGCCAGGGCTATACCTTGATCATGCTCGATGGCGTGCCCGTGGCGCCCGGCTTTTCGCTCGACGCCCTGGACCCGGAACTGGTCGAGCGCGTGGAAATCATGCGCGCCGCCACGGCGGAATTTTCCACCCAGGCGATCGCCGGTTCCATCAACATCGTGCTGAAAAAGTCGGGCGGGCGGCGCGAACGCACGTTCAAGCTGGGCGCGTCCGCCAGCCACGGCATGCCCGCCGGCAGCGCCACCGTGCAGTGGTCGGACAAGGATGGACGCCGGTCGTACGCGCTGGCCGGCACGCTCAGCCATACGGGACGCGAAGCGCTGCTCGACGAGTGGAGCCGCGAATTCGACGCAGCGGGCGCGCCCACGGTGGTGCGCCACGTGCCGCTCACCGAGCGCGTGACGAGCGACGCCATCGAGTTGGCGCCCCGCGTGCAATGGGCGCTGGCGGGGGAGGGCAGCCTGGCCTGGCAAAGCCTGGTCAACGTGCGCCGCCTGGCCAGCCGCCGCCACGCGCAGGAAACGGCTTACCTGGGCGGCACGACCGCCTATCCGGATAACCAGGCCCATTTCAACCAGGACAGCAGCACCGTGCGCAGCGACCTGCACTGGCTGCGCAAGCTCGACCATGGCGCCAGTCTCGACGTGAAGCTGGGCGCCAGCATCAATCACCGCGCCAATGATTATCAGTTCCTGGGCCGCGGCGCGGCGCCGGGACAGGGCATCACGCGCCTGGTCGATTCGGGCCTGGACGAGGTGGGCATGCAGGCGAGCGGCACCTACCGCCGCGCGCTGGGCGAATACCACACGCTGGCGGCGGGTTGGGATGCGGGGCACCGGCGGCGCACGGATTTTCGCCGCGAACGCCAGCTGGAGCCGGGCGGGCCGCCCGTGCTCAGCGACGAAGACTATGCGGCCACGGTGCGGCGCCTGGCCCTGTTCGCGCAGGATGAATGGGAGCTGTCCGCGCATTGGTCGCTGTACCTGGGCTTGCGCTGGGAAAGCTGGCGCACGGCCAGCGCCACGGGCGGCGGCGAGCCGGTCGACGTGCGCGCGCAGGTATGGAGTCCCTTGGTGCAAAGCCTGTGGAAGTCCGGCGGCAAGCAGCAGGTGCGCCTGGCCGTTACGCGCACCTACAAGGCGCCGCAGATTTTCGAGCTGATCCCGCGCCCGTACACGGTCGACAATGGCAACAGTCCCGCGAATCCCGACACCCAGGGCAATCCGGCGCTGCGCCCGGAGCTGGCCTGGGGCCTTGATGCCGCCTATGAATACTATCCGGGCGCGGGCGCCATGCTGGGCGCCAGCGCCTCGCTGCGGCGCATCAGCGACGTGATGCTGGAGCGCCTGTACCAGGACAACGGACGCTGGGTGAGCACGCCCGTCAACCATGGCCATGCCGGCGTGCGCTCGATCGCGCTGGAAGCGAAGCTGCCCTTGACGGCGCTGTGGGCGGGCGCTCCCGCGCTGGACTTGCGGGCCAACGTGGCGCGCAACTGGTCGAGGCTCGATGCCGTGCCCGGCCCCGATAGCCGCCTCGACAGCCAGCTGCCGTGGAGCGCCAACGTGGGAGGGGACTACCAGCTGGCCCGCCTGCCCCTGAGCCTGGGCGCTGACCTGAATTACCAGGCGGGCGGGCGCTCGCGCGAGTCCGGCCAGCTGCTGGCCTGGCAGGGCGGCAAGCGCGAACTCGATATGTACGCGCTGTGGAAAGTCAGCGACAGGCTGCGCCTGCGCCTGTCGGGCGCCAACCTGCTGGGGCAGGATTACCGCACGCGCAGCCTGTATGCGGATGGCGCGCGCAGCCTGCTGCGCACGGTCGATACGGGCAGCTACCGCATCTGGCGGCTGATGCTCGAGGGAACCCTGTAGCCAGCTGTAGCCAGCCTAGTCGTCGATCTCGTCGACGGTGTAGCTGACGCCCTGCGCCTCGAGGTAGCCGCGCACGGCGTCCAGGCCGTGCCACGGGTCGGGGCGCAGGTGCTGGCATATATACAGGCCCGCATCCGTCAGCCTGGCGTCGGTGTCGGGCATGGCGGCGCCGGTTGCGCGCGGTGCCTGCGGCAGTGCCGCCAGCAGCTGTTCGAGATGCTGGCGCTGGCGCGGCGCCAGGCTGGCCGCGATCCTGAATTCAAATCCCATGTTTTCTCCTTGATTGACAGGCCGCCGCAGCGGCTATTTTTCATTATCGAAAAAATTGCACATAGCTTGGCATTCTTTCCGTTTTTGTTTTCAAAGTATCTCGTCCATACTGCATAGCACTGGCCCGGCACACACAGCGTGACGCAAGGGCAGGAGCAGAAATGCCGTACAAGGACCTCTCTTTTTTATATTCAATTATTTTCACTAAGGAAAACATCATGCCTATCGCCACCGCCCAAGCCGCCCACAAACTGCTGACTCCAAACGATCATACCCTGATCATGATCGACCACCAGTCGCAGATGGCGTTCGCCACCCGTTCGATCGACCTGGCCTTGCTGCGCAACAATGCGGCCCTGGTGGCCAAGGCGGCGGCGCAATTCAAGGTGCCGACGATTCTGACGACGGTGGCCGCCAAATCGTTCTCCGGCCCTATTTTTGACGAGATCCAGTCCGTCTTCCCCGAGCAGGCGCCGATCGACCGCACCAGCATGAATACCTGGGAAGACGCGCGCATCGCCGACAAGGTCAATGGCTACGGCAAGGGCAAGATCGTGCTGGCCGGCCTGTGGACATCCGTCTGCATCGTGGGCCCTGCGCTGTCGGCGCTGGAGCAGGGCTTCGAGGTGTACGTGATCGCCGACGCCAGCGGCGACGTCTCCGACGAAGCCCATGCGATGGCCATGCAGCGCATGATACAGGCGGGCGCGCAGCCGATGACGTCCGTGCAATACCTGCTGGAACTGCAGCGCGACTGGGCACGCGGCGAGACTTACAACGAGACGGTGGCGACAGCCGTGGCGCACGGCGGCGGCTATGGCCTGGGCTTGATCTACGCCAAATCCATGTTCAACGCCAGCGAAGGCCATTGATTTTCACTGACTCCGGCTCCGCCGCCCGCCGGCAGAGCCGTGTTTTTACATGATTCGGGAGTTCCCATGCACGCAAACACGATCTTGCTCAATGGCCGTTTCCACACGGTCGATCGGACGCAGCCGCTGGCGTCCGCCGTCGCCATCGCCGATGGCAAATTCCTCGCCGTGGGCGACGTCGAAGACGTGATCCGTCATCGCGGTCCCGCCACGCAGCTGATCGACCTGGGTGGCCGCACGGTGATTCCCGGCCTGAACGACTCGCACCTGCACCTGATCCGCGGCGGCTTGAACTACAACCTGGAATTGCGTTGGGAAGGCGTGCCCTCGCTGGCCGATGCCTTGCGCATGTTGAAGGAACAGGCCTTGCGCACGCCGAACCCGCAGTGGGTGCGCGTGGTGGGCGGCTGGACGGAATTCCAGTTCGCGGAAAAGCGCATGCCCACCCTCGATGAAATCAACGCGGCCGCGCCCGACACGCCCGTCTTCATCCTGCACCTGTACGACCGCGCCCTCTTGAACCGCGCCGCCCTGCGCGCCGTCGGCTACGATAAAAATACGCCGAACCCGCCCGGCGGCGAGATCGTGCGCGATGCATCGGGCAATCCCACGGGCTTGCTGATCGCCCGGCCGAACGCCATGATCCTGTATGCGACCCTGGCGAAAGGCCCGACCTTGCCGCGCGAACTGCAAGTCAATTCCACGCGCCAGTTCATGCGCGAACTCAATCGCTTGGGGCTGACCAGCGCCATCGACGCGGGCGGCGGCTTCCAGAATTATCCCGAGGATTACGCGGTCGTCGACGAGCTGGCGCAAAAAGAGCAGCTGACCATCCGCATCGCCTACAACCTGTTCACGCAAAACAAGGGCGCGGAATTGCAGGACTTCCAGAAGTGGACGGGCATGGTGAAACCCGGCGATGGCACCGATTACTATCGCCACAACGGCGCCGGCGAAATGCTGGTGTTTTCCGCCGCCGACTTCGAGGATTTCCTCGAACCGCGCCCCGAACTGGCGGCCGGCATGGAGGATGAGCTGGAAAAGGTCGTGCGCCACCTGGTCGAGCAGCGCTGGCCGTTCCGCCTGCACGCCACCTATGACGAATCGATCAGCCGCATGCTCGACGTGTTTGAAAAGGTCAACCGCGACACGCCGTTCGGCGGCTTGCACTGGCTGTTCGACCACGCGGAAACCATCAGCCCGAAAAATATCGACCGCGTGAAAGCGCTGGGCGGCGGCCTGGCCATCCAGCACCGCATGGCGTTCCAGGGCGAGTACTTCGTCGAGCGTTATGGCGCGGACGCGGCGAAGGCGACGCCGCCCGTGCAGCGCATGCTGGACGCGGGCGTGCCCGTCGGCGGCGGTACGGACGCCACGCGGGTCGCCAGCTACAACCCGTGGACGGCGCTGTACTGGCTGGTTTCGGGGCGCACCGTGGGCGGACTGGCCCTGACGGATGCGGCGGGCAGGTTGTCGCGCGACACGGCGCTGGAGCTGTGGACGGCGGGCAGCGCCTGGTTCTCCAGCGAGCAGGGCAAGAAGGGACGCATCCGCGAGGGCATGCTGGCCGACCTGGCCGTGCTGTCGGCCGATTACTTTACGGTGCCGGAAGAGGCGATCAAGTCCATCGAATCCGTGCTGACCATGGTGGGCGGCAAGGTCGTCTACGGCCAGGCGGAATTCACGACCCTGGCGCCGCCGCCCATTCCCGTGCTTCCCGAGTGGTCGCCCGTGCGCACGGTGCCCGGTCATTACCGGCCCGCGGCCAGGCCGGCGCAAGCCATGCTGCCGCACCAGTGCGCGGGCGCCTGCGGCGTGCATGCGCATGCGCACGACCGGGCGCGCAAGTCGGCCGTGCCGATCAGCGATTTTTCCGGCTTCTGGGGTACGCTCGGTTGCAGCTGCTTCGCCTTCTAGAGGGCGGCCTGGCCTTATTTGGAAATGCGCAGGATGGCCGAGGCGAGCCGCGTGAAACATGGGCTCAGCTCGCTTTCGGTGGCCGCATAGCAGTACAGGCCCACGGGCTCGGCCGGCTTGCGGCAAGCCGCTTTTGCATCGGTCGTGTTGGCCAGGCAGCGCAGCAAGTCTTCGCCCAGCTCGTTGTCCGGCCCTTCCTTGGTTTTCAGCGAGGCGCCCATGCCCAGGGTAAAGACAAAAATGCCCTCCTGGCGCGCTTTTGCCGCCATCGCTTCAACCAGGTTGCGCGAGGCGCGGTGCACATTCGTCCATTGCGCTTGCGCCGTTGCGGTGGAAGCGGTTACGACGCGGGGCGTATTGGTGACGATGGGAAACTCGCGCAGCGCCGCGTCATTATTCGCGTTATACCATGCGGGAAGCGCGGTGATCTGACTGGCGGCGCAATCGCCGTATTGGAGCGAGTCGCTCACTTTCATCCTGTACAAGCCCGCCAATGCCGGGTTTTGCAGTTTCGGAAAGGTGGCGAGGCCGCCTGCGTCCTTGCATTTGTTGTCCTTGTTGGGGAAGTACGCGGAAAACGCCGCCGGCGAGCCATCGGAAAAAAACACGATGACGCGCAGGCTGGAGCGGTTGACCTGCGCGATGTCGTTCAGCTGTTTGCGCGCCTGGAACATGCCGGCGGAAGAATTGGTGCCGCCGACAAACGTGAATTGATCGATCTTTCCATTTTTCATGGTCATGCTGTCGCGGTCGAAACCGCGCTCGACCTGCCTGATCGGGACGTCGATTTGCGCTTCAGAGGCGAAATGCAGCAAGCCGACCCGGTCGACCGTGGAATTGAATTTGTTCAGGAAGGACTTGCCTGCCGCCCGCACGGCGTCCGCATTGTTTTCCAGCGAACGCGACGTGTCCATCACCAGCACCATGTCCAGGTCCTTGCGGATGGTTTGCGCGCTGGCCGCCACGTTCAGGGTCTTGAAGCCGAGTATGCCCATCAGCGAGACGGGCAGCGAGGCGGTGGCCGAGACGTCGATGGTGACGGTGCCCCTGTCGAACGTGACGTCGACGGGATTGAGGACCGGCGTCGAGAGCAGGAAGTTGTCCGGATAATTAATGTCGAAAAACTCCCTTGCCGACTGGCGCGCGCTGTCCCGCTGTTCCGCTTCCGAATTGCCCGCGGTAATGCCGCGCGCCGCCGCCAGGCTGGCCGCGTCGACAGCCGCATTGAGCTTGGCCTTGACGAAGTAGCCGAGGGCGGAATCGACGGCCAGGCCCACCGAGGCGATCAGGACGACGGCCGATAGCGCCACCATGATCAGCACTTGGCCGCCTTGCCGCTTGTGTGGAATGCGCATCAGAATACCGTCATCGAAGTGAGGTTGGGGCCCAGCACGGGCGTCGTGCTGTTGCCAAAGTTCAGGGTGCCGAACAGCATGTCGAAATCGTAGAACGTTTCCACGGCGTAGATCAGTTCGCCATCGGCCAGCTGGTTCTGCATCAATGCCACCGTGGGGGCATGCTCGTCCTTGGCGATGCCGGTGCACGTGCCGTTGCTCCAGCTGCCGCATTGCCATACCTGGCTGGCGGGCAGGTAGCCGCTGGCCCTGGCGCCGGCATCCCAGCGGTATTGTTCCAGCACGATATTGCGCAAGCCGTTCTTTGCCGTGTAGCCCATGATCTTGGTGATGTAGATCATGCCGCGCTTGTTCATGTCCAGCGGCGGCGTGCTGGCGGCCAGCGCATTCATGATGGCCTGGCCCGAGCCGCTCAGGTCGGACGTGGAGCGCGAGGCCAGGTTGGCGCCTTCGCGGCTGATGTTGAGCAGGATGGTCTTGGCCTGGATGGCGCGCGACAGGTCGGCCAGCATGAACAGCAGCAGCGCCAGCAGCGGCAGAACGATGGCAAATTCCACGGCGGCGATGCCGCGCGCGGCGCGCGGCGCAGGAGGGCGGGCGCGCATCACAGGCCGCCAAAGCTTTCATTGCGCATGGTGGCGGCCACCACGAAGTGCGCCTGGCCGTCGCGGAACAGGGCCCGGATCATCGGCGTGGCAAACGCCCAGCGGCAATCGACGGAGATGACGACGATATCGCCGGCCTGGCCGAACATGGCGGCGCCGACCGCATCGCTGCCGTTGACGGAGATCACGGGGCTGACCTTGTCATACATGCCCATGGAACTGTCGCGTATTTTTTGTATCACGGCCTGGTAGCGCTGCTGGTTGGCGCTGTCGGGGTCGAGGTCTTTGGCCCCCGTGACGGCATAGCGCGCGCCTTCGCGCACCGCGTGCTGCATGGTCATATTGGCAAAATACGCCATGCTCAATTCAATGATGCCGATTATCAGCATGAGAAATACCGGCGTTATCAGGGCCAATTCCAGCAAGGTGGCGCCGCCCTGTCCGCTTTGCTTGCGGAATATAGGGGAATCGGCCTGTTTTAAACGCATGGGATTAATCCGGTTAGGTGCCGCGATGAAGAATGTCGGGCGGATGGTATTACGCCATTTGACTGGCGATTATTCTATATCGATTTTCAAGGGCATGTCTTCCCATTAAATTATTACAGGTCAAGATAATCGTAATTAAGCGCCTTATTTCAAGTGTGCGGCCCCCGTCCCTACAGGGCCGGGAGTAATATGCGCGGGTATGAAAACAGGCTTGGTGTCAGGATTGTCCTGCGTGCAGGCAAAGACTTGTTTTGCAAGGTGATGCAATAAAAATGCTGCAATGTAAGCAACAGCAGCGATGGCAGCAGCGATGGCGCGCCGGCGGTGCGCCCGCCCTGGCCGCGCTGCCCATCCATCGGCACTCGCCCGGCGTGCGGCGACCGCTGGCGTGGGTCACGCACCGCGTTTGCGCGTGCCGGCCCAAGGCCTCTTCCTTCGTGCCCCCATGACTTCCTCCCCTGCGCGCGGCAACAGAGGCGCGCGCGGGCGAGGCTGGCAATCCGATTCGGATCAACAACATTCCCCGAAGGGAATGGGTTACACGTTAAGAGGTAAAGCATGTCAACAAAAAATGTCATACGCGTCATGCTGGTGTCGGACCACAAAACCTGGCTGTGGGGCCTGGAGCAGCTGCTCGCCGGCGCCCAGCCGGCAATGCAGGTGGTGGCCAGCGCCACCGAGATCGACGGCGCGCTGCTGCTGGCCCGGACCCTGTGTCCCGACGTCATCGTGCTTGACGCCGATCTGGGCTGCGGCGGCGCCTGCGCCATCGATTATCTGCCGCAGCTGCTCGGCAATGGCGTCTCGCGCGTATTGCTGTTCAGCGGCACGCAGGACCAGGCCGAGTGCGGACGCGCCGTGCGCAGCGGTGTGCGCGCGGTGGTGGGCAAGGAGACGCCCGTCAAGCAAATGGTCGACGCCATCGCCCGCCTGCATCAGGGCGAGTTGTGCCTGGCTCCGGCGCTGCTCGACAGCATGCTGGGGGTGCTCAACAAGCCGGAAGCGGCACCCGATCCGGAAGAGCAGCGGATCGCCAGGCTGACGCTGAAGGAGCGCAAGATCGTTGCCATGATGGTGGAAGGAAATGGCGCGCTGAACCGTGCAATAGCCCAGCGCGCTTTTATCTCGGAGCAAACCTTGCGTAATCATCTGACATCGATCTACAGCAAGCTCGATGTCACCAACCGCCTGGAATTATATGTGTACGCCACCCGCAACCGGCTGGCCGAGTCCCTGCCTGCGGAGGGATAGTACATATGTCCTGAATGTGGACAAAAAATTAAGATGGTTTGTACTGCGCATAAAATGACTTTTCTCTGATTCGATTTAATGTTTGTTTATATAAAATACACGCATCAGAAATTGGCAAATAAAAACAAGGTGAATGTTTTTATTTTCAGACTGTATTTTCAGTTTTTATCATGTTTAAAACTTGACCTGAAAGGGAATAATATGAATTTCATTAAAAACTTTATCGCCGAAGAAGATGGCGTGACCGCCATCGAATATGCGCTGATCGCTGCGCTCGTGGCGGCGGCGCTGGTCACGGCCGTCGGCTATTTCACCACCGGCCTCGATGGCGCCTTCAAGGCCATCGGCACCAAGTTGACGGGCGCGGCGATCTAAGACGCCCGCCAACCGCGCTGCACCCCGGCATGCCAGCTGTCCATGTGCACTGGCCTGCCGGCTTCCCGCCCAACGATGCGCATGCCGTCATGCGCTCGGCTTGCATCAGGTACACGATGGACCCTCATTCTTTCTGGACGTTCAGCCCCGCCATAGTCTTGTGGGGGCTGCTGGCCGCCGCTGTCTGGCATGACGTGCGCCGCCGGCGCATTCCCAACAGGCTGGTCTTTTCCGGCGCCTTGCTCGGCGTGCTGCTCAACAGCCTGGCGTTGCCAGGGCTGACGCCGGCCGGGCCGTGGCTGGCCTTGGGCGGCCTGGCCGTCGGCCTGGGCTTGCTGCTGCCCATGTATGCGCTGAAGGCGCTGGGCGCGGGCGACGTCAAGCTGATGGCGATGGTGGGGGCGTTTCTGGGCCCGCGCCCCGCCGTGTTTGCCGTGCTGTGCAGCCTGCTTGCTGGCGGCGTGCTGGCGCTGGCCGTCGCCCTGTGCCAGGGCACGCTGCGCCAGGCCTTGGCCAATGCCCGGCAATTGCTGCTGCAAGGCTGGCTGCGCGCCGCGGCAGGCGAGGCGCCGCAGGTCGGCCCGCCCGCTCCGCCAAGCGGCAGCCTGCCGTACGCGATCGCCATTGCCGCCGGCACCGCCATCAGCCTGGCCCTGGCGGCCGGCGGCCATGCGTGACGCGCCGGGCAGCGATATGGCCGCGTGCGCGCGGAAACCCATGTTTCACCAAGAGGATAAATCATGAGAAATAGCCGCGTTGCGATCGTGCTGCTGCTGGCGTTGCTGATGGCGGGCGGCGCCGTGCTGGCGGCCGCCCGCTGGATGTCAGGGCAGGGCGCGCCGGCCAGCCAGACGGTGATGGTCGCGCTGGTCGATATCGGCGTGGGCGCGAAGGTGACGCCGGCCATGCTGCGCGGCATGGACTGGCCGGCGGGCGCCATGCCGCCGGGGGCGTTTGGCGAGGCCGGCGCGTTGGACGGGCGCATCACGCGCAGCGCCGTCAGCAGGGGCGAGCCTGTGTTGGAAAGCAAGCTCGCGCCGCCCGGCGCCACCGGTGGCCTGTCGGCCATCGTCGCTGCCGGCAAGCGCGCCATGACCGTGCGCGTCAACGACGTGGTGGGCGTGGCCGGCTTCGCGCTGCCGGGCAACTTCGTCGACATTCTCGTGCATACGCAGGATGACCGCGCCAGACCGGCGGGCGGCGGGCCGCTGGCCATTTCCAAGATCGTGCTCGAACGCATCCTGGTGCTGGCCGTGGCGCAGGAATCCGGCCGCGACGACAACAAGCCCAAGGTGGTCAACGCCGTGACCCTGGAGCTGACGCCGGAGCAGGTGGAAAAGCTGGACCTGGCGCGCAGCGTGGGCAGCCTGTCGCTGGTGCTGCGCAACCAGGTCGATCCGGCGCCCGCCGACACGGGCGGCGCCACCAAGGAGTCGCTGCTGGAATTGAAGGCGCTGGCGCCCGCGGCGGCGCCCGTGCGCGCGGCGCGGCGTCAGACGGCGCCGGCACGCGCTGCCGCGCGCGACAGCGTCACCGTCATCAAGGGCATGGATACCAGCGTCCAGCAATTTTAAATCAGCAGGCAAGCAAGGATGATCGATGAATACATTTCGTAAGCACGCCTCGAGTGCGGGCATGCGCCTGGCCCTGGCCTTGGGCGGCGCGGCCGCAGGCCTGGCCTGGCCCGGCAGCGCCGGCGCGGCGGCGCCTTCCCGGCAGGCCGTCATGACGCCAGTCGCGGCGCCGCCCATGTCGCTGGGCGCCGATATCGCCCGCCTGGGCGCGCCCGTGCGCATCGCCGTGGGCAAGTCCACCTTGCGCAGTCTGAGCCTGCCGGTGTCGCAGATCGCCGTCAACGATCCGCGCGTGGCCGGCGCCAGGATGCTGGGCTCGTCCAGCCAGCTGTTCGTCTGGGGGCTGGCCCCGGGCAGCACCAACCTGATCCTGTGGGACCGGCAGCAGCGCCCCGTGATCGTCGATATTGAAGTCGAGATCGATGTCGAGGGCTTGCAGGCGCAGCTGGCCTATGTCTTCCCCGGCGAGCATGCCGTCAAGGCGGGCGCGGCCGGCGGCAGCATCGTGCTGTCGGGGCAGGTCAGCGACAGCGTCAAGGCCAGCCAGATCCTCGAGATGGCGCAAGCCTATGCCCAGCGCGGCGCGGGCGAAGCGGCGGTGCCGGCCGACGGCGCCGCCAGCGCCGCCAATGCCGGCGGCGGCGTCAAGGTCATCAATATGCTGACGGTCGCGGCGCCGCAGCAGGTCATGCTGGAAGTGAAGATCGCCGAAGTGTCGAAGACCCTGGTCGACCAGCTGGGCGCCAGCGTGGGCATCAGCGGCACGCGCGGCAACTGGAGCTACGGCCTGCTGTCGAACCTGCTCAGCGGCCATCCCAGCCAGCTGGGTGCCGTCAACGGCAAGAATGGCAACGGTCTCACGCTCGATGCGCAAAAGCGCGACGGCCTGGTCAAGGTGCTGGCCGAACCGAACATCATGGCCATCAGTGGTCAGGAAGCCAGTTTCCTCGCGGGCGGCAAGATTTTCATTCCGGTCGCGCAAGACAGCACCACCAACAAGATCACGCTGGAGGAAAAGGAATTCGGCATTGCCGTCAAGTTCACGCCCACCGTGCTCGAAGGCGGACGCATCAACCTGAAGGTGGCGCCGGAAGTGTCGGAGCTGAACCGCGAAGGCATCGGCATCACCACCGGCGGGGGCGCCGCCGCCAACGCGGTGCTGCCGGCCTTTACCACGCGGCGCACCACCACGACGGTGCAGTTGTTCGATGGCCAGAGTTTTGCCGTCGGCGGTTTGATCAAGAACAATGTGACGACCAATATCAAGGCCTTGCCCTTCCTGGGCGAGATTCCCGTGCTGGGCGCGCTGTTCCGCAGCAGCGATTTCCAGACGGACCGCACCGAGCTCGTCTTCATCATCACGCCGCACCTGGTCAAGCCGCTCGACAGTGAGATCGTGCTGCCGACCGATGCCTATGTGGCACCCAGCCGCGGCGAGTTCTTCTTGCAAGGAAAAATGGAAGGCGCCGCCGCGCCACGGCCGCGGCAGGACGCGGCCACGCAGACAGCGCCGGCCGGCGCGGACATTCAATAGGAGCACATCATGCAGCATCCCGTTTTCCTCCCCGTACTGCTGGCCGCGCTGGCCGCCAGCGGCTGCGCCGCCACGCCGAATCTGGACCGCCAGTTCGGCCACAGCGTCGCGCAGCTGCGCCAGCGCCAAATGCTGTCGCCGCAGGCGGGCGCGAACCGCGACCCCGTGGCCGGCTTGGACGGCAAGGCCGCCCAAGCCGCCTACGCGGCGTACCAGAAAAGCTTTGCCGCACCCGCGCCGCAAGCGGCCGCCTTCACCATCGGCGTCGGGGCGCGCAAGTGAAGCTGGCACCGTCACCACAGAACCAGCAAGGCCTATCGTGAAAATCGCCATCAATTCCAGGGATGAAAAAACACTGTCCGCACTGAGCCAGCTGCTGCGCGGCCGCAACCGGCTCGACGAGATCGATGCGGGCGGCGAAACGCTCGAACCGCTGCAGGCGGCGCAGTCGCCGCCCGACGTGCTGATCTTCGACCGCCCGTCGAACGACGGCGCCGACCTGGCCGCCATCGAGCGCCTCAGCAACCTGCATCCGCGCATGGCTTTCATCGTGCTGTGCCACCAGCAGCCGCCCGAATTCCTGCTGCAGGCCATGCGCGCGGGCGTGCGCGACGTGCTGCCGTTTCCCGCCGCGCCGGCCAGCCTGTATGCGGCGCTCGAACGCATCGAGGAAAAGCTGGAGCGGCGCGAGCATGGCAACGGCAAGGTGCTGGCCTTCATCTCGTGCAAGGGCGGCAGCGGCGCCACCTTCATCGCCAGCAACCTCGGTTATGCGCTGGCCGCCGGCGGCCAGCAGCGCGTTGCCCTGATCGACATGAACCTGCATTTTGGCGACGCCTCGCTGTTCGTCTCCGAGAACAAGCCGCTGGCCACGCTGTCGGACGTCACGCGCGACATCCACCGGCTCGATTCCTCGTTCCTGGGATCGAGCATGCTGCACATCCTGCCCAACTACAGCGTGCTGGCCGCGCCCGAGGATCCCGCCCACGCCAGCGAAGTGGCGCCCGAACACATCGACGCCATCATCCGGCAGGCCAGGCGCCAGTACGATTTCATCGTGCTCGACGTGGGCCGCAACCTCGACGCCGTCAGCGTGCGCGCGCTGGACCACGCCGACATGATCTTTCCCGTCCTGCAGGCGACCTTGCCCTACATCCGCGACGGCAAGCGCCTGCTGGGCATGTTCCGCTCGCTCGAATACGCCAGTGACAAGGTGCATATCATCGTCAACCGCCACGACAAGGGCGGCGAGATCCGCCTGCGCGACCTGGAAGCGGCGTATGGCACGGCCGTCTACCGCACCGTGCCCAATCACTACGCCTCGGCGGCCGCCTCGGTCAACCAGGGCGTGCCGATTTTACAGCTCGACAAAGCCAGCCCGATCACGCGCTCGCTGCAGGAATTCGCCGCCAGCCTGGCCGGCGGCGCGGCCAGCACGGCGCGCCAGGGCTGGCTGGGCCGCGTCCTGCGGCGCGCCTGATCCACGCGCTTGATCCACATCATAGAACAGGAGCATTTCATGGCTAGTTCCCCCATCGCCGCCTTGTCCATCCGCGAACGTCTCGGCAGCGCCAAGATCGCCGCGCTCGCGCCGCAACGCATGGCGGCCATCGACAACCGCGGCTACCGCGACCTCAAGCTGCGCATCCATGGGCTGCTGCTCGAACGGGTCGACCTGGAAAGCATGCAGCGCCTGTCGCAGGAGCGCATCCGCGAAGAATTGCGCGGCCTGGTCGAGCGCTTGCTGGATGAAGAGGCGGTGGTCATCAACGAGGCCGAGCGCAGGAGCCTGACGCGCGACATCCAGCACGAGATGCTGGGCTTCGGCCCGCTGGAAACCCTGCTGTCGGACGCCAGTGTGTCGGACATCCTCGTCAACGGCCACCAGCAGGTCTATGTGGAGCGCGGCGGCCGCCTCGAGCTGACCGACGTGTGCTTCGACGATGACGCCCACCTGATGAAAATCATCGACAAGATCGTCTCGCGCGTGGGCCGGCGCATCGACGAATCGAGCCCCATGGTCGATGCGCGCCTGCCCGACGGTTCGCGCGTCAACGCCATCATCCCGCCGCTGGCCATCGACGGCCCCGTGATGTCGATCCGGCGTTTTTCCGTCGATCCGCTGCGCCTGGCCGACCTGGTCGCCTACCGCAGCATGACGGCGGAAATGGCCGAGGTGCTGCAGGGCCTGGGCAAGGCGAAGATGAATATCCTCATTTCCGGCGGTACGGGCAGCGGCAAGACCACCATGCTCAACGTGATTTCCGGCTTTATCGGCCAGACCGAACGCATCGTCACGGTGGAAGACGCGGCCGAACTGCAGTTGCAGCAGCCGCACGTGGTACGGCTGGAAACGCGTCCGCCGAATATCGAAGGCAAGGGCGAAGTGAGCCAGCGCGCGCTGGTGCGCAATGCGCTGCGCATGCGTCCCGACCGCATCATCCTGGGCGAGGTGCGCGGCGCCGAGGCGCTCGACATGCTGGGCGCCATGAACACGGGCCATGAAGGCTCGATGGCGACCATCCACGCCAACACGCCGCGCGACGCCATCACGCGGCTGGAAAACATGATCAGCATGGCGGCGGCCAACCTGCCCAGCAAGGCCATCCGGCAGCAGATCAGCTCGGCCGTGTCGGTGGTGGTGCAGGTGTCGCGCCTGATCGACGGCAAGCGCAAGGTGACGTCGATCCAGGAAATCACGGGCATGGAAGGGGAGGTCATCACGATGCAGGAAATCTTCAGTTTCCGGCAGACGGGCGTGGCCGAGGGCGGCGCGGTGGTCGGGCATTTCTCGGCCAGCGGCATCCGTCCGCGCTTCCTCGAACGCCTGAACAGCTTCGGCATCGGCGTGCCGGCCTCGCTGTTCGAACCCACCGCGGCGGGGCGCTGACACGCCATGCTTTCCTACCTTGTCTATCTGTTTATTTTCCTGGCCGTCCTGCTGCTGGTGGCTGGCGCCTGGCTGGCGTGGCAGGCGGCGCGGGGGCCGGGCGCGGCGCGCGTGGCGCGGCGCCTGCAAGCCATGTATACGGCCAGCGATGGCGAACAGGCGCTGTCGATCACCAAGCAGCGCCCGCTGAGCGTCCATCCGTTTCTGCAAGGCGTGCTGGAAGGCTTGCCCGGCGCGGGGCGCATCGAGCAGCTATTGCTGCAGGCGGGCATGCGCTGGCTCGTGGCCGGTTTCCTCGGCTATTGCGCACTCGGCGCGCTGGCCGGCCTGCTGCTGGCCGGCGCGCTGCCGCTGCCCTGGTATGTGCGCCTGGGCCTGGGCGCGGGCGGCGCCATGCTGCCGTATCTGCTGGTGCGCCGCGCCAGGAGCCGGCGGCTGGTGCGCATCGAGCAGCAGCTGCCGGATGCGCTCGACCTGATGGGCCGCGCCATGCGTGCCGGCCATGCGTTTCCCACCGCGCTGAAAATGGTGGGCGAGGAGATGACGGGGCCGCTGGCCGAGGAATTTCGCGCCGTGTTCGACGAAGTCAGTTTCGGCGTCGCGATGGCCGATGCGCTGGGCAACCTGGCCGCGCGCGTGCCCAGCACGGACTTGCGCTATTTCGTCATCGCCGTGCTGATCCAGCGCGAAACGGGCGGCAACCTGACTGAATTGCTGAGCAGCATCAGCGCCATCATCCGCGACCGCCTGAAATTGCTGGGACAGGTGCGCGTGCTGTCGGCCGAAGGGCGCATGTCGGCCTGGGTCCTGGGCCTGCTGCCGTTCGGCGCGGCGCTGATGATGCACGTGATGAATCCGCAGTTTATCGCCGTGCTGTACACGGATGGGGGCGGGCGCAAGATGGTCGGCGTGGCGCTGGGCTTGCTGATGGTTGGCGTGCTCTGCATCAGAAAAATTATCCATATCCGGGTGTGACATGAAAGAAAAAACACGATGAGCGGCATGAGCGCGGCGCAGCTGGCTTTGCTGGGCCTGCTGTTCCTGATCGTTTTCGCGCTGGCCTTGCTGGTGCTGCGCATATTCGCCGGCAGCGCCGTGCAGGAGCGGCTGCAGGCGCTGGGCGATGCCGGCGCGGCCGGCGATAGCGGGCGCCATGCCAGACGGCGCTGGCTGGCGCATGCCGTCAGCCTGACGCGCCCGCTGGCCAGGCTGTCGCTGCCGGACGAGGGCTGGGAAAGTTCGCCCATCCGCAGCCGCTTCGTCCATGCCGGCTGGCGCAGCCAGGCCGCGCCCGCGCTGTTTTACGCGGCCAAGACGGCCTTGTTCGTGGGCTTGCCGCTGCTGGCGTACTTCCTGCTGCGCCACGGCGGGCACAATATGCTGTTGTGGCTGGTCGCGGCCGCCGCCCTCGGCTATTACCTGCCCAATGTCTGGCTGTCGCATTGCCTGCAACAGCGCCAGCGCGAAGTGTTCGAAACCTTTCCCGATGCGCTGGACCTGATGACGGTGTGCGTCGAAGCGGGGCTGGCCATGGATGCGGCGCTGGCGCGCGTGGCGCAGGAAATCGGCTTGAAAAGCAAGGTCCTGGCCGAAGAGCTGCAACTGGTGACGCTGGAACTGCGCGCCGGCAGCGCCAAGGACAAGGCCTTGCGCAACCTGGCCCTGCGCACCGGGGTGGAAGATGTCGATGCGCTGGTGACCTTGCTGATCCAGGCCGAGCGCTTCGGCACGAGCATCGCCGCGTCGCTGCGCGTGCAGTCCGACCAGCTGCGCACCAAGCGGCGCCAGCGCGCCGAGGAAACGGCGGCCAGGATCGCCCTCAAGCTGCTGTTCCCGCTGATCTTTTTTATCTTCCCGTCGCTGATGGTGGTGCTGATGGGACCGGCGTTCCTGCAGATTTACCGCGTGCTGCTGCCGGCCATGCGGGGCGGCTGAGGGCTGGCCGGGGCCAAAAAAAAGCTGCCGGAGTTTCCTCCGGCAGCTTTTTTACATCAGGGCGCGTCTGGCGATCAGGCGAAAGGCGCCAGCAGCGTGATCATCTGACCGAAGATCTTCGGGCTGGCGGCGATGACGTCGCCCTTGTACAGGTAGTCCGATTCGCCGGAAAATTCACCGACGATGCCGCCCGATTCCGTGATCATCAGGGCGCCGGCGGCGATATCCCAAGGCTTCAAGCCTTTTTCGTAGAAGCCGTCCAGACGGCCGCAAGCGACGTTGGCCAGGTCCAGCGCGGCCGAGCCGGCACTGCGCACGCCCTGGCTGCGTTCGGCCATGATCTGGTACATCTTCAGGTATTCGTCGAGCGCGCGCGGGCCGGCGCCGTGGCCGGTGCCCAGCATGGCGTTCGAAATGCGGTCGAGCTTGGTGACGCGGATGCGTTTTTCGTTCAGGTAGGCGCCGGCGCCCTTGGTGGCCGTGAACAGGTCGTTGCGGACCGGATCGTAGATGACGGCTTGCGTGACGACGCCGCGATGCGCGAGGGCGATCGAGATGCAGTATTGCGGAAAGCCATGGATAAAGTTGGTGGTGCCATCGATCGGGTCGATGATCCACTGATATTCATTCTCGTCGTGCGAGTTGGCGGAAGCTCCCGATTCCTCGGCCAGGAACGCGTGGTCCGGGTAGGCCTTGGACAGCACCTCGATGATGGCTTGTTCGGCCGCCTGGTCGACGTCGGTGACGAAATCGTTATGTTGTTTTTCCGTGACGACGACGCGGTCGAGGTCAAAAGAGGCGCGATTGATGACGGCGGCGCCGCGGCGGGCGGCTTTGATCGCCGTGTTGAGCATTGGGTGCATGTGAGCTTCCGTTAAAAGCACGCGACCGCCCATGGCCGCCTTGCGGCGCCGGTACGATAGAGTGCAAGAATGAATTAAAGAGCGGAGCGGTGCCGAAGTGGTTAAAATCCCGGCCTGGCGTCAGCGTTTTGTGACTCCGTTTCCCGAAATTTCCTGTATCGATACCGCGCAATAGCGCTATTTTAAATGAATCTGCCTGAAATCAACACGTCTCTTTTCAAACGCCTGCGATTTATTCTTGTCGAAACTAGTCGCTCTGGCAACATTGGCGCCGTCGCGCGCGCCATGAAAACGATGGGTTTTTCCGATCTGGTGCTGGTCAACCCCCGCTTTCCCGA
This sequence comes from Janthinobacterium sp. GW823-FHT03B06, assembly GCF_058796955.1. Taxonomy (NCBI): domain Bacteria; kingdom Pseudomonadati; phylum Pseudomonadota; class Betaproteobacteria; order Burkholderiales; family Oxalobacteraceae; genus Janthinobacterium; species Janthinobacterium sp. GW823-FHT03B06. The sequence goes on from NZ_JBXAJE010000005.1 coordinate 257,422, forward strand.
CGCCTTGACGGACGCGGAAGCGGTGGCCTTCGCCAGCGGCGCGCAGGATATTCTGTCCGGCGCGCGCATCGTCGGCTCGATCGCCGAGGCGCTCGAAGGCTGCAATTACGCGGCGGCCGTGTCGGCCCGACTGCGCGAATTCTCGCCGCCCGTCACGGCTCCGCGCGCCATCGCGGCCCAGCTGGCGGCCAGCGAAGACCTGCACGCGGCCGTCATCTTCGGCAACGAGCGCTTTGGCTTGCCCAACGAGATCGTCGAGCAGTGCAATGTGCTGATCAACATCCCTGCCAACCCCGAGTATTCCTCGCTGAACCTGTCGCAGGCGGCGCAGGTCGTCGCCTACGAATGCCGCGTGGCGGCGCTCGGCGATGGGCAGGCGGCCAGCCCCGTCGGCTTCCATGGCGACGCGGCCAGCCTGGCGCAGGTCGACGGCATGTATGCGCACCTGGAACAGGCGCTGGTCGCCATCGACTTCCTCGACGCGGACAACCCGAAAAAACTCATGCCGCGCTTAAAACGCCTGTTTTCGCGCACGGGGCTGGAAACGGAAGAAGTCAATATCCTGCGCGGCATCGCGCGGCATATCCTGGCGGTCGCCAAAAAAGGCCCATGATCGAGACGCGGCTGCTGCGCCAGTTCATCGCCGTCGCCGAGGAACTCAATTTCCGCCGCGCGGCCGAACGGCTGCACATGGCGCAGCCGCCGTTGTCGCAGGCGATCCTGCGGCTGGAAGAGGCGCTGGGCTACCCCGTTTTCGAACGCACCAACCGCAAGGTCAGCCTGACGCCGGCAGGGGATGCCTTCCTGGCCACGGCGCGCCAGGTGCTGGCCAGCCTGGAAGAGGGCGTGGCGGCCACGCGCCGGGTGGCCCAAGGCATCGAGGGCCACTTGCGCCTCAGTTTTATCCACATTACGCCGTACGCCCACGTGCTGGACGCCTTGCGCGCCTTCCGCGTCGCCTCGCCTGCCGTGCAATTCACCTTGCGCGAAGCATCGACGCAGCAGCAGGTCGAGTGGCTGGAACGGGGCGAGGTCGATATCGCCGTGCTGCGCGCGCCCGGCCGCAGCACGCCCGGCCTGCGCTTCGAGCGCCTGTCCGGCGAAGACATCGTGATCGCGCTGCCGTCGGATCACCGCTGCGCGGGCCAGGCGCGCGTGGACCTGGCGGACCTGGCCGGTGACGATTTCGTCGCCTCGCCGCGCGAGCTGGGCCAGGGTTTCCACGACCAGCTGGCCAGCCTGTGCCTGCATGCGGGTTTCGTGCCGCGCGTGGTGCAGCAGGCGCGCCGCTTGCAGACGGTGCTGGGGCTGGTGGCGGCAGGCTTCGGCGTGGCCCTGCTGCCAGCCAGCCTGGCGGCGTCCAGGCCTGCCGGCGTCGTCATGCTGCCGCTGGCAAGCAGCGCGCCCGCGCCGCTGCGCCAGCTCGACCTGTACATGGCGTGGGACCCGCAACGCACGTCTCCCGTGCGCGAGCGGCTGCTGGCGCAGCTGCGGCTGTCTGCTGCTCAATAAGACTTTGAACGTCTCGTTTCAAGATAAATAAGATATTTTACAGATGGTGGTGCAGGGGCCAGCATGGCGTTTTTGATTGTCAGGAGCTGCCATGTCCACCATGTCTTCACGCACAGTGCTGCCGTCCGCCACGCTGCCATCTTCCATTTATCTTCTTTCCCTGTGCAGCTTCGCCTTCGGCTTGTCTGAATTCATCGCCGCCGGCCTGTTGACCCCCATGGCGCGCGACTTGCACGCGAGCGTGGCGGCGGCCGGCGGCGCCATTGCCGCGTATGCGCTGGGAGCGGCCATCGGCGCGCCCGTGCTGACGGCCATGCTGGCGCGCCGCCCCGTGCGTCAGGTGCTGGTGGCCACCATGCTCGTGCTGGCGGCCGGCAGCATGGCCATGGCGGCCGCGCCGGCGTTGGGCGCGCTGCTCGGTGTGCGTTTTGCCGTGGGCCTCGCGCATGGCGTGTTCATGGCCGTCGCTTCGCATGCGGCCACCAGCCTGGTCGACCCGTCCCGCGCGGGACGCGCGCTGTCCATCGTCTGGCTGGGCCTGACCCTGGCGCTGGCGGGCGGCGTGCCGCTGGGGACGTGGCTGGGCGCCGTCTCGTCGTGGCGCTGGGTCTTTTTCACCATCGGCGTGCTGGCCCTGTGCGGCGGTGCCGGCTTGCGCTGCGCCATGCCCGCCGCGCGCCAGCCGCTTGCTGCCACGTCGGCCCTGGCCAGCCTGCGCGCCATCCTGCAGCCGCCCCTCCTGCTGGCGGCCGGCGTGGCGGCGCTGGTCAGCGTGGCCACCTTCAGCTTTTTTACGTATGTCTCGCCGTTCCTGCTGCAGCTGGGCGGGCTCGATGCGGGCTGGCTCAGCGCCGCCATGCTGTGCTTTGGCGCGTGCGCCATCGGCGGCAACCTGCTGGGCGGCTGGTGCGCGGACCGTCCCCACGCCCTGCGCTGCACCGTGCTGGCCCTGGCCGCGCTGGCGCTCAACCTGCTGGGATTTTATGCGCTGCGCACGCATCCCCTGGCCATGCTGGCCCTGTGCGGCACTTTGGGCTTGCTGTTCTTTGCCCTCGTCACCCTGTCGACCATGCGCCTGCTGCGCCTGGCGCAGCAGCATTGCCCGGGCAGCGATGCGGTGGCGGCGGGCCTGAATATCGCCGCCTTCAATGCGGGCACGGCTGCCGGCGGGGCGCTGGGCGGTGTGCTGATCGTCGCCTTCGGCTTGCCAGGCATCGCCATCGGCGGCGCGCTGGCGGCGCTGCTGGCCATGCTGCCGCTGTGGTTACAGTCGCGCAAACTAGACGGCTCGCTCTAGTTTTTGCGCGCGGAAGCGCACTTCCTTTGGCGTACACTGGCCTGCAAAAGGCCGTACAAAACAAGGGGAGACATGGGAATGCGACGCAGATCGTTTTTGAAACTGGGCGTGTTGGGCGCCTGTGCGCTGGCCGCCGGCGGCGCCGCCTACCGCCTGGTGCGCGGGCCGGCGCCTCCTGGCCGTTTCGTGCTCGACGGCGAAGCGCGCGCTGCGCTGGCGGCCATCGTGCCGGCCATGCTGGGCAGCGCGCTGCCGCAGGAAGCCCCCGCGCGGGCCGCGGCGCTCGATGGCGCCATCGCCGGCGTGGACACGGCCATCCATGGCTTGCCCTTGGCGGCGCAGCAGGAAGTGCAGGATTTGTTTGGCTTGCTGGCGCTGGCGCCCGCGCGGCGCTTCGTCGCCGGTGTAACAGGTGGCTGGCACGCAGCCGATCCGGCCCAGGTGGCCGCCTTTCTGCAGGCGTGGCGCACGCACCGCCTGGCCACCCTGCAGACGGCCTATCTGGCCCTGCATGACCTGATCCTCGGCGCCTGGTACGCCGATGCCGCCCACTGGGCCGCCATCGGCTATCCGGGGCCGCTGCCCGAACTGAGCGCATAAGGCATCCATGAGCATATCCCCCATTCCTGATCCCATCGCCGCCGGCATTGCGGCAGGCTGGAACGTCACCGACGCCAGCACCCTGGGCACCGACCGTACCTTCGAGGCGGACGTCGTCGTCATCGGCAGCGGCGCCGGCGGCGGCGTGACGGCGGAAATCCTCGCGCTGGCCGGCTTGAAAGTCTTGATGGTCGAAGAGGGCGGCTTGAAGTCCTCGAAGGACTTCAAGATGCGCGAAGCGCAGGCCTATCCCGCGCTGTACCAGGAATCGGCCGCGCGCAAGACGCGCGACAAGGCCATCAATATCCTGCAGGGGCGCACGGTGGGCGGTTCGACCACCGTCAACTGGACCTCGAGTTTTCGCACGCCGCCCGGCACCCTCGAATACTGGCGCCGGCATTTTGGCTTGTCCGGCTATTCGGTGGACGCCATGGCGCCGTGGTTCGCCATGATGGAGAAGCGCCTGCACGTGAGCGACTGGGCCGCGCCGCCCAACGAAAACAACGATTTATTGCGCCGTGGCGCCGCGGCGCTGGGGATTCCGACGGCCGCCATCCGGCGCAACGTGAACGGCTGCTGGAACCTCGGCTACTGCGGCATGGGCTGCCCGACCAACGCCAAGCAGTCGATGCTGGTGACGACGATTCCGTCGGCGCTGGCGCTGGGCGCGGGCCTGCTCGTGCATGCGCGCGCCGAGCGTTTCAGCTTCAAGGGCGAGCGCATCGACAGCCTGCAAGTCACTGCGCTGGACGCGGCCGGGCAAGTACCCACGGGCGTGCGCCTGACGCTGCGCGCGAAACATTTTGTGCTGGCCGGCGGCGCCATCAATTCGCCGGCCCTGCTGCTGCGCTCGCAGGCGCCCGACCCGCACGGCTTGCTGGGCCGGCGCACCTTTTTGCATCCTACCGTGGTGTCGGCGGGCCTGTTCCCGCAGCGCGTCGACGCCTATGCGGGCGCGCCGCAGACGATTTATTCCGACCATTTCCTGCACACGGCGCCCATCGACGGCCCCATCGGCTACAAGCTCGAAGCGCCGCCTTTGCACCCGCTGCTGATGGCCACCACCATGGGCGGCTTCGGCGACGAGCATGCGCGCACCATGCGCGACTTCCCCCATGCGCACGCCTTGCTGGCCTTGCTGCGCGACGGCTTTCACCATGACTCGGCGGGCGGCAGCGTCTCCATCGACAGCTTCGGCGCGCCCGTGCTCGACTATCCGCTCACGCCGTTCATCTGGGATGGCGTGCGGCGCGCGCTGCTGTCGATGGCGGAAATCCAGTTCGCCGCCGGCGCCAGGAGCGTGTATCCCGTGCACGAGATGGCCAGCCATTACGCGAGCTGGACGCAGGCGAAGCGGGCCATCGGCGACTTGCCGATGCAGGCGCTGCTGGCGCGCGTGGTATCGGCCCACGTGATGGGCGGCTGCGCCATGTCGGACGATGCGCGCCTGGGCGTGACGGGCGCCGACGGCCGCTACCACGGCGTGCGCAACCTGTCCGTGCACGACGGCTCGCTGTTTCCCACGTCGATAGGCGCCAATCCGCAACTGACGATCTATGCGCTGGCCGCGCGCCTGGCCAGCGGGCTGGCGCAGCAATTAACGGGCAAGCCGGCGCCCGTTCCTCTTGCAGGCGCTGCATGATCGCGCGCATCCTCAAGTGGCTGATGCTGCTGCAGGTGCTGGCCGTGCTGGGGTTGGCGTACCTGGCCATGCACGCGTGGGGCGTCGCCTCGCCCGCCATGGCCCTGCTGCTGGCGGGCGCCATGCTGCTGGCCGTGCGCGCGCTGATCGTGGCGCGCAATTTCTGGCAGAGCCGGCGCCTGGGCAGCCCCGTACCAGAGCAATATCAGTTGGGTGCCGGGGGCGCCGCGCGCCTGTTTTTCGGCGAGCTGCGCGCTACCCTGCGGTCCTCGTCGTGGGACATGCTGCGTCCGCGCCTGCATGCGGCCGACAACGTCGCTGGCCAGGGTCTGCCGGTGCTGCTGGTGCACGGCTATGTGTGCAACCGCGGCTACTGGACGCAGCTGAGCCGGCAGCTGGCGCGCGCCGGCATCGCGCACGACGGCGTCGACCTGGAGCCGATAGGCGCCGACATCGAAGACTTCGTGCCGCAGGTCGAGCAAGCGATCGAGGCGTTGTGCGCGCGCACGGGCAGCGACCGCGTCATCATCGTCGCCCACAGCATGGGCGGCCTGGTGGCGCGCGCCTGGCTGCGCCGTTACGGCGCGGCCCGCGTGGCGCGCATCCTCACCATCGGCACGCCGCACCACGGCACGGCGCTGGCCAACCTGGCGGCGGGGACGAATGCGCGGCAGATGAGCCGCATCGACGATGCGCCCAGCGGCTGGCTGGCGCAGCTGGCCGCCAGCGAGACGCCGGAGACGCGCGCGCTGATCACGTCGATGTATTCGCATCACGACAATATCGTCGCGCCGCAAGCGTCCGCGCAGTTGCCGGGCGCGCGCAATCTCGCCTTTGGCGGCATCGGCCACGTGGCGCTGGCCAGCGACGCGCGCGTGCTGCGCCGGCTGCTGGCAGAAATCACTATCAAGAACGAAGTCGCCCAGCCCCCTTCGGCCCCCCATTTCGCCTGAGTCCTGTTGTGTTTTGTCTGCATGGCAAGACTGTCTGTTTTGACTCTGCTGTTGCCCCTGTTTAACAACGCAAGGGGCAGATAATGCTGTTTTCCACTGGCGTACTGTATTAAGCTAGCATCGGAAGACAGGCGGTGGAAATTTGTTCTTGAGGCCGCTTGCCCCGTTCCGCAGCCTGACGACGGCCACCTATTTCTCTGGATATATGGCAAGATGTTGTAGGATTGTTATGGTGGCCGCGCAAGCGGAAAGTTGAACGCAGGCAGAAAATGAGTCCATGCAGTTTTTATTGGGGGCGCTAATTGTCCGCACGTATACTGATTATCGAAGATAACGCCACCAATATGGAATTGATGGTGTACTTGCTGCGTGCCTTCGGGTACACGCCGCTGGCCGCCTATGACGGTGAAGAGGGCGTGCGCATGGCGCGCAGCGAATTGCCCGACCTGATCATTTGCGACGTGCATTTGCCCAAGCTCGATGGCTATGGCGTGGTGGCGGAGCTGAAGAAAGACCCGCTGCTGCGCAAGATTCCTGCCTTGGCCGTGACGGCGCTGGCCATGGTGGGCGACCGCGAACGCCTGCTCGAAGCGGGCTTCAATGGCTACATCGGCAAGCCGATCGAACCTGACCTGTTCGTGGCGGAGCTGGAGTCTTTTTTACCCGGGGCGCCGTCGACGCCAGTTAAAAACGACATAGCCACCATCCTGATCGTCGATGATCATGTGCTGAACCGCGAATTCCTCACCGCTCTGCTGGGCTACGGCGGCCACCGCCTGCTGGAGGCGGCCAATGGCGCCGACGCGCTGGAAATCCTGCGCACCGAGCGGCCGGACCTGATCATCTCCGACATCCTCATGCCGAACATGGACGGCTACGAATTCGTCACGCGCGTGCACGCCGATCCCGCGCTGACCGACGTGCCCATCATCTTTTATACGGCCACCTACCGCGAGCAGGAAGCGATCCTGCTGGCGCAGGCATGCGGCGTGCGCTGGGTGCTGCCCAAGCCGTCCGATCCCGAGGTTATCGTGCGCACCGTCAACGAGGCGCTGGGACTGATGCCGGCGGCGGCCCAGATGGCGGCGGGGCCCGGCGCGGGCGGCGGGGCGGCGCTTCCCGTCACGGGCAAGCTGGCCGGCATCGAGCATCAGGTCAGCGGCTACCTCGACGAACTCGAATCGAGCAGCCAGCAGATTTCGCAGCTGGCCAGCCAGCGCGAGGGCCAGGCCGCGCTTCCCGAAGACCTGGGCGTCATGACGGAGCGCCTGTCGCGTTCGCTGTCGAGCCTGCAGGCGGTGAGCCTGCGCCTGACGGCCCTGATCGAACTGGGCATCGAGTTGGGCGCCGAACGCGATCCGCGCGCCCTGATCGAGGCGGGCTGCAAGGTGGCGCAGAATATCTGCGTCTCCAAGTACGCCTGCATCGGCGTGCTGGAAGAGGGCGCCGAAAAGCTCAGCTATTTTTCCTCGTGCGGCGCCGAGAAAAACCTCGAGCGCATCGCTAGCGCGCCGCGCACGGGCATCCTGAACCGCTTGCTGGAACAGCGCCAGCCCTACCGGGTCAATGGCTTGAAGGGCGATCCCGGCGCGCTGGGCTTGCCCGACACGCACCCGCCCGTGCATTCCTTCCTGGGCGTGGCCATCGCTTCGCGCGAACGCAGCCACGGCTGGCTGTACCTGGTCGACAAGCTGGGGGCGAATGAATTTTCCGAAGTCGACGAGCGCGTCGCCGCGACGGTGGCGGCGCAGATCGCCGTCGCCTACGACAATCTGCTGCTGTACGACGAGATCAAGCGCCATCACGAGCAGCTGACACTGGACATGGCGGCGCGCATCCGCCTCGATGAAGACTTGCGCCGCTTCCGCCTGGCGATGGATGCCACGGCCGACGCGATTTTCCTCGTCGACCGCGCCGGCATGTGCTTCGTCGACGTCAACCAGACGGCTTGCCGCATGCTCGGTTTCGAGCGCGAGGATTTCCTGCGCGTGGGGCCGGGCCGCGCGCACGAGGGCGAATCCCAGCTCGAAGAGCTGTACAACAAGCTGCTGGCCGGCGACCAGGGCGGCCCGATGACGGAATTGCAGCTGCAGCGCAAGGACGGCTCGCCGCTGTCGGTGGAAGTGCAGCGGCGCACCCTGCGCTCGGGGCAGAGCTGGATTCTGGTGGCCGTGGCGCGCGACATCACCGAGCGCAAGGATGCCGAGCAGCGTCTGATGAAGCTGGCCCATTTCGATACTTTGACGGGCTTGCCGAACCGCAGCCAGTTTTTCGCTTCGCTGACCCATTCGCTGTCCCAGGCGGCCGAACACCAGTGGGCCGTGGCCGTGCTGTTCATGGATGTCGACCGCTTCAAGAATATCAACGATACTCTGGGCCACACCATCGGCGACGACCTGCTGCGGCAGTTTTCCAGCCGCCTCGTCGATTGCCTGCGCGTGCGCGACACCATCGGCCGCTTTGGCGGCGATGAATTTGCCACCATCCTGGTGCTGCCCGAAGGCGCCCAGCATGCCGTGGGCGTGGTCGACAAGATCCGCGAGGCGATGCGCAAGCCCTTCGACTTGCAGGGCCACGAGGTGACGGTGACGGTCAGCATCGGCATTTCCGTGTTCCCCGAGGATGCGCTCGATGCGGACACCCTGATTCAATACGCCGACACGGCCATGTACCGCGCCAAGGAAGCGGGGCGCGACGCCTTCCGCTTCTTCACGGCGGAAATGAATGCGCAATCGATGGCGCGGCTGGACATGGAAAATGCCTTGCGGCGCGCCATCGACAACGAGGAATTCGTGCTGTTCTTCCAGCCCAAGGTGAATATCATCTCGGGGCGCATCAGCGGCGCCGAAGCGCTGATCCGCTGGCGCCGTCCGGGCCACGGCATGGTCTCGCCGGCCCTGTTCATCCCCCTGCTGGAAGAAACGGGCCTCATCGTGCGCGTCGGCAACTGGGTGCTCGACGAGGCGTGCAAGAAGATCAGCGAGTGGGGCGCCAGCAGCATCGGCCCCGTGCACCTGTCGGTGAACGTGTCGGGCATCCAGTTCTTCGTCGGCGGCCTGGAAGAGGAGGTGCTCAAGGCCATCCGCAAGTACGATATCGCGCCCGACCTGCTGGAACTGGAGCTGACGGAAAGCTCGCTGATGTCGAACGCCGAGGAGACCATCTCCGTGCTGCGCAACCTGAAGGCGCTGGGCATCCAGATTTCCATCGACGATTTCGGCACCGGCTATTCCAGCCTGGCCTACCTGAAGCGCTTCCCCATCGACAAGCTGAAGATCGACATCGCCTTCGTGCGCGAAGTGACGAGCAATCCGGACGACGCGGCCATCGTGCTGGCCATCATCAGCATGGCGCACAGCATGAAACTGGAGGTGATTGCCGAAGGCGTGGAAAACGATGCGCAGCTGGCTTATTTGCGGCGCCACGGCTGCGACGAGATGCAGGGCTATTATTTCAGCCGCCCCGTGCCGCAGGAAGAATTCGAGCAGATGCTGATGGGGGGCAAGCTGCTGCAGGCGCCGCAGGATGATGGCAGCGAAGAGCAGCAAACCTTGCTGATCGTCGACGACGATGTCTTCATGCTCGACGTGCTCAGCGACTTCCTGGCGCAGGACGGCTACCGCATCCTGACGGCGCAGACGGCCGCCGAGGGCTTCGACATCCTGGCGCGCCACAAGGTGCAGGTGATCCTGTGCGACCAGTGCATGCCGCTCATGAGCGGCACCGAATTCATGGAGCGGGTCAAGCACCTGTGCCCCGACACCTTCCGCATCATGCTGTCGGCCTTTGCCGACCTGACGCCCATCATGGCGGCCATCAACCGCGGCGCCGTCGACCGCTTCTACACCAAGCCGTGGAAAGGCGCCGTGCTGCGCGAGAATATCCGCGAAGGCTTCCGCTTGCACAAGCTGCTGCATGGCCCCGTGAAAGCGGCGGCTTAGGCGCTGGCCGCGCGCAAGCGACCGGCCGCCGCGTGCGCTGGCGCACCTTGGGGCGCAGCTCGCTATCGAATTAGACTCCCGTCTCTAGTTTTGCTCTCTAGAATAAAAACATCCATGTAGTGGCATGGCCTTTCACATGACGGGAGCGGGCGATGGTAAAGAAATTGAAGGAACTGGCGGAAGACACGGAATTGGCGAGCGCCGTGCGCTCGTCGGCGCAGCAGATCTGGCAAGCGGGCCTGGGCGCCTTCGCCAAGGCGCAGGAAGAGGGCGGACGCGTGCTTTCCAAGCTGGTCAAGGAGGGCACGGAATTCCAGAAGCGCGCCGAAGACAAGGTGGCCGATGTCAGCGGCAGCGTCAGCAAGCTGGCCGATGGTGTGGGCAAGCAGGCCACCGGTTCCTGGGACAAGCTGGAACAGGTGTTTGAGGAGCGTGTGGCGCGGGCCCTGGCCACCATCGGCGTGCCCATGCAAAACGACATTGCCGCGCTGCACGCCAAGATCGATGCCTTGAGCGTGCAGGTGGCGGCCCTGTCGGGCAAGGCCGCGCCGGCGGCCAAGCCGAAGGCCGTTGCCAAGCCTGCCGCGAAGACGGCGCCGAAAACGGCACCGAAGGTGGCCGTCGCCAAGGCTCCGGGCAAGGCACCGGCCAAGACGACCGCCAAGGCGGTGCCGCGCACCGCCGCCAAGTCCGTGACCAAGCCCGTGACCAAGCCAGCCGCCAGCAAGCCAGCCGTCAGGCCGGCCGCGAAGAAAAAAGCATCGCCGACCTGAGCTGGCGCAGCATTCCTCCAGCCTGCTCGCGCAGGCTTTTTTTTGCCTGCCTTATTCGCCGCCGCCGTGGGGCGCGGTGTTTCATTACGGCTATCTTAGGTGGTATGCTTGAGGCAGAACACAGAGAGATTGCCCGCCATGCTACAAAAAGCACCACGCCGTACCCGCGAACGCATCCTGGAGTTGTCGCTGCGCCTGTTCAATGAGTTTGGTGAGCCGAATATCACGACGACCGTGATTGCGGAAGAGATGAACATTTCGCCGGGAAACCTGTATTACCACTTCCGTAACAAGGACGACATCGTCAACTCGATCTTCGTCCAGTTCGAGGCGGAAATCGAACGCATCCTGACCGTGCCCGACGGGCGCCGCTCGAATATCGAGGATGTCTGGCTGTACCTGCACCTGATGTTCGAACTGATCTGGCGCTACCGCTTTTTCTATCGCGACCTCAACGATTTGTTGTCGCGCAACCGCAAGCTGGAATTGCACTTCAAACTGATCCTGGCGCACAAGATCAAGGTGGCTACGCAGCTGTGCGAAGATTTGCGCAGCGAACAGTCGCTCGAGGCGTCGGACATGGAAGTGGCCGCCATGGCGACGAATATGGTGGTCGTCGCCACCTACTGGCTGTCGTACGAATACGTGCGCAATCCGCGCAAGTACAGCGAGCAGCAATCGATGTCCGATGCGCTGGCGCGCGGCTGCTACCAGGTGCTGTCCCTGATCGGGCCCTATTTGCGCAATGAAACGCATTTGCTGTTTCGCAAACTGTCGGAAGAGTATGTGACCAAACTCAAGAACGACTGATGCGGCTGTTGGCGCCACGTCGTCAATTACAGGAGAGATATATGGCTTGGAAACAATTTCCCTATCCGGACGCAGCATATGTCTACACCCCGCAAACCCTGGAAGCGGCCTGGTCGCGCCTGCATGCGGGCGACGTGGAACCGTTTCCCACGCACCCTGCGCTGGTGCAAGCCTGGCTGGCCTTCCATGCGGGCGACTTCGAGCGCGCCGTGAAGCTGGGCCTGGCCGTCGGCGTGCCCGGTTATGCGGTGGCGCACAAGGCCACCTGCATCTACGCCACGCACCTGGAAGGCAATGACAGCCAGAAACTCGACATGTACGAGGAAGTGGCCGAGCGCTGTGAGCGCCAGCAGAGCGAGCAGCCGGACAATCCGGCCGGCTACTACTGGCATGCCTACAGCCTGGGCCGCTACGCGCTCGGCACTTCCGTCGTCAAGGCGCTGGCGCAGGGCATGGGCGCGCGCGTGCGCAACAGCCTGGACCGCACGATGACGATCGCGCCCATGCATGCGGAAGCGCATATCGCGTTTGGGATTTATCATACGGAAATTATCGACAAGGTCGGCGTCATGATAGGGGGGCTGACCTATGGCGCCAACAAGGAAGACGGCTACCAGCACTTCAAGACGGCGCTGGCCCTGACGCCGTATTCGGCGCTCGCGCACAGCGAATATGCGCGCGCATTGAATATGCTCGATGGAAAGAAAAAGCTGGCGGAAGCGCTGGCCTTGTATGAAAAGGCGGCCGAGTGCGTGGCACTGGACGCCAAGGAACGCCTCGAAGTCGAGGCGGCGATCGATGAATTGAAAGGGTAGGGACGACTGTGATCAAGGCTTTATGTGTGTACTGTGGCGCCAACGCGGGCGTCTCGCCGGACTATGCCGTGGCGGCGCGCGATCTGGCGCGCGTGCTGGTGGCGGAAAATATTTCGCTCGTGTATGGCGGCGGAAAAGTGGGCCTGATGGGCGTGATCGCCGATGAAGTGCTGCGCCTGGGCGGCGAGGTAACGGGCGTGATTCCCACCCAGCTGGTGGAACGCGAAGTGGGCCACATGGGCTTGACGCGCCAGTTCATCGTGAAGGACATGCATGAGCGCAAGGCGATGATGGCCAGCCTGTCCGATGCCTTCATCGCCATGCCCGGCGGTTATGGCACCCTGGAAGAACTGTTCGAGATGCTCACGTGGGCCCAGCTGGGCTTGCATGCCAAGCCCATCGGCCTGCTCAATGTCGACCGTTTCTATGATGGCTTGATTGCTTTCGTGCAAAACGGCAAGGAGCAGGGTTTCATCCGCCCGCAGCACGCGGCGTTCCTCAATGCCGACGCCGATCCTGCCGCGCTGGTGCAGCGCCTGAAGGAGTGCGCGCCGTAATGCCGTTTTCGCCTGGCGGTGCGTATGCCGCCAGGCACCTATTTTCCCTGTCGCTTGCAAGGGCCATGCAGTACGCACTGCATGGCTTTTTTATTTCCGCATGGGAAAATTGATCGGGCCTGATGAGTTAATTAATAAAAATATGGCAAAAAAATTGCAGTAATAGCATGTTTTTTTGAAAATGAAGATGATTTTTAAGCATGGCTGTGGTCTACTGGCATGGTTCAAAGTTAGGAATATCGGACACCGACGAGCGTTGTACAGACTCCCAAAAAAAAGGTGCCGGTCCATTTCAAGTTGCCACAACCACGCTACTTCATCATCTCGAAAGGATGCTATTTTGAAACCTATGACCCTCTTGCGAGCGACCGCTGTCGCCGCCATTCTGGCCAGCGCTGGCGGCGCCCACGCACAAACCACCATCATCGGCTTCGATCCGCTGGAACAACCCGGCTACTTTGGTTCCGTGTTCAAGTCCTACTCCGAAGGCGGCTACAACTTCGACAGCAGTTTCGGGCTGCTGAGCTCGGCACACCAGAATAGCCTCGCCTATGCCGGTTCGGCCGGTCTCGGTGCGACGCTCCTGTCGACGACTACCCTGAGCCGTGCCGATGGCGGCGCTTTCTCGCTGAGCTCGATCAGCCTGGCTGACTTCGTGAGCTTGCCCGGTTCCTTTGACGTGACCTTCGTCGGCCACCAAGTGGGCGGCGGCACGGTGAGCCAGACCTTCACCCTCGGCGGCGGCCACACCTTCGCCGATTACACGTTTACGGGTTTCAGCAATCTGCTGTCGGCAACGTGGAAGGAAGGCGCCTTGCATACCTTCCAGGTCGACAATATCGCCGCCAGCGTGAGCGCCGTGCCGGAACCGGCCACCTACGGCATGCTGCTGGGCGGTTTGGGCCTGCTTGGCTTCATGCTTCGCCGCAAGAACGCCGCCTGAGCCTGAACATGGTGCCGGCCATGCCGGCGCGCCTGTAAAAAAGCCGCCCGTTTTACCGGGCGGCCATGCTGACTAGCCAGCGCACTCGAACAATGCCGCCCAGTATGCCGGGCGGCATTTTCACGTGGACTTCATGCGCAGACCGTCATCCGCAGCAGTTCATGACCACAGGCGCTGGCCTGACAGGTCGAGCTGGGTCAGGTACAGGCGCACGTCGAATTCGTACTGGTGGTACTGCGGTTCCATATATGTGCACAGCTTGTAGAAGGCCTTGTCGTGCTGCTTTTCCTTGACGTGCGCCAGTTCGTGCACGGCGATCATGCGCAGGAATTCCAGCGGCACTTCCTTGAACATGGTCGCCACGCGGATTTCATGTTTGGCCTTGAGCTTGCCTCCCTGCACGCGCGAGATCGAGGTATGCAAGCCCAGCGCATGCTGGATCACATGGATCTTGCTGTCGAACGCCACCTTGTTGATCGGCTCGGCATTGCGCAGGAATTCATTCTTCAAGTCCTGCACATACTGGTACAGCGATTTGTCGTTGCGCACATCGTGCGCGTTCGGGTAGCGTTTTAATAACACTTCGCCCAGCTTGTCTTGCGCGATCAGTTGCTGCACTTGCGCTTGCGTTTGTTCGGAATAGGCGCTCAGGTATTTCAGGGATGGCTGCATGCGGGGAAGGGCGGGACTTGGCGCGGAGGTGTCGGTAAGGCGAGAATGTACCATACCGCCGCGCCCCGCGCTGCGCCACCCCTTGCACGGAGCTGCCAGGGCCGCCCCGTGCCTTCGCGCGCCAAGCCGTGCGTTGCCGGGCTAAGCCGCTCGCTCGGCCCGGCAAGTCCCGCAGCCCGGTCAGCCCTTGTCGTCTTCGTCCTTGCCGCCCTGACGGCCCGTGCCGCCGCTGCGCCCCGCCGTGCTGCTGCGGTTTTCATTGGCGCGCTGAGCCGATTGCCGGCTTTCGCCGCCTTTCCTGCCGATTTCCGCCATGTGTTCGCGGTTGCGGCTGACGGCTTCACCGCCTTTCTGCCCGGCACGGCGTGCTTCTTCCGAGTCGAATTCATGCGCCGTGCCTTTTTGATGGGCTGCCTGGCCGCCCTTGCTGGCAATTTCGCGTTGCTGTTCCTCATTCATGGCGGCGAAACCGCGCTTGCTCGTGCCTTTGGCGCTGCCCGATTCGCTGGCTTTCTGGCTGCTGCCAGTGCCTTTGCCCTGTTCATTACCTTGATTGCTAGCCATGTCGCTCTCCTTGCTGTCGAGTGGGGGTCAAGTGGTCTGTGCAGGCGCTCAATGCGCCTGATCGGATTGCCTGCTGTTATCGTGGCTGCGGCCCGCGCCGTCGCGGTGGCCTATGGCGTGCATTTTTTCGATCATTTCACGCTGGCGCTGCGTGGCTTTTTCCGTTTCTTCCGCTGTCTTGCGCACCACTTCGTCAGCGAAGGCCACGGCCGTGCGGCTCGTTTCGGGCAGGTGGTTCTCTGCCGTGCGGTTCATCTCGACATTGGCGTTGGCGACGAGATTGCCGAGCTGCTGCTGGTATTGGTGCAGCTTGTTACTGCTTGGCTGCAACTGGCCAGCGGCCAGCGACATGAACTCGCCCGTGTCGCGCGCGCCCAGCAGTTGCTGGCTGGCGTTGCTCCACTCGTGCAGCAAGTCTTGCGCCAGCCGCAGATGCAGCTCGCTCAATTGCTGCGCCGTATCGAACATCTTGCGCGATAGTTCCGTGGCGAAATTGCACTGGGCCTCGAGATGGGACTTCAGGGCCGGGCTGAGACTGGGGAAAATACTGTTTGTGAACATGTTCTACCTCAATGAAAAGCTGATCCAGAAAACATCCGGTGCACCGGATGCGGCGTATGGTGAAACAAGCAAAGAGATAGACGCCGGATGGCGTGCCAGGTTCCACGCCAGTTACCGGTTTGGCGCGAGAATGGGAGCTGGCAGGCGCAAAAACGCGATGGCTTTGTGTTAGATCAAATGAACGCCAGTTAGCTCGCTGCTGCTGGCAGCCATGCTGTTTGTGTGGAAAATGCCGGCTTACCGGCCCGGCCGTGCGACAATAGCCGGCTCGCGGCAGCGCAGCCGATGGCCGGCGCGCGTGGCTGAGCCGAGCATCGCCTTACTTTTTTACCTATTTCCGCGACCATGACGCATCCCGAATACATACTGACCCTGTCCTGCCTGGACCAGCGCGGCATCGTGCACCGCGTGTCCGGCTTCCTGGCCGATCACGGCTGCAACATCCTCGATTCCGCCCAGTTCGGCGACCAGGAATCCCAGCTGTTCTTCATGCGCGTGCATTTCGCGCTGGAAGACGGCGCCGTCAGCGACGCCCAGTTGCGCAGCGACTTCGCCGACTTGTCGCAAGTCATGCAGCGCAATGGCCCCTTCCATGGCCAGTTGCACGATGCGCGCGTCAAGCCGCGCGTGATGCTGATGGTGTCGAAGATCGGCCATTGCCTCAACGATTTGCTGTTCCGCTACAAGAGCGGCTTGCTGAACGTGGAAATTCCCGCCATCGTGTCGAATCACATGGAGTTCTACCAGCTGGCGGCCAGCTACAATATTCCCTTCCACCACTTGCCATTGGCGGCCGGTGCGCCGGAAGCGGCCAAGCTGGCGCAGGAAGCGAAGATCCTCGACCTGATGGACACGCACAAGATCGACCTGGTGGTACTGGCGCGCTACATGCAAATCCTGTCGCCCGGCCTGTGCCAGGCGCTCGACGGCCGCGCCATCAATATCCACCACTCCTTCCTGCCCAGCTTCAAGGGCGCCAAGCCGTATGCGCAGGCGCACCACCGCGGCGTCAAGCTGATCGGCGCGACGGCCCATTTCGTCACGGGCGACCTGGACGAAGGCCCGATCATCGAGCAGGACGTCGAGCGCGTCGACCATGCGATGGATGCGGAAACGCTGACGGCCATCGGCCGCGACGTCGAGTGCGTGGTGCTGGCGCGCGCCGTGAAATGGTTCGTCGAGCATCGCATCCTGAAAAATGGCGACAAGACCGTGGTTTTCCGCTGATACCGACTTCACTATTTACTTTACCGAGACAGAAACACGATGGCCCTCAAAGCAACAATTTTCAAAGCCGATCTGCAGATCGCCGACATGGACCGCAATTACTACCAGGATCATGCGCTGACCCTGGCGCGCCACCCGTCCGAAACGGACGAGCGCATGATGGTGCGCCTGCTGGCGTTCGCCATCCATGCGGACGAGGCGCTGACCTTCACCAAGGGCCTGTTCGATACGGAAGAGCCCGACCTGTGGCAGAAGGATTTGACGGGCGCCATCCAGCTGTGGATCGAAGTGGGCCAGCCGGATGAAAAGCGCATCCTGAAGGCCTGCGGCCGTTCGGAACAGGTCATCGTCTACAGCTATGGCGCAACCAGCCACATCTGGTGGAAGCAGATCGCGAATAAACTGGAACGGGCGAAGAACTTGACCGTGATCAACTTGCCGTCCGAGGCGGCGCAAGACATGAGCAAGCTGGCGCAGCGCACCATGCAGCTGCAATGCACGATCCAGGATGGCCAGATCTGGCTGACCGACAGCGTCAACACGGTCCTGATCGACCGCGAACCGGTGAAGCCGGCACGCTGATGTTGGCTGTCTGAAACGCAAAAAGCCCGGATCGCTCCGGGCTTTTGTCATTGTGGGGGCTTAATTCGGCGCGGCACCCAGGCGCTTGATGCTGCTCGAACGCTGCTTGCTGCGGCTGATGCGCGGGTCGCCGTAGTAGCTGACTTCGCCCGAACCGCCGATGCTGATGGTCAAGTCATCCTTGGCCCATACCTGCGCCTCGCCCGAGCCGCCGATGCTCACCTGCACGTCGCGCGCGGCCAGCTTGCCCGCCTGGATATTGCCCGAGCCGCCGATCGACGCCGTCAGCTGCTCGGTCTTGCCGCTGGCCTTGAAGTTGCCGCTGCCGCCGATGGCCACGGACACCTGGCGGCTGTCGAGCTCGCGCGCGTTGATGGAGCCGGAACCGCCCACGTCGAAGCGCAGATTCTCGGCCCGCAAGCCCGTTGCCGTGATGTTGCCCGAGCCGCCCACGCTGACGCGCTCCACCTGGCGCGCCTGGATGACGATGGTCAGGCTGCTCTGGCGGAAATTCGCGTTGCGCTTGGCGGGGCGGATGCGCAGGGTGCCGTTTTCCACGGCTGTCTCGATCAGCGGCAGGATATTGTCGTCGGCTTCGATGGTGACGCTGTCCGTGTTGCCGATACGCAGTTCGACCGTGCCCGGCACGTTCAGCGCCACGCCATGGAAACTGCCCACTTCGCGCGTCTGTTTTTGCAGCTTCCCGCTGCCCTGGATGCTGTTGCCGGAAATCCAGTCCAGTGGCGAGGCCAGCGCCGGCGCGGCCGGCATGGCCAGCGCGCAGGCGGCCAGCAGCAGGGCGGTCGCGGCGCTGACGCGGCGGCGGTGGAAAAGTGTCGGTGTCATTCTTGCTCCCTGTTTTGAATTGGACTGCAGCCATGGTATGCGAGCCTGCTGCGCCTGCGTAGCGCGCTGCGACAGACTGCGCCGGCAGCGGCATGGAATGCAGGAGGATGCGACAGGATGGCATGAGGTATCATGCCGGTATTGGACATACGACGAGGGGCACGCGCCGCTCACACTACTGGAATTACATGCTGATCATCACCATCAAACAGGGCAAGGAAAAGAGCTTGCTGGGCCAATCGTGGATTTACGCGTCCGCGATTGAAAAAGTCGAAGGCAAGCCGCAGGAAAAAATGAAGCCCGGCTCGACGGCCATCGTGCAGAGTTCTTCGAAACAATTTATCGCCCGCGCCGCCTACAATTCGAAGTCGCAGATCCGCGCGCGCATCTGGAGCTTCAAGGAAGACGAACCGGTCGACCACGCGCTGATCAAGCGCAGGGTCAAGGCCGCCATCGAGAAAAAACTGCCAGCCATCAAGAAGGCCGGCGAAAACCAGCTGCTGACCCTGATCAAGGGTGAAGACGAGGGCTTGCCGGGCCTGGTGGTGCAACTGTTTGGCGGCGTGCAGGGCTATCTGATCTGCGAATTCAACGCCGGCGGCGTCGACGCCTGGAAAGTGGCCATCGTGCAATCGCTGATGGCGTCCACCGGCTGCGTCAACGTGTACGAGCGCTGCGACGACCTGATGCGCAAGGGCGAAGGCTTGCCCCTGATCGACGGCGCCCTGGCCGGCGAAGAACCGCCCGATGAAGTCATGCTGACGGACAACGGCGTGCGCTATGCGCTGGACCTCAAAACGGGGCACAAGAGCAAGTTCCGCTGAGAACGGCTGTTTGACATGAAAAGAACCGGCGTGAGCCGGTTTTTTATTGGATTACGCAATAAAAACACTGGGAGGGACGTCGAATCGTTGTGCCAGGGCCTTGATTTGCCGCACATTCAGATCCCGCTTGCCGTTGAGCACTTCAGAGACGACGCCTTGTGTGCCGACTTCCGGTACGTCGGACTGTGTCAGTGCATGTTGTTCCATTAACTGGCGCAGCGTGGCCGCAGGCGAAACAGGGGCAGCCGGGAAATGCTCCTGATCGTAATCGGCTATCAACCGGCCGATACTGTCAACCAACCCCGCCAACGGGTGTTTTTCATCGGCCGCCCCCGCGTCCAATAGCTGATGCAATACGCTGACAGCTTGTTCATAAGCGGGCGCATCAGGAATCGCCTGCAGAGGGACCAGTTTGGACAAGGCCTGATAGTGGACAGTGATTTCTGTAATCATCTCACGATGCATCAAGGTTTCCATGCGTCGTACTCCTTGTGCGTCAACACTTCCCGGATGAACAGCAATTGGCGATTGAAGTGAATGGCGGCAATGATCCGGTACTTGTTACCGCCAATATTAAAAACATAGTAATCACCGACGCGATCCGTGGCGTTAAATATCGACTTCAGCACGGCGAAATTGGCAAAAGGCCGCGATTCGATGATCTTGCGCCATGCCTGCATGGGCTCGCCCGCCAGGGGATGTTTCCTGGCGAAATCGATCAAAGCCTTGTTGGCGACGATGCGCATATGCCGAAGCGATGCCGTGACGAAGCGATATCATGAGCGCAGATTATCTCAATTTGAGATAATCGTCAAACGGCATTATTCCAGCGGCACGCTGCGGTATTTGTTTACCTCCAGCGCCGACACCGCCGGCGCATCATTGCCCCACGACGCGCGCAGATACGTGACCACGGCCGCCACTTCCGCATCATCCATGACGGGACCGAACGGCGGCATGCCGTAGGGACGCGGGTTGCCTTTTGTCCCGGGCGCGAAGCCGCCGTTCAGCACGAGGCGGATGGCGTTCACGGCCGAGACCGTCGTCAGCGCGCGGTTGCCGGCCAGCGGCGGGTAGCCGGGCGGTACACCCTTGCCGTCGGCCTGGTGGCAGCTTGCGCACTGCGCTTCATACAGTTTTGCGCCCAGCGCCAGTTGCTGCCGGGCTTGCTCCGACGTGTCGCGCGGCGCCCGTTGCGCGTGCTGCGAGGGGCCGGGCAGGCTTTTCAGGTAGACGGCCATCGCCTGCACGTCGGCGCCGCTCATGTGCTGCAAGCTTTGCCGCACGACCTCCGCCATGGGGCCGAAGACGGTGGCGCGCGGCGAGACGCCCGTTTGCAGCAAGTCCACGATATGCGCCGTGTCCCAGTCGCCCAGGCCCGCTTCCGCGTCGGACGTCAGCGACGGCGCATACCAGCCCAGCACGGGGATCAGGCCGCCCGACAGGCCGTCGTCGCTGCCGCCCAGGGTGGTGCGGCTGCTATGGCAGGCGCTGCAGTGGCCCAGGCCCTGTACCAGGTAGGCGCCCCGGTTCCACTCCATGCTTTTGCCCGTCAGCGGCTGGTACACGCCTGGCTTGAAATACAGCGCGCGCCAGGCGGCCAGCGCGATCTGCTGGTTGTAGGGGAAGCGCAGCGCGTGCGGCGTATTCTCCTGCTTGTGCGGCGGCACGCTCTGGAAATACGCATACAGGGCGTCGCTGTCTTCGCGCTGCACCTTGGTGTAGCTGGTGTAGGGAAAGGCCGGATACAGCAGCCGGCCGTCTTTCGACTTGCCGTTGTGGATGGCGCGCCAGAAATCGTCGGCCGTCCAGCTGCCGATGCCCGTTTCCTTGTCGGCCGTGATGTTGGGCGAGAGCACCTTGCCGAACGGCGTCTGCAGGGCGCGTCCCCCCGCGTAGGGCACGCCGCCGCGCGTCGTGTGGCAGGCCATGCAATCGCCCGCCTTGGCCAGGTAGGCGCCGCGCGCGACCAGCTGTTCCTGGCTCAGAGTGCTGGCAACGGCGGGCGGGCCCATGTCGTCGTCTGGGTACAGTACGAATCTGGCGCCGGCCGCAACGATGGCAACGCCGGCAATCGCGATCATCCATTTTTTCATGGCGCCACCTGCGCACCGGAGCCCGGCACGCCGCCGCAATGCAGGGGCAAGGGCAGGGCGATGCTGCTGGCGGGGCGCGCGTCGGCGCTGGCCACTTGCGTGCCCAGCCAAGCCGAGACGGCGCCCACGTCCGCATCCGACAGGCGCTGCGCCACTTGCGCCATGCAGTCGGGCGCGTGGGCGCGGCGGATGCCGTTCTTCCAGGCACCCAGCTGGGCGTTGATATAGTCGCGCGGCAAGCCCAGCAAGCCGGGGATGGCGGGCGCCACGCCGGCCAGCTTCTCGCCATGGCAGGCGATGCAGGCGGGAATCTTTTTACTGGTATCGCCGTGCAGCACCAGCTGCTTGCCGCGTTCCAGGGCCATCGTGCCGGCGCCGCTGGGCTGGGCCGGCGGCGGTGCAGGGTGCTGCGCCGCAAAATACTCGGCGATTTCGCGCATGTAATCGTCGGGCAAGTGTTCGACCATGTAGTTCATCATCGGATACTGGCGCCGTCCCTCGCGAAAGTTCAGCAGCTGGTTGTACAGGTAGCCTGAAGGCTTGCCGGCGATGCGGGGAAAGAAGGCGTCGTGGCGTTCCTTCGGCGCATGGCAGGCCGTGCACGCCTTGATGCGCTGTTCCAGGCTGTCGTGGCCGGCTGGCAGCGCGGCGGGCGCGGCCAGCGCCATGCAGGGCCAGGCGATCGCCAGGGCCAGCACCAGCACGGGAGGGGAATGCAGTAGCATGGGGAGTTGCATGGGGAAATAACCTGTCTCGTCGGTCGATATGCCGTGCCGGTGTTGCTGCCCGGATGTTGTTACCCTAGCATATACCGGGTGCTGTCACTGTGACAGGATCAGTTGTGCAATAAAACTACGGATCAGTTTGAGGAGCAGGGTTGAAACGATATGAGGAATTGGCGGAAGAAGTCGCCGCCATGATAGCCACGCAGTTGTTGCTGCCTGGCGATAAATTGCCCTCCGTACGCCAGCAGCATGCGCGCAGGGGCGTCAGCCCGTCGACGGTGTTCCAGGCGTATTATTTGCTCGAAGCGCGCGGCATGATCGTCTCGCGTCCCCGCTCCGGCTATTACGTGGCGCCGCAGCGCGCCGCGCTGGCCCCCGAGCCGGACAGTTCCCACCCGCTCGATGCCAGCACCACCGTCGACGTCAGCGACCTCGTGTTCGAGGTGCTGGGCGCCGTCGGCGCGCGCGATATCGTGCCGTTCGGCTCGGCCTTTCCCAGCCCGCATCTGTTCCCCATGGAACGGCTGGCGCGGGCCGTGTCGGCCAGCATGCGCCGCCTCGACCCGTGGAGCACCGTCACCGATTTATCCTTGGGCAATGCCGAGCTGCGCCGCCAGATCGCCCTGCGCTACCAGCTTGACGGCGTGCCCGTTTCCAGCGACGACATCGTCATCACGAATGGCGCGCTGGAAGCGCTGAACCTGTGCCTGCAAGCCGTCACGCGGCCCGGCGACACGGTGCTGATCGAGTCGCCCAGCTTCTATGCCTGCCTGCAGGCGCTGCAGCGGCTGGAACTGAAGGCGGTGGAAATTGCCACCAGCCCCCGTGACGGCGTCGACCTGGCCGCGCTGGAAGAGTTGCTGCAACGCCACCGGCCCAAGGCGTGCTGGCTGATGACGAGTTTCCAGAACCCCCTGGGCAGCCTGATGCCGCCGAAAAAGAAGCGCGCGCTGGTCGAACTGCTGGCGCGCCATGGCGTGCCGCTGATCGAGGATGATGTGTATGGCGAGCTGTATTTCGGCAAGCAGCGTCCGGGCCTGACGAAAAGCCACGACAGCGCGGGCCTCGTCATGCATTGCAGCTCGTTTTCCAAGACCCTGGCGCCCGGTTTCCGGCTGGGCTGGGCCGTGGCGGGCCGCTATGCGCGACAGGTCGAGCGCTTGAAACTGACGACGAGCCTGTCGGCGCCCATCCCCCTGCAGATGGCGCTGGCCGATTATCTGGCGCAGGGCGGCTACGACCGCCATTTGCGCCAGCTGCGCTTGACCCTGGCGGCGCAGCAAAACACCATGCTGCAAGCGATCGCCGTGCATTTTCCGCCCGGCACGCGGGTAACGCGGCCGCAGGGCGGCTATTTCGTCTGGGTTGAAATGCCGGCGGGCATCGATGCGCTGGCCTTGCACCGCAGCGCGCTGGCGGCCGGCATCAGCATCGCGCCCGGCCCCATCTTTTCCGCCACGCGCGCGTTTCGCCACTGCATCCGCCTCAATTATGGCCACCCGTGGAGTCCGCAGCTGGAAGAGGCCATCGCCACCCTGGGGCGGCTGGCGCAGAGGGCGGCAAGCGGTACATGAAAAAAAGTCCTTGCGCCAGCAAGTGTTTCATTCCAAAAGGAAATATTGCTGTTATATTGAAGTATCTATAACGAATGATGGGAATGATAATGGATAACACGCAGCCGGAACTGGGTCGTACGCAAGATACGACGCTGGCCATTCTGTCCCACGTTGGCGGCCTGTTCACCAGCTGGGTGGCGCCGCTGATCATTTACTTGATCAAGAAAGACGATGCGGATAAATTCTCGGCCGAGAACGCCCGCGAGGCGCTCAATTTCCAGATCACCCTGATCATCTGGTATTTTGCCTGCTTCATCCTGTCGTTCGTGCTGATCGGCCTGTTCCTGTTCTGGATCGTGGCGCTGGCCAATCTGGTGTGCTCGATCGTCGCGGCCGTCAAGGCCAGTAATGGCATCACTTACCGCTATCCCCTGACCTTGCGTCTGGTCAAATAAGGCTGCGCCGGCCGCCGGGTGTCAGCCCGGGCGGCCGGGCAGTATCAGGAATGACGCAAAGTCGGGCGCCACCGTGGTGGCAGTCCCTGTTTCGTGCGACCACAGCACGACCACCGGCTCGCCCGATGGCCCCGTTTGCGCATAGTCAAAACAATAGTAATCGCCCGTGCCGAACTGGGCAAAGGGCAGCAGGGATGCGGCATCGCCGTCATCCGTATTCTCGAGCCACTCTTGCCAATCGGTGCGGTAATGGCGTTCTATCGATTCCCACGTCTTGCGCGCATTGGCCGCGTCGTAGACGGGAAATATGCTCAAGGCGCCCAGCGCGCGGCCATTGTTGACCAATAACCATTGCACGTAGGACGCGGGCAGCCCACGCCCCAGCGCCTGTTCGGCGGCGGTGATCGCGTCAGGCGTGGTGCCGATGGACTTGTTCTTGCTCATGTTGCAGGAAGGCGCGCCGGCTCAGACGGCGACTGGCGGCGGGGCAGGCGGCGTGCTGACGCGCGGAGCTTTTTGCGGCGCCACCTTGCCGCCTTCGGCGATCCAGCGGCGGTACACGCGCAGGGCCACTTGCGCATCGTCGGCCGCGTACAGGATCTGCTTTTCCGTCAGGCGCGACGTGGCCCAGTTGGTAGTGGAGATCTTTTTCGATTTCTGCAGATGCAGGCCGAAAAATTTGGCCACGGCCGTCTTCGCGCCCAGGTCGTTGCGCTGGCCGCCGCGCAGGGCGACGGACAGGTCGAGCACCTGGGCTGGCGCGATGCCCAGCTTGTTGCGCAGGCGCTTGACGTCGTCGGACAGGCCAAAGCCCACCTTCAGGGTGGTGGTCGATTCGAGGATGGCTTTGAGTTCGGCCAGGGCCGGCGCCGGCGCGCTGCCCACCTGGAACAGGTAGGCGATGTCGTCGGTAGCCAGCTGGATCAGATGGGGCCCCGTGGAGGACTCGCCCTTCACAAAAGTAGGCTTCGACTCCGTATCGAAGCCGATGGCGTCCGCTGCCAGCAGGGCGGCCATGGCCGCCTGTGCATCATCGCTGGTGCGTACCAGCTTGACGTGGTCGAGGGCGATGCCTTGATACGGGGGGAGTGGCGGTACGGCAGCTGTGTCCATGAAACCGGATCAGCCTTTGCGCGAGAATTTCGCGGTCAGCTGATTCAGTTTTTCCAGGCGCAAGCGGTTCGCTTCTTCGGCGGCGGCCGCGTCGCGCTCGGCTTTCTTGCGCTCGGCTTCCTTCTTGAAGCGTTGCTGCAAGACTTGCGTGGCGTGGTCGCGGTGCGTTTGCGTCACTTCCGCGCCGGCCGTGCCGTCGAGGTCGTAGCGGATCTTGGCTTTTTCCATCACGCGCAGGTAGCGCAGCGAACCCGTGTGGATGCCCAGCGCCGTGCGCATCAGCTTGCGATCCAGGTCCGGCAGGCGCGCCAGGATCTGCTTGTCGATACCGATCGACAAGGGCAGGCAATCGCGGAATGGCGGGAATTGCTCCTGGAACTGCTTCAGCAGCGCGCGTGCGGTCAGGCCGGCAGGCGCCGGCGTGGTCGCTGCGGCCGGTGCCGCCGCTGGGGCTGCATCGACTGGCGTGTCAGGAGTGGTGGCTTGCTGGTCTGGCGTGGAGCTGGTCATCGACATCATTGGTTGGGCTATAAAAGGGGAGCATAGCACGCGCCACAGGCAAGTGCATTGTCTTTTTTGGCAACTTGCGCTGCAACAAGCGGGTCCGCCCTACAGCGGACACAGCGCGAAATACGGGAAATGTGTATAATGTCGGCTTGCGCTGATGACTGGACCCCGTTTTTGATGGTCTGGCTCAGGTGTGCAGGGGATAGGAGCAGTGCGGTGCAGGGCCATCATTATTGATATTTTTGATATCAGATATTTTGCTTATCAATTATCCAGATAACTGGCCTTCGTGCATAATCTTGCTCTCCGCTGTGTCTTCACTGAACAACAATAGATTCAAGCCCGTTCTGGTACGGGCTTTTTTTCATTCCGCAATGTACATCGCTTATTTATCTGACCCGGCTTCGGCCCCGCCGCTCCGCATGACGGATGCGCGGGCTTTGAACGTCCCGATAGACAGGCGCCGCTGCCGTTAACACGGCAGCCGCAACAATACGCTCCATCGAGTCCGGTTTCGCAGGCTTAGGTGGAATCATTCACTTCGCGCCGACACCATCTGGTCTCGCATTAAGAGATATCTCATGAAGAATACGCCAAAAACTTTAACGTTGTCCGCCAAGGCGCCACGCCCAGCCGCGGCGCCACTTGCCGTACCCAAAACGACTTTATCTTACTTCATCGATAATGCGCAAGCGAATCCGGAAGCCACCGTCACGACGGCGCCGACCGTCGTCACCGTGGTGAAGAAAAGCCGCTCGCGCCTGGCTGCCGTGCCGCCGGCCGATGCGGCTGCCGAAGCGCCAGTGGCGGCTGTCGACGCCGTTGCCGAAGTGGCCGAGGTGGCCGACGCCGCACCGGCCAAAACGCCAAGCGTGAAGGTCGCCCCCGGCGCCAAGGCCCCGGCCGCGCCGCGCAAGGTCAGCGAAAGCGCCGCCACGAACAAGGTGGTGACGGCAGCCCGCTCGAAAGTCGTGCGCGCCAAGCCTGAGGCAGCGCCCGTGACCATCATCACCGGCGCGCAAGTGGTCAGCAAGACCACGGACGCCGATGCCCTGGCCGCCATCGACACCTCGAATTACTTCCTGCCGACCGTCAAGGTGCCAGGCCGCCGCGGCCGCAAGCCGAGCGAATTCACGCCGGAAAACGATGAAGTGGCGGCACTGAACGCCGTCGAGCGCGCCGAACTGAAGGCCGTGTCGAAAGCGCGCGACCGCAAGGCCAAGGGCGGCCTGGCGGACGCGCTGGGAGATCCGGAAGCATCGGCAGCGGACCTGGAACGCCGCCGCAAGCAGATCACGGGCTTGATCAACATGGGCAAGGAACGCGGTTTCCTCACCTACGCCGAGATCAATGACCAATTGCCGGAAAACATCATCGATCCGGAAGCGATCGAAGGCATCATCGCCACCTTCAACGACATGGGCATCGCCGTCTACGAGCGTGCCCCTGATGCGGAAAGCCTGTTGTTGACTGACAACGTCGCCACCGTCACCAGCGACGATGAAGTGGAAGCGGCTGCCGCCACGGCCCTGTCGACGGTCGACTCCGACTTCGGCCGCACCACCGACCCCGTGCGCATGTACATGCGTGAAATGGGCGCCGTGGCGCTGCTGACGCGCGAAGGCGAGATCGAGATCGCCAAGCGCATCGAAGGCGGCCTGAAGGACATGATCCAGGCTATTTCCGCCTGCCCCACCACGATCGGCGAAATCGTTGCGCTGTCGCAAAAAATTGCGCGCGATGAAATCAAGGTTGATGAAGTGGTCGACGGCTTTGTGGATTTGAACGAAAGCAATGCCCCGGCGCCGGCCGCCGCTCCCGCCGCCGCCGCCGCCAGCGGTGACGACGAGGAAGAGGAAGAAGAAGCCGAGGAAGAAGACGGCGACGCCAATGGCGGCGCGGCCGGTTTCTCCAGCGAGCAACTGGCCCAGCTGAAAAAGAATGCGTTGGAGAAATTCAACGTCATTTCCACGCAGTACGACAAGATGCGCAAGGCGCCCGAGGGTTACAACTCGAAAGCCTACATCAAGGCGCAGGAAGCCATTTCGCAGGAATTGCTGGGCATCCGCTTCACGGCCAAGGTCGTCGAAAAGCTGTGCGACACCCTGCGCGGCCAGATGGAAGAAGTGCGCCACATCGAGCGCGCCGTGCTGGAACTGTGCGTGAACAAATGCGGCATGCCGCGCGCCCACTTCATCAAGGTGTTCCCGGGCAATGAATGCGACCTGGAATGGGTCGACCGCGAAGTCGACTGCAAGTACCCGTACAGCGCCATCCTCAGCCGTAACGTGCCTGCCGTCAAGGAACTGCAAAAGAAGATGATCGACCTGCAAGCGCGCGTGGCCCTGCCGCTGGCGGACTTGCGCAAGATCAACAAGCAGATGGCTGCCGGCGAAAAGCGCGCGCGTCACGCGAAACGCGAAATGACGGTCGCCAACTTGCGCCTGGTCATTTCGATCGCCAAGAAATACATCAACCGCGGCTTGCAATTCCTCGACTTGATCCAGGAAGGCAACATTGGTCTGCTGAAGGCCGTCGATAAATTCGAATACCGCCGCGGCTACAAGTTCTCGACCTACGCCACCTGGTGGATACGCCAGGCGATCACGCGTTCGATCGCCGACATGGCGCGCACCATTCGCGTGCCGGTGCACATGATCGAAACGATCAACAAGATGAACCGCATCTCGCGCCAAATCATGCAGGAAACGGGCAGCGAGCCGGACCTGGCGACCCTGGCCGTCAAGATGGAAATGCCGGAAAACAAGGTGCGCGAAATCATGAAGATCGCGAAAGAGCCGATTTCCATGGAAACGCCGATGGGCGAAGATGGCGATTCGCAACTGGGCGACTTCATCGAAGACAACACGACGTTGGCGCCGCTGGACGCCGCGCTGCACGCATCGATGCGCAACGTGATCAAGGAAGTGCTGGACTCGTTGACGCCGCGCGAAGCGAAAGTGCTGCGCATGCGTTACGGCGTGGAAATGTCGAACGACCACACGCTGGAAGAAGTGGGCAAGCAGTTCGACGTGACGCGCGAGCGCATCCGCCAGATCGAAGCGAAAGCCATGAGCAAGCTGCGCCAGCCTTCGCGCTCGGACAAGCTGAAGACTTTCCTGACGCAAAACTAAGCGGTCAGCAGGCAATAAAAAAAGAGGCGCAAGCCTCTTTTTTTTCGTCCCTACCTGTGACGATTTACAGAAAATGCGTGCGCTGTCCCAGCAGGCCGGCGCGCACGTGCCGGCGCGCGCGGAACAGGGCTGCGCCGCAGGCGGCGGCGATGACGGTCAGGAAGAACCAGTCCAGCGGGTTGCGGCGCGGCGGCGGCGGCGATGCTTGCGAGGGCACGGCGAAGGCCTGGAATTTATGCCCTGTGTAGACGGCGCCCACCACCAGGCCGGCGTCCGTGATCTTGTTGGTCAGATACAGGCCGTCGTCGCGGCGGCGTACCGTCATCACGCCTTCCTTGTAGACAAAGGTCATCGGTTCAAAGCCGTTGATGTTGACGCTGCCGACGACGTGCCCGGCCGCGTTGACGGCTGTGGCGTAGCTGTCGCCCTGGCCGATCAGGGCGCCCAGGTCCAGCATGCGCTTGCCATCCCAGGCAAACGCGTGCCAGCGGCGTTTTTCCGTTTCCGAGGCGCCCACGATCAGGCCCGCGTCATTGATGGCGGTGGCCGAGCTGATGCGCCCGCCGGGCAGGGTACCGATTTCCTGCATGCCCGCGCCGGGGTGGTAGACGAAGGCGCGGCGGTAGCCATCGCCGCGCTGGGCCGTGCCCACCACCACGCCATGGTTGTTCAGGCCGCTGGCATAGCTGCTGGCGCCGCCCAGGGTGCCCAGGTCTTGCAGGCTGTGGTCGGCTTTTGTCACAAAGGCGTGGAAATCGCCGCCGCTCGTGTCGGCATAGCCGGCCACCTGGCCGCCTTGTGCGATGGCCGTGGCATAGCTGCTGGTACCGCCCAAGGTGCCCAGGTCGCGCATGCCGCCGGCCGCGTCGTAGCGGAAGGCGTGCCAGGCGCCGCTGGCCGTTTGCGCCGAACCGACCACCGCGCCATGGATATTGATGGCCTTGGTAAAACCTTCATCGCCGCCCAGGGTGCCCAGCTCGCGGAGGCGGCCATGCTGATACGTCACGGCGCGGCGCCGTCCTTCTTCTTCCATGATGATGCCGGCCACCAGGCCAGCCGGGTTCAGGTCGGATGCGATGCTGCCGTTGCCATCCCTTTCTCCAAAGCCCCGTTCGGCATAAATGGTGGCGCTGGCGTTGGAAACGGCGGCCAGCAGGAGCAGGCCGAGCAATGGGGCGGGGAGGCGGGAGAACCGTGTCAGCATGATAGTTTCCTCTAGGAAAAAACTTACTATACTTTTATTTGCCAAAAATGCATATCTAATTTGTTACTGTTTTTGGTAATGTTTGTGTTCGGGCATGGCCGGCATGGCGCGCCTGGCGGCGTGGGGCAGGTAGATGGTCAGCACCGTGCCCCGGCCCGCCTGGCTGTCGATGCGCAGTTCGCCGCCCAGCGCGTGGACACGTTCGCGTATGCTTTTCAGGCCGAAGGCGGCCCGCTTGCCGTCGTCGCCCGGCTGCATGCCGATGCCGTTGTCGCTGATGCGCAGGATGATGGAATCCGCATTTTGCTCCAGCGCCACCTCCACTTCGCTGGCCTGGGCGTGGCGCACGATGTTCGACAGCGATTCCTGCAGCACGCGGAAGATGGCCGAGGTCTGGCGCTGATCGAGGCCCAGGTCCGGCACCTCGCTGTCGAGCGTGAGCCGGTAGCGGATGGCGCCGCGGCCCTCCATCTGGCGGAGCAGCCATTCGGCCGCCGGACCCAGTCCCAGTTCGAGGGTGCTGGGATGCAGGTCATTGATGATGGTGCGCACCGAGCGGATGGTGGTGTCGATGGTGTCGAGCACGCGCTGCGCGTGGCGGTGCAGGCGCGGATGGGTCTTGGCCGTGCGCGCGTGCAGCAGCGACACATCGATGCGCAGCACCATCAGGTTCTGGCCCAGGTCGTCATGAATGTCGAGCGCGATGCGCCGGCGTTCCTCTTCCTTGATCGTTTGCTGGTGGTCGCTCAGTTCGCGCAGCTGGGCCAGGGTGCGCTCCAGGTTTTCCTCGTTGCGCTTGCTGTCGGTGATGTCGATGGCCATGGCGATGATCATCTGCGGCCGCCCTTCGGCATCGAAGATGGGTTTCTTGTGTGTCTGCAGCAGGCGATTTTCCTGCAGCTGCGCATTCCATACCAGTTCTTCGCGTATCACCACCTTGCGGCTGGCAAACGCTTCCTGGTCCGCCGCGTGGAAGCCCACGTTCTGGTCGCTGGGGAAATGCTGCAAGTCGCGCCCTTCGGCAATGTCCTGCTGGCGCACGCCCCATTGCTGCTCGCAGGCCTGGTTCATCAGCACGATGCGCGAATCGGCATCTTTCAGGAACAGCGACAGGGGCATCATGGAGATGATGTCCTGCAGCCGTTCTTCGCTGCGCGCCAGGGCCGCTTCCGTTTGCGCGCGCATGGCGATTTCCGCCGATAGCTGGAGATTGACGTCGAGCAGCTGGGCCGTGCGCAGGGCCACGCGGCTTTCCAGTTCCGCATGGGCGACGCTCAATGCATGTTCGGCCCGCTTTTGTTCGGTGATGTCGCTGGCCAGCACGAGCGCGCCCGTCAGCGTGCCCTGCTGGTCGTACAGGCGGCGGCCGCTGATCATCGCCCAGCGTTCCGAACCGTCGCTGTGCCGGTATTGCAGTTCTCCCATGCAGCTATCCGTGGCTGTCTGGCGCAGCGGACACAGGCGCAGCAAGGTCGCCTCATCGTAGAATTCGCTCATTTTATGGCCCAGCAGCTTTTCCGCAGGCATATCGAGCATGTCGCACAGGCGCTGGTTGAGATGCAATATCGTGCCTTGCGCATCCGTTTGCCACATGCCGTCCTGCGCCGTCTCGCTCAGGTGGCGGTAGCGCATGGTGCTGGCATCGAGCTGCAAGCGCGTGCTGGCGAGGTGGGCGCGCAGCTTGCGCATCAGCCACATGGCCGTGCCGGCGGCTGCCGCCAGCAGCAGCAACAGCCAGATATGTTCCCAGGAGTCGAGCTCCTGCCAGGCCGCGCCGGCCAGCCAGCCCAGCACCACCAGGACGAGGGCGGCGCATGCCGTACTCAGCGTTTCAATCGACCATTTGCTCATACGCGTCCCTGGCGTCATCGTTGGCCGCTGCGGTGCACGTGGCGCCGGAGTGGGAAAAGTATTCGACGCTAGTGTAATACCAAATGTTGTTTTATTGAGAATATTTTTCCATTTGGAAAGCAAAAGGGCCGGCCCTTGCGGTGCCGGCCCCTGCTTGCCGAAGGCAATGCGGCGCGATCAGCCCGTGTTGCGCAAGCCTGCCGCCACGCCATTGATCGACAGCTGGATGCCGCGGTGCACCCGTTCATCGACTTTACTGGCGCTGGACAGGGCGCGGTTGCGCTTGATCAATTCCACCTGCAAATGGTTCAGCGGGTCGAGGTAGGCGAAGCGGTTCTGGATCGAGCGGGCCAGCAGCGGATTGCCCGCCAGGCGCTCGGTATTGCCGGTGATCAGCTCCAGGCAGCGCAAGGTGTTGCCATGCTCTTCCGTGATGCGCTTGTAGATGCGTTCGCGCAAGTCCTGGTCCGCCACCAGTTCCGCGTAGCGCGAGGCGATGGCCAGGTCCGTCTTGGCCAGCACCATGTCCATGTTCGACAGCAGGGTGGCAAAGAACGGCCATTCGGCGTACATGGCGCGCAGGGTGGCGATCCTGTCATCCTTCGACGCTGGCTCGCCATCGTTGATCCACGCTTCGATGGCGCTGCCGAAGCCGAACCAGCCCGGCAGCAGCAAGCGGCACTGGCCCCAGGAAAAGCCCCAGGGAATGGCGCGCAAGTCTTCGATGCGCTGGTTGGCCTTGCGCGAGGCGGGGCGCGAACCGAGGTTCAGCTCGGCGATTTCCGCAATCGGCGTGGCCGAGAAGAAATACTCCGTAAAGCCCGGCGTTTCATACACGAGGTGGCGGTAGGCGTGATAGGCGAGGTCCGACAGCTGCGCCATCACGGCTTCGAATTGCGCCAGCTGGCCGTTGCGGGCCGGATTGGCTTCCTGCGGCGCCAGGCTCGCTTCCAGGGTCGCGGCGACCAGCAATTCCAGGTTGCGCCGGCCGATTTCCGCGTTGGAAAACTTCGAGGCGATGATTTCGCCCTGCTCCGTCAGGCGGATCTGGCCGTTGACGGTGCCCGGCGGCTGCGCCAGGATGGCTTCGTAGCTGGGTCCGCCGCCACGGCCCACCGTGCCGCCGCGGCCATGGAACAGGCGCAGCTTGACGCCGGCCTTCTGGAAATCCGTCACCAATGCCAGTTCCGCCTTGTACAGTTCCCAGTTCGACGTGAGAAAACCGCCATCCTTGTTCGAATCGGAATAGCCGAGCATGACTTCCTGCAACTGTCCCTGCTTGGCGATCAATTGCTTGACCAGCGGCAAGGCCATGAGCTGGCTCATGATGCCGGCCGCGCGCTGCAGGTCGGGGATGGTCTCGAACAGGGGGATGACCATCAGCTCGCACGTGCTGTCGCCGTCGCCCCCGGCCTGCCAGTCGGTGCGCAGCAAGCCTGTTTCCTTTTGCAGCAGCAATACTTCCAGCAAGTCGGAGACGGTTTCCGTGTGCGAGATGATGTAGTTGCGGATGGCCCGCGCGCCGTAGCGCTGGCGGATGTCGCGCGCCGCGCGCAGGATGGCCAGCTCGGAATCCGTTTCCGTGGCGTAGGCGATGTAGGGCGAGTACAGCAGGCGCGGCTGGGCCAGTTCGTTCAGCAGCAGCGCCTGCTTGTCTTCCTCGGATAGGGTCGTGTAGTCGGCGGCCACGCCGCTTTTCGCGAACAGGTCGGCCAGCACGCGCTCGTGCACGTCGGAAGTCTGGCGCATGTCGAGCGACGCCAGGTGGAAACCGAAGATGTCGGCCGCCCGCGCCAGCGTGGCCAGGCGCGGGCGCACGAGGGCCGCGCCGTGGTGCGACTCGAGCGAGGCGACGATGGTGCGCAAGTCGGCCACAAAGGCGGCCGCGTCAGGATAGGGGGCGGCCGCGCCCACTTCCTTGCGCAGGATGTTGGTGGCGCCCAGCGCGCGGGCCGTGGCGGCCAGGCGCGCATAGATGCCGATCAGGGCGCGGCGGTACGGTTCGTCGCTGCGGTGCGGCGAGGCGTCCGGCGACTGGTCGGCCAGCGCCTGCAGTTCGGCGCTCACGCCCACCATCAGGGTCGAGACGGACAGTTCCGCGCCCAGCGCGTGCACTTCGTCGAGGTAAAAGTCGAGGATGGTGGTGGCGTGGCGCGCCAGCGCGTGCTGCATGGTGCCCGCATTGACGTTCGGGTTGCCGTCGCGGTCGCCGCCGATCCAGCTGCCCATCTGCACGTAGGCTGCATTGATCGGCTCGATCGTGCCGTTGCCGTTCGGGTACTCGGCGGCGATGTCTTCCTCGATGTCGTCGTACAGGCCCGGCAATTCGCGCAGGAAGGTGATGCGGTAGTAGGACAGGGCGTTTTCGATTTCGTCGGCCACCGTCAGCTTCGAGTAGCGCAGCATGCGCGTCTGCCACAGGGTGGCCACGCGCGAGCGCAGCAGCTGCATGTTGGCCTGCCGTTCCTTCGGCGTCTGCGGCAGGTCGCGCTCGGCCAGCAGGCGGGCGATGTCGTGCTCGGCGTCGAGGATGCTCTTGCGCTGCACTTCCGTCGGGTGGGCCGTCAGCACGGGCGCGATCAGGGCGTCCTGGAAGAAGGTGTCGACGGTCTTGCGCGGCACGCCGGCGGCGCGCAGCTTCTTCAGTGCGAAGCTGACGCTGCCCTTTTGCGCCGGGGAACCAGCCAGCAGGTGGGCGCGGCGGCGGCGGATGTGATGCTGGTCTTCCGCAATGTTGGCCAGGTGCGAAAAATAGGAAAAGGCGCGCACGACGGAAATCGTCTGTTCGCGGCTCAGTTCCTTCAGCATGGCGTCGAGTTCCAGCGCGGCGTCGGCGTCCGCTTCGCGGCGGAAGCGCACGGAAGTCTGGCGTATGGTTTCCACCACATTGAAGACGGCGTCGCCTTCCTGTTCGCGCAGCACGTCGCCCAGCAGGCGGCCCAGCAGGCGGATATCTTCTTTCAGCGGCGCGTCCTTGTCGGAGCCGGCCGCTGGAACTATTTCTGGTGCTACTGCGTCATTGAGCATAATAAAGAACCAAAGTAAGTGTAAAAGCAAGGGAATGTGGATCGCACCGGGCGTTTGGCCGCAGAGGGGAGGGGGCGCATGATAAAATTTGTGGTCTTCAACATGGACGCTAGCCTGACTTGGCCTTCTAGGCTAAGGGATAACGATTATAGCGAGGCCGGGCGTCATTCCGATACAAATTGATATCGGACGGGCGAATTGGCAACGACAACGACAGCCACAGCGAAAGAACTTGTTTTGAAAGCATCCGAATTGACCCAAAATATTCCTTCCCGCCTGGTGATTGCCACGCGCGAGAGCCGTCTTGCCATGTGGCAAGCCGAACACGTGCGCGCGCGCCTGGCCGCCCTGTATCCGCAGTGTAGCGTTGAAATTCTCGGCATGACCACACGCGGCGACCAGATTCTGGACCGCGCCCTGTCCAAGGTAGGCGGCAAGGGCCTGTTCGTCAAGGAACTGGAAGTGGCGATGGAAGAGGGCCGCGCCGACCTGGCCGTGCATTCGCTCAAAGACGTGCCGATGGAGTTGCCGGCAGGCTTTGCCCTGGCCGCCATCCTCGAGCGCGAAGACCCGCGCGACGCGTTCGTGTCCAACGATTACGCCAGCCTGGCCGAGCTGCCGCACGGCGCCGTCGTCGGCACCAGCAGCCTGCGCCGTCAGTCGCTGATCGCCGCGCGCTACCCGCACCTGACGATTCTGCCCCTGCGCGGCAACCTCGACACGCGCTTGGGCAAGCTGGACCGTGGCGATTACGCCGCCATCATCCTGGCCGCCGCCGGCCTGAAACGCCTGGGCCTGGCGTCGCGCATCCGCGCCGTGCTGGCGCCGGAAGACAGCCTGCCTGCCGCCGGCCAGGGCGCGATGGCGATCGAGGTGCGCGCCGGTCGCGCCGACGGCGTCGACATGACGGCCCTGCTGGCGCCGCTGAACCATATTGATACGGCGCAAGCCGTCACGGCCGAGCGCAAGGTGTCGAAGATCTTCGGCGGCAGCTGCCAGATTCCGCTGGCCGCGTTTGCCACTGTCGAAGGCGACAGCATGCGCTTGCGCGCCATGGTCGCCACGCCGGACGGCGCGCGCATGGCCAGCGCCGAGTTCGAAGGCCCGGCCAGCGCGCCGGAGCTGCTGGGCGAACAGGTGGCCGAGCTGCTGCGCGCACAGGATGCCGCCGGCATCCTCGCCTCGTGCGCCATTACGCCCGACAACCATGAAGGCCTGGCGCCGCATGCCTGACACGGTGGTGATCACGCGGCCCGCGGCGCAAGCGGGGCCGCTGGCCGCCAGGATCGCGGCGCTGGGCTGGCCCGTGACCCTGCTGCCGCTGCTGGAAATCCACGCGCTCGATGGCGCAGATGAATGCGCGCAGCTGCAAGCCGTGCTGGCGCGCCTGGCGGAATATGACCTGGTGGCCTTCGTCTCGCCGAACGCCATCGATTGCGTCTTTGCGCACCTGTCCGCCTGGCCGCCAGGCGTGCCGCTGGCCGTCGTGGGCGAGGGCAGCCGGATGGCCTTGGCCGCGCATGGCGTCACGGATGCGAATGCCAGCATCACCAGTCCGCTCGACACGGCGCGCAGCGATTCCGAACATTTATTGCTGGCGCTGGACTTGCCGGCCCTGCGCGGCAAGCGCGTGCTGATCGTGCGCGGCGACGGCGGACGCGATTACCTGGCCGAGGGCTTGCGCGCCGCTGGCGCCGAGGTCGAGTTCGTCACAGCCTACCGCCGCCAGGTGCCAACGCTGACGCCGGCCTTGCGGGCGACCCTGGAAAAGCTGTTGCAGCATAATAATGACTGGATCATCACCAGCTCGGAAGCGCTGCGCGGTTTGCTGGCGCTTCTTGAGGAATTGGATGCTGAAAAGACGGCTGTTGTGAAAATGCAACAGCAACATCTGATCGTGCCGCACGCCCGCATTGCACAAACGGCGGCGGCCCTGGGTTTTGCCCGTGTCACCCTGACAGGATCAGGCGACGCAGGAGTGCTCGCCGCGTTACAATCACGACCATGAACGAAATGCCTACACTCTCCGAACCGAATGCAACGCCTGGCAGCGCCGTGAAGACGGCGCCGCAGGCGGCCGACCAACCTGCCGGCCGCGCGCCGACCTTGCTGGAACAGCTGCAAAAGCCCATGAGCATCGCCGTCATCGTGCTGGCCGTGCTGCTGGCGGCGCAAAGCTGGTCGTCCAGCAAGCAGATCCGCAACCTGCGCGAAGAAGTGGCCAAGCGCCTGCAAAAGGGCGATGTCAGCAATGCCGAAACGGGCGTGCTGGCGCGCACCGTGCAAGAAGGCACGAAAGAGCTGGAAATCAAGGTGGGGGCGCTGGAAAACCGCCAGAGCGAAACGCAAAGCCAGCAGCTGGCCCTGGAACAACTGTATAACGACTTGTCGAAGAACCGCGACGAGTGGGCGCTGACGGAAATCGAGCAAGTGCTGTCGACGGCCAGCCAGCAGCTGCAACTGGCCGGCAACGTGCCCGGCGCGCTGATCGCCCTGCAAAACGCGGACCGCAGCCTGTCGCGTTCCGACAAGCCGCAATTCATCACTATCCGCCGCGCCATCGGGCGCGACATGGAAAAACTCAAGGCCCTGCCCAGCGTCGATTCGACGGGCGTGGCCCTGCGTCTCGACGCCGTGATCGCCCAGGTCGATTCCTTGCCGATGCTGTCCGACGAAACGCCGGCCTTGCCGGCCGCGCCGGAAAAACCGGGCAAGGCCAAGCCCGTGCGCGATGCCAGCGGCAAGCTGGTGGGTCCGCCGGCGCCGGAACCGCTGCTGCAAAAGGTGCGCGACGGCTTCAATACCTGGAGCGGCGACATGTGGGCCGACGTGCGCCAATTGATCCGTATCCGCCGGGTCGATACGCCGGAAGCGCTGATGCTGTCGCCGACGCAATCGTATTTCTTGCGCGAAAACGTCAAGCTGCGCTTGCTCAATGCCCGCATGGCCTTGTTGTCGCGCAATGAAACGGCGTTCCGCAACGACTTGATCGCCGCGCAGGATGCGCTGGCCAAGTATTTCGACACCCGCGCCAAGAGCACGCAGACGGCGCAAGCCCTGCTGCGCCAGGTGCAGGGCAGCAATCTGGCCATCGAAATGCCAACCTTGTCCGACAGCCTGACTGCTGTGCGCAACTACAAAGCGAAGTCCTGAGCCCATGCGTCTATTTCTCTGGTTACTCGCCCTGATGGCCGCGGCGATCGGTATCGCCGTGACGGCCCGTTTCAACCCTGGCAACGTGGTGCTGTTCTATCCGCCGTACCGCATCGATTTGTCGCTGAACTTCTTCCTGCTGCTGCAGGTCGTGCTGTTCGTGCTGCTGTACCTGCTGGTGCGCGCCGTGCGCGCCACCGTGCGCATGCCGGCGCAAGTGGCGGCCTACCGCCAGCGCAAGCGTGAGCGCGATGGCAACAAGGGTTTGCGCGAAGCCTTGAAAGCCCTGTTCGAAGGCCGTTTCGGCCATGCAGAGAAGGCCGCCTTGCGCGCCGCCGAACTGGACGAAAACGCCGGCCTGGCCGCGCTGATCGGCGCGCGCGCCGCGCACCGCATGCGCCAGTCCGAACGCCGCGACAGCTGGCTGGCCCGCGTCGAAGGCGACGCCAGCCTGAAGACGGCCCGTCTGATGACGGTGACGGAATTGCTGGTCGACGACCACCAGCCGGAAGCGGCGCTGGCCGCCGTGCGCGAACTCAACGCCAGCGGCACGCGCCATATCCACGCGCTGCAATGGTCGCTGAAAGCCGAGCAGCAGGCGAAGAACTGGCCGGAAGTGCTGCGCCTCGTGCGTTCGCTCGACAAGCACCGCGCCCTGCATCCGGCCCTGTCGTCGCGCCTGCGCGAACTGGCTTATGACCATTTGCTGTCCGACCCGTCGCATGACGCGGAATCCTTGCTGCGCGTATGGTCGACCGTGCCGAGCGCCGACCGGGTCAAGCCGTATATCGCCTGCCGCGCCGCCACGGCCCTGAATGCGCGCGGCCTGCATGACGAAGCGCGCCTCGTGTGCGAAGAGTCGCTGGCCGCCGACTGGGACGAGCGCGTCGTGCGCGCCTACCGCGAAGCGGCGGCCCCGAGCGGCACGCCGGCCTTGCTGCTGCAGATCGAGCATTGCGAGCAATGGCTGAAACAGCGTCCGCTCGATGCGGAACTGGCGCTGACCCTCGGTACCTTGTGCCTCAAGCAAAAACTGTGGGGCAAGGCCCAGCGCCACCTGGAGCAGGCTTTGTCGGACGCCAACGAGCCGCAGATGGTGCGCGACGCCCACTTGAAGCTGGCGCAGATGCACGACGCCTTGCAGCAGACGGAACAGGCTGCCGCCCATTACCGGCAGTGCGCGCTGGCCACCATCCTGTAAGCCTTGTAGGCCATTTCTCCAGACGTAAAAAAGCCGTTCAGTGCAGACTGAACGGCTTTTTTTATGCGCACCCCATGGCGGAGTGCGCTGCTGCGTTGCTATTTACTTCTTCGGTACGGCGGTGCCTTCGGGCAGGGCATACGCGATCAGCGTGTCGCTCATCTTCGTGCCCAGCGAGCCGTGGCCACCGGCCATGACAACGACGAACTGGCGTCCCGACTTGTTCGACACATAGCTCATCGGCGTAGCCTGGCCGCCGGCTGGCAAACGGGCTTTCCAGATGACTTTGCCGTTGCTGACGTCGTAGCCGCGGATGTAGTAGTCGAGCGTGCTGCTGAGGAAGGTCACGCCGCCGCCCGTGGTGACCATGCCGCCCAGGCTGGGCACGCCCAGCGGCAACGGGATCGGCACGGGACCGCTGTCGCGCGTGGTGCCGTTCTTGTGCATCCACACTTTTTTCATGGTGCGCAGGTCGACGGCGGCCACATAGCCCCACGGCGGTGCCTGGCATGGGAAGCCCAGCGGCGACAAAAAGGCCTTGATTTCCACGGCAAACGGGACGCCCGTCTGCGGCTGCAAGCCCATTTCGCCGCCCGTGCCGCCCTTGG
This sequence comes from Janthinobacterium sp. GW823-FHT03B06, assembly GCF_058796955.1. Classification (NCBI taxonomy): domain Bacteria; kingdom Pseudomonadati; phylum Pseudomonadota; class Betaproteobacteria; order Burkholderiales; family Oxalobacteraceae; genus Janthinobacterium; species Janthinobacterium sp. GW823-FHT03B06. The sequence continues at coordinate 297,171 of NZ_JBXAJE010000005.1, forward strand.
CCGTCGTTTCGGCGCGCGGTACGAGTTTTTCCAGGAAGCCCATGTAGTCAGGGTTGACGATCAGTAACTGGCGCACGGGGTCGATGGCCGCGCCGCCCCATTCGAAGATGCCGAGCGGGCCCGGCGAGATGACGGCGCCCTTGCCGGCCGTTTGCGGCGTGAACGGGCCTTCATAGCGGCGTTCCTTGAAGATGATGCGGCAGGCGAGCTGGTCGAACGGCGTCGTGCCCCACATGTCCGCTTCGCTGATATTGCGTTCAGGCAAGAAGGTCAGGGCCGAGAACGGCTGCGTGGGCGACAGGGTGTCGCCGGTGGCAGGATTGCTCGTCGGTACGGGTTTTTCCGGCGCCGGCACGACCAGGCTGCCGTCGCGGCGGTCGATCACATAGATGTCGCCCCGTTTCGTCGTGGCGACGACGGACGGGACTTTGCCTTTCGGCGTGTCGATGTCGACCAGGCTAGGCTGGCCGCCGATATCCATGTCCCAGATATCGTGGTGCACGGTTTGGTAGACCCAGCGCACTTTGCCGGTCGCCAGGTCGAGCGCGACGATGGCGCTGTTGAATTTCTCGCCATTCTTGTTGCGGTTGCCGCCCCAGGTATCGGGGGTTTCATTGCCCATCGGGATGTACACCATGCCCAGCTTTTCATCGATGCTGGCCACGCCCCACGAGTTGGGCGAGTTGTTGGTGTAGTTCTTGCCTTCAGGGAAGGGCTTGGTATCTTCCGGCGTGGCCGGGTCCCAGTTCCACATCAGCTTGCCCGTGACGGGATCGTAGCCGCGGATCACGCCCGACGGTTCTTCCGTCGAATGGTTGTCCGTCACGCTGGCGGCGATCACGGCCATTTTCTGCGAGACGGCGGGCGGCGAGGTCGGCATCAGGAAACCGCGCTTGATCATGGCCATGTTTTTATACAGGTTGACGACGCCGTTGTTGCCAAAGCTCTTGCACGACTCGCCCGTATCGGCGTTGACGGCGATCATGGTGCCGTCCATGGTCGGCGCCAGGATGCGGCGCGGGCATTCCATGCCGGCCGCTTCGGGGGCCGGGTTGTTCTTCGCGCGGCCCGCGTTGACGTCCCAGTAGGCGACGCCGCGGCAGATCATGTGCTGGTAGCTGGCTGCGTCGCGGTTGATCTTCGGATCGTGGCGCCAGATTTCCTTGCCCGTGTCCGGGTTCAGGGCGATGACGATATTGTGCGGCGTGCACAGGTACAGCATGTCATTGACCTTCAGCGGCGTCACTTCGTTGGCGATCTCGCCCGGGTCGTTCGGTCCCTTGAAGTCGCCCGTGTGGTAGGTCCAGGCTTCTTTCAGGCCGGAAATATTCGCCGGCGTAATCTGCGCGGCCGGGGCATAGCGGTCGCCATAGCCGGAGCGGCCATACGCGGACCAGTCGTTGTGCTCGACGCCGGGCGCCTGGTCGCCGGTGGCGGTGGCGGCCATGTTTTCGGCTGGCACGTCGCCATGCAGGTCATGGTAGTCCTGGAACAGGGCGATGACGCCGGCGATGACGGTCAGGGCCACGGCGGCGGACAGGGCCGTGCGTCCCAATTGCCCCTGTTTCGTGGCGGCGGGTGGCGCCAGGCGGCGGCTGACGAAGGGCAGCAGCAGCCAGACGGCGGCGGCAAACCAGATGTCGAGGCGCGGCAGCAATTGCCACCAGTCGAATTTCACTTCGATGACGGACCAGATGAGGGTGGCGGTCAGCAAGAAGGCGAGGAAAGCTTGCGCGCTGCGCTTGCCCTGGAATACCAGCACGCCGGCGACGAGCATGCCTATGCCGGCCAGCAGGTAGTACCAGGAGCCGCCAAGCGTGGCCAGCCAGATGCCGCCGCCCAGCAGGGCGAGGCCAAACAGAATGAAAATAACGCCGGTGACCTTTAATAAAGGCCCGGGCCGGAAAGAGGGAATCATCATATTCCTTTTTGCAAGGATTTATCGGTGGCGCGTTGAAAGCGCCATATTGAATTCAGGGAAGGCGTCGATTGCAGAATATACAAAGTTTGGAATCACCAGAATGTGACAGTTTATCAGAATTGATGATTGTCTTCTGGTCGCGCCATTTTTTGGCCAGGTCGTCATTTGAATCAAATAAATGCTTCAAATAAGCGCAAAGATTATGCTGGATGGTTGAGTTTCGGGGCTGGCAGGCTTGATGGCCATCGATGGTGAGACGGCCGCGCCATCACGCGCTGACAGTTCGGGGAGAATAAGCCTGACACAGTTGTTATAAGTGGCTGCAATAAATGCAATGCCGGTTATGATAACCATGTTCGCTGGATGGTGATATTGAAATGAAAATATGACGATATTTCAGGTATTAACTCGGGGGCGACCGTAGTAATGCTTAAGTGTTTCTACTTATTATTCCCAATGGCCTGTTTATTCTCTCGGCAGCAGCTTGCGCGTGCCGGACGGCCGTGCTGGCGAGTGTTGCTGGCTGGACGCGCAAAACGCCGGCGGGCCGCTGCTGCATCGCACAAGCTGCCTGTACTTCGCTATAATTGCGCGGTTAAAACACCATCCGCTAATGAGGAACCCCATGAGTTTGAATAACGTCTCTTCCGGCCGCGACCTGCCGAACGATTTCAACGTCGTCATCGAAATCCCGATGAATGCCGATCCGATCAAGTACGAAGTCGACAAGGAAAGCGGCGCGATCTTCGTCGATCGCTTCATGGGTACCGCCATGCATTACCCGTGCAACTACGGCTACGTGCCGAACACCCTGTCGCCGGACGGCGATCCGGTCGACGTGCTGGTCATCACCCCGTTCCCGCTGATCCCGGGCGTGGTCGTGCGCTGCCGTCCTATCGGCGTGCTGAAAATGACCGACGAGTCGGGCGAAGACGCGAAAGTGCTGGCCGTGCCAGTCGACAAGGTCCTGTCGATTTACAGCCACTGGCAAAAGCCGGAAGACTTGAACGAACTGCGTTTGCGCCAGATCCAGCATTTCTTTGAGCACTACAAAGATCTGGAAAAAGGCAAATGGGTCAAGATCGACGGCTGGTATGGCCCTGACGTGGCCAAGGAAGAAATCCTGGGCGGCGTCGCCGCCTACAAGGCAGATGCTGCAAAAGCCTAACAGCATCAGTTAAAAAACGCTCCCCGCCAGTCATGGCCGGGAGCGTTTTTTTATGCGCGAAACGGACTGTGTTCGTTCAACTCATCGAGATAGGCATCGATGCCGCCCCGTTCGCGCTCGAGGAAGCGCTGCACGGCGTCGGCAAAGGCCGGGTGCGCCAGCCAGTGGGCGGACCAGGTCTTTTGCGGCAGGAAGCCGCGCGCCATCTTGTGCTCGCCCTGGGCGCCCCCTTCGAAGGTGGCGATGCCGTTGGCGATGCAAAATTCCAGCGGCTGGTAGTAGGCCGTCTCGAAGTGCAGGCACGGCACATGCTCGAGCGCGCCCCAGTAGCGGCCATACAGGGTGTCGGCCGTGTGGATCACCAGCGAGGCGGCGATGGCCCGGCCTTCGCGCTCGGCGATCACCAATAGAATGTTCTGCGGCATGGTCGCGCCTATGCGCCGGAAGAAGTCCAGCGACAGATAGGGCGAGGAGCGGTGTTCCGCATAGGTATTGCTGTAGCAGCGGTGGAACAGCTTCCAATCGGCATCAACAGCATTGACGCCCCGGACCTGGCGCATGGTCACGCCCGCTTCCCGCACCTTGCGCCGCTCGGCGCGGATATTCTTGCGTTTCTTGTGTTCCAGGGTGGCGAGGAATTGCTCGAAATCCGCGTAGCCGGGATTGAGCCAGTGAAACTGCACGCCGCTGCGCATCAGGTAGCCAGCCTCGGCCAGCTGGCGCGCCTCGCTTTCCGGCGGGAACAGAATATGGCAGGACGACACGTCGGCCGCCTGCTGCTGGGCCTGCAGGAAGGCCAGCAGGGCGGCGCGCGCTTCGCCATCGCGGGCCAGCAAACGCGTGCCGCTGACGGGCGTAAAGGGAATAGCGGACAGCAGTTTCGGGTAGTATTCGAGGCCATGCTGCTGATAGGCATCGGCCCAGGCCCAGTCGAACACGTATTCGCCATACGAGTGCATTTTCAGGTACAGGGGCAGGGCGGCGGCCAGCGTGTCTCCTTGCCACAGCACCAGGTAATTCGGTTGCCAGCCCGTGTCCGCGCTGGCGCAGCCGGACTCGTGCAGCGCGTGCAAAAAGGCATACGAGAGGAAGGGATTGCTATCCGCCTGGCGCGCCAGCAGTTCAGACCAGGCCGCTTCGCCAATTTCAGCCAGGGTAGTGACGATAGCCGTGCGATAATTCATTGTTGTAGTGTGCATTCATCACTCTCGGGGCGCCACCATCGGCCTGTGTGCCCCTGTCTTGTTTAATAGAACGAAAATATCCATCATCATGACAGTCAAAGTCGCAATTGCTCAAATGAATAGTACGGTCGGCGATCTGGCCGGCAACCGTGCCAAGATCTTCGACCTTTCCCGCCGCGCCTTTGAAGCGGGCGCCGATATCGTGCTCACGCCGGAACTGTCGCTGGTCGGCTATCCACCCGAGGACTTATTACTGCGCAATGCATTCTACGCAAAAACGCAGGAAGCGTTTGCGGGGCTGGCGGCCGACCTGGCCCAGTTCAAGGATTTGCACGTGGTGGTGGGCGTGCCCCTGCAGGACGAGAAGGGCGTGCGCCACAATGCCGCCTCCGTGCTGCTCAATGGCGAAGTGCTGGGCACCTACCGCAAGCACGACTTGCCGAACACCACCGTGTTCGATGAAAAACGCTACTTTACGTCGTCGGACCAGGCTTTCGTGTTTGGCGTGAAGGGCGTGCGTTTCAGCATCAATATCTGCGAAGACACGTGGTTCGAGCATGCACCGATGCGCGCCCGCGCTGCCGGCGCGCAAGTGCTGCTGGTGCCGAACGGTTCGCCCTACCATATGAACAAGCAGCATCTGCGTTATGAAACCATGCGCAAGAACGTCAGCGCGCAAGGCATGGCCCTCGTGTACGCCAACCTGGTCGGCGGCCAGGACGAGCTGATTTTCGACGGCGATTCGTTTGTCATGGATGCGGCCGGCACGATTTGCGCTCAGCTGCGCCATTTCGAGGAAGACTTGCAACTGGTCGAGTTCGACGGCGCCACGCCCGTGCCGCAGCCGCTGGCCACGCCGTTGACCACCGAGGCGCAGGTGTACCAGGCGCTGGTGCTGGGCGTGCGCGACTATATAGTCAAGAACGGCTTTCCGGGCGTGCTGATCGGCATGTCGGGCGGCGTCGATTCCGCGCTGACCCTGGCCATCGCCGTCGATGCACTGGGCGCCGACAAGGTGCGCGCCGTGATGATGCCGTCGCAATTTACGGCCGATATCTCGTGGATCGATTCGCGCGACATGGTAAAACGCCTCAATGTGCGCTACGATGAAATTCCGATCAAGCAAACCTTTGACGCCTTCCGCGCTACCTTGGCCGGTGAGTTCGCGGGGCTGGCGGAAGACGCGACGGAAGAAAACATCCAGGCGCGCATCCGCGGCACCCTGCTGATGGCCCTGTCGAACAAGCATGGCAGTATCGTCTTGACGACGGGCAACAAGAGCGAGATGGCGGTCGGTTATTGCACCCTGTACGGCGACATGGCGGGCGGCTTTGCCGTGATCAAGGATATCGCCAAGACGCTCGTGTACCGCCTGTGTGCCTGGCGCAACAGCGTGTCGGACGTGATTCCCGAGCGCATCCTCACGCGGGGACCGTCGGCCGAGCTGCGCGCCGACCAGCTGGACCAGGATTCCTTGCCGCCATATGACGTACTCGACGGCATCATGCAGCTGTACATGGAAGAAAACCGGCCGATCGCCGAGATTATCGAGGCTGGCTACCCGCCGGCCGATGTGGCCCGGGTCACGCGCCTGATCAAGATCAATGAATACAAGCGGCGCCAGTCGCCGGTGGGCATCCGCGTCACGCACCGTGGCTTTGGCCGCGACTGGCGCTATCCGATTACCTCGAAGTTTTACGAGTAAGGCGGGGTCCCGTTAAGCCAGCTAATGAAGAACTGACGATTATCAATAAGGAGAAAGCCATGAAACAGATTACCGCCATCATCAAACCATTCAAGCTCGACGAAGTACGCGAGGCGCTGGCCGACGTGAACGTGACGGGCTTGACCGTGACGGAAGTGAAGGGCTTTGGCCGCCAGAAGGGTCATACCGAGCTGTACCGTGGCGCCGAGTACGTGGTCGACTTCTTGCCGAAAGTCAAAGTCGAAGTGGTGGTGGACGACAGCGTGTCGGAACTGGTGGTCGACGCCATCATCAAGGCGGCCCGCACGGGCAAGATCGGCGATGGCAAGATCTTCGTGCGCGACGTGGAGCAGGTCATCCGCATCCGCACGGGCGAGACGGGTCCGGACGCGGTCTAAGTTTTCTTGCCGGAGGCTGCGCCAACGATGTTGTCGGATTACGGCTCTTCGAGCCTGATCCGACCTACCGCCTGATATACGTTGCTACGCGTAGGTCGGCTTAGCGCGCCAGCGCGTAAGCCGACGCTGCTGAGCCACCCAAGCTGCCGGATTGCGCATCAGCGCCCCAGCCGCATGTCGAATTTCCAGCAGATCAGGCGCAGTATCGTGATGCCGCTGGCGCTGGTCCACAGCGCGAAGTCGTGCTCGGCGCCGAAGTGCATCTGCAATAAATAAGCCCAGCAGCCGAAGAACGCGCAGATCGCATACGGTTTGCCGTCGCGAAACACCATCGGCACTTCGTTGCAGACGATGTCGCGCATCACGCCGCCAAAGATTCCCGTAATTACCCCCATCATCGACGCAATAAAGATCGGCATGCCGGCGCGCATGGCTTCGGCCACGCCGGCGATGGCGAACATGCCCAGGCCGATGGCGTCGGCGATGACGATCAGGCGTTCCGAGACGATCTGGCGCAAATGCTGGATCAGGGGCGCGGCCGTCAGGGCCAGAACGAAGATCAGGATCGCATATTCCTGGTGCGAGACCCAGAACAGGGGCCGCTTGTCGAGCAGAATGTCGCGCAAGGTGCCCCCGCCGAACGCCGTGATGAAGGCCACGACGAATACGCCGACCAGGTCCATGCGCTTGCGCCGCGCTTCGATGAAGCCGGAAAACGCGCCCACCAGGATAGCGATGACCTCAATGATCTTGATCAGCGAGCCAGGCGGCAATTGGGGTGGCATCATGGGTGGAGCGCGTGCACGAGACGCTAAGCAGGAAATAATTGTCACAGGTTAACATGACACGGCCCCGAATGGTGGCAAACGGGGCCGTGTGCAGGGTGTAACTTGTTACTGAATTGTAATTTCTTGCTATCTATCCTAGCGGATGGGCTGCAGGGCTGCCGAGAGCAGCACGACGAGGGCGCCATCGCCCCCTTCGGAGCGGCGCGCCTGGCAAAAGGCGATGACTTCATCCTTTTGCACGAGCCAGCTGTGCACCATCGATTTCAAGACCGGTTCCTGGCCTTTCGAGCCAAAACCCTTGCCGTGGATTACGCGCACGCAGCGCAGCTTGCGCCGCGTCGCCTGGTTCAGGAAGGCGCCGATGCCGTCGCGCGCCTCGTCGCGGCGCAAGCCGTGCAAGTCCAGCTCATCCTGGATGGGCCAGTGGCCCTTGCGCATCTTCTTGATCACGTCCGGCCCCACGCCGGGGCGGGCGTAGTTCAGGGCCGGATCGTTTTCCAGATAATGGTCGACCTCGAACAAGTCCGACAGCGACTCGCGCAGCACGGCCGCGTCGTCCTCTTCCGGGGATAACTTGCGCGCGGGCTGCTGGACGCTTGCCGCGCCCGCCTTGGGCAGGCTGGGCATGTAGCGGTCCGACTCGGGCAGGCGCTTGACGCCGCCGATGCTGGCCTTGAACAGATTGCTTTCCACGGCCTGCACCTTGACCTGTTGCGCGCGCTCAGCCGCGGCTTGCGCGCGCGCATCGGCCTGCTCCTTGAGCTGCTTGCTGACCGCTTTCAGGTCGGCAAAGTCTTTCATCGACGCCATGCGACGCTTACTCCTGGCCTTCCAGGTAGCGCTGGGCGTCCAGTGCTGCCATGCAACCCGTACCGGCGCTGGTGATGGCCTGGCGGTAGATATGGTCTTGCACGTCGCCGGCGGCAAACACGCCCGGTGCGCTGGTGGCCGTGGCCATGCCTTCCAGGCCCGTCTTGGTCTTGATGTAGCCGTTATGCATTTCCAGCTGGCCTTCGAAGATGCCCGTGTTCGGCTTGTGGCCGATGGCGATGAAGACGCCATGCACGCTCAGCGCTTCGACCTTGCCGTCGATGGTCGATTTGATGTTCAGGCCCGTCACGCCGCCTTCGTTGCCCGTCACTTCGTCCAGAGTGTGGTTATATTTCAACACGATCTTGCCCTCGGCAACCTTGGCGTTCAGGCGGTCGATCAGGATCGCCTCGGCGCGGAACTTGTCGCGGCGGTGGATCAGCGTGACTTTGTTGGCGATGTTCGACAGGTACAGCGCTTCCTCGACGGCCGTATTGCCGCCGCCGACGACGGCCACTTCCTGGTTGCGGTAGAAGAAACCATCGCAGGTGGCGCAGGCGGACACGCCCTTGCCCATGAATTCCGCTTCCGACGGCAAGCCCAAGTATTGCGCGGACGCGCCCGTGGCGATGATCAGGGTGTCGCACGTGTATTCGTGGCTGTCGCCCTTCAGGCGGATCGGCTTTTCATTGAGGAAAGTGGTGTGGATGTGGTCAAACACGATTTCCGTATTGAAACGCTCGGCATGCTGCAGCAAACGCTGCATCAGGTCCGGGCCTTGCACGCCCATCGGGTCGCCGGGCCAGTTTTCCACGTCGGTGGTGGTCATCAACTGGCCGCCTTGTTCCACGCCGGTGACCAGCATCGGGTTCAGGTTGGCGCGGGCGGCGTAGACGGCGGCGCTGTAGCCGGCTGGGCCGGAGCCGAGGATCAAAACGCGGGCGTGTTTGGTAGTGGTCATGGGAGGCTTCTCTATGAGTGGGGTCTATCCGAATTGGGGGCATACGCGCGAAGAACAAGGCTGTATTGCGCTTGCGCAAGCAATCCTCGATTATAGACCAAGCCGCCTGTAGCGACGAATCGTGGGGCCGTCCGGGGCATATATGGCTTAGAATACTTCCTTATTATGGGAAATTCCCTTTCAGAAACATTTTTCACCTTGCAGCGCTTCCCAGAATGACTAAACCAGCCCAGGCCAATCAAAATAGCTACACCCGAAAACCGGTCGAACGCCGGCCCTTGCCCAACCGGCTGGTACGGCTGCTGTCCGAGGCGCGCTGGTTCGCGCTGGCCGCGTTTGCCCTGTATTTCGTGCTGATACTGGCCAGCTTCAACAAGCTCGACCCCGGCTGGTCGCACGCCACCAATGTCGACAAGGTGGCCAACCTGGGCGGCAAGCTCGGCGCGACCTTTTCCGATCTGTTGCTGTATATCTTCGGCTTTTCCGCCTGGTGGTGGTGCGTGTGGCTGCTGCGCACGGTGTGGAATGGCTATCGCCGGCTGAGTAAGCGCTTCCTGCTGGAAGAGGAAGAGGTGGAGCGCGAGCACCATGTCGAGATGCTGATCCGCATCGTCGGCTTTTCCATCATGCTGATCGGTAGCATGGGGCTCGAATACCTGCGCATGGCGAAAAGCCTGCACGTGCAGCTGCCGCGCGATCCGGGCGGCGTGCTGGGCCAGCTGGTGGGGCATTCGGCCCACGTGGCTTTCGGTTTCACCGGCGCTACTTTATTACTGTTGCTGCTGTTCGGCCTCGGTTTCAGCCTGTTCTTCCATGTGTCGTGGTTGCAAGTGGCCGAACGCATCGGCGGCGCCATCGAAGACGCATTTAATTGGTTCGTGCTGCGCTACCAGGACCGCGAAGACCGCCGCCAGGGCGAAGTGGCTGCCGTGCGCCGCGATGAAGTGGTGGTCATCGAGCGGGCCAAGCACGTGGAAAAGCACGTGGCCGCGCCGCCCGTGAAGATCGAGCCGCAGGTGGTGACCGTGGTGAAATCCGAGCGCGTGGAAAAGGAACGCCAGGCGCATCTGTTCGAGAACCTGGGCGATGGCAAGCTGCCGCCGCTGTCCTTGCTCGACGAAGCGCCGCCCGTGGTGGAAACCGTGTCCGTGGAAACCCTGGAATTTACGAGCCGCCTGATCGAAAAGAAATTGTCGGACTTTGGCGTGGATGCCAAGGTAGTGGCCGCTTACCCCGGCCCCGTCGTGACGCGCTATGAAATCGAACCGGCCACGGGCGTCAAAGGCAGCCAGATCGTCGGCCTGGCGCGCGACCTGGCCCGTTCGCTGTCGCTCACCTCGATTCGCGTCGTGGAAACCATTCCCGGCAAGAACTATATGGCGCTCGAACTGCCGAACAGCAAGCGCCAGATCGTGCGCCTGACGGAAATCCTCGGCTCCAAGGTCTACAACGATGGCGTGTCAAGCCTGACGATTGCGCTGGGCAAGGATATCGCCGGCAAGCCCGTCGTGGCCGACCTGGCCAAGATGCCCCACTTGCTGGTGGCCGGCACGACCGGTTCCGGCAAGTCGGTCGGCATCAATGCCACGATTTTGTCGCTGCTGTACAAGTCCGATCCGCTCGACGTGCGCCTGATTTTGATCGATCCGAAGATGCTGGAAATGTCCGTCTACGAAGGCATCCCGCACTTGCTGGCGCCCGTCGTGACGGACATGCGCCAGGCCGGCCACGCGCTGAACTGGGCCGTGAACGAGATGGAACGCCGCTACAAGCTGATGAGCAAGATGGGCGTGCGTAACCTGGCCGGCTACAACGCGAAGATTGCCGACGCGAAAAAGCGCGAAGAACATATCCCGAATCCGTTCAGCCTGACGCCGGATTCGCCCGAGCCGCTGGAAAAACTGCCGACCATCGTCATCATCATCGACGAGCTGGCCGACTTGATGATGGTGGTGGGTAAAAAAGTCGAGGAATTGATCGCGCGTATCGCGCAAAAGGCCCGTGCCGCCGGTCTGCACTTGATTCTGGCCACGCAGCGCCCATCTGTAGACGTGATCACGGGGCTGATCAAGGCGAATATCCCGACGCGTATCGCCTTCCAGGTCTCGTCGAAGATCGACTCGCGCACCATTCTCGACCAGATGGGCGCGGAAACCCTGCTGGGCATGGGCGACATGCTGTACATGCCTCCCGGCACCGGCCTGCCGATGCGCGTGCACGGCGCGTTCGTGTCGGATGAAGAAGTCCACCGCGTTGTCAGCCATCTGAAGCTGCAGGGCGAACCGAATTACATCGAGGGCATCCTCGAAGGCGGCACCCTGGAAGGCGACGGCGCCGAAGGCGGCGCGCCGGGCGAGGGCGGCGGCGAGGCCGATGCCCTGTACGACCAGGCGGTGGCGGTGGTGCTGAAAAACCGCCGCGCCTCAATTTCGCTGGTGCAGCGTCATTTGCGCATCGGCTACAACCGCGCGGCCCGTCTGCTCGAGCAGATGGAGCAGAGCGGGGTGGTATCAACCATGCAATCCAATGGCAACCGGGAAATCCTGGTGCCGGCGGCGAGTAGTGAACAAGGGTAACGGAATGAAGAATACGACTTTCGCAGCAAAAATGATCATCGGCGCGGCCAGCGTCGCCTGCAGTATGCTGTTCGCGGCCAGCGCCTCGGCCAGTGCGTTGGAGCAGTTCAAGAGCTTTGCCGCCGGCACCAAGTCGGCCAAGGGCGAGTTCGTGCAGCGGCAAGTCAAGAAGGCGGACGCCAGCGGCAAGGCGAAAGTGTCGACGCCAGCCAGCGGCACGTTCGAGTTTGCCCGCCCGGGCAAGTTCATCTGGACCTATCTGAAGCCGTACGAGCAACTGCTGCAGGCGGACGGTGACAAGCTGTATATCTACGACAAGGACTTGAGCCAGGTGACGGTCAAGAAACTGGGCGACGCGCTCGGTTCCTCGCCAGCCGCCATCTTGTTTGGCAGCAACGACCTGGAAAAGAATTTCACCCTGGCCGAAGCGGGCACGCGCGATGGCCTGGAATGGCTGAAGGCGACGCCGAAGGCCAAGGACACGACCTTCGACGAAATCACCATCGGCCTGCGCAACGGCGTGCCGGAGGCGATGGAATTGCGCGACTCGTTCGGGCAGACGTCGGTGCTGGCGTTCAAGAATTTCCAGAAGAATCCGGCACTGTCTGCGAACCATTTCAAATTCGTGATGCCTAAAGGCGCGGACGTGATCAACAACTAAGTTTTTCACGTGCTGTTTTTTTGACCGGCCTCGCACCATGCGGGGCCTTTGCATTCTTACCCGGTACATATTATGGCGGATCTTTTTTCCACCGCACCGCGCCAGCCGCTGGCCGAAGCCTTGCGGCCTGCTACCCTGAACGAAGTCATCGGTCAGACGCATCTGCTGGGCGTCGGCAAGCCGCTGCGCCTGGCGTTCGAGGCGGGCAAGGCCCATTCGATGATCTTGTGGGGGCCGCCCGGCGTGGGCAAGACGACCTTGGCGCGCCTGATGGCTAACGCGTTTGACAGCGAATTCATCGCCCTGTCGGCCGTGTTTGCAGGGGTGAAAGATATCCGCGCGGCCATGGACCAGGCCCGCCACAGCCTGGACCAGTTCGGCAAGCACACTTTATTGTTTGTCGACGAAATCCACCGGTTTAATAAATCGCAACAGGACGCCTTGCTGCCTTTCGTGGAGTCGGGTCTGGTGACGTTTATTGGCGCCACCACCGAAAACCCCAGCTTCGAAGTCAACTCGGCGCTGCTGTCGCGCGCGCAAGTGTATGTGTTGAAGTCGCTCAACGAAGACGAGATGAAGCAGTTGCTGGCCAAGGCGCAAAGCACGGCGCTGACGCATTTGACCTTCGACGAGGCGGCCGCCGATACCCTGATCGGCTATGCGGATGGCGATGCGCGCCGCTTTTTGAACTTGCTGGAACAGGCCGAGACGGCCGCCAGCTCGACGGGCACGACCACCATTGACGCGGCCTTCGTCGACAATGCGCTGACCTTGAATTCGCGCCGCTTCGACAAGGGCGGCGACAATTTCTATGACCAGATTTCCGCCCTGCACAAGTCCGTGCGCGGTTCGAACCCGGATGCAGCCTTGTACTGGTTTTGCCGCATGATCGACGGCGGCGCCGACCCGCGCTATCTGTCGCGGCGCATCGTGCGCATGGCCTGGGAGGACATCGGCCTGGCCGACCCCCGCGCCTTGACGATGGTCAATGATGCGGCGGAAACATATGAACGCCTCGGTTCGCCCGAAGGCGAGCTGGCCCTGGGCCAGGCCGTGATTTACCTGGCGATCGCCGCGAAAAGCAATGCCGGCTACAACGCGTTCAATACGGCCATGGCCTTCGTCAAGAAAGACAAGTCGAAGGAAGTGCCCGTGCACTTGCGCAATGCGCCGACGAAGCTGATGAAGGAACTCGGTTACGGCCACGCCTACCGCTATGCGCACGACGAGCCCGATGCCTATGCGGCCGGCGAAACGTATTTTCCGGACGGCATGGCGGAACCGGGCTGGTACCAGCCCGTGCCGCGCGGGCTGGAAAGCAAGATTGCCGACAAGCTGGCCTGGCTGCGCGAGCTTGACAGGAAAGCAGGAAAGCCGGCCGGCAAGGGCTGAGGCTACAGGCCCAGCAAGGTAAAACCGTCGTCCTGCGGCGCGTAGCCGACCAGCCGGCGCGTCGCGTCGATGGATAGCCGCTTGTAGCGGTTGTCCGACACCCCATGCACGACGTGGTAGCCGGGCGGCACGTCCGCCACGATGCAGCGGGCCAGCAGCTGCACCACGTCGCGCTCGCTGATGAAGGCGGCGATGTCGCGCGCGCTGTGCTCTTGGCCTGGCGCAAGGCGGGCCACGTTGGCGATGCGCACGGCGATCGCCGTCATGCCATGCTGGTGCGCGAAGGCCGACGCCACGCCTTCGCCGAAGGCCTTGCTGGCGCCATACATGTTCGCCGGGCGCGCCGGCATGTTCTCATGCACTTGCATATCGAGCGGATAGCCTTCGATGGCTTGCGCGCTGCTGGCGAATACCACTCTTTTCACTCCCTGTGCCTGTGCCGCGCGGAAGATGTTGTGCGTGCCGATGATGTTCGGCTGCAGCAGTTGCGCATCGAAATCGGCGCTGGCGTGCGGCACGCCGGCCAGGTGCAGCACCACGTCAATGTCCAGGCAGGCGGCCAGGCAGGCGGCGTAATCGCTGACGTCGAGCTGCATGGACGGGCAGGGCGCTTGCGTCAGCCCGTCCGTGTGCAGGTCGGCCAGGCGCAGGGAGAATTCCCCGTGCCGGCGCTTCCAGAAAGCGGTGCCGATGATGCCGGCGGCGCCCGTGACGAGGACGCGCAAAGGTTGTTGAATCATGTATTCCTTGTATTGAGTGTGTGAGGCAGTGTCTGGTTCAGCCAGCGCAGCAGGGCGGGGCGCGGGGCGGCCGTCCCATGCACGCGGATGCGTCCGTTGCCCACGGCTTCGACCAGCACCAGGCCGTCATTCGGTATCGTGTAGCGTTCACCGCTGCGCAGCACGCAATCCTCGAACTGGGCATAGGCCGTGATCCAGGCCGTGCCGGACAGGCATTCGATGACCCTGGCGCGCGCTTTTTCCAGGCGCAAGGGGCGTTCGCTGCGTAATTCGTGGTCGGTTTGCATGGCATCGCTCCTGTTGTGCGGACAGGAACAGCTTAGGCGCTGGGCTTGAACCATGACAGATGCAGGAAACCGAAATTGTCATGCATACAGTGTGCTTCGTCGTACACTGTGCTTGTCAAAAAAACGGGCAACTGTATCTGTGCGTGCCGCGCGCGCCAGCCGCATACTGAAGGGATGAACATGAATGCGCCTTTGAATCTGTACGAGCACCTGGCCAACGAGCTGGGCGCCCTGATCGACGCGCGCGTGTTCGCGCCCGGCGACCGCCTGCCGTCGATCCGCCACCTGGCGCAGCAAAAGCGCATTTCCGTCAGCACGGTGATGCAAGCCTTGCGCCTGATGGAAGACCGGGGGCAGGTCGATGCGCGGCCCCAGTCCGGCTATTTCGTGCGCCACCGGGCGCCGCGCCGGCCCTGCAGCGCGGACGCGCAGCATTTGAAGGAGCCGGCCTTTGTCGGCATCAACAACCTGTTGATGCGCGTGCTGAAGGAAAATGAGGCGCCCGCTATCGTGCAGCTGGGCACGGCCTGGCCGCCCGACGAGATATTGCCCATCAAGCGCATGCAGCGCACCATCAGCGCGGTGGCGCGGCGCGAGCCCGCTTTATTGAGCAAGGTCAGTTGCTACGACGTCAGCGAAGGCAATTTCTTGCGCCAGGTCACGCGCCGGGCGCTGGACTGGGGCAAGCTGGACCCGCACGAGATCGTCGTGACGAATTCCTGCACGGAAGCGATCAGCCTGTGCCTGCGCGCCGTGGCCAAGCCGGGCGACACCATCGCCATCGAGTCGGCCACGTATTTCGTGCTGCTGCAGATGATAGAAAGCCTGGGCATGAAGGCGCTGGAAATCCCCACCGACCCGAAGACGGGGCCGTCGCTCGATGCGCTCGAGCTGGCCTTGCGCGCCGGCCTCGTGCAGGCGTGCCTGTTCGTGCCGAACGCGAATAATCCGCTCGGCTGCGTCATGCCGGAAGCGAACAAGAAGCGGCTGGCGGGGCTGCTGTCGGAATTCAATATTCCGCTGGTGGAAGACGACGTGTATGGCGACCTGTGCTTTGCGCCGCAGCGCCCGTGGCCTGTGAAGGCTTACGACACGAGCGGCAATGTGCTGCTGTGTTCCTCGTTTTCCAAGGCCATCACGCCCGCGTCGCGCGTGGGCTATGTGCTGGCCGGGCGTTTCGCGCAGGAAGTGGCCTTGCTGAAAACCGTGTCGAGCGGCGCCACCAGCCATTTTTTCCAGGCCGTACTGGCCGATTTCTTGGAGGGCAGCGGCTACGACCAGCAGCTGCGCAAGATGCGGCGCACGCTGGTGCAGCGCATCGCGCGCATGTCCGATGCCGTGGCGGCCAGCTTTCCGGTCGACTGCATGCTGTCCGAGCCGCAGGGCGGTTTCGTGCTGTGGGTGCAGATGCCGCCGCAGGTCGATGCGCTGGCCCTGCATGGCCAAGCCATTGCGGACGGCGTGGCGTATATGCCGGGCCAGCTGTTCTCGGCTTCGGGCAAGTTCGGCAATTATCTGCGCCTCAATTGCGGCAATGCGTGGACGCCGCGCATCGAGCAGGCGATCGGCCGGCTGGGCCGCCTGGTGCATGAGGCCTTGTAACTATTCTTTGCGTTTCAGTCCCCGTTTTTCACCGTTCGCTCCCTGTTTTTCGCCGCCGGTCGCAAGCCGGTGGCCTTGTTTGCCGCCGTTGGCTAAAGTAGCACCATACCAGCAGCAGTCAACGACGCAAACTAACCAGGAGTCACATCATGCACGCACTGAAAAACATGGAAATCGCCTTTATCGCCGCCGCCGTCCTGGCCATCGGCGGCAGCTTCGCCACCGCCGGCGCCAACACGGTGGAGGTGAGCGCCACGTCGACCCTGATCGCCCAGGCCGCCGACAGCACGATGCCCGTCGTCACCGTCAGCGCCCGCCGCCTGACCGCCGCCGAAAAAGCCGCTTTCATTTAAGTATCCGCCGTAAAGCGGGCGCGAGTGCCCGGCCATGCCGCCATGACGATGGCAGAGCGAGTGCAAAACTCATAAAGAACTGAACGGGTCTTGGTACAATGAGTGCTTTCGATACATCGGCACCGCCATCCACCCATGATAGATATCCAACTTCTCCGTAAAGACATCGCAAACGTCGCAGAACGCCTGGCGACGCGCAAATTCCAGCTCGACGTGGCAGGTTTTACCGCCCTCGAAGCCGAACGCAAGGCGATCCAGACGCGCACCGAAGAGCTGCAGGGCAAGCGCAACGCGCTGTCCAAGCAAATCGGCATGTTGAAAGGCAAGGGGGAAGACACCTCGGCCGTGATGGCGCAAGTGGCCGGCCTGGGCGATGAACTGAAAGCCGATGAAGCGGCCCTGACCGTGGTGCAAGCCAAGCTGAGCGAATTCATCATGGCCGTGCCGAACCTGCCGCACGAATCGGCACCGGTAGGCACGGACGAGTCGGGCAACGTGGAAGTGCGCAAGGTCGGCACGCCGCGCACGTTCGATTTCGAAGTCAAGGATCACGTCGACGTGGGCGCCCCGCTGGGCCTGGACTTCGAAGTGGCCACCAAGCTGACCGGTTCGCGCTTCTCCGTGATGAAGGGCGGCATCGCCCGTCTGCACCGCGCACTGGCGCAATTCATGCTCAACACGCACGTGGACGAGCACGGCTACACGGAATGCTATACGCCGTACATGGTCAACGCCGATTCGCTGCGCGGCACGGGCCAGCTGCCGAAATTCGAAGCCGATCTGTTCTCGGTGAAAAAAGGCGGCGTGGAAGGCGAGGGCGAGACCTTCTACCTGATCCCCACGTCGGAAGTGTCGCTGACCAACATCGCGCGCGATGAAATCCTCGCGCTCGATCAATTGCCCCTGAAAATGACGGCCCACACGCCATGCTTCCGTTCGGAAGCGGGCAGCTATGGCCGCGACACGCGCGGCATGATCCGCCAGCACCAGTTCGACAAGGTGGAAATGGTGCAAGTGGTGCACCCGGACACCTCGTACCAGGTGCTGGAAGAAATGGTCGGCCACGCGGAAACGATCTTGCAACGCCTGGGCCTGCCATACCGCGTGATGTCGCTGTGCACGGGCGACATGGGCTTTACGGCCAGCAAGACCTTCGACCTGGAAGTATGGCTGCCGGCGCAGAACACCTACCGTGAAATCTCGTCCCTGTCGAACACGGAAGCCTTCCAGGCCCGCCGCATGCAGGCACGTTTCCGCAACGCAGCCGGCAAGCCGGAACTGGCCCACACCCTGAACGGCTCCGGCCTGGCAGTGGGCCGCACCCTGGTCGCCGTGCTGGAAAACTACCAGCAAGCGGACGGCAGCGTCGAAATCCCGCCAGTGCTGCGCCCGTACATGGGCGGCCTGACGCATCTGAAGGCGTAAAAAAGACCAGGCAGCTTGCTGCAATGGAAGGCTTAAAATAGTCCTTCCATTTTTTCAAGCGGCTGCTATAATCTTGCCTTCTCGCAGCAATGCGGGAAAAGACCGCAGCAAATGGAGAGGTGGCAGAGTGGTCGAATGTACTTGACTCGAAATCAAGCGTACGTTAAATCGTACCGTGGGTTCGAATCCCACCCTCTCCGCCAGAACAAATAGAGAAAGCTCCCGCAAGGGAGCTTTTTTTATTTGTGGCGGCGAAGAGGAGTACGCCCCCTGCGGGGCGTACGCGTGGGATTCGAAGCCCCGCGCATATTTGCGCGGGGCCCTCCGAATCGCCCAATTGGTTTTTACGCGTGCGCCAAGGCGGCAGGTTCGAAGACGAGCGCATACTCGCGCGGGGCTCTCCGAATCGCCCAGATAGGTTTTGGTTTGCCAGCCCTCAGTTGCAAATCACCAATAAACCCCTACCCAACCCAACAACACCCATGCTAAAATAGCGCCTCGTTCAAACAGGCATGCCAGTTTGAACGAATAGACCGCAGTAAACGGAGAGGTGGCAGAGTGGTCGAATGTACTTGACTCGAAATCAAGCGTACGTTAAATCGTACCGTGGGTTCGAATCCCACCCTCTCCGCCAGAATACATAAGAGAAGCTCCCGCAAGGGAGCTTTTTTTATGCCCGCAACGCCAAAAAAACCACCAACGTATCAATGCAGGTAGAAAAACCGCCCAAAGCGCGCAGCGCAAGGCGTTTTTTCCTCCATTCAGGCCTTGAAAGCCAGCACCCCACTAACGCAACGCAAGCTAGTGCACCAGCCGCGCCACCGCAAACACTACAGCTGACGTAGCAATCATCGTCCCCACGCACCATAAAATCATGGCCAATCTGGCCGCAGCCACATCGCTTTTGGTCGCGTAATCGGCATGCTCCATTTTCATATCCGCCGTATCCCGCTCCTGTGTGTCGCCCCATCCGCTCATGACAGTATCCTCCTCATTACCCACTTCATGCTCCGCGCTTCTTTCAGCGCTGTCAAACCGTGTCCCGAGGGTATCGTGCACGGTCCGGCTATTGCGCTGTTGCATATCTGGCTTCGACACCCCCCGCCACCTTGACCCCGCTCAGCCTATGTTAATCTACCCCCTCCCATCCCGACCCCACCCATAAAAGCAATGAGCCGATTCTGGAGCAACATCGTCAGCGAGCTGACCCCCTACGTCCCCGGCGAGCAGCCGAAACTGCCCGACCTGGTGAAACTCAACACCAACGAAAACCCCTACGGCCCGTCGCCGCAGGTGCTGGCCGCGCTGCGCGAAGCGGCCAACGACAGCCTGCGCCTCTACCCCGATCCCACGGCCAGCGAACTGAAGCAAACCCTGGCCGCCTACCACGGACTCGACAGCGCGCAGGTGTTCGTCGGCAACGGTTCCGATGAAGTGCTGGCGCTGGCCTTCATGGCCTTGCTCAAGCACGACGCACCCCTGCTGTTCCCGGACATCAGCTACAGCTTCTATCCCGTGTATTGCAAGCTGTACGGCATCGATTACCGGACGGTCGCGCTCGACGACACCATGCGCATCCGCCCGGAAGACTATCAAGGGCCGTGCGGCGCCATCATCTTCCCGAATCCCAACGCGCCCACGGGCGTGGACTTGCCGCTGGCCGGCGTGGAAACCTTGCTGCGCGAGCATCCCGACGCCGTGGTCGTGGTCGATGAAGCGTATGTGGATTTCGGCGGCGAGAGCGCCGTGGCCCTGGTCGACCGGTATCCGAACTTGCTGGTGGTGCAGACGTTCTCGAAGTCGCGCTCGCTGGCCGGCTTGCGCGTCGGCTGCGCCTTCGGCCATGCGGACCTGATCGAGGCGCTGGAGCGCGTGAAGAACAGTTTCAACTCGTATCCGCTGGATAGGCTGGCCCTGGCCGGCGCCGTCGCTTCGCTGCAAGACGAAGCGTATTTCCAGCAGACGCGCCAGGCCGTGATCGCCAGCCGCGAACAGCTGGCGGCGGACCTGGCGGCGCTGGGCTTCGAGGTGCTGCCGTCGGTGGCCAACTTTGTCTTTGCCCGCCACCCGCAGCATGATGCGGCGCAACTGGCGGCCGGCTTGCGCGCCAAGTCGGTGATCGTGCGCCATTTCAATGCACCGCGCATCAGCCAGTATTTGCGCATCAGCATCGGCAACCCGGCCGAGTGCGCCGCCTTGATGGCGGCCTTGCGCGCAGTGCTGTGACGCCATGCTGACCTTCGTCCCAGCCAGCAGCGCCGATGGCGAGGCGCTGGCCAGCCTGCGCGTGGCCGCCATGCGCGACAGCCTGGAGCGCATCGGCCGCTATGATCCGCAGCGGGCGCGCCAGCGTTTCCTGTCCACCTACGACCCCGATTGCGCCTGGCAGTTGCGCCACGGCGGCGCGCTGGCCGGCTTCTATGTGTTGCGCCCGCAAGCGGATTATTTGCTGCTCGACCACCTCTACCTGGCGCCGGAATGCCAGCGGCAAGGCATGGGTGCGTCCGTGCTGGCGCGCGTGTTTGCCGAGGCCGATGCGGCCCGCAAGAGCGTGCGCGTGGGCGCCTTGCGCGGCAGCGAGGCGAACCGCTTCTATATGCGTCACGGCTTCGTGCCGGATGGCGAGGAAGAGTTCGACCTGTATTATCGGCGCGCCCCCGCGCCTTGATGCTGCCGGCGGCGACTGTTTGTGCAACAATAATCGGATTCACACATCGACAGGACGGACAAAATGGCAAAAGTGGCATTCATCGGCTTGGGCGTCATGGGTTTCCCCATGGCAGGTCATCTGGCGGCGGGCGGGCACGACGTCACCGTGTACAACCGCAACCCGGCCCGCGCGGCCGCCTGGCTGGAGCAATACAAGGGCAGCAGCGCCGCCACGCCGGCCGCCGCCGCAGCGGGTGCCGAATTCGTCTTCACCTGCATCGGCAACGATAACGACCTGTATCAAGTGATCCTGGAAGAGGGCGGCTTGCTGTCCGCCATGGCGCCGGGCAGCATCCTGATCGACCATACGACGGCCTCGGCCGAAGCGGCGCGCACCATCCACGCGGCGGCGAAAGAGCAGGGCGTGTTCTTCCTCGACGCGCCCGTGTCCGGCGGCCAGGCGGGCGCGGAAAACGGCAAGCTGACCGTGATGGTGGGCGGCGACGCGGAAGCGTATGCACGTGCCGAGCCCGTCATCGCCCTGTTCGCGCGCGCCGTCACCTATATGGGCGCTTCCGGTTCCGGCCAGCTCACGAAAATGGTCAACCAGATCTGCATCGCCGGCCTCGTGCAAGCCTTGAGCGAGGGCATTGCCTTTGCGGAAAACGCGGGCCTCGACGCGGCCCTGGTGGTGGACGTGATTTCCAAGGGCGCGGCGCAGTCATGGCAGCTGGAAAACCGGGGCAAGACCATGATCGAGCGCAAGTTCGACTTCGGTTTCGCCGTCGACCTGATGCGCAAAGACCTGGGCATCTGCCTCGCCGAAGCGAAACGCAACGGCAGCGACTTGCCCGTGACGACCTTGACGGACCAGTTCTATGGCGAAGTGCAGCAGGCGGGCGGCAACCGCTACGACACCTCCAGCCTGATTACCCGCCTGAACAAAAAGTAACTTTTTAACTCTTCAGTAAAGAGCGGCGCGTCCCTGCCCAGGGCCGCGCCGCTTGTCGTTTACGGTGCTGATACCATTAAAACGTCAGTTTCCGGAACATCTGGTTTCGATTTTCATGGAAAAGCATGGACTTCGCTAGCTCATCGTGTATTATTAAAAAACGAGATGAAATGTCCCAATTTTTAAAACATTATGAGCGGACCAGCATGAAAACTAACTCCTCAGCGATAACACGCGTTGTCGACAAGAACATTCCCTATTTGTCTTCCGCCGTCGCCATCTGGCGGCCCCGCGCCGTGCTGCGCAGCTGGCCCGGCGTGGCCATCGCGCTGGTGATCGCCCTGTCGGCGACCTTTATTTCCAGCAATTACGGTGGGCCCCAGCTGCTGTACGCGCTGTTCTTCGGCCTGGCCTTCCACTTCCTCGCGTCCGATCCCACCTGCAAGCCCGGCATCGAGTTTTGCAGCAAGGTGCTGCTGCGCACGGGCGTGGCCCTGCTGGGCGCGCGCATCACCTTCAACCAGATCGCCTCGGTCGGCGTGACGCCGTTATTGATCGTCGTGGGCGGCCTGATCGCCACCCTGGGCTTCGGCTACCTGCTGGCCAAATGGCTGAAACGTCCGATCACGGAAGGTATTTTGTCGGGCGGCTCCGTCGCCATCTGCGGCGCGTCGGCCGCGCTGGCCATTTCGGCCGTGCTGCCGCAAACCAAGGAAAACGAAAAGTTCACCCTGCTGACGGTGGTGGGCGTGACCTCGCTGTCGACCCTGGCGATGATCGTCTACCCGCTGCTGGTCAAGCTGCTGGGCTTTGACCCGACCGAGGCGGGCGTGTTCATCGGCGGCACCATCCATGACGTGGCGCAAGTTGTGGGTGCCGGCTACCTGGTGAGCAACCATACGGGCGACGTCGCCACCTTCGTGAAACTGACGCGCGTCGCCTGCCTCGTGCCCGTCGTGCTGGGCCTGTCGATCATGTTCAAGCGCAAGGATGGCAAGAGCGAAGTCGATGCGCCGCCGCTCGTGCCGTTCTTCCTGATCGGCTTTGTCTGGCTCGTCATCACGAACAGCCTGGGCCTGATTCCGCAGGAAGTGAATGGCTGGATCAACAATGCCTCGCGCGCCTGCCTCGTCATTGCGATTGCCGCTCTGGGCGTGAAAACCTCGTTCCAGTCGCTGGCCTCGCTGGGCTGGCGTCCCGTGATCATGCTGGTGATGGAGACCGTGTGGATCGCCGCCTTCGTCGCCATCGCCGTGCTGCTGACGCGTTAAGCGCATCGGGCCCGCCATGAAAGTCCTCGTTCTCGGCGCCGGCGTGGTCGGCACGGCATCGGCCTGGTACTTGCGCCAGGCGGGCCACGACGTGCGCGTGCTCGAACGCCAGGCGGGCGCCGCGCAGGAAACCAGTTTCGGCAACGGCGGGCAGATTTCGGTCTCGCACGCGGAACCGTGGGCCAATCCCGCCACCCTGCGCAAGGTCGTTAGCTGGCTGGGCAAGGACGACGCGCCGCTGCTGTTCCGTCCCCGCCTCGATCCGCTGCAATGGCAGTGGGCCTTGCACTACCTGCGCGAATGCCTGCCGTCCAGGGTGGCGCGCAACATGCGCCAGATCGTCGCCCTGGCCGAGTACAGCCGGCAGAGTTTGCAGGCATTACGGCGCGAGACGGGCATCGCCTATGACCACCTGGAGCGGGGCATTCTGCATTTCTATACGGACGAGCAGGAGTTTGATAAATCGCAAGCGGGCGCCGCGCTCCTGCGTGAGCTGGGCTGCCCGCGCAATCCCGTCAGCGCCGATGAAGTGATCCGGCTGGAGCCGGCCTTGCGCCACGCGCGCAGCCGCATCGTGGGCGGCGATTTTACGGCCAGCGACGAATCGGGCGACGTGCATCTGTTTACCACGG
Source organism: Janthinobacterium sp. GW823-FHT03B06 (assembly GCF_058796955.1). Classification (NCBI taxonomy): domain Bacteria; kingdom Pseudomonadati; phylum Pseudomonadota; class Betaproteobacteria; order Burkholderiales; family Oxalobacteraceae; genus Janthinobacterium; species Janthinobacterium sp. GW823-FHT03B06. The sequence goes on from NZ_JBXAJE010000005.1 coordinate 320,646, forward strand.
CCTTGGCTGCCCGCGCGGCGGCGGCCGGCGTGGATTTTCAGTACAGCACGACGGTGACGCGGCTGCTGGAAGATGGTGCGAATGGCGCACGCATCACGGGCGTGGAATGCATCGATGCGCAGGGGCGCCATCGCCTGGAATACGCGGACGCCGTGGTGGTGGCCATGGGCAGCTTTTCCGCACCGCTGCTGCAGCCGCTGGGCATCCGGCTGATGCTGTATCCGGGCAAAGGTTATTCCGCCACGTATCCGATTCTTGATTCCGCCGCCGCACCGAGCGTGTCGCTGACGGACGACGGCCATAAGCTCGTGTTTTCGCGCCTGGGATCGCGCCTGCGCGTGGCGGGCACGTGCGAGCTGAACGGCTACACGCGGGAACTCAATCCTGTGCGCTGCGCCGCCATCACGCGCCGCGTGCAAGCGCTGTTTCCCGGCGCCTGCGATTACAGCGACCCCGTCTACTGGGCCGGCCTGCGCCCTCTGACACCGTCGAACGTCCCCTACATCGGCGCCACGCGCTACCGCCAGCTGTTCCTTAACACGGGCCACGGCACCCTGGGCTGGACCATGGGCTGCGGCGCGGGCAGGGCGATCGCCGAGCTCGTGTCGGGACGGCGGCCGGAAGTCGATTTTGCGTTTTGCGGGCAACGCTTGGCACCGCAGTCTGCGGCAGAGGAGTTCCGGGGTCAGACCCGCCGGGTCTGACCCCAGCTTTAACTTAGGAGATCACGATGAGAGACGACGCCACCCCCAGCCACCCCCCCGTCGGCCTGACCCTGGCCGGCACCACCTACCAGTCGCGCCTGCTGGTGGGCACCGGCAAGTACAAGGATTTCGAGGAAACGCGCCTCGCCATCGAGGAAAGCGGCGCCGAAATCGTCACCGTGACCATCCGGCGCGTGAATATCGGCCAGGAAAAGGGCGAGCCTAACCTGCTCGACTTCATCCCGCCGTCGAAATACACGATTTTGCCCAACACGGGCGGCTGCTACAACGCGCGCGATGCCGTCTACACTCTGCAACTGGCGCGCGAGCTGCTGGGCGGCCACCAGTTGTGCAAGCTGGAAGTGCTGGGCGATGAAAAGACCCTGTTCCCGAACATGCCGGAAACGTTAAAGGCGGCGGAGCAGCTGGTGCGCGACGGCTTCCAGGTGATGGTGTATTGCAGCGACGACCCCATCCAGGCGCGCATGCTGGAAGACATCGGCTGCATCGCCGTCATGCCGCTGGCGTCCCTGATCGGCTCTGGCATGGGCATTCTCAATCCATGGAACTTGTCGCTGATCATCGAGCAAGCCAAGGTGCCCGTGCTGGTCGACGCGGGCGTGGGCACGGCGTCGGACGCGGCCATCGCCATGGAACTCGGTTGCGACGGCATTTTGATGAATACCGCCATCGCGGCGGCGCGCGAGCCGATCCGCATGGCGCGCGCCATGAAACTGGCAGTGCAGGGCGGACGCGAGGCCTATCTGGCCGGACGCATGCCCCGGAGAGCGGGCGTCATGAGCGCTTCGCCCTCGTCGCCGATGGCCGGGCTGATCGCCTGAGTTGCCGCATTTACCGCATTTACCGCAGTTTGCAGCACCGTTGTTGATTCTGTTTGAAGCACCCATAAAAACCACAATACCTGGAGATGACATGAAACACACACTCGTAGCGGCAGCCATCCTGGCCTCCTTCTTCGCCGGCAACGCCAGCGCCCAATCGTCCGTCACCGTGTACGGCTTGCTCGACGCGGGCTTCACGTCCGAGCACGGCGGCGCGGACGGTTCCGTCACCAAGCTGGCCACCGGCGTGCAGTCGGGCAGCCGCATCGGCTTCAAGGGCACGGAAGACCTGGGCAACAACTTGAAAGCCAATTTCCTGTTGGAAAATGGCCTCGACGTGGACACGGGCGCCAACCGCCAGGGCGCCTTGTTCGGGCGCAAGGCCTACGTGGGCCTGTCCGGCGGCTTCGGCGCCGTGAACCTGGGCTTGCAGCACAACCCGCTGTTCACCGCGCTGGACAATATCGACCCCTTCGAGACGGGCATGACGGGCGCCTCGATCAACCTGATGAGCGTGGCTAGCCTGCGCACGAAAAATTCCATCATGTATGAAACGCCAAAGGTGAACGGCCTGTCGGCCGCCGTCATGTATGGCTTGGGCGAAAAGCCGGACAGCAATACCCTGGGCCGCACCATCGACTTTTCCATCGACTACGCCAACGGTCCGCTCGTGCTGACCCTGGCGCACGACAACCGCAAGGACACGCCATTGAACACGGCGAAAGTGACCTTGCTGGGCGGCACCTACGACTTCGGTCCCGCCAAGCTGCATGCCGCGTATGAGACGGACAAGGACGATGCGGGCACGGATTTCCGCGATTACATGCTGGGCGTGTCCGCCCCTGTGGGCGCGGCGGGCAGCGTGATGGCCTCGTACATCCGCAAGGATGACCGCACGAATGCGCGCCGCGGCGGGCGCCAGCTGGCCATCGGCTACACGTATGCCTTGTCGAAACGCACGAACCTGTACACCTCGTACGGGCGCATCAGCAACGATGGCGCGGGCACCAACTTCGTCGGCGATGCATCGAGCGGCGGCAGCGTGCCCTTGCCTGGGCATAACTCGAGCGCCTTCACGGCCGGCATGCGCCTGAAGTTCTAAGCGCGGCAGCGCAGGTGGCGATGGCGGCTTGTCTGTTGCGGATAAGCCGCCATTGTTGTTTCAGGAATGGGCCTAAGTCATGGATTCCGGATTCAGGAATGAAACAGTCCGATTTTTCATGAATTTTCATTGACAGCGCATTTCGCAACCGTTAAATTGAACACGTATTTCAAATATCGGAACAAAATATACCGATTTTTCATAAAACCGTAAGGAGACTGAGCCATGACCGATTTGTCCGACCAAAAAGCCGCCGCCGCTGCCGTTCCAGTAGGCCCGCAAAAGATGACGCCTTCCGAAGCGTTCGTGGAAACCCTGGCCGCCAATGGCGTGACCGACATGTTCGGCATCATGGGCTCGGCCTTCATGGACCCGATGGACATTTTTGCCCCCGCCGGCATCCGGCTGATCCCCGTCGTGCACGAGCAGGGCGCCGGCCACATGGCCGACGGTTATGCCCGCGTCTCGGGCCGCCATGGCGTCGTCATCGGCCAGAACGGCCCCGGCATCAGCAATTGCGTCACCGCCATTGCCGCCGCCTACTGGGCGCATACGCCCGTCGTCATCATTACCCCCGAGACGGGCACGATGAGCATGGGCCTGGGCGGCTTCCAGGAAGCGAACCAGTTGCCGATGTTCGAGGAATTCACGAAATATCAGGGTCATGTGACCAATCCCGCCCGCATGGCGGAATTCACGGGCCGCTGCTTCGACCGCGCCATGTCGGAAATGGGCCCGACGCAACTGAACATCCCGCGCGATTATTTCTATGGCGAAATCAAGGCCGAGATCCCGAAACCGAACCGCCTGGACCGCGGCGCCGGCGGCGAGCAAAGCCTCAACGATGCGGCGGAGCTCTTGGCCAAGGCCAAGTTCCCCGTGATTATCTCGGGCGGCGGCGTCGTCATGGGCGAAGCCATCGACGAGTGCAAGGCCCTGGCCGAGCGCCTCGGCGCGCCCGTCGTCAACAGCTATCTGCACAACGACTCGTTTCCCGCCAGCCACCCGCTGTGGTGCGGTCCGCTTGGCTACCAGGGTTCGAAGGCGGCGATGAAACTGATCGCCCAGGCCGACGTCGTCGTCGCTTTAGGCTCGCGCCTGGGACCGTTCGGCACCTTGCCGCAGCACGGCATGGATTACTGGCCGAAGAATGCGAAGATCATCCAGATCGATGCCGACAACAAGATGCTGGGCCTGGTCAAAAAGATTTCGGTCGGCATCTGCGGCGACGCCAAGGCGGCCGCCAAGGCGATTATTGCCCGCCTCGATGGCAAGACGCTGGACTGCGACGCCACGCGCGACGCGCGCTACGCCACCGTGCAAGCGGAGAAGGCCGCGTGGGAAGAGGAATTGACGAACTGGACGCACGAGAAAGATGCGTACAGCCTGGACATGATCGAAGAGCAGAAGAAAGAGCCGGGCAATTATCTGCACCCGCGCCAGGTCTTGCGCGAGCTGGAAAAAGCCATGCCGGAAGACGTGATGGTGTCGACCGACATCGGCAACATCAACTCGGTGGCGAATAGTTACTTGCGCTTCGAAAAGCCGCGCAGCTTCTTTGCGGCGATGAGCTTTGGCAACTGCGGCTATGCGTTCCCGACCATCATCGGCGCCAAGGTGGCGGCGCCGCACCGTCCGGCCGTGTCGTATGCGGGCGACGGCGCCTGGGGCATGAGCCTGATGGAAACGATGACCTGCGTGCGCCACAACATTCCCGTCACCGCCGTGGTGTTCCACAACCGCCAGTGGGGCGCGGAAAAGAAGAACCAGGTCGATTTCTACAACCGCCGTTTTGTTGCCGGCGAGCTCGACAACCAGAGTTTCGCGGAAATTGCGCGGGCCATGGGCGCCGAAGGCATCACGGTCGACAAGCTGGAAGACGTGGGACCGGCATTGAAGAAGGCGATCGACATGCAGATGAATGAAGGCAAGACGACCATCATTGAGATCATGTGCACGCGCGAGCTGGGCGACCCGTTCCGCCGCGATGCGCTGAGTAAACCAATTCGTCATCTGGATAAGTATAAAGACTACGTTTGATGCGCTGAGGTTGTTGGATTACGCCCGTTGGGCTAATCCAACCTACCCAACCTACGCAATTTACGCGTGGTGCTGGCGTAGGTCGGATTAGCCGGGCAAAGCCCGGCGTAATCCGACACCACCCGGGCAGTAGCCAGGCCCGGCGTCATCCGACACCACCCCGACCGATCCTTGTATGACCCCGGCTTGCCGGGTTTTATGTGCCGGAACCATCTTTATGCTTCCATGGTTCCGGCACTTTTTTTACCGAATTGGAGTCGCCATGAAAGCCCTGCACCGCATCATCGAGCAAGCCCGCGCCGTGCCGAAAAACATCGTGTTGTGCGAGGGCGGCGATGCGCGCGTGCTGCAGGCGGCCGCGCGGGCTGCCGCCGAAGGTCTGGCGCACATCACCCTCGTCGGCCAGCCGGCCGCCATCCTCGCCCTGGCGCACGAGCACGGGCTCGACCTCGATAGCGTGCGCCTGGTCGACCCGGCCACGTCCGACGAGTCGGAACACTATGCCCAGCAATTGTTCGTGTTGCGCCAAGCCAAGGGCATGACGGTGGAGCAGGCGCGCATCGCCGTGCAAGACCCGTTGTGCTACGCCAACCTGATGGTGCGCCTGGGCGACGCCGACGGTTGCGTGGCGGGGGCCGTGCACACGACGGCCGACGTGGTGCGCAGCGCCATCCAGATCATCGGCGTCGACCCGGCCTTCAAGCTCGTGTCGAGCTTTTTCCTGATGATGCTGTGCGAACCGTTCCACAGCCTCAAAGGCGGTTTTATCTTTTCCGACTGCGCCCTCGTCGTCGATCCGAAGGCCGAGGAACTGGCCGACATCGCCATGGCCGCCGCCGACAGCGCGCAAGCCTTGCTGATGGAAGAACCGCGGGTCGCCATGCTGTCGTTTTCCACCAGCGGCAGCGCCCACCATGCGGCCGTCGACAAGGTGCATGCGGCCACGGACCGGGTCAAGGCCCAGCGCCCGCTGCTGGCCATCGATGGCGACGTACAGCTCGACGCGGCCATCGTGGCCGAAATTTCGCAGAGAAAAGTCAAGGATTCCGTCGTCAACGGCCGCGCGAACGTGCTGGTGTTCCCGAACCTGGACGCGGGCAATATCGGCTACAAGCTGGCCGAGCGCATGGGCGGCGCCGTCGCCATCGGGCCCTTGCTGCAGGGCTTGAACAAGCCGGCCAACGATTTGTCGCGCGGCTGCAGCGCCGACGACGTCTACAACGTCATTGCCGTGACGGCCGTGCAGGCCCAGGGTGGGAGCTGAGTTTTTCAGCTTGCCCGTGCTGGCGCTGTTGGGCGTGGTGGCGGCCGGCACGTATTTCCAGACCGTCACGGGCTTTGGCCTGGGCATGATCGTCATGGGCGTGGCCAGCGGCCTCGGCCTGGCGCCCGTGCCCGCGCTGGCGGCCCTCGTCAGTTTATTGTCGCTTGCCAATTGCCTCGTGGCCTTGCCGGGCGCCTTGCACCACCTCGATTGGCGCGCCATCCGCGCTGCCAGCATCGGCTTGCTGCCGGCCATGGCGGCCGGCGTCTTGCTGTTGGGATATCTGGACCAGGCATATGCGCCCTTGCTGAAACTGTTGCTGGGCGCGGCCATCGTGTATGGCGGCGTCAGCATCCTGCTGCAGGCGCCGCCGGGACCGGGCGCGGCGGACAAGCGCAGTTTCTTCATCAGCGGCGTGTGCGGCGGCCTGTTCTCGGGCCTGTTTTCGCTGGCCGGCCCGCCCCTCGTGTACCAGTTTTACCGTCAGGAAATGAGTTTAACCACCATCCGCTACAGCCTGATCTTTCTGTTCGCCATCAGCGCGGGCGGGCGCTCGCTGATGGCGGGCAGCCAGGGCCAGCTCGATGGGAAAGTGTTGTTGCTGTGTGCGCTGGCCTTGCCCGTGGGCGTACTGGCCACGATGGCCGGCAAACGCTATCCGCCGCCGATCGCCCAGCGCGGCATGCGCCGCATCGCGTTTGCCGTGCTGACCGCCATCGGCCTGTCGCTGATGGCGGCGGCCGTGCCGCAATTGCTGCGCTAGGCCTTGAACGTCAATAAAGGTTTCAAGCGCGCCACCGATTGCAGCAAGCCCGCTTCCTCCTGCGCGGCGATGACGGGACCGATCTTTTTATACGCCATCGGCGCTTCCTCGACGCGGCGTTCCTCGCGCAGCGTCACGCACTGGAAGATCATCTCGTCGCCGCCCACCGTGGGCCGGATGGCGCGCATGGCTTGCCTGCGGATGCTGCGTCCCGCGCCGTGCGAGCACGACCACAGCCAGTCGGGGTTGCCCATCCCCGTTGCCACGTAGGAATAGTCGCCCATGGAGCCGGGGATCAGCGCCAGGTCGCCTTCGCGCGCCGGCGTGGCGCCCTTGCGGTGGATGTTCATGCCATGCTCGCGCAGGATGACGTTGTGCGGCACGTCGACCACCAGGCGCGATTGATCCTGCGCAAACACTTGCGACAGGCTGTCGCGCACCAGTTCGGCCAATACCATGCGGTTGACCCAGGCATAGCGCGAGGCCACGCCCATGGCGTCCATGTATTCGCCGGCCAGTTCGCCCGTCAAGCCGTACAGGCCCGACTGCGGGTGGCGCACGCCTTTCGGCCACGCCTCCCTGGCGCGATCCATCCAGCGGCTGCCGACAAAAAAACCCACGTCGCGGCTGCCGCTGTGGATCATGACGACCACTTCGCCCGGTACCAGCCCGTGCCGGTACGCGGCGTGGCGGTCCATGACCGTATCGACCAGCTGGATTTCCACAAAATGGTTGCCCGATCCCGTCGTGCCCAGGCTGGGATCGCGTATCACTTCGCGCGTGCCGACCAGCGCTGCGGGCGCATGGCGCAAGCCGCCGCCCAGTTCGCGCAGGGCGATGCAAGCGTCGAGCTCGCGCAGCAAACGCTCCTTGTCGACGCGGGGCCACAAGCCATCGTCATGCAGGCTGTCGATGAACGCTGCCGGACCCACGTCGAACAGGGCGGCAAACGCCTTCGAGCGCAGCGGCACGTTGCGGCCGTCTTCCAGCAACACGTGTTTGAGCTTGGCGAGCAGTTGCGGCTTGCGCGCTTCGAACTGGGCCAGGGTCAAGCCCGTCGTGATCAGGCGCATGCCGCAGGCGATGTCCGTGCCGGGGATGGCGGGGATCACCATGTCGGGGCTGGTGGCGACGATGCTGCCGACGGGCGCGATGCTGCCAGGGTGGAAGTCGGGCGTGGCGCACGCCTTGCACACATGGCCATCCTGGCCGGGCACGGCGACGGCGGCAAATTCCATCAGCTGTCGCACGGCTTTTTCCTCGAGGGGAAAGTTATGGGGCAGCAGCACGGACGCCTGGGCGTGCGGATTGCTGAGCGTATAAATACCGTCGGCATAGGCGACGTCGATGCCCTGGCGGCGCAGGGCTTTTTGTAATCTGGATAGGGGAAACACGATTCTGCTCCGGAAATAACGAATGCACGGCCCTTTTGCAAGGGCCATGTTTGTTTTCCACGCAGCAGCGACAGGAAGTGCCGCCAGCTTAGCAAATTTTGCGGGGATTGCAAAGCGGGGGAGCGTACAAGAATGCGCACGATACGGATGAGCCACTTGCAAAATAATCAAACAGCCTTTATATTCCCCGTTCTTTCTCGAACCTCTTCCTTATTGGAGCCAAAAGTGCCTCGCTTCTTCGCCATCACCTGCTAACGCTGACGAAATGCTCTCTGCAGCATCGTTCGGCGCGTTGACGCCCCCGATTGCTGCGGCACTGTTTTTGCTCTTTCCGCGCACGTATCCAGGACCACCGTCCTGATCGTCCACGCCCGAACACGTCGTCAGCACCCCTGACCCTGTATGGACACGCCCCGGTGAACGCGGCGTGGGACGCTATGTTTTTACAATCTTTGCCTTTATTTAAATACCCGCGCACGCCGCACCTGGAAGGCTCGCGCCTGCAGGACGGCGACGACGGTTCCGACCAGATGCCATTGAAAAAGCTGGCCGGCCAGTACGTCGTCATCGAGGAAAAAATCGATGGCGCCAACTCCGCCGTGTCGTTCAGCGATGCGGGCGAGGTGCTGCTGCAGTCGCGCGGCCACTACCTGGCGGGCGGCGGCAGCGAACGCCAGTTCAACCTCTTGAAACCGTGGGCCCATGCGCACGAGCACGCCTTGCTGGGCTTGCTGCAAGACCAGTATGTGCTGTTTGGCGAGTGGTCTTACAGCAAGCATTCCGTGTTTTATGACCGGCTGCCCCATTATTTCAACGAGTTCGACGTGTATTGCCGCCGCAGCCAGATGTTTCTGTCGACGGCGCGCCGCCACGCCATGCTGGCCGGCTCGCCCGTGCTGTCGGTCCCCGTGCTGTACGCGGGCACCATGCCCGCGTCGCCGAAACAGCTGTGGCAGCTGCTGCGCCATTCGCTGGCCAAGTCCCTGCTATGGCGTGAGGCCTTTGAAAACGTGGTGGCGCGCGAACGCCTGCCGCTGGACCTGTGCTGGAAGCAGACGGACAAGTCCGACCACGCGGAAGGCCTGTACCTGAAAGTGGAAGACGACGAGCAAGTGCTGGCCCGCTACAAGCTGGTGCGCCATGACTTTACGCAAACCATCCTCGACAGCGGTTCGCACCACAGCGCGCGGCCATTGATCCCGAACCAGCTGGCCGACGGCGTCGACCTGTATGCGCCGCAGCCGCTCGTGACGTGGGAGAGCCTGGGTTTACACACCTGCAGCTCGCTCGACGAGCTGGCAGCTTACTCAAGGAGTACACAATGATGAACTGGAAAACCCTGCAGCAACTGGTGCCGCCAGCGGGCCAGTCGCCCGATTTCAGCGCCTGCCTGGCCGCCTTCCCGCAGTTGGAACTGGCGAAGACGACGCCGCAAAACCCCGTGTATCACGCGGAAGGCGACGTGTGGACGCATACGATGATGGTGGTGGAATCCCTGCTGGGCATGCCTGAATATCAGCAAGCCACGCGGGCGGAACAGGAAATCGTGTTCCTCGCCGCCTTGCTGCACGACGTGGCCAAGTGCAGCACCACGGTGATCGACCCGGTGACGGGCGCCATCGGCCAGCCCGGTCACTCGCGCAAGGGCGCCCTCGATGCGCGCATTGCCTTGTGGGACTATGACGTGCCGTTTGCCGTGCGCGAGGAAATCTGCCGCCTGATCAATGTGCACCAGGTGCCGTTCTTTGCGCTGGAACAATCGCGGCGCGGCGTGACGCCGGAATTTACCGTGCGCGAACTGTCGTGGCAGGTCGATATCCGCCTGCTGGCCATGCTGGCCGAGGCCGATATCCGCGGCCGCATCTGTCCCGACCCGCAGCGCATCCTCGACGCCATCGAGCTGTTCCGCGAACTGGCGCGCGAGGAGGGCTGCTATGGCCAGCGCAGGGTCTTCGTCGACGACCACACGCGCGTCAAATACTTTCGCGGCGCCGAGGCGCATCCCGATTATCCGCTGTTCCAGGAGCCGGGTTCGCACGTGATCGTCATGTCGGGCTTGCCCGCATCGGGCAAGAACACGTGGGTGGACAAGCACCATCCGCGCCTGCCCATCGTGTCGTTTGACGATGCGCGGACGGCCTTGGGCTTGAAGCACGGCAAGAACGAGGGGCAGGTGGGCGATTATGCGGAAGAGCGGGCGCGCGAACTGCTGCGCAAGCACGAACCGTTCGTGTGGAATGCCACGCATCTGTCCAAGCTGATGCGCGAGAAGACGCTCAACCTGCTGTACAAATACCATGCGCAGGTGGAGCTCGTGTACCTGGAACAGCCGCGCAAGGAGTTGCTCAGGCGCAACGGCCAGCGCGACACATCGCTCAGCAACAAGAAGCTGCAAGCGATGCTGTGGAACTGGGAAATTCCGCTGCCGATGGAGGCGCATGCGGTGCGTTACTGCGTCGATTGAGGCGCCCGCCAATGTGTCGCACTGCGTTCGTCCGCTTTTGCGATAGTTGCATGAGCAATCAAAATGTTAATGGTTATTTTTAAAATTGCAACAAACTGAGTATATTGTGAGTCTTTCATTTATTACAATGAATTGTCTGGTTAGCTGAATGGCCGGGCTGTGGCGCGAGGGACCTCCCTCGCGCTTCCTGCGTGAATCACTGCGTGATCCACTCTTCCTCATTGAATGAACAGGAGTCATCGATGCACAAATCTCTTATCGCACTGGCCGCAGCCGCCGTGCTAGGCCTTGGCGCCGCATCTTCCGCGCAGGCGGCCACCCAGACCATCAGCTTCAGCGCCGACCGCGCCCTGGGCGCCACCAATTGGTCCGATACCCTGGGCCTGGGCAAGTTCGACAGCAACCTGGGCACCCTGACGTCGATCAAGTTCCATCTGGAAGGCGCCGTGCAGGGCAGCGGCCGGACGGAAAGCCTGGACGCCAGCGCGTCGAATGTGACCCTGAGCCTGGCCTCGCTGCTGACCTTGTACCGTCCCGACAACTCCACCTTGCTGGTGGCCAATCCGCTGTTCACGCAGACATTCGCCCTGAGCGCCTTTGATGGCAGCATCGATTTTGCCGGCACCTCGGGCGCCAGCACGGGCCTGCGCTCGAGCACGGGCTCGAATGGCTACACGAGCGCCAGCGCCAGCGACTTCGCCCTGTTTTCCTCGGCGGGCGGCGGTTTGATTTACCTGGGCTTGAATGCCATCGGCTCCTCGATGGGCAGCGGCGCGGGCAATTTGCTGACGCAGTTCCAGACGTCCGCTTCCGGCCGCGTGGCAGTGACGTATGAATACGTGAGCGCCGTGCCGGAGCCGGAAACCTATGTGATGCTGCTGACGGGGCTGGCGCTGGCCGGCGTGATGGCGCGCCGCCGCAAGCCCCGCGCCTGATCAGCGCCGGCCGCGCCCGGCGATCAGCTGGGCGATCTCGCTGAACAGTTCATTGTTCAGCGAGGCGGGCAGGGTGGTGGCCAGGCTGCGGCTGTAATAAGCGCCCAGGTCCAGGCCCAGGCCCAGCCCGCAAATTTCCACGGCGCCCTGCGCTTCGCGGCGCGCCACCACCTGTTTCAGATGCTGCGCCAGGTAAAACTCGTCATTGGCCAGATTCGTGGCCGTATCCATCGGGCAACCATCTGACACGACGAGCAGGATGCGCCGCCGCTCGGGCCGCGCCAGCATGCGCGTGCACGCCCAATCCACGGCTTCGCCATCGACGCCTTCGCGGTACAGGTCCGCCTTCAGCAGGGCGGCGATATCGGGCCGCGCGCGGCGCCAGTTCGTCTCGCCATCCTTGAACACCATGTGCACGAGCTCGTTCAAGCGGCCCGGGTTGGCGGGCGAGCGGGCGCGCATCCAGTCGCGTTTGACTCTTCCCCCATTCCACGCGCCCGTCGTAAAGCCCAGCAATTCCGTCGTGATGCCCGCCTGGTCCAGCGCGCGCAGCAATATGTCCAGCAGCACGGCCACGGATTCCGCGTGCGTCTTCATGGAGCCGGAGCAATCGACAAGAAAAGTGACGAGGCAATCGGCCTGCGGCAGGAATTGTTCCTTGCGAAACAGCCTGCGCTCGGACGGCGAGCTGATCAGCTGGGCCAGGCGCCGGCCGTCGATGTATCCCTCTTCCTCGCCGAACGACCAGCCGTCGCGCTGGGGTACGGCCAGCAGTTGCGTGAAGCGCCGCGCCAGGCGGGCCGTGTTGATGCCCAGGCTGGCGATGCGCGCATCCATGCGTTCGCGGTATTCGAGCAGCAGGGCGCGGCGCACGAGCTCGCCCGCCTTGTCTTCGCGGTCATATGCCGTGGAGTAAGCCTTGTAGCCGCCATCGCCATCGCTGAAGGCGCGGCTGTCGCCCAGCGGGGCGGCATCGGGCAGGTGGTCATTGTCGCTGTCGAAATCGAGCAGCAGCTTGAAGGCGGCCTGCGCCTTCGCGTCGCCCCCGTCGTCCTCGCTGCCGTCGCGCGCCGCCTGCGCCTCTTTCAGCATGGCGTCGACGGCATGGGCGATGGCCAGCGCATGGCGCGCAAAGGCAAGCTGGTCGGCGCGGTGGCGGCGCAAGCCCGCCAGGTCGCCGCTCAGTTGCGAGGACAGGGACCAGCGCGTCGCTTCGATGAAATCTTCCGTCTTTTCCAGCACGGGCCGGGCCGTCAGGCGCGACCAGCACATCTGGAACACTGTATACAAGAGCAAGCCCGATGCGCCTTCGGCCAGGCCGGAATCGTAGAACGCGTGCGACCATACCGTAAAACGGTGGCGCAGGTTGGCGATGACGCCGGCATGTTGATCTAGCGCCAGCGTTTCCACGCGCAGTTGCTCCAGCAGCTCGAAGACGAGCCGCGCCACGGGGTCAAGCGGGCACAGCGACTTGTGCAGGGCCGCATCCGTGTGCAGCAGGCGCAGGGCCACGCTGTCGGCCGCGCCGCGCAGCGAGGGCAAATCCTGCAGCGCCGCATCGGGCTGCAGATGGGCCGCGTGGATGGGCAGGGGACGGTGGCCGTCGTGCAGGCGCCGGCCCCGGTAGCGGACGGAGGCAACGCCGCTCAGTGCGCGGATCGCGCCCGCGCACAACTCGTCCGTTTCCTGTTGTTCGCGCGTGTAGGCGGCGGGCGCGGTCGCTTCGGTGCTCATGCCTGGCTCGACAGCAATTCCTCGTTGAAACAGCGCTGGTAATACTCGGCCACCATGGGCCGCTCGGCCTCGTCGCATTTGTTGAGGAAGGACAGGCGGAAGGCCAGGGCCGGATCGCGGAAGATCTGGCAGTTTTCCGCCCAGGTGATTACCGTGCGCGGCGACATCAGGCACGCGAGGTCGCCCGCCGCATAGCCGTGGCGCGTGAGGCAGGCCACGGCCACCATGCGTCTTGCCAGCTGGCGGCCCGCGTCGTCATTCATGGCGGGGACACGCGCCAGCACGATCTCCGTTTCTTCGTCCTGCGGCAAATAGTTCAATGTGGCAACGATGTTCCAGCGGTCGATCTGCGCGTGATTGAGCACTTGCGTGCCGTGGTACATGCCGTTCAGGTTGCCCAGACCCACCGTGTTCGACGTGGCGAACAGGCGGAAGTGGGGGTGCGGCGTGATGACCCGGTTCTGGTCGAGCAAAGTAAACTTGCCGTCGCGCTCGAGGATGCGCTGGATGACGAACATCACGTCGGGGCGGCCCGCGTCGTACTCGTCGAAGATCAGGGCCACGGGCCGTTGCAGCGACCAGGGCACGATGCCTTCCTGGAATTCCGTCACCTGCTGCTGCTCGCGCAGCACGATGGCGTCCTTGCCGACCAGGTCCAGGCGGCTGATGTGGCCGTCGAGGTTGACCCGCACGCAGGGCCAGTTCAGGCGCGCCGCCACCTGCTCGATATGCGTAGATTTGCCCGTGCCGTGCAAGCCCTGCACCATCACGCGGCGGTTATGCGTGAAGCCGGCCAGGATGGCCAGGGTCACGTCCTTGTTGAAGCGGTAGGCGGGATCGATGTCGGGCACGTGCGGGTCGCGTTCCGTGAAGACGGGCACGAGCAAGTCGCTGTCGATATGGAACAGGCTGCGCACGGACTGCAAGGTTTGCGCTGCGGCGGCGGGGGGATGTTGGCGTGAATCTGGCACCTTGTTCTCCTGGTCAAGCCGCAGCATGGGTGCCGCAGCGGTTATGAATTACCTGTCTGCAATGCGTCGTCGTCCCCGCCCGTCGTCGGCATGGTTTCCGATTCGATGGCGGCCAGGGCTTGCGCGGCGCGTTGCAATGCTGGCAAGAAATGTAAAGCCTTGTCGTGCGTCAAACGGATGATGGGCGCCTGGATCGCCACGGCCAGGTTCGAGCGGCCGTTCGGGTTCGGCACCAGCACGGCCACGCACAGCAGGCCGGGCAGGAATTCCTCGTCGTCCAGCGCATAGCCGTTGCGGCGCACCAGTTCCAGTTCGCGCTCGAGCTTGACGGGGTCCGTTTCCGTCTTGTCCGTAAAGCGCGTCAATTCCATGTGGCCCAGCAGGCGGCGCCGTTGCACAGGCGTCATTTGCGCCAGGAACAGCTTGCCGCTCGACGAGCAGTGTGCCGGCACCCGCGAACCGGGATGCAGGTAGAAGCGCAGCGGCGCCGCCGTTTCCACCCGGTCCAGGTACACCACTTCGCTGCCGCTGAAGGCCGTCAGGTTGCAGCTTTCGCCCACTTCCTCGACCAGCTGGCGCAAGACCATGCGGCGGGCGCCATGGAAGGTGTTGTTAATCAAGAGGTTAGACGCCAGGCGGCGCAGGCGCACGCCCGTGCTGTAGTGGCGGCCGTCGCTTTCGCGCTGCAGCACGCCCACGCTTTCCAGCTGTTGCAGCATGCGGTGCAGGGTGGGCTTCGGCAGCCCCGTTTCTTCCACCAGCGCTTGCAGCGACAGCAACTGGTCTTTTTCGGCAATCACTTCCAGCAAGGCAAACAAACGCATCGTGGGCGTGTCGCCTTCCAGTTTTTCCGGCTCAAGTTTTGGGGATGAAATCATGTCCATGGTGGCCTCGGTTGGGTATCTGAGTGTTACATCAGCTTATTTCATTTTCGAACTCAAATTGTACCGTTTCCTCGAAATTCTGTTTGACTTTTGATTGCCGAACGCTTAAATTGAATTGTATATCAAATTTCGGAACAAAATATACCGTTTTTTGATAAATAAGTTGATAAATACGCTGCAGTTCATTACCACAGACCAGGAGACACCCATGAATGACATGACCGAGCAAAAAGCCGCCGCCGCAGCGGCCATCCCCACCGGCCCGCAAAAGATGACGCCTTCCGAAGCGTTCGTGGAAACCCTGGCCGCCAATGGCGTGACCGACATGTTCGGCATCATGGGCTCGGCCTTCATGGACCCGATGGACATCTTCGCCCCCGCCGGCATCCGTTTGATCCCCGTCGTGCACGAGCAGGGCGCCGGCCACATGGCCGACGGCTATGCCCGCGTCTCGGGCCGCCATGGCGTCGTCATCGGCCAGAACGGCCCCGGCATCAGCAATTGCGTCACCGCCATTGCCGCCGCCTACTGGGCGCACACGCCCGTCGTCATCATCACGCCGGAAACGGGCACGATGAGCATGGGCCTGGGCGGCTTCCAGGAAGCGAACCAGTTGCCGATGTTCGAGGAATTTACGAAATATCAGGGTCATGTGACCAATCCCGCCCGCATGGCGGAATTCACGGGCCGCTGCTTCGACCGCGCCATGTCGGAAATGGGTCCGACGCAACTGAACATCCCGCGCGACTATTTTTATGGCGAAATCAAGGCCGAGATCCCGAAACCGAACCGCCTGGACCGCGGCGCCGGCGGCGAGCAAAGCCTCAACGATGCGGCGGAGCTCTTGGCCAAGGCCAAGTTCCCCGTGATTATTTCCGGCGGCGGCGTCGTCATGGGCGAAGCGATCGAGGAGTGCAAGGCCCTGGCCGAGCGCCTCGGCGCCCCCGTCGTGAACAGCTACCTGCATAACGACTCGTTCCCCGCCAGCCATCCGCTGTGGTGCGGCCCGCTCGGCTACCAGGGTTCGAAGGCGGCCATGAAACTGATCGCCCAGGCCGACGTCGTCGTCGCATTAGGCTCGCGCCTGGGACCGTTCGGCACCTTGCCGCAGCACGGCATGGATTACTGGCCGAAGAATGCCAAGATCATCCAGATCGATGCGGACAACAAGATGCTGGGTCTGGTCAAAAAGATTTCGGTCGGCATCTGCGGCGACGCCAAGGCGGCCGCGAAAGCGATTATTGCTCGCCTGGACGGCAAGACGCTCGACTGCGACGCCACGCGCGACGCGCGCTATGCCACCGTGCAAGCCGAGAAGGCCGCGTGGGAAGAGGAATTGACGAACTGGACGCACGAAAAGGATGCGTACAGCCTGGACATGATCGAAGAGCAGAAGAAGGAGCCGGGCAACTACCTGCACCCGCGCCAGGTGCTGCGCGAGCTGGAAAAGGCCATGCCGGAAGACGTGATGGTGTCGACCGACATCGGCAACATCAACTCGGTGGCGAATAGTTACCTGCGCTTCGAAAAGCCGCGCAGCTTCTTTGCGGCGATGAGCTTTGGCAACTGCGGCTATGCGTTCCCGACCATCATCGGCGCGAAAGTGGCGGCGCCGCACCGTCCCGCCGTGTCGTATGCGGGCGACGGCGCCTGGGGCATGAGCCTGATGGAAACGATGACCTGCGTGCGCCACAACATTCCCGTGACGGCCGTGGTGTTCCACAACCGCCAGTGGGGCGCGGAAAAGAAGAACCAGGTCGATTTCTACAACCGCCGCTTCGTTGCCGGCGAGCTCGACAACCAGAGTTTCGCGGAAATTGCGCGGGCCATGGGCGCCGAAGGCATCACGGTCGACAAGCTGGAAGACGTGGGGCCGGCCCTGAAGAAGGCGATCGACATGCAGATGAATGAAGGCAAGACCACCATCATTGAGATCATGTGCACGCGCGAACTGGGCGACCCGTTCCGCCGCGATGCGCTGAGTAAACCAATTCGTCATCTGGATAAATATAAAGACTACGTTTGATGCGCTGAGGTTGTTGGATTACGCCCGTTGGGCTAATCCAACCTACCCAACCTACGCAATTTACGCGTGGTGCTGGCGTAGGTCGGATTAGCCGGGCAAAGCCCGGCGTAATCCGACAAAGCGTTGTGACCAAATTCTCACAGATTGTCATGAAAACATCATAATTTCAATAAAGAAGACAAAGCGTCCCGGTAATTGAATTATTTGATTTGACAAGGCCATGCTTAAGGCTTAAATTCAATAAAAGACAAAAAACGGAACGTAGCGTATCAAAAACGATTTACGGAGACCACCATGAACCACCCTGTACCGCACACCGACGCCGTCACCATCGACTTTCTGCAAGCCTTCGGCGATGCCTGGAACCGCCACGATATCGAGGCCCTGATGGCCGCCATGGCCGACGACTGCGAATTCCACGCCGTGGCCGGCCCTGACTTGCTGGGCAAGAGTTTTGTCGGCCGCGACGCCGTGCGCGCCGGTTTCGAGCTGGCCTGGCAAACCTTTCCCGACGCCGCCTGGCTCAACCCGGAGCACTTCGTCAGCGGCCAGCGCGGCGTGACGGAATCGACCTTTGCCGGCACCAAGGCGGACGGCACGCGCATCGAGGCGCGCATGGTCGACATCTTCACTTTCCGCGACGGCAAGATCGCCGTGAAGAACGCCTTCCGCAAGGATCGCCCACCCGTCGTCAAAGCTTAAGCCAGTACGTTCACCGGGAATGATCATGAACAAACCTGTCGACACTCCATCTGACGTACTGGGCAGCAGCACCGCCGCCCGCACGCCCTACGATCCCGCCTTCGATCCGCTGGTGGCCCAGCGCCCCGGCCACGGCAATGCCTACGCGCCCACCTACTGGATCGGCACGGCCGGCGAGCCGCCCGCCGACGACGGTCCCATCACGCATGACATCGACGTCGACGTGGCCATCATCGGCTCGGGTTTTACCGGTCTCTCCTGCGCCATCTTCCTGGCCCAGGAACACGGCATCAAGGCTACCGTGCTGGAAGCGAACCGGGTCAGCTGGGGCTGCAGCACGCGCAACGGCGGCCAGGCGCAATGCACGACGGGCCGCCTGAAGCGCTCGCAGTGGATCGCCCGTTACGGCATGGACACGGCCCTCAAATTGCACACGGAAGTGTGCGACGCGATGGAAACCTTCAAGAAGATCACGGCCGACATCGATTGCGACCCGCAGCCGGGCGGCCACCTGTACATCGCCCACAAAGCGAAAGCCATGCCCGCGCTGGAAAAAGAGGCCAAGGTCATGCGCGAGATCTTCAAGTACGACGCCCGCATCCTCGACGCCGACACCGTCAAGCGCGAATTCGTCGACGACAAGGAAGCGGCCGGCGCGCTGCACGAACCGGAAGGCATCGGCATCCACGCGGGCAAGCTGGCCTTCGGCTACCTGCGCAAGGCGCGCGCGCTGGGCGCCAAGGTGCATCCGTCCAGCCCTGTGATGGGCTGGGAAACGCGCAACGGCGTGCATTACCTGCAAACGCCGGGCGGCGTGGTGCGGGCCCGCTCTGTGGCCGTGGCCACGGGCGGCTACACCTCGCCCCACCTGCATGCGCAAGTGAAAAACCGGCTACTGCCGATCCTGTCGAATTCCATCGTCACGCGCCCGTTGACCCCGGCGGAAATCGAGGCGTGCAACTTCCGCACCCACCAGGTGATCACGGATACGCGCATCCTGCGCCACTACTACCGCTTGATGCCGGACAACCGCGTGCAGATCGGCAGCCGCAGCGCCATCACGGGCGCCGACGCGCCGGACGACAGATATAAACAGTTTTTGATCAACGATCTGCACCGCAAGTTCCCCGCGCTGACCGGTATTCCCATCGATTACTCATGGTGGGGCTGGGTCGACGTCAGCCACGACATGATGCCGCGCATCGTGCAACCCGACCCCAAGCAATCGATCTTCTATTCACTCGGTTACGGCGGCAACGGCGTCATGTACTCGGCGCAGGCGGGTCGGCGCATGGCCGAACGCATCGCGGGCAAGGCCAGCGACACGGGCTTGCCGATCTTCAATTCGAAATTGCCGTACCCGAACATGATGGAACTGGTCGAGTCGCAAGCGTTCGCCCCGTTCCGCCGCCTGGGCCAGCGCTTCCTGTACCGCTGGTATCACTTGAAGGATGAAGTGTTTTAAATAGCAGTAGCCGTACTAAGCCGCCGCATGGTTGACAAAGAGCAAACAGCGGCGCCTCCCTAAAGGGATGAGATTGCCCGAACGTTCACACATAACAATAACTTGGAGTGAGACATGAACACATACACGAGCAAAAACGCGAGCAAAACGGTTTTTTCAACGCTGCGCCGCGCCGTTCTCGGCACCCTGGTGCTGGGCGTGGCGGTCGCATCGAGCGGCACGGCCTTCGCGCAGGGCAAGGAAGTAACGATTGCCTACCAGGAAATCAACGGCCCCTTCCTGGTGGCGATCGCCAGCGGCGAAGTGGAAAAGACCACCGGCTATAAAATCAACTGGCGCAAGTTCGACTCGGGCGCCAAGGTAGCCACGGGCATGGCCTCCGGCGACGTGCAGATCGGCGTCATCGGTTCGAGCCCATTGACGGCGGCCGTCAGCCGCGGCGTCGACCTGCAGCTGTTCTGGATCATCGACGACATCAACGAAGCCGAAGCGATGGTGGCCCGCAATGGCGCCGGCATCAGCAAACCCACGGACTTGCGCGGCAAGAAGATCGCCGTGCCGTTTGTTTCCACCACACACTTCCACACCATGTTCGCGCTGGAAACGTGGGGCATCAAGCCCACGGAAGTGAAATTGCTCAACATGCAGCCGAACCAGATCGCCGCCGCCTGGGAACGGGGCGACATCGATGCCGCCTTCGTGTGGGATCCGGCCTTGAGCAAACTCAAGCAAAACGGCAAGGTGCTCGTCACTTCCGGCGAACTGAGCAAGAAGGGCAAGGCCACGTTTGACGGCATGGCCGTCGAGCGCGCCTGGGGCGAGGCGAATGCCGATTTCATGGCCAAGTTCGTCAAGGTGATGGCCGCTGCCGACGCCGACTACCGCGCCAATCCGAAGGCGTGGACCATCGATTCCCCGCAAGTGAAAGCCAACGTCAAGCATTCGGGCGCGGCTGCCAAGGACGTGGCCGCTTCCGTGGCCTTGTACGCCTATCCATCGCTGCAGGAACAGGCGTCGCCGGCCTGGCTCGGTGGCGGCGCGAAGGGCGGCGTGGCGCAAGCCTTGCTGGCCACCGCGCAATTTTTGAAAGCTGAAGGCAAGATCGACAGCCTGGCTCCCGATTACGCCAAATATGTGACACCCAGGTATGCACAGGCCGCCGGCCTGCTGAAGTAAACGTTGTGCGATGGCGCGCCTCCGGGCGCGCTGACTGAACAGAGTGCGTTGAACAGAACTGTGGGGACACGATGGAAAATCTGTACGTCAAGGATGTCAGCGTGATTTATCCGGGCAAGACGGCCGGTGAACGCGTACATGCCTTAAATAATATCAATCTCACCATCAATAGCGGGGACTTCGTCGTCGCGCTCGGTGCTTCCGGTTGCGGCAAGACAACCTTGCTGAGCCTGATGGCAGGTTTTATCGCCCCATCCAAGGGGGAAATCATGCTCGGGGACAATAAAGTGGAAGGGCCGGGCGCCGACCGTGGCGTCGTGTTCCAGAAACACGCCTTGCTGCCATGGCTGAACGTGATGGAAAACGTGGAATTCGGCCTGAAGCTGCAAGGCGTGCCGAAAGCCGTGCGGCGCGAACAGGCGGCCAAGAACCTGGCGCTGGTCGGCTTGAAGGACTTTCACGACAATATGATTTATCAATTGTCGGGCGGCATGCAGCAAAGGGTGGGCATCGCCCGCGCCCTGACCAGCAATCCCGCCATGCTGCTGATGGATGAACCGATGGCGGCGCTTGACGCGCTGACCCGCGAAACCATCCAGGAATTGCTGCTCGATATCTGGGCCAAGTCCAGCACCATGTTCTTCTTCATTACCCACAGCGTCGACGAGGCGCTGTTCCTGGCGAACCGGCTGATCGTCATGTCGCCCCGTCCGGGCCGCATCACGCACACGTATGAACTCGATTTCAACAAGCGCTTCCTCGAATGCCGCGATGCGCGCGCCGTGAAATCGAGCCCGGACTTCATCAAGATGCGCGAAACCGTGCTCAACATCATTTATGGCGACGAGCGCGCCGTCAATAAAGAGCTGGAGGTGTCCCATGCATAGCCCATCCGTCGTGGGATTTCCTCCCACCACCGCCAAGCGCGCCGGCTTTTTTGGCCGCCTGTTTGCTCCCCGCTGCGCCATGCCCGGCGAAGCGTTCGGCGCGCCGGGGCAGGGCAATTCCAGCCGCATCGCCACCGTCACCGTCATCGCCGTGCTCTTGCTGTGGTTTGGCGTGACGGCCAGCGGCCTTGTGAAACCGCTGTTCCTGCCGTCGCCGCAAGCTGTCTATGAAAAATTCATCATGGCGGCCACCACCGGTTTCGGCGGCGCCACCCTGTGGGAACATACCGTCGCCAGTCTGGTGCGCGTGTTCGGCGCCTTTGGCCTGGCTTGCCTGTTTGCCATCCCCGTCGGCGTGATGATGGGCGTGAACCGCGTGGCGCGCGGCATCTTCGATCCCTTGATCGAGTTCTACCGTCCGCTGCCGCCGCTTGCTTACTTGCCACTGGTTATCATCTGGTTCGGCATCGGCGAGTTTTCGAAGGTCTACCTGATCTTCCTGGCCATCTTCGCGCCGATGGCCATCGCGGCCCGCGCCAGCGTCAGCTCCGTGTCACTGGAGCAAATCCACGCGGCCTATTCGATGGGCGCCACCCGTTTCCAGGTGATCGTGCACGTGATCCTGCGCGCAGCGATTCCGGAAATCCTCACCGGCATGCGCATCGGCATCGGCGTGGGCTGGACTACCCTGGTGGCGGGCGAAATGGTGGCGGCCACGCGCGGCCTCGGCTACATGGTGCTCAGCGCCTCCGAGTTCCTCGCCAGTGATGTCGTGATCATGGGCATCATCGTGATCGGCTTCTTCGCTTTCCTGTTTGATTTGATGATGCGCTACCTCGAACGTACCCTCGTGCCATGGAAGGGCAAGGTGTAAGACGTTCCCGGGAGTGGCGCTAATGCCACAAGTGTTGCCGCCGCTCCTATTTTTTAACCAGCAATAACTGAGCCATACCCCGTACGTATCCTCCAGCGCGCCAGCCCCTTGGGCGCCGCGCCGGGCCGCTGCATTTCCAGATTGACTTATGGCATGCAGCCAACCAGACTGATTTGATGATGTATCGATGCTGCTTGACGGTGTTGCCCAAATAAAACAAAGCCGCGCGGCAGGAACCGGCCGCAGCAGGCGAGGGCGCACCGGGCTTCAGAGATTTTCAGGAGACAAAAACATGATTAGCGAATCGCATAACAGTACCGGCTTGCAGCACTCGCTGAAGCAACGCCACATGAGCATGATCGCCATCGGCGGCGTGATCGGCGCCGGCCTCTTTGTCGGCAGCGGCGTCATCGCCAAGGCTGCCGGCCCGGCCGCCATCCTTTCCTTCCTGCTCACGGGCGGCCTGGTCGTCCTGATCATGCGCATGCTGGGCGAGCTGGCCTCGTCCCTGCCCGTGGTCGGCTCCTTTTACGAATATGCGCGCCTGGCCTTCGACGACAAGCCGAAAGTCTCGAAATTTCTCGGCTTCATGAGCGGCTGGATGTACTGGTATTTCTGGGTCGTCGTCGTGGCGCTGGAAGCCATCGCCGGCGCCAAGCTGGTCAACTTCTGGCTGCCCGACGTGCCCTCGTGGGCCATCAGCCTGGTGTTGCTCGTGTCGATGACGGTGCTCAACCTGTTCTCGGTGAAAGCGTTTGGCGAATTCGAGTTCTGGTTCGCCTCGATCAAGGTGGTCGCCATCGTCGTCTTCCTGTTCGTCGGCGCCCTGTTCATCACGGGCAGCTTGCCTAACAGCATCCCAAGCCTGGGCTTTTTGACCAGCCATGGCGGCTTCATGCCGCACGGCTGGGGCCCCGTGCTCAGCGGCGCCGTCGCTGCCACGGCCTTTTATTCGGGCGCCGAGATCGTCACCATCGCGGCCGCCGAAACGTCGGACCCGGCCAAGGCCATCGCCCGCGCCACCAATTCCGTCGTCATGCGCGTGCTGATGTTTTATGTGGGGTCCATGTTCGTCGTCGTCTGCATCGTGCCCTGGGATTCGCCGGCCATCGCCACGCCCTTCGTCAGCGCCCTGACCGTCATGAACATCCCGTACGCGGCCCACATCATGAACGCCATCATCCTGACGGCCGTGCTGTCGGCCCTGAACTCCAGCCTGTACGCCTCGTCGCGCATGATCTTCGCGCTGACGCGCCGTGGCGACGCGCCCACGGGCCTGGTCAAGCTGAGCAAGAACGGCGTACCGATTCGCGCCATCCTGTTCAGCACCTTGTTTGCCTATTTCGCCATTGCCGTCTCGTATGTATCGGCCGACCTGGTCTTCCCCTTCATCGTGAACTCCTACGGCATCCTGATCCTGTTCGTGTACTTGCTCATTGCGATATCTCAATTGCGTTTGCGCCGCCGCCTGGAACGCGAATGCCCGGAACGCATCAAGGTGCGCATGTGGCTGTTCCCCTATCTGACGTATTTCACCATCTTCGCCATGCTGGTGATCCTGGGCGCCATGAGCGTGTCGTCCGATACGGAGCAGCGCGTGTCGTTCTGGTTCGGCCTGTTGAGCGTGGCCATCATGAGCGTCATGTACTACATCAAGAAGCTGGTCAACGATGACCGCAACGGCGGCGAAGCGGCCGATACCAAAGTGGAGCTCAAACATGTCTGATACGACCTTGTTGCCTGCAGGCCGGCGCCGCTTCCTGCGCACGACGGCCGCCCTGGGCGCCGCCGCCGTGGCGGGGCCTGGGTCAGCCTTGGCTGCCTCCGCTTCCCTTACCTTGCCGTTTGAAAACGGCGAGCGCGAACTGGTGGCCTTCCCGCAAAAGCGCCCGCTGATCCTGCTGACCAGCCGACCGCCCCAGCTGGAAACGCCGTTCAGCGTGTTCAACGAAGGCGCGATCACGCCCAACGACGCGTTCTTCGTGCGCTATCACTGGAGCGGCCTGCCCACCAGCATCGATGGCGGCAGCTATCGCTTGCGCATCGGCGGCCTCGTCAAGACGCCACTGGAACTGTCGCTCGCGGAACTGAAACAGCTGGCCGACCCCGTCGACGTGGTGGCCGTGACGCAATGTTCGGGCAACAGCCGCGGCTTCTTCGCCCCGCGCGCGAATGGCGGGCAGCTGGGCAATGGCGCCATGGGCAATGCCCGCTGGACGGGCGTCCCCCTGAAAACCGTGCTGGAAAAGGCCGGCATCGCGGCCAGTGCCGTGCAGGTGGCCTTCAACGGCCTGGAAACGCCGCCCGTGGGCGACGGCCCCGACTTCCAGAAAGCCTTGTCCGTCGAGCACATCATGGCGGGCGACGTCCTGCTGGCCTGGGCCATGAATGGCGAAGACATCCCGTTCCTCAACGGCTATCCGCTGCGCCTGATCGTGCCGGGCTTCTATGGCACTTACTGGGTCAAGCACCTGAGCGACATCACGGTGCTCGACAAACCGTTCGACGGCTTCTGGATGAGCACGGGCTACCGCATCCCCGACAACGGTTCCGGCTTCATCGAGCCGGGGACACCGGTGGGCAAGACGACGCCGATCAGCCGCCTGAACGTGCGCTCCTTCATCACCAGCGTGCAAGATGGCGCGCAAGTGAAGGCGGGGCGCGACCTGGCCTTGCGCGGCATCGCCTTCGATGGCGGGCAGGGCATCAGCGAGGTGACCGTGTCGGCAGACGGCGGCCAGACGTGGCAGGAAGCAACGCTGGGCAAGGACCTGGGACGTTTCTCGTTCCGCGAGTGGACGATGGTCATGAAGGCGCCGCGCAAGGGCAAGCACGTGCTGATGGTGCGCGCCGTCAACCGCATCGGCCAGAGCCAGCCGATGAAAGCCCTGTGGAATCCCATGGGTTATATGCGCAACGTGGTGGAAACCACGCGCATTCAGGCAGTGTGAGGAGAACCGGATGCTGATCAGAACACTCGCCACCGCCGTGGCCTTGATGCTTGCCGGCAGCGCTGGCGCGCTGGAAATCCAGCTGCCGCCGGAAACGGCGGCCTACAAACCCAGCGAATTGCTCGGCTACCAGCTGGTGCAGCGCAACTGCATGACCTGCCACGCGGCCCAGTATGCATCGAGCCAGCCGCCCGCTTCGCCGCGCGCTTACTGGGAGGCGACCGTCAAGAAGATGAAAAAGCCGTTCGGCGCCCAGTTTGACGACGCGGACATGCCGGCCATGGTCGATTACCTGGTGAAAACCTATGGCGCGGAGCGGGACGCCGCTGCGCCTGCCGCCGCAACGAAACCCGTCGCAGCCGCTGTTCTTGCCGCCAGCGGCAAGGATGTGAAAACCTTGCTGGCGGCGAACGGCTGCATGGCATGCCACGCCCTCGACCAGAAGGTGGTCGGCCCCGGCTTTGCGGAAGTGGCCGCCCGATACAAGGGCAAGGACAGCGTCGCTGCCGTGGCGGCCAACATCCGCAATGGCGGGGCCGGCAAATGGGGCCCCGTGCCCATGCCGCCATTCAGCCAGCTCAGCGTAGCCGATGCGGCCACGCTGGCCAAATATGTGCTGTCCAGATAAGACCCGGCCAGCGCGGCCGCGTCGCTGATCTTCTCTTCCTTTCCGCCGGCATCCGGCGTGGCCGATGCCTGCCACGCCGGTTTTCCTCGCCGCGATCATATGCGCCGCCCGCTCCCCGCGTGGCCGCCATAAATAAGTTTCCATTCCTAATATTTATTCATTGATTATCTATTTTTTGCAAGAATGTGACATGTTAATTTGCAGCAAAAAAGTGTGTCATCAGATGAACATGCACATATGTAAAAAATAACATTGTTTTATATTGTGATAATGCCAATCTCTTGTTCATTTCTCATCCATGGTGCGCTCATGGAATAGCATGTCGATAGTGACAGCGATGCAATTTTGTTGTGTTATGACAACGAATTTCTTGCCGGAAAGGCGCATTTTCACGGTGTTTTGCGAATTTTAAGGGCATCCCTGTCGAGACCGCACCAATGTGGTGAAAGAGCTCATCAGATAGGTATTTTCTCGCCTGATGACGGGCTAAAATGGGTCAATGTTGCTGAGGGGAATTTATTTTTTTGTTGTCATTGTATTTGACAATGATGCTAAAAAAATACGTCCTTTGCAGCTCTTGTATTCCCCGTCAGCACAGCCGCCAGCGGCTTGCCTGGCGCGGGCGCGCCGCCTGAAAGGATGACCTTGAACACCACATTACTTCCATTGACCTTGCTGGCGCTGATCCAGACCGCCTGGGCCGTCGATCCTCCGGGCGCAGGCAGCCAGCTGCAGCAGATTCCCGCCGCGCCCCAGCTGCCGAAAGCGCCGCCAGCCATCCGCGTACAGCAGGGCAATGTGCCGGCCACGACGGTGGGCGATACCACGCGCATCACCGTACAGCGCCTGCGGATCACGGCACCGCCCGTCTTTGCCGAAAGCGAACTGGTCGCCGCCACGGGTTTCGTGCCCGGGAGCGAGCTGACCCTGGGCGAATTGCGCACCATGGCATCAAAAATTGCCAGTTATTACCAGAACCATGGCTATTTTCTTGCGCAGGCCTATCTGCCGGCGCAGGATATCGAGGGTGGCGTCGTCGCCATCGACGTGCTGCCGGGCCGTTATGGTCAGGTGCAGCTGCGCAATCAGAGCACGCTGTCCGACGGCCTGGCCGGCACGATACTGGCCGGGCTCGACGGGCAAGTGATCGCCACGCCGCCGCTGGAGCGGCGCTTGCTGCTGCTGTCGGACTTGCCGGGCGTGCAGGTGAGCTCGACCCTGGCGCCGGGGGCGTCCTTGGGCGCGTCCGACCTGATCGTCGACGTGCAGCCCGGTTCGCGTTTCAACGGCAGCATCGACCTGGATAACCAGGGCAACCGCTACACAGGCCGCAACCGCATCGGCGCCACCCTGAACATCAACGAGCTGGCCGGCATAGGCGACGTGGCCACCGTGCGCGCCTTCACTTCGGCCGATGGCTTGAACTACGGCCGCCTGGCCTATCAGGGACAGGCTGGCCTGTTGCGCCTGGGCGGCGCCTACACGTATATGGATTACAAGCTGGGCAAGGAATTTGCCGTGCTCGACGCCAAGGGAACGGCGAAGATCGCCAGCGCGTATGCCAGTTATCCGCTGATCCGCTCGCGCAGCAACAATCTGTATGCGCAAGTGAGCTACGACGACAAGACATTCCAGGACAGGACGGAATCGACGGGCAGCGTCAACGACAAGACAGCCAAGGTGTGGATGCTGAACCTGAATGGCGATGGCAAGGACGGCTGGGGCGGCGGTGGCGTGAGCACGTATTCGGTGACCTACACCACGGGCAAGATCGATATCGAGACGCCGGTGGCCTTGCTGATCGATCAGCTGACGGTGAAAAGCAACGGCCACTTCAACAAGCTTGCCTTCAATGCGGCGCGCGTGCAAAGCCTGGGCGGCGAGACCAGCTTGTTCGGCGTGATCAGCGGCCAGGCAGCCTCGAAAAACCTCGATGTTTCCGAAAAGATGGGCATCGGCGGCGTGGGCGGCGTGCGCGCCTATCCGGGCGGCGAGGCGTATGGCGACCAGGGCTATGTGCTGAATGTGGAATTGCGCCAAAACATCACGGCGTTCACGGCGTTTCCCGGCCAGCTGCAGGTGCTGGCCTTTGCCGACACGGGCACCGTCAAGCTGAACCGCGACGCCTGGGGCGCGGGCGAGAACCGCCGCACCCTGAGCGGCGCCGGCGTGGGCGTGACGTGGACGGGCGCCAATGCGCTCGTCCTGAAGGCGTATTACGCGCACAAGCTGGGCAATGCCAAGGCGACTTCCGCACCGGATGCGGCAGGCCGTTTCTGGCTGCAAGCCATTAAATACTTCTAATTAAGACAAGTTAATAGAATCAGGACACTGCCATGAACCGCATCTACCGCTCCATCTGGAACCAGGCCACCGGCGCCTACGCCGCCGTTTCCGAAAACGTCAAATCCGCCGGCAAGCGCTCGCTGCCCGGATGCAGCGGGGGCGGGGCGCATTTTGCCTTGACCGGCATGGCGGCGGCGCTGATGCTCGGTTACGGCTCCTTGGCGCTGGCGGGGCCGGCGGGCGGCACGGTGGTGGCGGGCCAGGCAACGATCAATGGCGCGCCGGGCGCCACGGTGATCAGGCAGGGCAGCCAGAACGCCGTGATCAACTGGGCCAGTTTCAATATCGGCAAGGGCGAGTCGGTGCAGTTCCAGCAGCCCAACAGCAACGCGGTGGCCCTGAACCGCGTGCTGGGCGGCGACGGTACTACCATCCTGGGCAACTTGTCGGCCAACGGCAAGGTGTTCATCGTCAATCCGAACGGCATCCTGTTCGGCCAGGGCGCGTCCGTGAACACGGCCGGGCTGGTGGCGTCCACCCTGGACATCAGCAACGCCGACTTCATGGCGGGCAAGTACCAGTTTTCCGGCAATGGCACGGGGAAAGTCCTGAACCAGGGCAGCATCAGCGCGCCGGGCGGCTATGTGGCCCTGCTGGGCGCGCACGTCTCGAATGAAGGCACGATCCAGGCACGTCTGGGTTCGGTAGCCCTGGCGGCGGGCAAGGCGATCACCCTGGACGTGGCCGGTGACGGCTTGCTCAATGTGGCCGTCAACGCAGGCGCCGTGGGCGCTTTGGTCAAGAATGGCGGCCTGATCCAGGCCGACGGCGGCAGCGTGGTGCTCACGGCGCAGGCGGCGGGCGACTTGCTGAAAACCGCCGTCAACAACACGGGCGTGATCGAGGCGCACACGATAGCCACGCGCGGCGGCACGATCAAATTGCTCGGTGACATGCAAAGCGGCACGGTGAACGCGGCCGGCACCCTGGACGCCAGCGCGTCCGACAGCGGCAATGGCGGCTTCATCGATACGTCGGCCGCGCACGTGAAGATCGACGATGCGCTGAAGGTGACGACGGCATCGAGCAAGGGCCTGGCCGGCACCTGGCTGATTGACCCGACCGACTTCAATATCGCCGTTTCCGGCGGCGACATGACGGGCGCTTTCCTGAGCAACTCCTTGAAATCGGGCAATGTGCAAATCCAGAGCGTGTCGGGCGGCAGCGGCACGCAGGGCAACATCAACGTCAACGACAACATCAACTGGACCGCCAACAAGCTGACCCTGACGGCACAGAACAACATCAACATCAACAAGGCCATGCGCGGCGCAGGCACGGCCAGCCTGGCGCTCGAATACGGCCAGAGCGGGGTCGCCGCCGGCAATCTGTCGACGTACAACGTCAAGGCCGAAGTGGATTTGCCATCGGGCAATAACTTCAGCACCAAGCTGGGCAGCAATGGCAGCGTGACCGTGTATCAGGTGATCAACAGCCTGGGCGCCTTCAACAGCACCACTGGCAGCGACGTGCAGGGCATGCAGGGCAATTTGTCCGGCAAGTACGTGCTGGGCAGCAATATCGATGCGCGCGGCACCTCCGGCTGGGATGGCGGCAAGGGATTTGCGCCCATCGGCAGCGATGCGGCGCCTTTCACGGGCACGCTCGATGGCCTGGGCCATGAAATCGTGGGGTTGACGATCAACCGCCCTGACGTGCCTGTCGGGATGTTCGGCAATATCGGCGCTGCCGCTGCCGTGCGCAATATGGGTTTTAGCGGCGTCAGCGTTGCCGGATCGGCCGCCAACTATAGCAGCACCTATGCGGGCATAGGCGCACTGGCTGCCGTCAACAGCGGCAAGATCGATAATGTGTATAGCAGTGGTGCCGTGAGCGCCTCCGGTTATGTCAATCTGGGCGGCCTGGTGGGCATCAATGCCGGAACGATCAGCAATAGCCGCGTCTCCGGCACGGTCGTCTCCGCGGGCGATCCCGGGCCGGGCGGCTACGGCGCGGCAGGCGGCTTTGTGGGCCTCAACGCCGTAGGCGGCTTGATCAAGAACAGTTCCAGCTCCGCCACCACCAGCTCCACGCGCTACGTGGCGGCCGGGCTGGTGGTCACCAACTCCGGTGCGATCAGCGATAGCTATGCGACGGGCACCGTGAACGCAGGAGCCAACTATGGCGGCGGCCTGGTCAGCTTTAATAATGGCAGTATCAGCAATAGTTACGCGACCGGCGCGATGAACGCCTCGGGCAGTGCCGGCGGCCTGGTGGGGACCAATAACAGCGGCAGCGCGACCATCAGCAATAGCTACGCGACGGGCAAGGTCACCTCCACCGGCGGCTATGTCGGCGGCCTGGTGGGCCTGTTGCGTGGAACCTTGAGCAACAGCTATGCGACGGGCGACGTGCAGACCACCGGGCTGGCCGGCGGCGTGGTCGGTTACAACGTGGGCGGCACCATCACGAATGTCTATACCACCGGCAAGGTGACGGGCGGCGGCGCCAGCGTGGGCGCCATCGTCGGCGAGCACAACGGCGGTAGCGTCAACCGCGCCTATTTTGACAGCACGATCAATTCCGGCCTGAATGGCATCGGCCGAAGCTTCAATGGCGCCACCTCGAATGCGCAAGGGCTGAGCACGGCGCAGATGCTGGTATCGAGTAATTATGTGGGGTTCAATTTCACGGCCACGGGCGGCGCCACCGGCAATAATTGGGTGGCGGTCAGCGCCGACGGCACCCTCAATGGCGCTGCCGGCACGCGCCCCATGCTGGCGTCGGAGTGGTCAAATACCATCAATTCGGCGCACCAGCTGCAATTGATGGCGATGAACAAGACAGCCAGCTACACGCTGGGCAGCAGCTTCAGCGCCGCGACGACGGCGGCCAATGGCCAGGATATCTGGGGAACCACTGGCTTCATCCCCGTCGGCACGGCAGGTTCGGCCTTCACGGGCAGCCTCGACGGCACCGGCCATATCATTTCCAGCCTGACCATTGCCAAGGCGGGCGTGAACAACGTGGGCCTGTTCGGTGCCATCGGCAGCGGCGGGGTGGTGGCGAATGTGGGCTTGTCCGGCGGCAGCGTAGCGGGCGGCACGAATGTGGGCGCCCTGGCCGGCAGCAATGCCGGCACGATCAGCGGCAGCTTTGCCACCAGCGGCGTGACGAGCACGTCCACCGGAGGCGGCCTGGTGGGCAGCAATACGGGCACGGTGGCGGACAGCTATGCCAGCGGGGTCGTGAGCGGCACCAGCATCGTCGGCGGCCTCGTCGGCAGCAATGGCGGCAGCATCGCCAACAGTTATGCGAACGGCGGCGTGAGCGGTTCCAGCAGTGTGGGCGGCCTGGTGGGCGCCAGTACGGGCAGCGCCACGGGCAGCTTTTGGGACACGACGGCCAGCGGCCAGGCGAATAGCATGGGCGGTACCGCCATGACGACGGCGCAGCTGAAAAACCTGTCGAATTACACGGGCGCCGGCTGGGAACTGGCGCAGATGTGGGTGGTCTACGACGGCCAGAGCGCGCCTTTCCTGCGCTCGTTCATGAAGCAGATCGCCGTGCGCGTTTCCTACGACAGCAAGGTGTATGACGGCGTGGCCTACGCAGGCGGCAGCAATAGCGTCACCTACTCGAACACGGTGGATGGCGCCAACCTGCTCGGTACGGTCGTGTATGCGGGCAATGCCGCCGGCGCCGTCAATGCGGGCACCTATGGCGTGTCGGCCAGCGGCCTGTACGCTTCGGGTGGCCAGTCCGGCTACGCCATCAGCTATATCGATGGCGGCTTGTTGATCACGCCCAAGTCCGTCACCCTGAGCGGTGCGGCGGTGGGCGACAAAGTGTACGACGGCACCACCGTGGCCGCCATCAGCGGCACCCTGAATGGCGTGCTGGCGGGCGACCTGGCCAATGTCAGTTCGACCGTGAATGGCACGTTTGTCAGCAAGAATGCCGGCAACGGCATCGCCGTGACGGTCAACGCGGCCCTGGGCGGCAGCGCCGGCGGCAACTATGCGCTGGTGCCCGTGAACGGCTTGACGGGCAATATCAGCAAGGCCACCATCAGCGGCGTGAGCGGTATTGTTGCTGGAAATAAAGTGTATGACGGCACCGCCACGGCCAGCCTGAACACGGCGGGCGCCACGTTTGCGGGCATGATCGGTGGCGACAGCCTGAGCGTGGCGGGCGCCAGCGGCAGTTTTGCCGACAAGAACGCGGGCACAGGCAAGACGGTCAGCATCAGCGGCATCGTGCTGGGCGGCACGGATGCCGGCAACTACAACCTGACCGGCACTACGGCCAGCGGCACAGCCGATATCAGCAAGGCCACCATCAGCGGCGTGACCGGTATCGTTGCCGGAAATAAGGTGTACGACGGCGGCGTGGCCGCCAGCCTGAACATGGCTGGGGCGTCGTTCACGGGGATGGTGGGCGGCGACAACCTGACGGTCTCGGGCGCCAGCGGCAGTTTTGCCGACAAGAACGCGGGCACAGGCAAGACGGTCAATATCAGCGGCATGGTTCTGGGCGGCACGGATGCTGGTAATTATAATTTCACCAATACTTTGGCCAGCAGCACAGCCAACATCAGCAAGGCCACCATCAGCGGCGTGAGCGGCATTGTTGCTGGAAATAAAGTGTATGACGGCAGCACGGCCGCCAGCTTGGATGCGGCGGGCGCCACGTTCGCGGGCATGATCGGTGGCGACAGCCTGAGCGTGGCGGGCGCCAGCGGCAGTTTTGCCGACAAGAACGCGGGCACAGGCAAGATGGTCAGCATCAGCGGCATCGTGCTGGGCGGCACGGATGCCGGCAACTACAATTTGACCGGCACCACGGCCAGCGGCACAGCCGATATCAGCAAGGCCACCATCAGCGGCGTGACCGGTATCGTTGCCGGAAATAAGGTGTACGACGGCGGCGTGGCCGCCAGCCTGAACATGGCTGGGGCGTCGTTCACGGGGATGGTGGGCGGCGATAACCTGACGGTCTCGGGCGCCAGCGGCAGTTTTGCCGACAAGAACGCCGGAAATGGCAAGACGGTCAATATCAGCGGCATGGTCCTGGGCGGCACGGACGCTGGAAATTATGATTTTACCAACGCCACGGCCACCAGCACGGCCAACATCAGCAAGGCCACCATCAGCGGCGTGAGCGGCATTGTTGCTGGAAATAAAGTGTATGACGGCAGCACGGCAGCCAGCCTGGATGCGGCGGGCGCCACGTTTGCGGGCATGATCGGTGGCGACAGTCTGAGCGTGGCGGGCGCCAGCGGCAGTTTTGCCGACAAGAATGCAGGCACAGGCAAGACGGTCAGCATCAGCGGCATCGCGCTGGGCGGCACGGATGCCGGCAACTACAATTTGACCGGCACCACGGCCAGCAGCAGCGCCGATATCAGCAAGGCCACCCTCAGCGGCGTGACCGGTATCGTTGCCGGAAATAAAGTGTATGACGGCAGCACGGCCGTCAGCCTGAATACGGCTGGCGCCGCTTTCAGCGGCATGGCCGGCGGCGACAACCTGACGGTATCGAACGCGACCGCCTCCTTCAGCGACAAGAACGCGGGCAATGGCAAGACGGTCAATGTCAGCGGCATCGTGCTGGGCGGCACGGACGCAGGCAATTACAACCTGGCCAGCGACACGGCCAGCAGCAGTGCCAATATCAGCGCCAAGGCGCTGACGCTGACGGGCTTGACTGGCAACAATAAAGTCTACGACGGCACAGCCAGTGCGAACCTGACCGGCGGCACCCTGAATGGCCTGGTCAATTCGGAAACCTTGGCCTTCACTGTCCAGGGGGCAAGCTACAGCGACAAGAACGCGGGCACGGGCAAGGCCATTACGGTGGGCGGCGTGAGCTTGAGCGACGGCAGCGGCCTGGCCGGCAACTACACGCTGAGTACGCCAAACGGCATGACGGGCGATATCGCGAAGGCAACGATTTCCAGCATTAGCGGTTTGAGCGCCCTGGACAAGATCTATAACGGCAACCTCAACGTCAGCCTCAGTCCCGGCCAGGCGGTGATCAACGGCAAGATTGCCGGCGACGATGTGCAATTGTTCAGCGCGAGCGGTGCATTCACGGATAAAAACGTGGGCAGCAACAAGGCCGTCAATATCACGAATATCACCTTGTCCGGCAGCGATCTGGTCAATTATGACTTCCTCAACAATACGGCCAGCGCCACGGCCAGTATCACGCCCAAGGCCGTCACGCTCTCCGGTGTGACTGCAGGCAATAAAGTCTACGATGGCACGACAGCGGCAGTCTTGTCGGGCGGCACCCTGACCGGCATGGTCGCGGATGAGACGCTGGGCTTCAGCGGCGGTGTCGGCAGCTTTAGCGACAAGAATGCCGGTACCGGCAAGGTGGTGACCATCAGCGGCGCCAGCTTGCAGGATGGCACCGGCCTGGCCAGCAATTATGCCTTCAGCAGTCCCGCCAACGTGAACGCCGACATCAGCAAGGCGACCATCAGCGGCGTGACGAACGTGGGCGTCAACAACAAGACCTATGATGGCTCGGCCATGGCCACGCTCAACGGCGCGGCGACCTTCAATGGCATGGTGAACGGCGACAGCCTGACCGTGGCCGGCAACGGCGCCTTCAGCGACAAGAATGCGGGCACGGGCAAGACGGTGGCGGTCAGCGGCATCACGCTCGGCGGCGCCGATGCGGACAATTACAACCTTGCCAGCACGGTTGCCAGTGGCACGGCCAGCATCACGCCGGCGTCCATCAGCGCCATTTCCGGCATCGTGGCGGCAAACAAGGTGTATGACGGCGGCACGGCGGCCAGCCTGAATCTGGCGGGCGCCAGCTTCAATGGCATGGTGGCCGGCGACGTCCTGAGCCTGGCTGGCGGCCCCGTCCTTGGCGCGTTCAGCGACAAGAATGCGGCAACGGGCAAGACCGTGAAGATCAGCGGTCTGGGCCTGGCCGGCGCCGATGCGGGCAATTACGTATTGGCCAGCAGCCTGGCCAGCACCACGGCCGATATCACGCCGGCGGCCCTGACGGTCAGCGCCACCGGCATCAACAAGGTGTACGACGCCACCACGAACGCCGTCGTTTCCTTGCGCGACAACCGTATCGGCAATGATCAGCTCAATATTGCCAGCGATGGCGCCAGTTTCAGCAACAAGAATGCGGGCGCGGGCAAGACGGTGACGGTGGCGGGCATACGCCTGAGCGGGGCGGATGCGGGCAATTACGTGGTCAACACCACGGCCAGCACCACGGCCACGATCTCGCAGGCACTGCTGACGGTGAAAGTCGACAATGCGGCAAAAGACCAGGGACGCGCCAATCCCGACTTCAGCGCCAGCTACAGCGGCTTGCTCGGCGGCGACACGCTGGCCGCCGAAGTGAGCGGTCAGCTTGCCTTCGGCACGCCGGCAACGACGGCTTCCGCGGCAGGCAATTATCTGGTCTCCGCCTCGGGCCAGGCGTCGACCAATTACGCCCTGAATTATGTGGACGGCGTGCTGAAAGTTAATCCGACGGAAGCGCTGCAAAGCGCCGTTGCGAACGTGATCGCGGCTGTTGCCGTGGCGCCGTCGCAGGGCAATATGGTGCAGGCCGACATGATCGTCAGCGGCGAGACGGCGCCAGGCAAGCCTGCCGCCGCGCAGGATGCGCCGCGCGAGGGAGAGAAGGGTGGCTCGGGCAGCGCACCGCTGGTGCAACTGGCCGGCAACGTCGTCAGCAATGTCTTGCCAGGCCTGCGCCTGAGCGTGGTGGACAGCGGCTTGCGCTTGCCGGTTGAGGTTTCCGTCGGTACGCGCCAGGACAGCCAGTAAGGTCCGCCGCGTCACCATATGCCGGCGCCGGAGTGCCGCTTCGTGTTTCGAGGCGGCATTTTCATGCCTTCGCATCGTCGCAACACTTTTACAATGGCTGCATCATCCTTGTTTTCCGTCAGAGGCGCAGCGCTGAACAGAAAGTACAATCGCATGACATCCCATTTCATCGGCGTGGCCGGCTTGCCACGCGCCGGTTCCACCTTGCTGTGCCAGCTGCTGGCGCAGCATCCCGACTTGCATTGCGAAGGCAATAGCTCGCCCCTGTGCAACGCTTTGCTGGGCATGCGGCGCATGGTCAGCGATGACGCTTTTTTCCTGTCGCAGCTCGACAGCACCTTCGACGCCAGCTACGGCCACCTAAAAACGGCCATGCAGGGCTTTCTGCGCGGCTGGTACCGCGATTGCGGCAAGCAGGGCGTGGTCGACAAGAACCGCGCCTGGCTGCATTGCGTGGAAATGCTGCTGCAGCTGGCGCCGGAAGCGAAAATCATCGTCTGCGTGCGTGAACTGGGCCAGGTCTACGGCTCCATCGAAGCGCAGCACCAGCGCACCATCCTGCTCGATTTTGTCGACCATCTGGCCGACTTCGACCGCCTGGGCCGGGCCGACATGCTGTTTGCCAAGGACCGCACCATCGGCGCTCCGCTGAGTTCCCTGCATGCCGTGCTGGACCTGCCTGCCGAAGTGCAGCAAAAGCTGTATTTCGTGCGCTTCGAAGACTTGATGGCGCGGCCCGTGGAATGCATGTCGCACCTGTACGCGTGGCTGGGCCTGGCGCCGTTCCAGATCGACCCGCACGATCTTGCCGTGGGTATCCAGGAAAGCGACAGCCACTACCGCATGAAATACACGCACCGCCAGCAGGCGACGATCAGCGCGCCCGGGCAGCATGCGATTCCGCCGCGCATCCAGGCGCAGATCGAAAGCGCCTATGGCTGGTTTTACGACCTGTATTATCCGCAACACCAACGTGCGGCAACGCCATCGGCCTGAAAACACCTGCGGCAGTGCCAATACCACTTGCCGCAGCGCTGCCGGCGCGGTATTGCCGGCAGTTGTCTTGAAAACGCCTTTTTTCTCTCTTCCCACTCTTCGCTTGCCGCACCGTGGCCGCGCCGCCTCAAGTCACTGGTATTGTAAAAAACACCGTATTATAAAACCACTTGACTACCAATTTTCGGCGTCGCATTCTTGGTGCAGAAAGCCGACGCTTCGCTGTGCTTTCTTTACGTACAACATAAAAAGCTACTTCGATAGTTTTCGTATAACGTTCAGGAGACACTGTGAAGACACGGCAAATTAGCCGGCTGGCCTCGCCCTTGATGGCTGGCCTGCTGGGCAGCGCGCTGCTCGCTTGCGGCGGCAATTCCACCACCGAACCCCCATCGACCCTGCTGGCCGCCACGGCCGCCAGCGACAGTTGCGCAGCCTGGAGCGCCAGCGCCGTCTACACGGCGGGCCAGTGCGCCGTCTACGACGGCAAGGTGTACCGGGCCAAATGGTGGGTGCAGGGCACGGCGCCGAACAACGACCAGTGGGGACCGTGGAGTCTCGATACCACCACGCCGACGCCCACCCCGACGCCGACCCCGACGCCAACGCCTACACCCACGCCTACTCCCACGCCGGGCGTGCCCACCAGGGCCCAGGCCGAGGCGAACGAGGCGGCGCTGACGAACAACGATTTCTTCCGCAAGGTCAAGGCGTCGATCCGCACGCTGGGCAATGCGGCCGTCGAAGCCGTCCAGCCTGGCCTGGCCGGCAATCCGCTCAACGTCAAGCGCGTCGAACGCCTGCTGCCGGCGGCGAAGTGGGATTATTATTTTGCCGCGCGCGATACAAGCTATACCTACCAGCGCTTCCTGCAAGCGGTGGCCAAGTTTCCCGCCGTGTGCGACGACTACAGCGACGGGCGCAACGCGGACGCCATCTGCCGCCACAGCCTGGCCACCATGTTCGCCCATTTCGGGCAGGAAACGGGCGACCATAACGCCAGCAGCCCGCTGCCGCAATGGCGCCAGGGCTTGAAATATTTGCGCGAACTGGGCTGCGACGAGACGGGCGCCGGCTGCGGCTACAACGTCGAGTGCGCCGATCCCGTCTTCAACAAGGTATGGACGTGCGGCAAGAATGCCGACGGCAGCTTCAAGAAGTATTTCGGCCGCGGCGCCAAGCAGCTGTCGTACAACTACAACTACGGCCCGTTCTCGCAAGCCATGCATGACGGCGACCAGTCCGTGCTGCTGAAGAATCCGGACCTTGTCGCCTCGACCTGGCTGAACCTGGCGTCGGCCACGTTCTTCTTTGTCTATCCGCAACCGCCGAAACCATCGATGCTGCACGTGCTCGACGGCACCTGGGTGCCGAACGCGGCCGATACGACGGCAGGCGCCGGCAATAATTTCGCCACCACCATCATGATCATCAACGCCGAATGCGGGCAGGGCACGGAAAAGCAGGCCGCGCAAAACCGTATCGATTACTACAAGCAATTTGCCGCCGACATGGGCTGGGATTATTCCGGCGAACAGCTGTCCTGCGCCAACATGCAACGCTTCACCCCGGCCAGTTCCGCTGCCTACAACATCTATTGGGAAAAGAACTGGAGCGCCGGTGGCGAGAACCAATGCCAGCTGGTCAGCTATCAAACCCCGTACAGCGCCTTGCTGGCCGGGAACTACGTGAAATGCGTGGAAGCCAACTGGAATGTGAAGTTGCAGTAGCAGTCTATGCAGGACAGCCGGCCAGGGATAACAGTTGACAAGAGCCCCTTGAGGGGCCTGCAACAGCTCTCGATGTAAAACCATAACGGAGACCAATACAACATGAAATCGAATGCATTATTGATGGCCCTGCTCAGCGGCGTGCTCGTCGCTTGCGGCGGGGGCCAGGAAGGCACGACCGCCACGCCAAACACCTTGCTCGCCGCCGTGGAAGCGTGCGCCGTCTGGGATGCCGCCACCGTCTACACGGGCGGCCAGTGCGTGACGTACCAGGGCGTCACCTACAAGGCCAAATGGTGGACGCAAGGCAATGTTCCCAGCGCGGCCGACCAGTGGGGCCCGTGGGCCGTGACGGATACGCCAACGCCGACCCCGACCCCGACCCCGACACCGACACCGACACCGACACCGACGCCAACGCCAACGCCGACTCCGACCCCAACGCCGACTCCAACGCCGACCCCCACGGCTTGCCGTCCCGACGGCCTGATTTCGGCCGTGCCGAATGTGCCGTATTGCAAGGTATATGACGCGAATGGGCGCGAAGTGCTGGGCAATGGCTTGAACCGGCGCATCGTCGGCTATTTCGCCAGCTGGCGCACGGGCGTCGATGGCAGCCCGACTTACCTGGTGAATAACCTGCCCTGGGATAAGATCACCCACCTGAACTATGCGTTCGCTTCCGTCGATCCGGCCACGTCGAAGATCTCCATCGGCAGCGGCGCGGCCAATCCCGATACGGGCCTCACCTGGCCCAACGTGCCGGCCGCGGCCATGGACCCGTCCTTGCCGTACAAGGGCCACTTCAACTTGCTTGCGCAATACAAGAAGAAGTATCCGGGCGTGAAACTGATGATCTCGGTGGGCGGCTGGGCCGGCAGCGGCGGCTTCTACACGGCCACGACGAACGCGGACGGCAGCATCAACACGGCCGGCATCAACACCCTGGCCGACTCGATGGTGGCGTTCGTGCGCCAGTACAACTTCTTCGATGGCGTCGATGTCGATTACGAACACCCGACCACCAACAATGAAGCGGGCAATCCGAACGACTTCGCCGTCTCGAAACCGCGGCTGGCCGGGCTGATGACGAGCTACAACGTGCTGCTGAAAGTGCTGCGCCAGAAGCTCGACGAAGCGGCCGTGCAGGACAATAAATACTATCTGCTGACCATCGCCGGTTCCGCCTCGGGCTGGGTCTTGCGTGGCGAGGAAAATATGTCGGGATTGAAATATCTCGATTACGCCAGCCTGATGAGCTATGACTTGCACGGCGCGTGGAATCAGTACGTGGGACCGAACGCGGCGCTGTTTGACGACGGCAACGATGGCGAATTGCGTGCCGGTAACGCCTACCAGTTCCAGAACATCGGCTACCTGAACACGGACTGGGCCTATCGCTACTACCGGGGCGCCATGCAGGCGGGCCGCATCAATATCGGCGTGCCGTTCTACACGCGGGGCTGGAAGGATGTGACGGGCGGCACCAATGGCTTGTGGGGCACGACGCCGCTGATCAGCTCCACCGTCACCTGCGCCGGCACCAAGACGTGCGGCACGGGCGCCACCGGCATCGACAACGTGTGGTACGACCTCGATACACAAGGCAAGCCCACGCCGGGCGGCGGCAACCCCATCTGGCACGCGCTGAACTTGCAGAACGGCATCGTTCCAAGCTACCTGGACGCGTATAAAGTCACGGACAAGGCGCTGGTGGGCACGTATGTGCCGTACTACAGCAGCACCATGGTGGCGCCGTGGCTGTGGAATGCGACCAAGAAAGTATTTATTTCCACGGAAACCACGCAGTCGATCGCGGCCAAGGCCCAGTACATCGTCAATAACAATATCGGCGGCGTGATGATCTGGGAAATGGCGGGCGACTATGCCTGGGATGCCACGCGCAATGGCGGCAAGGGCGAGTACTTCATGGGCACCACCCTGACGGACGTGCTGTACCAGGCCTTCCGCACGGCTGGCGCGTACGGCAACAAGCGCGCCGAAATCGCCATGCCGGGCACGGCGGCCAACGTCAGCATCACCCTGGGCGGCTGGAAGCTGGGCGACAACAACTTCCCCATCAACCCGGTGATGACGGTGAAGAACAACACGGCGTCGACCCTGCCGGGCGGCACCGTAGTGGAGTTCGACTATCCCGTGTCGGCGCCATCGGACATGAGCGACCAGTCCGGCTTCGGCTTGACGGTGATCAATGCCGGCTACACGGGGCCGAACAATATCGGCGGCTTCACGAAGAACTACAACCGGGCCCGCTTTGCGATTCCCGCCTGGCAATCGCTGGCGCCGGGCGGCTCCGTGGCGCTGACCCTGAACTACCGTTTGCCGATCTCGGGACCGGCCAACTACACGGTCACCGTGGGCGGCACCAAGTATGCCTTGACGCAGGAGTATCCGGAACTGCCGGTGGCCTTGCCGTAAGTTGAATCCGGCAGGGTAAACAGAGAAGGGCGGAACCGCGGTTCCGCCCTTTTTTCGGGGTCAGACCCGTCGGGTCTGACCCCAGCCTTTGCTTCTGGGTTGTTTCAGCTTAAAACCACGTCTCTACCTGGAAACCGTATGACGTGCCGCTGGTATTGTTGTTGTAGATCGGGCCGCCGTTGTTCGACGCATTGACCGAGGCGGTGGCCGCATCGTTCCATTTGCCGTAGGTCACGAAAGCGCGCAGTTCAGGGCGCGACCACAGGCCAGGGCCGGCCGAGATTGTCGGGGCGATGGTCAGCTTGGTCAGGCGCTTGGCCGGCAGGCCGCCCGCTTGCGTCACGCGGTCCGTGCCCAGTTCGCCCACCAGCTTGAAGTTGTTGGTGAACGCGTACACGGGACGCACGCCGACCGAGGTCCAGGTCGAGGAACCGTTGGCGTTCGATTCGTCTTTTTGCCACAGGGCCACGAATTCCATGCCGAAGTTGGCCATCGGCTGGATCGCCATGTCATTGAAGATGCGCGTGCGTTTCACGTCCGAACCGAAATTGGTGTCGCCCGACGCGCCGAACTGCGCGCCCTTGCCGGTGCCGGGACCGACGCCGTACTGCACGCCGAAGGTATTGCCGCCGCCGAACACTTTCGCCTGGCGGTGGAAGGCCGACAATTGCCAGCCATTGTGCTTCTGGCCGTAAGCGTCG
Organism: Janthinobacterium sp. GW823-FHT03B06; assembly: GCF_058796955.1. Lineage (NCBI taxonomy): Bacteria > Pseudomonadati > Pseudomonadota > Betaproteobacteria > Burkholderiales > Oxalobacteraceae > Janthinobacterium > Janthinobacterium sp. GW823-FHT03B06. Next base: position 362,421 of record NZ_JBXAJE010000005.1, read on the forward strand.
TTGTCCTTGCCTTCGCCGATGATGTAGGTCGCGGCCAGGTCCAGGGTGCCGTTTTCATTGACGGGAATCTCGCCGTAGATGAAGTTCTGGCGCACGGCCGATTTGGTGCTGACGACGCCGGTCTTCGACACGGTGTTGATGTCGTTGTCCTTGAAGAAAGCGTACGAGAATTTACCGGGGCCCGCAGGAATGCGGTCCAGGCCGGCGCCCGTGCCGTTCATGTTGATGTACTGCAAGTCCAGCATGTGGATGTCAGGACGGTAGTAGAAGCGCTTGCCGATCCAGGCCGTGCCGCCGTTCAGGAAATCGAGTCCCTGTGCTTCGACATAGGCCTTGACGATGCCCAGTTTGTTGTCGCCGAAATCCGAGTTGGGCGCGTAAGCGTTGACCCAGATGGTGGCCAGGTAGTTCACGCCGCCGGACTGGGCGACGGACTTGGTGTAGCCGAATTCCGTGTAGGCGTCGCACTCATTGCCCAGACGATATTTCATGGTATTGCCGCCCAGACCGAAGCAGCCTTGCGAACCGCCGCCGCCCGAGGTGTTGCTGCCAGCGCCGGCGCGCAAGTAGCCATGGAAGCCTTCGGCGTCGCTTGGGTACATGGGGTCGGCCATGGCGGAAGCGCTGGCAATGGCCAGGAGCAGGGCAGGTAAAGTTTTCAATGCAGTGCGATTCATGCGGTCTCCAGAAGAATGTTGGTGGTAGCGGTGGCGCCCCGGAAGGCCGGTCACCGCACACGGTCTAATGCCGAAAACCAAGTCTAGCAGCGCTTTTTTAACCACCCTGATACAAATCGAACAAGTACCGATACTTTCTTTCAAAGTGTTGTTTTTACTCAATATCGATACTCTGGTGCATGGAGGGGGTGCAAAAGAGTATCGAATTGCGGTTTTGGAGTATCAGAAAGTATCAAAGTCCGGTGCTACATTGTGGTCGTGGTGCTAAGTACCTGAGCATTGCCAACGACAAAAAACACTGGAGACACATAATGAAACGTTCCGCCATTGCCGCGCTGTGCGCCGGCGCGCTCTGCCTCAGCTCGTCCGCTTTTGCCGCAACCGACCTCGTCATCGCCACCGTCAACAACGGCCACATGATCGAAATGCAAAAGCTCAGCAAGTTCTTCGAGCAAGCCAATCCCGACATCAAGCTCAAGTGGGTGACCCTGGAAGAGGGTGTCTTGCGCCAGCGCATGACCACCGATATCGCCACCAAGGGCGGCCAGTTCGACGTGATGACCATCGGCCTGTATGAGACGCCCATCTGGGGCAAGAAAAACTGGCTGATCCCGATCAAGCCGGACGCCAAATACGATATCGACGATCTGCTGCCCGCCATCCGCGAGGGACTGTCCGGCGACGGCAAGCTGTACGCGTCGCCGTTCTATGGCGAAAGCTCGATGATCATGTACCGCAGCGACCTGGTCAAAAAGGCGGGCGTGACGATCGAAGACCGCCCCAGCTGGAACCAGCTGCGCGACGTGGCGGCCAAGCTGCACGATCCGGCCAACGGCGTGTACGGCATCTGCCTGCGCGGCAAGCCGGGCTGGGGCGACAACATGGCGCTGATCACCACCATGGCCAATTCCTACGGCGGCCAGCTGTTCGACATGCAATGGAAGCCGCAATTTACCAGCAAGCCGTGGAAGGACGCGGTCACCATGTATGTCGACCTGATGAAGAAATACGGCCCGCCGGGCGCGGCCGCCAACAGCTTCAATGAAAACCTCGCGCTGTTCAACCAGGGCAAGTGCGGCATCTGGATCGACGCGACGATCGCCGCCTCCTTCATCACCGATCCGAAGCAAAGCAAGGTGGCCGACAAGGTGGCGTTCGCCCAGTCGCCCGTCGGCGTGACGGAGCGGGGCGCCAACTGGCTGTGGATCTGGTCGCTGGCGATTCCATCGAGCTCGAAGCATCCGAACGAGGCGCAACGCTTCATCAACTGGGCCACGTCGCCCGATTACGTGAAACTGGTGGCCAAGGAAACGAGCTGGGCCAACGTGCCGACGGGCACGCGCAAGTCGACGTATGCGAGCCCCGAGTTCCAGAAAGTGGCGAAATTTGCCGCCGCCGAAGGCAAGGCCCTGGCCACCACACGCGCCGTGCAAAGCACCTTGCCGCCGTCGCCGTACGTGGGCGTGCAATTCGCGTCGATTCCCGAATTCCAGGTGATCGGCGTGGCGGCAGGCCAGCAGATGGCGGCAGCGCTGCTGGGCAAGGTGACGGTGGAGCAGGCGCTGGCGTTGTCGCAGCAGACGGCGGAACGTGAGATGCGCAAGGGTGGGTACTACAAGTAAGACCTTTCTTGCCGTCTGGTTTATCAACAGGCGAAGAGATTGGTGGCTTAAAACTGGGGTCAGACCCGACGGGTCTGACCCCGGATTTCTGTTGATGATCATTCCCTCACGTCCCAAGAGTATCCTATGAAACGCATTATCCCCCGGACTTTGCTGACGCCGGCCGTGCTTGCCGTCTCCGTCATTTCCGTGATCCCGTTGCTGATCACCCTGTATTACGCGTTCGTGCGCTATTCCATGCTCGATCCGAGCGGCCATCCTTTCCATGGTCTGGCCAATTTCCACTTTTTCTTTACCGATGCCTCCTTCCTGCCGGCCTTGCAGAACACGTTCACCTTGCTGTTTTCCGTCATGCTGATCACGGTGGTGCTGGGCACGGCGCTGGGCTTGCTGATCAATGAAGCGTTCCCGGGGCGCGCCATCGTGCGCGTGCTGCTGATTTCGCCCTTCCTCGTCATGCCGGCCGTCAATGCCCTGATGTGGAAGAACATGCTGCTCAACCCGATCTACGGCCTGTTTGCGCAAATCAGCCTCTTCTTTGGCGCCACGCCCGTCGACTGGCTGTCGGCCCACCCCCTGTTTTCCATCATCATGATGGTCTCCTGGCAATGGCTGCCGTTTGCCTGCCTGATCTTCATGACGGCCCTGCAATCGATGGACCGCGAACAGCTGGAAGCGGCGCGCATGGATGGCGCCACCTATCTGCAGCAACTGCGTTACCTCTACATTCCCCACCTGGGCCGCGCCGTCTCGGTGGTGCTGATGATCGAGATGATCTTCCTGCTGTCGATTTTTGCGGAAATCTTTACCACCACGGGCGGCGGTCCCGGCTTCGACACGACCACGATCACCTTCATGATCTATCAGCAGGCACTGCTGTCCTATGACGTGGGAGCGGCTTCCGCCGGCGCCCTGTTCGCCGTGCTCATCGCCAACATCGCCGCCTTCTTCCTGATGCGCGTCATCGGCAAGAATCTGTCGAAATAAGGAGACCTTGATGCATAGCAAACTCAATCTGTATGGCCGCACGGCCGCCGCCTGGCTGTGCGCGCTGCTGCTGTTCTTTCCCATCTTCTGGTTGGGTCTGATGGCCTTCAAGACGGAAGGGCAAGCCATTTCCACGCCGCCGCTGCTGTTTTTCACGCCGACCCTGGACAGCTTCCGTGAAGTGCTGGCGCGCGACAATTACTTCGGCTACGCGTGGAACTCGCTGTTTACCAGCGTGGTATCGACGGCCATCGGCCTCTTGATCGCCATCCCGGCCGCCTATTCGATGGCCTTCTTTCCCACAGGCGGCACCATCGGCTTGCTGAAATTCATGCTCAGCTCGCGCTACATGCCCGGCGTGGGCGCGCTGATGCCCATCTATATCTGCTACCAGTACTTCGGCCTGCTCGATACGCGCATCGGCCTGACCATCATGTTCATGCTGATGAACCTGCCCATCATGATCTGGCTGCTGTACACGAGCATGAAGGAACTGCCGCGCGAAATCCTCGAGGCCTCGCGCATGGATGGCGCCACCGTGTGGGACGAGTTCCGCCACGTTGTGCTGCCCCTGTCCGTGGGCGGCATCGCTTCCACGGCGCTGGTCTGCATGGTGTGGTCATGGAATGAATCGTTCTGGTCGCTGAACCTGGGCGCCTCCAACGCGGGCACCCTGGCCTGGCTCATCGCTTCGTATTCGAGCCCGGAAGGACTCTTCTGGGCCAAATTGTCGGCCGCTTCCCTGATGGCCATCGCGCCCATCATGGCACTGGGCTGGTTCTGCCAGAAACAATTGGTCCAGGGTATGACCTTCGGCGCTGTTAAGTAAACACTATTGGATGACATCATGGCTTACCTTCAACTGAGCAATATCGAGAAATTCTTTGGCGAGCACCGCGCCATCAAGGGCATCGACCTGGAGATCCAACAGGGCGAGTTCGTCGTCTTCGTCGGGCCGTCGGGCTGCGGCAAATCCACCCTGCTGCGCCTGATCGCGGGCCTGGAACCGATCGACGGCGGCAAGTTGTCGCTCGACGGGCGCGACATCACGGCGCTGCCATCGTCCAAGCGCGACCTGGCGATGGTATTCCAGTCGTACGCGCTGTATCCGCACATGACGGTGTTCCAGAACATGTCGTTCGCGCTGAAACTGGCCGGCGTCGATCCGGCCATCATCCGCGAGAAAGTCGACAAGGCGGCCGCCATCCTCGACCTTGGCCGCTTCCTGGAGCGCACGCCGAAGGAATTGTCGGGCGGCCAGCGCCAGCGCGTGGCCATCGGCCGCGCCATCGTGCGCGACCCGAAAGTGTTTCTGTTCGACGAGCCGCTGTCGAACCTCGATGCGGCCCTGCGCGTGCAGACGCGCATCGAGATCGCCAAGCTGCACCGCGAGCTGGGCGCCACCACCATCTATGTCACGCACGACCAGGTCGAGGCGATGACCCTGGCCGACCGCGTGGTGGTGCTGCGCGACGGGCAGATCGAGCAGCATGGCTCGCCATTGGAACTGTATGACCGTCCCGCCAACCGCTTTGTCGCGCAATTCATCGGCACGCCCAGCATGAACGTGGTGCCCGCCGACGCCGCGCCGCAGCTGCTGGCGCAGGCGGGCAGCGCGGCGCAGGCGGACGGCTTTGTCGGCATCCGCCCCGAACACGTGCACCTGGGCGCGGCGCAGCCGGGCAGCGTGCCCGTCACCGTCGACCTGGTAGAGTCCCTAGGCGTGGAAACGCTCACCTATGTGCGCTTGCCGAACAATGTGCAGGTGGTGTCGCGCGGTGCGGAGCGCAGCAGCCTGCAGCCGGGCCAGCAGACCCACCTGACGTTCGAGCCGGGCTTCGTCCATTATTTCGACCGTGCAGGCAAGACCTACGCGGCGACGAAAGGAGCGCTGTAATGGAAGCGATCGCATTGAAGCAATCGAACCTGGCCAAGCTGCCGACGAACGTCGCCGTGCCCGCGTATGCGCGCGAGACGCTCGTGCCCGGCATCGTGCACATCGGCGTGGGCGGTTTTTTTCGCGCCCACCAGGCCGTGTACCTCGACGATTTGCTGGCCTTGCCCGGCAACGCAGAATGGGGATACTGCGGCGTGGGCTTGCTCGCGCATGATGCGGCCATGCGCGACGCCATGCGGGCGCAGGACGGCTTATATACGGTGGTCGAGCGCAGCGCGGCCGGCGATAGCGCGCGCATCATCGGCTGCATCGGCGACTACCTGTATGCGCCCGACGAGCCGCAAGCCGTGCTGGAAAAGCTGGCCGACCCCGGCACGCGCATCGTCGCGCTGACCATCACCGAGGGCGGCTACTACGTCAACCAGGGCACGGGCGAATTCGATGCGCAGCACCCCGACATCGTGCAGGAACTGGCGCACCCGGAGGCGCCGCGCTGCTCGTTCGGCTACCTGGCCGCCGCGCTGGCCCTGCGCCGCCAGCGGGGACTGGCGCCATTTACCATCATGTCCTGCGATAACCTGCAAAACAATGGCGATGTGACGCGCAAGATGCTGCTGGCCTTTGTCGCCTTGCGCGACGCAGAACTGGCGCGCTGGCTGGCCACGCATGGCAGCTTCCCCAACAGCATGGTCGACCGCATCACGCCGGCCACCACCGATGAACACCGGGCGCTGGTGCGCGACAGCTTCGGCATCGTCGACGCCTGGCCCGTCGTGTGCGAACCGTTCCGCCAGTGGGTCATCGAAGACGAATTCCCGCAGGGCCGGCCGGCCTGGGAATTGGTGGGTGCGCAGATGACGCACGACGTGCTGCCGTATGAAAAGATGAAGCTGCGCTTGTTGAATGCCAGCCACCAGGCCCTGTGCTACATCGGCATGCAGCTCGGCTACACGTTTGCGCATGAAGCGATGGAGGATGCGGGCATCCGCGCGCTCGTGCGGCGCATGATGGATGACGAGGTCACGCCTTTGCTCGATAGCGTGGAAGGCATCGATCTGGAACGCTACAAGGCCACCCTGATCGAGCGCTTTTCGAATCCGGCCGTGCGCGACCAGCTGGCGCGCATCGGCACGGAGGGTTCCGCGCGCATCCCGAAATTCGTGCTGCCGTCCGTGCGCGAAGCGCTGGCGCAAGGCGGCGCCATCAAGCTGCTGGCGTTTACCGTGGCGTGCTGGTTCCGCTACCTGGAAGGCCACGACGAGCAGGGGCGTGAGATGCCCTTGAACGATCCGTACGCGTCGCGCCTGCGCGCGCTGGCGCTGCAGGGAAAGGCGGACGCCGCGGCGCTGCTGTCACTGCGCGAACTGTTCGGCGACCTGTCCGACGCACCCGCGTTCACGCAGGCGGTGGGGCAGTCGCTGGCCAGGCTGTATGGACTGGGCGCGCGCGCGGCGCTGGAACAGATCGTCGCCTGACGGGGAGGGCACGCCATGCCACGCAAAGCCGATGCCACCTTGCCGCAGATGGAGCTGGAACAGCAGCGCGACGCCACGCCCGGCTTCGAGCCGAAAGGCAGTTTCGGCTTCATCCGCTACCTCGAGCACGGCTTTCCGAATGCGCTGGTGCGCTGGCACTATCACGACGAGTACGAACTGCACCTGATCGTCGAGAGCAGCGGCAAGGTCTTTGTCGGCGACTACATCGGTCAGTTCACACCCGGCCACCTGGTGCTGACGGGGCCGCGCGTGCCGCACAACTGGGTCTCGCTCGACACGCCGGCCGAGGGCGTGGCCCTGCGCGACATGGTGATCCAGTTCGGCCATGCGCCGCTGGCGTCGATGGCAGCCGCCATTCCCGAATTGAAGGGCATCTTCCCGCTGCTGCAGCGCGCCCTGCACGGCGTGGAATTCTTTGGCGTCAGCGAGCAGTCGCTGCGGCGCTTTCGGCGCATCCGCGACAGCAGCGGCCTGCCGCGCTTCATCGAATTTCTCACCCTGCTGGGAGAACTGGCGCAGACCAGCGACTACCAGCTGCTGTCGACGGTGCCCATGCAGTCGAGCGACGATGACGTGGCGCTGGCGCGCATCAGCTCCGCCATCAACTTCATCGTGCACAATTACAGCAGCCAGTTCTCGCTGAAACAGCTGGCCGAGCAGGTGGACATGCCAGAGCGGACCTTTTCGCGCTTCTTTCGCAGCGCCACGGGCAACAGCTTCACGGATTTCGTCAACCGCCTGCGCATCAACAAGGCGTGCCAGCTGCTGATGGAGACGGAGCGCTATGTGAGCAACATCTGCTACGAGGCGGGTTTTAACAATGTGGCCAATTTCAACCGGCGCTTCCTGGAATTGAAGGGCATGACGCCGAAGGAGTTTCGCCAGCAGGCGCTGGGCCGTTTTGGCGAGTGAAGCTTTTTGAGGTACATTCGATGGCACGGGCGGGGACAGCCTGAGAGAGACGAGCATGGAACACCTATGGCACAAGGACAGCGAGCGCAAGGCGCCCGAGCTGGAACGCGAAAGCTACGACGGCATCATCAATTACCTGGAACATGGCTATCCCAGCTCGCGCGTGCGCTGGCACTGCCATGAAGAGTATGAGCTGCACCTCATCGTCGCCACCAGCGGGCGCCTGTTCGTGGGCGACTATATCGGCGAATTCTCGCCCGGCCACCTGGTGCTGACGGGCCCGCGCCTGCCGCACAACTGGATTTCCAACGTGATGCCGGATGGCGGCGTGGCCCTGCGCGACATGATCGTGCAGTTCGCCCATGCGCCGCTGGCCGGCGCCGCGCGCGTGATTCCCGAATTGCGCGAACTGCTGCCGCTGCTCGAACGCTCCAGCTATGGCGTGGAGTTTTTCGACATGGGCCACGAGGCCGAACAGCACCTGGCGCGCATCCGCGCCACGCATGGGGCCGAGCGCTTCGCCGAATTCGTGCAATTAATGAGCAAGCTGGCGCGCACGGCCAACTACCGTCTGCTGTCGAGCGCCTCGCTGCGTTCCTACGACGATGACGCCACCCTGGCCAAGGTCAATTCCGTCCTCAACTACATCACGGACAATTACCGCGAGCCGATTTCGGCGGAAATGCTGGCCGAGCAGGTGGGCATGTCGCTGAGTAAATTCTCGCGCTTCTTCCGCAAGGCGACGGGCAACAGCTTTACGGATTTCGTCAGCCGGCTGCGCATCAACAAGGCTTGCCAGCTGCTGATGGACACCGACCAATACGTGTCGAACGTCTGCTACGACGTGGGCTTCCAGAACGTGGCCAACTTCAACCGCCGCTTCCTGCAGGTGAAGGGCGTCACGCCCAAGGAATTCCGGCGCCAGGCCGATGGCCGCTTCGGCGGCATCGGCGGACCTGTTGCGGATACGCCACTGGCGTGACGGCTGTCATGGGCTTGTCACTTTGAGCAGTTACTCTCCACGGCTTCAACCCCACCTTAGCCGAGGAATGCATGAATACTGCTGTAACGTCGACCCCGAAACTGACCCTGCTGGCCATCGCCGCCGGCCTGGCCCTGGCCGCTTGCGGCGGCAGCGATAATCCGCCGGCGGAGCCTTCCAAGCCCGTGGCGCAGACGGGTGTGTTCCTCGACGGCGCGGTGGAAGGACTCGATTATGTGGCCGGCAGCGCCCCCAAGGCCAGCACCAATGCCAAGGGCGAATTCATTTGCAACCCGGGCGAGACGGTAGCCTTCAGCGTGGGCGGCCTGGCCCTCGGTTCGGCCCCATGCGGCGCCGTCGTCACGCCGCTGGCGCTGGCCGCCAGCACGAATGTGGCGGATGACAAGGTCGTCAACCGCCTGCTGGCGCTGCAACTGCTCGACGACGACAGCGATCCGTCGAACGGCATCAAGCTGACGGCCGAAGTGAAGGCCGCGCTGGCCGGCAAGACACTGGACTTTGCCACCGCCCCGGCCGTCTTCAACACGGCCCTGGCCGCGCACCTGGCGTCGGTAGGCGGAAAATTCGCCGGCCGCACGGTCGATGCCGAACGCCGCGCCCTCGTGCGCGAGCATTTCGAGGACACCCTCGCTTCGAAGGCGGGCGCGCCCGTCAACGAGGCGCTGACACAGGCCAATCCTGTCGGCGAAGTGAAAGTCACCGTGACGCGCTACCAGATCCAGGCGGCCGACAAATTCTACGTGCCGTACGAAGGCGCGAATGCGAAAATCAAGGGAGAATTCCCGAACGGCTTCCTGCCGTCGTACGGCTCGGGCCTGGCCTACAAGGGCAAGAACGCGGCGGGCGACCTGGAATTCTATGGCTTGACGGACCGCGGCCCGAACGGCGACGGCCCGCTGGTGCCCGATCCATCGGGCAAGGGCACCATCGGCAGCAAGATCTTCCCGTCACCCAGTTTTGCGCCTTCGTTCGGCGTGATCACGGTCGGCAAGAACGGCGCCGTGCTGGGTTCGTCGACGCCGATCAAGGTGTCGGCCACCGTCAACAGCTCGGGCTTGCCCGTGCCCGTGGGCGCGGTCGGCAATTCTGCCGAGATTCCCGTCATGGATGCGATGAAGTTCGACGCCGCCGGCAAGGCCGTCTTCAACGCGGGCGGCCTCGATTCGGAAGCCATCGTCGTCGATGCCAAGCGCAATGCGCTGTGGGTGTCCGACGAATACGGTCCCTTCATCGTCAGGATCGATGCGGCCACCGGTATCATCCAGGCCAAGTACGAGCCGGGCAAGGGCTTGCCGGCGCTGTTCGCCAAGCGCCGCGCGAACCGCGGCATGGAAGGCATGACCTTAGATACGAGCAACGACAAGCTGTACGCCTTCCTGCAAAGCCCTCTGTCCGACGGCACGGCACCATATTCTGTGACGAAGAAGAATGAACAGGTCGAGCGCTTTGCCCGCTTCACGCGCTGGATCGAATTCGACCCGGTGACGGGCACCAGCGGGAAGATGTACGCGTATCCGCTCAACGCGGCCGACTACCAGGATGGCCGCACGGGCAACGCCAAGCTGGGCGACATGGTGGCGCTGGGCGGCGGCAAGTTCCTCGTCATCGAGCAGGGCGCCGCACCGTCGGGCAAGGTCTTCAACAAGCTGATGCTGGTCGAACTGAAGGGCGCCACCGACATCGCGGCCGCCGCCTTCAACGCGACGACGTCCGACCTGGAGAAGAGCAGCATGGGCGGCGCCGCCGTCAATGGCGCCGACTGGGCCGCTGTCACGCCGCTGAAGAAAACGCTGCTGCTGGACTTGAACGCCATCGGCTGGGCGGCGGAAAAGGCAGAAGGCCTGACCCTGATCGACGACTCCACCATCGCGCTGGCCAACGACAATGACTTCGGCCTGAAAACCAAGCTCTTCGACGCGAATGGCGTGGAAGTGGCGGACGCCGACGTGACCAAGTGCACGGTCGATGCCAATGGCACCATCGTCACGAGCAGCGCGGCCGGCTGCAATGCCGCCAACACCATCCGCGTGGCGCGCGGCGACGACCGCGAGCGTCCTAGCCGTTTGTGGATCGTGAAGTTCGCCAAGGCGCTCAATAGCTATTGAGCGGGAGCGGTGGTGATGTCGGATTACGCACCGCTGCGCGGCGCTAATCCGACCTACAAAACAAAAAATCGCGCGGTGCAGAGATGCACCGCGCGGTTTTTTTAACCCCTGAAGGCGAAGTACCGGGGTCGGACCCTGAGGGGCCGACCCCAGCCTTTGCGCTGCGGGTTATTTCTTTGCTGCGGGTTATTTCTTTGTATACGTATTCAACCAATCGAGCACCGTGTGATGCCACAGCAGCGAGTTCGCCGGCTTCAGCACCCAGTGGTTTTCGTCCGGGAAGACCAGCAGCTTGCTCGGGATGCCGCGGCGCTGCAGCGCCGTGAAGGTGCCCAGGCCTTGCGCGGTGGGGATGCGGAAGTCCAGGTCGCCCTGCACCACCAGCATCGGCGTCTTCCAGTTCTTCACGAAGTTGACGGGGTTGAACTGCTCGTGCTTGGCTGGCGCATCGTAATAGGTACCGCCGTTTTCCCACTCGGTGAACCACAGTTCTTCCGTCGCGTAAGCCATGCCGCGGTTGTCGAACACGCCGTCGTGGTTGACCAGGCACTTGAAGCCGTCCGGCCAGTTACCGGCGATCCAGTTCATCATGTAGCCGCCGTAGGACGCGCCCAGCGCGCAGCTGCGCTCGCGGTCCAGCCACGGGAACTTCTTGGTGGCCGCTTCCAGACCCTTCTGCAGGTCGACCAGCGGCTTGCCGCCCCAGTCGCCGCTGATGGCATCCGTGAATTTCTGGCCATAGCCGGTGGAACCGTGGAAGTCGATGAAGACGGTGGCGTAGCCGGCGCCCGCATACACTTGCGGATTCCAGCGGTAGCTCCAGCTGTTGCCGAAGCTGCCTTGCGGGCCGCCGTGCACCAAAAAGGCGATCGGATACTTTTCGCCGGCCTTGGCGTTCCATGGCTTCATGACGTGGCCGTAGACGGTTTCGCCATCCGCGCCCGCGAACGAGAACTGCTCATATTCGCCGAAGCGCACGTTGGCCAGCGCTGCCGCATTCTGTTTCGTCAGCTGCACCATCGGTGCCGATTCGGACTTCGCGTCGAGCTTGCGCGTGTACAGCTGCGCGCCCGAGGCCAGGTTCGCTTGCGTCAGCACGATGGTATTGCCGCGCACGTCGAAGTCGCCCACGGCGCCTTTGCCCGTCAGCGCGTTGACCTTGCCGCTGGCCGCGTCGATGTGGAACAGACGGTGCTGGCCCACGTCATCGGCGGCGACGAGGAAGGCCTTGCCGTCCGGCGTCCAGCGGAAATCGGCCACGGAACGGTCCCAGTCGTCGGCCACGGTGCGCTTCTTGCCCGTGGCGACATCCATCAGCACCAAATGAAAACGGTCCGCTTCGAAGCCAGGCTTGGTCATGGCGACATACGCGAGGGTGCGGCCGTCCGGCGAATAGCTGGCTTTCGCATCCCAGGCCGGATTGTCGGCCGTGAGGTTGCGCGGCGCCTGGCCGCCGGCGGCAGGAATCGTGTAGACGTCGAAATTGGTCGACCACGATTCCGTGCGGCCGGCCACGCGCACGGAGAAGGCCACCGTCTTGCCGTCCGGGCTGAAGTGGTATTCGCCGTTGTCGCCGAATGGCTTCGATGGCGCGTCGCCATCGAGGGTGCCGCTCAGGCTCACGGGCGCGGCGCTGACCTTGCCGGCCGCGTCGATCGGTGCCGAATACAGCGCATTGCGGCGGCCATCGGCCCAGGTATCCCAGTGGCGCACGAACATCTGGTCGTAGACCATGCCGCTGGCCTTGTTTTTCGCTTTTTCATCGAGGCGCTTCCTGGTGCAGGCGATGTCCGCGCAATCGAGGAAGACGCCCATGCTGAAGGCCAGGCGGTCGCCCTGCGGCGACAGGCGGTAGGTATCGACGTCCAGCGCCAGGTCGGTGACCTTGGCCGCTTCGCCGCCGTTCAGGGGCAGCTGCCACACTTGCGAGGAGCCGGAGCGGCCCGAGAGGAAGTAGATGGCGTCGCCGTTCGGCGACCATTGCGGATCGCTGGCGCTGGCGTCGCCGCGCGTGAGCTGGCGCGGCGCCGCGTTCGGCGCGCGCAGGTCGATCATCCACAGCTGCGTGTTGCCGCGGTTTTTCTCCAGGTTGGTCGTGCGCACCGTGTAGACGACGCGCGTGGCGTCCGGCGACAGCACGGGGCTGCCCACCCGTTCCATGGCGACCATGTCTTCCACGGTGAAGCCGCGCGGCGCGGCCAGCGCCGATTCCGCAGCAACGGCGGTGGTGGCCATGGCGGCACTGAATGCTCCCAAGAGCAGCAGACGTAAACTCATTAAAACTCCCAATGTTATTGCGACGTTGTTGATGTGATATGAACGTGGCCGGCTGTACCGCCGGCAGCCCGACATCATAGCAATAAAGACGCGCCCGCTGCGGGAGTTGACCGCCGGTTAGCCGGCCGGAACTGCCAGTTGGTCGAGCGCCACGTGGCCCAGGAAACCGCCCCGGCTGGCGGCCGGCAAGCCCGCCTCGATGGCGTGGGCAAAGCGGATGCCGGGGTCCTGTTCCAGCGCCGCCAGCACGCGCGCCACGTGCGGATAGTCGCTTAGCCGCGCCAGCTGCAGCGGTTCGGCCCAGCGCGCCGTGGCGGCCAGGTAGGCGTCGGCAATCGTCGGCGCGGCATCGGAAGCGAGCCAGGCGCGGCCTTCAAGCAGGCGTTCCAGGTGCGCCAGGCTTTTGTTGACCTTCTCGACGGCCATTTCGCGCCAGACGGCCGCGCGCGCATCGTTTTCTGCCGCGCGCGACGCCTGGAAGGCGGGCATGAAGGCCGCGTGGAAGGTCGTGTGCAGAAACGACAGCGCGCTGTTCAGGCGGTCGCAGGCGGGCGTGCCCTGCGCAAAGCCCAGGCCGCTGTCCGGCGCGCGGGCGGCGATATGCAGCAGGATCGCCATGCTTTCCAGCAGCGGCGTGCCCGCGTGCGTGAGCAGGGCCGGCGTCTGGCCCAGGGGATTGATGGCGAGAAAGGCCGGATGCTGCTTGCTGGCCGGGTCGCGCGCTTCCACGCGGGCCAGGCGATACGGCAAGCCGCTCCATTCGAGGGCGGCGATGGCGGCAAACGAGCAGCCGAACGGCACGCTGTAGATCAGGGTGGTTTCCATGCTGGAGTTCCATTCAGGTGAGGGAAGGGCAGTCTAGTCGCTGCGGTTACTATTTGGAAGAAGGCAGAATAATGTGGTATAGGTACATTTTTTATACCAGATAGGGATCGCCATGAAGGACAATGTCTCCGGCTGCGCCGTGGAAGAAGCCATGCGTTTACTGGGCGGGCGCTGGAGGGCGGTGCTGCTCAGCTATCTGATGGCGGGGCCGAAGCGCTTCAGCGAAATCCGCCGCGCCGTGCCGAATATCTCGCAGCGCATGCTAACCCTGGACTTGCGCGCGCTGGAGGAGGCGGGCTTGCTGACGCGCACGATCTATGCGGAAGTGCCCGTCAAGGTGGAATACCAGCTGACGGACGAGGGCATGCGCTTGCGCGAGCTGGTCGAGATGCTGCGCGCCATCGGCCTGCGCCTGCGCGGACAGGCGGACGGGGGCGGCGCCTTTCTCGCGCCCGAGGCAGGGAACATGTCTGTATAGAAACAGCTGTTTTTATGCAAAGTGCTAGACTGCCGGCCTTTGATCACTACTTTTGACACCCATGCGCCTGACTACCCTCGCCCTGACCGCCGCCGCCCTGTTCGCCGCCTTGCCGGCCCAGGCCGCTACCATGCCCACGCTCGAACACATCCAGGCCGCCGTGCAGGCGGGCGTGGCCAAAACGCAAGCCAGGATGCAATCGTCGATACCGGTTCCCATTCCCGTCAAGGCCACCAGCCTGCAGGGTTGCCAGGATTCGCAGGAAGTGCCGGGCGAGGTGGTGTGTCTGGTCGGCATGAGCGCCGGCATGCGCGACGGTTTTATGGTCTTGCCGCTACATAACGATAACGGCACCTGGGTCGGCGTCGAGCGCAAGGATGCCAAGTTTGCGGGACCGTCGCCGGCCGAGGCGCAAGCGATGATACGCGCCTGGGCCAAGGAAGAAGTGGCGCGCAATCCGGAGGCGGCCAAGGACGTGCAGATGCAGGAAGCGCAAAGCACCATGCAGGTCAAGGCCGTCAACGAGTGCGACGTCAAGCGCAAGACGGGCTACCTCGTGTGCGATACGCAATTGAGCGTGCCGAGCCGTCCGGAAGGCATCAAGACGGAACTGACCTTCATGCTGGAAAACGCCGGCTGGCGCTACGTGCCGCGCTAAGCTGCCGGGCGCCACCCCGCTCGCCCAGCGGCCTGACATTCCTTTCTGCATAGCACCAGCCCCACTTCGGGGCGTCTGGCGCTCACGCACTTCCCTCCTGCACGTCCAGCCTGCGTGGCGGCCTATGCGGCCGCCGGCAGGCATATCGCATCCCTCATCAGCACCAGACATACAGTTCAGCGTAGGCAATATGGCTGAATTGATATATTTGTTGATTCAATATTTTATGAAATGAAAATGATAGAATTGGTGATTATTTTTATTTATGTTGTGATTCTGCCATATAAAACAATATATTTGCTGTAATCGTTATTTTTGGCGTATGATATTGATAATGCGCAAGTAAATGCTGCGATCTGAATGTCTGGAGAACCGCCGTGCTGAAAAAAATAACGAGTAGCGAACTGATGCTGGGAATGTATGTCGAACGTCTGGGCCGTTCCTGGCTCGATACCCCTTTCTGGACGCGTTCTTTCTTGCTGGAGTCGCCGGCTGACCTCGAGCGTATCCGCTCGGCACGCCTGTGCGAAGTGTGGATCGACACGACGCGCGGGCAGGCGCCGCAAGTCGCGCCGCCCGCCGCGCCGCCTGCCGCGGCAGGCGCTCCCGCGGCCGCGCCAGCGACGGTGCCCGCAAGCAAAACCGTCGCCGATCCGGGCCCGCCCCGCTCGCGCGAGGAGGAGCTGGCGCGCGCCCGGCGCCTGATCGAACGCTCGCGCCAGGCCGTGCAGACGATGTTCGACGAGGTGCGCATGGGCAAGGCCTTGTCCGCGGCGCAAGCTTACGAACTGGTCGACGATATTGCCGCCTCGATGCAGCGCGGCGGCGACGTCCTGCTGGGCCTGGCGCGCCTGAAATCCGCCGACAATTACACGTATATGCACTCGGTGGCCGTATGCGCGCTGATGACGGCGCTGGCCAGGGAGCTGGGCCTGGCGCCCGAGCAGGTGCGCTCGGCCGGTCTGGCGGGCTTGCTGCACGATATCGGCAAGATGGCCGTGCCGTCCGCCATCCTCAACAAGCCGGGCAGCCTGAGCGAAGCGGAATTTTCCTCCGTGCGCGCCCATCCGGCCGCCGGCCACCGCATGCTGCAGGAAGTGGGCGAGATCGACCCGGTGGCGCTCGACGTGTGCCTGCACCACCATGAAAAACTCGATGGCAGCGGCTACCCCAAGGGGCTGCGCGGCGAGGAAATCAGCCTGTTTGCGCGCATGGGCGCCATCTGCGACGTGTACGACGCGATCACCTCGAACCGGCCGTACAAGCAGGGCTGGTGCCCGGCCGATTCGCTGCGCCGCATGGCAGGCTGGCGCGGCGGGCACCTGGACGCGCAACTGTTTGCCGCCTTCGTCAAATGCCTGGGCATCTATCCGCTGGGCACCCTGGTGCGGCTGCAGTCGGAGCGCCTGGCCGTGGTGGTGGGACAGTCGCCGGGCAAGCCGCTGACCCAGCCCACCGTGCGCGTGTTTTTTTCCATCCGCGCCGGCACCTGCATCGTCCCGACTCTGCTCGATCTGGCCGCGCCGGGCTGCCAGGAGCGCATCGTTTCCACGGAAAGCGCAGCCCAGTGGCGCCTGCAGGACATCGACCGTTACTGGGCCGGCGAACCTGCCGTGGCATGACGGCCGGCAGGGCCGTAATAAAGTGCATTTTGTTAATAATAAAATATTAAAATAATGGTGCCAGTGCCGTGCCCGCTTTGCTGGCTGGCGACCGTTCCTTGTCCGCAAACCCGTCACCGTACGGGCTACTTTTGAGGATGTGACCATGCGACTCAATCTTCCCGTCAGCGATACCGAAATCACACTGAGCGATAGCGAGACCATCGTCTCGACTACTGACTTGCAAGGCAATATCACCTATGCCA
This sequence comes from Janthinobacterium sp. GW823-FHT03B06, assembly GCF_058796955.1. Lineage (NCBI taxonomy): Bacteria > Pseudomonadati > Pseudomonadota > Betaproteobacteria > Burkholderiales > Oxalobacteraceae > Janthinobacterium > Janthinobacterium sp. GW823-FHT03B06. The sequence continues at coordinate 379,225 of NZ_JBXAJE010000005.1, forward strand.
ACCCGTATTTCATCGCCGTCAGCGGTTACAGCGCGGAAGAATTGATCGGCGCGCCGCAAAACATCCTCCGGCATCCGGACATGCCGGCCGAAGCGTTCGCCGATTTCTGGGCGACCATCCGCTCGGGACGCTCGTGGAGCGGCATGGTGAAAAACCGCTGCAAGAGCGGCGATTATTACTGGGTGCTGGCGAACGTGACGCCGGTGGTCGAAGACGGCGTGGCCGTCGGCTACATGTCCGTGCGCACCAAGCCCACGCGCCAGCAAGTGGCGCAGGCGTCCGCCCTGTATGCGCGCATCAAAGCGGGGCAGGCCGACGGCATCGTCATCAGCCAGGGCGCGGCCGTGCGCACGGGCTGGCTGGCCAGGCTGGCGCGCTTGCGCGACCTGCCGCTGGGCCAGCGCATCGGCTGGAACCTGGGCCTGCTGAGCCTGGTATTACTGCTGCAACTGGCGTGGAATGCGGGCGCGTTGCCGGCTGCGGCCCACGGCTGGCTGACGGGCCTGTCCGTGCTGGCCTTGTGCGCGACCCTGTATTTCTGGCACAGCTTGCACCGCGCCGTGCTGCAACCGCTGCAGCGGGCGCGCCAGGCCTGCGACGTGATGGCGGGCGGCGACCTGACGGGCGAGCTCGACACCACGCGGCGCGACGAGATGGGACAGTTGCTGCGTTCCTTGCGCCAACTGCGCGTGAACCTGCATTCCATCGTTGGCGACGTGCGCGGCAATTTCCTGCGCATCAGCATGGCCAGCCAGGAAATCGCCGCCGGCAATATGGATTTGTCCGGCCGCACGGAAGCGCAGGCCTCGGCCCTGCAGCAGACGGCGTCGAGCATGGAGCAGCTGGCGGCCACGGTGCAGCAAAATAGCGGCAACGCCGTGCAGGCCAGCGACATGGCGGGCAAGGTGCACGGCCTGGCAGGGCGCGGCGGCGAAATCGTCGGGCAGATGGTCCGCATGATGGAGGGCATTAACGTCTCGTCGAAGAAGATCGGCGACATCACGGGCATTATCGAAGGCATCGCTTTCCAGACGAATATTCTGGCCTTGAACGCGGCCGTCGAAGCGGCGCGCGCGGGCGACCAGGGGCGCGGTTTTGCCGTCGTGGCGGGCGAAGTGCGCAGCCTGGCCCATCGCAGCGCGGCGGCCGCCACGGAAATCAAGCAATTGATCACGGCGTCGCTGGAGCAAGTGCAGGCGGGCGCGAAGCTGGCGCAGCAGGCGGGCGTCAGCAGCGCCGAAATGCTGGGCGCCGTGCAGGGCGTGCACGGCATCATGGAAGAGATCGCCTCGGCCTCGCGCGAGCAAAGCCATGGCATCGGCCAGGTCAACATGGCCGTCACGCAAATGGATGAAGTGACGCAACAGAACGCGGCGCTGGTCGAGGAATCGGCGGCCGCCTCCGCATCGCTGCAAGACCAGGCCTTGCAGCTGGAGCAAGCGATGGCCCTGTTCAAGCTGGAGCGGCGGCGCGGCGGCCCGCCCGCGCCCGCGCCGGAGCGCCGCGTTACAGCAGGCGCTCTGACAGCGCCTTGAAGGCAACCTTGGGCACGAGGAAGGCAAACGGCTTCGATACGGGCGGCAACTGCCCCAGCAAGCCGCAGTCGGCGCGCAAGGCTGTCAGCGCTTGCACTTGATCCACATCAACGGGCAAGTCGATTTCGCCGAAGACCAGCTTGCCGTTGCGCGGCACGTGCGCGATGGCCGCATCCTGGCAAGCGAGGAAAGCGACGGCGTCGCGCCAGTTGCCGAACAGTTGCTGCCATTCGGCATCGAGGCCATGCGCCGCCGTGATGGCCGCCTGCACATCGAGCGCCGGAGCGCTGCCGGCGCCGCTGGCAATGCTGCAGCGGGCCTGCGTGGCCGTGACCTCCAGCGCCATGCCGGCGGCCAGGTGCGTGGGCAGGATATCGCTGAACAGGCGCGTGCCCAGCGCATGCGGCAGGCTGGCCATGATGTTTTTCAAAAAATACACGCAAGGCACATCCGGTGCGCCCGCTGGCGTGCGCTCCAGGTACAGGCGCCAGTTGCTTTGCAGGGGAGACGGCAGCAACCGGCGCAGCGGGCCGAGCAGGGCAGGGCCGAAATGCCCGTGGCGGTAGGTCAGCACGGTGAATGGCGTCTTGCCGTCGCGCTGCCACAGGGCCACGCTTGGCGGCAATAAGTTCTGCGCGGCAGCGGCGTCGACCAGCCAGCTTACGTAGACGACGTCGCGCACGTCGCTGTGCAGGGTCAGGAAGGGCAGGCGCGACATGACGGCCTGGCGTAGCTTGGCGAAATGCGTGCAGTTGGCGAGCGCGGCAAACACGCGCCCCGGCCAGCCCGCGCGCGGGTGGCGGTAAGTGTTGTCTTGCAATTGAGAACTTTCGGGGAAAAACTGAGGGGTAACACTCACGCAACAGCGCCCGTCCACATCATCGCGAGCGGCAGCGATGTGTGGCCGAGACGCGCAGCTGTGCTGGAGCACAGCGAGCATCGCAGGCCGCACAGGGCGCCGCGCAGCCGATGTGGGCGGGCGTCACTATTACTGCATATGCCAGCCGTGGCTGACGACGATCGATTGTCCGCTCAGGGCGTTCGACGGGAAGGCGGCCAGGAAGATGGCCGTTTGCGCCACGTCCTGCGTGGTGGTGAATTCGCCGTCAATCGTGTCTTTCAACATCACTTTCTTGATTACGTCTTCTTCGCTGATGTTCAGCTGGGCCGCCTGTTCGGGGATTTGCTTGTCGACCAGCGGCGTGCGCACGAAGCCGGGGCAGATGACGTTGGCGCGGATGCCGTCTTTCGCGCCTTCCTTGGCCACCACCTTGGCCAGGCCCAGCAAGCCGTGCTTGGCCGCCACGTAGGCGCTCTTGAACGGCGAGCCTTCGTGCGAGTGCACGGAACCCATGTAGATGATGGCGCCGCCGCGGCCCGCCTTGATCATTTCGCGCATGCAGGCGCGCGTGGTGAGGAAGGCGCCGTCCATGTGAATGGCCAGCATCTTTTTCCACTGGTCGAACGGGTAATCGACGACGGGGCTGATGATCTGGATGCCCGCATTGCTGATCAGCACATCGATGCCGCCGAAGTGGGCCACGGCATCGGCCACGCCCTTGTCGACCTGTTCTTCGCTGGAGACATCCATGGCGACGGCAAACGCCTGGCCGCCCGCTTGCTTGATTTCCTCGGCCGTCTTGCTGGCCGCTTCCAGGACCAGGTCGGCGATGACGACCTTGGCGCCCTGTTTTGCGTATTCGATGGCCATTTCCTTGCCGATGCCACTGGCGGCGCCGGTAATCAGTGCGACTTTGTCTTTGAGTTGCATATTAATCCTTTGCATTGCGGGTTGGAGTGATCGTGGGAAGTCAGACTTTGCCAGTATAGCCAGAAAACGCGTCAGGCATGGCCCGCGCACGCCTGTAAGCCGGCTTGCTTTTCCTGTAATTGCTGCAGGCGCCAGGCGCCGGGATTGGTGCCTGACCAGGTGCGGAACGCGTGGTTGAACGCGCTTTGTTCCTGGTAGCCGAGCAGGAAGGCGATGTCGACCAGCGACAGGTCCGGCTCGCGCAGATAGTCGCGCGCCAGGCCATAGCGGGCCTGATCCAGCACGGCCTGGAAGCTGGTGCCCGCGTCGGCCAGCTTGCGCTGCAGGGTGCGCGGCGTGACGGCCAGTGCTGCGGCAACGGTGGCCAGCCGCGCCGAACCCTGACGCAAGCCTCCCACGATGGCCGCGTGCACCTGCGCATCGATGCCGGCGCCCGTGTCCGCTTCGGCCTCGCGCTGCGCCAGCAATTGTTCCGCATGCCGGCACAGCACGGGATACAGGCTGACGTCCGCGTTCGGCACGGGCCAGTCCAGCAATTGCGCGTCGAAGGTGGCCGTGTTGGCGGGGGCGTTGAAGGCGGGCAGGCTGCCCAGCACGCGCACGTATTCGTCGCGGTGCGCCGCATGGCGCAGCAAGTCGCCGCCGCCATCGTGGGTAAAGGCCAGCCGGGCCGGCGGCAGCGGCATGCCCGCCAGCCAGTCGCCGCACACCTTGACGCCGGCAAAGACGCTGTCGACCAGGTGCCGGCCGGCGCCCGGATAGTTGCTGGCCCAGCGGTAATGTGCGATGGCGCCGTCGCGCTGCAGGGTCGAGCGGCCCAGGTCGTGCGCCAGCCGTTCATAGCGGGCCGTCTGTTCCAGCGCCTGGCCCACGTTGCTGCAACTGAGCAAGATCAAGCCATACGCGCTGTACGTGCCCATGCGCACGCGCTGGCCCACGTGCAGGCCGAAATGCGCGTCGCCCGCCAGCAGCGCGCCCGCATCGAGCAGACGCACGTAGTCGCGCGCGGCCAGGCTGGCTGCGGACGCTTCCAGGCCGTGCGGCGCCACGCCGGCCGCCTGCGCCAGGGTGACGCTATCGATGCCGTGGGCGCCGGCCGCTTCCAGCAGCGGCAGCAGATAGGCGCCGGCGACCCGGCCGTCAGTGCTTGTCATGATGGAACAATGCGATTGTCATGAAAAACCAATACCCTTCGTCTGTGGCGGCATATGCTATTGATCTAGCAAGAAAATCAGGCAAGAACAGTATAGCAAGCCGCCGTGGCGCGCAACTGGCCGAATACAGGGGATGTCCATGCAACGCTGGAATGGCTGGGGAGATGAAAGCATCGTGTATGCGCTGAACGAGGATGCGCTGGCATTCCTGCGCGAGCGCCTGGGGCCGGGCAGCGGCATAGCCGACGCCAGCTTCGACGACGCCTGCGCGCAGGTGCCCGCCTCGCGCCTGGCGCCGCATCCGCTGATCGACACCCGGCCTGCCACGCGCGTGCGTCATGCGCTCGGTCAAAGTCTGCCCGACTGGTTTAAATTACGCCACGGCCGCATCGGCGCGGTGCCCGACGGCGTGGCCTTTCCCGACAGCGCGCTGCAGGTGCGCCAGCTGCTCGCGTATGCGCGTCAGGCGTGCGTGACCGTCATTCCTCATGGCGGCGGCACCAGCGTGGCCGGGCATTTGACGGTGGCGGCGGGGCCGCGCCCCGTGCTGTCGATCAGTCTCGTGCGCCTGTGCGCGCTGGGCCACCTGGACCGCGAGGCGCAGCTGGCCACGTTCGGCGCGGGCGTGTATGGCCCCGACCTGGAGGCGCAGCTGCGCGCGCAGGGCTACACCCTGGGCCATTATCCGCAGTCGTTCGAGTATTCCACATTGGGCGGCTGGATCGCCACGCGCTCGTCGGGCCAGCAATCGCTGCGCTATGGCCGCATCGAGCAGCTGTTCGCGGGCGGCGAGGTGGAAACGCCGTCCGGCACCTTGAGCATCCCCACGTTTCCCGCCTCGGCGGCCGGCATCGACCTGCGCGAAATGGTGCTCGGCTCCGAAGGGCGGCTGGGCATCGTGACGCAGGCCACCGTGCGCGTTTCGCCGCTGCCGCCGTATGAGGCGTTCCACGCCGTGTTTTTCGCCGACTGGGGCCAGGCGCAGGCGGCCGTGCGGACGCTGGCCCAGTCACGCCTGTCCCTGTGCATGCTGCGCCTGTCGAACGCGGTCGAAACGCAAACCATGCTGACCCTGGCCGGCCATAAAAAACTCGTGGGACTGCTGGAAGGCTACCTGTCGCTGCGCGGCTGCGGCGAAGGCAAGTGCATGCTGATGCTTGGCGTCAGCGGCGACGAAAAACCGGCGCGCGCGGCCCTGCGCGGGGCGCTGGCGCTGGCGCGGCGGCACGGGGGCGTGCACGTGGGGCGCCACATGGGCGACAAGTGGAAGCAGGGACGCTTTCGCAACGTCTACCTGCGCAACGGCGCGTGGGAACACGGCTATGTCATCGACACGGTGGAAACGGCCGTCGACTGGCCGCGCGTGGCGCCCATGATGGCGGCGCTGGAGCAGGCGGGCGCCCGCGCGCTGGCGCAGCACGGCGAGCAGGTGCACGCGTACACGCATTTGTCGCACGTGTATGCGCAGGGCGCCAGCGTCTACACCACGTATGTGTACCGGCTGGCGTCCACGTATGAAGACAACATGGCGCGCTGGCGCAGTTTGAAAGACGCGGCCGGCGCCGCCATCGTCGCCAACGGCGGCACCATCAGCCACCAGCATGGCGTGGGCACGGACCACGCGCCGTGGCTGATGGCCGAAAAGGGAGAACTGGGCATCGCCGCCATGCGTGCGCTGCTGCGCCAGTTCGACCCGCAGGGCATGATGAATCCCGGCAAACTGCTGCCCGAGGCCGGAGGCCCATCGTGAACAGGGCGGATCTGCCTGGCGTCCTGGCGCGCGAGTGGGATGTGCTGATCGTCGGCGGCGGCATCACGGGCGCCGGCATCCTGCTGGAAGCGGCGCGGCGCGGCTTGAAGGCGCTGCTGGTGGAACAGCGCGATTTCGCCTGGGGCACGTCGAGCCGGTCATCAAAGCTGGTGCACGGCGGCTTGCGCTACCTGAAGCAGGGACAGTTCGCCATGACGCGCGAGTCGGTGCACGAGCGGGTAGCCTTGCTGGCGGATGCGGCCGGGCTGGTCGAGCCGCAAGGCTTCGCCTTCGGCGACTACGCGGGCAGGAAGCCGGGGCGGCACCAGTTCATGCTGGGCCTGGCCATCTACGACGTGATGGCGGGCAAGCGCGCGCGCCGCTATGTCGATGCGTCTGACTTTGCCATGCTGGCGCCGCACGTCCGGCGCGACGGGCTGCGGGGCGGCATGCTGTACCAGGACGCCAAGACGGACGACGCGCGCCTGGTGCTGCGCGTGCTGCAGGAGGCACGGCGTCATGGCGGCGTGGCCGTCAATTACCTGGGCGTGGCATCGCTGCTGCGCGAAGATGGCAAGGTCGCCGGCGCCACCTTGAACGATGCGGTCGATGGCGCGACATTCACCACGCGCGCGCGCCTGGTGATCAGCGCCACGGGCGCCTGGGCCGACGCCTTGCGCGGCCAGGTGGGAGAGCAGCCGAAACTGCGGCCCCTGCGCGGTAGCCATCTGCTGCTGCCGGCGTGGCGCTTGCCGCTGGCGCAAGCCGTCAGCCTGATGCACCCGCACGATGGCCGCCCCGTGTTTGCCTATCCGTGGGAGGGAGTGACCCTGGTGGGCACCACCGATGTCGACCACGGCGCCAGCCTGGACCTGGAACCGGCCATCACGCGCGGCGAACTCGATTACCTGCTGGCGGCGCTGCGCTGGCAATTCCCGCAGCTGGCGCTGGGCGAAGACGACGTGCTGGCCACGTTTGCCGGCGTGCGCCCCGTGATCGACAGCGGCCGGCTTGACCCGTCGAAGGAAGCGCGCGAACATGCGCTATGGCTGGAAAACGGCTTGCTGACGGTGGCGGGCGGCAAGCTGACGACGTTCCGCGTGATCGCCCTCGACGCCTTGCGGCGCGCCGCGCCGCTGCTGCCGGGTTGGCAGGCGGATTTGCGTCCGCTGCCGATTTTCGACGCCACGCCGCCCTTGTCGGGCAAGGCCTTGCTGCTCGACGGCGAGCAGCGCGAACGCCTGCTGGGCCGTCATGGCGCGGGGGCGCAGGCCCTGTGCGATGCGGCGCGGGACGGTGAACTCGAGCCGATTCCCGGCACGCAGACGCTGTGGGCGCAGCTGCGCTGGGGCGCGCGCATGGAAGACGTGCAGCACCTGGACGACTTGCTGCTGCGACGCACGCGCCTCGGTTTGCAGCTGGCCGGCGGCGCGCTTGCTATCATGCCGCGCCTGCGCGCCATCTGTCAGCATGAACTGGGCTGGGACGATGCGCGCTGGGAGGAAGAACAGCGGCGCTACCTGGCCTTGTGGTGCCGCCATTACAGCGTGCCGCAGGGCGATTGAAAAGCCATAAAAAATAAACAAGAGGAGAGCATCATCGACACGACCCTGTTTGGCCAGCCCCTGGCGCTGGGCGACGCCCGCATCACCTACGACAGCCTGTCGCCGCTGGACTTGCGCCAGCCCATCGATACCCTCGTCGACGACCTGGGCGAAGACCTGCTGCAAATCACGTGCGCGAATGGCGACATCGTCGACGTGGGCTGGTATCCGGCCTGGAGCGAACAGGGGCGCTTGCGCGTGGTGGCCGTGCGCGGGCAGGACTGGGAAGTGCCCGTCTTCAGCGCGCAGCCTGAAAAAGATCCGCAGGCGCTGCTGCAGGCGCTGCGCGCCGCGCTGGCCAGCCTGGCATAAGCGATGACCAGCGTCTCCGGCCAGGGGCCGTACATTCTTGCCATCGACAATGGCACGCAAAGCGTGCGCGCGCTGCTGTTCGACCGGGAGGGGACGCTGGCGGCGAAGGCGCAAGTGTTCCTCGAAGCGTATTACTCGGACCACCCCGGGTGGGCCGAGCACGACGCCGACGGCTACTGGCAAGCCGTGTGCGCAGCGTGCCAGCAGCTGTGGCGCAGCACGGACATCAATCAATCCTCGGTGGCCGGCGTGGCGGTGACGACGCAGCGCGGCACGGTGGTCAACGTGGACGAACACGGCGCACCGCTGCGGCCCGCCATCACCTGGCTGGACCAGCGCAGCACGCGCGACATTCCCCCGCTGGCGCCGTGGTGGCGCGCCGCCTTCCGCGCCACGCGCCTCGACGGCACGATCACGTACTTCCGCCGCGAGGCCGAGATCAACTGGATCGCGGCGCACCAGCCCGACATCTGGCGCCGCACGCACAAATTCCTGCTGCTGTCGGGCTTTTTGAATCACCGCCTGTGCGGAAAATATATCGATTCGACGGGCTCGCAGGTGGCGTACATCCCGTTCGACTACAAGCGCCATGCCTGGGCCGGGCGCTTCGACTGGAAGTGGCAGGCGCTGGCGATACAACGCTCGATGCTGCCGGAACTGGTGACGCCGGGCACGCGCATGGGCGCCATCACGGCGTCGGCCGCCGCGGCGACGGGCATCCCGGAGGGCACGCCCTTGCTGGCGGCGGCCGCCGACAAGGCGTGCGAAGTGCTGGGCGCCGGCTGCGTCGAACCGCACGTGGCGTGCCTGAGCTACGGCACCACGGCCACCATCAACACGACCAGCCGCAAGTACGTGGAAGTGACGCGTTTTATTCCGCCGTACCCGGCCGCCATGCCCGGCGCCTACAGCACGGAAGTGCAGATTTTCCGCGGCTACTGGATGGTCAACTGGTTCAAGGAGCAGTTTGGCGACCGCGAACGGGCGGCGGCTGCCGAGGATGGCATGGGCTTGTCTGCCGAAGCGCTGTTCGACCGCCTGGTCGAGGCCGTGCCGCCCGGCTCCATGGGTCTGATGCTGCAGCCGTACTGGAGTCCCGGCATCAAGGTGCCGGGGCCGGAAGCGAAGGGCGCCATGATCGGCTTTGGCGATGTGCACACGCGCGCGCACATCTACCGCGCCATCCTCGAAGGCCTCGCGTATGCGCTGCGCGAAGGCAAGGAGCGCATCGAGCGGCGCAGCGGCATCGCCATCACGGAGCTGCGCATCGCGGGCGGCGGCTCGCAAAGCGATGCGGCCATGCAGCTGACGGCCGACATCTTCGGCTTGCCCGCCGCGCGCGCCCACGTGTATGAAAGTTCGGGCCTGGGCGCGGCCATCGCCGCTAGCGTGGGCCTGGGCTGGCATGCAAACTTTCCCGCCGCCGTGCAAGCGATGACGCGCAGGGGCAAGGTCTTCCAGCCCCATCCCGAGCACCGTAAAATCTATGAGCAGCTGTACCGGCGCGTGTACAGCAAGATGTATGCGCGGCTGCAACCGCTGTACCGCGAGATCGCCGACATCACCGGCTATCCGGAGTAACTACGCCATCAATGCTATTGCGAATCATTCTCATCCAGTATATGATGTGTTCCGCATTTCACCAAGGCAACGTATCCCGGTGACTGCAGTGCGCCGCCGGCCATGCGCCGGCGGCGTGTCCGCGCGGGCAGGGTTCCGCCGCAACGCTTCCGTCAACGCCGCCGCTTGATCGTGCACCGCCTGTCCTCTGCCCAGCGTTTTTCATTCCACAAGCATCAAGCAAACCCAGGCAAGGATAGCGATGAAGAGCAGCAAACAACGATTGACCCCGCTGGCCGCCGCGCTGGCCCTGGCATTGGGCGGCGCGCACGGCCATGCGTGGGCGGCAGCGAAGGCGGACAAGGCCGATGCGGTACAGATGCCGGCCATCAGCGTGTTTGGCGACGCCATCAGCGCCGGCACGGCCGGACGCTCGTATATCACCAGCGCCGACATCGAACGCCAGCAGGCCGACAATGTCGCGTCCTTGCTCGACACCTTGCCTGGCGTGGACCTGGCCGGCACGGCCCGTCCCAGCGGCCAGAGCCTCAATATCTGGGGCTTCAACAAAGTGCAGGACGTGAAAGTCATCCTCGACGGCGTGCCCAAGGGTTTTGAAAAATACCGCCAGGGTTCCATCTTCATCGAGCCGGAACTGATCAAGCAGATCGAAGTGAACAAGGGCGCGCATACGAGCTTGTACGGCAATGGCGGCTTCGGCGGCGTCATCACGGTCGAGACCAAGGATGCGCAGGACTTGCTCGAAGGCGGCGAGAGCGTGGGCGCCATGCTCAAGTACTCGCGCCACTCGAACAATGCAGAAAACGACGCCACCGTGGCCGTCTACGGCCGCACGCAAGACGGCCGCTTCGACGCGATGGCCTTCACCACGCGGCGCAAGTCCGACGATTTGCGCAAGCCTGACGGCAAGCCATTCCGCTTTTCCGCCATCGACGCGCCATCGAGCCTGGCCAAGCTGAATATCCGGCTGACGCCGGAGCAGCTGCTGACCCTGACGGCGATGAAGAGCGGCAGTTCGGGCTGGGGCCCGTTCGCCGCCATGGGCGAGGACGTGCCCACGCCGACCGAGGCGGAAATCAAAAAATATGGACTGGAAGAGGCGTGGCAGCGCAAGGCCGTCTACCGCGACCAGGACGACGACACCTATTCCGTGAAGTGGCAGTACGCGCCGCAAGATAATCCATGGATCAAGCTGACGGCCAGCGCCGGCTATTCGCACACGGACCAGCATGACAAGCGCCTGCCATCGGCTTCGCCGGGTTCCTACCTGGGCTCCCTGGGCAACGAGAGCTGGGCCTCGTACGTGGACCGCATCGCGGAAGTGCGCAACGAAAGCGTGTTTGCGACGGGCGCCGTGTCGCACGTGCTGCAAACGGGCCTGCAATGGCACAAGAATGTGCGCGACACCCTGATGTACTACCCGTCGTCGACGGCGTTGAAGGACCCCAGCTACAACTACGGCTACTTCCAGCCCTACTACATGCCGGCCGGGCGCCAGGAAACGACGGGCCTGTATCTGCAGGATGCGATGACGTATGGCGACCTGACGCTGACGGCGGCCTTGCGCCACGACCGGGTCGTCTCCGAGGGCGTGCCGAACAAGGCGCCGCGCTACAACAGTCCGCTGGCGGCGGCCGGCCACGACTTCAGCGAAAAGGCGCACGAAGACTGGTCGCCCCGTCTGGGCCTGTTCTGGAAGGCGTCCGGCACGCTGGCCTTGTTCGGCGACTTGAGCCGCACCTGGCGCGCGCCCACGATCGACGAGATGTATTCGAACGAATACTATGTGTCGTCCAGGCTCGGTTCATCGACGCCGGGCACCAGCCGCGATCTGGCCGTCGAGCGCGTGACGGCCGTGCGCGCGGGCGCCATGCTGCACCGCCAGAACGTGTTCATGGAGCGCGACGACGCGCAGTTGCGCCTGACGGTCTACCGCAACCGTGTCAGCGACAATATCGGCCCGCGCCTGGGCGTGCTGGTCGAAGGCTACGAGCCGGGCTCGGGCAAGGTGCCGCCGGCGCTGTCCGACTACCGCAACCTGGCCGGTTTCCATACGCAGGGCGTGGAAGTGGAGTCCTACTACAATTCGCCGCGCCTGTTTGCCAGCGCCTCGCTGTCGAAGCAGCGCGGCACGCGCACCGGTTCCCAGCGCGACCCGTGGGGCCGGGACGAACCCGTGTCGACCATCGCGCCCGATAAATTGATGGCGGGCCTGGGCTGGCGCATGCCCGACCTGGGCGCCAGCATGGGCTGGCAGGGACGCTTCGTGGCGAAGCAGGAGCGCGTGCTGCCGGTGGGGAACGTGTACCGCCTGCCGCCGTCGAAAGGCTATGCGCTGCATACCCTGTTCGCGTCATGGAATGGCAGGCAGGGCGTGTGGCGCGGCACGGAGGTGCGGCTGACGGTCGATAATGTCTTCAACCGCAATTACATGCCCTACCTGAGCGAGGCGGTCACCGGTGTGGGGCGCAATGCGAAATTGAGCGTGTCGAGAAAATTCTGATTATTTCTGAAAATGGCGGGCCGGAGACGCGGGCCTGAGAAAATGCCGATGGCAGCGTTGCAGCTTCCTTGCCGTACATGCGTACTGTCTGCGTCGCTGCGCCTTGCCCTCGACATTTTTCAGGCCCGCTTGGCCCGGAGTGCCTTTGCATCGGGCGTGGGCCCACTCTTGGTTCGCGACATGTTTCGTTGAACTTCCAACTTCAAACGTCAACGTAAAACGATCGCCTTGACCGTTTCCCATGCCGTGCTGCCCGAGTGCGTGGCGCGGACCTGGTTGCGGCCCGCTTCCTTGGCCACGTACAGGGCGCGGTCGGCGGCGACGAACAGCGCTTCGCGGTCGTCCAGCTGGTGCGGGCGGATGGTCGCCACGCCGATGCTGACGGTGATCCACGGCGAGGTGGTGGAGCGCGGATGCGGCAGTCGCAGCGCTTCGATGCTGGCGCGGATGGCCTCGGCCAGGTGCAGGGCGCTGGCCGCGTCCGTATCGGCAAACAGCAGGACGAATTCCTCGCCGCCGTAGCGGGCCGCCAGGTCGCCGGAGCGGCTAGCATGCGCATCGATGGCTTGCGCCACCTGCTGCAGGCAGCTGTCGCCGGCCGGGTGGCCCAGGCTGTCGTTGTACAGCTTGAAGTGGTCGACGTCGAGCACCACCAGCGACAGGGCGCCGCCGCCGCGCACGGCGCGCTGCCACTCTTTTTCCAGGAAGCTGTCGAAATGCCGGCGGTTGGCTATTTGGGTCAGCGGATCGAGATAGGCGGCGCGCTGCAGCGCGTCTTCCGACTGCTTGTGGTGCGTGATGTCGTGCAGCAGGCCGATATACAGGGGCTGGCGCAGATACATGGGCGTCAGGGTCAGGTCCATGCTCAGCGCCGCGCCGTTGCGGTGGCGGATCGCCACTTCGCGCGTACCGTGGTTGTGCGCCTTTTCCGGATTGGCCGCGTGCATGGCGAAGTAGTCGAGGTATTCCTGCGTCACGAGGGGGCTGAGCAGCTCGCCGATGAAGCGCCCGGCCAGTTCGTTTTCGCGGTAGCCCAGGTACTGGTCGCAGGCCGGGTTGGTGTACTGGATGCGCCCGTTCGCCTCGATGATCAGCAAGCCCTCGGCCATGTTGTTGACGATGGTGCGCAGGCGCTCGGCCTGTTCCTGCTGGGTTTCATTGTTGCTGCGGATTTGCAGCTGGGCGCGCACGCGCGCGCGCACTTCGGCCATGCGCAGCGGCTTGCTGATGTAATCGACGGCGCCGCAGTCGAAGCCGGCCACCACGTCTTCCGTTTCCGTCCTGGCGCTCATGAAGATGACGGGGATGCGCTGCGTCAGCGGATGCTGCTTGAGGCGGCGGCACGTCTCGATGCCGTCCATGTCCGGCATCATCACGTCGAGCAGGATCAGGTCGGGCTGGGCGCGTTGGGCAATCGCCAGCGCCCGCTCGCCGGACGTGGCAACATAGGTTTGATAACCCTGTTCGCTCATCAGCTTGCGCAGCAGCTCAAGGTTGGCCGGCGCATCGTCGACAATCAAAATGGCGGCTTCATGCCGCTGGGAATGCTCCACACTGCCTGGACTCATTGCTTCCGGCCTTCTCGATGTACTCTGCGCTGCCAGCGTTTGCTGCATTTTCGGTGATGCTGACCGGGCTCAAATCTGATGCAGCGGTCAAATCATACCGCCTCGCCAATTTTTTGGGTGAAAAAATCGATGCTGCGCGAGGCGTGAAAATATTATTTTTATGCTATCTTTAAAAATAAATAAACGCAGTTGCTATCGTGAAAGCTGTTTTTAAACGGCAAAGATGCGTGCCCGGTGGCGCCGGGGCAGCGGGGGGCACGCCCCGCAGTTGCGGGGCGTGGAGAGTGCGATTACATTTTTGCGGCGATCAGTTTGCCCAGGATGGCGATGCCTTCGCGGATGCGTTCCGGCGGCACCGTCACGAACGACAGGCGCAAGGTGTGCGTGTCCGGCGTGTTGGCATAGAACGGCGCGCCCGGCACGAAGGCGACCTTGTTGGCGATGGCTTCATCGAGCAGTTTCATCGCATCGATGTGTTTCGGCAGGGTGACCCAGATGAACATGCCGCCTTCCGGCTTCGTCCAGGTGACGCCGGCCGGGAAGTGCTCTTCCAGCGCCGACAGCATGGCCTGGCACTGGTTGCCGTACAGGCTGCGGATGCTGGGGATATGCCGCTCCAGGAAACCGTCCTTGATCACTTCATGCACGACCATCTGCGTCAGCTGCGAGGTGTGCAGGTCGGCCGCCTGCTTGGCCAGTTCCAGGCGGCGTACCAGCGGCATCGGCGCCACCACGTAGCCGAGGCGGATGCCGGGCGTGAGCACTTTCGAAAACGAGCCCATGTAGATGACGCCGTCCGGATTCATGTTGATCATCTTCGGATACGGCTCGCCGCTGTAGCTCAGAGCGCCGTACGGATCATCCTCGATCAGCGGCAGGCCGTGGCGGGCGCAAGTTTCCACCAGTTCCACGCGGCGCGCCACGGACAGGCTGCGGCCCGTCGGGTTCTGGAAGTTCGGCAGCGCGTACAACAGGCGCGCGCCATCGGCGACGGGGTTGATCGACGACGGCACCAGGCCTTCGTCATCGGTATCGACGGACACGAATTCGGGACGGTAGACGGAAAACGCCTGCAGGGCGCCTAGGTAGCTGGGGGTTTCCACCAGCACGCGGCTGCCTTCGTCGATCAGCACCTTGCCCAGCAAGTCCAGCGCCTGCTGCGAGCCGGACGTCATCAACACCTGTTCGGGCAGGATGGTGCTGCCATTGCCGGAGAGCGAGTCGGCGATCCACTGGCGCAGCGGCAGGTAGCCGTCGGTGGGACCGTATTGCAGGGCCACCTTGCCATTGTTCGACAGGACCTTGTCGAAGGCGGTCTTCATTTCTTCCACGGGGAAGGTGGCGGGCGAGGGCAGGCCGCCGGCAAACGAGATGATCTCGGGACGCTGCGTGATCTTCAGGATTTCGCGGATGAACGAGCTTTGCAGCTGTTCCGCGCGTTCGGCAAAGCGCCATTGGATCGGATTCGGATTTTCAATTTTCATACGAGTCTCACAGAAGATGCCGAGCTGCGCCGGCTGGATTTGTTGGCCCGCTTGTGGCGGTGCGTGCGCAAGCGGCGCCGGATAGGCGTCGCCATGGTGCTGCGGTATTGTACGGCTTGCACGCCGCCGTGCCCATGCGCACGCGCAACGGCGTTGCAAATGGGCGTCAGGGAACCTTACTTCAGCTTGCGTCCGATGCCCACGACGGCGATCACGGCGCCGGCAAACAGCAGGCTTTCGCCCGTCAATGGCTCATTCAGCAGCACGGCCGCGCCCACCAGGGAGAGGAAAGGCTGCAGCAGCTGCGTCTGCCCCACGCGCGCCACGCCGCCCAGCGCCATGCCACGGTACCAGAAAAAGAAGCCGATAAACATGGAAAACACGGAGATGTAGGCAAAACCCAGCCAGGCCACGCTGCTGGCCTGCGCCATCAGCGCGCGTTGCGGCCAGGCGTTCCACAGCGTCACGGGCAAGACAAAAGGCACGGCCAGCAGCAGCGCCCAGGAAATCACATGCTGGCCCGGCATCGTTTGCGCCAGGCGCCCGCCTTCGGCATAGCCGAGTGCTGCCAGCAGCACGGCGGCAAAGATCAGCCAGTCGGCCAGGTGGAAGCTGCCGCCGCCCTGGCGCAACGCGAACGCCACCACCAATAGCGTGCCGAGCAGGGCCATCAGCCAGAACCCTGCGGAAGGCCGCTCCTTGCCGCGCAGCACGGCAAATACGGCAGTGGCCAGCGGCAGGATGCCCACCAGCACGGCGCCGTGCGAGGCGGGCAGGCTGCGCATGGCGATCGACGTCAGCCAGGGAAAGCCCAGCACGCAGCCCAGCGACACAAGCGCCAGCGGCAGCCATTGTTCGCGGCGCGGCAACGGCGCGCGCTGGTGCCACAGCCACAGGCCGGCCAGGCCGGCGGCCACCAGGGCGCGGCCCAGGGCGACAAAGGTGGGATCGAGTTCGGCGACGGCCATGCGCGTAAAAGGCAGGGTCAGGCTGAAGAGGGCGACGGCGATGAGGCCCAGCAGCAGGCCTTTGCGGTCGGCGCCGAGGCGGGGAGGATGGCTGGCGGGGGCGGTACTGGTAGTCGATGGCATGTTTTTCCTGATACTGGCTGATAGGTGTGCGGGGTGCGCGGCAGGCGTGGATTAATTTCTGCCGTACTGCTATCCTAGGGCGCAATAGCAATACAGTACAAATACACTTTCACGCATAATTTCACATACTGTCATGGTCATATGAGCAATACACTTCCTTTGCTGTCGCGCGCCTCGGGCGAAACCCTGATCGACCAGATCGCGCGCTCGCTGGCGGCGCGCATCGACGACAAGCTGCTGCGCGGCGGCGCGCGCATGCCTTCGATCCGCCAGTGCGCCGCCAGCCTGGAGGTGTCGTGCGCCACGGTGGTGGCCAGCTACGACAAGCTGGTGGCGCGCGGCTACCTGGAATCGCGGCGCGGCGCCGGCTTTTTCGTGCGCGAGCGCTCGCCGCTGAACACGCCGGCGCCGCCCCCCGGCGCGCAAGACGCGGCGGCGCAGCCGATGGATGTCGTTTGGCTGATCCGAAACATGTTCCGCCAGACGCCGGTCATCCCCGCGCCCGGCACCGGCATGCTGCCCGCCGAGTGGCTCGATGGCGATCTGGTGGCGCGCGCCCTGCGCGATGTCAGCCGCCAGCCGGGCAGCCTGCTGCTCGGTTACGGATCGCCGCAGGGTTTTTTGCCGCTGCGCCAGCAGTTGCAGCTGAAACTGGCGGGCCTGGAAATCGCCTGTCCGCCCGAGCAGATCGTCACCACGGTGGGCGTGATGCAGGCGCTGGACCTGGTGGCGCGCGAGTTTGCCCGCCCTGGCGACACCATTTTCGTCGACGATCCCGCGTACTGGCTGATGTTCGGCGCCTTTGCCGCCATGGGCATGCACGTCATCGGCATCCCGCGCCTGGGTGACGGCCCCGATATCGCCGTGCTGGCCGAGCTGGCGGCCCTGCACCGCCCCAAGCTGTACGTGATCAATTCGGTGCTGCACAACCCCAGCTCGACGTCGCTTTCGGCGGCCAAGGCTTTCCAGGTGCTGCGCCTGGCCGAACAGCACGATTTCCTCGTCGTCGAAGACGATATCTATTGCGACATGCACCCGGGCGGCGAGGTGCAGCCGGCCACCCGCCTGGCCGCGCTGGACCAGCTGCGCCGCGTGATTTACCTGGGCGGCTTTTCCAAGAGCCTGTCGGCCAACCTGCGCGTGGGCTTCATCGCCACCTCGCCGGAATGGGCGCAGCGCCTGGCCGACCGCAAGATGCTGGCCACCCTGACCACCAGCGACATCGGCGAGCGCGTGGTGTATAAAATCCTCTCGCAAGGTCTGTACCGCAAGCATGCGGAACGGCTGCGCGCGCGGCTCGACAAGGTGCGCGAGGGCACGTACCGCCGCGCCGAGCGGGCCGGCCTGCGTTTCGATCCCGCGCCAGCCGGCATGTTCATCTGGGCCGATGCGGGCTGCGACACGAATGTGCTGGCCGAAAAGGCGCTGGCCGAAGGCCTGGTGCTGGGGCCGGGCAGCCTGTTTTCGCCGCGCCAGCTGCCGTCGACCCGCATGCGCCTGAACCTGGCCACGGTGCAGGACGAGCGCGTCTGGGATTTTTTCGGCCGCGCACTGGGCTAAAACTGTACATTTGAAGGGGGCTCTTGAAATCGCTTGTACCATCCCCAACTCCGTAGAATCCGTCCCATCCACAAGACTATGAGGTAAAAATGGCTGTCTCCGAAAAGCAAACCCTGGGTTTTCAGACCGAAGTGAAGCAAATGCTGCACCTGATGATCCATTCCCTGTACTCGAACAAGGAAATCTTCCTGCGCGAATTGATCTCGAACGCGTCCGACGCGGCCGACAAATTGCGCTTCGAAGCGATCGATAACGACGCCCTGTACGGCAACGATCACGAATTGAAGATCAAGGTCAGCTTCGACAAGGATGCGCGCACCATCACCATTTCCGACAACGGCATCGGCATGACCCGCGACGAGGCGATCTCGCACCTGGGCACCATCGCCAAGTCGGGCACCAAGGAATTCTTCGGCAAGCTGTCGGGCGACCAGCAGCAGGACGCGGCCCTGATCGGCCAGTTCGGCGTGGGCTTCTATTCCGGCTTCATCGTCGCCGACAAGATCACCGTCGAAACGCGCCGCGCCGGCGTGGACGCTTCCGAAGGCGTGCGCTGGGAGTCGGCGGGCGAAGGCGATTACAGCATCGAATCGATCGACAAGCCGTCGCGCGGCACCGACATCATCCTGCACCTGCGCGAAGGCGAAGATGAATTGCTGTCGAGCTGGAAGATCAAGTCCATCATCCGCAAATACTCGGACCATATCTCGCTGCCGATCGTGATGCAGAAGGAAGAGTGGGACGACGAGAAAAAAGAAACCGTCCTGAAAGACGAATTCGAAACCGTCAACCAGGCCAGCGCCCTGTGGGCCCGCAACAAGGCCGACATCACGCCGGAACAGTACGACGAATTCTACAAGCACGTGTCGCACGACTTCCAGTCGCCGCTCACGCACACGCACAACCGCGTGGAAGGCCGCAGCGAGTACACGCAGCTGCTGTATATTCCGGCCAAGGCGCCGTTCGACATGTGGGACCGCAACAAGCGCGGCGGCATCAAGCTGTACGTCAAGCGCGTCTTCATCATGGACGATGCCGAGCAGCTGATGCCGACCTACCTGCGCTTCGTGCGCGGGGTGATCGACTCGGCCGATTTGCCGCTGAACGTATCGCGTGAAATCCTGCAGGAATCGCGCGACGTCAAGGTCATCCGCGAAGGCTCGACCAAACGCGTGCTGGGCATGCTGGAAGAACTGGCGAACGCGGACGAGCAGGACAAGAAGGACAAGTACGCCGTCTTCTGGAAGGAATTCGGCCAGGTGCTGAAGGAAGGCATCGGCGAAGACGCGGCCAACAAGGAACGCCTGGCCAAGCTGCTGCGCTTTGCCTCGACGGCCAACGACAGCGACGAGCAAATCACTTCGTTCGCCGACTACGTGGCGCGCATGAAGGAAGGCCAGGACAAGATCTATTACGTCACGGCCGACAACTACGCCGCCGCCAAGAACAGCCCGCACCTGGAAATCTTCCGCAAGAAGGGCGTCGAAGTGCTGCTGCTGACGGACCGCGTCGATGAATGGATGCTGTCCTTCCTGCAGGATTTCGAAGGCAAGGAACTGGTCTCCGTCGCCAAGGGCGGCCTGGACCTGGGCGCGCTGGAAGACGAGGCGGAAAAGAAAGAGCACGAAGAAACGGAAACTTCATACGCCGACCTGGTGGGCAAGATGAAGACCGTGCTGGCCGACAAGGCCAAGGACGTGCGCGTGACGTTCCGTCTGACCGATTCGCCAGCCTGCCTGGTGGCCGATGAAAACGAATTGTCGGGCAACCTGCTGCGCATGCTGAAGGCGGCGGGCCAGAGCGCGCCGGAATCGAAGCCGATTTTGGAAATCAACCCGAACCACCCGCTGGTGACGCGTCTGAAATACGAGGACGCGGAAGGCGGCAAGTTCGGCGACTGGGCCAACATCCTGTTCGACCAGGCCATGCTGGCCGAAGGCGGTTCGCTGGCCGACCCGGCCAGTTTCGTCAAGCGCCTGAACGAGTTGCTGCTCAATTCGGCGAAGTAATCGCCACCGCTGCGTAGGTCGGAGTAGCTGGGCCGCCGAGGCCAAGCGTAATCCGACAGCCGCAGCGGCGACTGATGCAACGAAGCCGGTCCTTTCGTCATGAAAGGGCCGGCTTTTTTTATGCTACAGTGCGCGATTATTTTATTTTATGGAAATAGAAATGGCGCATTGCCCGGCATGTGACAGTTCCAATATTCAACGTCTCTCCATGGTGCATGCCTCCGGCATTTCCGGCACCTCTACCCATATCTCGGGCAGGATCGATGGTGATTTCATCCACGGTCATGCGCATACGCGCAGCCAGACCTTGTTGTCGCGCCAGGCCGCCGGGCCGACGATGCAGACCCACCAGAAAGTGGGGCTGATCGTGTTGGGCGTGATCATTTTTGTCATCGCCGCCGTCATCTTTTACCAGGCTGGCGCAAATGGCCTGTTCTGGATCTTCGTGGCAGGGGGTGTCGTCTCCGTCGCCTTGTCGCAAACGTCCTTCGTCGCCAATTGGGACAAGGAGGCCGCCGCCTTGCAGGATAAATATGCGCGTACCTTCATGTGCCATGCCTGCGGCCACCGCTTCATTCCTGTACTCAAGCAACCGTGAAAATCCGCCTGATGGCCGGCCTGGGCGCGCACGCGCTGGGCTGCCTGCTGTTTATTGTGTTGAGCTGGCTGGGGTTTTACCTGTACACGCAGCTGTTCGGCAGCCTCGGCTCGCGCGGTGTGGCCGGCGGCCTGGCCCTGCTGCTCGTGTTTTACGTGTATGCGGGTACGAATCTGCTGCTGGCGCTGCTGCCGCCCGGCAGGTGGAAGCCTGCGCTGTGCGCCTTGCTGGGCGCGGCCGTGCTCGCGTATCTGCTGCCCCAGCATCCGCTGCGGGCCATCTACTTCAGCGTGCTGTCGGGCGGCTTGAGCTGGCTGGCCGTGCTGGCCAGTGCGCGTTTAAGCAGATATTTGCGCGGCTGACAGGCCCGCAATGAAAGCGGCGACGGCGCCGGCGGCCGCTTCCGGTGCCGCCTGCAGCAGCATGTGCGGCGCGGCGATGTCGACCAGCTGCGCGCCCGCTGCCTGCCGCAGTATCTGCACGGCGTTCGCCGGCGGCACCAGGCGGTCGTGGCGGGCGCGCAGATACAGCACGGGCAGGCTGCCGCGCGCGAAGCTGCGCGAGGCGTCGGTTTCCAGCACGGCGCGCAGGCGCTGGCGCAGCACGCTGGGCGGCACTTGCGCCAGCGCCGCTGCCAGTTCATTCTGCAGCTGCGGCGTGGAGTGGGGCGCCAGCAGCGCCTGGCGCAGGGCGAAGCCGGGCAGGGTGCCAAAGGGCACCAGGCCGAGCAGATGGCGCAGCGGCGCGAGCATCGGGCGCGGATTGCGCACGAACGAACAGCACAGGATCAGGGCGCGCATGCCGGGCGGCGGATCGGCGCGCAAAGCTGACCCCAGCGGTCCCGAAAACGATTCTGCCAGCACGATGAAAGGGCGGTCCCGCGGCAAGCGCTCGCGCACGAATGCTTCCAGCGCCGCGTAATCGAGCGGCGCGGCCGGGTAGGCGATGGCCTGGGTGTCGATGGCGCTCTGCGCGCGCAAGGCGGCGTCAAAACGGTGGAAGAGCCGGGCCGTGCCATCCATGCCGGGCAGGAGGACAAGCAGTGTCGAGGCGTGGGTTGGTGTCGTCATTGCTGCCATCATAACAGCCGCACCGGCGCACCTGCCGTCCGCCTGCCGCACGGCATGGGCACTGGCATCATGCTAGAATCGCCGGCGCGCCATGCGTGGCCAGTGGCCACTGGTAGCGGCCAAATCCCCCGACAGACAGAATCATGCATATCATCTTTTCGAATTACCGCACCCTGGGCGGTGCCTTGCTGGCGGCGGCCTGCCTCCTTTCCCAGCCTGCCCGCGCCACGGCGGCGCCCTTGGCACCGGCCGGGAAAAGCCTGTCGTCCCTGCTGGCCGGCGGTCCCTTGCCGCGCCTGAGCGAAGACCCGCAAGTGCGCGCGGCCCTGTTCGATTTCTTCGGTTACGCGCGCGGCAGCTACACGGAAAACGATGAATTGCTGCTGGCGCAGGCGCTCGAAGCGATCAGCGAAAAGCGCGACGCCACGCGCGCCGTGCTGGCCGATGGCCGCCAGTTGCTGGCGTCGATGAATGACCGCAAGCAGGGCCGCGAACGGGGCGCCATGCTGCTCGACAAGCGCGGCGTCATCATCGCCTTTGGCCTGGTGAACGGGCATTGCCGCCTCGAGGGCCAGCCGCTGGCGAAAGTCTGCAATCCCGATCCGAATGCCGTGCTGACGGTGTTCCACCGCAAGGGCATGCTGGTTGGCGACGCTGCGCCCTTGCTGGCCTGGGCCCGGCAATTGCCGCCCATGCTGGCGCTGATCGCGGGCGACAAGGAAGCGGGCGCCGATGGGCAGAAGATCGCCAGCGTCGAATACGTGCTGGCGCAGCCGGCCCTGCCGGGCTGGAACCGCGCCCAGCTGCCGCCCGCGTATCCGCCGGCGCTGCTGCCGCTGCTGCTCGATAAATCCACGGTGCTGACGTCGGCCGGTGCCGGCGTGTTTGCCTATCCGCTCACGCTCAAGGGCAAGAAGCAGAACAATGTGCTGGACCATGCGGAAGGCCGTCCGCCGCGCGACCTGGAAGTGGCGCTGCGCAGCTATGCCAGTTTCGACACGGTGGTCGAGCGCTACCGCCAGCTGGCCAAGGGCGCCAGGCTGCAGCGCAACGAGCGCACGGCCTACCTCGATGGCGACATGGGACAGGGCAGCTACCGCGTCTACATCCGCAATACGGGCGCGGACGGCGTGATGATCGACGTGGCGCTGTGGCAGCGCAGGCTGGCGGCGGGCCGCTGATTTCAGCGCCGCTTTTAACAATAGGGCGCTGAGGTGTAGCCTAGCTCCGCCAGCTGCGCGGCGATGGCGTCATCGCGTGTTTTCCTGCCGGTGCGCAGGCGCGCATGCGTCAGGGACGCGGGCAAGCCAAGCGCCAGCAACGCGTCGATGTCGAGCATGGTCCCGGATGCCGACAACTGGTGCAGGGCGGGCAAGGCGGCGAGGCCGGGCAGGCTGTCGAGCGTCTTGCAGGTGTGCAGGTTCAGGCGTTCGAGCAAGGGATTGGGCCCCAGCGCGATCTGCCGCAGCTTGATCTGGTCTTCCACCCATAGCGCCTGCAGCAGCGGGAAACGGCCGATATCGCCCAGCGTTTCCAGACCGCGCACGCGTATCACTTCCAGTTTCCTCAACAGCGGCGCCTCGATGTGGGCGAGCGATTCGCGGCCGCCCAGTTGCAGCAGCAGCCTGTCCAAGCGGCTCATCTCCGAGATGAAAGCCAGCGGCACGGTGTTCTTGATGCGGTACAGCGACAGGTCATGCAGCGCCGGCAGGCTGGCCAGGGTCTCGATATGCTGGCTGTGGCCTTCGATGACGAGGCTGGCCAGGTGCGCATACTGGCGCAGGGGCGCCAGGTCGATATTGTTCCTGGCAGATTCGCCCAGGTTCAGGTATTCGAGGGCGCGCAAATTGTCCAGCTGCAGGATGTCGGCTTGCCCTAGTTCGTACACGCCCAGGCTCAGGCGCTTCAGGTGGCGCAGCTCGCCCAGGGTTTCCAGATACAGGGCGTTGCGGTGGCAGTCGATGGACAGGCTGGCCACATGCGGCAGCGCGCGCAGGATGCGGGTATCGAACACCCTCGGGTCGTAGCCGTAGATGCGGATGGTCAGCGCCGTGCCGCAAGTGGCGGCCAGGGCGTCGAGGTCGGCCAGCAGCGGCGTTGGCTCGCCCAGGGTATTGAACTGCACCAGCACCTCTTGGCCGCCCGCGATGGCGGCGCGGATCGCCCCGGCATCGATGCGCTCGGGGTTCTGGATGCACTGCGGCTGTCTTGCTTGCGTCATTGTCACAGTCCTATCGGGTAGTCGACTTTCCTGGGAGGAGGGCAGCCTTCCGGTCCCGGGAACGTCTGCTTGCCCGTGTCGTCGTAGCGCTTGCCGCACTCGACGAGCACGCGCTTGCGGAAGGTGTAGATGCTGGCCACCTTGCCGTTCGGGTGGTAGCAGATATTGTCGCCATCGCGGTCGGCAGAAGCGTAGCTGATCATAGTCTGGCCATTCACCGTGCGCGTGCTGTGACCGCTGCGCGGTTCCGTGCATTTGAGCTGGCCGCTTTCATAGTATGCGTTGACGACGGAGGTGTCGGCCGCGCGGTCGACCAGCAGTTCATCCTTGCGCTTGCCGTTCGGGTAGTTCGAATAGCCTTCCTGGCGCTGGCCGTACTGGAAGGCATAGTAGTACTGCGGCTTGCCGTCCGGGTAGTACATGTGGTGGTACTCGCACACGTCGTCGCGCGTGCTGCCGTACTCCTTGAAGGTGCAGCGGTGGATGTCGTTGAGCAGCTGGCCGTCTTCATAGTATTCGCGCAGGTGCGTGAGCAGCCTGCCCTGGTCGATGACGGCCAGGCGTTCCGGCTTGCCGTTCGGGTAGTAGCGCGCATCGAGGCCCTGCTTCTTGCCGTTGTCCCACAAGGTGTCGAGGCGCAGGATCTTGCCGCTGTCGTCGAACGCCTGTTCGCGCCCGTCCAGCTGGCCGTTGCGGTAGGTGGCCGTGTAGACCACGTATTCCTTGCCGGCCGGACCCAGGTAGCGCGTGCGGCTGCCATCGAGCACGCCGGCCTGGTAATGGTCGCGCACGCGCAGCGCGCCTTGCGCATCCGTGTCGATGGCTTCGCCCTGTTTTTTGCCTTTCACGAAAGTGACGCTTTGCGTGACACCGTCCTTGAGCTTGAGCTTCCATGGCCCGTCGCGCAAGCCGTCGATAAAGCTGCCGTCGCCGTCTTCCGTGATCCACGCGCCGTGGCGCGCGCCGTTGACGTAGTTGCCGCGCGTGCGCACTTTGCCGCCCATGCGGCGTTCGTGCGGGCCGTTCAGCTGGCCGTCCGCGTAGGTATCGAAGCCCGTCACTTCCTCTTCATCGGCATAGTTGACGACCGTCCAGCGGCCTTCGCGCTTGCCGGCCCGGTACATGCCGCTCTCGCTCTGTTTGGGATAATTGAAGTACCACATGCCTTCCTGCAGCCCGTTGACGAAATGGCCTTTTTCGCTGCCTTCGTGCATGCCTTCGCGCACCCACAGTCCCTGGCGCTTGCCCTTCGCGTACTGGCCCCGCTCCACCACCGAGCCGTCGTCCCAGGCCAGGCTGTAGATGACGGACGGACCGTCTTCGCTGCCCGTGAACTGCTGCGGCGCCGTCTCCCATGTCACTTGCCACAGGCGGTAATTGGGCAGGATGCCGGCGCCCGCGTCGCTGTACAGCGTGTAGCTGGCGGTGAGAAAACGCTCGCCTTTTTTCAGGAAGGTTTTCTTGTAGGTGATGGCATCCTTGCCGCCGGGCGCCACGGGCTTGCCGTCATCGCTGTAGTAGCCGACGATCGTGCCTTGCGTATGGTCGATGGCGTCAAAGTCCGCATTGCCGCTCTTGCCGCGCGCGACGCTGTAGTCCATCGGCGCCAGCTTGGCCAGCGCGGCCTTGACCTGGCCCGCGTTGGGAGCGGCGCTTTGCGCCACGATGCGGTTCAGGGCCGGCTGCAAGCCGTCGAGGCGCCGGTACTTGCCGGAGCTGCGGTGGTAGCGGTAGGCGCGCAGGCCGTTCCTGTCGCCCTGGCGGAACAGCACCAGCATGGTTTGCACGCTGGTGTCCGATTCCTTGTCCAGCGATGCATAGAAGACGGAGCGGATGACGGCGTTGCCGAACTGGTCGAGCAGGAAGGTTTTCGAAGCGCTGTTCGTGCACTCGCAGTAATAGCCGTTGACGCCCTCTTTTTCCTTGAGAAAAGCGATGTCGAGGCCGCTGTCCTGCGATGCCGTGATGGCGGGATGGGCGAGGGTCTTGCCTTCGTAGAAGGGCGCGCCGTGGGCGAGGGCGGAGCAAAGCAGCAAGGGCAGGAGGACTGGCAAGAGCGGACGTTTCATCGTGAGGCTGGCGCCGGGGCGCCGCAATGGAAAGGCCACGATTCTGCCTGCGTTCTTACTTGTGGGCAAATGCGGGCGCGTCTATCGTGCGCGCGTGCGTGCCCCGGTTCAGGGCTGGTGCGCGGCGCAGAAGTCCAGCAGCAGCTGTTCGCCGTCCGGCCAGGGGCCGTAGCCGGCGTCGCCATTGATATGGCCGGCGTCGCCGATCATGGTGAAGTCGCTGCCCCAGGCGGCGGCAAACGCGCGTGCCCGCGCGAAGCTGACGTAGGGATCATCGCCGCTGGCCGCTACCAGGCTGGGAAACGGCAAGGCTTGCAGCGGCATGGGAGAGAACCCCGTGGTGCCGGACGGGTAGGACGGCGCTTCCACATCGCTGGGGGCGACGAGGAAGGCGCCGGCGATCCTGTGCGGCGAGCCGCTGGCCGCCCAATGGGCCACCAGCGTGCAGGCCAGGCTGTGCGCGGCCAGCACGGGCGCCCGCTCGCAGGCGGCGATGGCCCGGTCGAGCTCCGCCACCCATTCGTCCTTGTCCGGCGTCTGCCATTCCCGGTGCGGCACGCGCGACCATTGCGGGTGGCGCGCTTCCCAATGGGTTTGCCAGTGCTGCGGCCCGGAATTCCACAGGCCGGCCAGGGTCAGGACGAGAGGCGACATCGAGGCTCCTTAAGTTATAACTCAGTGCGCAGGGCGAATAGTTCCGGGAACAATACCACGTCGAGCATCTTGCGCAAATAGCTCACGCCCGCCGTGCCGCCCGTGCCCGTCTTGAAGCCGATGATGCGCTCGACCGTCGTCACGTGGCGGAAGCGCCAGAAGCGGAAGGCCGTTTCCAGGTCGACCAGCTTTTCGGCCAGTTCGTACAGGGCCCAGTGTTTCGACGGGTCGCGGTAGACTTCCAGCCACGCCGCCTTGACCGAGGCGTCGGAGGCGGTGGGAAGGGTCCAGTCGGCGTCCAGGCGCTCGGGAGCGATATGCAAGCCGCTGCGCGCCAGCAGCTTGATGGCTTCGTCGTAGACGGACGGCGTGCGCAGGGCGGCGTCGAGCACCGTGTAGGTATCGGGCGCCGTCGTGTGCACGTTGAGCAGGGCGGCGTTCTTGTTCCCCAAAATGAACTCGATTTCACGGTACTGGAAGGACTGGAAGCCGGACGAGGCGCCCAGGTAGGGCCGGATCGCCGTGTATTCGGGCGGCGTCATGGTGGCCAGCACGTCCCAGGCATGGACCAGCTGGTCCATGATGCGCGCCACGCGGGCCAGCATTTTAAACGCGGGCGCCAGGTCGCCGCTTTGCAGGTTGGCGCGCACGGCGTGCATTTCGTGCAGCATCAGCTTCATCCACAATTCGCTGGTCTGGTGCTGCACGATGAACAGCATTTCGTTGTGGTTCGGCGACAGCGGATGCTGGGCCGTCAGGATGCGGTCCAGCGCCAGATAGTTACCGTAGCTCATCGACTCGCTGAAATCCATCTGCGCGCCATGCCACTGCGCATCCTGGCCGCCGGCATGCATGGGGCAGCCGCTGCTGTTTTCTTCTTTGCTCATGGTGTTCTCTTGGTCCGGGGTCAGGTGACGGCATCGCGCTTGGCGGCGATGTCGTAGTCTTGGGTGTCGAGGATGTCGCGCAGGATTTCCACCGCGTCCCACACGTCGGCAAAGCTCGTGTACAGGGGCGTAAAACCGAAGCGCATGATGGCCGGCTCGCGGTAGTCACCGATTACGCCGCGCGCGATCAGCGCCTGCATCACGGCATAGCCGTGCGGGTGCGTGAAGCTGACCTGGCTGCCGCGCCGTGCATGCTCGCGCGGCGTGACGAGGCCCAGCGGATGGCTGGCGCAGCGCTGTTCCACCAGTGCGATGAACACATCCGTCAGGGCCAGCGACTTGCGGCGGATGGCTTCCATGCTCGTTTGCGCAAAGATATCGAGGCCGCATTCGACGAGTGCCAGCGAGACAATCGGCTGCGTGCCGCACAGGGCGCGCGCGATGCCGTCGGCCGGCGTGTAGCCCGGGTCCATGGCAAACGGCGTGGCGTGGCCCCACCAGCCGGACAAGGGCTGGCGGAAGCGCACCTGGTGTTTTGCCGGCACCCAGATGAAGGCGGGCGAGCCGGGGCCGCCGTTCAGGTATTTATAGGTGCAGCCGACGGCCAGGTCGGCGCCGGCGCCGTTCAGGTCCAGCGGCACGGCGCCGGCCGAATGGGCCAGGTCCCACAGCGCCAGCGCGCCTTGCGCGTGGCAATGGCTGCTGATGGCGGCCATGTCGTGCTGGTAGCCGGTGCGGTAATTGACGTGCGTGAGCATGGCGACGGCGCAATCGGCATCGATGGCTTGCGCCAGTTCGTCCGGGCTGTCGACCAGGCGCAGCTGGTAGCCCCGGTCGAGCCAGGCGGCCAGGCCTTGCGCCATGTACAGGTCGGTGGGGAAGTTGCTGCGTTCGCTGACGATGATACGCCGCGCGGCCTGCGCGGGGTCGCTGGCCTGCATCTGCAGGGCGGCGGCCAGGGCCTTGAACAAGTTGACGGAGGTGGTATCGGTGATCACCACTTCGCCAGTCTGCGCGCCGAGCAGCGGGGCCAGGCGGTCGCCCAGGCGCTTGGGCAGGTCGAACCAGCCGGCCGTATTCCAGCTGCGGATCAGGTCCGTGCCCCATTCGGCCGTGATGACGTGCTGGGCGCGGGCCAGCGCCGCTTTCGGCCGCGCGCCCAGGGAATTGCCGTCGAGGTAAATCACGCCTTGCGGCAAGTCGAATTGCTGGCGCAGGGGCGCCAGGGGATCGTCGAGGTCGCGCGCGCTGCAGTCATGTCGAGAAATCATGGTGGCTTTCATGTTGATACTTGTCTCAATGGCGCAATATTGTTTGAAGCTTAAAGTATTGTGCGGGAGCAGGCAGTGTAGCAAATCCGCGCCGGAAAGCGGAATTTCCACCCTGGCTGCAGCGTGAAAAGAGCCTGCCTGCGGGGCGTCAACGAAAAAAATCACGATTTTTAAAAATATTTTCAAATCACCCTAAAGTTTCGCCAGACGCCGCCGTCAACGATTACATGAACGGTGTCAAACCGGCCAAAAAAGAATGCGGGTCTTTGAAATATTTTTCGAAAAAGCCCTAAAGTTCCTGCCAAGGCGGCCGTTATCTAGGTAGACAGGCTTGATTCCGATCAAGTTGTTGTAAAAAAGTGATATTTTTTACAGGCCCAAAGTCGGGTAAACCCGCCGCAGAGCCAACCTCCCACATCCGCGCCGTTGCTGGCGTGCGACCATGATCGAGCAGTGTTTGTCAGACAAACACCTACGATCCCATCCGCTATTGCCCGACCAAAAATACAGCGCTGCGCCTCTGTTGCATTTAATGTTGCTCCTGCAGAATGTATCTCACTGGCAACACACAACGCCAGCTGAATTCAACGGATTGAGGAGATGGAAATGACTGCTAACGACATGATGGCTGAGATTCGCGACGCTAACCTGAGCTACCTGATGCTGGCCCAGCAAATGATTCGTGCGGACAAGGTAACGGCCATCTTCCGTTTGGGCATCGCCGCCGACATCGCCGAATTGATCGAAGGCATGAGCAATGCGCAGATCCTCAAGCTCGCTGGCGGCAACATGATGCTGGCCCGCTTCCGCTTCGACGACAGCGCCATCCTGGGCATGCTGACGAACTACAATAAAGACCGCTCGCTGGCCCAGTCGCACGCTGCCATCCTCATGGCCGGCCAAGGCGTCGAAGAAATCGCTTAAGGTTGCCATCAAACGTCCATGGCGGCGTTGCATTGCCCTGAACATTTTGCCGGCAACCTTATCAGTCAGTATCAGTTAGTCAGTATCAGTCAGTCGCGGAGTACACAGCATGGCCAAGAAAAGTGTCGTATCGGAAGCGCAGGAAATCCAGCTGGCCATCGAATTGATACAGCTGGGCGCACGCCTGCAACTGCTGGAGACGGAAGTCTCGCTGTCGCGCGAGCGCCTGCTGAATCTGTACAAGGAATTGAAGGGCGTCTCGCCGCCCAAGGGCATGCTGCCGTTTTCCACCGACTGGTTCCTCACCTGGCAACCGAATATCCATTCCTCGCTGTTCATCAACATCCATAAATTCCTCGTCGACCACGCGGGCGCCACGGGCATCGAAGCCGTGATGAAGGCGTATAAGCTGTATCTGGAACAGATGCCGCCTGAAGCGGGCGAAGAGCCCCTGCTGTCGCTGACGCGGGCCTGGACCCTGGTGCGCTTTTTCAGCAGCAAGATGCTGGACATGGCGCCCTGCGGCAAGTGCGGCGGCAAGTTTGTCGTCAACTGCCTCGACCTGAACGCCGATTATGTGTGCGGCCTGTGCCACATGCCTTCGCGCGCCGGCAAGACCAAGAAGGCGCGCGATGAAGCGGCCGCTGTTGCGCCGGGCGCGGCTGCCTGAGCCCTGCATAAGACAGTAAATAAGCCGGAGCCGGTCGCCTGACCGCACTCCGGCTTTTTCATGTCGTCATCGCTTACACTGGCGTTTTCCTTCTCTGACTACCCCATGCTGCAACAAATCCTGCGCGCGCCCGCGCTCAAGGCCATCCTGATCCAGGTGCTGGCCTTTCCCTTGATGTTGCTATTGGTATATGGCCTGGCGCGCGCGGGCGCGGCCATGTCGCTGCCGGCCGTGGCGCTGGTGCAGGGCGTGCTGGCGGCGCTTATTACCTGGCGCGCGGGCCTGGCCCGCTGGTGGTGCGCCATCGGCCTGCTGTTTGCGCCCGCCTTGCTGGGCGCCAGCCTGCTCGAATGGCCTCCGGCCGTGTTCCTGGCGGCCTTTGTTTTCCTGTTGAGCCTGTACTGGTCCACGTTCCGCACGCAAGTGCCGTTTTATCCGTCGGGGCCGAAGGTGTGGCAGGCCGTGGCCGAGCTGATCGCGGACCGTCCCGGCGTGCGCCTGGTCGATATCGGCAGCGGCCTGGGCGGCCTGGTGCTGGACCTGGCGCGGCGCCGGCCCGACGGGCAGTTTTCCGGCATCGAGCTGGCGCCGCTGCCCTGGCTGGCCAGCCGCTTGCGCGCGCGGATGGCGGGCAGCCGCGCGCGCTTCCTGCGCGGCGATTACGAAGCGCTCGACTTCGGCCGCTACGATGCCGTGTTTGCCTACCTGTCGCCGGCGGCGATGGCGGCCCTGTGGAATAAGGCGGAAAAGGAAATGTTGCCCGGTAGCATGCTTCTTAGTTACGAATTCCGGATTGCGGCACGCGAGCCCGATAAGACCATCGCCGCCACAGAGGGTGGTCCTTTGCTTTACATATGGTGCTTTTAAGCAATTGTCTGCGTTATTTGCTTGCCCGTGGGGCAATCTCACGTTATTGTAGTTCCACACGGCATTTTCTCGGATTTGCATTGAAAAGCAGCACATTTCAATTAACTTCCGGTTGCTTTTTTGCCGCAGTCTTTACCGTCGGCGCAGCCGCCAAAAGACAGGAACAGGTTTGAACATGCCGTGCATACAGCCGCGGCCATTATTGGGAGTCAGGGCACTTGTTAGTCATAATCGGATACATCATCGTCTGCGCCTCGGTCTTTGGCGGCTTCGCAATGGCCGGCGGCCATCTGGCGGCGCTGTTCCAGCCGCTGGAGTTGCTGATGATCGGCGGCGCCGCCCTGGGCGCCTTCCTTGTTGGTAACAATAACAAGGCCATCAAGGCAACGATCGCCGCCTTGCCCAGCCTGTTCAAGGGATCGCGCTATACCAAAGACCTGTACATGGAACTGATGTCGCTGTTGTTTGAAGTGCTCAGCAAGGTGCGCAAGGAAGGCTTGATGTCGATCGAAGGCGATATCGACAAGCCGGAAGAGAGCCCGCTGTTTTCCAAGTATCCGGCGGTGCTGGCCGACCACCACATCGTCGAATTCATGACCGATTACCTGCGCCTGATGGTATCGGGCAATATGGATGCCTTCCAGATTGAAAACCTGATGGACAACGAAATCGAGACGCACCATCACGAAGGCGCCGTGCCGGCCCACGTGATCGCCAAGGTGGGCGACGGCTTGCCCGCGTTCGGTATCGTCGCCGCCGTGATGGGCGTGGTGCACACGATGGAGTCGGTGGGCATACCGCCGGCCGAGCTGGGCATGCTGATCGCGCACGCGCTGGTCGGCACCTTCCTCGGCATCTTGCTGGCCTATGGTTTCGTCGGCCCGCTGGCCAGCCTGCTGGAGCAGAAGCTGGAAGAGTCGAGCAAGATGTTCCAGTGCGTGAAAGTGACGCTGCTGGCCAGCCTGAACGGCTATGCGCCGGCGCTGGCCGTGGAGTTCGGCCGCAAGGTGCTGTTCTCGACCGAGCGCCCGACGTTCAATGAGCTGGAAGACCACATCAAGAAATCGAAAACGAAGTAAGCAGTGAATATACGCCTGGACACCATGAGTCATTTGCAGCACACGGAAGGGGGACGCCATGGCCGATGAAGGCATGCGCCCGATTATCGTCAAACGTATCAAGAAGACGGCTGGCGGACACCATGGCGGGGCGTGGAAAATCGCCTACGCCGACTTTGTCACGGCCATGATGGCCTTCTTCCTGCTGATGTGGCTGCTCGGCTCCACCTCGAAGGGCGACTTGAACGGCATTTCCGAATTCTTCAAGACGCCGTTGAAAGTGGCCATGGCGGGCGGCTCCGGCAGCGGCGAAAGCAATTCCGTGATCCAGGGCGGCGGCCAGGACCTGTCGCGCCAGGATGGGCAGGTGCGCAAGGCGCAGGAAGAGCAGCAGCGCAAATCGTTCGACCTCAATTCCGCCAAGGCGGCGCTCGAACGCGAGGAAGGCAAGCGCCTGCAGGCGCTCAAGGCGCGCATCGAAGCGACCATCGACGCCAATCCCCTGCTGAAAAAATACAAGAACCAGTTGCTGCTCGATATTACCAGCGAAGGCTTGCGCATCCAGATCGTCGACGAGCAGAACCGTCCGATGTTTGCGCTCGCCAATGCGAACCTGCAACCGTACACCAAGGAAATCCTGCACGCCATCGGCTCCGTGCTCAATGAAGTGCCGAACCGCATCGGCCTGTCCGGCCATACGGATTCGACGCCCTATATGAGCGATGCAGGCTACAGCAACTGGGAATTGTCGGCCGACCGCGCGAATGCGTCGCGGCGCGAACTGGTGATCGGCGGCATGAAGGAAGAAAAAGTCTTGCGCGTGGTGGGACTGGGCTCGGCCGCCCACCTGGACAAGCTCGATCCCTTCAATCCGATCAACCGGCGCATCAGCATCATCGTCATGAACAAGCGCACGGAAGAAAATGTCTTGCGCGATGGTTCGGCGATCGAGCTGCCGGTGACCGATGCCGCTTCCGCCGCTGTCGCTTCAGGGCTGGCTGCCGGTGCGCCGCCCGCGGCGGCGCCAGTCCCGGCCCCGGCAGCGGCGAAAAAATAACACGCAAGGCTGTCGACGCGTGGTGTATTGAAACAATGAGACCTTTATGACAAGAAAGAAAATACTTGGCTCGCATGTAAAACGCCTGCTGTCTGGCGTGTCGGACCATGGCCGCAAGCACTTGACGGAGGTGGAAACCGACCTGGTGCAGACCGGCATCTTGCTGGAAGAGGCGATCGAGAAGCTGTCCTTCAATTTCATGGCGATACACGCAGCCGTCGCTGCGCAGCAAGACACTATCGCGCTGCTGCTCGACGGCGGTATTCCGGCCGAGCAGCAGCGCGAAAAACTGCTGGCGTTGCAGGATGAGGTGGGGGGCTATGTGAATGCCGCCATCACCAGCATGCAGTTTCAGGACATGACCAGCCAGCTGATCGAGCGCACCCTGAAGCGCGTGACGGGCTTGCGCGAGTTCCTCGGGACTCTGGGCGAGCATGGCGCGGAGATGTTGCCGGAGAGCGACAATGAAGAAATTGTCGCCTTGCTGGGTCGGGTCAGCATGGCGCTGGCGATTCAAAGCCTGGAGTTGCGCAGCGTGCTGCGCAAGGCTGTCAGTCAACAGCATTTGGAAAGCGGCGACATCGAGCTGTTCTAGCATGCCAGTGCGGAGCGCTTGTGGTCGCATGGATTGATTAATCAAATACTCGGGCAGGATGCCCGGAATAAGTGGGAGCAAAGATGGCCAAAACGATACTTGCAGTGGACGATTCCAGCTCATTGCGCCAGATGGTGGCGTTCAGCCTGAAAGCCGCCGGTTACCAGGTGGTGGAGGCCGTGGACGGCCAGGACGGACTGGAAAAAGCCAAGCTGCAAACCGTAGACCTGGTATTGACGGACCAGAACATGCCGCGTATGGATGGCCTGGAACTGATCAAGCTGCTGCGTGAATTGCCGACCTACCAGAAGGTGCCCATCCTGATGCTGACGACGGAGTCGTCGGACGAGATGAAATCGAAAGGCCGTGCCGCCGGCGCCAATGGCTGGCTGGTCAAGCCGTTCGATCCGCAACGCCTGATCGAAGTGGTCAAGAAGGTGATCGGCTGATGCCAGCCGCGCAGCGCAATGATGCAATTGACGGAGTCACCCTATGACCATCGATATTAGCCAGTTTTTTCAGGTCTTTTTCGATGAGGCCGAAGAACTGCTGGCTGAAAAAGAACGGCTGCTGCTGGCCGTTGATATTGCGGCGCCCGACGCCGAAGATCTGAATGCCATTTTCCGCACCGCCCACTCGATCAAGGGCGGCGCATCGACGTTCGGCCTCTCCGACATGAGCGAGGTGACGCACATCCTCGAGTCGCTGCTCGACCGCATCCGCCAGGGCCAGATGGCCCTGACGGCGGAACACGTCGACGCCTTTTTGGCGGCCAAGGACATCCTCAAGATGCAGCTCGACGGCCATCGCCTGGGCAGCGCCGTCGACCAGGATGCCGTGGCCAACGTGCGCATGATGCTGCAGTCGTTCTCGCAGGACGTGCCCGTGGCCGCGCTCACGCCCGTCGCGCCGGCCTTCCACACGGCGGAAAAGGCCGCCGTCAGCCATGCCGGCGGCCACCGCATCCGCCTGGAACTGCCGGCCATGGAGCCGCGCGAAGTCGATGCGCTGGCGGCCGAACTGGGCTTGCTGGGCGACGTCGCCGTAACGAGCCTGCCCGACGCGCGCAAGGTGCTGGAAGTGACGACGCATGAAAGCCTGGACGATATCCTGGCCATCTGCTCGTTCGTGCTCAATCCCGACGACATGGTGATCACGCAGGCGCCGCCACTGGCGCCAGGCGAGGCCGAAGCGGCCCGCGCGGCGCAGGAAAAGGCGCAAGGTTACGGTTTCTTCGACCCGCTGCCAGGCACTCCTGGCGCGCCGGGCGCGGCCGATCCCGGTTACGGCTTCTTCCAGCCGATCGAGGATATCCGCGCCGCCGCCGGCGTGCAGAGCGACGCCGAACAGGGTTACGGATTCTTCCAGCCCCTCGAACAGATTCGCGCAGACGCGGCCAAGGCGGGCAACGCCAGCGCTGCCGCCGCGCCGGCCGTGGCGAACGCCGTGGCCGAAGCGGAGCAGGAAAAGAAACCGGCCAAGAAGGAGGGCGACAAGGCCGGCGCCGAATCGTCGTCGATCCGCGTCTCGATCGAAAAAGTCGACCAGCTGATCAACCTGGTGGGCGAACTGGTGATCACGCAGGCGATGATCGAGCAGCGCGCCAGCGCGCTCGATCCGATGCTGCATGAAAAACTGCTCGACAGCGTCAGCCACCTGACGCGCAACACGCGCGACTTGCAGGAAGCGGTGATGTCGATCCGCATGATGCCGATGGATTTCGTCTTCTCGCGCTTCCCGCGCATGGTGCGCGACCTGGCGACGAAACTGGGCAAGAAGGTCGACTTCATCACCAATGGCGCCGCCACGGAACTGGACAAGGGCCTCATCGAGCGCATCGTCGATCCGCTCACGCACCTGGTGCGCAACAGTATCGACCATGGCGTGGAAATGCCGGCCGCCCGCGTGGCCGCCGGCAAGACCGAGGCGGGACGTCTGTTCCTCTCGGCCAGCCACCAGGGCGGCAACATCATCATCGAGGTATCCGATGACGGCGCGGGATTGAACCGCGAGCGCATCCTGGCCAAGGCTGCGCAGCAGGGCCTGGACGTGTCCGAGTCGATGAGCGACGCCGACGTGTGGCAGCTGATTTTTGCACCCGGCTTTTCCACCGCCGAAGCGGTCACCGACGTGTCGGGCCGCGGCGTGGGCATGGATGTCGTCAAGCGCAATATCAGCGCCATGGGCGGCGTCGTCGACATCCGTTCGGCCAAGGGTTTCGGCACGACGATTTCCATTTCGCTGCCGCTGACCCTGGCCATCCTGGACGGCATGTCGATCCGCGTTGGCGACGAGGTGTATATTTTACCGCTGGGCTTTGTCATCGAATCGCTGCAGCCAGCCGTTGAGGACATCAAGGACATCAGCGGCAAGGGGCAGGTGGTGAAAGTGCGCGGCGAATATCTGCCCTTGATTCCGCTGTACCAGATGTTCGACATCGCGCCGCGCTTTACCAGTCCCTCGGAAGGCATCTGCGTGATCCTCGAGACGGAAGGGCGCAAGGCGGCCCTGTTTGTCGACGACCTGGTGGGGCAGCAGCAGGTCGTGGTGAAAAACCTCGAATCGAATTACCGCAAGGTGGTGGGCATTTCCGGCGCCACCATCCTGGGTGATGGCGGCGTGTCGCTGATTCTCGATGTCGCCGCCCTCATCCGTTCCTCTCGCCAGCTGGCCGACGAGTCCATTTTTTCGTAATACCGATAGATAAAGATAGGAAAACGCACCATGTCAGATACTCAACAAACATCCGGAAGCAATGCGGGCGACGGCAAGGACATCGCCGGCCGTGAATTCCTGGCCTTCACCCTGGGCTCCGAAGAGTACGGCATCGATATCCTGAAGGTCCAGGAGATTCGTGGTTACGAAGCGGTCACCCGCATCGCCAACGCGCCTGAATTCATCAAGGGCGTGATCAACCTGCGCGGCATCATCATCCCGGTGGTCGACATGCGCATCAAGTTCAACCTGGGCACGCCCGTGTACGACCAGTTCACGGTGGTGATCATCCTGAACATCGGCGGCCGTATCGTCGGCATGGTGGTCGACAGCGTTTCCGACGTCACCACCCTGACGCCGGAGCAGGTCAAGCCGGCGCCGGAAATGGGCACAGCCTTCTCGACCGACTACATGATCGGCCTGGGCACCATCGACGAGCGCATGCTGATCCTGGTCGACATCGACAAGCTGATGTCGAGCAGCGAGATGGGCCTGATCGACAAGCTGGCGGCTTAAGCGGCAGTTTTACCACGCAAAGAATCACTACAGATATGCATGTACCGGCGCGGGAAAGTAATCCTCTGGAAATTATTGTGAATTTATGACGAACAGAACCGGATGCTGTGCAAGGCGCCCGCAGCGACGCAGTGCGAGCACTGCTAGCTGCGGGCAACACCGCACAGCGCCGGTTATGGAAGTCAGAAATCATAATAATTTATTGGGGGTTACTTGCCAGAGGCGCGCCGGCAGGCTGCAAGGTCCGACAGAGACCCGGCCACAACACGGCGCCGTCCGGTTGAACGGGCGCCGTTCACATAAATATTGGAGACTGTAATGAGTTTGCGCGATTTCAAGATAGGCACCCGGCTGGGGATAGGTTTTGGCAGCATCCTCGCCATCCTGGTGGTGGTGATCGTTTCGGCGAATGCACTGAATTACCGTAACAAGGCCCAGCTGCTCACGGGACTGGAGCTGGCAAGCGAAAAGAATACGCAGGCGTCGCAGATGAAAAGCGCGATGCTGGAAACCGGTATCGCCATGCGCAATATCGGCCTGCAGGGCGATGTGAGCCTGATGCAGGCGGAAGAGGGCAAGGTGCGCGAGCAGCGCAAGCTGTACGACGGCGCCCGCGGCAAGCTGGCCACCTTGGGCCTGTCCGATGGCGAGAAGGCGCTGCTGGCCAATATCGCCAAGATCGACGGCGAAGTCGATGCCGCCTTCAAGGAAGCGATGGGACAGGTGCTGGCGTTTAACAGCGAGGGCGCGGCGAAGGTGATCGCCACCCGCATCGATCCCTTGAACAAGACGACCCTGGCCGATATCAACAAGCTGCTCGATTTGCAGCACGTGGCGCAGCAAAGCTTCATGGACGACTCGCTGGCGGCCGATGCGCGCCTGATGATGGTACTGTTCATCCTGGGCGGCGCGGCCGTGGCGATCGGCGCCTGGTGTGCCATCTTCATCACGCGCTCGATCACGGTGCCATTGTCCGGCGCAGTGGCCGTGGCGCAGAAGGTGGCGGCCGGCGAGCTGACCTCGCGCGTGGTGGTCGAAGGCAAGGATGAAACGAGCGCGCTGCAGCAGGCGCTCAAGGACATGAACGAGAGCCTGGTGCAGACGGTCAGCGACGTGCGCACCGGGACGGACACCATCACCGTGGCGTCGCGCGAGATCGCCAGCGGCAATGCGGACCTGTCGGCGCGCACGGAAACGCAGGCCAGTTCGCTCGAAGAGACGGCGTCGTCGATGGAAGAGCTGACGTCGACCGTGAAGCAGAACGCGGACAACGCGCGCCAGGCCAACCAGCTGGCAGTGTCGGCGTCGTCGGTGGCGGAGCAGGGCGGCAAGGTGGTGTCGCAAGTGGTCGACACCATGGGTTCCATCAAGGACAGTTCGCGCAAGATCGTCGACATCATCGGCGTCATCGACGGCATTGCGTTCCAGACGAATATCCTGGCGCTGAATGCGGCCGTCGAAGCGGCGCGCGCAGGCGAGCAGGGACGCGGTTTTGCGGTGGTGGCGTCGGAAGTGCGCAATCTGGCGCAACGATCGGCCGGCGCGGCGAAGGAAATCAAGGGTTTGATCGGCGACTCGGTCGACAAGGTCGATGCCGGCAGCCGCCTGGTGGACGAGGCGGGGCAGACCATGGGTCTGATCGTCACGTCGATCCGGCAGGTGGCCGACATCATGGGCGAGATCACGGCGGCGACGCAGGAGCAGAGCCACGGCATCGAGGAAGTGAACCAGGCCATCGCGCAGATGGACCAGATGACGCAGCAAAATGCGGCGCTGGTCGAGGAAGCGGCGGCGGCCGCCGAAAGCATGCAGGACCAGGCGCAGAAACTGGCCGACGCCGTCAGCATCTTCAAGCTGGACGGCGAGAGCGCGGCGCAGGCAGCCATGCCCGCGTCCGCGCCCGTGGTCAAGGCGGCGGCACGGCCGGTACCGGGTGTGGCGGCAACTACACGGCGGGTGGCAACGGCGGCGCAGGCCGGCACGCCACCGCCCGCGAAAAAGCTGGCGGCGGCCGGCGGCGACGATTGGGAAGAGTTCTGACGCCAACCCGGTCCCGCTAGTTATACTTGCAAAGGCATTGGTCAGAGTAGTCATAGAGAGGTAAAAACAAAATGCCGCAAACTAAAACGGATTCGGTCAAGGAATTTGATTTCACTGGCAAGGACTTCGAACGGGTCCGCGCCATGATTTACAAGCGGGCCGGCATCGCGCTGGCCGACAGCAAGCAGGAGATGGTCTACAGCCGCCTGGCCAGGCGGCTGCGCGCGACCGGCATCTCCTCGTTCGTCCGCTACCTGGACGACCTGGAAGCGGGCCGCATGGGCGACGAGTGGGAAGCGTTCACGAATGCGCTGACGACCAACCTGACGTCGTTCTTCCGCGAGGCGCATCACTTCCCGCTGCTGGCCGAGCATGTGAAAAAACTGAGCGGGCCGATCACCATCTGGTGTTCGGCCAGTTCCACCGGCGAGGAGCCGTATTCGATCGCCATGACGGTGTGCGAGGCGTTCAATACGCTCACGCCGCCCGTCACCATCATCGCCACGGACATCGACACGAATGTGCTGGCCACGGCCGCCAATGGCGTCTACAACCTGGACCGGCTCGACAAGATGCCGGCCGACCGTGCGCGGCGCTTTTTCTTGCGCGGCAAGGGCGACCGTGAAGGGCAGGTGCGGGTGCGTCCTGAACTGCGCCAGATGATCACCTTCAAGCCGCTCAACCTGCTGGCCGACGGCTGGCCATTGACGGGCCAGTTCGACGTCATCTTTTGCCGTAACGTGATGATTTATTTTGACAAGGCGACGCAGCGCAAGATCCTCTCGCGCTTTGTGCCGTTGATGAAACCCGATGCCCTGCTGTTCGCGGGCCATTCGGAGAATTTTCTGTACGTGTCGGATTCACTGAAGCTGCGCGGTAAAACAGTCTATGAGCTCGACCAGCCTCGGGGCGCCGCGCCCAAGGCACCGTCGCATCGTACATGAGAGTGAAATATGAGCCTGGAATCCAAAGAGCAATTCGCCACTAACGTCTATTACGACAGGACGTTCAACTGTGACGCCGCCAAGATCTTGCCTGGTGAGTATTACTTTACCAACAAGGACATGCTGATCGTCACCGTGCTCGGCTCCTGCGTCTCGGCCTGCATCCGCGACCGTGTCACGGGCCTGGGCGGCATGAATCACTTCATGCTGCCCGATGGCGGCAGCGATCCGAACAGCCCGATTTCCGCGTCGATGCGCTATGGCACCTACGCCATGGAAATCCTGATCAACGATTTGCTGAAGGCGGGCGCGCGGCGCGAGAACATGGAAGCGAAAGTGTTCGGCGGCGGCGCCGTGCTGCGCGGCTTCACGGCGATCAACGTCGGTGAGCGCAACGCGGCTTTCGTCATCAATTATCTGAAGGCGGAAAAGATGCGCGTGGTGGCGGAAGACCTCAACGACATCCACCCGCGCAAGGTGTATTTTTTCCCCCGCAGCGGCAAGGTGCTGGTGAAAAAGCTGATGCAGACGCATAACGATACGCTGGTACGCCGCGAACTCGATTACGCCAGCCGCCTCAAGGTCGCGCCGGTGGGCGGCGAGGTCGAGCTGTTCTGATACATATCGGACCAAACCTGCTGCGCACCGCGTTGTGCGGCTTGCGGCAGTGTGGTCCGGGTACTAATTTAATAAGAAACAAGGGCCGCAAGGCCTGGAAGGATAACTATGAAGATCAAAGTATTGATCGTGGATGATTCGGCGCTGATTCGCAGCGTCATGACGGAAATCGTAAACAGCCAGCCCGACATGGAAGTGGTGGGCGCGGCGCCCGATCCGCTGGTGGCGCGCGAGATGATCAAGCAGACCAACCCCGACGTGCTGACCCTCGATGTCGAGATGCCGAAGATGGACGGCCTGGACTTCCTGGAAAAGCTGATGCGCTTGCGCCCGATGCCGGTGCTGATGGTGTCGTCGCTGACCGAGCGCGGTTCGGAAATCACCATGCGCGCGCTGGAACTGGGCGCCGTCGATTTCGTCACCAAGCCGAAGATTTCCATCCAGAGCGGCATGCGCGAGTACACGGACATGATCGCCGACAAGATCCGCGCCGCCTCGAAGGCGCGCATCCGCGCGCGCACCCTGCCGTCGGCCGGCGACAAGGTGGCCGCGCCGCTGCCTGCGCTGCGCAGCCCATTGACGTCGAGCGAAAAGCTGATCATCGTGGGCGCCTCGACGGGCGGCACGGAAGCGATCCGCGAATTTCTCATGCAGATGCCGTCCGATTGTCCCGGCATCCTGATCACGCAGCACATGCCGGAAGGCTTTACGCGTTCGTTCGCGCGCCGCCTCGATTCGCTGTGCAAAATCTCGGTGCAGGAAGCGGCGGGCGGCGAACGCGTGCTGCCTGGCCACGCCTACATCGCGCCCGGCCATTCGCACCTGACCCTGACGCGCAGCGGCGCCAACTACATGACCAAGATCGACCAGGGTGAACCGGTCAACCGCCACCGTCCGTCGGTCGATGTGCTGTTCCGTTCGGCCGCGCAATCGGCCGGTAAAAATGCCGTCGGCGTGATCCTCACCGGCATGGGTAAGGACGGCGCACAAGGCATGTTGGAGATGAAGGCCGCAGGAGCGTATAATTTTGCGCAGGACGAAGCCAGTTGCGTGGTGTTCGGCATGCCGCGCGAGGCAATCGCTGTCGGCGCTACGCATGAGGTCGGTGCTCTGACGGCGCTGCCTGGCATGGTACTGGGACACCTGGCGGCGCATGGTATGCGTGCTTTGCGCGTGTAAGCCACGTTTTATATGATCTGAGGCAAGTTTGTTCGCCTAAAAGCAACGAAAATGCTATCCTACAACTTGCTGCCGTAGTGTCGACCATAATGTCGGCATTCATGTCGATATTATTAACAAACCGCTACAGAAACAACGGAGTTATTCATGGCTGATCCAAAGATGAAATTTTTAGTCGTTGACGATTTTTCGACGATGCGCCGCATTGTCCGGAATCTGTTGAAGGAACTGGGTTATGCCAACGTCGATGAGGCGGAAGACGGCGTGATGGGCCTGGCCAAGCTGCGCGCGGAATCGTTCGATTTCGTCGTGTCGGACTGGAACATGCCAAACATGGATGGCCTGACGATGCTGCAGCATATCCGCGCCGATCCCGCACTGGCCAAGCTGCCCGTGCTGATGGTCACCGCCGAAGCGAAGAAGGAAAACATCATCGCCGCCGCGCAAGCTGGCGCCAGCGGTTATGTCGTCAAGCCGTTCACGGCAGCGACCCTCGATGAAAAGCTGAACAAGATTTTCGAGAAGCTGGAAAAAGCCGGCGCCTGATCACGGCTTGATACCGATCAAGAAAAACGCTGCCCGTGCAAACCGGCGGCGTTTTTTTCGTCGGCTTGCGCCGTGCTTACCTCCAGCTCATCCCGCGTGTCCTTCGCTCTGACCGGATGAAATTGCGCAAGGGAATGAAATATTTCCCATAGTTAACTTTACACGTCAAATGATTTGGCCCATGATCGCTGCAGTATTCCCCCTTTGTCCCCGACCCCGACAAGAAGGAGCGCACGATGCGCCGAGCACCCGTATTATTTTTCGCCTTGAGCACGGCCCTGTTGGCGGCCTGTGGCGTGAGCCTTGAACAAACCGCCGTTGCGCCTGTCGCGTCTGTCGAAATGCAGGAGCCGCCCGCGCAGTCGCCTGCCGAAGCGGATGGCCGGCATGCCTATCTGCACCGCGTGGGCGGCCAGGATTATGTCAGCCTGAGCCAGCACGGCTCTGAGGGCGGCTTGCCGATCCTCACGGGCACGCAGCGCCATGCGCGCGCCATCCGCCTGCTGGCGGCCGATCCGGCCCAGGTGCGGGCCATCCTGCGCAGCCTGAGGCTGCCTGCGAACCAGCGCAAGCTGTGGGCGGGCGAGGAAATCGTGCTCGACGCGGCAAGCTATGAC
This sequence comes from Janthinobacterium sp. GW823-FHT03B06, assembly GCF_058796955.1. Lineage (NCBI taxonomy): Bacteria > Pseudomonadati > Pseudomonadota > Betaproteobacteria > Burkholderiales > Oxalobacteraceae > Janthinobacterium > Janthinobacterium sp. GW823-FHT03B06. The sequence goes on from NZ_JBXAJE010000005.1 coordinate 422,263, forward strand.
ATGTTGCAAGCGGCACGCGGCAGCAACAAGCCGCTGTTTGCCGAGCTCAAGCTGGTAGGGATGGAGAAGTAGGTAAAGCAACGGGGCCGAATGGCCCCGCTGTGACTGCGTTTAAAACATCTGACAAAACCGTAGCGAGCGGCAGTGAGTTGTGGCCGAGAAGCGGAGCTGTGCTTTAGCGCAGTGAGCATCGCAGGCCGCAAATCGCGACGCGCAGCAGGTTTTGTTGTATGTTAAATTTCCAGGTTGTCGATGAGTCTGGTCTGCCCCAGCTTGGCGGCGGCCAGCACCACCAGCGGTTCGCCCGCGGCCAGTTCGGCGGCGCTCGGCGCCTGCAGGTTGGCGCGCTTGCGCACGGCGATGTAGTCCGATTTCCAGCCGCGGCTGTTCAATAGCTGCATGCTGGCCTGTTCCAGTTCGCCGACGGCCAGGTTGCCCTTGCGCACTTCCTCGGCCACGAAATTAAGACCCTTGAACAGTTCCGGCGCTTCCGCGCGTTCGCTTTCCGACAGGTACATATTGCGCGAGGACAAGGCCAGGCCATCGTCGGCGCGATAGGTTTCGGCGGCGATGATTTCCGTCGGCAGCGCGAACTGGCGCGCCATATTGCGGATGATCATCAGTTGCTGGTAATCCTTCTTGCCGAACACGGCCACGCGCGGACCCACGCACGAAAACAGCTTGGTGACGACCGTGCACACGCCTTCGAAAAAGCCGGGGCGGAATTCGCCTTCCAGGGTGTTGCCCAGGTCATCGGGCGGGCGCACGCGGTATTCCTGCGGTTCCGGGTACAGTTCCTTTTCCGTCGGCGCGAACAGCACGTACACGCCTTCCTTTTCCAGCTTGGCGATGTCGGCCGCCATGGTGCGCGGATATTTTTCGAAGTCTTCATTCGGCCCGAATTGCAGGCGGTTCACGAAGATCGAGGCGACGACAGGATCGCCATGCTTGCGCGCCAGGCGCATCAGCGACAGATGGCCTTCATGCAGGTTGCCCATGGTGGGGACGAACGCCGTGCGCAGCTGTCCGCTGAGCTGGTCGCGCAATTCTTCAATGTCGGAAATAATTTTCATGGATTGCTTTCGCTAAAACCCCGTTGTACGGTGGTCAGTGACAAAGGGAAGGGGTCAGGCGGGCGAATACGCCAGCCGGACGTAGATGGGGGCAAACGGTTCTGCCTGCGTGATTTCGATCAGGGTTTCCTTGGCCAGTTCCAGCAGGGCCACGAAGTTGACCACCACCACGGGTACGCCGCCGGCAATGTCGAACAGATCGCTGAATTCGACGAAGCGCGACGATTGCAAATGGCGCAAAATGCTCGACATGTGCTCGCGCACGGACAGTTCCTGGCGGCTGATGCGGTGATGCTGGGTCAGCTTGGCGCGCTTCAGCACGTCGAGCCACGCCTGCTGCAGGTCCACCGGTTCCACGTCGGGCCAGGTGGGCGTCAGGCTTTGCTCGATGAAAATCTGCGTGCGCACGAAATCGCGCTCGAACTGGGGAATGGCGTTCAGGTCGTAGGCGGCCAGCTTGATCTGCTCGTACTCGAGCAGGCGGCGCACCAGTTCGGCGCGGGGGTCGCCGCCATCTTCCTCGACGTCGCTCTTGCGCGAAGGTAAGAGCATGCGCGACTTGATCTCGATCAGCATGGCCGCCATCAGCAGATACTCGGCGGCCAGTTCCAGGTTGCGCACGCGGATCTGGTCGACATATTTCAGATATTGCAGGGTCACCTGCGCCATCGGAATATCGAGAATGTTGAAGTTTTGCTTGCGGATCAGGTAGAGCAGCAAGTCGAGCGGGCCTTCGAAGGCTTCGAGGAAGATTTCCAGCGCGTCCGGCGGAATGTACAAATCCGTCGGCATGCGCATCATGGGCTCGCCATACAGGCGGGCGATGCCCAGCGGGTCAGCGGCGGGCGCCGCCTCCGTTACCGTCGTTGCAGATGCTGCAGGGTCACCGCTGCCGTCGCCATCGGCGACAGGTGCGGGCGACTCGATGACTGCGCCGGCACCGGAAGCGTCGGCTTCCGGCGTGACTGCAGACTCTTCAGGCAACATCGTGCCGGTTCCAGATCTTAGTTCTTGTTCTGGTAAACGTAAGCCTGTTGCTTGACGGCCGACGCCAGTTGGCGTTCCTGCTCATCGATGCTGACGGCCGGCTTGTCCCACAGCAGGGCGCGGCCCGCTTGCTGGCCCGCTTCCATGCCAGGGTTCTTGGCCTTCAGTTCGGCGATGAACAAGGTGTGGTCGGATACGTAGTTGTTGTGTTTTGCAGGCAGTTTCATATTCTCTTCTGAGTGTCTTATGGGTAAGGTCAGCCGGCCGTATTTTACCGCGCCGTGCCGCTTGGCGGGTTGTTGTATCGGCAAGTCCGGGGCGAAATTGCTAAAAATCAATAACGCAGCAGGCGCCGCATCACCATCGGCGCCGGTTCGGCGGGGTTGGCGTGCGAATATTCCAGTTCTTCGGCCAGCTCGAATTCGAAGGCCGCATAAAAATCGATCAGCTTGCGCTGGTCGCGCCGCACGGCCAGGCGCAATTCCTCGGCCTGGCACGACAGGCCGTGATGAATGATGGCTTCCAGCAAGTGCTGCGAGACGTGGCTGCCCCGGTAGGCGGGCAGCACGCCCATGCGTGAAATCTTCCAGATGGCGGGGTCGCTGTCGAGCGGCATCCAGCGCAGCGAGCCGGCTGGAATGTCGTCGATCAACAACAGAAAACCGCCGCCGTGGCGCAACTGCGCTTCCACCTGCTGTGCCGTCTCGTGGTGCCCGCTGGACGAGGCCGCCACCTTGCCGGCCCACGCGGCGCGGGTCAGCTCGGCCATTAGTTGTGCATCGGCATTTGTTGCTTCGCGCACCACGATATTCATCATCGGTCCTTGTGGTGGCTTAACGGATGCGCATGCCAGGTTCGGCGCCCGGCCACGGGTTCAGGATGTAGATGCCCGGATTGGCCTTCTCGTCGGCGGCAGAGGCAGCCATGACCATGCCTTCGGAAATGCCGAACTTCATCTTGCGCGGCGCCAGGTTGGCCACCAGCACCGTCAGCTTGCCGATCAGTTCTTCCGGCTGGTACGCCGAGCGGATGCCCGAGAAGACATTGCGCAAGCGGCCTTCGCCCGCATCCAGGGTCAGGCGCAGCAGCTTGTCCGAGCCGTCCACCAGTTCGCAATTGACGATTTTCGCGATGCGCAGGTCGACCTTGAGGAAGTCGTCGATCTTGATCTCGGGCGCCAGTTCCTCGATGGCGGCAGCGGCGGCAGCAGGGGCCGCGGCGTCGTTCGCGGCGTCGCCAGCCGGTGCGGCGATGGCGGCGGCTGTTTGCGGCGCGTCAAACAGCGCTTCGATCATCTTTGCATCCATGCGCGTCATCAAGTGGCTGTAGGCACCGATGGTGCGGCCCAGCATGCTGTTCGAGACGGCGTCGCCGAACACTTGCGTATCGGCCCAGGTGAACTCGGCGTCGTTGAGGAAGGAGGCCACGTTCTTGGCCACGCCTGGCAGCACCGGCGACAGCAAAATCGTCAGCTGGCGGAACAGGATCAGGGCCGTGGTGCACACGTCGTGCAGGTCAAACGTCTTGTCCGCATCCTTGGCGAGGATCCATGGCTTGTTTTCATCGACATACTGGTTCGTGATGTCGGCGATTTCCATGATTTCGCGCAAGGCCTTGCCGAATTCGCGGTTCTCGAAGTGCGCGGCGATGCTGGCCTGGCGCTCGACGATGACGCCGTTGACGTCCACCGTCAGCGCGCGGTTGATCCAGCTTTGCGCGCCTTCCGACAGTGTGGATGCCAGCTTGCCGTCGAAGCGCTTGGCAATGAAGCCGGCGCAGCGGCTGGCGATGTTCACGTACTTGCCGATCAGGTCGCTGTTCACGCGGGCGACGAAATCTTCGCCGTTGAAATCCAGGTCTTCCACTTTCGAGTTCAGCTTAAACGCGATGTAGTAGCGCAGCCATTCCGGGTTCATGCCCAGGTCCAGGTAGCGCAGCGGCGAAATACCGGTGCCGCGCGACTTCGACATCTTTTCGTTGTTGACCGTCAGGAAGCCGTGCACATTGACTTTCAGTTTGTCGATCACCGGGTGATCGGCGAACTTCAGCATGGCAGGCCAGAACAGCAAATGGAAAGACACGATGTCCTTGCCGATGAAATGGATCTGTTCCGTCGTCGGGTCGTTCAGGAAGGCGTCGAAATCGATGCCTTTCTTGTCGCAATAGTTTTTCAGGCTGGCCAGGTAGCCGACGGGCGCGTCCATCCATACATAGAAGAACTTGCCCGGTGCATCGGGAATCGGAATGCCGAAGTAGGGCGCGTCGCGCGAGATATCCCAGTCGGCCAGCTTTTCACCCGCTTCGCCCAGCCATTCGCTGACCTTGTTGACCATTTCAGGCTGCAGGCGGCCTGGCGTGTTGAGCCAATCCTTGAGGAATTCGAAGCAGCGCGGGTCGGACAGCTTGAAGAAATACTGCTCCGACGGCTTCATCACGGGCGTCGCGTTGGTAAACACGGAGAACGGGTTGACCAGGTCGGTCGGCTGGTAGGCCGCGCCGCACACTTCGCAATTGTCGCCGTACTGGTTCTTGGCGCCGCATTTCGGGCATTCGCCCTTGATGTTGCGGTCGGCCAGAAACATGCCCTTGACCGGGTCGAAGAAGCGGTCGACGGTTTTCGTGACGATCAGGCCCGTATCGCGCAGCTTGCGGTAGATCGATTGCGACAGGTCGACGTTTTCCGGCGAATCGGTCGAATACCAGTTGTCGAAGGCGATATGGAAGCCATCGAGGTACTGGGCGCGGCCGGCGGCGATGTTGGCGACGAATTGCTGCGGCGTGATGCCTTCCTTTTCGGCGGCGATCATGATGGGCGTACCATGCGTATCGTCGGCGCCCACAAAGTGCACTTCACGGCCGGCTGCGCCATCGCGTTGCATTCGCTGGAACCGGACCCAGATATCGGCCTGGATGTATTCCATGATGTGGCCAATGTGAAAAGCGGCGTTTGCGTAAGGCAGGGCAGTGGTGACGAACAGCTTGCGAGTCATGATTGATGCACTTTTGGGATGGATAATAGGACATTTTAACAGCGGAAAGGCAATATGAGCAGATGCAGCGCCGGCAAGTGATGCTTTTGCCGCCATCGCACCATGCAAATTTGCGCTAGACTGCGCGTATTGCACATATGTAGTACACACGGAGATTTACATGAGCATCACAGTAGAAGACGTCAAGGCCGCGCTGGCCCAGGTTATTGATCCAAATACACATAAAGATTTCGTTTCCAGCAAAACCGTCAAGAATCTGAAGGTCGATGGCAGCGACATTTCGCTCGACATCGAACTGGGCTACCCCGCCAAGAGCCAGATCGATCTGATCCGCAAATCCGTGCTGGCCGCCCTGCGCGTGCTGCCGGGCGTGGGCAACGTCAGCGTGGGCGTGTCGTCGAAAATCATTTCGCACACGGTGCAGCGCGGCTTGAAGCCGATGAGCAACGTGAAAAACATCATTGCCGTCGCTTCCGGCAAGGGTGGTGTTGGCAAATCGACCACGGCCGTCAACCTGGCCCTGGCCCTGGCGGCCGAAGGCGCCGCCGTCGGCATGCTGGACGCCGATATCTATGGCCCGTCGCAGCCGATGATGCTGGGCATCAGCGGCCAGCCGAAGACGCTGGACGGCAAGAGCATGGAGCCGATGGAAAACCACGGCCTGCAAGTGTCGTCGATCGGCTTCATGATCGATCCGGACGAGCCGATGGTGTGGCGCGGCCCCATGGTCACGCAAGCCTTGCAGCAATTGCTGGACCAGACCAACTGGCGCGACCTCGATTATCTGATCGTCGACATGCCGCCAGGCACGGGCGACATTCAATTGACCCTGTCGCAGAAAGTGCCCGTCACGGGCGCCGTCATCGTCACGACGCCGCAGGACATCGCGCTGCTGGACGCGCGCAAGGGTCTCAAAATGTTCGAGAAGGTCGGCATTCCGATCCTCGGCGTGGTGGAAAACATGAGCACGCACATCTGCTCGAACTGCGGCCATGCGGAAGAAATCTTCGGTGCCGGCGGCGGCGCGAAGATGTGCGCGGACTTCGGCGTGGAATTCCTCGGCGCCTTGCCGCTGACCATGGCGATTCGCCAGCAGACGGATTCGGGCACGCCCACCGTCGTGGCCGAGCCGGAAGGCCCCGTCGCCGTGATCTACAAGCAGATCGCCCGCACCATCGCCATCAAGGTGGCGGAAAAGGCGAAGGATATGACCAGCAAGTTCCCTAGCATCGTCATCAAGAACGATTAAACGTTGGACTTCGCGCTCCCATGCGCCAGTATCAGCAGGAATATGGTTTCATGCAGTCCGTGTTGTTATTAACAAGAGGAGACATCATGCAATTGACTACCGTATTTCTGCGCCAGGCCGCAGTCCTGCTTGCCGGCAGCCTGCTGGCCGCCAGCGCCTTCGCCCAATCCGTTTCCTTCGTCGAGCCAGCCGATGGTGCGACGGTGACGAGCCCGTTCAAAGTGAAATTTGCCGTCAGCGGCATGGACGTCAAGCCGGCCGGCGACATGACGGCCAAGACGGGGCACCATCATCTGCTCATCAATACGGGGCCGATGAAGGCGGGCGAGATGATACCCATGGATGACAAGCATTTGCATTTCGGTAAAGGTCAAACGGAAACGGACGTCACCTTGCCGCCGGGCCAGTACACGCTCACCATGCAGTTCGCCAATGGCGCGCACCAGTCGTATGGGCCGGAGTTAAGCAAAAGCATCAAAGTGACGGTCAAGTAAGTCAGATATATTGTCTGTGTCGGCAAAGGCCGGGTTCCAGCGATGGCGCCCGGCCTTTTCATATTGTTGCTTCTTGTCATTGTTGTGTCATATAGTCGGCGTATGCTGCCCGGTGGCCTAACTTTTGATGAGTGGATATGACGAAACATTTCTCCCTTTCCCGGCAACTGGCGCATGCGCTGCTGCTGGTGACGAGCGTGGCGGCTTGCCAGGCATATGCGGCCAAGGCCGTACCCTCGGCTGCGGCGCAGCCCAAGCTGGTCGTGGTGCTGGTGGTCGACGGTTTGCCGCAGGAACAGGTGACGCGCTACCGCGAGCAGTTCGGCCAGGGCGGTTTCCGCCGCCTGCTGGAGCAGGGCGCGTGGTTCAGCGATGCGCACCAGGCGCATGGCATCACGGTTACCGCCATCGGCCACTCGGCCGTGCTGTCGGGCGCTTATCCTTACCAGCATGGCGTGATCGGCAATAACTGGATCGATCCCCTCACGAAAAAGTCCGTGTACTGCACCGAGGATGGCAATTTCCATTACATCGGCGAAGAGACGAAGCCGGACGACGGTACCGCGCCGACCAAGCTGCGCGTGAGCACCCTCGGTGACGAGCTGCGCTATGCCACGGGCGACAAGTCCAAGGTCGTCACCGTGTCGGGCAAGGACCGCGGCGCCATCCTGCTGGCCGGGAAAACGGGCACGGCCTATATGTACATGGAAAAGACGGGCAATTTCGCCAGCAGCACCTATTACATGCAGCAGCATCCGCAATGGGTGCAGCGCTACCAGGCGGCCAGGCCGCAGGACCGTTATTACGGCAAGAGCTGGACGCCGCTGCTGGCCGACGGGGCATATGTCAACGATGCGCGCGATGATCTGGTGGCGGCCAAGCCGGGCACGCGCAACACCTTCCCGTTCGCCTATTACAGCGACAGCGGCAAGCTCGATGGCGAGTACTACAGCCGCTTGAAGTCCGGTCCCTTCCTCGATGAACTGACCCTGGAATTTGCCCGTGCCGCCATCGACGGCGAGAACCTGGGCCGCAACCCGGCCGGCGTGCCCGACATCCTGGGCGTGAGCCTGTCCGCGCACGACTACGTGAACCATGCCTACGGCCCGGAAAGCAAGATGTCGCACGACCACCTGCAGCGCCTGGACCGCATGCTGGCCGGCTTCTTTCTTGATCTCGATAAAAAAGTCGGCATGGACAACGTGCTGGTGGTGCTGACGGCCGACCATGGCTTTGCCAATGTGCCGGAATTTACGGAAGCGCGCGGCGGCTTTACGGCCAAGCGCATCGACGGCGACAAGCTGGTCGCAAGCCTGAACCAGCACCTGGCGACAAGCCTGGGCATCGATAAACTGGTGACGACGTCGTCGCTGCCGAATATCTATCTCGATTACGCGCTGGCGGAAAAGAGCGGCGTCCATCGCGCCGCCCTGGAAGACGCGGCGGCCCGCTTCCTGCTGCAGCAGGACGGCCTGGCGCAAGTCTATACGCGCACGCAGATGGAAACAGGCGCCGTGGCCACGCGCATGGATACCCTGATGCGCCGCGCCTGGAACCGCCAGCTGTCGGGCGACCTGATGGTCGTCACAAAACCGGCCTGGTACTTCGGCAAGGGCAGCGGCGGCACTTCGCACGGCACGCCGTACACGTATGACACCAACGTGCCGCTGATGGTGTTCGGCCCCCGCTGGATCAAGCCGGGCGCCTATGGCCAGTACGCGGAAGTGGTCGACATCGCCCCGACCCTGGCGCATCTGCTGCGCATACGCCAGCCATCGGCGTCGGAAGGGCGGGTGTTGACGGAGGCGGTGCGCTAAGGGCGGTGCTGCGCGCTTGTCGGCTTACGCGCTTTGCGCTAACCCGACCTACGATGACCTCGTAGGTCGGATGACGCGGGGCGCAGCCACGCGTCATCCGACAACATCGTCGGCAAAACCGCTTACAGCAGCCAATCAATCGGCAGCACCGACAGAATCGCCACCCCCATGCGCTTCCACACGCTGGTGCCCGGTTCCGTGTCGTAGCGCGTGGCGGCGCCGCTGGCGTCGCGGGCGATCCAGTACAGCGCGCCGTCGTCGTCAAGCAGCACCTGGTAGGCGCGCTGCGGGATGGTGGTGCGCATGGCTAGCCCCAGCTGGCTGGCCAGCGCGGGGCTGTCGATGACGAGGCCCATTTCCGTATTCAATTCGATCGAGCGCGGATCGAAATTGAACGAGCCGACAAAGATGCGCTTGTCGTCGACGGCAAAGGTCTTCGCATGCAGGCTCGATGCGGAGCTGCCGAAGCGGCCCGTCTGTTCGCGCGCGTCGCCGGCCTCCCACGAGCGGCGCGACTCGTACAGCAGCACGCCCGCTTCCAGCAGCGGTTTACGCCATTTTGCATAGCCCGCATGCACGGCCGCCACGTCGGTCGCTTCCAGCGCGTTCGTCAGGATGCGCACGCCCACGCCTTTTTTCGCCAGGTCGGCAAAGGCTTGCGTGCCGGTCTTGCCGGGCACGAAATACGGCGACACCAGGTCCACTTCCTTTTCTGGCACACCGAGCAGGTTTTGCAGGTTTTCCGCCACGCCCGTGCCGGGCCTGGCCTGGTCCAGCACCTTGGCCGGGTCGTCGCTGACCATGCGCGTCCTTGCCCATTCGAAGGGCAGGGTGCGTTCCATCATTTGCTTGACGAAGGGCGAGGTGCGCAGCGCCTGCACGTATTCTTCGGCCGCCCTGGTGTCGTCGATGCGGTCCGCCTCGGCGGCGATGGTGGCCGCGTCGCCATCGACAGGGCTGGTCAGCAGCAGTGCGGCCGGGTAGGCCGAGGCGCTGTTCCAGTAACGGTCGAAATCCTGCGAGACCTCGCCGACGACGGGGCCGATGGCCAGCACGTCCAGGTCGGCGAACAGCACGTCGCCGGCCGCGCCGAAGTATTCATCGCCCACGTTGCGCCCGCCCACGATGGTGGCGTGGTTGTCGGCCGTGAACGATTTGTTGTGCATGCGCCGGTTGAGGCGCGAAAAATCGGTGGCGAAGGCCAGCGCGCGCGGCGCGCGGGGCACGAAGGGATTGAACAGGCGGATTTCCAGGTTCCGCTGCTTGCCCAGCATGGACAGGGTCTGGTCCAGGCCCGCCGTGTTGTTATCGTCGAGCAGCAGGCGCACGCGCACGCCTCGTTCGGCCGCCTGGCGCAAGGCATCGAACAGCAGGGTGCCCGTGATGTCCTTGTGCCAGATGTAGTACTGCACGTCCAGGCTGCGCTGGGCGGCGGCGGCCAGCAGGGCGCGCGCAGCAAAGGCGTCGCGCCCGTCGACCAGCGGATAGATGCCGGACACGCCGGGATGCTGCGCCACCATGGGCGCAATGGCCGTGGCCAATTGGGTGTGCTGTGTGTCGGCGATGACGCTGGAGGGGATGCGGCCGTCCAGCGAGGGCAGGGAAGCGCAGCCGGCGAGGACGGCGGACAGCAGCAGCGGCAGAAGCAGCCGGGTGGCGCTGCGGAAGGGAAGTGCTTGGGCGGGCATGGCGGGCTTTCATCGAGTTGCCCCGATGTTAGCAGATGCGCATGCCCGCACGCGGGCGAGGATTTACAGTTGTTCCAGCGCGATCAGCTCGGCCACCGTCTGGCGGCGGCGGATCAGGCGCGACGGGTGTTGATCATCGGCGCCATCGACCAGGTATTCGGCTGCATGCGGGCGGCTGTTGTAGTTCGACGACATCGACGCGCCATACGCGCCCGCGCCTTCGAAGACCACATAGTCGCCCACCTGCGCTGCCGGCAGCTGCCGGGTTTCCACCACGCCGCCATCGCGCTGGGTGAAGACGTCGCCCGATTCGCACAGGGGGCCGCCGACGACGGTGGCGTGCTGCTCATCGAGAGCGCGGCCGTCGTGCGCGATCACCGACATTTCATGGTAGCTGCCGTACATGGCGGGGCGCATCAGTTCATTGAAGCCCGTATCGAGCAAGGTGAAGTGCTTGCCGCCCATTTGCTTGGTGGCGCGCACTTCGGCCACCAGCAGGCCCGCATCGGCCACGAGGAAGCGGCCAGGTTCGATTTCCAGATGCACGGGGTGACCCAGGTGCGCCTCGATCTGCTTGCGCGCCGCATCCCACAGCTGGAAGTAGTGGTCCGTGTCGACTGGCTGCTCGCCTTCGCGGTACGGCACGGACAGGCCGCCGCCCGTGGAAATGGCTTCGATGTCGTGGCCCATGTTCTTGACCAGGTCGACCATGGTGCCGCAGACGGTTTCCAGGTGGCTGTAATCGACGCCCGAGCCGATGTGCATGTGCAGGCCCACCAGGTGCAGTCCGTGGGCGCGAATGACGGCCAGCGCCTCCGGCAGCTCTTCGTACCAGATGCCGTGCTTGCTGTTTTCGCCGCCCGTATTGGTCTTGTTGCTGTGGCCATGCCCATAGCCGGGATTGATGCGCAGCCAGACGCGGTGACCGGGCGACACGGGGCCCAGCTGGCGCAGCATGTCGACGGAGCCGCAATTGACTTCAATTTTTGCCGCCGCCACGCGCGCCAGGGTGGCGCGGTCGAACAGGTCGCAGGTGAACACCACGCCGGCGGCGCCGTTCGTTTGCGCCGGCGTAAAGCCTGCCTGCAGCGCGCGCTCGATCTCGCCCAGCGAGACGGCGTCCACGTGCACGCCCGCTTCGCGCATCAGGGTGAGCAAATGGATGTTCGAGTTGGCCTTTTGCGCGAAGCGCACGGTGTCAAATTGCGCCAGCTGCGCGATCCGCGCGCGGATGGTGGCCGCGTCATACACCCATAGGGGCGTGCCGTGTTCCTGGGCGAGTTGGGCGAGGGTGGCGTCTGGCACTGGTTTCATGGTGGTGGTCTTTGTCGTGTGATGGGTGGTGTCGGAGGTGGCGTCGGATTACGCGGGCTTTGCCCGCTAATCCGACCTACGATGCTGGCCATGATGCGGCTTTTCTGTGTAAACATAAAATATCCATTTAAGGCGACCTTATTCATTTATGATATGCGCATGACCATCTCATTGCGCCATATCGAGGTTTTCCGCGCCATCATGACGACGGGCAGCGTGACGGCCGCCGCCACGATGCTGCACACCTCGCAACCCACCGTCAGCCGCGAGCTGGCGCGCCTCGAGCATTTGACGGGCCTGACCCTGTTCGAGCGCGAACGGGGGCGGCTGCGCCCCACGGCCCAGGCGCTGCAGCTGTTCGAAGAAGTACAGCGCGCGTATTTCGGCCTGGAGCGCATCGTCAGTACGGCGGCGGCCCTGCGCCAGTTCGACCAGGGGCAGCTGTCGATCGCCTGCCTGCCCGTGTTTTCCCAATCCTTGCTGCCGCAGGCCTGCAAGCGTTTCGTCGCCGATTTTCCCAAGGTGAGCATCAGTATCACGCCGCAGGAATCGCCGCTGCTGGAAGAGTGGCTGTCGGCGCAGCGCCACGATATCGGCCTGACGGAAGTGGGCAATGCGCCGCCGGGCACCGCGCTCGATCCCCTGATGTCCGTCGATGAAGTGTGCGTGCTGCCCGACGGCCATCCATTGGCAGGCAAGATGACCTTGGCGCCGGCGGACTTCGCGGGCCAGCCTTTCATCAGCCTGGCCGCCGTCGACCCCTACCGCCAGCAGATCGACGCCATCTTCGCGCAGGCCGGCGTGGAGCGGCGCATGGCGCTCGACACGCACAGCGCCGCTTCCGTGTGCGCCATGGTGTGCGAAGGCGTGGGCCTGGCCATCGTCAATCCGCTCACGGCGCTGGACTACGCGGGGCAGGGCTTGCAGATCCGCCGCTTTGCCGTGTCCCTGCCGTTCACGGTGAATCTCGTGAAACCTTTGCACCGGCCCCTGTCGCAGCTGGTGGCGCTGTTCGAGCAGGCGCTGCATGCGCAGGCGGACGAGGTGAAAAGGCGCTTGCTGCAGCTGTGACGGCGCTTGTGGAGCGGCGGCGGTCAACAGAGTAAAATGGCGTTTTACTTATTCAAGCCTGATTACTTCGATGACCACAAACGCTACTCCCGTCCGTACCCGTTTCGCTCCCAGCCCGACCGGCTATCTGCACCTGGGCGGCGCCCGCACCGCTTTATACAGCTGGGCGTATGCCCGCCACTTCGGCGGCACTTTCGTGCTGCGCATCGAGGACACGGACGTGGAGCGTTCCACGCCGGAAGCCGTGCAAGCCATCATCGAAGGCATGAAGTGGCTGGGCCTGGATCACGACGAAGGCCCGTTCTATCAGATGCAGCGCATGGACCGCTACCGCGAAGTGGTGGCGCAGATGCTGGCCGAAGGCACGGCCTACCATTGCTACTCGTCGCCGGAAGAAGTCGAAGCGATGCGCGAGCGCATGCGCGCCGCCGGCGAAAAGCCGCGCTACGACGGCACCTGGCGTCCGGAACCGGGCAAGACACTGCCTGCCGTGCCGGCGGACCGCAAGCCCGTCGTGCGCTTCAAGAATCCGCTCGATGGCGACGTGACGTGGGACGACGTGGTCAAGGGCACGATCACGATCTCGAATCGCGAGCTGGACGACCTGGTGATCGCGCGCCCGGACGGCACGCCAACGTATAACTTCTGCGTGGCCGTTGACGACTGGGACATGCAGATCAGCCACGTGCTGCGCGGCGACGACCACGTCAACAACACCCCGCGCCAGATCAACATCCTGCGCGCCATCGGTGCACCGCTGCCGCTGTATGGCCACCTGCCGATGATTTTGGGTTCGGACGGTCAGAAGATGTCGAAGCGCCGCGATGCCGTCAGCGTGATGGATTACCCGGCGCAGGGCTTCCTGCCTGAATCGATGCTGAATTACCTGGCGCGCCTGGGCTGGAGCCATGGCGACGATGAGGTCTTCTCGGTGGCGCAGTTCTGCGAGTGGTTCAACCTCGAGCACCTGACCAAGTCGGCCGCGCAGTTCGACCTGGAAAAGCTCAAGTGGCTCAATAACCAATACATCAAGCAGGCCGACAATACCCGCCTGGCCGACCTGGCGCGTCCGCACATGGTCGCCGCCGGCGCCGTCTTCGAAGGCGCGCCGGATCTGGCGCAAGTGCTGGGCATGATGAAAGAGCGCGCCAACACGGTCAATGAACTGGCTGACGCTTCGATGCTGTTCTTCCGCGAGCCGCAGCCGGAAGCGGAACTGGCAGCGCAGCACATCACGGATGCCATCAAGCCCGTGCTGGCGCAGTTTGCCGAGCGCATCGCCACGGTGGAGTGGAGCAAGGAAGCCGTGGCCGCCATGATCAAGGAAGTGCTGGCCGCCAACACCATCAAGATGCCGCTGCTGGCCATGCCTTTGCGCCTGATTCTGACGGGCCAGCTGCAGACGCCGGCCATCGATCAGGTGGTGGTCATTTTCGGCCGCGACACCGTGCTGGCGCGCCTGGCAAAGTGGCTGTAATCGCTGTTCTGAAATAAGCGCTGGAATAGCCGTAAAAATAGCGTGCGGAAACCGCCCCTATGAAAAGTTGCTCATAGACGAAAAAGGGTATTTGCAGAGTGAAACTTCTTTGCTATACTCTTGTTTCTGCACCAACGGGGGTATAGCTCAGCTGGGAGAGCGCTTGCATGGCATGCAAGAGGTCAGCGGTTCGATCCCGCTTACCTCCACCAGCAGCAATGATGTTGCTTGTTGAAGTGGTGCAGATGTTGTTTGGAAGTTCCGCGGTCCCCATCGTCTAGAGGCCTAGGACATCACCCTTTCACGGTGAGTACAGGGGTTCGAATCCCCTTGGGGACGCCAG
>NZ_JBXAJE010000006.1:0-391018 GCF_058796955.1 Janthinobacterium sp. GW823-FHT03B06
GGACCGTGAAACAACTTTGCGCCGATGATAGTGCTGCAACCAGTGTGAAAGTAGGTTATCGTCAGGCTTGTTATTCGCAGTAAGAGAAAAACCCCGCCGGATTCCGGTGGGGTTTTTTTTCGTCTGGTGGTTTTAGCGTTAGCCCCAAGCGAAGGCTGGGGTCAGACCCCCATCGGCGATAGTACAAGCCCCTGAGTTTGCGGCATGGAGGGTCTGACCCCGGCTGTTCATCAGCTGCCAATGCAACAGACGAAAAAAAGGCAGCGCTGCGCGCTGCCTTTGTCATTTATCAAACCAATTAAAAGTGATAAGCGACTTTGACGTTCATGTAATTGACGCCGCTGTTCGGTTTCTTGTAGCCGCCGTTCGAGAAATGCTGGATTTTCGCAGCGACTTCCCATTTGTTATTGAAGACATACCCGATGCCGATATGGTCGCCGAACTGGAAGTGGGTCGACAGGCGGTTATCGTCGTTATCGTACAGCTTGGACAGCATGTGCACGCCAATGCCGCCTTCCGCGTAGAAGCCCAGCTTATTCGTGTTTTCAAAGCGGAAGACAGGGGTAAAGCCCAGGTCCCACAGTTTTTGATGCTGGCCAGGGACGTTGCGATAGCTCTTGCCATCCCAGCCGCCGATGCTGGCATCCCAGTAACCGCTCAGCTGCGTGCCATTCGATACAAACCAGGCTTTATCCCAGTTCGAGGTCACACCAGCACGCAACATCTGCACTTTGACGCCCTTGGCATATTCGCCGTAGACGGAGTCGATCAGTTTGTCGTCGGCGGCAAAGCCGGCGTTGGCCGCCATCAGCGCGGTAACGGCGGCGATGGATTTGAGGAGATTCTTCTTGAAGAACATAGAGGCTTTCATCGTAAAATTGGCCGTTAGGCTTGTCTTGTTTGTACAGGCACCTTGCTTTGCATGCCGCTCTCGCCACTTGTTGATCTCAGGGGTTCAATTGACATTCTCTACAAAAATCGCATTTCTTGGTATCGGTCTGATGGGGGATCCGATGGTCCGGTGCCTGCTACGCGCTGGATATTCTGTCACAATTTGGAATCGCACGCACAGCAAGGCCGAAGTCCTGCGTGCGGCAGGGGCGCAGCCGGCCGTTTCCGTGGCTGAGGCGGTCAATGGTGCGGACGTGGTCATCTCGATGCTGGAAGCCGGCCCCATCGTGGCGCAGGTGTTGCAAGAAGCGCTGCCGGCCCTGGCAACTGGCGCGATCTGGATCGACATGAGCTCCACCAGACAATCAGAAGCCCAGCAATTTCATGCCACTCTGCACGCCGCTGGCCATGGCTTTATCGATGCGCCCGTGTCGGGCGGCGTCGGCGGAGCGCAGGCGGGTACCCTGGCCATCATGGCCGGCGCCAGCACCGGCGATTACGCCCGTGTGGAAACTATCCTGGCGGCCATGGGGCGCCCGACTCTGGTGGGCCCGGCCGGCAGCGGCCAGGTTGCCAAGCTGTGCAATCAGCTGATCGTCGGCGCGACATTGACTATCGTGGCGGAAGCCTTGCTGCTGGCCCAGGCGGCCGGCGCCGATGCGAGCGCCGTACGCGCCGCTATTCGCGGCGGTTTTGCCGAGAGCAAGATTTTGGAGGTGCATGGCCAGCGCATGCTGGAGCGCAACTTTGTTGCCGGTGGCCAGGTGAAGAGCCAGATCAAGGATATGCACAACATCCTCGCGGCGGCCGAGGCGGCCCACGTCACCTTGCCGGTGACGCAACTGGTGACGCAGCGCTATGAAACCCTCGCCACCAGCCACCCGACGGCCGACCATGCGGCGGCCTTGCTGGCCCTGGAAGCGTTGAATCCGGGCCAGCGCCTGGGCGGCGGCCCGGATAAGCTGAGTTGAATCAAACGATGGGCAGGCTCGCTTCGGCCAGCTTGACCCAGAAACTGGCGCCGATCGGCAGCAGATTGTCGTTGAAGTCGTAGCTGCCGTTGTGCAAGACGCACGGACCCAGGCCGTGGCCGCCATCGCGGTGCTCGCCATCGCCATTGCCGATGAAGATGTAGCAGCCAGCCTTTTCCTGCAGGAAAAAGGCGAAATCTTCCGCGCCCATCGTTGGTTCGACATTCGCGTTGACCTTGTCCGCGCCCACCACGCTTTTCATCACGTCGACGGCAAACGCCGTTTCCTTCGCATGGTTGACCAGCGGCGGATAGTTGCGCTTGAAGTGGAAATCGACTTCCGCGCCAAATGCGGCGGCCGTGTGCACGGCGATGTCGCGCATGCGCTCTTCGATCAGGTCCAGCACGGGCGTGGTGAAGGTGCGCACGGTGCCGACCAGGCTCGCGTCATCGGGAATCACGTTGGTGGCGCTGCCCGCATGGATTTGCGTGATCGACAGCACGGCCGTGTCTAGCGGACTCTTGTTGCGCGTGATGACGGTTTGCCAGCTTTGCGCGATCTGCACGGCCACCATGACGGGGTCGATGCCCTTGTGGGGCTGGGCCGCATGCGCGCCCTTGCCTTTGACGGTGACGTGGAATTCATTGCTCGACGCCATCATCGGGCCTTCCACCACGCTCAGGGTGCCCGTTTCCGCGCCTGGCCAGTTGTGCATGCCGTAGATGGCATCCATGGGAAAGCGGGTAAACAAGCCGTCTGCTATCATTTCGCGCGCGCCGGCACCGCCTTCTTCCGCCGGCTGGAAGACGAGGTAGACGGTGCCGTCGAAGTTGCGGTGTTGCGCCAGGTAATGGGCCGCCCCCAGCAGCATGGCCGTGTGGCCGTCGTGGCCGCAGGCGTGCATCTTGCCC
Organism: Janthinobacterium sp. GW823-FHT03B06; assembly: GCF_058796955.1. NCBI lineage: Bacteria > Pseudomonadati > Pseudomonadota > Betaproteobacteria > Burkholderiales > Oxalobacteraceae > Janthinobacterium > Janthinobacterium sp. GW823-FHT03B06. Next base: position 2,774 of record NZ_JBXAJE010000006.1, read on the forward strand.
GGGTGGCGCGAGGCATGCTCGAAGGTATTCATTTCCTGCATGGGCAAGGCATCCATATCGGCGCGCAGGCCGATGGCGCGTGTCGAGGTACCATTTTTGATGATGCCGACCACGCCAGTGCGGCCCAGGCCGCGCACCACGGGAATGCCCCATTCCGTCAGTTTGGCGGCGACCACGTCCGAGGTGCGCTGTTCTTCGTAGCACAGCTCGGGGTGCGCATGCAGGTCGCGGCGGATACCTTGCAGTTCGGATTGAAACGCCAAGATCGGATCAACTAGTTTCATGGGACTCTCCTGTGGATGCTGGCACGCAGCAATGTATGGCGCGCCGGACCGCGCTTGTTTGATCAAAAACAGACGCGGCTAATAGTGCATTGTAGCCCTTGTTTGCGGGGTAAATCCAGCGCACGGACCAGCTTGCCCTGACGCCAACAGCAAGCGCGCGGAATGGTTTACAGTATCGCCTTCCCCCAACGTTTTTGGATTACCCGATGACCACCACCCAAGTGCGCGCCGCCTGCCCGCTCGATTGCCCCGATACCTGCGCCTTGCTGGTCACCGTGACCGATGGGGTGGCCACCGCCGTCAAGGGCGATCCCGACCACCCGACCACGGCTGGCGTGCTGTGCACCAAGGTATCGCGCTTCACGGAACGCACCTACCATGCGGACCGGCTGCTGCATCCGCTGCGCCGCGTGGGCAAGAAGGGGGAAGGCAAGTTCGAGCGCATCAGCTGGGAAGAGGCACTGCAGACCATCGCCGCCCGATTGAAACCGATCGCCGCGCGCGATCCGCAGGCGATCTTGCCGTACAGCTACTGCGGCACCATGGGCCTGGTGCAGGGCGAATCGATGTCTTCGCGCTTCTTCAACCAGCTCGGCGCTTCCCTGCTGGACCGCACCATCTGCGCGTCGGCCGGCGCCACGGGCTACCGCTACACGGTGGGCGCCAGCATCGGCACGGACCTGGAGCAGTTCCAGAACGCCAAATTGATCATCATCTGGGGCGGCAATCCCATCGCCTCGAACCTGCACTTCTGGATGCGCGCGCAAGAGGCCAAGCGCAACGGCGCCACCCTGATCGCCATCGACCCTTACCGTTCGCTGACGGCAGAAAAATGCCATCAGCATATCGCTTTGCTGCCGGGCACCGATGCGGCCCTGGCGCTAGGTTTGATGCATGTCTTGATCACCGAAGATCTGGTCGACCATGACTACATCGAACGCTACACGCTCGGCTACGATGCCTTGAAACAGCGCGCTTTGGCGTGGCCGCCCGAGCGCGCGGCCGAGGTGTGCGGCATCACGGCCACGGAAGTGGTGGAACTGGCGCGCCTGTATGGCCAGGCTTGCCGTTCCGGCGAGGGCGCCGCCATCCGTGCCAACTATGGCGTGCAGCGCGTGCATGGTGGCGGCATGGCCGTGCGCAATATCGCCTGCCTGCCGGCCCTGACGGGTGCCTGGCGCCATCCGGCCGGCGGCATGCAGCTGTCGAGCTCGGGTTCCTTCCCCGTCAACCGCAAGGCCTTGCAGCGCCCCGACTTATTGAAAGGCACGCCGCGCACCATCAACATGAGCACTATCGGCGACGATTTATTGAAAGAAAGTTCCGCCGAGTTCGGCCCGCAAGTCGAGGCCGTGATCGTCTACAACTCGAATCCGCTGGCCGTGGCGCCCGATTCGTCGAAAGTGGCGCAGGGTTTTGCCCGCGAAGATTTGTTTACGGTCGTGCTCGAGCACTTCCAGACCGATACCGTCGATTACGCCGACATCGTGCTGCCCGCCACCACGCAGCTGGAACATGTCGATGCGCATTCCACCTACGGCCATTTGTACATGATGGCGAACAATGCGGCCGTGGCGCCGCTGGGCGAAGCGAAGGCGAATACGGAAATCTTCCGCCTGCTGGCCCAATACATGGGCTTTGATGACCCGTGCTTCCAGGAAAGCGACGATGCGCTGGCGGCCAAGGCCTTCGATGCGACGGATGCCCGTGCCGTGCATTTCGACTGGGAATCGCTGAAACGCACGGGCTGGCAAAAGCTGGCCATGCCCGAGGCGCCCTTTGCCGAAGGTGGTTTCCCCACGCCATCGGGCAAGTGCGAGTTGTATTCCAGCGCCATGGCGCAGGCGGGACTCGATCCCTTGCCGACCTATATCGCGCCGCATGAATCGCCAGCGAGCAATCCCGCGCTGGCGGCCCGCTTCCCGCTGGCCATGATTTCGCCGCCGGCGCGCAACTTCCTCAATTCCACTTTTGTGAACGTGAAAAGCCTGCGCGCGGCCGAGGGCGAGCCGCACCTCGATATCCACCCGGACGATTGTGCCGCGCGCGGCATCGCGGCCGGCGACATGGTGCGCATCTTCAATGACCGCGGCAGCTTTGTCGCCAAGGCCAGGGTCACGGACAAGGCGAGACGTGGCCTGGTGGTGGGCCTGTCCGTGTGGTGGAAAAAGCTCGCCAGCGATGGCAAGAACGCCAATGAAGTGACGAGCCAGCGCCTGACGGACATGGGCCGCGCGCCCACCTTTTATGACACGCTGGTCGAAGTGGAAAAGGTTGCCTGACATGGCGCGCTGGCCGGCCCGGCTGCTTGTCGGCATGCTGTGCCTGCCGCTGGGCGGCTGCACGCAGCTGCGCTACTACACGCAGGCGGCGCAGGGGCAATATGCGCTGTGGTCCGGTGCGCGCCCCATCGGTGACTGGCTCGATGATCCGGCCACCGAACCGCGCCTGAAAGTGCGCCTGGCCAAGGCGCAGCAGATCCGCCGCTTTGCCGTCAGCGAACTGGATTTGCCGGACAATGGCAGCTACAAGAATTACGCGGCCCTGCGGCGCCCGTTCGTGCTGTGGAACGTGGTGGCCACGCCGGAACTGTCGCTGCAGCCGCTGCAATGGTGTTTTCCCATCGCCGGGTGCGTCAGTTACCGCGGCTATTACAGCAAGGATGAGGCGCTCGCGTATGCCGACGAGCTGCGCGCCCAGCATTACGACGTGCAGGTGGGCGGCGTGCCAGCGTATTCCACCCTGGGCTGGTTCGACGACCCGCTGCTGTCGACCTTTATCAACTACAACGATGCGGAACTGGCGCGCCTGATTTTCCATGAGCTGGCGCACCAGGTGGTGTATGTGCCCGGCGATTCGGCCTTCAACGAATCGTTTGCCAGCGCCGTGGAAGAGGCGGGCGTGCAGCGCTGGCTGGCGCGCGAGGGCAATGACGCGATGCGCGCGTCGTACGCCCAGTATGCGGCGCGGCGCCAGGATTTTCTGGCCCTGCTGCTGAAGTATCGGGGGGAACTGGACGCCGTGTATGCGAGCGACGCCAGCGATGCGGACAAGCGCGCGCGCAAGGCGCAGGTGTTTGCAGCATTGAAAGACGCGTATCAGGTGCTCAAGCAAAACTGGGGCGGTTTTGCCGGTTACGACCGCTGGTTCGAGCAGCCATTGAGCAATGCGCACCTGGCTTCCGTGTCTACCTACAATGAATTTTTGCCTGCCTTCAAAAAATTGCTGGAAGAAAAAAAGAACTTTCGTGCTTTTTATGCTGCAGTGCACACAATGGCCCAGCTCAAGAAGCCCGAGCGCAGGCATGCGCTGGAACAATTGTCCAGCCCCTGACCCGTAAAGATTGTCCAGTACGCCGAGGCAAGCGATTCGGTAACAGCGTATTTATCGTGCTGCAATGCAGCATAAAAAGGCCTTAGAGTTGCTGCTCGAATACTGTTGAAAGCGCTTGCATGGAAGCGCGGCGCCCGATAGCATCGCATTAGTAGCATAGAGCAATTGCTCGTCAGAATGCTCAAACTGACTGCAGGACGACAGAATCCGCAGCGATGATCCGCGTCGGCAAGATGCGCCGGCTCCCCCACGATTATTCGAGACAAGAGGCACAGGATGGAAAAAATTTGGCTGAAGTCGTATCCTCCCGGCGTCCCCGCCGACATCGATCCTGATCAATATCGTTCGCTGGTGCATTTGCTGGAAGAAGCGTTTCAAAAATATGCGGATCGCAATGCCTATGTCTGCATGGACAAATTTCTCACCTATGCCGAACTCGATACCTATTCCCGCCAGCTGGGGGCCTTTCTGCAAAGCCGTGGGCTGAAGAAGGGGGCCAGGGTGGCCCTGATGATGCCGAACGTGCTCCAGTATCCGGTCGCGATCGCGGCCGTGCTGCGCGCCGGCTACACGGTAGTCAACGTCAACCCTTTATATACGCCGCGCGAACTTGAGCACCAGCTCAACGATTCGGGCAGCGAAGCGATCATCGTGCTGGAAAATTTTGCCCATACGGTCGAGCAAGTATTGAGCAAGACGGCCGTCAAGCACATCGTCGTCGCCAGCATGGGCGAAATGCTCGGTGGCTTGAAGGGCATGATCGTCAATTTTGTCGTGCGCAACGTCAAGAAAATGGTGCCCGCGTATTCCTTGCCGAACGCCATGCGTTTCAAGCAAGCGCTGGCGCTGGGCAGCCGCATGAAGCTCACGCCCGTCGAGCTGAGCATCAACGATCCCGCTTTTCTGCAATATACGGGCGGCACGACGGGCGTGTCGAAAGGCGCGACCTTGAGCCACCGCAATGTGATCGCCAATGTGCTGCAAAGCGAAGCGTGGTCGGGCGCGGCGCTCGACCAGAACAGCAAGGAACAGATGATCGTCGTCTGCGCCTTGCCGCTGTACCACATCTTTGCCCTGACGGCCTGCGCCATGTGGGGCACGCGCGTGGGCGCCCTGAATATCCTGATCCCGAATCCGCGCGATATCCCGGGCCTGATCAAGGAACTGGGCAAGTACAAGTTCAACCTGCTGCCTGCGGTCAATACGCTGTATAACGCGCTGGTCAATCACCCCGATTTCGCCAAGCTCGATTTCTCGGGCTTGAAGATCGCCAATGGCGGCGGCATGGCGGTGCAGCAAGCCGTCAACGACAAGTGGCTGCAGGTGACGGGCGTGTCCATCATCGAAGGCTATGGCTTGTCGGAAACGTCGCCCGTCGCCACCTGTAACCGTGCCGACAGCACGGCGTTTTCCGGCACCATCGGCTTGCCCGTGCCATCGACCGATATCGCCATCCTCGACGATGACGGAAAGGAAGTGCCGCTGGGCCAGACGGGCGAGATCGCCATCCGTGGCCCGCAAGTGATGAGCGGCTACTGGAACCGTCCCGATGAGACGGCCAAGGTCATGACACCGGACGGCTATTTTAAATCGGGCGACGTGGGCATCATGGACGAGCGCGGCTACGTGAAGATCGTGGACCGTAAGAAAGATATGATTCTCGTCTCCGGCTTCAATGTGTATCCGAATGAAGTCGAAGCCGTCATCGCGGCCCATCCGGGCGTGCTCGAATGCGCGTGCGTGGGCGTGCCCGATGAACACTCGGGCGAAGCCGTGAAAGTATTTGTCGTGCGCAAGGACCCGAACCTGACCCAGGCCGTGCTGGCCGCGTATTGCAAGGAGCAGTTCACGGGCTACAAGCGGCCGAAATACATCGAATTCCGCGATGAACTGCCGAAGACCAACGTCGGCAAGATTTTGCGTCGCGCCTTGCGCGATGAAACGAAGATAGCAGCATAAACAGTGTGGATGCGCCAGGAGGCGCATCCCTTTTACAGATAAAGATGAGGCGAGATGGACAAGATTTGGTTGAAGTCGTACCCGGACAGCGTGCCCGCAGAGATTGATTGCACGCAATACCGTTCCGTCACGCATTTGCTGGAAGAGTCGTTCCAGAAATATGCAGACCGCAATGCTTTCGTGTGCATGGATAAATTCCTGACCTACCGCGAGCTCGACCAGTTGTCGCTGCAGATGGGCGCCTGGCTGCAAAGCAAGGGGCTGCAACGGGGCGCGCGCGTGGCGATCATGTTGCCGAACGTGCTGCAATATCCGGTGGCCATGGCGGCGATCCTGCGCGCCGGCTACACGGTGGTGAACGTCAATCCGCTGTACACGCCGCGCGAACTGCAGCACCAGCTGGTCGATTCGGGCAGCGAAGCGATCATCGTGCTGGAAAACTTTGCCACGACGGTCGAACAGGTGTTGCCGCATACCCAAGTCAAGCATGTGATCGTCGCCACCATGGGCGACTTGCTGGGCGGCTTGAAGGGCACCATCGTCAACTTCGTCGTGCGCAAGATCAAGAAAATGGTGCCTGCGTTCTCCCTGCCGAACGCCATCAGTTTCAACAAGATGCTGGCCGAGGGTGCACGCTTGAGCCTGACGCCGGTGCAGCAGGGGCATGACGATATCGTCTTCCTGCAATACACGGGCGGCACGACGGGCGTTTCAAAAGGCGCGATGCTGTTGCACCGTAATGTGATTGCCAACGTATTGCAAAACGAGGCGTGGATGGCGCCCGTGATGACCAAGGAAATGCGCGCCACCTCGATGGGATTCATGTGCGCCTTGCCCCTGTATCACATCTATTCGCTGACGGTCAGCGCTTTGATGGGCATGCGCGTGGGCGGCTTGAACGTGCTGATTCCCAACCCGCGCGACATCCCTGGTTTCGTCAAGGAATTGAGCAAGCACAAGATCGTCGTCTTCCCGGCCGTCAATACCTTGTACAACGCGCTGCTGAACAATGCGGACTTCGCCAAGCTCGATTTCTCCAGCTACAAAGTGTGCAATGGCGGCGGCATGGCCCTGCAACGCAACGTGGCCGAACGCTGGCTGAAACTGACGGGCTGCCCGCTGATCGAAGGCTATGGCATGTCGGAAACATCACCCGTGGTGACGGGCAACCGCGTCGATATCACGGAATTCACGGGCACCATCGGCTTGCCTTTCCCGTCGACGGAAGTGGCGATTCTGAATGATGACGGCGTGGAAGTGCCGCTGGGCGAGCCGGGCGAAATCGCCGTGCGCGGCCCGCAAGTGATGGCGGGATATTGGCAGCGTCCGGACGAGACGGCCAAGTCGATGACGGCCGACGGCTACTTCAAGACGGGCGACGTGGGCGTCATGGACGAGCGTGGCTATGTGAAGATTGTCGACCGCAAGAAAGACATGATCATCGTCTCTGGCTTCAATGTGTATCCGAACGAGGTGGAAGACGTGGTCGCGTCCTGCCCTGGTGTGCTCGAATGCGCCTGCATCGGCGTGCCGGACGCCAACGCGGGCGAAGCCGTGAAAGTGTTTGTTGTGCGCAAGGACCCGAACCTGACGGTGGAGCAGATCCGCGAGCATTGCAAACATGAATTGACGGCTTACAAGAAACCGAAATACATCGAGTTCCGCGATGAATTGCCGAAGACGAATGTCGGCAAGATATTGCGCCGTCAATTGCGCGACGAAAAGAAAGTAGCTTAATTCGCCGCCAAGGCCGTGTCCGCCGCCAGGTTTCGTCCTGGCTTGGCGGGCAGGCCGAAACAGGGGCGCAGCCAGTGCACCTTGCTGATCAGCAGCGACGTCCCCAGCCAGCAAGTCGCCACCGTGCCAGACAGTATCAGCAGCGGTTCCAGCACGGGACCCAGCTTCAGCGGCACCAGCCAGTAAGCCAGCAGGATAATCGCGCTCTGGTGCAGTAGGTACCAGGGAAACACGGCCTGGCGCGCCCATGGCAGCCAGGCAAAAGGTTGATTCAGCAAGGTGTGCGACCAGCCCAGGATGGCGCAGATGGCCAGCCACATGTATAGATTGCGCATGGGCCAGGAGCCGAACGCGGCCCAGGTCAGCAGGTTCTCCGAATATATCTGGTCGAAAAACATATACACGGCAAACGCGCCCAGGCCCAGCCACAGCGTATGCCAGCGCAAGCGCGCCAGTTCCGCCCACAATCCCTTGTCATTGCCCAGCCACCAGCCATACAGGAACAGCGTGAAATACATGGCGTGCGCATACCAGTCGCGCACCAGCGCATGGGTTTCCGGATAGCGCATTTTGAGGAAGACCATGGCCGCCAAGGGTGGCAGGGCAGGCAGGACGAGCAGATGCCAGCCGCGCAAGCGCTGGAACCGGGGGCGCAGCGCCGTCAGCAGCGGTTGCAGCGCCACCAGTACGATGATGTACAGCAGCAAGTACACGAGATACCACAGGTGGTTCCAGGTAAAGCCATATTGCCAGCCATCGAAGGCGCCTGCCGGCCAGGCATGGCCGCCAAAGTAATGCAGCAGGAACTGCCCATATCCAGGCTCGACCAGGCCCTTGCTGACCCCTTCGCAATACGGCTGGATGGGAATGATGACGGCCATGCCGAACAGCAGCGGCGGCAGCAGCCGCTTGGTCCTGCGCCATAGGAAGGCGCCGCGCGAAGCCTGCGTCATCATGGCGCACGAGACGCCGGAGATGAGGAAGACGATTTCCATGCGCCAGCGGTTGAGGAAGATCAGCGGCATGTTCAAGGCATCGGTGGCGTAGCTGCTGTGCATGTGAAAGTGCCATCCATCCATGTACAGCAGGGCAGTGTGATAGACAATCAGCAGGCTGAAGACGAGAAAGCGCAAGGCGTCGATATCGTGACGGCGGGAGGCTATGGTCATGATCGTGGGCGAGTGGTGAAGGAAACCACAGCATAGGCAGCGACGGGGCAGCGTGCCAGCGAAATGGGACCAGCGGACGGCTGGCTGGGACGAATGGATCGCCTGGGACGGGTGTGGGACCTTACAATCATGTAACTCATTCAAGCCCCCAAACCATGCACATCGCTTCCACTGACCTGTTGCAACGTTATCAACGCTGGCGCCGCGTGGCCGAGCCGGGATTCTGGATCGTGCTGTATCCGCTGCAGGCCAGCGTCAACAGCTGGCTGGTCTGGCTGGACCTGCAGCGCGCTGGCGTCAATACGCCATTCTGGGAAGTGGCCGTGTGGGAGTGGAGCAGCAATCTGGTGCTGCTGGCGCTGGTGCCCGTGGTCGTGCTGGCGGGACAGTACCGGCCGCTGCACCTGGTGTTCCAGCGCCAGAACCTGCGCTGGCACCTGGCCGCGTCGGTCGCCTACAGCCTGGCGCACGTGGCGGCCATGGTGGCCTTGCGCAAGCTGGCGTACTGGAGCGCCGGCAGCGCTTACGATTTCGGTCATTGGTGGCGCGAGTTGCCGTATGAATACCTGAAAGATGTGCGTGCTTACTTCCTCGTCCTGCTGGCGGTGGGCTTTTACCAGTTGCTGCTGATGCGCTGGCAAGGCGAGGCGACCTTGCTGGGCGAGCCCGATGAAGGACCCGCCGTGGAACCGGTGCAGCAGCCGGAACGTTTCCTGGTGCGCAAGCTGGGCAAGGATTTTCTGTTGCCTGCTCTTGAGATCGAATGGATACAAGCTTGGGGCAACTATGTGAACCTGCATGTGCGCGGGCACGATTATCCGCTGCGTTCGACCATGGCCGCCATCGAGCGCCGCCTCGACGGCAAGCGCTTTGTGCGCGTGCACCGCAGCTATATCGTCAACCTCGATTTCGTGCAGGCCATCATGCCGCTGGAATCGGGCGACGCGCGCGCCGTGCTGTCCACGGGCGGCGAAGTGCCCGTCAGCCGGCGTTACCGCGACGCCTTGAAAAGCGTAGCTTAGCTGCGTTGCAGGCCCGCCTTGCCGTCCTGCACGGTGAAGCTGGCCAGTGTCGCGATGCCGGATGTGCTGTCGCGTACATTTTCCAGGCCCTGGAACAGAGCCGTGCTTTTTTCTGGCGTGATCTCCAGCAACATATAGCCGCGCTTGTCGCTGCGTCCGTAGCGGATGTGCGGGTTCATCGCCACGTACTGGTCGGTGCGCGCCTGCGGGCGGGAACTCGACGTGATCGAAGTGCCGCAAAACTCGGTCGCCAGCACGGGATTATCCTTGCCGGCGGGCCGCATGGCGTTGCGGCTCAGTTCCGTCGCATAAAAAGTGTGCACGTCGCCCGACAACACCAGCGGGTTGCTGGCCTTGCTGCTGCGCAAGGCGTCGAGCAGATGCTGGCGCGCCATGGGATAGCCGTCCCAGCCATCAGTCCAGACGCGCTCGTCGCCGGGCCGCACGATGGGTACCTGACTCGATTGCGCCATCAGGGTTTGCTGGGCGAGGATATTCCAGCGCGCCGGGGAATCATCGAGACCGGCTTGCAGCCAGCGCTGCTGTTCCTCGCCTAGCATCGTGCGGTCGGGCTTGAGCAAGTCGGGACAGTTGCGCGTGGTGACGGAATTGGAGCCGCCACGGCCCGGTCTGGCGCAGGCGTGGTAGGCGCGGTATTGCCGGTCATCGAGCACGTGGAAGCGCGCCAACCGGCCCCAGTCGTAGCGCTGGTAGATGCGCATGTCGACAAAGCCGCGCCGCCCCAGCGGCAGCAGGCGCAGCGGCATGTGCTCATAAAACGCCTGGTAGGCGGCCGCGCGGCGCTGCAGGAAGGTGGGCGTGAGCAACTCGTCGCGGTCGTTGCCGTAGTCGTTGGCCACTTCATGGTCGTCCCAGGTGACGATCCACGGCGCGGCCAGGTGCGCGCCCTGCAAGTCGCGGTCGCTCTTGTATTGCGCGTAGCGGGCGCGGTACTCGTCCAAGGTAAAACTTTCATGCGTGCGCACGGCCCGGTCCGGGTGCTGCAGCTGGTACGGCCCCCACTCATAAATGTAATCGCCGAGGAAGGCCACGAGGTCGGGCGCCGCCGCCGCGATGTGCCGGTGCGCCCCATACGCGCCGAATTCCCAGTGCTGGCACGAGGCGACGGCCAGTTTCAGCGAGGCAGGCATGGAGGCGGGTTCGGGCGCCGTGCGCGTGCGGCCCACGGGGCTGACGGCGTCGCCCAGCATGAAGCGGTACCAGTACCAGCGTCCGGGCGCCAGGCCGCCCGCGTCGACGTGCACGCTGTGCGCGAGGGCGGGCATGGCCGTCGCTTGCCCCTTGGCGGCGATGCGCCGGAAAGCCTCGTCTTCGGCCACTTCCCAGCGCACGTTCAGGGCGATGGCGGGCGTGGCGGCTGCGTGCAGCGGGTCGTAGCAGATGCGCGTCCACAGCACGACGGCGTCGGGCAAGGGCGAGCCGGAAGCGACGCCGAGCGCAAACGGATAAGCCGTGCCGTTCAGGCGCGTGGCGGCGCCGGCGCTGGAACCGGACAGCACAGTGCCGGCCGCGGCCAGCGCCGTGATGCGCGCAGCGCTCAGCAAGAAGATGCGGCGCTGGTTATCCATGGTGTGGAATGATTACGACAATCAAGACGCCAATAAGGTCTCGATCGGCGGCACCTTGCGCGGCTTGCGGTCGGAGTCCGTCGCCACGTAGATCAGGGTCGCCTCCGTGACTTTTACGATGCAGGCCTGCAGGCGGTTACGCTCGGCATACACCTCGACATTGACGGTGATCGACGTATTGCCCACCTTGACGATGTCGGCGTAGAAGGACAGAAGATCGCCGACGAAGACGGGATTTTTGAAGACGAAGGAATTGACGGCGATGGTGGCGACACGGCCGTTGGCGCGCCGCGTGGCCGGCAGGGAGCCGGCGATATCGACTTGCGCCATGATCCAGCCGCCGAAGACGTCGCCGTACACATTGGCGTCGGACGGCGCGGGCATCATGCGCAGTTCGGGCATTTTTCCGGCGGGCAGGCCGGAGGCGAGGCAGTTGTCGGGACGGTCTGGGGAGGTGCTCATCTTTTATTCTCATGAAAGGCTACAATTGCTGCGATTGAACCATAAAAAGCCGACCTTCGCCATGCGCCGTTCCCAGACTCCCCCTCCGCCCCGCTCGCCAGCTTCCGCCAGCCACAGCGATTTCGCCACCATCAAGACCTTGCTGCCCTACCTGTGGGTTTACAAATGGCGAGTATTGCTGGCGCTGCTATGCCTGGTCGGCGCCAAGCTCGCCAACGTGGGCGTGCCCCTGATCCTGAAAAAACTCGTCGACGCCATGACGATCACGGCCGCGCATCCGCAAGCGCTGCTGGTGCTGCCCGTGGGCTTGCTGGTGGCGTACGGCTTGCTGCGCCTGTCGACGACCTTGTTTACGGAATTGCGCGAATTCCTGTTCGCCCGCGTCACGCAGCGCGCCGTGCGCACCATCGCCCTGCAAGTGTTCCGCCACCTGCATGCGCTGTCCCTGCGGTTCCATTTGAACCGCCAGACGGGCGGCATGACGCGCGATATCGAACGGGGTACGCGCAGCGTCGGCTCGCTCATTTCCTACACCCTGTTCAACATCCTGCCGACCCTGGTGGAAATCACCCTCGTGCTCGGCTATCTGGTCTTGCATTACGACATCTGGTTCACCGTGATCACGGCGGTGGCGCTCGTGTCGTACATCGCGTTTACCGTGCTGGTGACGAACTGGCGCACGCATTTCCGCCGCACCATGAACGACCTCGACTCGAAGGCGAATACCAAGGCCATCGATTCGCTGATCAACTATGAAACCGTAAAATATTTCGGCAACGAGGATTACGAAGCGAAGCGCTACGACGAAGGCTTGCAGCGCTACGAATCGGCCGCCGTGAAATCGCAGACCTCGCTATCCCTGCTCAATACGGGCCAGTCCTTGATCATCGCCACGGCCGTCACCTTGATTTTGTGGCGCGCCACCGTGGGCGTGATTGCCGGCACGATGACCCTGGGTGACCTGGTGCTGGTCAACGCCTTCATGATCCAGCTGTATATCCCCCTCAATTTCCTCGGCGTCATTTACCGCGAAATCAAGCAAAGCCTGGCCGACATGGAGCGATTGTTTTCCCTGCTGAACGAGAACCGCGAAATCGCCGATACGCCGGACGCCAAGCCGCTCGTCACGCGGGGTGCGGCCGTGCGTTTCGAGCACGTGAATTTCAGCTATGAAGCCAAGCGGCAAATCCTGTTCGACGTGGATTTCCAGATCCCCGCCGGCACGACGACAGCCGTGGTGGGCCACAGCGGCTCGGGCAAGTCGACCTTGTCGCGTTTGCTGTTCCGCTTCTATGAAGTCGATGGCGGCGGCATCACCATCGATGGCCAGGACCTGCGCAATATCACGCAGGATTCCCTGCGCGCGGCCATCGGCATCGTGCCGCAGGATACGGTGCTGTTCAACGACACCATCGAATACAACATCGCCTACGGCAAGCCGGGCGCCAGCAAGGAAGCCATCGTGGCGGCAGCCAAAGCCGCATCGATCCATGATTTTATTGAAAGCTTGCCAGATGGTTACAGTTCCATGGTGGGCGAACGGGGTTTAAAACTGTCGGGCGGCGAAAAGCAGCGCGTGGCGATTGCCCGCACCTTGCTGAAAGACCCGGCCATCCTGATCTTCGATGAAGCCACTTCGGCACTCGACTCCAAGGCCGAACAGGCGATCCAGTCGCAGCTGAAGGAGATTGCCAAAAACCGCACCACTTTGGTCATTGCGCACCGTCTGTCGACGGTGGCCGACGCCCAGCAAATCCTCGTGCTCGACCATGGCCGCATCGTCGAGCGGGGCACGCATCCGCAATTGCTGGCGGCGGATGGCCTGTATGCGCAGATGTGGCAACGCCAGCAGGCGAATAGGGACGATGAGGCGGAAGAGGACGAGTTGGCGGGGTTGGCGCCGGCAAAATAAATCAGGAATGGGAAATCAGTAGGAAAAATGCTACAGCCGCGCCGATTCAGGCGCGCGTATAGCGCCTATTTGAGGGCAATCGCAGAAAACGGCTGGTCCGGCGCTGAAAATGAAATAAAATTAATTCCATTGGTGGCGTCTGCACCACAGTTGTTTCGTTCGGAATCGATTCCGTTTGTCCGCCCAGGAGAATTTATGAAATTGACCAAAATCATCGCCACGCTGCTCAGCGTCGGTGTCATCAGCAGCATGTCGCCAGTCCAGGCTCAGGAATTGACCGGCACCTTGGCCAAGATCAAGAAAGCCGGTTCCGTCACCCTCGGCGTGCGCGACGGCTCCGTGCCCTTCTCCTATCTCGATGACAAGCAGCAATACCAGGGTTATTCGATCGACCTGTGCATGAAAGTCGTCACGGCCCTGCAGAAACACCTGGGCATGAGCGAACTGAAAGTGGTGATGAGCCCCGTCACTTCGGCCAACCGCATCCCGCTGATGGCCAACGGCACCATCGACCTCGAATGCGGCTCGACGACGAACAATCTGGAGCGCCAGCAGCAGGTGGCGTTCGCCCCGACCATGTTCGTCATCGGCAACCGCGTGCTGTCGAAAAAATCCTCGAACATCAAGACCCTGGAAGACTTGCGCGGCAAGACCCTGGTCGCCACGGCCGGCACGTCGACCATCAAGCAGATGACGATTTTGAACAAGGAAAAGAACCTGGGCATGACGATTGCCGTCGGCAAGGATCATCCCGAGTCGTTCCTGATGCTGGAAACGGGTCGCGCGGTGGCCGAAGCCAACGACGACATCTTGCTGGCGTCGCAGGTGGCCAACTCGAAGAACCCGAACGACTACGAAATCACCAAGGAAGCGCTGTCTGTCGAACCGTACGGCATCATGCTGCGCAAGGGCGATCCGGCCTTCAAGAAAGTGGTCGACGATGCGCTGATCCGCCTGTACAAGAGCGACGACATCAACCGCATTTATGCGAAATGGTTTACCTCGCCGATCCCGCCGAAAAACATCAACCTGAAATTCCCGATGCCGCCGCAACTGAAGGCCGTGTTTGCCAATCCGACCGACTCCGGTGACCCGGCCGCATATGCGGCCGTACCGGAAGCGCAGAAGACTTCGGACAAACGGAAAAAGTAAAGATTGCGTAACAAACCGGGAGGCGCAAGCCTCCCGATTTATTTGCGGGACGGGTGGCCGGCTGGCCGCTGTCCTCGGGCTGCATGCGAAGGATGATCATGAATTACAACTGGAATTGGCGCATCTTCTGGGAGATTTCTCCCGATGGCGTGGGCACGTATATGGACACCTTGTGGTCCGGCCTGGTCTGGACCCTGGCCACGGCCGGTGCGGCATGGATCATGGCATTGATATTGGGCCTGGTGGTCGGCACCATCCGCACCCTGCCGAATAAATGGCTGGTGGGCATAGCCAATGCCTACGTTGAATTGTTCCGCAACGTGCCGCTGCTGGTGCAAATGTTCCTCTGGTATTTCGTCATGCCGGAATTGCTGCCGCCGGACCTGGGCGCCTGGGTCAAGTCGCTGCCGAATGCACCATTCGTCACGGCCGTGCTGTGCCTGGGATTCTTTACCTCCTCGCGCGTGGCCGTGCAGGTGACGACGGGCATCGAGGCGCTGCCGCGCGGGCAGAAACTGGCCGGCACGGCGCTGGGCCTGACCCTGCCGCAAACCTACCGTTTCATTTTGCTGCCGATGGCCGCGCGCGTCATCCTGCCGCCGCTGACCAGCGAATTTTTGAACATCATCAAGAACAGTTCCGTGGCGCTGACCATCGGCCTGATCGAGCTGACGGCCAGCGCGCGCGCCATCCAGGAGTTTTCCTTCCAGGTGTTCGAGGCGTTTTCGGCCGCCACCATCATCTACGTCGTCGTCAACCTGCTGGTCGTGGTGCTGATGCACCTGATCGAGAAAAAGGTCGCCATCCCCGGCTTCATCGTCGCCGGCGCCAAGACGGGAGGACACTGATATGTTCGGCAATTTCGACTTCGATGTCATTTCCCGCTCGTGGGTCTATCTGTTCCAGACCGGCATGGTGTTTACCCTGAAACTGACGGCGCTGGCCATGGTGGGCGGCATCGTGCTGGGCACCTTGCTGGCGCTGATGCGCTTGTCCAGCAACCGCATCATCTCCGGCGTGGCGTCGAGCTACGTCAACCTGATACGCTCGATCCCGCTGGTGCTGGTGATCTTCTGGTTCTACTTCCTGGTGCCGTATATCGCCGCCTGGATCATCGGCGCCAACGAGCCCGTGAAAGTGGGCGCGTTTTCTTCCGCGCTGATCACCTTCATCATGTTCGAGGCAGCCTACTATTGCGAGATCATGCGCAGCGGCATACAGTCGATTCCCCGCGGCCAGGTGTGGGCGGGACAGGCGCTGGGCATGAACTACCGGCAAACCATGGGCAGCATCGTGCTGCCGCAAGCGTTCCGCAACATGATCCCCGTGCTGCTGACGCAAACCATCGTGCTGTTCCAGGACGTGTCGCTCGTGTACGTGCTGTCGATTCCCGATTTCGTCGGCGCCGCCTCGAAAATCGCGCAGCGCGACGGCCGCCTGGTGGAGATGTACGTGTTTGTCGCCGTCGTGTATTTCGTGCTGTGCTATGCCTTGTCGTTCCTGGTAAAACGCCTGCAGAAACGCGTCGCCATCATTCGCTAACCGTAAAAGAAAGAACAAGATGATTGAACTCAATAACGTCAGCAAATGGTATGGCCAGTTCCAGGTACTGACCGACTGCACCACCAACGTCGCCAAGGGTGACGTGATGGTCATTTGCGGCCCGTCCGGCTCCGGCAAGTCGACCCTGATCAAGACCGTCAACGGCCTGGAACCGATCCAGCAGGGGCGGATCATCGTCGACGGCATCACCGTCAACGATCCGAAAACGAATCTGTCGAAACTGCGCGCGCGCATCGGCATGGTGTTTCAGAATTTCGAGCTGTTCCCGCATCTGTCGATCCGCGAAAACCTCACCATCGGCCAGATCAAGGTGCTGGGCCGCAGCGCCGACGAAGCCAATGCCAAGGGCTTGAAATACCTGGACCGCGTGGGCCTGCTGTCGCAGCAGGACAAGTTCCCCGGCCAGCTGTCGGGCGGCCAGCAGCAGCGCGTGGCCATCGCCCGCGCACTGTCGATGGACCCGATCGCCATGCTGTTTGACGAGCCGACATCGGCGCTCGATCCGGAGATGATCAACGAAGTGCTCGACGTGATGGTGGGCCTGGCGCAGGAAGGCATGACGATGATGGTCGTCACGCACGAAATGGGTTTTGCCCGGCGCGTGGCGAACCGCATCGTCTTCATGGACCAGGGCAAGATCATCGAGGATTGCAGCAAGGATGACTTCTTCAACACGACGCGCTCGGACCGCGCGCGCGATTTCCTCGCCAAGATCATCCATTAATTTTCCATCACCTTGAAGTTGAGTACGCATGCCTGACATGAAACACATCGCCGGCGCCATGCTGGCGCTGGGCTTGCTGGCCCATGCCCACGCGGCCGACAAGATCGCCGTCGACATCGCCCTGCGCGACGCCACCCTGATCGACGTTGCCGCCGGTAGCAGCGTCAACGGCAAGACCGTGCTGCTCAAGGGCGACCGCATCGTCGCCGTCGTCGATGACGCGCAGCTGCGCAGCTACGCGCCGAAGCGGACCATCCGCCTGCCCGGCAAATATCTGATGCCGGGTCTGTGGGACACGCACGTGCATTTCGGCGGCGGCCCGGAACTGATCGACGAGAACAAGCAGCTGCTGCCTTTGTACCTGGCACACGGCATCACCACGGTGCGCGACTGTTCGGGCGACTTGCCCGACACGGTGCTGGCATGGCGCCGGCAGATCAACGCGGGCCAGCTGGAAGGTCCGACGATCTTTACCTCTGGCGCCAAGCTCGAAGGCCTCAAGCCGCTGTGGAAGGGCACCATTGAAGTGGGCACGCCGCAGGAAGTGACGCGCGCGCTGGACGGCCTGCAGGCGCAGCAAGTGGACTTCGTGAAGATCACGGAAAACACCCTGAAGCCGGAGCTGTACCTGGAAGCGCTGCGCCAGGCGCGCGAACGGGGCATGCGCACTTCGGGTCATATCCCCGTGCAGCTCACGTTGGAGCAGATGGCCGATGCGGGCCTGGGCACGATCGAACATCAATCCTACCTGCTGCGTGCCACCACGCCGCGCGAACAGGAGCTGACGGACAAGGTGGCCGCCGGCGCGATGACGGGCAAGGAAGCCATGCGCGAAAGCCTGCAAAGCTACGACGAGCCGACGGCGCGCAAGGCCTTCAGCTACCTGGCCGCGCGCGGCACGGCCATCGTGCCGACCCTGTGGGGTTCGCGCGTAACGGCGTATCTGGACCGCGAAGACCACACGCACGATCCTGCCCTGCAGTACATCGGCAAGGGCTTGCGCGCCACCTACGACTGGCGCGTGCAGCGCGCCGCCAAGGATGGCCCGGATGCGATCGCCCAGCGCCACGCGCAGTTCGAGCAATCGGCCAAGCTGCTGCCCATTTTGCAGCAGCAGGGCGTGAGCATCATCGCCGGCACCGATGCGGGCTTCTTGAATTCCTTCGACTATCCGGGCCAGGCCCTGCACGATGAAATCGGCCTGTATGTGCAGTACGGCCTGACGCCGCAGCAAGCCTTGCAGTCGGCCGTCATCAACGGTCCCCGCTTCCTGGGCAAGCTGGAGCGCTACGGCAGCGTGGCGGCAGGCAAGGCGGCCGACCTGCTGGTGCTCGACGCGAACCCGCTGCAGGACATCGGCGCCACGCGCCGGATTCGCCTGGTGGTCAGCCGTGGCCAGGTATACGACCGCGCCAAGCTGGACCAGATGCTGGCCGAGATCCGCGCCTGGGGGGCGAAGCAGGAGACTGCGCCGGCCAAGTCCTGATGCTCTTCATTCTTTTAGTTAAAACGGCCGGGTGATACCGGCCGTTCTGCCGTTTCCCCGCCAGCATGCGCGGGCTCTCCCGGCCGGCGGGACGGTCCTGCGGCTGGTAAAATGGCGCTATCCGCAATGACCGCCTGAGAGCAGCCGCCATGTCCACACTCGATCACACCCCAGATTCCATCACTATCACCCGTCCAGACGACTGGCATTTGCACCTGCGCGACGGCGCCGTCATGGCCAGCGTGCTGCCGCACAGCGCGCGCCAGTTCGGCCGCGCCATCGTCATGCCGAACCTCAAACCCCCGGTCACCACCACGGCCGATGCCAGCGCCTACCGCGAGCGCATCCTGGCCGCCGTGCCGGAAGGCGTGAACTTCGATCCGCTGATGGTGCTGTACCTGACGAACAACACCTCGCCCGACGAAATCCGCCGCGCGCAGGACAGCGGCATCGTGCAGGCCGTGAAACTGTATCCGGCCGGCGCCACCACGAATTCCGACCTGGGCGTGACGGATTTGAAGAATTGCTACAAGGTGCTCGAAGTGATGCAGGAAGTGGGCATGCCCTTTCTCGTGCACGGCGAAGTGACGGATCCGGAAATCGACATTTTCGACCGCGAAGCCGTCTTCATCGAGCGCGTGATGCGCCCGCTGCGCAGCGCCTTCCCGGCACTGTCCGTCGTGTTCGAACACATCACCACCAAGGATGCGGCGCAGTACGTGGCCGAAGCGGAAGGCCCGATCGCCGCCACCATCACCGCGCACCATCTGCTGTACAACCGCAACGAGATTTTCAAGGGCGGCATCCGCCCCCATTACTACTGCCTGCCCATCCTCAAGCGCGAAGAGCACCGCCTGGCGCTGATGACGGCGGCCGCCAGCGGCGACGAGCGCTTCTTCCTCGGCACAGATTCGGCGCCGCACGCGCAAGGCGCCAAGGAAATGGCTTGCGGCTGCGCCGGTTGCTACACGGCCCTGCACGCGATGGAAATGTATGCCGAAGCGTTCGAACGGGCCGGCGCGCTCGACAAGCTGGAAGCGTTCGCCAGCTTCCACGGCCCGGCCTTCTACGGCGTGCCGCGCAACACGGACACCATCACCCTGCGTCGCGAAAGCTGGACCTTGCCGGCCTCGCTGCCGCTGGGCGACAGCCATGTGATTCCGCTCAACGCGGGCGAACAGATCAACTGGAAAATGGTCTAAGCGTTCATGCTGCCATCGATAGACTGGACCCGCCCCTGGTTTGCCACGGTGCTGCCGGCGCGACGGCAGCTGGACCTGCAGCGCGACACGGTGATCGCGGCGCTGAACGGACGGGCGCGGGCGCTGGACTTGCGCAATCCCACCGGCTTGCCGCTGGCCTTCGTGCCGCAAGCGGACCTGCCCGAAGGCGTGGCCTACGAGGAGTTCATCGGCGCCACGGGCGGCGTGCCCACGCGTGACAATCTGCACGACTTTTTCAATGCGCTCGTGTGGCTCACTTTCCCGCGCATCAAGCGGCAGTTGAATGCGCTGCAGGCGGCGCAGATCGCCCTGTCCGGCGTGGGAAAATCGCGCGGTCCCGCGCGCGACGGCGCGACGATTTTCGATGAAAATTCCGCCTTGCTGGTGCTGCGCGACAGCGATGCGGGGCGCGCGCTCGAAACGGCACTGCGCGGACATGACTGGCGCAGCGCATTTATCGCGCAGCGCGCGAAGTTTGGCGCGGGCGGCGACGCCGAAGTCTGGCTGTTCGGCCACGCGCTGATGGAAAAACTGGTGGCGCCGCGCAAGGCCATTACGGCGCACACGCGCGTGATCTTTGCCGGCGACGCCTATTTCACGCTGGACGATGTCGCACGCCGCGCCTGGCTCGACGAGCGGGTGGCGCAAGACCTGGCGCAGCAAGGCCTCACGACGGCCGACTTCACGCCGCTGCCGGTGCTTGGTTTGCCCGGCTGGTGCGAAGGCCAGGACGACGATTTTTACAATGACGCGGCGGTGTTCCGCCCGAAGCGCAAGGCAGCAGGCGCAGAAAGAGAGTAGAGCATGGAGCATACCGTCCGCTGGGGCATCCTCGGCACCGGCAAGATCGCCCGCGCGATGGCCAATGGCTTGCGCGACGCGCCTGGTGCGCAGCTGGTGGCGGTCGCCTCGCGCAGCGGCGCCGGCGCGCAAGCATTCGGCGCCGAATTCGGCATCGAGCGCTGCCACGGCTCCTACCAGGCGCTGGCGGACGATCCTGGCGTGGACGTGATCTACATCGCTACGCCGCACACCCTGCATGCGGAAAACGCCCTGATGTGCCTGGCCGCCGGCAAGCACGTCGTGTGCGAAAAGCCATTCACGATGAACGCGCGCGAAGCGCAGGCCGTGGTCGATATGGCGCGCGAGAAAAAGCTGTTTTTGATGGAAGCCATGTGGAGCCGCTTTCTGCCCGCCGTGCAGGAAGCGCAGCGCATCATCGCCAGCGGCGAAATCGGCGTGCTGCGGCAAGTGCAGGCCGATATCGGCTTCCTCGCCCATTTCCCGCCCGAGCACCGCATGTTCAATCCCGAACTCGGTGGCGGCGCGCTGCTCGACGTGGGCATCTATCCGCTGTCGATGGCGGCCTTCTTCCTCGGCCCGGTATCGCAGCTGCAGGCGCTGGCCGAGATGGGCGCCACCGGCGTTGACGAACAGGTGGTGTTCTCGCTGCTGCACGCGGGCGGCGGCACCTCGTCCTGCGCCTGCAGCCTGCGCGCGCAGACGCCGACGGAAATGACCATTTCCGGCAGCCTGGGCCGCATCCGCCTGCCCAGCCGTTTTTACAAGCCCGATCAGCTGATCGTCGAAGCGATGGATGGCGCATGCCGCGTCGTCGCCGCGCCGCATCTGGGAAACGGCTACGCGCACGAGGCGATCGAAGCGATGCGCTGCATCCGCGCCGGCCTGCTGGAAAGCCCCGTCATGCCGCACGCCGACAGCGTGGCGCTGATGCACAACCTTGACACCATGCGCGGCCAGATCGGCCTCGTCTACCAAGCCGACCAGGCGAGAACAGGAACCCCATGACATCGCACGCATCGCGTCCCAGCCTGAAAACCGTCCTCATCGCCAGCGGCGTCGTGCTGACCCTGGCGATGGGCGTGCGCCACGGCCTGGGCTTCTGGATGCAGCCGATCTCGCAAGCGAACGGCTGGACGCGCGAAACGTATTCGCTGGCGCTGGCCATGCAAAACCTGATGTGGGGCGTCTTCGGCCCGTTCGCCGGCATGGCGGCCGACCGTTTCGGCACCATGCGCGTCGTCATCGTCGGCGCCATCAGCTACATGGCGGGCCTCGTGTGGATGGCGCTCGTGACGCAGCCCACGCTGTTCATCGTCGGTTCCGGCATCTTCATCGGTCTGGCGCTGGCCTGCACGGCCTTTGGCGCCATCAGCGGCATCATCGGCCGCAGCGCGCCGCCCGAGCAGCGCTCGTGGGCCTTCGGCATTTCGTCGGCGGCCGGCTCGTTCGGCCAGTTCCTGATGATGCCGGTGGAGCAGCAGCTGATCTCCGCCGTGGGCTGGCAGAACGCCTTTTATGTGCTCGCCGCGCTGGTGCTGCTGGCCATGATCCCGATGGCCTTCTACCTGCGCGAGCCGCCCGTCTCGCACGCCAGCGGCCCGCAGCAAAGCATCGGTGCCGCCTTCAGCGAAGCCATCGCCAGCCGTTCGTTCTGGCTGCTGCTGGCCGGCTATTTTGTGTGCGGTTTCCAGCTGGTCTTCATCGGCGTGCACTTGCCGGCCTACCTGAAGGACCAGGGCCTGATGAACCCGAACATCGCCGTCACGGCGCTGGCCCTGATCGGCCTGTTCAACATCGTCGGCTCCTACTATGCGGGCAAACTCGGTGGCAAGATCGCCAAGCGCTACCTGCTGTCTGCCATCTACGTGACGCGCGCCGTGGTCATCACCGTGTTCCTGCTGGCGCCATTGTCGGCATGGTCCGTGTACCTGTTCGCCGCCGGCATGGGCGTGCTGTGGCTGTCGACCGTGCCGCTGACGAACGGCATCATCGCCGGCATCTTCGGCGTCAAGCATTTGTCGATGCTGGCCGGGATGGTGTTCTTCTCGCACCAGGTGGGCAGTTTCCTCGGCGCGTGGCTGGGCGGCTACCTGTACGAGCACCAGGGCAGTTACCACGTCGTGTGGATGATCACCATTGGCCTTGGTCTGCTGGCCGCGCTGATCAACCTGCCCATCGACGAGCGCGCCGTCAAGCGCGTGGCGGTGGCCGCGTAATGGCCAGCTGGCGCACGTGGCTATGGCGCCTTGCCGGTGCCGCGCTGCTGGCTCTCGTCTTCCTGGCCTATCTGCGCCCCGACTTCATGCTCGACCTGGCAAACCGCTTCTGGATGTGCATGTAGGCTGCGCGGGCGCAATGTAGTTTGCGAAAAGTCGGATTACGCTACGCTAATCCGACCTACCCGGCCTGCCGCCGCGCATATCGCGTAGGTCGGATTAGGCCGAAGGCCGTAATCCGACAACACCCGAAAATAAACAATACCAACGGCGCTTAGGCCGAAGGCCGTAATCCGACAACACCCCGAAATAAGCAATACCGATGACGTTCAGGCCGCAGGCCGTAATCCGGCAACACCCGAAACCATGCGATATCGACGCGCATTCCAGCCTGGCGGCAGCTTTTTCTTCACAGTGGTGACGGCACACCGCCGGCCCGTCTTTACTTCGGAAATTGCCGTGGCTTTGCTCAGGGACGCTTTCCGCGCCGTGCGCCAGAAGCGGCCATTCGCTATCGACGCCATCGTCATCTTGCCCGATCACCTGCACTGCATCTGGACCCTGCCTGAAGGCGATGCCGATTTCATGACGCGCTGGCGCTTGATCAAGACGAGGTTCAGCAAGCGCTGCGATCTTGAAAATGTCTGGCAGCAGCGGTATTGGGAGCATGTCTTGCGCGATGAGCGCGACTTCGCCAAGCATGTCGATTACATCCATTACAACCCCGTCAAGCATGGTCTTGTGAGCAAAGCCATCGATTGGCCGTATTCCAGTTTTCACCGGTATGTAAAGCAGGGATGGTGTGCTGCGGATTGGGGCGGCGATGGTGTGGATGTGGCGGGTGTTGGGCGGGAGTAGGCGGGGTCAACAATGTTGTCGGATTACGCTACGCTAATCCGACCTACCGTTTGCGTCATGAGTAGGTCGGATTAGCGCAAAGCGCGTAATCCGACATGCAATGTAAGACCTACACCTTCAAAAATTCCTCTTTCCCACCCAGCCAGCGCGCCAGGTGCGCTTCCACGGTGGCTGCGGCGGCCGCCGTGGTGGCGTGCAGCAGGTCGTGCGCCACGTCGCGGGCCTGGTCGACCAACCATTGGTCCGTTTCCAGGTCGGCGAAGCGCAGCATGGCCTGGCCGGACTGGCGCGCGCCGAGGAATTCCCCGGGACCGCGGATTTCCAGGTCGCGCCGGGCGATTTCAAAACCGTCCGTCGTCTCGCGCATGGTCATCAAGCGCTGGCGCGCCACGCCGCCCAGCGGTCCCTGGTACAGCAGCAGGCAGACGCTGGCTGCCGAGCCGCGGCCCACGCGGCCGCGCAGCTGGTGCAGCTGCGACAGGCCGAAGCGCTCGGCGTGCTCGATCACCATCAGCGAAGCGTTCGGCACGTCGACACCCACCTCGATGACGGTGGTGGCCACCAGCACGTGGATATGGCCGGCGATGAAAGCGTCCATCACTTCCTGCTTTTCCGCCGGCTTCAGGCGGCCGTGCACGAGGCCCACCTGCAGCGCGGGCAGGGCTTCGGCCAGCATCATGTAGGTATCGGTGGCCGTCTGCAGCTGCAGCGCTTCCGATTCCTCGATCAGCGGGCAGACCCAGTACACCTGCCGGCCTTCCAGCGCGGCCGCGTAGACGCGGGCGATGACTTCGTCGCGCCGGTTCTGGTCGATGGCGCGCGTGACGATGGGGCTGCGGCCGGGCGGCAGCTCGTCGATCACCGACACTTCCAGGTCGGCGTAATACGTCATGGCCAGGGTGCGCGGGATGGGCGTGGCCGACATCATCAGCTGGTGCGGCACGGCCGCGCTGTCGCCCTTGTTGCGCAGGGTCAGGCGCTGGCCCACGCCGAAGCGGTGCTGCTCGTCGACGATCACCAGGCCCAGTTTGGCAAACAGCACGTTATCCTGGATCAGCGCATGCGTGCCGATCACCAGCTGCGCTTCGCCCGATTCGATCAGGGCCAGCGCCGCCGTTTTTTCCTTTTTCTTCAGGCTGCCCGTCAGCCACGCCACCTTCACGCCCAGCGGCTCCATCCAGGCGGCGATCTTGCGGAAGTGCTGCTCGGCCAGAATCTCCGTGGGCGCCATCAGCGCGGCCTGGTAGCCGCTGTCGATCGCCTGCGTGGCGGACAGGGCCGCCACGACCGTCTTGCCGCTGCCGACGTCGCCCTGCAACAAGCGCTGCATCGGATACGGCTGGCGCAGGTCGGCGCGGATTTCCTCGAGCACGCGCGCCTGCGCGCCCGTCAGCTTGAAGGGCAGGGCGGCGCCGAAGGCTTCCGACAAGGTGCCGACGATGGGCAAGGACGCCGCGCCTTTCGAGCGGCGCGCGCGCTGGGCGCGTTTGAGCGACAGTTGCTGCGCCAGCAGTTCATCGAACTTCATGCGCACCCAGGCCGGGTGCGAGCGGTCCATCAGCGCGCTTTCATCGATATCCTGCGGCGGATAGTGCAGCAGGTGCACGGCGGCGCGGAATGGCGACAGCTGCATCTGGCGCAACAAATCGTCCGGTAAGGTGTCCTGCCAGTCGATGCGGCGCATGGCGTCCGCGATTTCGCGGCGCAGCACGTGCTGCGACAGGCCTTCGCCGGACGGATACACGGGCGTGAGCGCCGTGGGCAGCGGTGCGCCTTCGTTGACCACCTTGTACGTCGGGTGCACCATCTCGGCGCCGAAAAAGCCGTGCTTGAGTTCGGCGCGCGCGCGCACCCGCGTGCCTTCGGTCAACTGTTTGACCTGGCTGCCGTAGAAATTCATGAAGCGCAGCAGCAAATTGCCCGTTTCGTCGGCGATTGTCACCAGCAATTGCTTGCGCGGCTTGAAATTGACTTCGCACTTGGTGACGATGCCTTCCACTTGCCACGACTCGCCGCCGCGCAGGCAGGCGTCGCGTATCGTGTAGACCTTGGTTTCGTCCTCGTAGCGCATCGGCAGGTGCAGCACCAGGTCCATATCCGTGCGCAAGCCCAGTTTGGCCAGCCGGCTTTCCGTGCTGACCACTTTTTTGGCGGCTTTCGGCTTCGCGGCCGGCTTGGCTGAGGGCGGAAGATCGGGCTTGGGTTCGGACATATCGGAGATTTTTGTGCCGCTAGCGTAAAATAGAGGGTTGTCCGGCACACCCTGTGCGTACCGCAGTCGTAGTTGTTGCGGCGGATTATTGTAATGCCTGTATAGGCGCACAGTATAGTGCCAGATGTTCCATTGCGCACTCCTAATCATTTTTGACGTACTTTTGAAGCAAAACGCATGTATTCGCTTTCCGATTTCGATTTTAATTTGCCGCAAGAAAACATTGCGCAAACTCCGTTGGCCGAGCGCAGCGCCTCGCGCCTGTTGCATCTGGACGGCGAGACCGTGGTCGACCGCCAGTTCGCCGACATCGTAGGACAGCTAGCCGCGGGCGACCTGCTGGTGATGAACGATACGCGCGTGCTCAAGGCGCGCTTTTTTGGCGTCAAGGAAAGCGGCGGCAAGATCGAGGCGCTGGTCGAGCGCGTGCTCGACGACCGCACCGTACTGGCCCAGGTGCGCGCGTCGAAGTCGCCGCCGCCCGGTTGCCGCATCCGCCTGGCCGACGCCTTCGACGTGACGGTCGGCCAGCGCGCCGGCGAATTCTTTACCTTGCACTTCGAGGCCGACGTGTTCGAGCTGATCGAGGCGCATGGCCGCTTGCCGCTGCCGCCCTACATCGAGCACGATGCGGACGAATTCGACGAAACGCGCTACCAGACGGTCTTCAACAAGGTGCCGGGCGCTGTCGCCGCGCCGACGGCGGGCCTGCATTTCGACCAGGCCCTGCTCGACCAGTTGAAGGCCAAGGGCGTCAACTTTGCCTATGTGACCCTGCACGTGGGCGCCGGCACCTTCCAGCCCGTGCGCACGGAAGTGCTGGCCGAACACAAGATGCATACCGAGTGGTACACCATGCCGCAGGAAACCGTCGACGCCGTGCGCGCCGCGCAGCAGGCCGGGCGCGACGTGGTCGCCGTCGGCACGACTAGCCTGCGCGCGCTGGAATCGGCCTCGCAAAGCGGCCAGCTGGTGGCGGGCAGCGCCGATACGGCCCTGTTCATCACGCCCGGCTATGCCTTTAAAACGGTGACGCGCCTGATTACCAACTTCCATTTGCCGAAGTCGACCCTGCTGATGCTGGTGTCGGCCTTTGCCGGCTATGAGCCGATCCGCAACGCCTACGCGCATGCGATCGCGCAGAACTACCGTTTCTTCAGCTATGGCGATGCGATGCTGCTCACCACGCAATCGCGCGCCGCACTGAACCTTGATACTCCCGTGAAAGACTGACCATGCTGGAATTTACATTACTCAAGACCGACACGAGCGGCCTGACCAAGGCACGCCGCGGCACCTTGAAACTCAACCATGGTGTCGTGCAGACGCCGATCTTCATGCCAGTGGGCACTTACGGCTCGGTGAAAGCCATGTCGCCGCTGGAACTCAACGAGATCGACGCGCAGATTATCCTGGGCAACACTTTTCACCTGTGGTTGCGTCCAGGCAACACCGTCATGGAAAAATTCGGCGGCTTGCACGGTTTCATGGGCTGGAACAAGCCGATCCTGACGGATTCGGGCGGCTTCCAGGTGTTTTCGCTGGGCGCCATGCGCAAGATCACGGAAGAGGGCGTGCATTTCAATTCGCCCATCAACGGCGATAAGCTGTTCCTCTCGCCGGAAGTGTCGATGCAGGTGCAGCGCGTCTTGAATTCCGATATCGTCATGCAGTTCGACGAATGCACGCCGTACGAAATTCAGGGCCGCCCGGCCACGATCGAGGAAGCGGCCAAGTCCATGCGCATGTCCTTGCGCTGGGCGCAGCGCTCGAAGGATGAGTTCCACCGCGGCGAAAACCCGAATGCGCTGTTCGGCATCGTGCAGGGCGGCATGTTCGAAATGCTGCGCGACGAGTCGCTGGCCAAGCTCGAAGAGATCGACTTCCCCGGCATCGCCATCGGCGGCCTGTCCGTCGGCGAGCCGAAGGAAGACATGATGCGCATGCTGGCCCACGTGGGCCCGCGCCTGCCGGCCAACAAGCCCCATTACCTGATGGGCGTGGGCACGCCGGAAGACCTGGTGGCGGGCGTGTCGAACGGCATCGACATGTTCGACTGCGTCATGCCGACGCGTAACGCCCGCAATGGCTGGCTGTTCACCCGTTTTGGCGACATCAAGATCAAGAATGCCAAGTACAAGGAAGACCAGGCGCCGCTGGACGAAACCTGCAGCTGCTACGCCTGCCGCAACTTCTCGCGCGCCTACCTGCACCACCTGCACCGCTCCAAGGAAATCCTCGGCGCGCGCCTCAATACCATCCACAACCTGCATTACTACCTGGACCTGATGCGCCAGATGCGCGAAGCGCTGGACGAAGACCGTTTCCACGCGTTTACGCTGCAATTCCATGCGGAACGCGCACGCGGAACTTAAGAAAACCTTAGCTTGCGCTCTGGCGGCAGCATGGCCGGAAGTTTTGTGTATTGGTGCTTGGACGGGGGCGAGAAAGCATTGCATAATGCCTTTTTAGCCCCATTTGAAGCTGCCATGCCTGCAATTGGGGGCTTGGCGGATTGCCAATGCTAGAATACAGCGCTATTTTTTCAAACTGATTAGAACTGGAGTCACCGTGTTTTTCATTTCCAACGCTTATGCGCAAGCCCCAACCGACGCCCTGGGCCTCGGCGGCAACCTGACCAGCTTCCTGCCGCTGGTATTGATGTTCGTGGTCATGTATTTCCTGATGATCCGTCCACAGCAAAAACGCGCCAAAGAACAACGGGCGATGATGGACGCGCTGGCCAAGGGTGACGAAGTCGTCACCGCCGGCGGTATGCTGGGCCGTGTTGTCAAGGTAGTGGACGCTTACGTCACCATCGAAGTGGCGACCGGCACCGAAATCACGGTGCAAAAGAGCTCCATCACCACCTTGCTGCCTAAAGGCACCCTGAAGGCGCTGTAATTCCTCGCTGTCATTGCCAAAGCAATGATTGAACGGGGCGGCTACCCGCCGCCCCTCGCGACGCCTCCGACGCTCAACACTGAACGCTGAATCAATATGAATCGCTATCCTGCCTGGAAATACATCATCATCGTCGTCGCCTTATTGCTGGGCGCACTTTATACGGCACCCAATTATTTCGGTGAGTCACCGGCGCTGCAAGTAACCAGCGGCAAGTCGACCGTCAAGGTGACGGGCGAGCTGATGACGCAAGTCGAGCAAATATTGACGAAAGAGAACGTCAAGTCGGAAGGTGTCACCATGGATGGCGCCGGCAACCTCGCCTCCGTGCGCGTGCGTTTCGCCGATCCCGATACCCAGTTCAAGGCGAAACTGGTGCTGGAAAAGGACCTCAATCCCGATGCCAGCGATCCCGCGTACATCGTGACGGTCAACCTGCAAGCCAATACCCCGATGTGGATGCAAAAATTGCATGCCTTGCCCATGTTCCTGGGCCTGGACTTGCGCGGCGGCGTGCACTTCCTGATGCAGGTCGATGCAAAAGCAGTATTGAACAAGAAAGTCCAGGGCGTCCAGTCCGCCGCGCGTAGCGTGTTGCGCGACAAAAATATCCGCCATGCGGGCATCGAGCGCGTGGGCGACAGCGTGCAGATCAACTTCCGCGACGCGGAAACGCGCCTGAAGGCCAAGAATGTGCTGTCCGACCAGATGTCGGAACTGGCTTTCGCCGATGCGGGCGAAGGCAGCGATTTGAAATTGAACATCACCCTGAAGCCGGCCGCCCTGAAGGCGACCATCGACGAAGGCGTGAAACAGAATATCTCCACCCTGTCCAAGCGCGTCAACGAGCTGGGCGTGGCCGAGCCGCTGATCCAGCAGCAAGGTCCCGACCGCATCGTGGTGCAACTGCCTGGCGTGCAGGACGTGGCCCGCGCGAAAGCCATCATCGGCCGCACGGCGACGCTGGAAGTGCGCCTGGTCGATGAAACCATCGTGCCTGGCACCGAACTGTCGAGCGCCATCCCGTTCAACTCGGAACTGTTCACCGTCGGCAAGGGCGTCCCTGTCGTGCTGGCGAAAGACGTGATCCTGACGGGCGACTATATCTCCAGCGCCACGGCCAGCTTCGACCAGAACCAGCAAGCGGCCGTGTCGATCGACCTGAACGGCGACGGCGGACGCAAGATGCGCGAAGCGACGCGCGAACGCGTGGGCAAGCGCATGGCCATCGTGCTGTTTGAAAAGGGCAAGCCGGAAGTGCTGTCGGTGGCGACCATCCAGCAGGAACTCGGTTCGCGCTTCCAGATCACGGGCATGGGCGGCGCGGAAAACGCGAATGAACTGGCGCTGCTGCTGCGCTCGGGAGCCCTGTCCGCACCGATGACCGTCATCGAAGAACGCACGATCGGACCGCAGCTGGGCGCGGAAAACATCGCCAAGGGCTTCCACTCGACCTTGTACGGCTTCATCGCCATCGCCATCTTCATGATCGCCTACTACATGCTGTTCGGCGCCTTCAGCGTGCTGGCCCTGGCCACCAACCTGCTGTTGCTGGTCGGCTTGCTGTCGATGATCCAGGTGACCTTGACACTGCCAGGTATCGCCGCTATCGCGCTGGCGCTGGGCATGGCGATTGACGCCAACGTGCTGATCAATGAACGTATCCGTGAAGAGCTGCGCGCCGGCAATACGCCGCAAGCGGCGATCGCCGCCGGCTTCGACCGTGCCTGGGCCACGATTCTGGACTCGAACGTGACCACCCTGATCGTCGGCCTGGCACTGCTGGCCTTCGGCAGCGGTCCCGTGCGTGGCTTCGCTGTCGTGCATTGCCTGGGCATCCTGACCTCGATGTTCTCCTCCGTGTTCGTGTCGCGCGGCGTGGTCAACCTCTGGTATGGCCGCAAGAAAAAGCTGACGACCTTGTCGATCGGCACGGTGTGGGTGCCGGGCACCAGCAAATAAGCGACGGCCCCGACTCACCCAATAGCGTCAACAGCGATCGCGTCCGGTGGCCCAGCCGCCGGACGCACAGAATAGAACTCAGAGGATTTCATGGAATTTTTCCGGATTAAAAAAGATATTCCCTTCATGCGCCATGCGTTGATTTTCAACGTGATTTCGGCCGTGACCTTCCTTGCCGCCGTCTTCTTCCTGGTGCACAAGGGCTTGCACCTGTCCGTCGAATTCAAGGGCGGCACGCTGATGGAGGTGAAATACCCGAAGGCGGCCAATCTTGAAGGCATACGCGGCACCCTGATCGCCATGGGCTATGAAGAGCCGGGCGTGACCAGCTTCGATACGGCGCGCGACGTGATGATCCGCCTGCCGGTGGAAAATGGCGTCAGCGCCGCGAACACCTCGCAGCGCGTGTTCGAATCGCTGTGCAAGGCCGAGCAGGGCACGACCAAGGCCATCGACACCGTCACCGCCAAGGGCGAACATGTGCTCAAGAGCGCGTGCATGGACACCGCCGGCAATGAAGCGGTGGTACTGCAGAAGGTTGAATTCGTCGGCCCGCAAGTGGGCGAGGAACTGGCGCAGAACGGCTTGAACGCGCTGGTGGTGGTGATTATCGGCGTGATGATCTACCTGGCCATCCGCTTCGAATGGAAATACGCTGTCTCGGCCATTATCGCCAACTTGCATGACGTGGTGATCATCCTGGGCTTCTTCGCCTTCTTCGAATGGGAATTCTCGCTGACGGTGCTGGCGGCGATCCTGGCGGTGCTCGGCTATTCCGTCAACGAATCGGTGGTGATCTTTGACCGTATCCGCGAAAACTTCCGCAAGCAGCGCAAGGCTTCCGTGCATGAAGTGATCGACAACGCGATCACCAGCACCATTTCACGTACCATCATCACCCACGGCTCGACCCAGATGATGGTGCTGTCGATGCTGGTCTTCGGCGGCCAGACCCTGCACCACTTTGCACTGGCGCTGACCATCGGTATCTGCTTCGGTATTTATTCGTCCGTGTTCGTCGCTGCCTCGATCGCCATGTGGCTGGGCGTCAAGCGCGAAGACTTGATCAAGCCGATCAAGGAAAAAGACGAAACCGACGGCGCCGTGGTGTAAGCACAGGTTTTTTGCAGGTCGAATGAGGAACGATCACCGTTTGCGGTGGTCGTTTTTTTTATGGTGGATGACAATGAAGCGTTTGATAGTGATGGGCATCATGGCAGGCATCGGCACCTTGGCCAGTGCCGCGCAATTGAGCCGCGCGGATAGCGGCGCCATCGCCCTGCGCGGCCCGATTGCCGAGGGCGACGTGGACAAGCTGCGGCTGCTGGCCGTGCCGGGGACGACGCTGTTGCGCGTCAATAGCGACGCAGGCGAGCCGCGGTCGGCCATGTTGCTGGGACGCCTGGTGCGCCAGCTACGGCTCGATATTGCCATCGACACGGTGTGCGCGGGCAGCTGCGCCCTGTATGTTTTCCCGGCAGCTTACCGCAAGCACATTCCCGCAGACGCCGTGCTGGCGCTGCAGGAATCGGCATTCCAGCGTGCGCAGGCGAGCCCGGCACAGATGCGCCGCACCCTGGCCGAGGCGGGCGTGGCGGCTGAGGACATCGGCAGTGAAACGGCGGCACTGGCGGCCCGATTGGCCGACACGGCGGCGCAGGAAGCGGCGTTTGCCGCCGAGCTGGAGATTGCCCCCGCCTTTTACCGCGATTTTCCGCAAGTGGCGGCGCAGGCCGAGAGCGTGCGCCGGCGCTTTCCCGACCAGGAGGCCGCCGTCCACTGGTGGCCGGCCGCCGCCCGCCTGCAGCGCTGCTACGGCATCGCCGGCGTGGACGAGGGGCCGCGCGCGGTTCGCCTGGCGCCCGACGGTTATCTGTACGTGCCGGCCCTGTCGGCCCTCGTCATGGGCGACCAGGCCTTGCAGGACTGTCCATGAGCCGCAGCGGCCGCTTGTTCCTGCTGATGGACGCCATGCGCGCCAGGCGCGTGCCCGTCACGGCGGCCCAGCTGGCGCAGCAGCTCGGTGTTTCCGAGCGCACGATTTACCGCGATATCCAGACCCTGGCCGAACTGGGCGCGCCCCTGCAGGGCGAGGCGGGCATCGGCTACGTGCTGCGCCGCGGCGCCTTCTTGCCGCCGCTGATGTTCGGCGCCGATGAACTGGAAGCACTGGTGCTGGGCGCGCGCTGGGTGCGCCGGCAGGGCGATGCGGGCCTGGCGCAGGCGGCCAGCAATGCCCTCGCGAAGATCGCGGCCGCCTCGCCGCGCGATTTGCGCGACAGCATGGCCGAGACCAGCCTGTGGGTGCCGCTGGGCCGTCCCGCCGATGGCACGCAGCCGGCCGACCCGGCCGACCGGTATGTGCAGCCGGTGCGCGAGGCGATCCGCTACGAACAGAAACTCACGCTCGCCTATCAGGATGAGTATGGCAGCGCCACCTCGCGCACGGTGTGGCCGTTTGCCCTGGCCTTTTTCGAAGGCAAGCGTCTGCTGGCCGCCTGGTGCGAGCTGCGCGGCGATTACCGGCATTTCCGCATCGACCGCATCGCCAGCGTGCAGCAGCATGAGGAGCGCTATCCCACGCGCCGCCATGCCTTGCTCGATACCTGGCGCAAGGCCCACGATATCGATCCCGAATCCTGATATTCGCTCCTGACAAAAACTGTCAGTGACGGCGACTACGATGGTGGCTTCTTCACTCACCGGAGCCATCCATCATGCGCCTGTACCACCACCCCATGTCCTCGAATGCCCGCCGTGCCCTGATGACGGCGATCCACCTCGGCCTGTCTCTGGAGCTGGCCGAAGTCGACCTGATGAATGCGGACGACCGCCGCCGCCTGGCCGAACTGAACCCGAACGGCAAGGTGCCCGTGCTGGCCGACGGCGCTTTCCTGCTGTGGGAATCGTGCGCCATCATGCAATACCTGGCCGAGCAGGTGCCGGGCCAGACGCTTTATCCGCAGGCGCCGCAAGCGCGCGCCGACGTCAACCGCTGGCTGTTCTGGGCCGCGCAGCACTTCGCGCCCGCCATCAGCGTGCTGGCCTGGGAGCGCGCCTGGAAAGGCATGACGGGCAATGGTCCGGCGGATCCGCTGGAAGAGGCGCGCGGCGAGCGCGACCTGCATGAGTGCGCCGTCGTGCTGGACGCGCATCTGGCGGCGCGCAATTGGCTCAGCGGAGACGACGTGACCCTGGCCGATTTCGCCGTGGCCGCGCCCCTGATGTACAGCGAGGCGGTGCGGCTGCCGCTGGCGCAGTACCGGCATATCGGGGCGTGGTTCGCCCGCGTGCGGCAGCTGCGCGCCTGGCAGGAAACGGAGGTGGAACTGGTGCCGGGATAATGTGCGCGCTAAGTGTGTCAACGCACGGAGCCGGCGCGGCGTACCGCATAAGATAGGGCTGTCTCTTTCAGGACATCCCTAGCTTTGGACTTTACCCGCTTTCGAGCGGGTTTTTTTTTGAATAGCGGCTTGATAAATTGATAATCGCTGCACAGATGGGACACATCCCACTTCCAGCAGGTATACCATGTTCATGCCACGCCATCCGAAACCCCTGTTGAGTACGAAGGCGGTTGCCACGCAGGTCGTCCAGCAGAAGCTGGGGACGCAGCCCATGGACAAGCATGTGCTGATCGTCGAGACGGTCAAGCCGGCGGCACCGCCGCCAGCGGGCAAGAAGCCTGCAGGCTAGTGCACGAGCACCTTCAGCAGCGACTGCACTTCATCGTCCGATTCTTCCATGATGCTCGACAAGGTCGTATCGTCGCCGATCAGGCAATCGATGCTGCGCGCGGCGCGCGCTGCCCGTACGGCAATGGCGGCCGGGCTTTCGTTGAGGGGCGACGAGACGGGCGCCAGATCATTTGCCAGCAGCAGGGTGTCGCCCAATGATTCGGGCGGGATGGCGCGCAAGCCCTCCCACAGCGCATCGATGGCGCCCCGCACCGCTTCCGGCACCTTCAGTTTGGCCAGGACGCCGTGGCCGATGGCCTGTTCGCCATGTTCGACCCAGTCCTCGGGTTCGCCATCGAGGATGCCGGGGAATTCGGCCGCGCGCGACAGCAGATAAAACCCGCCCACTTCATGCATGATGCCGGCAAACAGGGCCGTATCGGGATCGACCCTGGTGACGCGGCGGGCCAGCACCTGCGACAGGGCCGCCACATGGGCCGTATGTTCCCATAGCTGGTTGGCCTTCGCCTGCAGCGCGGGATCGGTGATGGTGCTGCCCAGCTGGCGCACGATCAGCGATGCCACCACCGATTGCAAGGTACGCACGCCGAGCCGCTGCACGGCGTTGCGCACGCTGGTGATTTCATTGCCGGAACGGTTGAACGCCGCCGAATTGGCAATGGCCACCGTGCGCGCGGCCAGCAGCGGGTCTGCCTGCACCAGCTTGGCGGCGGCCTCGATATGGCAGTCGGGATCGGACAGCGCCTCTTGCAGCTTGAGCGAAGCGTCCACATTGGCAGGAAAGGTCAGCTCGCCACGAGCGGCTTGTGCGGCGATGCTTTTAAAGGCGTCGAGTCTGTTCATTGAAAAAATTATACTCGCAATATTTCCGTACGGAACTTTTTAACCATGATCTTTTCGCAAACAGCTTAGCAAAAGGCAAGCAAAGCCCCGTAAACGCAAAATGGGCACGCGTACAGTCGACGCGTGCCCATTTTGAACGACGAAATTCCGAACGCTTAACAAAACCATTGCGAGCGGATGGGATTTGTGGCTAAGAAGCGCAACCGTACTTTAGTACGGGGGCGCCGAGCCGGTGAGCATCGCAGGCCGCAAAGCGCACCGCGCAGCAGGTTTTGTTACGCGTTGTTAGAGAGATTCGCTGAAGATCGCGTCGCAGCCTTCCACCAGCTCGTCGCTGTCTTCCAGTTCATCGGTCAAGCCCAGGTCGAACAGTTCTTCGACGGCATTCATGAAGCTGTTGTGCTTGGTGGCGCCGATCAGGCGGTAGATTTCGCCGTCTTCGTTGCGCACGCCGATGATCAGTTTTTCCTGGCGCACCAGTTCCGGCGTGCTGGCGTTGAGCAGCAGGTTGCCGATGATGTGTTTATCGAAATGTGCGGGCTTTTTGCCTTCGAGCAGTGTGGTTTTCAACTTGGTTTCCTTTGTCTTGTTTGAATGTCTGTGCTTGGTGAATGGTCAGCCGTGGCCGTTGGCGATGGCGTGCTTCAAGCCCGCCAGGGTAGTTTCCAACCGCATGAAATCGTCTTCGGTATAGCCGTCGAATAGCTGTTGGCCCTGCTTGGTCAGCTTGGGGAACACGTCATGGAACACCTGTTCGCCCTCGCAGCTCAGGCGCACATAATAGGAACGCTTGTCGCGTGGACAACGTTCGCGTATCACCAGCCCCTTTTGTTCCAGCCGGTCCACCACGCCCGTCAAAGTCCCCTTGGTAATCAGGGTTTTCTGGCCCAGTTCCTTGTAGGACATGCCGCAGGTGTTGCCGAGCGTGGCAATGATGTCGAATTGCGCATGCGTCAAGCCGTACTGGCGCACGAAGTCGCTAGAAAACCGCTCGAAGCCTTGCATGCATTCGGCCAGCAGCCGGATACTTTTTAAATATCGTTCACCCATGGCAGTGATTATATCCTTCCGCTCCGCTTTTTTCCGCCGCGCCAGGATCGCCCTTGCATGAGGGGCTCGATGGGGCGGAAGTCCGGTATCATGTGGGCAACTCAGCCCTTGCCCCGATCCCGCCCGCCGATGTCCTTCGCTAATCTTTCCCGTATCGGCCTCGACAAACCGTTGCGTTTGCTGCTGGTGCATGCCGGCGATGCCGAGTCGATCACGTGGGCCGGCCTGGTGCAGCCGCTGCGCCTGTGCGCGCGGGCGCTGGGGCCGCAGGCGTTCCAGCTGGACGTGCGCACGCCGGAACAGGTGGCGGCGCAGGGCGGCCACTGGCATATCGCGCTGCTGGTGGCCGATGAAACGCAGGCGCCGCTGCGCAACGAGCTGTGCCGGGCCGTGATCGAGCGCTGCCGCTCGGCGCCGTTCTGGGGCGGCGTGGGGGCGGCCGTGCTGTGGCTGGCCGACGCGGGCGTCATGGATGGCGTGCGCATCGCCTTGCCGTGGGCCTTGTATGCCGATGCGGAAGCGAAGGCGGAACGGGCCATCCTGACGCCGCATTTGTTCGACATCGACGGCCCGCACCTCACCTGCTGCGGCGGCGCGGCCAGCATCGACTTTTCGCTGACCCTGATCGAAACCATCTTTGGCGCCGACGTGCAGGCGCTCGTCAAGGAAGCCTTGTGCGTGGACAAGGTGCGCGGCAAGGAGGAACGCCAGCGCGTGGCCCTGCAGGCGCGCTTCGGCGTGTTGCAGCCGAAACTGTCCGAAGCGGTGACCTTGATGGAAGCCAATATCGAGGAGCCGCTGTCGACGGACGACATCGCCAGCCTGGTGGGCCTGTCGCGGCGCCAGCTGGAGCGGCTGTTCAAGCAATACCTGGGCAGCCTGCCGTCGCGCTACTACCTGGAACTGCGCCTGCAGCGCTCACGGCAACTGTTGCTTGATACACATTATTCCATCGTGCAAGTAGGCCTGATGTGCGGCTTTTCCTCCGGCTCGCACTTTTCCACGGCGTTCGGCACCCTGTTTGGCAATACACCGCGCGAAGAGCGGCAAAGAAAGCTCATGCCCCCGGTTTGATTAAGGCAAGCCCGGCTGTGATGAATTGTGAAAATCCTTGTCGCAGATTCAAAAGAGTTTTAGCATCCCGCTTTTTATAATGCAGTACACACGTAGCTGTCGTAGCTGCGGAGTACCTAACATATTGATGGGGAAATGCTATGAATGCCAAGCTTGATTCGACCGTAACCGCTCGTCCAGTCACCCGGGAAACCTTTGACCAGGTCCTCGTTCCTACCTACGCTCCTGCAGCCATGGTGCCCGTGCGCGGTTCCGGACTGGATCTGTGGGACCAGTCAGGCAAGCATTACCTCGATTTCACCTCCGGCATCGCCGTCAACAGCCTGGGCCACTGCCATCCGGCCCTGGTCGACGTGCTGACCAAGCAAATCAATAATTTGTGGCATTTGGGCAACGGCTATACGAACGAGCCTGTGCTGCGCCTGGCGCTGGCCCTGACGGAAGCGACCTTCGCCGACCGCGCCTTCTTCTGCAACTCGGGCGCGGAAGCCAACGAAGCGGCCCTGAAGCTGGCGCGCAAGTACGCGCACACCAAGTTCGGCGCGCACAAGTCGCGCATCATCTCGTGCTTCAGCTCTTTCCACGGCCGCACCCTGTTTACGGTGTCCGTCGGCGGCCAGGCCAAGTACACGGAAGGCTTCGAGCCGCTGCCGCCGTCGATCGACCACATCGCCTACAACGACATCGAAGCGGCGCGCGCCGCCATCGGCGATGACGTGTGCGCCGTGATCGTCGAGCCGGTACAAGGCGAAGGCGGCGTGGTGCCTGGCAATCCGGAATTCCTCAAGGAGCTGCGCGCCCTGTGCGACAAGACCGGCGCCCTCTTGATTTTCGACGAAGTCCAGAGCGGCATGGGCCGCACTGGCGCGTTGTTCGCCTACATGGGCTACGGCGTCACGCCGGACATCCTGACTGCCGCCAAGGCGCTGGGCAACGGCTACCCGATCGGTGCCATGCTGACCACGAATGAACTGGCGCAAACGCTGGCCGTCGGCACCCACGGCACCACCTATGGCGGCAATCCGCTGGCCGCCACCGTGGCCCTGACCGTGCTCGACACGATCAACACGCCAGCGTTCCTGGCGCGCGTGAAAGAAGCGAGCGTCAACACCATCGCCATGCTGCAAGGCTTGATTACGGATTACCCGCAAGTGTTCTCCATCGTGCGCGGCAGCGGTTTGCTGCTGGGCCTGGTAGTCAGCGATGCCTTCAAGGGCCGCGCGAAAGACATCCAGAAAGCGGCCGAAGCGCAAGGCTTGATGGTGCTGATCGCCGGCATGGACGTGGTGCGCCTGGCACCGGCCCTGATCGTCTCGGACGAGCAGATTGCCGAAGCGGGCCGCTTGCTGCGCGCCGCCATCGACGGCATGCTGAAAGCCTGAGGCTAGCCTCGCTCCCTGTTTGATCACCGGCCCGCCGCTTTGCTGCGGGCCGGCTTGGTTCTGCCCCCAGCATCGTCAGCATTGAAGGAGTACCCATGTATGTTGTCCGTCCGGTAGAAATTGCGGATATTGCAGCCCTCGAAGCGCTGGCCGCGGTAACCATGCCGGGTGTCCATACCCTGCCGAAGACGCGCGAGAAAATCGCCGCCTCCGTCGAGCGCTCCATTGCCTCGTTTGCCGCCCATGTCGACATCCCCAGCGAAGAGTCTTACCTCTTCGTGCTTGAATCCCTGCTCGACAAGAGCATTGCCGGCACGGCCGCCATCTTCGCCTCGGCCGGCTCGAACGGCACCTATTTTTCCTTTCGCAACGACGTCATCCAGCAAGTCTCGCGCGACCTGAACATCAGCCACAGCGTGCATGCGCTGACCCTGTGCTCGGAGTTGACGGCGTACTCGCAGCTGTCCGGCTTCTTTGTGCGCAATATGGAGCAGGCGGGCCTGGAAGCGGCCCTGCTGTCGCGCGCGCGGCTGCTGTTCGCCGTGCTGGCGCCGCACCGCTTCGGCGACCGCTTCTTCGTGCCGCTGGCCGGCATCACCGACGCCAACGGCCAGTCGCCGTTCTGGGATGCGCTGGGCCGCAAGTTCTTCCAGATGGATTTCCTCGATGCCGAAAAAGTCATCGGCGGTGCGCGCAACCGCACCCTGATCGTCGAACTGATGCCGCACTACCCCGTGTACGTGCCGCTGCTGCCCGGCGACGCGCAGGCGGCCATGGGCCAGATCCACCCGAGCGGCGAATTGGCGTTCAATCTGCTGACGGAAGAAGGCTTTGAAGCCGACGATTACATCGACATCTTCGATGGCGGCCCGATCCTGCAAGCGCACAAGCATGCGCTGCGCTCGTTTACGGGCTCGCTCACGCGCCGCGTCGTCGCAGGCGTCACGCCCAGCCGCACGGGCCTGAAAGTCAATTACGCGGTCGCCTCCGGCGCCGAGCGCAATTTCCGCGCCGTGACCTTTGCCTGCGATGCGCTCGAAGCGCAGGACAGCATTGGCTTGCCGGCCGAGCTGCTCGAGGCGCTGGCCGTGGCCGAAGGCGACAGCGTCATTTGCGTGCGTATCTAAGGGAGTTAATTTTATGCTAGTAGTACGCGCCATCAACGCCAATGACCTCGATGCCCTGTATGGCCTGGCCAGCCAGGTCGGCACGGGCATGACCACCCTCAAGCCGGACATGAAAATGCTGGGCGACCGTCTGGCGATTGCCTGCGCCTCGTTCGCCGAAACCATCGCGCCCGAAAAGCGCGACTACATGTTTGTCATGGAGGATACGGACACGGGCCGCCTGGCCGGCGTATGCGCCATCAAGGGCGCCGTGGGCCTGGACGAACCGTTCTATAACTACCGCATCGGCACCCTGGTCCATTCCAGCCGCGAACTCGATGTGTTTACGCGCATGGAAACCTTGTACCTGTCGAACGACCTGACGGGCAGCACGGAACTGTGCTCGCTGTTCCTGCACCCCGATTACCGCAGCGGCAACAACGGCAAGCTGCTGTCGAAAAGCCGGTTTCTGTTCATCGCCCAGTTCCCGCACCTGTTTACGGAAAAGCTGATCGCCGAAATGCGCGGCTACCAGGCGCCGGACGGCAGCTCGCCGTTCTACGAAGGCCTGGGCCGCCACTTCTTCAAGATGGATTTCCACCACGTCGACGATCTGACGAGCCTCGGTAAAAAATCGTTCATCGCCGAACTGATGCCGCGCCAGCCCATGTACGTGGCCTACCTGCCCGACGAGGCGCAGGAAGTCATCGGCAAGGTGCATCTGAGCACGGCGCCCGCGCGCCGCCTGCTGGAACAGGAAGGCCTGCACTTCGAGGGCTATGTCGACATCTTCGACGCCGGTCCCGTGCTGCAGGCGCGCGTGTCCGAACTGCGCGCCATGCGCGACAGCATGCCGGCCGTGCTCGACGCCGGGGCTGCGCCGGAAGCGTGCGGCGACGCCGCCCAGGCCGAGCCTTACCTGGTGTCGAACACCGACCTGAAAGATTTCCGCATGATCGTCACCAGCGCCAACCCGCACAGCGGCAAGATCGCGCTCGATGACGCTGAACTGCATCTGCTGCGCTGCCGCAACGGCGACACCGTGCGCACCTTGTCACTCAACCCGAGGAAGCATCCCCATGTCTAATGTGAATACCACGCAATCGAACTTCATCAACGGCGCCTGGCTGCCGGGCACGGGCCGCGAACTCGTCACCATCGATCCGTCGAACGGCAAGCAGACCTGGGCCAGCCTGGAAGCGACGCCAACACAGGTCGAAGAGGCTTGCCAGGCCGCCCGCGCCGCCTTCGAAGCATGGGCCGATACGCCCGTCGACGAGCGCATTGCCATCTGCGTGCGCTTCCGCGAGCTGCTGAAAGTTCATGCGGAAGCGCTGGCGCTCTTGATCTCGGAAGAAGTGGGCAAACCGTTGTGGGAGTCGCGCACGGAAGTGGCCACCATGGCCAACAAGATCGATATCTCGGTGCAGTCGTACCACGCGCGCACGGGCATCACGCAAAGCAGGATCGCCGACGGCGACGCCGTGCTGCGCCACCGTCCGCATGGCGTCTTCGGCGTCTTCGGTCCGTATAACTTCCCGGGCCACCTGCCGAACGGCCACATCGTGCCGGCCCTGATCGCCGGGAACACCATCGTCTTCAAGCCCAGCGAATATGCGCCGCGCACGGCCATCAAAACCGTGCAGCTATGGCAGCAGGCAGGCTTGCCGGACGGCGTCGTCAACCTCGTCAATGGCGGACGCGATACGGGCGTGGCGCTGGGCGCGAATGCCCACCTCGACGGCGTGCTGTTTACAGGTTCCTGCCAGACGGGCATCAGCCTGCACCGCCAGTTCGGCGGCCAGCCGGGCAAGATGCTGGCGCTGGAAATGGGCGGCAACAACGCCCTCGTCGTATGGGACGTGAAGGACGTGGACGCCGCCGTGCACCACGCGATCTTCTCCGCCTTTGTCTCCGCCGGCCAGCGCTGCACCTGCGCGCGCCGCCTGGTGGTACAAGATAACGCCGCCGGCGCCGCCTTCGTCGCGCGCCTGGTGGAAGTGGCGGCGAAACTGGGCATCGGCGCCTCCGACGCCCAGCCGCAGCCATTCATGGGCCCTGTCGTATCGAGTGCCGTGGCCGCGCGCCTGGTGCAGGCGCAGGCCGACATGGTGGCCAAGGGCGGCACGGCCCTGCTGCAGATGCGCCAGTTGAATCCCGAGGCGGGTTTTGTCTCGGCCGGCATTGTCGACGTTACCGCTGCCGTCGGCATCCCCGACGAGGAATGGTTCGGCCCGCTGCTGCAGGTGATCCGCGTGGCCGATTTCGATGCGGCCCTGAAGGTTGCCAACGCCACCGAATTCGGCCTGGCCGCGGCGCTCCTGTCCGACGATGCGGCCCTGTGGCAAACGTTCCAGACGCGCGCGCGCGCCGGCATCATCAACTGGAACCGTCCCACCACGGGCGCGGCCAGCACGGCGCCGTTCGGCGGCATCGGCAAGTCGGGCAACCACCGTCCGAGCGCCTATTACGCGGCCGATTACTGCGCCTATCCGGTCGCGTCGATCGAGAACAGCGTATTGGAACTGCCGGCCAAGCTGTCGCCCGGCCTGAATTTTTAAGGACATCCCATGCACAGCACGCGCGAATACAATTTTGACGGCCTGGTCGGGCCATCGCATAACTATGCCGGACTCTCGTTCGGCAACGTGGCCTCGTTCAGCAATGTGAAAAGCGCCTCGAATCCGAAGCAGGCCGCCTTGCAGGGCCTGGCCAAGATGCGTGCGCTGGCCGCGCGCGGCTTTGCGCAAGCCCTGCTGCCGCCGCAGGACCGGCCCAATTTCCGCCTGCTGCGCGCTATCGGTTTCACGGGGACGGACGCCGAGGTGCTGGCGCGCGCCTACCAGGAGTCGCCCGTCATCCTGGCCTGCGCGTACTCCGCCTCGCCCATGTGGACGGCGAACGCCGCCACGGTCAGCCCGTCGGCGGACACGCACGATGGCCGCGTGCATTTCACGGCCGCCAACCTGAATAACAAGCTGCACCGCGCCTTCGAGCACGCGCAGTCGGCGCGCAGCCTGCGCGCCATTTTCAGCGACGAGCAGCACTTCGCCGTGCACGACGCGCTGCCGTCGACGCCCGCCTTCGGCGACGAGGGCGCGGCCAACCACACGCGTTTGGGCGCGAACCACGGCGCGCCGTCCGTTGAATTGTTCGTGTATGGTCGCGTGGAGTTCGATCCTTCCGCGCCGTCGCCGAAGCGCTATCCGGCACGCCAGACCCTGGAAGCGTCGCAGGCCGTGGCGCGATTGCACGGCCTCGACGCGAAGCGCACCGTGTACGTGCAGCAGAATCCGGAAGTGATCGACCAGGGCGTGTTCCATAACGATGTCATCGCCGTCGGCAATGGCAACGTGCTGTTCTATCACGAACAGGCGTTTGCCGATGAAGAGGAAAGCCTGTCGCAGCTGCGCCGCGCCGTCGCCAGCACCGGGGCGGAACTGCAAGCCTTGCGGGTGGACACGGGCCAGGTGCCGATCGCGGACGCCGTCAGCAGCTATCTGTTCAACAGCCAGCTGCTGACGAAAGAGGGCGGCAAGATGGCGCTGGTGATCCCGCAGGAATGCCAGGAAAACCGCGCCGTGTCGCGCTACCTGGAAGGCCTGGTGGCGAGCGGTGGACCGATCGATGAACTGATCCATTTCGACCTGCGCCAGAGCATGCGCAACGGCGGCGGGCCCGCCTGCCTGCGTTTGCGCGTGGCCCTGACGCAAACCGAGGCGCGCGCCATGCACCAGGGCGTGATCATGACGGAAACGCTGTACCATCGGCTGGTGCAGTGGGTAGAAAAGCACTACCGCGACCATCTGGAGCCGGGCGACCTGGCCGACCCGCAGCTGGCGCTGGAAGTGCATGCGGCGCTTGAAGAATTGACGATCATCCTCAACTTACCTGGATTGTACGACTTGTAGGCGATAGAAAAACACACAGAAAAAATCCGAGACAGACTATCCGTAGCACAGACAGAATTGGACGGGCGACCCCCGTCTCTTGACACCGCTGCCGCCCAGCCACAAGCCCGAACGACAGCGTTGGACATTCACATTACCGTAATGGAGATGCAAGATGAATCACACGCCACAAGATTTGCGTACACAAACGCTGGAGCTGATTAACGCGGCTGGCAATGCGGGCAAGGCGGCAGCGCCTGTCGTGCAGCTGGTGCAGGCATGGCTCGACTCGCTCGACGCCGAAGACCTGGCCGACATCGCGCCCGGCAGCCTGGCGCCCGTGCTGGTCGACGGCTTCACGCAAGCGGCCAAGCGCACCGGCAGCGGCTGTCAAATCGCCACCCTGCGTTACGCGGATGGCCGTGGCGGCATGGCGAGCGCCTTGCTGATCCTGAACGAAGACATGCCTTACCTGGTCGACTCCATCGTCATGGCCATGCGCCGCCAGCACCTGGCCGTGCGCGGCGTGATGAACACCGTGCTGCCCGTGCGCCGCGCTCTTGATGGCAGCGTCGAAGCGGTGCGCCAGCCGGGCGATCCGCTCGAATCGTATGTGCTGGTGCTGCTCGACGAAGAGCTGGCGCCGGAAGCCCTGGCCGCGCTGGTCGCCGCCCTGGAGACGGTCGCGCGTGACGCTGCCGTCGTGCGCCGCGATGCCGCCGCCATGAGCGAGCGCCTGGCCGCCGTCGCCACAGCCGCATCGCAGCATGGCGAAGAGGGCGCGGAAGTGGCCGCCTTCCTGGAATGGGCGCGCAGCGGCGGCTTTGAAGTGTTCGGCTACGCCTATTACCGCGTCAAGCCGGGCGTGCGCGAACTGGAACGCGACATCCCGAGCCGTGTCGGCGTGCTGCAGGATACGGCGCACCCGGTCTACGGCACCTGCCTGGCGAATATCCCGGGCGACTTCGACACCCTGGCCAAGCGCGACTCGGCGCTGTCCATCGTCAAGGCCGACGTGGCGGGCACTTTGCACCGCGACCAGCAGCTCGACTTCATCGGCGTGCGCGACATGGATGCGCAAGGCGCGATCCTGGGCGAGCATTGCTTCGTCGGCCTGTTCACCCGCGCCGGCAATTCCACCCCGCTGGCGGCGCTGCCATTTGCGCGCGGCCGCGTGGCCAAGGTACTGAGCCTGGCCGGCGTGCGCCAGCAAGGCTTCCGTGCCGAGAAATTCCGCGAAATCCTCGAATCCCTGCCGCGCACGGAAGCGCTGGAAGCGGACCTCGACTGGCTGGCGCAAGTGTGCGGTTCCGTCGTTTCGCTGTACAAGCAGCCGCGCA
This sequence comes from Janthinobacterium sp. GW823-FHT03B06, assembly GCF_058796955.1. NCBI lineage: Bacteria > Pseudomonadati > Pseudomonadota > Betaproteobacteria > Burkholderiales > Oxalobacteraceae > Janthinobacterium > Janthinobacterium sp. GW823-FHT03B06. Next base: position 47,728 of record NZ_JBXAJE010000006.1, read on the forward strand.
CCAAGGTCTTCGCGCGCCGCGACGTGTACGCGCGCCACCTGAACGTGCTGGTCTACCTGCCGCGCGAGCGCTACAGCGCCAGCGTCGCATCGAGCCTGGCAAAAGCCCTGCAAGCCAGTTCCGGCGCCACGCACGTGAGCACGCAGACCCTGGTGGCCGACGGCCCGCTGGCGCGCGTCTACCTGATCGCCCACGCCGCGCGCTACCCGCTGGACCTGGAAACGGATATCGAACAGCCGCTCCTGGGCGTGCTCGATGGCTGGCATAACGGCTTTGCCGCCGTGGCCGACGCCGTGCCCGACGTGGCCCTGCGCACCAGCCTGCGCAAACTCTGCGCCACATTACCGCTCGATTACGTGGCCGCCACCGCGCCGGCCATCGCTTTCCGCGACCTCGACACCATCCTGCGCAATACCGATCCGGCGCACGTGGCCGTGCGCATCGAGACGGGCTTTGTGACCACGATTCGCCTGTACTCGGCCAACAAGGTGCCGCCGCTGTCGACCATTTTGCCGGCCCTGCACAACGCGGGCGTGGCCATCGACCGCGAACAGGCGTATTCGGTTTCGCTGTCCGACGGCACGCGCTATTTCATCACCAGCCTGACGGTCGATGCCGCCAGCGCGGCGAAACTGGCGCAGCCATCCGTCGTCGCCGTGGCGCAGGAATTGTTTGCCGCCCTGTTCAACGACACGGCCGAAGATGGCCGCCTGAATGGCCTCGTCATCGAAGGCGGCTTGTCGACGCGCGAAGTGCAGCTGGTGCGCGCCTACACCAGCTACTGGCGCCAGACGGGCAGCCGCTTCTCGGTGCGCTACATCGCCGAGAGCCTGCGCAAACAGCCGGCCCAGGTCAAAGCCCTGGTCGAAGCCTTCCTGCAGCGCTTCGACCCAGCGCTGTCCGATGCGCAGCACGCGGCCGCCCTGGAGGCAATCGCCGCCATCAAGGCGGGCCTGCCATCCGTGAACCATGCCGATACCGAGGAAATCCTCGGCGCGCTGGCCGACCTGATGGCAGCCACCCTGCGCACCAGCTACTTCCAGAACAACCAACAAGGCGACAAGATCATCTTCAAGTTCGACACCAGCAGCCTGGCGCTGGTGCCGGAACCGCGTCCTTACCGCGAGATCTTTGTGTTCTCGCGCCGCTTCGAAGGCGTGCACCTTCGCGGCGGCCCTGTCGCCCGCGGCGGCTTGCGCTGGTCCGACCGCATGGAAGACTACCGCACCGAAGTGCTGGGCCTCGTCAAGGCGCAGATGGTCAAGAACGCCGTCATCGTGCCGGCCGGCGCGAAGGGCGGCTTTGTCTGCAAGATGATGCCGAAGGACGCCGTGCGCGAAACCATCGCGGCCGAAGGCGAAGCCGTCTACCGCCTGTTCATTTCCAGCCTGCTGGAAGTGACGGACAACCGTTCGCTGGGCAATATCGTCCCGCCAGTCGATACCGTCTGCTTCGACGACGCCGACCCGTACCTGGTGGTCGCTGCCGACAAGGGCACGGCCACGTTCTCGGACATCGCCAACGGCATCGCCGTGCAGCGCGGTTTCTGGCTCGGCGACGCGTTCGCCTCGGGCGGCTCGAACGGCTACGACCACAAGAAACTGGGCATCACGGCCAAGGGCGCATTCGAAGCCGTGAAGCGCCACTTCTATGAAATGGACCACGACCTGAACACCACCCCGATCACCATGGTCGGCGTGGGCGACATGTCGGGCGACGTGTTCGGCAACGGCGTATTGTTGTCGCGCCAGCTGAAACTGGTGGCCGCATTCGACCACCGTCATATCTTCCTCGACCCGACACCGGACGTCGCCGTCTCGTTCGAGGAACGTGCGCGCCTGTTCGCCTTGCCGCGCTCCTCGTGGGATGACTACAACAAGGATTTGATATCAAATGGCGGCGGCGTGTATCCGCGCTCCGCCCGCACGATCGAACTGTCGCCGCAGATCCGCGCCGCGCTCGATATCGCCGAGACCTCGCTGGCGCCGGAAGAACTGATGCACCGCATCCTGAAGTCGCCCGTAGACCTGTTCTACAACGGCGGCATCGGCACCTACATCAAGGCCTCGACCGAGACGCACGCACAGGTGAAGGACCGCGCGAATGACCATATCCGCGTCAATGGCAATGAGCTGCGCGTCAAGGTCGTGGCCGAAGGCGGCAACCTCGGTGCGACGCAAGCGGGCCGCATCGAGTTCGCGCTGGCGGGCGGACGCATCTTCACCGATGCGATCGACAATTCGGCCGGCGTCGATTGCTCGGACCATGAAGTGAACGTGAAAATCTGGCTGGACGTGGAAGTCAATGCGGGCAAGCTGACGGAAGCGGAACGCAACCGCGAGCTGTATGCGATGACGGACGACGTCGAGCGCCTGGTCTTGCGCGACAACACGCAGCAGACGCATTTGCTGGTGCGCGAGCTGCAGGCGCAAGGCGAGAGCGCCGTGCAGGATGGCTATGCCGCCCTGATCGCCAGCCTGGAAGAAGAAGGCGCCCTGTCGCGCGAACTGGAGCAATTGCCATCGGTGGCCGAACTGGCGCGTCGCAAGGCAGATGACCGGGGCCTGACCACGCCGGAACTGGCGGTGGTGATCGCCAACGTGAAGAACCGTTTCAAGCGCATCCTGTCCGCCCTGCCGCTGACGGACGAAACGTGGGCCGAGCCGGTGCTCAAACCCTACTTCCCATCGTTGCTGGTGGCAACCCGTTCGGCGCTCGACCACCCGCTGGCCAACGCCATCCTGGCGACCGTGCTGGCCAATGAAGTGATCAACCGCTGCGGCCCGCTGATGATCCGCAACCTGGCGGCGGAACACGGCGTGGACGAGTCGGCCGTGATCCTGGCCTGGGGCCAGGCATGGGTGGCGCTGAACCTGGCGCCCGTGTTCGACGCGCTCGACGCGGACGCCTTGACGGTGCCGCGCGACGTGTCGATCAAGGTCGACGCGCAAACGCGCGTGCTGCAGCAAACGATGATCGCCGGCGTGCTGTCCGTGCCGGCCGAGCAATTGCGCGGCGCGGGACTGGCTGAACTGACGCGTTTATTCGGCGCGGAATCGAAGCGCGAGCTGCTCAAAGCCGTCGGCATCAAGTCGGAAGCGGCGCTGGTGCCGGGCTTGACGCCGGCCTTCGTGCAAGCGTGGGATGCGGTCGATGCGCTGGAAGTCGTTGCCGGCTTCCTGTTCCCGGCCCTGTCCGTGCCGCGCCCTGCCTCGATGGACCTGGCGGCCTTCCTGCAGGTGGGCCTTGCTCTGCGCAGCCAGGCGGGCATCGACACCCTGGAGCGTGGCCTGAAGCTGGCCGCGCAAGGCAAGTCGCAGGAACAGTTGCGCAACTATGCGCAGCAAGCCCTGCGCCGCACGCAACAGCGTCTGCTGACGCAGGTGCTGGCGCGCGCCGAGCAAGGCAATGCAGGCCAGGCCGTCGATGCGGTGACGGGCGCGCTGGGCCTGTCGGCCTATGTGGCGGCGACGGAACTGGAGCAAGCCATGCTGGACGTGTGGACCTTGTCGGAAGCCGTGAATAAAATCACGGCGAAAAGCCCAGCGGAAGCGGCGGTGTAATGACGCAAGATGCAACACAGCTAGTAGAGGGCGCTGGCGGCTTGCCGCCAGCCGTGCAGGCGCTGGCGCAGGCCGATTTCAGCGGTGTGGCGCAGCTGTTCGCCAACGCCGGTTTCACGGTGGCCTTGCCGGCGCCCGGCATGCTGCAAGTGGTCAAGCCGCAAGCCGATAAGGGCCGCGCCAGCGTGGCCGTTTCTGTCGGCGTGCATGGCGACGAGACGGGACCGATCGAAGTGCTCGCGCATCTGCTCGACGCCCTGTCGCGCGATGCGTCGCAGCTGGCCGTCGATTTGCTCGTCTGCGTGGGCAATGTCGACGCGATCCGGGTCGGCAAGCGTTTCATCGACGCCGACCTCAATCGCATGTTTCGCCCCGTGCGGGGCAGCCTGGCGCAAGCGGCGGAAAGCGCGCGCGCCGATGAAATGATCGCCGCGACCAAAGCGTTCTTTGACGCGGCCGGTCCCGCGCGCTGGCACCTGGATTTGCACACGGCCATCCGGCCTTCCGTGTACCCCACGTTTGCCATCGTGCCGGACCTGGTGGCCGAAGACGCCAAGGCGCAGCTGATCGATTGGCTGGGCCAGGCGGCCATCGGCGCCATCATCATGAACCCGCAGTCGGCCGGCACCTACAGTTATTATTCGGCCGAGCATTGCGGCGCGGCCGCCAGCACGGTGGAACTGGGCCGCGTGGGCACCCTGGGGCAGAACGATTTATCGCTGTTTGACGACGTGTCGCGGGCGCTGGACGGCCTGTTGCGCGGCCTGCCTGCGCAGCCCGTCAAGGCGCAACCGCACGTGTTCAAGGTGGCGCAGGAAATCATCAAGCACAGCGAGGAGTTCCGCATGGCCTTCGATCGCGGCACGCAGAATTTCACCTCCCTGCCGCAGCACGCCGTGATCGCCAGCGATGGCGACCACGTCTACACGGTGCGGCACGCGGAAGAGCTGGTGGTGTTCCCGAACCCCGATGTGCGCGTGGGCTTGCGCGCCGGATTGATGGTGGTGCGCATGGCGTGATCGCCCAGTCCTCACACAGCATTTGGCGCCAGCCGGGGAAACCCGCCTGGCGCTTTTTTCATAAAAAATGCCGCACAGAAATAATTATCCATTAAGCAATTGATTGGTTTAAAATATTTACCCTTTGCAATTTTTTGGACCAATCATGTTGAAACGCCTGCTGACAGCCTTGCTGTGCCTGACCCTCTCCGGCCTCACGGCTGCCGCCCCTGCCGATGAGAAGGCGGCCGCACCGGAAATGACGGCCGAGCAATTCCTCGCCCAGCTGCACCTGCAGCGCGGCAAGATCACCTTGCCGGGCGGCATCGCCACCCTGGATTTGCCCGCCAACTTCCGTTACCTGTCGCCGACGGACGCCGAGCGCGTGCTGGTCGATGCCTGGGGCAATCCACCGGGCATGGAATCGCTGGGCATGATCGTGCCTGCCAAGACCAGCGTGCTCGAGCGCGATAGCTGGGGCGTCATCGTCACGTATGAAAAGGAAGGGCACATCAAGGATGACGATGCGGACAGCATCAAATACGACGAATTGCTCAAGGATATGCAGGCATCCGTGCTGGAAAACAATGCGGATCGCAAGAAGCAGGGTTATCCGGGCATCCATTTGATGGGCTGGGCGGAAAAACCCAGCTATGCCAAGGATACGCACAAGCTGTACTGGGCCAAGGATTTGATGGCCGATGGCGGCGAACACTCGCTGAACTACAACGTGCGCGTGCTGGGGCGCGAAGGCGTACTGAACCTGAATGCGATTGCCAGCATGCAGCAGATCGAAGCGATCAAGAAAGAGATGCAGCAAGTGACGGCGTTCACGGAATTTACCGACGGTAACCGCTACACGGATTTCGACAGCAAGACGGACAAGGTGGCCGAATACGGCCTGGCGGCGCTGGTGGCCGGTGGCGTGGCCAGCAAGCTGGGCCTGTTCGGCAAACTGCTGGCGCTGCTGCTGGCCTTCAAGAAAGTGCTGATCCTGGCCGTGGTCGGTGCCGGTGCGGCCATCGTCAAGTTCTTCGGCGGCAAGCGCAAGGACACGCCGCAGCCGCAGCCAGAACTGCAGCCGGAACCAGCGGAACAGCCCGCTCATGCGCCGGACGGCAAGGTGAATCTGGAAAAGTAGGATGAACTGAGCCGCTCGGTGCGCTGACGCACAGGAGTGGCATTGTGCGCGCTGCCGGAAGACAGCGCCTCGGGTACACTGACTCATCGTTCACTATCAGGAGTTCCCCATGTCCGTGTCCATGTATCAGGCAACCATCCCCGTCTTCATCCGCGGCTTGCGGGTCGTCTCGGCCCTGCTGGAAAAAGCGCAAGCACATGTCGAGGAAGACGGCATCGTGCCCGAGATTTTGCTGGGTGCGCAGCTGGCGCCCGACATGCTGGACTTGACGGCGCAGGTGCAGCGCGCCAGCGATACGTCGAAGATGTCGGTCGAGCGCCTGAGCGGCGTGCCGGCGCCGAAGTTCGAGGATAATGAAGCGTCGTTCGAGCAGTTACAGGAACGCATCGCCAACACCATCGCTTATATCGACAGCGTCAATGCGGGCCAGATGGCGGGCAGCGCGCAGAAGGAAGTCGTGCTGAACTGGACAGACGAGGGGACAAAATTCTCGGGCGACGATTACCTGCTCAGCTTTGCCTTGCCGAATTTCTATTTCCACGTCTCCATGGTCCACGCCATCCTGCGCAACAATGGCGTGGCCGTGGGCAAGCTCGATTATCTTGGCCCGTACGACTGAGACTGATTATTGCTGCGGTTGCTGCTGAACCTGGTTTTGCACCGCATTGCCCAGCATGCCGCCGCCGATCACGCCGGCCACCGTCGCCAGCGCCTTGCCGCGGCCGCCACCGACCTGATTGCCGATCAAGCCGCCGATGACGGCGCCCGTGCCGATGCCCACGTAGTTCGGTTGTGCCGGCGCCGGCGCAGGCTGCTGCTGGCGGACCGGTTCGCGGTAGGCCGTCTCGCGGTAGCCATCGTTGTTGTCACGGTAGGCAGGACGGGCCTGGGCCACTTGCGTATGGTGCACGACGCGCTTGTGCACGACGGGTGCCGGAGCAGCTTGCGCCACCACGGGGGCGGCCACGGGCGCTGCCAGCGCAGCGGCGTTGGCCGGCGTCATGGCTGCCACGTCGGCAGGCACGGCTGGCACGTTCGCCCGCGAATTGGGCAGGATGCCGGCGATGGACGCCGCGCCCACCAGGCACAGGACCGTCACGGAAATGGCGGCGCCGGCCATCAAGGGGTGGATGCGGCTGGCGGTGGTCGTCGTGTTCATGTGTTCTCCTGGGTGTGGTATTGCGGGTGTTGTTGATGTGTCCAGATTAGCGGCCCCGCCTGCCCAAGGCTAGCCCTTGCGCTGTATCAAACGTAAGCAGGTGTAAGCCGCACTTTCCAAAGCACAGTAGAATCGGTGCTTCCCCTTTTCCGAAAGTCCGCCATGAGCCAGCTATTCACGCCGTTTGCATTGGGGCCGCTGCACGTGGCCAACCGCATTGCCATTGCGCCCATGTGCCAGTACTCGGCCGACAACGGCAACGCCACCGACTGGCACATGATCCACCTGGGCCATTTGGCCCTGTCCGGCGCGGGGCTGCTGATGACGGAAGCGACGGCTGTCTCGCCCGAGGGACGCATCTCGGCCGACGACCTGGGCCTGTGGTCGGACGCGAATCAAGCCGCGCTGGCCAAGGTGGTGCAAGCGATCCGCCGCCACTCCCCAATCCCGCTGGTGGTGCAGCTGGGCCATGCGGGACGCAAGGCATCGAGCCGTGCGCCGTGGCAGGGCGGCACCTGCGTGCATCTGGCCGACGGCGGCTGGCAAACGGTGGCGCCGTCGGCCATCGCCCACGCGCCGGGTGAAACGGTGCCGCTCGCCCTAGACGAGATGGGCTTGCTGCAAATTAAGGGAGCGTTTGTGGCCGCGGCCCAGCGCGTGCATGCGCTCGGCATCGAGGGCATCGAATTGCATGCGGCGCACGGCTATTTGCTGCACCAATTCCTGTCGCCCCTGTCCAACCAGCGCAGCGATGCGTATGGCGGCAGCCTGGACAATCGCATGCGCTTTCCGCTGGAAGTCTATGAAGCCGTGCGCGCCGCCGTGCCGGCCAGCATGGCCGTGGGCGTGCGCCTTTCCGCCACCGACTGGGTCGAGGGCGGATGGGAAATCGAACAAAGCGTGCGTTTCGCGCAGGAACTCAAGCAGTTGGGCGCCGATTTCATCCATGTCTCCAGCGGCGGCATTTCGCCGCAGCAGCAGATTCCCGTGGGACCCGGCTACCAGGTGGCGTTTGCCGAACGCATCAAGCGCGACAGCGGCTTGCCGACAATCAGCGTGGGTTTGATTACGGAAGCGCAGCAGGCCGAAGACATCATCGCCAATGGCCAGTCCGATATGGTGGCGCTGGCGCGCGCCATCCTGTTCGACCCCCGCTGGCCGTGGCACGCTGCGGCCCAGCTGGGCGCGCAAGTGTCGGCGCCGCCGCAGTACTGGCGTTCGCAGCCGCGTGAGTTCAAGAACCTGTTCGGCGACACGACTCTGGGCCAGCGCTAACGTGTCTCGTCTGCTACACTGACGCTTCTTTCCCATTTCTCCAGGACGCTTCGACATGCGCCATTGATACTGCCGTGCTGTGCACGGCCTCGCCCATCCCGCCAGCGCGCCATTGTGCCGCGCGGGTTCGCCAGCCTTGCTCAAGGAGTATCCATGCCCGCATTACTGCAACTCGACCGTCTTTCCTTTGTGCTGCCCGATGGCCGCGCCCTGTTTTCCGATCTGCAATTTTCTTTTGCCCCGCAACGTATCGGCCTCGTCGGCGATAACGGCGTGGGCAAGAGCGTGCTCGCGCGCCTGCTGGCAGGCCGGGCGCAGCCGTCTTCTGGCGCCGTGCGTTGTGACGGCAGCGTGCATTACGTGGCGCAGGAGCTCGATCCGCAGCGCTATCCCACGGTGGCGGCGCTGGCCGGCATGGACGACTTGCTGGCCGCGCTGGCGCGCATCGCCGCCGGCAGCGTCGACGAAGCCGATTACGCACTGGTGGGCGAACGCTGGGATGCCCAGGCCCGATTGCGCCAGGCGCTCGATGCGCTCGATTTGCGCCATGTCGATGCCGATACATCAACGGCCAGCCTGAGCGGCGGCGAACGCCAGCGCATCGCGCTGCAGGGCGCCTGGCTGTCGCAGGCGGACTGGCTGGTGCTCGATGAACCGAGCAACCACCTTGACACGCGGCAGCGCGCCCGCCTGGTGGCGCAGATGGCGCGCTGGCCGGGCGGCTTGCTGCTGATCAGCCATGACCGCGGCTTGCTCGAGCACGTCGATGCAATCGCCGAGCTGTCGCCGCAGGGCTTGCGCAGCTATGGCGGCAATTACGCGCTATATGCGCAGCAGCGCGCGCTGGAACAGGCCGGTTTTGCTGCGGCCCTGCAGGCGGAAAAGGCTGGTGCCCGACGCGAGCAGCGTGAAGCGCAGCAGCACGCCGAGCGCCAGCAGCGCCGAGTCGGACGCGGCGAGAAGGAAGGGCGCGAAGGCAACCAGAGCAAGCTGCTGCTCGACGCGAAAAAGGAGAAAAGCCAGGATAGCCAGGGCAAGCTGCGCGTGCGAGCGCAAGAGGCGCAGCAGGCGCGCCAGCAGCGCGTGATGGATGCCAGCGCCCGCTGTGCGCCCGAGGCCGAACGGCTGCTGCTGGCGCCCGAGAGCGCCGTGCCGAACGGCAAGTTGATCCTGGAGCTGCGCGAGCTGGTCTTGCCGCATGGCCAGGCGCGCGCGATCAACCTGGTGCTGGCCGGGCCGCGCCGCCTGGCCGTGACGGGCGACAATGGCAGCGGCAAGTCGACTCTGCTGCGCGTGATCGCCGGACAACTGGCGCCCGCCAGCGGCGAGCCGCGCTGCCATGCGCAGGTGGCCTGGCTGGACCAGCATGCGGGATTGCAAGACGGCGAGTGCAGCGCCGTGCAACGCTTGCAGGCACGCAACAGCATCTTGCCGGAAGGCGAGCTGCGCACGCGGCTGGCGCTGCTGGGCATTGCCGGCGCGCGCGCCACCATGCCCAGCCGTTTGCTCAGCGGCGGCGAGCGCATGAAGGTGGCGCTGGCGGCCGAACTGTATGCGCAGGCGCCGCCGCAACTGCTGCTGCTCGACGAACCGGACAATCATCTGGACCTGGCCAGCCTGCAGGCGCTGGAGCAGACGCTGCTGCAATACCAGGGGGCGTTACTTGTGGTTTCGCACGACCAGGCATTTTTGGAGGCGATAAATCTTGACCCCGAGGGCTTGACATTGCACAAGTGACAATTTAATGAAAAAAGTCACGCTCGATGCCTGTAGAGCATGCTTCATGAACCGATGCTGAATTTTGTTTGATTGTCGGTATAATCCACTGAATAACCGGGCCTATTTGTGAACTAAAACTGCTGGTTCACCAATATGATGACGTTTAATCTGGCACTGTTGTCGGTCACTACCGCGCTGCCAGGGCGTCATCCTCCGTGCCCTGCCGTGCATGAATTTTGGTTTCGCTTATATTGTTTTCTTGGAGAAATAGCATGTCGTTTTACGAAAAACTCAAAGCCCTCAACATTGAACTGCCAGTCGTTGCCGCGCCAGCTGCCGCCTACGTGATGCATGCCCGCACGGGCAACACTGTCTTCCTGTCCGGCCACCTGGCCAAGAAGGATGGCAAGGTCTGGGTTGGCCAACTGGGCAAGGACGTCACCACGGAAGAAGGCAAGATCGCAGCGCGCGGCATCGCCATCGAACTGATCGCCACCCTGCAAGATGCCTGCGGCGGCGACTTGAGCAAGGTCAAGCGCATCGTCAAGGTCATGAGCCTGGTCAATTCCACCTCCGACTTCACGGAACAGCACCTGGTGACCAATGGCGCCTCGGAACTGTTCGTCGAAGTCTTCGGCGACAGCGGCAAGCACGCCCGCTCCGCCTTTGGCGTGGCGCAAATCCCGCTGGGTGCTTGCGTCGAGATCGAGCTGATCGCCGAACTGGCCTGACGCAGCAGCCTGAGCACATGAGCATGCCGGCGATTGCCGCCGGCTAGCCCTTTCCTCCTTTCCAGCAAGAGCGGAACCGCCATTGGGGTGGAGGGATCGGTGTATTCAAGAAAAAAACGGAGACACGTAATGAAAACGAGTGAACAAGGCTTGCACCGCGGCCTGGGCGAGCGGCAAATCCGCCTGATGGCGCTGGGCGCCGCGATTGGCGTGGGCCTGTTTTTGGGTTCCGGCAACGCCATCAAGATGGCCGGTCCCGGCATCATGCTGTCGTACATCATCGGTGGCGCGGTCATCTTCATGATCATGCGCGCGCTGGGCGAAATGGCCGTGCACAACCCGGTTGCCGGTTCCTTCAGCCGCTATGCCCAGGATTATCTGGGCCCCCTGCAAGGCTATCTGACGGGCTGGAACTACTGGTTCCTGTGGCTGGTCACGTGTGTCGCGGAAATTACCGCCGTCGCCATCTACATGGGCATCTGGTTCCCCGACGTGCCGCGCTGGATCTGGGCCCTGGCGGCCCTCGGTTCCATGGGGGCGATCAACCTGCTGGCCGTGAAAGCCTACGGCGAGTTCGAATTCTGGTTCGCCCTGATCAAGGTCGTCACCATCATCCTGATGATTGTCGGCGGCACGGGCATGATCGTCTTCGGTCTCGGCAACGGCGGTGTGGCCATCGGCATCTCGAACCTGTGGACGCATGGCGGCTTCTTCCCGAACGGCGCGCAGGGCGTGCTGATGTCCTTGCAGATGGTGATGTTTGCCTATCTGGGCGTGGAAATGATCGGCCTGACGGCCGGCGAAGCGGCGAACCCGAAGAAATCGATTCCCGACGCCATCAATTCCGTGTTCTGGCGCATCCTGATTTTCTATGTCGGCGCGCTGTTCGTCATCCTGTCGATCTACCCATGGAATGAAATCGGCACCACCGGCAGTCCCTTCGTCATGACGTTCGAACGCCTGGGCATCAAGACGGCCGCCGGCATCATCAACTTCGTCGTGCTGACGGCAGCCTTGTCGTCGTGCAATGGCGGTATCTTCAGCACGGGCCGCATGCTGTACAACCTGGCGCTGCAAGGCCAGGCCCCGAAGGCGTTTGCGGAAACGACGGCCAGCGGCGTGCCGCGCCGCGCCATCCTCGTGTCCGTCGTGGCGCTGTTGCTGGGCGTGCTGTTGAACTACATGGTGCCGGAAAAAGTGTTTATCTGGGTCACCTCGATCTCGACCTTCGGCGCCGTCTGGACCTGGGGCGTGATCCTGGTCACGCAGATCCAGTTCCGCAAGACCTTGACGCCGCTGGAAATCAAGAACCTGGCCTTCCGCATGCCGTTCGCGCCGTATGGTTCCTGGATTTCGCTCGCGTTCCTGGCGCTGGTGATCGGCCTGATGGCGTATTTCCCCGATACGCGCATCGCCCTGATGGTGGGACCGGCCTGGCTGATCCTGCTGACGGTGCTGTACTACGCGCTGGGCCTGGCGCCCAAGGACAAGCGCGATGACGTGCCGCAAGGCTACGAAGCGGGTTGGCCAGCGGCCGATGCGCCACACATCAAGAAGTAAGCCAGCGTCGTTGAGCTGAGCCAGAAGCGCGCCCCTGCACCCGCAGCGGCGCGCTTTTTATTTCATATTGACAATCCCAGGCCCCGCTAGCGTCCATGCGCGTTTCGCGGCGCACGCCTGGCGTTGTTTCCTTACATCAAAGTTCTGTTTAGCTGAGCCGGTGAAAGCCCTATAATCGCTTAGTTTTGAAAATGGACGCGATCTTTCCGGTTTTTTGCCAGGTAGGGCCGGAGCGCTATTTGTTTTTACCCGTCGTACGAAAATACGTATGCCTCATAAAGGAAGTCTAGTGAGCCAAACCCTGGTCCAGAAACTCTGCCGCACCAAGCCGATCGATACCACGGTCGAATATGGTGAAGGCCTCAGCAGCAGCGGCTTGAGCCGCTCCATCGGCCTGTTTTCCCTCACCATGATCGGCGTCGGCGCCACCATCGGCACGGGCATCTTCTTTACCATGGTCGAAGCCGTGCCCAAGGCGGGCCCCTCGGTCGTCCTGTCCTTCCTGATCGCCGCCATCACGGCTGGCTTGACGGCCTTGTGCTATGCGGAATTGTCGTTCCGCATCCCCGCCTCCGGCTCCTCGTATTCGTTTGCCTACGCCACCGTGGGTGAGTTTCTTGCCTTCATCATGGCCGCCTGTCTGCTGCTCGAATACGGCTTGGCGGGCAGTGCCGTGGCCATCGGCTGGTCGTCCTACCTGAATAACTTCCTGGAAAACGCGTTTGGCTGGCATATTCCCGAGATGCTGCGCACGCCGATGATCGTTTCCGGCCCGCATGGCATGGAGTTCCACTCCGGCCACATCAACCTGCCGCCCATCTTTTTGATCTGCATGTGCGGCTTTTTGCTGCTGCGCGGCGCCAAGGAATCGGCCCTGATGAACGCCATCATGGTCATCATCAAGCTGTCCATCCTCGTGTTCTTCATTGCCATTGCCTTTTCCGGTTTTAATGCAGACAACTTCGTACCGTTCTTTAATACCGACAATAGCAAGGGCTTTGCCGGCATGACGGGCGTCACCGCTGCGGCCGGCACCGTCTTCTTCTCCTTCATCGGCCTCGATACGGTGGCGACGGCGGGCGATGAAGTGAAAGATCCCAAGCGCAATGTGCCACGCGGCATCCTGTATGGCTTGCTGATCGTTACCGTGTTTTATTTGCTGGTGGCCGTGGCCGCCCTCGGTGCGCAACAGGCGAAATTGTTCGAAGGCCAGGAAGCGGGCCTGGCGGTGATCCTGCAAAACGTCACGGGCAAGACCTGGCCCGCGCTGGTGCTGTCGGCCGGTGCCGTCATTTCCGTCTTCAGCGTGACCCTGGTGACGATCTACGGCCAGACGCGCATCCTGTTTGCCGTCAGCCGCGACGGCCTGATCCCGAAATCGTTCCAGAAGATCCATCCGCGCACCCTGGTACCGGTCAGCAATACCATCATCGTCTGCCTGGTGGTGGCTCTGGTGGCGGGTTCCGTCGATGCGACTTACCTGTGGGACATGGTCAGCATCGGCACCCTGACGGCCTTCATGGTGGTCTCGATCGCCGTGCCCGTGCTGCGCCACAAGCAGGGCGCCAACCGTATCGAAGGCTTCAGCGTGCCGTTCGGGCCGTACGTGATTCCTGGCCTGAGCATTATGGCTTGCCTGTACATCATGCGTGATTTGCCGCATACGACGTTTGTCGTGTTCAGCGTGTGGATGGCGGTCACGGTGGCCATTTACTTCTTGTACAGCATGCGGCATTCGCACCTGGGCAGGAAGACCCGCTAATGCAGTCTGTTCCATCCAAAACCGCCGCGCTTGCCGGCGGTTTTTTTTATTTCTAACCGGAATTTACATGATGAAAATAACTGATCTGGCCGCCTGCGGCTTGCTGGCAAGCAGCTTTCTGGGAACCATGGCGCAAGCCGCGCCTGCCAGCGGGCCGGCATTGCGCGATTACCGCGCCGTGGCCCTGTCGGCCAATGGCCAGCGCATCGCCGCCATCGAGTCGAGCAAGGTGGGTGAACAGCCGCAGCGCCCGCATGCGGCCATCGTCGTGCGCGACGCCGCCAACGGCGCCATCGTGCAGCAATTCGACCCGTGCGCCGTGTGTTCCTACGACAAGCCCAGCTGGTCGCCCGATGGCCGGCAACTGGCCTTTGTCGGCTACGATGCCAAGGCGGGCACGGCGCAGCTGTACCTGGCCACGATGACGCAGGCACAGGCGCGCGTGTTGACGAGTATCAAAGGTGTGGCCAGCACGGCGCGCTGGTCGCCGGACGGCAAGCAGCTGGCGCTGCTGGCCACGGTGGGCGCGCGCAAGCTGGCCGGCGCCGTGGAGGCAGGCGCGCGCCAGGTGGGCGAAGTGGGCAGCGAAGACGATGCCCAGCGCATCGCCGTGGTACCTGTCAGCGGCGGCGAACCGCGTCTGCTGTCGCCAAGCGACACCTACGTGTATGAATACAATTGGACGCCCGATGGCCGCGGCTTTGTCGCCACCAGCGCGCAGGGCAATGGCGACAGCAACTGGTGGGTCGCCAAGCTCAGCCATATCGATGCGGCCACGGGCGCCCTGCGCGTGATCGCGTCGCCGGCCATGCAGCTGAACCTGCCGTCCGTCTCGCCAGACGGCAAGACGGTGGCCTTCATCGGCGGCCTGATGAGCGATTTCGGCTCCATCGGCGGCGATATCTATACCGTGCCGCTGGCCGGCGGCACGCCGCGCAACATCACGCCCGATTACCGCGGCACCTTCAATGGCGTCGTCTGGCGCGGCGCCGGCTTGCTGGCGACGGCCCTGATCGATTCGCAGCTGGCGCTGGTGCCTGTCGATGCGCAAACGGGTCCCGCCCAGCCCGTGCTGCTCGGAGAGATCAGCAGCGGCGGCAGCGATGGCCGTCTGTCGTTCAGCGCCGATGGTTTGCAGGCAGCCGCCGCGCAGGAAGACTTTACGCACGCCGGCTACCTGGTGGCGGGGCCGGTGGGCCAGCTGAAAAAGATCACGCGCGACAATGACGGCTTTGCGCCGCAGTTGACGGTGCAGAACGTGGGCTGGAACAACGAGCAATACAAGGTGCAGGGCTGGCTGCTGGGGCCGTTGAAGACGGACGCAGGCAAGCGCTACCCGATGATCGTCAACGTGCATGGTGGCCCCGGCGCGGCCGCCTCGCCCCGTTACGTGGCGGCGAGCACCCTGATCCACGAATTGACGCAAAAAGGCTATTTCGTCTTCCTGCCCAATCCGCGCGGCAGCTTTGGCCAAGGCCAGGCTTTTACACGCGCCAACATGGCGGACTTTGGCGGCGGCGACTGGCGCGACATTCTCACCGGCATCGATGCCGCGCAAAAAGTGGCGCCCGTCGACGGCCAGCGCCTGGGCCTGATCGGCCATTCGTATGGCGGCTTCATGACCATGTGGGGCGTCACGCACAGCGACCGCTTCAAGGCGGCGGTGGCGGGGGCGGGCGTGTCGAACTGGATCAGTTACTACGGCCAGAATGGCATCAACCAGTGGATGATCCCGTTCTTCGGCGCTTCCGCGTATGACGATCCGGCCGTGTACCGCAAGGCTTCGCCCATCGAATCGATCAAGGCGGCGAAGACGCCAACCCTGATTTACGTGGGCGAGCGCGACGTGGAAACGCCGGCCGCCCAGTCGCTGGAATTCTGGCACGGCTTGCGCGCCATGGGCGTGCCGTCCAGCCTGTTCATCTACGACGGCGAAGGCCATTCCTTCCGCAAGCCCGAGCACCAGCGCGATTTGCAGAAACGTACTATCGGCTGGTTTGAACGTTATCTGAAATAAATCGCTGGGGTTTAGCGTGGTGATACGATATGCACGATCGCCGCGCTATGTACCACGATCTTGTCCGCATCCGCCTGCAACAGGCGAATACGGCGCTGCACCAGCGGCCAGCCGGACCAGGCCACGTCGCTGACGGGCGGCGAGGCGGGGGCGGCCAGCGGCGCGTTGATGGCGGCCTTGTCATCGAGTTGCTCCAGCGCGCGCGACAGGGTCAGGCACACTTGCGTGTGGCTATGGCCGAGTAGGGCGTTGACGGGCGTGACGGGCAGCTGGCTGGCGTGGCGCCCGAGGATCGAGCGCAGGGCCGCCACGTGGGCCACCAATAAGTAGTTTTGCACGATGAACAGGTTGATGTCTTCCACGGCCCGCTGCTTGCTGGCCGGTTCATCGAGCATGCGCACCAGCGCCGAGCTGAGCGCGGCCAGGCTGTCCATCAAGCGCTTGCGTTCGATGCGGTAGGCGAAATCATCGAAGCATTTTCCCTGCAGCAGCGCGAAGCTGGCTTGCATATAGCTGAGGTTCACATTCAGTACCTGGCGCACGAGGCGCGGCAGGCTCTGGTATTCCCAGTTGGCCAGCACAAAGCTGAACACGGTGGCCACCGCCGCGCCGATCAGGGTGTCGATCAGGCGCTCGCTGACGAGGTTCGGGTTGCTGGGCGCCACCAGGTGCATTTGCAGCAAGATCATCAGGCTCACGGCAATCGCCGTGTAGCGGTAACGCAGATAGATGAAGGTGGGCGTGGCCACGATGGAGAGGAATAAAATGGCCATCAGCACGATATTGCTGTGCACGAAGCGGATCACGATGGCCGTGATGATGCAGCCGATGATGGTGCCGATGATGCGGTCGGCGCGGCGCTGGCGCGTCATGCTGAAGGTGGGGCGCAGGATGATGACGATGGTCAGGACGATCCAGTAGCTGTGCGCCGCATACGGCAGCCAGTGGCCGATCAGTAATCCCACGGAGATGGCCATCGACACGCGCAGGGCGAAGCGGAACACGGGCGAATCCAGGCGCAGATTCGATAGCAGGGTCTTCAGTTCGTATTTCTGCTGCGACAAAAACGGCGCCATGTCCGCGCCGCTCCAGAACGGCACGTCGGCATAGACTTTTTGCGTGGCCAGATGCAGCTCGGCGATCATTTTCAAAATGGCGCGGATCTTGTTGCGCTGCGCGCGCAGGGTGGCCAGCGCTTCCTGCGCGCCGTCGCCTTTTGCGTGCAGGCGGGCGATTTCCGCTTCGATCTCGGCCCATTCCCTGTCATAGCTGATCTGCGCATACGAGGCGCGCTTGCGCGTGACGGCATACGCCACGGCTTCGATGTCGCGCGCCGCCTTGTAGGCCAGGTCGTGCAAGGATTTCAAGACGTCGGAGTCGGCCAGGTGCTGGCGCAGCAGCGCGTAATCTGTGTGCGTGGAGAGGATCAGTTCATACAAATCGAGCATGCACACGTGCACCTGTACGACGATGGCGTCCTTGCTGTTCTTGTGGCTGCGCAGAATCAGGTCGCGCGACGCCTGCTGGCGGTCGGCCAGAATGCTTTGATGGCGCACCAGCTTGTTGAACTGTTCCGTCAAATTGAAACGCGTGTCGTAGAAATCGGCCTTGATGTCGATGTAGGCGGCTAACTCGAACAGGGCTTCGGCCAGTACTTGCTGCTTGATGCGGTGGCGCAAGACCCAGGCGATGGCCATGGCATAGGCCAGATAGATCAAGCCGCCCAGCATGAACAGGCCCGCATGGTGAAACGATTGCTGCCACGTCATCTGGTGCTCCATCGACATGGTCATGATGAACAGGGCGGCCAGCTGCAAGGGCATGGATTTCTTGCCGTACACCACCATCATGCTGGCAAGAAAGCTGACCAGCACGAGCACCGTCATCAGCAGCCACTGCACGGGACCGCACAGGCTGATCAACAAGGTGACGGCGCTGCACAGCAGAACCGAGGCCAGCATCTCGTTGAACTTGTGGCGCAGGGGGCTGGGCATGTCCATCAGGGTCGTGCACAGGGCGCCGATGCACACTGTCATGGCGGTGGCGCTGTCGCTGATTTCCAGGGTCAGCAAGGTCAGGCCGACCAGGCCGATGGCCACGCGCAAGCCCAGGTAAAAATAATGGCTGTAGATAAAGGTGCGCAGGTTCAGTGCGTAGTGCATGGGATTACCTTGTGGGCAGGGCACAGAAAGAGGCGCCGCACCGGGGTCTCCGATGCGGCGCCAGGATGTTGCATTCGCTACAGCCTTGATTTACATCAGGGCAATGACGGGATAGCGCCGCCATTCAGGCTCGGCAAAGCGCTGGCAGTGTTCAAAAATGAAGTCGAGCACGGCTTCCTGATTGCTCAGCAAGGCCGGATTCGCTGCCTTCCACTCGGCAAATTTAGCGGCCAGCGCCGGCTCATCGCGCAGCAGTTCCGACGCCATGTCTTCAAAGACGTAATCGGAAAACGCTTCTTTCTTCTCCAGCACGCTGTTGAAGAAGCCCCAGCGGAAGAAGCTGTCGTGTGCCTGCGGTTCCAGCGTTTCCACGGCGTAGCGGGCGTTGTCCTGGTCCAGGCTGATCACATAGTCGCCCGCCTGCACGGTGAACTGGCCCGTGCGCGCTTCCAGTTCCACCGTGTCGTGGAACATGTGGCCTTCGTAGGCCGTGGCCCGCGTGCCGACGTCGGTGATGTGGTAGTAGCGCGCCGTTACTGTCTGTTCGGTGGTGATTCGGCTCATTTCGACGCCGTTCCAGCGCAGCCGTTCGATGACTTCGCGCCACGCTTGCGGCACGATATAGGCTTTTGGCGCGGCCACGGTGACGTCCGCATCGAAGCGGTTGTAGTAGGCGATGTCGCGTTCCCACGGCTGCGAGCGGTCGTACGACAGGCGCTGGTAGTCGCCCAGCACGCTAGCCGTGTATTTGGCCGCGTAGCCCTTGAAAGGGAAGGTCGACGGTTGTTCCTCGTTCATGCTCCAGTGGATCGGCCACTCGGCTTGCGTGCGTCCCGCTGCCTTGGCTTGCGCGCGCAATTGGCGGATTCTCTCGCCATGCTTCACCGTAAACGCCATGGTGATGTCGAGCAGGACGCGCATGGACGCGTAGCGGTCGGCAAAGGGCTTGAGCATGTGCGTTTCCGGCATGAAACCGATGACGTGATGCAAGGCCGCAAAACCGGTCGAGAAACGGGGCACTTCGAGGAATTCGGCGATGCCGTGGTCCGGGCTATCCTTGACGGGGTTCACGTACGGGCAGGTGGGCCAGCCGGCTTGTTCCATGTGCGCAAAGATGTGCGGCAGCATGGTGTCTTGCAGGAAGGGACCGAGGCCATTGCCCAGCTTATCCGTCTGCGTGTGGATCAGGGTCATCGTGTACGGGTAGTCGGCGCCGTTCGACGTGTGCGTGTCGACCATCACGTCCGGGTCCCAGCTGGCCAGCAGGCGGTTGAACACTTGCGCGTTCAGGCTGTCGCACTTGATGAAATCGCGGTTCAAGTCCAGGTGGCGGCTATTGCCGCGGAAACCGAATTGCTCCGGGCCATCCTGGTTTACGCGCGACGTGTTGGCGCGGTTCAGACTGCCATCGACGTTGTAGATCGGAATGAACAGCAGCACGGTGCTGCCCAGCGCCGCCAGGCGTTCCGGCTGCGTGCACAGGTCGCGCACGATGGCCATGCAGGCGTCGATGCCTTCCGGTTCGCCCGGGTGGATGCCGTTGTTGTTGAAGAACACGGTGCGGCCCGCGCGCTTGATCTGTTCGCGGTCGAATACGCCGTCCGCGCTGATGACGCCAGCATGGATGGGCACGCCCGAATCGGACAGGCCGATCTGTTCGAAGTGCAGCACTTGCGGGTAGCGTGCGGCGAGATCTTGATAGAAGGTGATGC
Source organism: Janthinobacterium sp. GW823-FHT03B06 (assembly GCF_058796955.1). Lineage (NCBI taxonomy): Bacteria > Pseudomonadati > Pseudomonadota > Betaproteobacteria > Burkholderiales > Oxalobacteraceae > Janthinobacterium > Janthinobacterium sp. GW823-FHT03B06. Next base: position 67,527 of record NZ_JBXAJE010000006.1, read on the forward strand.
ATTCCAGCCAGGTCGTGGTCTGGTTGTGGTTACCGAGTTCGTAGGTCGTGCGCAAGTCTGGTGGCATAGCGGTCTGAGTCTGGGAGGGGGAAGGCGCGCTGGGTAAGTACGCCCGCTAGGGGCCAATTGTAGCACCGGCGTCGGCGCCTTGAGGCGCGGCAGATGGGCCGGGCCGCACTTGTGTTATGAATACGTTTCACGCGCAAGGGAGGCGGCATGGGCAAGGCAGTGTTGGCAGCGCTGGTGTGGTGGGCTTGCCTGGCGGCACAGGCGGCGCCGTTGCGCTTGCCTGCGAGCAAGGAACCGGTGGCGCAGGGCGGCTCCGTGACCGCCGCCGCACAGGGCGCGCTGATACGCTACCGGGGCTGGCTGCTGGCCGTCGATGGCGCCGTATCGGAGGAGCGGCCCGACGTCTTGCTGACGTCGGCGGAGGCGGGGCAGGCGCCGCAGTTGCGGGTCGGCGCGACGCAGCGTGTCTTGCCCGTATGGTCGGCTTTCGAGCTCGTCAAGGGCAGCACGCGCCTGCGCATCACGGCGCTGCCGGGGCCGGATGAGGTGGCCGCGCTGCTGCTGGACTTTGGCGACGGCGATTACCGCATCGTGATTCCCGCCGCGCGCATCGCCCGGCAAGCCTATCCGCTGCTGGCGCAGCGCTTTCCCGGCGCCGACCTGGCCTTGCTGCTGCAGGAGGGCCGGAGGGTCATGCTGCCGCTGGGAAGCGGCAGCGCGCAAGTATTTGGCGAGGAGCAAGCCGTGCCTTACCGCTTTAGCAAAGTAAAACGTTAGGCAAAAAAAAAAGCCACTCCCGCAGGAGTGGCTCAGGGAACAACCGCCCGTTGCCGGGCTTATTAGTTGTTGTTATCCGCGAATTACTCGGCGCCCATTTCTTTCAGCAGGTTGTCTGCGTGGTCGATGTGTTTCATGTTCCACAGCATGTAGCGCAGGTCGACCTGGATCGAACGGGTGTTGGCCTTGTTGTAGTCCCAGTCGGAAATGATCGAGTCCAAGGTGCCGTCGAATGCCAGGCCGATGAATTCGCCTTTTGCGTTCAGGGCAGCCGAACCGGAGTTGCCGCCGGTGATGTCCAGGGTGGCCAGGTAGTCGACCGGCACGGTTTTCAGCTTCGGATCGACGAATTTGCCGAAGTCCTTGGCCTTGATCGCGGCCAGTTGTTTCGCCGGCGCATTGAACTCGCCTTCGCCCGTGGCTTTGGCGGCGACGCCATTGACGGTGGTGAAAGCGGTCCAGGTGGTGCCGTCGGCGCCATGGTCACGGCCGGCAACACGGCCGAACGTCACGCGCAGGGTGCTGTTGGCGTCAGGATAGACGGCTTGGCCCTTGCTCTTCATGAAGGCGATTTTTGCTTTCATGTAGTTGGCGTAGGCTTGCTGGATCTTGCCGGCCAGTTCTTCGTCTTCCGCTTCGTTTTTCAGCGAATCCGGGTACATGGCGACGGCGGCCTGGATGAAGCTGTCCTTGCTGGCCTGGAATTCGGCTGGCGTGCGTTTCAACCATGCCGCGCGTTCTTCCTTGTCGGCCAGCTTGCTGCCCGCATACAGTTTGTCCAGGGCGGCGGCCAGGTCGGCTTGCGACATGCCATCCTTGATGCCGATGGCGGCGTCGAAGCTGGCACGGCGTTGTGCGGCTGGTTGCGCGGCGTACTTGGTCAGGCTGTTCAATACCAGCGCCTTGTCGACTTTTTCATCGTAGGTGCGCTCGACCGACGTGATGCTCGACGACAAACGTGGCAAATCGCGCGTCTGGTAGCCGGACTTGCGTTCCGTATCGGCCTTGGTGCCTTCGTTCGACAAACGGTACAGGCTGCGTGCCGTGCTCAGCAGGCGTGGCTGCGCATAGCTGAGGAAGAAATCGCGCTTGGTGTCGGCATCGCGCTCGGCGATCAGCTTTTCCACTTGCTCGATGTCGCCGGCAAATTCCGCCTTGCGGGCAGGATTGGCGTTGACCCAGGTTTTCAGGGCTTCGTGTTCCGTCGTCTTGCGCGCCAGGAAGTCGCTGCCCGCGTACGAGTCCAGCATGCCTTGGCGGTTCTTGTAGTAATTGTTCACGCCGGCAACCTGGCCCGCGTATTTCAGGGCAACGTCCTTGTTATCCTTGGTTTCGCGCGCGATGATGGCCAGGGTTTCGCCCGACGCTTTCACGAAGGCCGGGTAGTTCCAGTCAAACGTGAACGCCACTTCCGATGGCAGGCGGTGACGGTTGGTGCGGCCCGGGTAGCCCAGCGCCATGACGAAATCGCCTTCTTTCAAGCCATCCTTGGCCAGTTTCAGCACGTGTTTTGGCTGGTACGGCACGTTGTCCTTGCTGAAGTCGGCAGCTTTGCCGTCTTTGCTGACGTAGGCGCGGTAGAAACCGTAGTCGCCCGTGTGGCGTGGCCACATCCAGTTGTCGGTGTCGCCGCCGAATTTACCCACGCCCGCTGGTGGCGCGTGCACCAGGCGCACGTCGCGGATTTCCAGTTGCTTGATCAGGTAAAACTCGAGGCCGCCGTAGTAGCTCGACACGGTGCAGCGGAAACCCGCTTCTTTTTCGCATTCTGCAACCAGTTTCTTCTGGTTTTTCTCGATCGCGTCGATGCGTGCCTTGCCTTGCAGCTTGGCCACGTCGGCGCTGATGATCTTGTCGCTGACATTGGTCACGGCCGAGGTGACGAAGATGCGGCTGCCCGGGGCGGCCGGCAATTCTTCAGCGAAGGTCTTGGCCAGGAAACCGTTGGCCAGCAAATCGCGCTCCTTGGTCGAATTGACCGCCACGCTGTTGTAGACGCAATGGTGGTTGGTGGCAACCAGGCCTTGCGGCGAGACGAACGACGCCGAGCAGCCGCCCAGGCTGACGATGGCGCCCATCGGGAATTCGGTCAGTTTGGTCAGGGTGGTCGGATCGAGTTTCAGTCCGGCGGCTTTCAGTTCCTTGGCTACTTGTGGCAGCTGTTGGGGCATCCACATGCCTTCGTCGGCGTGTGCGAAGTTGCTCAGGATGGCGAGCGCGATGAGAGATTTTTTCATTCGAGTTCTGTTCTTTTACATTGTAGGGAAGTCGGAATCAGCGGAGTACCCGCTGATTGTGCAGCGGGCGACATAGAGTATCCGTATCGAACCCGCACTAGTCAATCACATTTTCCGGAGGGTATGTTCATACGTGGTTGCTTGAATGACATGATTTTAGGTGGCGCAGGGGCAGGAACCGGCCGCCAACGCGCATTTTTCCGTGCGGCCGCTGTGGTATTGTCCATACGTGTCCTAGCGGCAATGAAAAGTGGCCGGGCGCTTGCGCGGCCCGGCCATTTGCTGATGCGCAGCTGTTTGCCTGCTTAGCGTATTTTGCCGCGGCGTAAAAGATTGACGATGCCCAGCAGGATGACGGCGCCGAGGAATGAGACCAGCAGCGAAGCCAGACTGAAATTGTCGCTATTGATGGTGCCCGTGCCGAACAGGGGCGCCAGCAGCCAGCCGCCCAGGAAGGCGCCAACGATGCCGACGACGATATTGAGGAAGATGCCCTGTTGTGCATTGGTTTTCATGACCATGCTGGCCAGCCAGCCGATGACGCCGCCAATAACGATCCAGATAATGAAATTCATGTGGTCCTCCGCGGTGGATAAGTGGGTGTGTCATGTCAGAACAACATCATGCCAATCGATAGTGATGCCGCACGATAGAAAAGTCCAGCGGATTCTCGTCGTGCATGCAAAAGCCCGCCTGGCTGCGGGCAACGAGGCGGGCTTGTCCTGCGGAAAGGCGGTGTTTAATCGGCCTTGATCGCTTCGACCTGGATGGCCAGCTTGACTTCCGGCGAGAACGCCGGCATGCCGTAGTTCAAGCCAAAGTCGCTGCGCTTGAATTCCGCCGTGGCGTCGGCGCCGCACACTTCGCGCTTGTAGCGCGGGTGCATGATGCACTTGAACTTGCTCACATTCAGCTTGACGGGCTTGGTCACGCCCAGCAAGGTCAGTTCGCCATCGACTTCCACCAGCTGCTCGCCGTTGAACTTGAGCGAGGTACTTTTGTAGGTGATTTGCGGAAATTTCTCGACGTTGAACATGTCCGCTTTTTTCGCGTGCGTGTTCATGGCATCGAGGCCGAAATCGATCGAATCGGCATCGATGACCAGGTCCAGGCTGCCCGTCTTGGCGGCGCGGTCCAGGGCGACCGTCCCCTTGGTCTTGTTGAACTTGCCGCGCCACACCGACATGCCCATGTGATCGGCTTCAAAGCTGGGGAAGGTGTGCGTCGGGTCGAGGTTGTAGGTGTCGGTAGCGGCCATGGCCGAACCCGCGCCAGCAGCTGCCAGCACGGCGATCATCAAGTGCGAAAGTTTCATGCAGATCCTAAAGTTGAACAGGTTGTGGAGTTGTTTTTGGTAACGCCTGAAAAACGTTCAGGACAAGGCGCCTTGCCCAAGGCAGTACGAATAGTACGACGAGGCAAGAGCAACGCAGCCATGGACGTTTTCTCAGGTGTTACTGAGCAGCGACGTGGAATTTGATCGTGACCTCGTCGGCAACCATGCTCGTGTCTTTCCACTCGCCTTCGCCGATGTTGTAGGTCAGGCGCTTGATCGGCAGGGCGCCGTCAAACGCGTATTTGCCGCCGTCGGCTTTTACCGCCAGGGGGAAGGTCACGTCGGTGGTCTTGCCTTTGATGCTCAGCTTGCCGGTGACCGTCAGCTTGCCCGCGCCGGCGGCCTTGATGCTGCTCGAGACAAAGGTGGCTTTCGGGAACTGGGCCGAGTTGAACCATTCTTTCTTCGCCACTTCCTTGTTGTACTCGGGGTCGCCGATATCGATGCTGGCGGTCTCGATTTCCACCGACGCTTTCGAGGCATCCGGCGTGGCCGGGTTGTAATCGATGGCGATATTGAATTTCTTGAACTTCGCTTCCACGGGCACGTTCATTTGCTTGAACACGGCCGACACGCTGGTCTTGGCGGGGTCGACTTTCAGCAGGGTGGCGGCGGTGGCGGCCACGGACAGGCCCAGCAGGGAAGCGAGGACGATGCGTTGGGTGGTTTTCATCTTGTTTTTTTCCTGTAGTTTCAGTGAGCAAGGGGACGTCGATGTCAGGGCAGCATGCGCTTGAGGACGCCATCACGGTCGATGAACTGGTGCTTCAGCGCCGCCAGCACATGGGCGGCCACGGCGGCTGCCATCGTCATGTTCAGAACATAATGAATCTCTTTTAAAAGCGGCTTAAGTTCCGGGTTTGGCGCCATGATGACGGGCAGCTGGAACAGGCCCAGGTAGACCACCGGCACGCCGGCGGCCAGGGTGTACAGGTAGCCGGAGATGGGCACGGCGAAGATCAGGATGTACAGCAGCACATGCATGGCGTCGGCCGCCTTCTTTTGCCAGGCAACCATGCTGGCCGGGTGCGGCGGCGGCACGTTGGCCTTGCGCCACAGCAGGCGGATGGCGGCGATGGCCAGCACGGTCACGCCCAGCCATTTGTGCCAGGAGAAATATTTGAGCTTGGTGGGCGTCAGGCCGGGAATATCCGTCATGATCAGGCCCATGACGAAGGCGCTGATGATCAGCAGGGCGGTCAGCCAGTGCAGGATGATGGCGGTGGTGGTGTAGCGTTGCATCGATGGCTTTCTTGAATGTAGTACGTATTAGGACTAATTCGGCCTAATATACCAAAGAAAATCAAATTGCGCTGCGTGCTGGAGATTCTACAAGAAAGATTGCCGGAAAAACCGCGGGGCGGGCAGCATTTGTGTGCTGGCCGCCCCGCGGGAGTGGGACCGGACGATCCCCATGTGAAAACTGCTTAGATGGCTTTGGCCAATTGCGCCGCGATACCGATGTAGTTGCCCGGCGTCATGGTCAGCAGCACGTCCTTGGCATCCTGCGGAATGGCCAGGCCATTGACGAAGGTTTGCAGCGCTTCCTTCGAGATGCCCTTGCCGCGCGTCAGCTCTTTCAGCTGCTCGTACGGGTTTTCGATGCCGTAGCGGCGCATCACGGTTTGTACGGGTTCGGCCAGCACTTCCCAGGTTGCGTCCAGGTCTTGCGCCAGGCGCGCGTGGTTCACTTCCAGCTTGTTCAGGCCGCGCAGGCAGCTGTCATACGCCAGCAAGGTGTAGCCCAGGCCCACGCCAATGTTGCGCAGCACGGTCGAATCCGTCAAATCGCGCTGCATGCGCGAGACGGGCAGTTTTTCCGACAGGTGCTTGAGCACGGCGTTGGCCAGGCCCAGGTTGCCTTCCGAGTTTTCGAAGTCGATGGGGTTGACCTTGTGCGGCATCGTCGACGAACCGATTTCGCCCGCTTTCAGCTTTTGCTTGAAGTAGCCCAGCGAGACGTACGTCCAGATGTCGCGGTTCAGGTCCAGCAGGATCGTGTTGGCGCGCGCGAAGGCGTCGAACAGTTCGGCCATGTAGTCGTGCGGTTCGATCTGGATCGTGTATGGGTTGAAGACCAGGCCCAGGCGCTGTTCGATGACGGCCTGCGAGAATGCGGGCCAGTCGAAGCCGGGATAGGCCGACAGGTGGGCGTTGTAGTTGCCGACGGCGCCATTCATCTTGCCGAGGATTTCCACTTGCGCGATGCGTTTCACGGCGCGCTGCAGGCGGGCCACGACGTTGGCGAATTCCTTGCCCAGGGTGGTCGGGCTGGCCGTCTGGCCGTGCGTGCGCGACAGCATCGGCACGTCGGCGTTGTCGTGCGCGATCTGCGTCAGCTTGGCCACCAGGCCGTTCAATGCCGGCAGCATCACGCCGTCGCGCGCGGCCTTGAGCATCATGCCGTGCGAGGTGTTGTTGATGTCTTCCGAGGTGCAGGCGAAATGGATGAATTCCGACGCCGCCACCAGTTCCGGCACGTCCGCCACTTGTTCCTTCAGCCAGTACTCGACGGCCTTGACGTCATGGTTGGTGACCGCTTCGATGGCCTTGATGCGAGCCGCGTCGGCTTCCGAGAAGTCGGCCGCCATCTTGTCGAGCAGGGCGCTCGCTTCGGCCGAGAACGGCTTGATTTCGGCGAAACCGGCTTGCGACAGCGCCTGCAGCCAGGAGATTTCCACTTTCACGCGGTGGTGCATGAAACCGGCTTCGGACAGGATCGGGCGCAGCAGATCGGTCTTGCTGGCGTAGCGGCCATCGAGCGGAGACAGGGCCGACAGCGTGGAATACGGAGTAGTAGAAGTCATGAGAGCGGACGCAAGTTAAAGAAACGGTTGGCGTGTGGCGCGCGGGGAGGGCAGGGCTATTGCAATACAGCAATACTGACGGCGCCACAGTAAAGGACGATTTTACCACCGCTGGCCGCTGGCCAGCCGTCCATCGGGCGCCGGCGCACCGCAATTTGGCTGAATCCGGCCCCGATGCGGCATGCCTGCCACACCATGGAGACGGCTGGGCGCGTGCCGCCAAACACCGCTGCCGCCGATGCTATACTGCTTGCTGATCCTTTACCTTAAAGTAGCTATGAAACTGATCGGTTCCCTCGCCAGCCCGTATGTCCGCAAAGCCCGTATCGTGCTGGCGGAAAAAAAGCTCGACTATGTCTTCGAGCTGGAAAACGTGTGGGTGCCGGAAACCCGCATCGCCCAGGCCAATCCCCTGGGCAAGGTGCCCTGCCTGGTGATGGAAGATGGCAGCACCTTGATCGACTCGAAAGTCATCGTCGAATACCTCGACACGCTCACGCCCGTCTGTAAACTGCTGCCGGCCGGCGGCAATGGCCGCGAACGGGCCGATATCAAGAACTGGGAAGCGCTGGCCGACGGCATCCTCGACGCGGGCGTGCTGGTGCGCCTGGAGCGCACGCAGCGCCCGCCCGAGCAGCAAAGCGCGGCCTGGATCGCGCGCCAGCTGGACAAAGTCACGCTGGGCCTGGCGGCGCTCGAGGCGCGCCTGGGCGAGAGCGCGTATTGCGCCGGCAAGAACTACACCCTGGCCGACGTGGCCGTGGGCTGTACCCTGGGCTGGCTCAGCTTCCGCTTCCCGGAAATCGACTGGCGCGCGGATCACCCGGCGCTGGCGCGCCTGTTCGACAAACTGTCCGAACGGCAATCTTTCAAGGATACCGTGCCGCAATAAGGCGCGGACGAAAAAAAACCGGCTCTGCCGGTTTTTTTATCTGCCTCGAAGAGCAATTACTCATCAATCGCCATCTGACTTTGCAGGTAATTCTGAATGCCGACCTTGGCGATCAGGTCGATCTGCGTTTCGAGCCAGTCGATATGCTCTTCCGTGTCTTCCAGGATCATCAGGAACAGGTCGCGCGAGACGTAGTCGCCCGCTTTTTCGCTGATGGCGATGCCTTCCTTGACGGTGGCGTGCGCGGCGCGTTCCAGCTTCAGGTCGCATTCCAGCATTTCCGGCGTGTTCTCGCCGATCAGCAGCTTGTGCAGCGCTTGCAGGTTCGGCAGGCCGTCGAGCATCAGGATGCGGTCGATCAGCTTGTCGGCGTGTTTCATTTCGCCGATCGATTCTTCGTATTCCTTCTTGCCCAGCTTTTCCAGGCCCCAGTGCTTGTACATGCGCGCATGCAGGAAGTACTGGTTGATGGCCGACAGTTCGTTGGTGAGCTGTGCATTGAGCATGCGGATGACTTCTTTATCGCCCTTCATGGCATTTCCTTTGTTCTGTGTCGCGTTCGATGATGAAACCGCAGGCTGCTGGCGTTCACGGCCGGGTGGCGCAGGGCTGCCTGGTGGCGCGCAGGTTGCCGGTTTCGCTATGCCCGCATGATAGCGCAAAATATGGGCGGTTTTCGGTGCTAAACGGCATTTTTCCGTCTTTTTAACGTAAATATCGTGCGAATAAAACCCATTCTCAAGTGGATTGCCCACTTGCGCCGTTTTTTATTTGTTAAGGAAAATGAAGGCCATTCTCATTCGCGTTTCTGGCCCGCTTTTGGCGCTGCCGGATCGCGTGCCTGACCGCGCTGAACAGGCGGGAAATGTTGGGCCATTCTTGCTTTTGTGGCTTCTTGGCCGCTGCCGGCGATGCGATAATCAGGCAGCGATATTTACTGAAAAAAGGATAGCAAGATGATGCTGCATATACCCGGCGTGCTGACGCCGGAACAGGTGACGCAGTTTCGCCAGCGCCTGGCGCAGACGGACTGGGTCGACGGGCGCGCCAGCGTCGGGGCGCAAGGCGCGCAAGTCAAGCGCAACCGCCAGCTGGCCGAAGGGTCGCCGCTGGCGCTGGAACTGGGCGAGATCGTCAGCCGCGCGCTGATGGCCAATCCGCTGTTCTTTGCCGCCGTGCTGCCGCTGCGCATCCTGCCGCCCTTCTTCAACAGCTATGCGGGCGGCGAGCACTATGGCCTGCATATCGACGGCGCCATCCGCACGCCGAAAAACGGCATGCAGTCGATGCGCGCCGACGTCTCGTCGACCGTGTTCCTGAGCGAGCCGGACGAGTACGAGGGCGGCGAGCTGGTGGTGGTCGATGCGTATGGCACGCATGAAGTGAAACTGCCGGCCGGCGACGTGATCGTGTATCCGTCGAGCAGCGTGCATCAGGTGCTGCCCGTCACCAGCGGCGAGCGCATCTGCTCTTTCCTGTGGACGCAAAGCATGGTGCGCGAGGACTGGAAGCGCAGCATGCTGTTCGAGCTCGATCAGAACATCCAGAGCGTGCGCGCAGAACACGGCGATTCGCCGGCCACCGTGGGACTGACGGGGCATTATCACAATCTGCTGCGCATGTGGGCGGAGATGTAATCGTGGTGATGTCGGATTACGCGCGGCCTTTGGCCTCGCTAATCCGACCTACGATACTGCGTGATGCACCGGCAAAAAAAAAGTCTGCCTGGCCCGGGGATGTAGGCTGGCAGACTGAAACAAGCAAATCGCTTGACTAAAAAGGGCGCAAAAAAGCAAGCAGGGCACAGGGTGCGATGCTTGCGGGCTGGCAGCGGCCCTATGGCCGCAGGAAGGCTAGCTCAACTGGAAGGTCAGGGGGACAAGCACGTACACGGGGACGGGTTTGCCGTTTTCGATCATCGGCTTGAACAGCGCGCGCTGCGCGGCCTGGCGGCCCGCTTCATCGAGGTTCGTGTAGCCGGTCGATTTCTGGATCAGGATTTGCTCGGGCAAGCCCTTTTCATTGATCAGGATGCGCAGCACCACGGTGCCGCTTTCGCCCAGGCGGCGCGACAGATTCGGATAGATCAGCTGCGGCGCCTTGATGTATTCGACGCTGCTGACGGTGCGCGGCGTCGCTGGTGCCGGTGGCGTCGGCGACGGTGCGGCTGGCGCCGTCGGCGCGGCGGTGGCGACGGGCGCCGCTTCGGCGCGCGTCGGCTGCGGCGGCGTGATCGTCGGTTCGCTCGGCGCCACGGCGATCAGCGGCAGCGGCGGGATCACGGCGCGCGGCACGGGCGCGCTCAGTTCCACGGTTTTCGGTACGGACGGCGCCGGCGGTTTCGGTGGCGCCGGCGGGGCGATGATGCTGATGGTGGTGATGGTCGGCATGGCCGCCGTGACGACGCGGCTCAGCAGGCCGCTCTGGATGGCGTAAAAGCCGGCGATATGCAGGACGACGATGGCCATCAGCGGCGCGAATTTGTTGCGCTTCTTGTCGAAGTCGGCAAATTGCTGCACGGCCTGCACCGTTACGGGCGGGGGCATCATCGTCATGGCGTTCATCGCTTTCTTTAGTTTGTCAGTACAGCTCGCATCAATACGGTTTCTTGCAGCGCCACGGTGGCGTTCAGGTGATCGTTCAGCACTTCCCGCGCGCAGGTGTGGCATTTGCCGCAGCAGGTGGCCACGCCCAGGTCGCGGCGCAGTTCGGCCATGCTGGACAGGCCAAGATCGACGGCTTGACGGATTTCACGATCAGATATGTTGTTGCAGACACATACAATCATTGATACACCTTCTGGCTGGTGGATGAACAGACACTAGTGCTTGAAAGCATTGTTGCTAGTGTTTTAATGAGAATCATTATCATTACGTTTCATTGTCGCGCAAAGTGCAGGACAATGCAAGCGATTTTGATCAAGTGTGCGGCAGTTGGCGGCCTGGCGCGGCAGCTTGATCTGCGCTTTGCGCGCATGGCGCAGCCCTTGGCAGGGGCGGCTCTCCGGGCTAAATAAAAACAATTCGCATTCATGTTTATAATGCTGGTATTGTCTCGGACGGTCGCCGTCTGGACACATTGAAAGGCCGCTTGTCGGTAATGCGCAACAGTTGCGTTTTACCTCACAACATCAGGGCATGCGCCAGGCGCAGCAGTCTGTCCCCGGTGTTCTTAATTTGAACGGAATTTGCTCATGACTCTAGTTCCACCCCTGATGACGCTCGACGCGCTGGCAGTCGGCCAGAGCGGCACGGTGTTGCATATCACGCCCAACGCGGCAGGACAGACGGAAGACGGCGTCGACCTCGTCCGCCGGTTGATGGAGCTGGGATTCGTTCCCGGCGAACGAATCCGCATGCTCAAGCGCGGTATTCCCGGCGGCGATCCGCTGGCCATCAAGGTCGGCAATGCCACGTTCGCACTGCGCCGCTTCGAAGCGGCGCTGATCACGATTCAACCGCTGCTTCAACCGGAATAAATATGGGTGCCGTAGAAACTATCGTGGAAGCGGGCGCGCACAAGCCGCCGCACCAGCCACAAATCGCCTTGCTGGGCAATCCGAACTGCGGCAAGACGGCCCTGTTCAACCGTTTGACGGGCGCGCGCCAGAAAGTGGCGAACTACGCCGGCGTGACCATCGAGCGCAAGGAAGGCCATTTCACGTCGCCAAGCGGCAAGCCCGTGCGCGTGCTCGATTTGCCGGGCGCCTACAGCCTGTCGGCCACCACGCCCGATGAAGCCATCACGCGCGACGTGGTGGGCGGGCTGCGCCGCGGCGACCCGCGTCCGGACGCCATCATCTGCGTCGTCGATGCCACCAATTTGCGCCTGAATTTGCGCCTGGTGCTGGAAGTCAAGCGCCTGGGCCTGCCCATGCTGCTGGCGCTGAACATGACGGACGTGGCGCGCAAGCGCGGCATGCTCATCGACACGGCCAGGCTGTCGCAGGAACTGGGCATGCCCGTGGTGGAAACCGTCGCGGTGCAGCACGATGGCGAAAAAGCCTTGTTGGATGCCATCGACGCCATGCTGCCGCTGCCGGTGGTGGAAGCGAAACCGCTGGCGGCCATCGACGCCGTCAGCGTCGAAGAAACGCAGCGCGAAGTGCGCCGCATCCTGGCCGCCGTCAGCAACGACACGCGCGACAGCGGCAACCTGACGGAAAAGATCGACGACGTGGTGCTGCATCCTGTCTTCGGCCCCATCATCCTGGCCGTGCTGATGTTCCTGATCTTCCAGGCCGTGTTTGCCTGGGCTGCCACGCCGATGGAAATGATCACGGACGGCGTGGGCCACCTGGGCGCCCTGCTGACGGCGAACATGCCCGACGGCCACCTGAAAAGCCTGCTGGTCGAAGGCATCATCGGCGGCGTCGGCAGCGTGCTGGTGTTCCTGCCGCAAATCCTGATCCTGTTCTTCTTTATCCTGAGCCTGGAAGACTGCGGCTACCTGCCGCGCGCGGCCTTCCTGCTGGACCGCCTGATGGGCGGCGTGGGCCTGTCGGGCCGCGCCTTCATCCCGCTGCTGTCGAGCTTTGCCTGCGCCATCCCCGGCGTGATGGCGGCGCGCACCATCCAGAATCCGCGCGACCGCCTCGTTACCATCATGATCGCGCCGCTGATGACGTGCTCGGCGCGCCTGCCCGTGTATGCGCTGATCATCGCCGCCTTCATTCCCCAGCGCCAGGTGTGGGGCTATCTGAGCCTGCAAGGCCTGGTGCTGTTCGTGCTGTACTTCGCCGGCATCATCTCGGCCATGGCCGTGGCCTGGGTCATGAAGCGCAGCATGGGCGTGCGCGGCAACCAGCCGCTGCTGCTGGAATTGCCGGCCTACCACTGGCCGCATCTGCGCAACCTGGCCGTCAGCCTGTGGGAGCGCGCGAAGATCTTCCTCACGCGCGTCGGTACCATCATCCTGAGCCTGATGATCATCCTGTGGTTCCTCAGCACCTTCCCCGGCGCGCCGGACAACGCGATCCACCCCCCCATTTATTACAGCCTGGCCGGCATCCTGGGCCGCGGCCTGGAAGTGATCTTCGCGCCCATCGGTTTTAATTGGCAGATATGCATCGCGCTGGTGCCGGGTATGGCGGCGCGCGAAGTGGCCGTCGGCGCCCTGGGCACCGTGTATGCGCTGTCGCAAACGGGCGACGCGCTGGCCTCTACCCTGGAACCGCTGATCGCCCATTCGTGGTCGATGGCCACTGCATTGTCATTGCTGGCCTGGTACGTGTTCGCGCCGCAGTGCCTGTCGACCCTCTCCGTGGTGAAACGCGAAACGGGCGGCTGGCGCTATCCGCTGCTGATGGCCGGCTATATGTTCGCCCTCGCGTATGCCGCCTCGTTCATCACGTACCGCGTCGCCCTGTTGCTGGGCGCTTAGGAGAAACCATGTGGCAAACCCTCATCGTCGCCCTGATCGTCGCAGCCGCGCTGCTGCATTTTTCGACCAAGTACCTGCCGGCGGGCGTGCGCCGCGCCATCGTGCGCGGCCTGGTGCGCTGCGGCCTCGATGAGGCGAAGATGTCGACCTTCTTCAAGGTGGCGCCGGGCTGCGGCAGCGGCTGCGGTTCCTGCGGCTCCTGCGACAGTCCGCCGCCACCGTCCGCCACGCCGCCGGCCGACGGCAGCAGCAAGCGCGTGATCCTGATGCAGGTGCAGCGCCAGGATTGATGCATCGGCTTGTTCCTCGGGCCCTTTGCCTGGCCACCCGTGCCGACTATTCCGACTATGTCGCGGCCCTGAACGTAAAAAAAACCGCTGCTGCGGGTTTTTTTACGCCGGTACTGCGCCTACGCCTTGCCGGCCAGCTTGTCGACGACGGGCACCAGCGCGGCCGGGCGGCAGCCGAAGGCGGCCAGGCGGCCTTGCGCGTCGGGCGCCAGGTCCAGGTCGTAGGGCAGGCGGCCTGCCACCAGCCACAGTTTATCGTGCGGCAGGGCTTCGACCAGGCGGCGCTGGCCGTCGACGAACATGGCGTTATACGTTTGCAGCACGATCTGCCGCGCGCCTTGCGCAAAGGCGATGGCTTCGTTGACCTCGTCGTCCAGCGCTTCGGCCGACAAGGCATATTCGCGCACGTCCAGGCCAGCTTCGAGCAGCGCCGGCAGCATCGAGCTGCGCGCTTCCTTGTTGCGGCCCAGCGCCACTTCGTCGATCTCGCTGCGCGAGCGCACTTCCACCGTCAGCAGGGTCACGGGCAGGCTGGCGTCGAGCGGGCGGTAGTCGCCCTGCACGCGCAGCGCCGCCTTTTGCAGCAGCTGCGACAGGGCCATGGCGGCCGGCTGCATCAGCGCCGGCGGGGCGACAGGACGTTCGCGCCAGTCGCGCACGGCGCGGTTGCGCTTGAGTTCCGCCACGCGCGCGCAAGCCGCCTCGATGCGGGAGATCGCAATGTCGCCGCGCTCCACGGCGGCGATGACGGCCTCGATGGCCGCCGTCTGCTGCGCTTCGCGGTGCGAGATGAGGACGATGTCGGCGCCCGCCTGCAAGGTGGCGATGGCGCCCTGGGGGATGCCGATGCCGTCGGCGATGGCCGCCATTTCCAGGCAATCGGTGATGACCACGCCCTTGTATTGCATTTCACCGCGCAGCAGGTCCGTCAGCACGCCCTTCGACAGGGTGGCGGGCACGCTGGTGTCGGCCTCGAAGGCGGGGAAGACCACGTGCGCCGTCATGATGGCGTCCACGCCGCCGGCAATGGCCGCGCGGAACGGCGCCAGTTCCACGGCGCGCAGGCGTTCCTTGTCGTGCGGGACCAGCGCCATGGCGTAATGCGTGTCGATGGCCGTGTCGCCGTGGCCGGGGAAGTGCTTGGCGGTGACGGCCACGCCGCTGGCGCGCTGGCCGCGCATGGCGGCCATGCCGTAGTCGATGACGGTGGCGGTATCCTCGCCATACGCGCGCACGCCGATGACGGGGTTGTTGCGGTTGTTGTTCACGTCCAGCACGGGCGCAAGCAGCATATTGATGCCCACCTGGCGCATTTCATCGCCGCTGATCTGGTTCATGCGTTCGCAGTCTTCGATGGAGCCGGCCGCCTGGAAGGCCATCGCCGCGGGAATCGGCGTGACGCCCTGCTCGATGCGCATCACCATGCCGCCTTCCTGATCGATGGAGATCAAGAGCGGGATGTCGGACACTTCCGCGTTGATCTCCTGCAGTTCGCGGCACAGGGCCGACACTTGCGCGGGCGTGTGCACGTTGCGGCGGAACAGGATCACGCCGCCTACCTTCTTTTCGCGTATCAAGGTCTTGATATGCTCGTCCGCCTGCAGGGCGTCGAAGCCCACCATGAACAACTGTCCTATTTTCTCGCGCAAACCCTGCTCCATGCTGCAACTCCTCCGGTATTGATTGTGACGACGGCATACGTATTCTGGCACCGTGGTGGCGCATCGTGGCGGTCACCGGAAAAGCTGCCTTGGTTTTGTACTTGTTTTGGTATTGTATTGGATTTGGGTTTTTGCGCAAGTGGTTATTAAGTGGTATTGCTCCACTTGCGCAAACACCGTATCAATCGAGGCGCTGGAACGAGGCCGATTGCGCCTTGGGCCAGTACAGGCCGAACACGGGCGGCAGCTGCGGCAGCTGGCTCGGGTCGAGTAACTGGCCCGCTTCCAGGAAGGGCAGCAGGGCCGACGCCAGTTTCACCTGGTTCGGCGAGATGCGCCGCACCAGGTGGTGCGGACGCAGTTCCTGCGGATGCGACAGGCCGGCGGCGGCGATCAGTTCGGCCAGCGCCTTCATGGTGTTCTGGTGGAAGTGCGCCACGCGGGCGATCTTGTCGGGCACCACCAGCGCGCGCTGGCGCTGCGGGTCTTGCGTGGCCACGCCCGTAGGGCAGCGGTCCGTGTGGCAGCTTTGCGACTGGATGCAGCCCAGCGCGAACATGAAGCCGCGCGCCGAATTGCACCAGTCGGCGCCCAGCGCCAGCAAGCGGGCGATGTCGAAGGCCGTGATGATCTTGCCCGAGCAGCCGATCTTGATCTTCGCGCGCAGGTTGGCGCCCACGAGGGTGTTATGCACGAGTACCAGCGCTTCCTGCAGCGGCGTGCCCACGTGGTCCGTGAATTCCAGGGGCGCCGCGCCCGTGCCCCCTTCGCTGCCGTCGACGACGATGAAGTCGGGCGTGATGCCCGTTTCCAGCATGGCTTTCACGATGGCGAAGAATTCCCACGGATGGCCGATGGCCAGCTTGAAGCCCGTCGGCTTGCCGCCCGAGAGCGTGCGCAGGCGGTCGATAAAGTGCAGCATTTCCAGTGGCGTGGAAAAGGCGCTGTGCGCCGCCGGCGAGACGCAATCCTCGCCCACCATCACGCCGCGCGTGGTGGCGATCTCGATGGTCACTTTCGGACCGGGCAGCACGCCGCCGTGGCCCGGCTTGGCGCCCTGCGACATTTTCAGCTCGATCATCTTGACCTGCTCCGAGCTGGCGTTGGCGATGAAGCGCTCTTCCGAAAACGTGCCGTCCTGGTTGCGGCAGCCGAAGTAGCCTGAGCCGATTTCCCACACCAGGTCGCCGCCGTTTTCGCGGTGGTAGGGGCTGATGCTGCCTTCGCCCGTGTCGTGCATGAAGCCGCCGCTGCGCGCGCCGCCGTTCAGGGCCAGGATGGCGTTGGCCGACAGGGCGCCAAAGCTCATCGCCGAAATATTGAAGACGCTGGCCGAATACGGCTTGGCGCACGGGCAGTCCGGATGGTTGCCGATCTCGATGCGGAAATCGTGGCCCGTGACCTTGGCGGGGGCGATGGAGTGGTTGATCCATTCGTAGCCTGCTTCATACACGTCGAGCTGGGTGCCGAACGGGCGCTTGTCCGTCTGCTCCTTGGCGCGCTGGTAGACGATGCTGCGCTGGCTGCGCGAAAACGGCGTCGCCTCGCTGTCGCTTTCCAGGAAATACTGGCGGATTTCGGGGCGGATGCTCTCAAAAAAGAAGCGGAAGTGCGCGAGGATGGGGTAGTTGCGGCGCAGGGCGCGCTTCGTTTGCAGCAGGTCGCTGATGCCGACCAGGGTCAGCGCACCGGCCAGCACGGGCAGCCAGTAATGGTCATAGTAAAACAGGGACAGGACAAAGATGGCTGCCGTCGCAATGAAGGTCAGGTAGCGAAATGGTACTAGGTGCATGGGCACTCCGGGAAAGTCAGACTGATATTGCTGAGTCTACCTTCGATTCACGGAACGTGCTGGTGGGAAAGAACGCGGCGCCCATAGGACGCCGCGCACGGTACTTAGCGTTGTGCGGCGCGGATGCGCTCGATGCGTTCGGCGCTAGCCGGATGGCTCGACAGGTAGGGCGTGCCATGGTCCAGCTTGCCCAGGGCGACAAATACCTGCGCCAGGTGTTCCAGGGGAATACCGTTCTGGCGCAGCATGGCAATCGCGTAGTCGTCCGCCTCGCGCTCGACATCGCGCGAATACTTCAAGTCCAGCAGCAGCGGCGGCAAGGTCGCCACCACGGTCGACACGTCGCCAAACAGCAGCGCCGCGCCGGCGCCCACGGCCGAGGTCTGGATCAGGCGGCGCGTCAGGTGGCGCTGCTGCAAATGGCCCAGTTCATGCGCCAGCACGCCCATGATGGCGTCGTCGTCCGGCATCAGTTCCACCATTTCATCGGTCAGCACGATGTCGCCCGACGGCAGGGCGAACGCGTTCGGACCGATCTTGCTCTTGCGGAAAACAATGCGGTGTTCGGGCGTGCTGTCGCCGGGCGTGGCCAGGCGCGCGAACCGGGCGCGCAAGGCTTGCTGGCGCTTGCCATCGAGCTTGCTTGCCTCAAACACGTGGCCGTCGAGGAAATCGAGCACGCCCTGGCCCAGCTGGCGCTCGACGGACTGGGGAATCGCATACGCGACGCCCTTCGCCACCACAGGCAGCAGGTACTGATAGCTGAGCCACAGGGCCAGTACGGTGGCGACCGTGGCCAGCAGGGCGCCGCGCCAGCTTTGCTGCAGCCGCACGACCCAGCCGTCGCGGTGGCCCGTCTCATGCAGCACGTCGTTGAAGGCCGCCTGGTCGGCGATCTCCAGGTAGGCGCCGTCGGGAAAGCTGACCTTGCGCACGGCGTGGCTGCTGCGTTCGGACACGTGCAGCTCGCCCAGCGGGCAGCTGCGCTCGATATCGCCGGCCAGCACGGCCATGCCATCGCGCACGCTGAGCGTGACGTGGTACAGGCGCGAGGTCTGGCCGTCGAAATAGCGCGCGGGCACGGGGACCGCGCCCGGCGCGTGGTGATCGAGCGTCATGCTACAGCGACAGGTCGAAGTCCAGCAGATCGACCATGCCTTCGCCCGTGGCAGAGACTTGCTCGCCGGTGGCGGCGACAAAGGCGTCCAGGCTGCCGTGCACCAGCATCGATGTCGCTTCCAGGCGGTACTTCAGCCAGCGCACCTGGGCGAATGGCGAAAACAGGCCCAGGGTGACGACGATACCGAGCAGGTTGGTCAGCATGACGAACGTGGTGCGGCCCCAGGTCAGCTGCGACTGGAACTGGTGCTGCTGCAGGCGCGTATGGTTCCAGATCAGGTTCTGGATCATGGTCAGGAACAGCGGCAGCACGATAAAGGCCCACGCATACAGGGCGGCCACGGCGCCGAAGATGCTGCCGGCCTTGGTGACATCGTTGGCATCGGTGGCAAAGGTGGCGAAGACGCTGGCGAAGACGACAAAGATCAGGACCAGGAAACCGGCTAGCAGCAGGGCGAAGAACAGCAGATAGGTCTTGTAGAAGCTGCCAACCGAGGCGTCAAAGCTGAAATTGCTGCTGCCGAAGCGGCTCTGCGTGTGCTGGAAGCGCTTCAGGCGCTGGTGCAGGAATGGCGTCATCAGGCCAGCCGTGAAGGTGTTCAGGATGGGCAGCCACAGGAAGTATTTGTAGGCTTCGCTGGCGCTGCCGTCGAAGCCGAAGCGGATGCCGCGGTAGCTGGTGTTGTAGAGCTTGAACTGCAGGCTTTTCCAGACCAGCCATGGCAGCACGGCCATCATCAGCACGAGCATGATCAGGCCGACGATGGGCGAGATCTGGAAGGCGATGTTGTAGCCGCCGATCAATACCACGGCCGCAATGCGGCCCTTCAGGATGGCGACGGCATTGCCGTGGTATTCGAAGCTGCTGCCAGCGAGGTGGGTGCTGGAATAGAAATAGCGGTTGCGGCGCACCTTGGCCCAGGCGGAATAAATGCCCAGGGTGACAATGCTCAGCAGCAGGTTGACGATCCAGATACGGAAGTATTCGCTGCCGGTGGCGCTGAAGGTAATGGCTTCACGCTTGGGCGTGGTGTTGTTGGTATCGAAATCCACGGGGGAGTTTCCTTACTTATTGGAAACAAAACAAGATAAGGGAAGATTGAAAAGTTATCAATTGAAAATAGTGTTTTTCGCAATTATTTTTGGTGTGCGGCCCCTGTCGCCGCGATTTTCCCGTCCCGGCTATACTGGGACTCAACCATTGCCAACGGAAATCGCCATGATCGTCGTCCACCATCTGAACAATTCGCGCTCGCAGCGCGTGCTCTGGCTGCTCGAGGAGCTGGGCCTCGACTACGAGGTCAAACGCTACCAGCGCGACCCGAAAACCATGCTGGCGCCCGCTTCGCTGAAGGCCGTGCATCCGCTGGGCAAGTCGCCCGTGCTCACGGACGGCGCCAATACCATCGCCGAATCGGGCGCCATCATCGATTACCTGGTCGAGCGCTACGGCAATGGCCGATTGATACCGGCGGCGGGCACGCCCGAGAAGCTGCGCTGGACCTACTGGCTGCATTTCGCGGAAGGTTCGGCCATGCCGCCGCTGCTGATGAAGCTGGTGTTCGACAAGGTCGAATCGTCGCCGATGCCGTTTTTCGTCAAACCGATCGCGCGCGGCATCGCCAGCAAGGTCAAGAGCAGCTTCATCACGCCCAATATCAACAGCCAGCTGGCCTACATGGAAGCGGAACTCGAGAAAAGCAAATGGTTTGCCGGCAATGAATTCACGGCGGCCGACATCCAGATGAGCTTTCCGCTGGAAGCGGCGGCCATGCGCGGCGGGCTCGACGAGCGCCTGCCGAAGCTGACGGCGTTCCTGCAGCGCATCCATGCGCGCCCGGCCTACCAGCGCGCCCTGGAACGGGGCGGGCCCTACGATTTCGCCAAATGAGGGCTATTCAAGCCCGATGTGCGGGGAACCATACGGTAAAATGATCGATTCAACCAGTATCCACTTACCGCATGGCCAGACTCCTCGCTATCGACGGCTTGAATATCGTACGCCGCGTCTACGAAGCCAGTCCTGAACCCGATTCCGACCTGAAGGCGGAGATCGCGCTGCGCCATGCGCTGTCGTCGTTTCGCACCCTCATCAACGACCATGAGCCGACGCACATCCTGCCGGCCTTCGACTTTGGCGGCCCGACCTGGCGCCACGCCCTGTATGCCGGCTATCGTGAAGGGCGCCAGCCCATGCCGCAAGTGCTGCGCGACGCCTTGCCCGGCTTTTACGCCACCCTGGCCAGCTTCGGCATGCACGTGGTCAGCATCCCCGAGGTCGAGGCCGACGACGTGATCGGCACGGCCGTCATGCGCTGGCTGCACGAGGGGCGCGGCGCGGCCGTCATCGCCACCACCGACAAGGATTTGCACGGTCTGATCGCCCACGGCGCGCTCGTGTGGGACCATTTCAAGGGCGTCTGGCACGACCACGCCTGGGTCGAGAAAAAGTTCGGCGTGCCGCCGGAACTGCTGCCCGACCTGCTGGCGCTGATGGGCGACGTCACCGACAGCATTCCCGGCGTGTCGAAGATCGGCCTGAAGACGGGCGCGAAACTGTTGCGCGCTTACGGCAATATCGACGCCGTGATGGCCGGCGCGGGCATTTTGCCCGGCGCGCTCGGTGAAAGCCTGCGAAAAGAGCGGGAAATACTGTATCTTTCAAGAAAGTTGGTCGAACTCAAGACCGACGTGACCTTAGGCGTGACCTGGAACAAGCTGGCGTGGGAAAAGTAGAGCGCCCAAAAAAAGCTCATGGCGTTGTTGCCTTGCCTCGTCGTACATTCGTACTGCCTTCGGCAACGCGCCTAGCCCTGAGCATTTTGATGGGCGCTCTCTGAGTGGAACTCGCAATACAAAATCAAGCAAGGGAAGTAATCATGATGTTAAAGACAGTCCTGATCGATAGCAGCGCCGTGGCGCGCGGCCTGCTGAACACGGTCCTGACCGATGGCGGCTACGATGTCTGCGGGCAGACGCATACGAGCGCGCTGGGCTTGGCGCTGCTGGTCAAGCACCACCCGCATTTCGTCTGCATCGCGCGCGAGCAGGTGGAAGATGGGACGAATATTGTGCAAACCATCCGCGCCCAGTATCCGAAGACGCTCATTTTCATGGTCTCGGGCGGCATCGACGCCGCCTCGCTGCAGGCGGCCCACGCGATGGGCGTGTCGGGCTTCATCGTGAAACCGTTCATGGCCGACACGGTCCTGAAAACCGTGCGCAATACCGTCATTGCGATGGTGCGCAAGCAGCAGGCCTTGGCCGCCGCTGCGCAAGGCAACAACTCCTAAACGCCGGCCAGGCCCGTCGCGCTGGCGATGATGCCGCCACCGAGGCACACATCGCCGTCGTACAGCACGGCCGATTGGCCCGGCGTGACGGCCCATTGCGCCTGGTCGAAGGCCAGGCCGAAGTGTTCATTCCCCTCCGGCAGCAGCTGGCAGGCCACGTCGGCCTGGCGGTAGCGCGTCTTGGCGGACAGGGCGCCTGCCTGCGGCGCCGTGCCGGCGACCCAGCTGGCCTGATCGGCCGTCAACGATGGCGACAGCAGCCACGGGTGGTCGTGGCCCTGCACCACCCACAGGGTGTTGTTGACGATATCCTTGCGCGCCACATACCAGGCGTCGCTGCTGCCGTCCGCGTTCTGGTACGACTTCACGCCGCCGATGCCGATGCCCTTGCGCTGGCCCAGGGTATAGAAACTCAGTCCCACGTGTTCGCCCACGGTCTTGCCGTCGGCCGTCTTCATCGGGCCCGGCTTGTACGACAGGTAGCGGTTCAAGAATTCGCGGAACGGGCGTTCGCCAATGAAGCAGATACCCGTGGAATCCTTCTTCTGCGCGTTCGGCAGGGCCAATTTTTCGGCGATCTGGCGCACTTGCGTCTTCGGGATTTCACCGAGCGGAAACAAGGTCTTGGACAGCTGCGCCTGGTTCAAACGGTGCAGGAAATAGCTTTGATCCTTGCTGGCGTCGACGGCCTTGAGCAGTTCATAACGGCCCGCATCGGTCGGCGCCTGGCGCACGCGCGCATAGTGGCCGGTGGCGATCAGGTCGGCGCCCAGGGTCATGGCGTGGTCAAGGAAGGCCTTGAACTTGATTTCGGCGTTGCACAGCACGTCCGGGTTCGGCGTGCGGCCGGCCTGGTATTCGCGCAAGAAATCGGCGAACACGCGGTCCTTGTATTCGGAAGCGAAATTGACGGCTTCGATATCGACGCCGATGACGTCGGCCACGCTGGCCGCGTCGATCCAGTCCTGGCGCGTGGAGCAGTATTCCGAATCGTCGTCATCTTCCCAGTTTTTCATGAACAGGCCGATGACTTCATAGCCTTGTTCCTTCAGCATCCATGCCGCGACCGAGGAATCGACCCCGCCCGACATGCCGATCACGACTTTCTTCTTGCTCATCTTGCTTTCCAGTGTACTTTAATAATATGGCAATGCGTATTGCTATGCGCTATTGAAAACGGACGCATGCGTGTGCAGCAGGGCCAGCGGCGCGCGCCGGCCAGCCAGGTATTCGTCCACGCACTGCAGCACCAGCGGACTGCGGTGGCGCTCCTGGCACGCCGCCAGTTCGTCGCGCGTCATCCACAGGGTGCGGATGATGCCTTCGTCCAGCGGGCGATCGTGTTCGGCGCCGGCCGTGCCGCAAAAGGTGAAGCGCAGATAGGTCACGTCCTCGCCCGTGCGCAGTGACTGGTAGCGCGACATGTACATGCCGACCAGTGCCGTGGGAATGAAATCGTAGGCCGCTTCTTCCAGCGTTTCGCGGATCACCGCCTGTTCCAGCGACTCGAACGGGTCGAGGTGGCCGGCTGGCTGGTTGAGCTTGATGCCTTCGCTGGTCTCTTCTTCAATCAGTAAAAACAGGCCATCGCGCTCGACGATGGCGGCCACGGTGACAGAGGGTTTCCAGATTCTCGGCATGATTCCATCCTTGAAAGAGCCGACATTTTATCTTGTTCTGCGCGCGCGGTTTGAAGCCGGCCTTTTGTTGCGCGGACATATTGATAAATGACAACGTTTTAGCAAATAGCGGTGGGAGGTACTTACGTCTTTCCCGGGGAGCGCACTAGCATGGGGGCTTAGTTGGCAAGATGGCAGGAAGCGCCCGCTAATATAGGCTTTCCCTGTGGTCAAAACAAGCGCGCACGCTTGCTCGACTGTGGTGAGATTGACACACCTTTCCCACAATATGGGCGCCGCGCCGCATGGTGAAACAAATCATGGATGCGGATGAAATTAGTGTCGTACGACTAAAAGTTGCTGCTTCACAAACGTTTAACGCGCTGCTTTCCGTGTTAGATTCTAGTCAGTTTATCAATTAGCGGAGGCATCATGAGGATAGGCATACCGGCCGAAACACGGCCTGGTGAAACCCGGGTGGCAGCCACGCCCGAGACAGTCAAGAAGCTGGCAGCCAAGCATCAAGTCGTCGTGCAGTCGGGGGCGGGCCTGCAAGCCTCGATTCCCGACGAGGCGTATGCTGCCGCCGGCGCGCAGATCGGTACCGCCCAGGAAGCCTATGGCTGCGCCATCGTGCTCAAGGTGCGCGCACCGGACGCCGGCGAACGGGCCCTGATGGCCAGCGGCACGGTGCTGATCGGCATGTTGAACCCGTTTGACGCCGACAATATCGCCGCCATGGCGACGGCCGGCCTGTCCGCCTTCGCCCTGGAAGCCGTGCCGCGCATCACGCGCGCGCAGTCGATGGACGTGCTGTCGTCGCAGGCGAACATCGCCGGCTACAAGGCCGTGCTGGTGGCGGCGAATACCTACCAGCGCTTCATGCCCATGCTGATGACGGCGGCCGGCACCGTCAAGGCGGCCCGCGTGCTGATCATGGGCGTGGGCGTGGCCGGCTTGCAGGCGATCGCCACGGCCAAGCGCCTCGGTGCCGTCATCGAGGCGTCCGACGTGCGCCCGCCCGTCAAGGAACAAGTTGAATCGCTGGGCGCCAAGTTCCTCGACGTGCCTTTCCTTACGGATGAAGAAAAAGAGATTGCCAAGGGTTCGGGCGGCTATGCGCGCGCCATGCCGGCCGACTGGATGCGCCGCCAGGCGGAACTCGTGCACGAACGGGCGAAACTGGCCGATATCATCATCACTACCGCGCTGATCCCCGGCCGCGCCGCGCCCGTGCTCATTTCCGAGGAGACGGTGAAGGCCATGAAACCGGGCTCCGTCATCGTCGACCTGGCCGTCGAGCAGGGCGGCAACTGTCCGCTGTCGGAACTGGGCAAGACGGTCGTCAAGCACGGCGTCTACATCGTGGGCGAGCCGAATCTGGCGACCTTGGTGGCGGCCGACGCCTCGGCCCTGTATGCGCGCAACGTGCTGGACTTCTTAAAGCTCATCATCGACAAGGACGATCAATTGCTGATCGACCGCGAGGATGAAATCATCAAGGCCAGCCTGGTTTGCGCGGGCAATGACATCCTCAGAAAATAACGCGGCGCCGGAGAGAACAACATCATGGAAATCAGTCACACCATCACCAACCTGATCATCTTCGTGCTGGCCATTTATGTCGGCTACCACGTCGTCTGGACCGTCACGCCGGCGCTGCATACGCCGCTGATGGCCGTCACCAATGCCATTTCCGCCATCATCATCGTCGGCGCCATGCTGGCGGCCGGCCTGACCGATGGTCCGCTGGCGCAAGTGGCCGGTACCCTGGCCGTGGCGCTGGCCGCCGTCAATGTGTTCGGCGGCTTCCTCGTCACGCAGCGCATGCTCGAGATGTTCCGTAAAAAAGAACCGAAGGCCAAGCAAGGAGCAAAAGAATGAGTCACGCCATGAGCTTCGTCACCATGAACCTGGTGACGATGATGTACCTGATCGCCTCGGTGTGCTTCATCCAGGCCCTGAAAGGCCTGTCGTCGCCATCGACGGCGCGCCGCGGCAATGCCTTCGGCATGAGCGGCATGGCCATTGCCGCCGTCACCACCGTGGCGCTGATCCTGAAACTGAAGGAACAGCAGACGGGCGGCATGGGCCTGACCCTCGTCATCATCGGCATCGTCACGGGCGGCGCCATCGGCGCCTACCTGGCGAAGACCGTGGAAATGACGAAGATGCCGGAACTGGTGGCGGCCATGCACTCGCTGATCGGCCTGGCGGCCGTCTGCATCGCCGTGGCGGCCGTGTCGGAACCGTGGGCCTTCAATATCGCGAAACACGGCGAGGCGCTGCCCATCGGTAACCGCTTCGAACTGTTCATCGGCACCTTTGTCGGCGCCATCACGTTCTCCGGTTCGGTGATCGCCTTCGGCAAGCTGTCGGGCAAATACAAGTTCCGCCTGTTCCAGGGCGCGCCCGTCAGTTTCAAGGGCCAGCACATGCTCAATCTGGTGCTGGCGCTGGTGATGGTGGGCCTGGGCCTGGCGTTCTGCTTCGCCGACGGGGTGGCGCCGGCCTGGACGCCGTTCGTCATCATGACCCTCATCGCCTTCGCGCTGGGCGTGCTGATCATCATCCCCATCGGCGGCGCCGACATGCCGGTGGTGGTGTCGATGCTCAACAGTTACTCGGGCTGGGCCGCGGCCGGTATCGGTTTTTCGCTGAATAACTCGATGCTGATCATCGCCGGCTCTTTGGTCGGTTCGTCCGGCGCGATCCTGTCGTACATCATGTGCAAGGCCATGAACCGCTCGTTCTTCAACGTCATCCTGGGCGGTTTCGGCGGCGATGCGCCGGCCGCAGGCGCAGCCGGCGCGCAGGAACAGCGCCCGGTCAAATCGGGTTCGGCCGACGACGCCGCCTTCATCATGAGCAATGCTGAAACCGTCATCATCGTGCCCGGCTACGGCCTGGCCGTGGCGCGCGCGCAGCACTCGCTGAAAGAACTGGTGGAAAAGCTCACGCACAAGGGCGTCACCGTCAAGTACGCGATCCACCCCGTGGCGGGGCGCATGCCGGGCCATATGAACGTGCTGCTGGCCGAGGCGGAAGTGCCGTACGACCAGGTCTTCGAGATGGAAGACATCAACGGCGAATTCGGCCAGACGGACGTGGTGCTGGTGCTGGGTGCGAACGACGTCGTCAACCCGGCGGCGAAGGACCCCAAATCGCCGATTGCCGGCATGCCGATCCTCGAAGCCTATAGGGCCAAGAGCATCATCGTCAACAAGCGCTCGATGGCGTCCGGCTATGCGGGCCTGGACAACGACCTGTTCTACCAGCCGAACACGATGATGGTGTTTGGCGACGCCAAGAAGGTGATCGAGGATATGCTCAAGGCAGTCGAATAAGCGGTATTTTTTGCCGTAGGTCGGATTAGCGGGGCAAAGCCCCGCGTAATCCGACGTATTGGGGCCAACAATGTTGTCGGATTACGGCCTTCGGCCTCGGCGGCCCCGCCTAATCCGACCTACGCTTGTCTTCAGGCTGCGACGACTTTATTGCGTCCCTGGTGCTTGGCCGCGTACAGGGCCTTGTCGGCATCCGACATGGCCGCGTCCAGGCTGGCGCCGGCCGTCAGGGAGGCCACGCCGATGCTGATGGTCACCTGCAGTTCGCCGCCATCGGGCAAAGGCGTGATGGCGGCGGCCACGGCGGCGCGGATGCGTTCGGCCACCTTGTGCGCCTGCCGCAGGCTGGCGTCGGGGAACAGCAGGCCGAACTCCTCGCCGCCGAGGCGCGCCGCCACGTCGGTGATGCGTCCCGTGTCGCGCAGCGCCTGCGCCACCGTGCGCAGCACGGCGTCGCCCACGGCATGGCCGTAGCGGTCGTTGATCTTCTTGAAATGGTCGAGGTCGGCCACGCCCACGGTCAGGGCGGCGCCGCTGCGTGCCGCGCGCGCCATCGCCTGCTCGGCTTGCGCTTCATAGGCGCGCCGGTTGGGCAGCGACGTCAGCGCATCGTGCAGCGCCTGCTGTTCCAGCTGCGCCAGCAGGCTGGCGTTCTTTGCCGCCAGTTCGCGCCGTTCGCGCACGTCGAGCAAGAAGGCGCCGAAATAGCGGATGCCGTCCACCACGCCCAGGTCCAGCGCCTTCATTTCGATGGGAATCATTTGCGCATCGCGGTGGCGGATGGCGAATTCGCGTATCTTGCCCAGCACGCTGGAGGTGCGCGAGCTGCGGATGTAATTGATCACGTGGTTGTCGTGCTGCGCGCCGACGGCGTCGGGCAGCAGGCCGTTCAGGGTCTGGCCCAGCAATTCCCCGCTGGCATAGCCCGACAGCGCCTGCATGGCGCCATTGATATAGCGGATGCGGCAATGTTCATCGATGATGATGACGGCGTCGAGGGCGTCTTCCAGCAGGCGGGAAAAGAGCACTTCGGGAAGAGCGGCAGGCGGTGCTGCGGGCAATGCATCTGTCATGGAACGGTCGCCAAAAACCAGGTGACAGCCATTGTCGCATCCGCAGGCCGTTTACTCCATGCCGGAGATGTTCCCTGTTTCTTTTTCGCCCGTGCCCTTTACTTATTGTTAAGGTTCAGCGGCGGCCGTACATCATCAGGGTGGCCAGGCTTTTGCGCGCGGGGCTGAAAACGTCCAGCAAGCCCAGCGACAGGCCCAGCAAGCCTTGCGTGGGGGCGCTGCCCGTGAAGATGCGCGCCATGGTGTCGGTGACGCGCACGGTCAGGCCCCGGTCGGCCTGGCGCAGGCTGGCGTAGCGTTCCAGCCCGGCCGGGCTGCTGTCCTGCGCCAGCACGCGGGCCAGCACGGCGGCGTCGCGCAGGCCCAGGTTCAAGCCCTGTCCCGCCACCGGATGCAGGGTTTGCGCCGCATTGCCGATGGCGACCGTGCGCGCCGTGCCGTTCGCCTGCGCGTTCAGGCCCAGCGGATAGGCCAGGCGCGCCGTCGTGTGGCTAAAGCGTCCCAGGCGGCTGCCGAAGGCGGCGCCCAGGCGCGCCAGGAAGGCAGCGTCGTCCAGGGCCAGCAATTGTTCGGCGCGCGTGGGCGGCACGCACCACACCAGCGCGTAGCCGTCGTCCTGCGGCAGCAGCGCCAGCGGACCTTCGTCGGTGAAGCGTTCATACGCGCGGTGGGCGATGGGGGCGCTTGTACGCACATGGGCGATGATGGCGCTTTGGCCATAATTGCGGCTGACGGCGCGTTCCGGCTGCTGGCCGAACAGGCCGCCCTCGGCCTGCACCAGCAGGCCGGCGCGCAAGGTCGATGCGGCGCCCGCCTGGTCGATCTGCACGGACACGCCATCGGCATCCTCCGCGCTGCCCGTGACCTGGGCGGGGCGCAGGCTGGCCACGCCCAAGCGCTCGCACACGTCGGCCAGCGCGCTGACGACGGCGCCGTAACGGGCCACGTAGCCGAGCGCCTCGACGCCATGCTCGCTGCGGTCCATCAGGCTGCGCCCGAACTGGCCGCGGCGCGACACGTGGATCTGGTGGATAGGCGTCGCCTCGACGGGCCAGGCGCCCGCTTCCTCGAGTATCTGGCGGCTGCCGTGCGACAGGGCGATGGTGCGCGGGTCGCGCCGGGCCTGCTCGATGGATTTGGCGTCGAGCAGGGCGATGCCGGCGGCGCGGCTGCCGCGCTGTACCAGCAGGGCGGCCAGCGCCATGCCGACGGGGCCGGCGCCGCAGATGGCGAGATCGAAAGTGGACGGTGTATGCATGCGGCGGGGTTAATCCTGTGACATCAGTTGTTCGATTTCAGCGACGCTCCTGGGCGCCGAGCTGAAGACTTCATGGCCTTGCGGCGTGACCAGCACATCGTCTTCGATGCGGATGCCGGTATGCCAGAACTGCTCCGGCACGCCCGTACCCGGACGCACGTAGATGCCCGGTTCGACCGTCAGCACCATGCCCGCTTCGAGCGCGCGCCACGGCTTGCCGGGCGCATCCGTGTCGCGGTAGGCGCCCACGTCGTGCACGTCCATGCCCAGCCAGTGGCTGGTGCCGTGCATGTAGAAGGGCATATAGGCCTTGTTGGCGATGACGTCCTGCACGCCGCCGCTTTTTTGCCGGTCCAGCAAACCCAGGTCGAGCATGCCTTGCGCCAGCACCTGCACGGCCGCTTCGTGGATGGCGCTGTGCGGCAAGCCGGGGCGCACCATGTCCAGCGCCGCCTGCTGGGCCGCCAGCACCAGTTCGTACAGCGCCCGCTGCGGGCCGCTGAAACGGCCGTTGACGGGCCAGGTGCGCGTGATGTCCGAGGCATAGCCATCGAGTTCGCAGCCGGCGTCGATCAAGACCAGCTCGCCGTCTTTTAATACCGCGTTATTGGCGCTGTAGTGCAGGATGCAGGCGTTGCCGCCGCCCGCGACGATGGAGGAATAGGCGGGAAACTGCGCGCCGCTGCGCCGGAATTCGTACAGCATCTCCGCTTCCAGCGCATATTCGTGCATGCCGGGCCGCGTGGCGCGCATGGCGCGTACGTGCGCGGCGCTGGAAATGGCGGCGGCGCGGCGCATCAGCTGCTGTTCCTGCGTGTCTTTCAGCAGGCGCATGGCGTCGAGCATGCCATTGATGTCATGCGCGATGGCGGGCGCCGTGACGCCGCTGCGGGCCTTTTGCCGCACGTTGTGCCGCCAGAGCTTCACCTGCGCATCAAGGCTGCCGCCCAGCGCATAGTAGATGGCGGGGACGTCGGCCAGCAGGCGCGTCATTTCGACGTCGAGTTCCTCGATGGGGAAGGCGCTGTCAAAGCCGAAAGTGGCGCGCGCCGCCTCGGGCCCGTGGCGGAAACCGTCCCAGATTTCGCGCTCCGTATTCTTGGCGCGGCAAAACAGGATGGCGCGCGCCGGGGCTGTGGCGCTGGCGGCCACGAGGGCCACGGCGCTGTCGGGTTCCGTAAAGCCGCTCAGGTAATAGAAATAGCTGTCGTGGCGGTACGGATAATCGCAATCGCTGTTGCGCGGCACTTCGGGCGCCGTGGCGAGGATGGCCACGCTGCCCGGCAGCATCTGCGCCAGCAGCGCCGCGCGCCGTGCCGCGTAATTGGCCATCATGCCGCTGGCGCCTTCGCTGCCACACCGTTGAGTACGTCGAGCTGCGCCGGCGTACCCACATTCGTCCACTCTCCGGTATAGACTTCGCCGCCCACGCGGCCCTGGTCCGCGTACTGGCGCAGCAAATCGCCCAGTCTGGCGTGGCTGCCGGGCTCGATGCCGTCGAACATTTCAGGACGGTACACGCCGATATTGGCGAAGGTCCACTTGGTTTCGTCCGTATTGTTGATCGCGAACAAGGTCAGGCCGAAGTCGCCCTTGGGATGGAAGTCGGGATTGGGCACCAGATAGGTCCAGGCGATGTCGCGCTGGTCGGCCGGATACGGCGTGCCCAGCACATCCTTGTCGGCCAGCACGTCGAGCACTTGCTTGAAGTCGAAATACGGGCAATAGATGTCGCCGGAAATGGCGAGAAATGGTTCCTCGCCCAGCAAGTGGCGCGCCTGGGCGATGCCGCCCGCCGTTTCCAGCGGCGTGGTCTCGGGCGAGTACGCGATGCGCGCGCCATACGCGCTGCCGTCGCCCAGGGTTTCCTCGATCAAATGGCCCAGGTGGGAATGGTTGATGACGATGTCCGTGATGCCGGCGCGCACCAGATTCAGCACATGCCAGACGATCAGCGGACGGCCGCGCACTTTCAGCAGCGGTTTGGGACAGGTATCGGTTAGCGGACGCATCCGTTCACCGCGGCCTGCGGCAAAGATCATGGCTTTCATGGGTATTCGTTTTCAGTATCGGTAAGTCGGCTGCGCGGACAGGCCGCGCAGCAGGAAAGTGCCTAGAATGTGTAGCCGACCTGGGGCGTTTTGTTCTCCAGTGCATCGAGCAAACGCACCAGCGGCTTGAGTTCCGTGTAGCGGTTGGCCGTCTTGCGCACGTAGTCGAGCACGGTCGGCAGGTCGCCCATGTACAGATCCTTGCCGTCGCGGTAGTTCAGGCGCGCGAACAGGCCGAGGATTTTCAGGTGGCGCTGCAGGGCCGTGAATTCGAAATCGCGGTAGAAGGCATCGATGTCGGGATTCACCGGCAAGCCCAGCTGCTTGGCGCGCTGCCAGTAGCGGATCACCCAGTCGAGCACCAGTTCCTCGTCCCACTGGATATACGCGTCGCGCAGCAGCGAGGCGATGTCGTAGGTGACGGGACCGAAGACGGCGTCCTGGAAGTCGAGGATGCCGGGATTGGGGATCGAACCATCGTTGATGTGCATCAAATTGCGCGAATGGTAGTCGCGGTGCATGAATACTTGCTGCTGCGACAAGATATTCGCCGTGATGGCTTCGAAGACCTTGTCCAGCTGGGTTTGTTGCACATCCGTCAAGGTGGCGCCCAGGTGCTTGCCGATAAACCATTCCGGGAACAGATTCATTTCGCGCAGGATGAAGGCGCGGTCGAATTCGGGCAGCACGTCGGGGGCGCTGGCCAGCTGGATTTTCATCAAGGATTCCAGCGCTTCGGCGTACAGCACGCTGGCGTTGTCGTGGTTCAGGGCGTCCAGATACGTGGTCGTGCCCAGGTCGGACAGCAGCAGGAAGCCCTGTTCCAGGTCTTGCGCGATGATTTCGGGCACGGACACGCCGGCGCCTTTCAGCAAGCCGGCCACCTTGACAAAGGCGGGCACGTTTTCGCGCTCAGGCGGCGCATCCATGGCGATCAGTGTCTTTCCTGGCAATGTTGTGTTGCTTGGCAGCACATCGAGACGGTAGTAGCGGCGGAAGCTGGCATCGCTGGAAGCGGGACGGGCGGATTCGGGCGCGACGAGGTTAAGCGAGGTCAACCAGGCTTTCAACAGGGTCAGGCGAGCGTCGGCGGAGACCGGCGCGGTGGAGGAATTGGGGGAGAATAACATTAAGCGGCCTGTGGAATCGGGTTGATGGTGCAGATTCCCATATAATAAGGGATTCAAATCAAAAAATCGCCTGTCAATGGTGCTTGCCCCTTCCAATTCATGAGCTGGTTTTCGGCCTCCCCCCCTTCGCAGCGCTGGGCTTTCGCCATCAGCGCGCTCGTCGCCGCCACGACGGTGCCTGTCCACGCCCAGAAAGCACCGCGTCCGGTTCATGTGGAAGATCCCGACGCGCCCACCGTCATGACGGCGAACAGCATGAACGGTCGACCGGAAAGAGAGATCAATCTCGACCAGAATGTCGTGATTGAGCGCGGAAAAACCACAAAAATGACGGCCGATACAGCTTGTTACAAACAAGTTGAAGATCAGTTCGACGCCGAGGGCCATATCAAGATGTGGCGTTTCGGCGATTACTACACGGGTGACGTCCTGAAGCTGAACATGGAGACCGGCAAGGGTTTCCTGCTCAACCCGACTTACCGCTTCGCAGTGGGCGGCGGCCAGGGCAAGGCCGAGCGCGTCGACTTCATCAATCCAGACGAAGCCAATGTTATCGAAGGCACCTACAGTACCTGCGAAGGGCCGAATCCGGACTGGTACCTGAAATCGAGCACCTTGAACCTCGATACGGGCCGCGACGTGGGCACGGGCAGCAAGACCATCATCTATTTCAAGGACGTGCCGATCCTGGGCACGCCGGGCATGTCGTTTTCGCTGTCGGGTGCGCGCCGCTCGGGCTGGCTGGCGCCCACGCCGGGCTTTGCCTCGAAGAACGGTTTCGAGCTGCTGATGCCGTATTACGTGAACATCGCGCCGAACCGCGACCTGACTCTGTATCCGCGCTACATCCAGCGGCGCGGCATCCAGCTCGGTGCGACGGGCCGCTACATGGGCGAGACGGATGCCGGCTTGTACAGCGGTGAAACGTCGTTTGAGTTTTTGCCGAACGACAAGCAGACCAAGACCAACCGCTACATGATCAAGTCCAAGCATGAGCAGGCGCTGGCCAAGGGCTGGACTTACAGCTGGGATCTGCGCGAGGCGTCGGACGATAATTACCCGAACGATTTTTCGAAAACCGTCGCCACCGCCACCGAGCGCCAGTTGCTGCGCGAATTGCGCACCGATTACCGTACCGAGGACTGGAGCCTGACGGCGCGCGTGCAGAATTACCAGGTGCTGCAGGATCCCAATCCCAACGTGGTCGTGCCACGCCCGTATGACCGTTTGCCGGCGGTGAACTTCCATGCTGGCAAATACGATGTCTGGGGCGGTTTCGACTGGACCTTTGACGCGGAAGCGACGCGCTTCGCGCATCCGACACAGGTGCAAGGCTCGCGTCTCGTGGCCGTGCCGCAGGTGAGTTTTCCCATCATGCGCCCTGGCTACTTCATCACGCCCAAGCTGATGCTCAATGCCAGCGCGTATCAGCTCGACAATGACGCCCGGACCAAGGCGCTGTTTAAAACTACCTCGTTTACGCGCGCCGTGCCGACCTTCTCGGTCGACAGCGGCCTGGTGTTTGAACGCGACACGAATCTGTTTGGCACCAAGGGCGGCACGCAAACCCTGGAGCCGCGCCTGTTCTACGTCTACACGCCGTACCGCGACCAGTCGCAGTTTCCGAACTTCGATACGGCCGATGGGACGTTCAACCTGACGCAAATCTTCACGGAAAACCGTTTTGTCGGCAGCGACCGCATCGGCGACGCCAACCAGGTCACGGCCGCCGTCGTATCGCGTTTCCTGCAATCGGACGGCACGGAGCGCATGCGCCTGACCTTTGGTCAGCGTTTCTATTTTGCCGACCAGCGCGTGCAGCTCAATTCGACGACGCCCGTCAACCAGTCGCGTTCCGATATCCTGCTGGCCGCAACGGGCCGCGTGTCCGAGACTTGGACCGTCGACAGTCTGGTGCAGTACAATCCCAGCGATCGCCAGTTGATGAGCTACAACTACACCTTGCAATATCAGCCTGGTGCCAAGAAAGTATTGAATTTCAGTAACCGTTTTCAACGTGGCGTACTGCGTAATGCGGAAGTGTCGACGCAGTGGCCGTTGACGGACCGCCTGTATGGCGTGGGCCGCATCAGTTACTCCATCAAGGATCGCAGCATGCTGGAAAGCCTGGTCGGCCTCGAATACAAGGGCGACTGCTGGGTGTTCCGCATGGGGGCGCAGCGTTTCGTGACGACGACCAAGACTGTCTCGACGCCGATCTTCTTCCAGCTGGAATTGACGGGCTTGTCGAGTGGCCTGGGCCTGGGTGCGAATGGCCTGGAAACTTTTACAAAAACTATCCCTGGTTACCAGACATTGAGCCAGCCACTCCGTTAAGATAGTCACCGTTGCCGCCGCCGGTGTCCCCGGCGCTGGCACAAACCGGTTTTTTTATTCACCTGAACTCATGAGCGCTCTACACATTATGCGTAATGCCAGTATGCACCAACTCAAAATTGCAACGGTTTTGTTGTGCGCCATTTCCGGCGCCACGACCAGTAGTGTCTGGGCGCAACAGGCTGCGCCAGCGCCTGCGGCCAAGCCCGCTGCCGCTGCCCCAGCGCCAGTCAAGGGCTTCACGCCCCCTGCGTCGAGCAGTGGCCAGACCATCGACTCCATCGCCGTTGTCGTCAATGACGATGTGATCACGCGCAATGAAGTGGCGGCCCGCATCAAGAGCGTGGAGCAGCGCATGAAGGCGCAGAATATCCCGCTTCCCGACCCTGCCGACCTGCGCCGCCAGTTGCTCGAACGCATGATTGTCGAGCGCGCGCAAATGCAGCTGGCCAAGGAAATGGGTGTGCGCGTGGATGACCTGACCCTGGACCGCGCGATAGGCCGTATTGCTGAACAGCAAAAGATGACGGTGCAAGAGCTGCGCAACCAGATGGAAAAGGAAGGCACGCCGTTTGCGACCTTCCGCGAAGAAATCCGCGATGAAATCATCATGCAGCGCCTGCGCGAGCACGAAGTCGACGCCAAGATCCAGATTTCCGATTCCGAAGTGGATAACTTCCTGGAAGCGGAAAAAGCGGCAGCCAGCGAACAGGTGGAGCTGAACCTGGCGCAAATTCTCGTGCGCATTCCGGAAAATTCCAGCCCCGAACAAATCGCCGCGCGCCGCGCGCGCGCCGAAGAAGTCAGCCGCCAGCTGCGCACGGGCGCCGATTTCGCCAAGATGGCCGCCACCTATTCCGACGCCAGCGATGCGCTGAGCGGCGGCGATATCGGCTGGCGCCAGAGCGACCGCCTGCCGCCCCTGTTCACGGAACAGTTGCTGAAATTGAAGCCTGGCCAGATCACGCCTATCATCAAGAGCAACACGGGCTTCCATATCCTGAAACTGGTGGACCGCCGCAGCGCTGCCGAGGCACAAGCCGTCGCCGCCGTGCAGCAGACGCATGCCCGCCATATCCTGCTGAAAGTGACGCCAACCCTGTCGGCGGCCGAAGCCAAGCGCAAACTGCTGGAATTGAAAGAACGTCTCGACAACAAGGCCGCCAAGTTCGAAGACCTGGCCCGTTTGTTCTCGAACGACGGTTCCGCGGCCAAAGGCGGCGACCTGGGCTGGCTGTATCCGGGCGACACCGTGCCGGAATTTGAAACGGCGATGAATGCGCTGAAACCGGGCGAAGTGAGCCAGCCGATCGAATCGAGCTTTGGCTTCCATCTGATCGAAGTGCTGGAACGTAAGAGCGACGACGTCTCGAAAGAGAAGAAACGCGCTGCCGCACGCAATGCCTTGCGCGAACGCAAGCTGGAAGAAGCGACGGAAAACTGGGCGCGCGAAGTGCGCGACCGTGCTTACGTCGAATTCCGCGCGGACGACCAGTAATGCTGCTGACTGATTGCGCATGAGTAACTTGCCTGTTGCACGCCGTCCGGCCATCGCCATTACCTGTGGCGAACCGGCCGGTGTCGGTCCGGAAATCTCGATACGCGCCGCCTGGGCCATGCGCAATGAAGTCAACTGCATCCTGCTGGGCGACGCCGCCTTCCTGGCGCTGACGGCCAGCCTGATCGATCCGGAGATCCGCCTGGCGGCGCTGTCGCTGCAAGCCGTGCGCAACAGCGGCTTGCCCCAGTTCGGTCCCGGCCGCTTGGCCGTGATCGATATTCCCACTGTGAACAATGTCATTCCTGGCGTGCTGGACAAGGAAAACGGGCGTTCCGTGCTCGCTACCCTGGACGCGGCCGTGGAGGGTGTCCAGGCGGGCTGGTTTGGCGCCATGGTCACGGCCCCCTTGCAGAAGAGCACGATCAACGACGCGGGCGTGGCCTTTTCCGGGCATACGGAATACCTGGCAGAAAAAACCGGCACGCCGCAAGTGGTGATGATGCTGGCCGGCGAACCGGGCCACGGCGAGCCGACCCTGCGCGTGGCGCTGGCCACCACGCATTTGCCATTGAAGGACGTGTCCGCTGCCATCACGATGGACAGCCTGGCCGTCACGCTGGATATCATTCAGCTTGATTTGCAACAGAAATTCGGCATCGCCGCGCCGCGCATCCTCGTCACCGGCCTGAACCCGCACGCGGGCGAGGGCGGGTATCTGGGACGCGAGGAAATCGATGTCATCACCCCGGCGATTGCCGCGGCGCAAGCGCGCGGCATCGATGCGCGCGGACCGTACCCGGCCGACACCTTGTTCCAGCAAAAATATCTGGCGGACGCCGACTGCGTACTGGCCATGTACCACGACCAGGGTTTGCCGGTGCTGAAATACGCGACCTTCGGGCGCGGCATCAATATCACCCTGGGCTTGCCGCTGATCCGCACTTCGGTCGACCATGGCACGGCGCTGGACCTGGCCGCGCAAGGACTGGGCCTGGCCGATTGCCACAGCATGGAGCAAGCCCTGCAAACGGCGCTCGACATGCTGCGCGCCAGCACCCCGACCAGAGCGTAGGTCGGGTTAGCCGCAAGGCGTAACCCGACGCTGCCTGCTCAACGATCCCGCCGGCCTGTGCCGGCTTTACCGCATTGATAGAAAACACATTATGAAACACGTTGCCCGCAAACGCTTTGGCCAGAACTTCCTGCATGACCGCTTCGTCCTCGATGACATCACGGCCGCCATCGCGCCGCAGCCGGACGATGCCATGGTCGAGATCGGCCCCGGCCTGGGCGCCATGACGGAGCAGCTGCTGCGCCATTTGAAACAGATGCATGTGGTGGAACTGGACCGCGACCTAATCGTGCGCCTGGAAAAGACCTTCAATCCGGCCAAGCTGACGATCCACTCGGGCGACGCGCTGAAATTCGATTTCGCGCAAATCCCCGTGCCGGCCGGCCAGAAGCTGCGCATCGTGGGCAACTTGCCATATAACATTTCCAGCCCGCTGCTGTTCCACCTGGCGGACTTCGCGCCGCTGGTGCAGGACCAGCATTTCATGCTGCAAAAGGAAGTGGTCGAGCGCATGGTGGCCGAACCGGGCAGCAAGGCGTATGGCCGCCTGTCCGTGATGCTGCAATGGCGCTACAAGATGTCGCTGCTGTTCATCGTGCCGCCGACGGCCTTCGATCCGCCGCCGAAAGTGGAGTCGGCCATCGTGCGCATGATTCCCGTGGCCGAGCGCCTCGCGTGCGACCAGGCCACGCTGGAAGCCGTGGTCATGAAGGCGTTTTCGCAACGCCGCAAGGTGATCCGCAATTGCCTGGCCGGGATGTTTACGGAAGAGCAGATCAAGGCGGCCGGCATCGACCCGACCCTGCGTCCGGAAACCGTGGGGCTGGAGCAGTATGTTGCCTTGGCGAATCTGCTGAAGGCGCCTGCTTGAGTTTTAACTTAAAACCACTGGTCGACCTGCTGCAAATCCTGGCGCAACGCTGAAAAACAGTCGTCCACATGGTGGTTGCGGCTGATTTCATTGCGCCGCATCAGGGCGATCTTGCGCTTGCACGTGGGCTGGCGCAGCGGTGCCACATGCAGGTCCTCGTCGTTGAGGAAGGTCGTGTACAGGCTGGGCATGATGCCCACGGCGATGCCCGCGCGCACCACGCCATACAGCGATTCGCTGTGGATCATCTGGTACAGGCTCGACGGGCTCAGGCCATGCTGGCGCAGGGCGCTCGAGGCGAACTCCCAGATGCTGCCCTTGGTAAACACGACGATTTCCTGGCCCGCCAGCTGCTCCCAGCGCACTTCCTTCAGCGGCGCCAGCGCATGGCGTCCCGCCGTCACCAAGACCAGCTCGTCTTCGAACAGGCCCACGCTTTCCAGCGACACGGAACCGGGCACCTCGATGCCCACGCAAAAGTCCAGCTGGCCCGAATGCAGCGCATGCAGCAAGCCGTCGTTGGGCATGTCCGACAGGACGATTTCCACTTCATCTCCATGCTGCTCGCAGTAGCGCGCCACCACCACGGCCGTCATCGCCATGGCCGAGGGGATGGCGCCGATGCGGATGCGATGCCGGCCGCTGCCGATGGCGCGCTGGATATCGGCAAAGGTGTTGCTGGCCGTATTCAATAAATGCGTGGCGTATTCGAGCGCCAGCTTGCCTTCGCGCGTCAATTCCAGCTGGTGGGTTGTGCGGTTAAACAACTTTTTTCCCAATTGATTTTCCAGCAGCTTGATCGACGCGCTGAGGGCCGGCTGGGTCACGCACAATTCCTGTGCAGCCTTGCTGAAGCTGTTTACCCGGGCTAGGGTGGAAAACGCTTGTAAATGTCGTAAGGAAATTTTCTTGCTCAGTTCATGCATGGGCGTTGCTTATTAGAAAAAGTAATGGATTTATAAAAATAAACAAATTTTCTTATCCCGCAATTTACCATATTCTGGACTGGTCCTTACTTGTCTTGAAAGCAACAATATTCGGGAGAAGCGCCTGGAATGCGGTGCCGGCACGTGCGGCGGCGCGCCATGCAAGGGATGCATCAATAAAATAATTCCAAAAAAACTCAGGGTTTATTCTTTTTAGGGTGGCGGCGATGAACAAATGGATGACGGGAACGATGGTAGTGGGTGGCTTGCTGGCGGCGCAGGGTGCGGCGCAGGCGCAAAGCAGCGTGCAAGTGTATGGACTGCTGTCGGCCGGTATCGGGTATGTGTCGGATGAGGGCAAAGGCAGCCGCACGCATGCGCTGAGCGGCACGAATCAGAATCCCCGCATCGGTTTCCGCGGCCAGGAAGACCTGGGCGACGGCACCAAGGCGATCTTCGTGCTGGAAAACGGTTTTAACGTGATGACGGGCACGGCTTCGCAAAGCGGCCGTCTGTTCGGCCGCCAGTCGTATGTGGGTTTGTCCAGCAACGACAAGGGCACCTTGACCCTGGGCCGCCAGTACGAAGCCGTCAAGGATCTGCTGGGTCCCGTGGTCATCGCCAGTAACGGCGTGCACATCGGCGACAACGACAATGGCTACAACAACCTGCGCGTGCAAAACGCCGTCAAGTATGTCAGCCCGAATATCAGCAACCTGTCGTTCACGGGCTTGTATGGTTTCAGCGAGAACCCGGAAGATTCGAACCGCAACCGCGTCTACAGCATGGGCGCCGGCTACAAGGTCGATGCCTTCAGCTGGGCCGTCGCCTACACCAAGATGGATCGCCCGAACAGCCCCGATGCGCCGAATGGCGCCATCGGCAATGACTATGCCAGTTCCCTGTTGATCTTCAACAAGAGCGCCGTCAAGGGCGCCGGCGTGGACAGCCAGGCCATCGCCGGCACGGGAGGCTTTTATAATGTGGGCAAGACCAAGTTTGGCGCCTTGTACACCAATGTGCGCTACCACTACCTGGATCAAAGCAATCTGACCCTGCAGAACGTGGACTTGAACGTGAACCACAAGCTGACGGAAGCGTTGAACCTGGGCGCGTCGTATTTCTATACGACTGGTAAATATGACGTGATCAACAAGACGCCGAAATGGCATCAGGTTAACTTCCAGGCCGATTACTTCCTGTCCAAGCGCACCGATGTCGCCATCACCTGGAGCTACCAGAAAGCGGCCGGCGATGCGACGTTCGCCCGCGTGTTCGGCTTCGGCGCCTCGGGCGGCAAGACGCAAAGCGTGCTGATCGTTGGCATGCGACATTATTTCTGACACTGATCCATCTTTACAGGCGCTGTCCCGCAGCGCCGTCCCCTGAAAGGAAGCATCTTGAAAAAGCACCTCATGTTGGCGTTGAGCCTAGGCTTGCTGGCCAACGCCGCCCACGCGGAAAAACGCGAGCTGGTCATTTCGGCCTATCCGATTGCCCAGCCCTTGTTCATGAAGTATGTGTACGAGCCGTTCAAGGCCAAATGCGGTTGCGATATCAAGGTGGAAACGGGGAATAATGCGGATCGCATCGCCAAGCTGGTGGTGCACGCCAAGAACCCGGTGATCGACCTGGTGCTGCTGTCCGATTCCGGCATGCTGGAAGCGGCGCAAAAGGGCGTGATCCAGCCCATGGATTATTCCAAGCTGAGCAATTACAAAGCCCTGTACGACGTGGCGAAAAACCCTATCGGCGGCAACTTTGCCGTCGGCTACACCCTGTATTCGGTCGGCCTGGTGTACCGCAGCGACAAGGTTGCCCCGCTGACGTCCTGGAAGGACCTGTGGCGCCCCGAACTGAAGGGCCGCGTGGCCTTCCCCGACGTGAGCACCACGCAGGGCCCCTTGATGCTGCGCATGGCCGACGCGGCCTGGGGCGGCAAGACGGACGACTATGCCACGGGCTTTGCGAAGATCGTCGGCATGAAGGGCAACGTCGTCACGTTCTCGAAAAACAGCGCGCAGCTGGCCGCCCTGTTTGCGCAGGATGAAATCTGGGCCGCGCCCGTGGCGCGCTTTACCTGGTCGCAAATGCTCAAGACGGGCCTGCCCCTGAAATGGAGCATCCCGGCCGAAGGCCAGGCGGCCGGCATGAACGTGATGGGCATCGTTGCCGGGTCAAAGAATGCGGACCTGGCCTACCAGCTGATGGATTTCTGGCTGTCCAAGGAAGTGCAGACGCAGCTGGCGACCAATCTGGTCGACTCGCCCGTCAACAAGGACGTGCGCCTGTCGGTGGCGGCCGCGCAATTCAATACCTATGGCGCCGATCAAATCAGCTCGCTGAAGTTCGTCAAGCCGGAAACCATCATCAAACAGCGCAGCAACTGGATGACGCAGTGGAACAAGGCCATGAGCAAATAGTGGTGACGAGGAGAAAACACCATGTTTGCTGATCCAAAAAAGCGCCTGGGACTGCTGCTGGTCCTGCCGGCGCTGATCTTTATCGTCGTCTGCTTCCTGCTGCCCGTGCTGGCCTTGCTGGTCGACGCCTTCCGCGTCGGCGACGGCATGCAGTGGGGTGTTGAGCGCTTCGTTGCATTCTTCTCGCAGGAATTCAACCGCACCATCTTCTGGCGCACCCTGCGCATCGCCGCGCTGGTGACCCTGGCGTCCATCATCCTCGGCTATCCGGCCGCGCAAGCCGTGGCGCGCGTGTCGCCGAAGTGGCGCGGGCTGGTGGTCGGCATGATGATTCTGCCGCTGATGGTCTCGCCGATCGCGCGTACCTATGCGTGGATCGTGCTGCTGGGCCGTAATGGCGCCCTCAACGCGGCGCTCGTCAACATGGGTTTCACGGACGAGCCGCTGCGTTTGCTGTTCAGCGAGTTCGCCGTCTTTGTCGGCCTGCTGCAATTGCTGCTGCCCTTGATGCTGATGTCGCTGGCGGGCGCGCTGGAAAACCTGCCGCGCGACGTGGAACCTGCCGCAGCGACTTTGGGCGCGAATCCATGGCAAGTATTCTGCAAGGTCACCCTGCCGCTGACGCAGGAAGGCCTGGTGGTCGGCGGCACGCTGGTGTTTACGGGCTGCGTGACGGCCTACGTGACGCCGGCCCTCTTGGGCGGCACCAAGGTGCTGATGCTGGAAACGCTGCTGTACCAGAAGGTCAGCGTGGAGAGCGATTTCGGCGCCGCGAATGTGATCGCCGTCATCCTCGTCTGCATGACCCTGCTGGTGAATGCCGGCCTTAAACGTATTTCCTCGAGCCGGAGTTCCGTATGAAAGAAAGCCTGTTTTCACGTGCCGTTTTATGGCTGGTGTTTTTGTTCCTGCTGGGACCCTTCGCCATCGTCGTGCTGGCCGGCTTTTCCGGCGGCGAAACCTTGGCCTTCCCGCCCGAATCGTATTCGCTGCGCTGGATCCTCGAAGTGTGGGCTGCGCCCGAGTTCCGCCGCGCCTTCCAGACCAGCCTGGAAATCGGCCTGATCGCCACCGTCATCGCGCTGTTGCTGGGCATCCCCGTCGCGTATGCGTTTTCGCGCATGCCGCCGCCCGGTATCGGCGCCATCCGGCAAATCCTGACATCGCCGCTGATCATTCCCGCCATCCTCGTCGGTTTGGGCTTGCTGCACCACCTGGTGCTGACGATCAATGCGCCCGTGTACGTGGGCCTCTTGATCGGCCATATCGCGCTGCTGATTCCGTACTCGGTGCGTGTCGTGTATGCCAGCCTGGTCAACCTGCGCGTGGATATCGAGGATGCGGCCATCACGCTGGGCGCGTCGCGCCTGCGCGCGTTTTTCATGATCGTGCTGCCGAATATCCGCAACGCCGTGATCGCCGCCTTCTTCCTCGCCTTCGTCACCTCGTTCAACCAGGTGCCCGTCTCGCTGTTCCTCACGGGTCCCGGCATCAGCACCTTGCCCATCGAGATGCTGGGCCATATGGAAAACAGTTTCGATCCGTCGATCGCTGCCCTGTCGACCTTGCTGGTCTTGTTCACCATGGCCTTCGTGATGGTGACCGAAAAGGTGCTGGGCATTTCTAAATACATGTAAGAGGCAACACACGATGAGTTATCTGGAACTGCACAAGCTGAACCTCGGCTAC
The DNA here is from genome assembly GCF_058796955.1 of Janthinobacterium sp. GW823-FHT03B06. NCBI lineage: Bacteria > Pseudomonadati > Pseudomonadota > Betaproteobacteria > Burkholderiales > Oxalobacteraceae > Janthinobacterium > Janthinobacterium sp. GW823-FHT03B06. The sequence continues at coordinate 110,419 of NZ_JBXAJE010000006.1, forward strand.
GCCAAGAACACGACGTCCGTGAAAGACTTGGACTTGCACGTCGAGCAGGGCGAGCTGATTTCCCTGCTGGGCCCCAGCGGCTGCGGCAAGACCACCACCATGCGCGCCATTGCCGGCCTGATGCCGCTGCAGTCGGGCCGCATCGTGCTCGACGGCCGCGAAATCGGCAAGCTGGCGCCGAACAAGCGCAATATCGGCATGGTCTTCCAGTCGTACGCGCTGTTCCCGCACCTGAACGTGTACGACAACATCGCCTTCGGCCTGCGCCTGCGCAAGGTGGCGCCGGCGCTGCTGAAAACGAAAGTGGAAGCCGTGATCGCCGCCGTCGGGCTGACGGGGTTTGAAACGCGCCTGCCGGCGCAGATGTCCGGCGGCCAGCAGCAGCGCGTGGCGCTGGCGCGCGCCATCGTCGTCGAACCGGCCCTGCTGCTGCTCGATGAACCGCTGTCGAACCTGGACGCCAAGCTGCGCGTGCAGATGCGCGCCGAGCTGCGCCGCATCCAGCGCGACCTGGGCATCACCATGCTGTACGTGACGCATGACCAGGAAGAAGCGCTGGCCCTGTCCGACCGCATCGTCGTCATGAACGGCGGGCGCATCGAGCAGCTGGCCGCGCCGGAAGCCGTGTTCAATACGCCGTCGACGCGCTTCGTCGCCAACTTCATGGGTTTCGAAAACCTGTTCGACTACCGCGACGGCGCGCTGCACCACGCCGGCGCCAGCCTGCCGTACACGTCCCCCGTCGCTGCCGGCACCACGGTGCTGGGCTGGCGTCCGGACAAGGTGCGCGTCTGCGCCGCCGACGACGCGGCAGGTCAGTACCCTGGCACCGTGCTGGCGCGCGGCTTCCTGGGCGACACCGTCGAATATCTGCTGCAAACGCCGCTGGGCCAGGTCAAGGGTATTTGCGCGGCCGGCGGCGCCGCATGGCGCGAAGGCACGGCCGTCTCCTTCGTACTGCCCTCCGACAGCGCCCTGTGGCTGGCTGCCTGATTTTTAACCTGAGACCATCATGACCCAAGCCTTGAAAAAGATCTGGCTCGACACCGATCCCGGTTTCGACGACTGGCTGACGATGCTGCTCTTGGGCAGCAATCCCGACATCGAGTGGCTGGGCGTGAGCGTGGTGGCGGGCAATGCACCCGTCGCCATCACTTACGATAACGCCTTGCGCATCAAGGCCCATGACGGCTTGACGGTGCCGATCTACCGCGGCTGCGAAGAACCGCTGGCCGGCGTCATCGAGACGGCGCAGCGCATCCTGGGCGACAGCGGCATGCCGACCACGGGCGACATCCTGCCGCCCGGTGCGGCCAGTGATGCTGCCGGCCACGCCGTCGACGCGCTGATCGCCGCCGTGCGCAAGCATCCCGGCCAGATCACCATCATGGCGATCGCACCGATGACCAATATCGCAACCGCGCTGGCCAAGGCGCCCGATATCGCGGGCAAGATCGTCGAGATCATCCTGATGGGCGGCTCGACCGACCAGGGCAACCATACGGCGGCGGCCGAATTCAATATTTATGCGGACCCGGAAGCGGCCGCCCAGGTGTTCAAATCCGGCATTCCGCTGCGCATGTTCGGTCTGAACCTGTGCCGCCAGCTCTTGGTGACGAATGCGGAAGTGGAACGCCTGCGCGCCCTCGGCACGCCGCGCGCACTACGTCTGGCCGGCTACCTGGAAGCGTATGTGCGCATCCGGAGCAGCGACGGTTCCGTTCCCATGCCCATGTACGACCCGGTGGTGGCCCTGTATCTGGAAGCGCCCCAGCTGTTCCAGTTCCAGCCGGCTCACGTGGCCATCGAATTGACGGGCGAACTGACGCGCGGCATGACGGTGTGCGAATTCCGCGTGCCGCGCCGCGCCGTCATCAACACGCAGGTGGCGATGCTGGCCGATGGCCCGGCCGCCATCGAGCGCCTGATGCGCCGCCTGGCCGCCATTCTCGTCTGACCTACTTCACTACGAAACGAGCTTCATGTCTAATTCACCCCTGAGCATCGAACAGTTTTTACGCGCCATGCCGAAGGTGGAGCTGCATTGCCACCTGTTCGGCACGGTGCGGCAAGCCACTTTCCGCGCGCTGGCCGCCAAGACGGGCAATGTCGTCACCCCCGAGGAAATCGACGCGTTTTATACACGCGGCGACAAGCCCGTCGGCGTGCTGCGCGTGCTGCGCGCGCTCGATGCGCACCTGATCGTCTCGCCGACGGACCTGTATTGCCTCGCCTACGAATATCTGGAAGACGTGCATGGCCACGGGGTGCGCTATGCGGAATTCTTCTGGAACCCGACCGGCACCGTGCGCGTGTCGGGCATCCGCTACGAGTCGGCGCAAGACGCCATCGTGGCCGCCATCCGCGATGCGCAAAGGGATTTTGGCGTGATCGGCCGCTTGATCCCCAGCATCGACCGTGAAGCGGCTCCCGCCGAAGCCGTGCAGATGGTGGAGTGGATGAAGGCCTACCGCGCGCCGGAAGTGATCGGCATCGGCATCGACTACCGCGAAAACGACCGTCCGCCGGAACTGTTCATCGAAGCCTACCGCGCCGCGCGCGCCGCCGGCTTCAAGTGCACGGCGCATGCGGGCGAATTCGGCATGCCGTGGATGAATGTGGCGACGGCGATAGACGAATTGCAGGTGGACCGGGTCGACCACGGCTACACGATCGTCGACAACCCGGAGCTGGCGCAGCGCTGCGTGGAACGGGGCCTGGTGTTCACCGTCGTGCCCACCAATTCGTATTATCTGCGCACACTGGCGCCCGAGCGCTGGGCGCTCGATCACCCGATCCGCGCCATGGCCAAGCTGGGCCTGAAACTGCATCCGAACACGGACGATCCGACCCTGCACCACGTGACGCCGACGGGCGCCTGGATGATGATGCGCGAATTCGGCTTCGGTCTCGACGACATGCGCGGCTTCATGTTGAATGGCCTGGACGCGGCCTGGATAGACGAGTCCACGCGGCGCGACTGGCGCGCGGAATTTGCGCGCGAATTCGACGCGTTGCGGGCAAGCGTCGTCGAGTAAATCAGGCCGATGCCGGTGGCGGGGCCAGCAGCGACGGAAACGCCCGCTGCGGGCAGCTTTGGCGCTCGCACACCTTGCAGCCCGTGCCGATCGGCGTGGCGCTGGAAGGGTCGTGCAAATCGAGTCCCTTCGAATAAATCAAGCGATGTGCCTGCGAGATGTCGCAGCCCAGCGCCACGGCAAACGTCTTGCCGGGCGCACGGAAGCCTGGCGAGGCCGTGCTGACCTGGCGCGCGATCCATAAATACGTGCAGCCGTCGGGCATGCTGGCCACTTGCGTCAGCACCTGGCCCGGATGGCTGAAGGCGTCGTAGACGATCCACAACGGACACGTGCCGCCCACCCGTGAAAAGTGAAAATCCGTGGCCGACTGGCGCTTCGAGACATTGCCCGCGCGGTCGACGCGCACGAAGAAAAACGGCAGCCCCGCCGCCTCGGGGCGCTGCATGGTGCTCAAACGGTGGCACACGGCCTCGAAGCCCACGCCGAACTGGTGCGCCAGGCGCTCGATATCGTAGGCGCGCGTTTCCGCCGCCTGTAAAAAACGCTGGTACGGCATCAAGAGGGCGCCGGCGAAATAATTGGAAAACGCCAGGCGCGCGCCCGTCTGCGCGGCCGCGCCCGAGAGCCCCGCCGCCAGCACGAGCGCGTCGATCAGGTCGCTGTGCTCGAGCAGGCTGATTTGCGCCGCCATCTGGAAGGCGCGCTGGCCGCCCGTCAGGGTGTCGGGCAAAAACAGGATGTGTTGTTGCGCATCGTAGCGGTGCTTGCGCACCATGCCCGCGTCGCCATCGGACAAGCGCACCTGGATGCCGTGGCGCTCCAGCAGCCGGCCTTGCAGCGCGTCGAGCGTGCGCAGGGAGGGATCGAGTTCGCCTGCCACCCGTTCGGCCGCCCGGTCCAGCTCATCGATATAGTTTTGCCGCCGGTTCAGGTATTCGCGCACTTCCTCGTCCGTGGAGGGCGCGGCCGAGCTGGCGCCGCGGCTGCCGTCGTCGAGGCGCGCGGCCAGCGTATCGGCCCGTTCCGCCATCACGCGGTAGCGCCGCTGCAAGAGCAAAATCGAGCGCGCCAGTTCCGGCATGTTTTCCACCAGCATTTTCAATTCCGCCATCGAGGTGGGCGGCGCGTCGGGCAATTCGCCGAACACGTCGCGCACGTCCGCCACCAGGCTGGCGCTGTCGTGTTCGGAAAAGATTTGCGGGTCAACGCCCAGCACCGTGCCGATGCGCAGCAGGATCGGCACCGTCAGCGGGCGCTGGTTGCGCTCCATCTGGTTCAGGTAGCTGGGCGAGATGCCCAGGGCCTTGGCCAGCGCCACCTGGGTCATGCGCCGCTCCTCGCGCAGCCGCTGCAGGCGCACGCCCATGAAAACCTTTGCCATCGCGTTTCCTCTTCCCCGTTTGTGGAATCTGCAAATTTACAATCTTTGCAGATTAACAGATTCGTCTTTGCATTATCTCGCATTTTCACGCCTTGTTTGCGTTGGGGATTGTGCGAATAATGCAAACAGACCTATACCAACCAGGAGACTCCGAGTGACCACGCAAAACACAATTCCGACCGTTCCCCTCTTGATCAACGGCGAATGGGTTGAATCCCGCACCACCGTCTGGCGCGACGTCGTCAACCCCGCCACGCAGGAAGTCCTGGCCAAGGTACCGTTCGCCACGCCCGATGAAGTCAACGCGGCCATCGCCTCGGCCCAGCGCGCCTTCAAAACCTGGCGCAAGACGCCGATCGGCGCCCGCGCGCGCATTTTCCTGAAATTGCAGCAGCTGATCCGCGAAAACATGGCCGACCTGGCCGCCACCCTGACGATGGAACAGGGCAAGACTTTGCTGGACGCGGAAGGCGACGTCTTCCGCGGCCTGGAAGTGGTGGAACATGCGGCCAATATCGGCACCCTGCAAATGGGCGAATACGCGCAAAACGTGGCCGGCGGCGTCGACACCTACAGCGTGATGCAGCCGCTGGGCGTGTGCGCCGGCATTACCCCATTCAATTTCCCCGCCATGATCCCCCTGTGGATGTTCCCGATGGCGATTGCCTGCGGCAATACCTTCGTGTTGAAACCATCGGAGCAAGACCCGCTCGTGACGGAAAAACTCGTGCGCCTGGCCTTGCAGGCGGGCATCCCGGCTGGCGTGTTGAACGTCATCCACGGCGGCGAAGACGTGGTCAACGCCCTGTGCGACCATCCGGACATCAAGGCGATCTCGTTTGTCGGCTCCAGCAAGGTGGGCACGCATGTGTACCAGCGCGCCAGCCTGAACGGCAAGCGCGCGCAATGCATGATGGGCGCCAAGAACCACGCCGTCGTCTTGCCGGACGCCAATAAAGAACAGACCCTGAACCAGTTGCTGGGCGCCGGTTTCGGCGCGGCCGGCCAGCGCTGCATGGCGGCGTCCGTCGCCGTGCTGGTGGGCGAGGCGCGCGAGTGGCTGCCGGAACTGGCCGCCAAGGCGCAAACCCTGACGGTGGGCGCGGGCAAGGATAATCCGGACCTGGGCCCCGTGATCTCGTGCGCGGCGAAAGAACGCGTGTTTGGCCTGATCGCCAAGGGCGTGGAGCAGGGCGCCGTGCTGACGCTCGATGGCCGCGACGTGAAGGTCGATGGCTATCCGAACGGCAACTTCGTCGGCCCGACGATCTTGTCCGGCGTAAAACCCGGCATGGTCGTGTATGACCAGGAAATCTTTGGTCCCGTCCTGATCGTCGTCGAAGTCGATACCCTGGACGAAGCCATTGAACTGGTGAATGCGAATCCGAACGGCAACGGCACGGCCCTGTTCACGCAGAGCGGCGCGGCCGCGCGCTATTTCCAGGAAGAAATCGACGTGGGCCAGGTCGGCATCAACGTGCCCATTCCCGTGCCCGTTCCCCTGTTCAGCTTTACGGGCTCGCGCGGCTCCAAGCTGGGCGACCTGGGCCCGTTCGGCAAGCAGGTCGTGCTGTTCTACACGCAGACGCAGACGATTACCCAGCGCTGGTTCACGGATGCGGCCTCGGTGGGCAAGGTCAACACCACCATCAGCCTCAAGTAAGGAGCTGCCATGGACTTTGAATTGAGCGACGAGCAGCGTGAGTTCCAGCAGGCGGCGCGTGCGTTTGCCGAAGGCGAACTGACGCCGCACGCGGCGCATTGGGATGCGGAATCGATCTTCCCCGTGGAAACCATCGCCAAGGCGGGCGAGATGGGCTTTTGCGGCCTGTACACGCCGCAGCGCTGGGGCGGCCTGGGCCTGTCCCGCCAGGATGCGGCCATCGTGTTTGAAGAGCTGGCCGGCGGCTGCACTTCGACCACGGCCTACATCACGATCCACAACATGGCCACCTGGATGCTGTCGCGCTGGGGCCAGGAAGCCCTGTGCGACGAGTGGGGGCCGGCCCTGGCCGCCGGCCAGAAGCTGGCCAGCTATTGCCTGACGGAACCGCAGTCAGGATCGGATGCGGCGTCCTTGCGCACGAAAGCCGTCAAGGAGGGCGACTTTTATGTGCTGGACGGTACGAAAGCGTTTATCTCGGGCGCGGGCCAGACGGACATGCTGATCGTCATGGCGCGCACGGGCGGCGAGGGCGCGGCCGGCATTTCCGCCTTTGCCGTGCCGGCGAATTTGCCCGGCATCGTGTATGGCAAGAAAGAAGAAAAGATGGGCTGGAACAGCCAGCCCACGCGCATCATTAGCTTCGACCAGGTGAAAGTGCCTGTCGGTAACTTGCTGGGTGCGGAAGGCGAAGGCTTTGCCATCGCCATGAAGGGCATCGATGGCGGGCGCATCAATATCGCCGTGTGCTCGGTGGGCACGGCGCAGGCGGCCCTCACGCGCGCGCAAACGTACATGAAGGAGCGCACGCAGTTCGGCCGCGAGCTGGCCCAGTTCCAGGCCCTGCAATTCAAGCTGGCCGACATGCTGACGGAACTGGTGGCGGCGCGCCAGATGGTGCGCCTGGCGGCCTGGAAACTCGACCAGGAAAGCCCGGACGCCACGGCATATTGCGCCATGGCAAAGCGTTTCGCCACGGACGTGGGTTTCAATGTGGCCAACGATGCGCTGCAGTTGCACGGCGGCTACGGCTACATCCGCGAGTACCCGCTCGAGCGCCACGTGCGCGACACGCGCGTGCACCAGATCCTGGAAGGGACGAATGAAATCATGCGCCTGATCGTCGCGCGAGCGATTTTGAAAGACGGCGCCACGGAGACCTTACGATGAGCAAAGTGTATACAAATTTACTGCTGGAACGCCGTGGCCACACGGCCCTGGTGACCCTCGACAACCCGCCCGCCCATACGTGGACCCTGGCCAGCCTGAACGCCCTGAAGGAACTGGTGGCCGACCTGAATGCGGACGCCGACGTGTACGCTCTCGTGATCACGGGCGGCGGCGCCAAGTTCTTCTCGGCCGGCGCCGATCTGAACGTATTTGCCGACGGTAACAAGGACACGGCATTCGCCATGGCCGCCGCGTTTGGCGAGGCGTTCGAGGCATTGTCCGCGTTTCGCGGCGTCAGCATCGCCGCCATCAATGGCTATGCCATGGGCGGCGGTCTTGAATGCGCGCTCGCGTGCGACATCCGCATCGCCGAGGAACACGCGCAGATGGCCTTGCCGGAAGCCTCGGTCGGCTTGCTGCCATGCGCGGGCGGCACGCAGCACTTGCCGTGGCTGGTGGGCGAAGGCTGGGCCAAGCGCATGATTTTGTGCGGCGAGAGAGTCGATGCGGCCAAGGCCCTGGCCATCGGCCTCGTCGAGGAAGTTGTTCCAACCGGCAAGGCTGCCGCCACGGCGTTGGCCCTGGCCGCCAAGGTGGCGCGCCAGAGCCCGAGCAGCGTGACGGCATGCAAGACCCTGATCCAGGGCGCGCGCAGCCGTCCGCTCGTCGATTCCCTGCCCGATGAACGCACCCTGTTCCTGGGCCTGTTCGATACGCAAGACCAGAAAGAGGGCGTGCAGGCGTTCCTGGAAAAACGTCCGGCGGAGTGGAAGAATGGTTGAGACTTTGCTTGAAACCGTGAAAATCGAGGAGCGCGACTGTCCTGGCGGCATGAAGCTGGGCGTCATCACCCTCGACGCGCCCAAATCCCTGCACGCGCTGACCCTGGACATGATACGCGCCATCGACGGCGCTCTCGTGCGCTGGGCCGCTGACGACGCCGTCGCCTGCGTGGTGCTGCAGTCGTCGACCGACAAGGCCTTTTGCGCGGGCGGCGACGTGCGCAGCCTGCGTTCGGCCGTGGTGGAACAGCCTGGTGTCGTGCCGAACCCGCAGGCGCTGGCCTTCTTTGCCGAGGAATACCGGCTCGACCACCGCATCCATACGTATGCGAAACCGCTGCTGGTGTGGGGCGGCGGCATCGTCATGGGCGGCGGCCTGGGCCTGATGGCCGGTGCCAGCCACCGGGTCGTGACGGAAAGCACGCGTATCGCCATGCCGGAAATCACCATCGGCCTGTTCCCCGACGTGGGCGGCAGCTGGTTTCTGGGCCGCATGCCGGGGCGCAGCGGTCTGTTCCTGGGTTTGACGGGCGCGCCCTTGAACGGGGCCGACGCCCTGTTCGCGGGCCTGGGCGACTATTTCCTGCGCCAGGAAGAGCGAAACATGGTGCTCGACGCGCTGACGCTGGCGCAATGGCAAGCCAGTCCGCAAGCGAACAGCGAGCAGCTGGACCGCCTGCTGCGCGGCTTCTCGGCGCCATCCTCCATGCTGCCCGTGTCCGAAGTGCGCGCTAACTTCGACGCCATCGCCGCGCTGACGCAAGCGCCCACCTTGCCCGAAGTGGTGGCCGCCATTGCCGCGTATGACGGCGATTCGGTCTGGTTGCAAAAGGCGGCCCACTCGCTGGACAAGGGCGCGCCCACTTCGGCCGCGCTGGTGTGGGCCATGCGCGAGCGCACGCGCCATCTGAGCCTGGCGCAAGTGTTCCAGCTGGAACTCATTGTCGCCGTCCAATGTTGCGCCCATGCAGACTTCAGCGAAGGCGTGCGTGCCTTGCTGATCGACAAGGACAACGCGCCGCAGTGGCAGCCGGCCAGCCTGGCCGAGGTCAGCGAGACGTATCTCAATGAATATTTCACGGCGCCATGGGATAGCCATCCTTTGCGCGACCTGCATTAAAAGAACAACAGGAGACACATATGCAACATATCGCTTTTATCGGCCTGGGCAACATGGGCGCGCCAATGGCCCGCAACCTGGTGGCCGCCGGCTTCCACGTGTCCGTGTTCGACCTGGCGCCGGCGGCTGTGGCGTCGCTGGTCGAGGCGGGCGCCACGGCAGCCGCGTCCGCCAGCGCGGCCGTGCAGACGGCGGACGCCGTCATCACCATGCTGCCAGCCAACAAGCACGTGCAGGAACTGTACCTGGCGGCAGGCGGCGTGCTCGATTCGGCCAAGCCCGGTGCCCTGTTCATCGACTGCAGCACCATCGCCGCCGACGTGGCGCGGCAAGTGGCGCAGGCGGCCAGCGAACGCGGTTTTGCCATGATCGATGCGCCCGTCTCGGGCGGCACGGCGGGCGCGGCGGCCGGCACGCTGACCTTCATCGTCGGCGGCAGCGAGGCGGCCTTGCAGCAGGCGCGTCCCCTGCTGGAAAAGATGGGTAAGAACATCTTCCATGCTGGCGAGGCGGGCGCGGGCCAGGTGGCGAAGATTTGCAACAACATGCTGCTGGGCATACTGATGGCGGGGACGGCCGAGGCGCTGAACCTGGGCGTGGCGCATGGCCTCGATCCGAAAGTCTTGTCCGACATCATGGCCAAGAGTTCGGGGCGCAACTGGACCCTGGAAGTGTACAACCCGTGGCCCGGCGTCATGGACGGCACGCCCGCGTCGCGCAATTACACGGGCGGCTTCGGCACGGCGCTGATGCTGAAGGACCTGGGTCTGGCGCAGCAGTCGGCCCTGTCGGCGAACGCGCCCACGCCCTTGGGCGGGCTGGTGCGCCAGCTGTACCAGATGCATGCGCAAGCCGGCTATGCGCAGCAGGATTTCTCCAGCATCGTGCAGATGCTGCAGCCGGGCTTGGATAAACCCGCCTGAGGAATTTTGGACAAAAAAAAGCCCGCTGGTGAAAGCGGGCTAAATCCAATTCTTGGAAGAGTTGGAGGAGACAGATGCATTATGCTGCATCGCCACATATAACTCCAATTTATCTTTCGAATATCAAATATAGATTTTCGTGATATCTCTTCCTGGCAGCCGCGTCGCGGCTGCCAGCGCCACAGTCTTAGCCTGGATTGCAGGCGATCTGCACGGTGGTCACGTTTGCTTCACCCATCACACCGACGCCCGTGTTGGGTGCCACGGTGCATTTCAAGCCGGTAGGCTGGGTAAATACGCTGATGCCATACTTGTCGCCATCGGCAACAGGCGACGCCAGAGTGAAGGTCGTGCTGCCTTTGGCCACCGTGGTTTGCGCATTGCCGTTGATCAGGACCAGGCCGTCGGCTGTCAGGCCAGTCACCGTGCCGCCTACCGTGTACGCGTTTCGCGCACAGGAAACCGATGCCTGGATACTGACGTAGTGACCGGCCGAGCCGGTTCCGCCACTGACGGTGCAAGTCATGTGGGCTGGCTGGGTCTGTACGGTGATGTTGTAGTCGGTGCCATAGTCGATGCGCTTGCCAAAGGTAAACGAGGTCTGGCCGGCTTTGATCGGGAGCGGATCGCCGCCATTGACCAGGACCAGGCCTTCGGTGTTCAAATTGCTGACGGTGCCACCGACATCATACGAGGCCTTGCCGCCGCAAGCAGCCAATCCCAGGGTCAACAGCAGCGCGGCGATAAGGCGCAGGCAGGATAACTTCATGTATTTCTCCAATCCAATATAGTGGTGACGAATCGCGTGGCTTACTGCGCCGTGCAGTTCAGTGCGGCGCCGGTCGTGGCGGCTGAGCCCATGGTGCCGACGACATCGCGGCCGTTGGCACTGGCAGAACCCACGAAACTGCACGTCTGGCCTGTTGGATACGTCGCGATGGAAATATTGTAGGCGATGCCGTCATTGACATTCGGGAACGTATAGCTGGTGCTGCCTTTCAGCGGGCTGGTGGTGATATTGCCGATGGCCAGGGTCAAACCGTCGGCGGTCAGGCCCGTGATCGTGCCGCTCAGCGGGTAGGTATTGGTCACGCAAATCACCTGGGCCGTGGTCACGGTATAGCTCGATGCCTTGCCGGCGCCATTGGTAATCGTGCACACGGCGCCTTTTGGCTGTTGCGCGATGGTGATATCGTAGCGGTCATCGGTGCTGACCAGCTTGGTGAAAACAAAGGAAGTCTGGCCTGAGGTGACAGGCAGGCGTTCGCCGTCATTCAGCAGAATCAGGCCATCTTTTGCCAGATTGACGACTTGGCCGCTCAGATACAGATTGCCGCCGCTGCCGCCGCAGGCCGCCAATGTGACGGCGCAAGCCGCCGCCAGCATCGAGCGCAGGTACAAATTTTTCATACATTCTCCAAAACGAATTAGGTTGGGTAGCGCAACGCGGACGCTGGCGCCGCATTGGAATGGCGCCTATTTTAGTCTATCTGGCAAGCCGGATGATCTTGCCTTGTATCACCCTGTAACAATTTTTCGCCGGGAAGCGCCGGCCCGGCCCCATTTCATGGGGGCGCCGCCATGCCGGCGGCGGCGATCGGTGCGACAATAGCTGCGGGCTGCGCACCGTGACGCGGCATCTATATAGTGAGTTCCATGTCTCTTGCCCCTGTAAAACCTGCCGTGCCGCCCAAGGCCATCCTCTTCGACCTCGACGATACCTTGTGGCCCATCGCGCCCGTGATTGCCGCCGCCGAAACCCTGCTGCACGACTGGCTGGCCACGCATGCGCCCAAGGTGGCGCAGCAGTTTTCCATCGAGCTGTTGCGCCAGCACCGTCTGGCCATGCTCAATGAACAACCGCATTTCCATGGCAATTTGATCGAGCTGCGCCGCGCGGGCTTGCTGACCGCCTTCGAGGCCGCCGGCGAAGATCCCGCCCTGGTCGACGGCGCCATCGCGCAGTTCCTGGCCGCGCGCCATCGCGTGCAGCCGTATGACGATGTCTTGCCCGGCCTGGCCTGGATGGGGCAGCGCATGCTGGTCGGCTCTATCTCGAATGGCAATGCGGACCTTGAAATTATCGGCCTGGCGCAGCATTTTAAAGTGTCGATTGCCGCCAGCGATTTTGGCGTCGCCAAGCCTGACGCCAGCATCTTCCTGGCCGCTTGCGCCGCGCTGGGCGTGGCGCCGCATGAGGCCGTGTATGTCGGCGACGATCTGTATTTCGACGTGACGGGGGCGCAAGGGGCGGGCATGCGTGCCGTGTGGATGAACCGCAAGGGCAGCGACGCTCACCTGGCCGCCGGCGTGCAGCCCGACGCCATCTGCGCCAACTTTGATGAATTGCTGCTGTGGCTGCAGGGGCAGCTGGAAGATTGATCGCCGTCGGACGGGCGAACGTGCATAATAGGCGCTGTTGATGCACGTTCGGCCGCTTTCGTTGCCGCTTGCTTAACAATATGCTTGTTTAAAGAATATTTGCTTACCTAAGACACCATGCAACTCGATACACGTGCCCAAACACTGCTGAAAGCCCTGGTCGAGCGATATATCGCCGACGGCCTGCCGGTCGGTTCGCGCGCCTTGTCGAAAATTTCCGGCCTCGACCTGTCGCCGGCCACGATCCGCAACATCATGGCCGACCTGGAAGAGCTCGGTTATGTGTCCAGTCCGCATACTTCGGCCGGACGCATCCCCACGCCGCGTGGCTACCGCATCTTTGTCGACACCTTGCTGACCGTCCGGCACCTGGACGAGCACCTGGTGGAGTCGCGCATGCGCCTGCAGACGCCGCAGCCGCAAAAAACCATCGCCAACGCGGCGCAGATGCTGTCGTCGCTGTCGCAGTTCGCCGGCGTCGTGCTCAGCCCGCGCCGCGAATCCGTGTTCCAGCAAATCGAATTCCTGCGCCTGTCCGAAAAGCGCATCCTGCTCGTCATCGTCGCGCCCGGCGGCGATGTGCAGAACCGTTTATTGCTGACGGAGGCCGACTATACGCCGGCGCAACTGGTGCAATCGGCTAATTACATCAACCAGAATTATGGCGGCCTGTCGTTCGACGCCGTGCGCGTGCGCCTGCAAGGCGAGCTGCGCCAGTTGCGCGACGACATGGGCAGTTTGATGCAGGCGGCCGTGGAGGCGGGCAGCGAAGCGATGGCCGACCATAGCGACGACATGGTCATTTCCGGCGAGCGCAACTTGCTCAGCGTGAGCGATCTGTCATCGAATATGCATTCGCTGCGCCAGATGTTCGACATGTTCGAGCAAAAGACGGGCTTGATGCAGCTGCTCGACGTGTCGAGCAAGGCGACGGGCGTGCAGATTTTCATCGGCGGCGAATCGAACCTGGTGCCGATGGATGAGATGAGCGTGGTGACGGCGCCGTATGAAGTCAACGGCAAGATCGTGGGAACGCTGGGAGTGATCGGACCGACGCGCATGGCTTACGAGCGCGTCATTCCGATCGTCGACATCACGGCCAAGCTGCTGTCGAGCGCGCTCAGCCATCATTGATGCGGTTCAATGCTGCGCCGGCCGGCCCCTTGCGGGAACGGCCGGCGTGGGTCAGGCTGTTTTGTGCGGGCAAGCTGTCTTGGTGCAGTTGCCGTAGATGGCCAGGGCGTGTTCGGCGATCTTGAAGCCGCGCTCTTCGGCCACTTTTTGCTGGCGGATTTCGATTTCTTCGTCGAAGAATTCTTCGACCCGGCCACAGTCGAGGCACACCAGGTGGTCGTGGTGGGAGCCTTCGTTGAGTTCGAAAATCGCCTTGCCGGTTTCAAAATGGTTGCGGTTAAGCAAGCCGGCTTGTTCGAATTGCGTGAGGACACGGTAGACAGTTGCCAAGCCGACATCCATATTGTCGGCCAGCAGAATCTTGTAGACGTCTTCCGCGGTCAGGTGGCGTACCGGGCTACTCTGGAAGATATCGAGTATCTTCAGCCGTGGCAGGGTGGCTTTCAGGCCGCTTGCCTTGAGATCACTAGGATTGTTACTCATGTTTGTTGCTCGTATGTGGGTCAGGTGCTTTATCATATAGCGTTTTGTCGGGGAGTGCCAAAATATGCTTTTTTTTGGCGGGCCGGTCACTCCTGGCGTTTTGTTCATCCAATTGAGGTCATTTATGCGCGTAACCCCGGCTGTATTGCCATCTCTCTGGCACCGTATTTCATTTCGAGCACCAGTCGTGGCAGGCATGGTCTGTGTCGCGCTGGCCGTGTCCGGCTGCGCCAACCGTGGCATTCTTGGCGAAAAGCCGGCAGCTGCTCAAAAAGAAGGCAAGGCACTGGTTCCCGAACAGGGCGCACAAACGACCACCATTACGCCGCTGCAAAAATTCATGTGGTTTTTCTCGCCCTACCGTCCTGACATTCAACAAGGCAACTTTGTCTCCGAAGAGATGCTGGCCCAGTTGAAAGTAGGCATGACGCGCGACCAGGTGCGTTTCGTCCTCGGCACTTCGCTGCTGACCGATATCTTCCATGCCGACCGCTGGGATTATCCATTCCGCCTGGCGCGGGGCAGTGGCGAAACCACCAGCAGCCGCGTGGTCGTGTACTTCGGCAAGGATGGCAAGGTTGAACGTTTCGAAGGCGGCAACTTGCCGACGGAGAAAGAGTATATCGACCGCATCGCCGGTCCGTCGCCATTCGCCAAGGTCGCCAAGGCTGACGTGCCTGCCGCCGTCGTGCCATCGCCCGTGGCGCCAAGCGCCGTGCCGGTACCGGCCGATGCCGCTCCTGCCATTCCTGTGAGCAAGCCTGACGTTGCACCAGCACCAGCAACGGCGCCTGCCGCCGAGCCAGCACCGACGCCTGCCGCCGAACCCACCAAATAAGTTGTTGTAAGAGAATAAAATGACTGAACTGAAAATTGCCATCGCTGGCGCCAGCGGCCGCATGGGCCATATCCTGATCGAAGCGGTCAGCAACGCACCCGACGCCGTGCTGGCCGGCGCCCTCGACCGCGCCGGCTCGCCGTCCGTCGGCCAGGATGCCGCCGCCTTTCTCGGCAAGCCTGCCGGCGTGCTGATCGCGTCGGACCTTGCCACCGGCCTGGCCAATGCCGATTACCTGATCGACTTCACGCGCCCCGAAGGCACTTTGCAGCACCTGGCGTATTGCGCCGAGCATGGCATCAAGATGATCATCGGCACCACCGGTTTCGATGACGCGGGCAAGGCCGCCATTGCCGCCGCCGCCGAAAAGACGGCCATCATGTTCGCGCCGAACATGAGCGTGGGCGTGAATGTCACCATGAAGCTGCTGGAACTGGCCGCGAAAAGCCTGTCCGAAGGCTACGACATCGAAATTATCGAAGCGCATCACCGCTTCAAGGTCGATGCGCCATCGGGCACGGCCCTGCAAATGGGTGAAGTGGTGGCCGGCGCCCTGGGCCGCGACCTGAAGGAATGCGCCGTGTACGGCCGCGAAGGCGTGACGGGCGAACGCGATCCGTCGACCATCGGCTTTGCCACCATCCGCGGCGGCGATATCGTCGGCGACCATACGGTGCTGTTTGCCGGCATCGGCGAGCGCATCGAGATCAGCCACAAATCGAGCAGCCGCGTCACCTACGCCCACGGCGCCCTGCGCGCCGCGCGTTTCCTGGCCGACAAGCCGACGGGCCTGTTCGACATGCAGGATGTGCTGTCGCTGAAGAACTGAGGAGTACCATGGCCACTGCCCTCCTGAATGGAAAAGACATCACCGATGAAGCGAGCTTTCACGCACAATGCGTGCAAGCCTTCGGTTTCCCCGCGTTCTACGGCAACAGCATGGATGCCTGGGTCGATTGCCTCAGCTACCTGCGCGACGATGAAAACATGACGCAGTTCCGTTTGAAACCGAACGAAGTGCTGGACATCGTGGTGCAGGACGCTGACGTGATGAAGGCGCAAGTGCCTGATTTGCTGGAAGAAATCACGTTTTGCATCGCCGGCATCAATGAGCGCTATGACGATTACGGTGAAAAACCGGCATTGAAACTGGTACTCAAGTGAATGGAATCGTAGGTCGGATTAGGCCCTGCGGGCCGTAATCCGACAACATTGTTGGCTGTGCAGGTCGGACTGCGCGCAAGCGCCTCGGCGGCCCCGCTAATCCGACCTACGTCCAGACGACCAACATTTACACCACCTTGCGCTCACGCAAGCCGTCAATCTCCGCACCGTCCAATCCCAGCCACTGCTGCAATACCTCGTCCGTATGCTGCCCCAGCAAGGGCGGCGGCAAGCGGTATTGCACCGGCGAGCCGGACAGGCGCACGGGATTGGCCACCAGCGCCACCGTGCCCGCCGTCGGATGCGGCATCTCCACTTTCAAGCCACGCGCCACCACTTGCGGGTCGGCAAAGACCTGGTCGATGCGGTTGACGGGGCCGCACGGCACGGCTTGCGCCTCGAACGCGCTGATCCACTCTGCCGTCGTGCGCATGACCGTGGTCTGGCGCATCAACGGTATCAACACCGCCCGGTGCGCCACGCGCTGCGGGTTGGTGGCGAAGCGTTCGTCCTGTGCCCATTCCGGGTGGCCGGCGACGGCGCAAAAACGCGAAAACTGTCCATCGTTGCCGATCGCCAGAATCATGTCGCCATCGGCCGTGGGAAAGTCTTGATACGGAACAATGTTCGGATGCGCATTGCCCATGCGCTGCGGCACCTTGCCTCCGCATAAGTAGTTGGCGGCCTGGTTGCCCAGCGCGGCCACTTGCACGTCGAGCAGGGCCAGGTCGATATGCTGGCCCAGGCCCGAGCGCTCGCGTTCGGCCAATGCGGCCTGCACGGCGATGGTGGCGTACAGGCCCGTCAGGATGTCCGTTTGCGCCACACCCACTTTTTGCGGTCCGGCGCCCGGCTGGCCATCGGGCACGCCCGTGATGCTCATCAGGCCGCCCATGCCCTGGATTAAGAAGTCATAGCCGGCGCGCGCCGCATACGGCCCATCCTGGCCGAAACCCGTGATGGAGCAGTACACGAGGCGCGGGTTGAGCGCCAGCAAGCTCGCCGCATCGAGGCCGTATTGCTTCAATCCGTCCAATTTGAAATTTTCCAGCAGCACGTCCGATTCGGCGGCCAGCTTGCGCACCAGGGCTTGCCCTTCAGGGGCAGCCAGGTCGATGCACAAGGAGCGCTTGTTGCGGTTGGCGCACTGGAAGTAGGCGGCCTCGGCCGTATCGCGGCCGTCCGCGTCTTTCAGATACGGCGGCCCCCAGGAGCGCGTGTCGTCGCCGCGTCCCGGCTGCTCGACCTTGACGACGTCGGCGCCGAGGTCGGCCAGCATTTGCCCGGCCCACGGGCCGGCCAGCACGCGCGACAGGTCGAGCACGCGCAAGCCGCTCAACGGCGCGGGCCGCAGGGTGGAAGCCAGGGCGTCCATCAGTTGCTGAAGGCGGCGATGCCGGTGATGGCGCGGCCGATGATCAGCGCGTGCACATCGTGCGTGCCTTCATAGGTGTTCACCACTTCCAGGTTGACCAGGTGGCGGATCACGCCGAACTCGTCGGAAATGCCGTTGCCGCCCATCATGTCGCGCGCCATGCGGGCGATGTCCAGTGCCTTGCCGCAGCTGTTGCGTTTCATGATGGACGTGATTTCCACGGCGGGCGAGCCCTCATCCTTCATGCGGCCCAGGCGCAAGCAGCCTTGCAAGCCCATGGTGATTTCCGTCAGCATGTCGGCCAGTTTCTTTTGCACCAGCTGGTTCGCAGCCAATGGGCGGCCGAATTGCTGGCGGTCCATCGTGTACTGGCGCGCCTTCAGGTAGCAGTCTTCGGCCGCGCCCAGCGCGCCCCAGGCGATGCCGTAGCGGGCGCTGTTCAGGCAAGTAAATGGACCTTTCAGGCCGCGCACGTCGGGGAAGGCGTTTTCTTCCGGGCAAAATACTTCATCCATGACGATTTCGCCGGTGATGCTGGTACGCAAGCCCACCTTGCCGTGGATTTCCGGCGCCGACAGGCCTTTCCAGCCTTTTTCCAGCACGAAGCCGCGGATCGCGCCTTCATCGTCCTTGGCCCAGACGACGAACACGTCGGCGATCGGGCTGTTGGTGATCCACATCTTGGCGCCGGAGATACTGTAGCCGCCCGGCACCTTGCGCGCGCGCGTGACCATGCTGCCCGGGTCGGAGCCGTGGTTTGGTTCCGTCAGGCCGAAGCAGCCGATGAATTCGCCCGTCGCCAGTTTCGGCAGGTATTTCTGCTTGGTTTCTTCGTTGCCGAAGGCATTGATCGGCACCATCACCAGCGACGATTGCACGCTCATCATCGAGCGGTAGCCCGAATCGACGCGCTCGACTTCGCGCGCGGCCAGGCCGTAGCAGACGTAGTTCAGGCCGGCGCCGCCGTATTCTTCGGGTATCGTCGTGCCCAGCAAGCCCAGCTCGCCCATTTCGCGGAAGATGGCGGCGTCCGTGCGGCCATGGCGGAACGATTCAAGCACGCGCGGCACCAGGCTGCCCTGGCAATAGTCGCGGGCCGCTTCCAGCACGGCGCGTTCGTCGCCCGTCAGTTGTTCTTCCAGCAGCAGGGGGGAATTCCAGTCGAATACGGTTTTGCTCATCACAGGCCTCGCAGGTGAGCGCCGGTGATCGGCGCAAGATTGAATATGGCTCATGGTAGGTTTTTGCCTAGCCTTGCGCAAACGATTTTTTTGCACCCAGACATGCGTGATGCGCATATCTTGCGGCATACTGGAGCCTTTCACCGGCCCGATACCCCCATGTCACGCAAAATTCCCATGCTGCAAGCGCTAAATTGTTTCGAAGCGGCCGCGCGCCACCAGAGCTATACGCATGCGGCGCGCGAACTGTCGCTGACGCAAAGCGCCGTGTCGCGGCAGATATCTTCCCTGGAAAGCTTTCTTGGCGTGCAACTGTTTCAGCGCACGCGCCATGGCGTGCTGCTGACCAGCGCCGGCGCCGCGTATGCGCGGCAGATCGCGGCCCGTCTCGACGGCCTGGAGCGCGACACGCTCGACACCATGGCGCGCCAGGGCGGTGGCGGCGCCTTGCAGCTGGCCTCGGTACCCACGTTTGCCACGCGCTGGCTGATGCCGCGGCTGTCGTCGCTGGCCGGTTTGCACCCCGATATCGTCGTGCATATCGATGCCTATACAAAGCCGTTCATGTTTGCCGATACGGAATACGACGGCGCCTTGTACGCGGGTACGCCCGAGCAGCTGGCGCGCTGGCCCGGCACGCGCGCCACCTTGCTCATGCACGAAGAAATCGTGCCTGTCGCCAGCCCGCGCCTGCTGGCGGCGCGCAGCGCCTGGCAGCCGCAGGATTTATTGGAACTGACCTTGTTGCAGCAAAGTACGCGCCCGGGCGCCTGGCGCCAGTGGTTTGACGCCATGCAGGTCGATGGGGAACTGGCGCGCTACGGCGCCCGCTATGAGTTGTTTTCCATGCTGGCCATGGCGGCCGTGCAGGGGCAGGGCGTGGTCTTGCTGCCCCGTATGCTGGTCGAAGCGGAACTGGCGCGCGGCGAGCTGCGCATCGCATGCGAGCGCCCACTGCGCGGCCAGCGTGCGTATTACCTGATCACGCCCGAGGCGGCACATGAGAAACTGGCCTTGCAGCAGTTCCGCGTATGGCTGCAAGACGAGGCGGCCTAGACGACCTTGGCCGTATCGAAGTGGGGATTGTCGATCAGGCCGATCTGGTTGCCGAAGGGGTCGAGCAATTCCACCGTGCGGATGCCGTCGCCCACGTCCGTGATCGGATGGTGCAGGCTGCCGCCCAGTGCAACGATGCGTTCGACTTCCTGCTCGATGCCGTCCACGCCCCAGTACGTCACGCTGCCCTGCGTGCCAGGCTGGCCGTCCGGCAGCAGCCCCAGCTCGAAGCCGCCGATGGCAAAGCCGACATAGAACGGCTGGTCGAAATACGGTGCCGTGCCGAATACCTGGCTGTACCAGGCTTTGGCCTTGTCCAGGTCGGGGACGGGATAGGTGACGGTACGCAAGCCCTTGATCATGTTCTGCTCCTGGTGAATGAAGAATAACGCCATCATGCCACCGGCGTGCGCGTGGCGATTGGAAAAATGGAAGGCGCTCACGCGCGCCGGCCCGCCAGCCACGCGTCGGGCGAGCTGCGGGCGAATTCCTGGAAGTCGTGGATCAGGTGCGACTGATCGAAATAACCATATTGCAAGGCCATCTGCGCCCAGTCCTGCTGTCCCGCCATGCTTTGCATGGCCTGGCAGGCGGCGCGGAAACGACAGATGCGGGCAAACAGCTTCGGGCTGATGCCCACTTGCTGGCGAAATTGCAGCGCCAGGTGCTGGCGCGACACGCCCAGCTGCTGCGCCAGTCCATCCACGCGCACCTGCCCCGATGCCGCCTCAATGGCCGCGATGGCATGGTCGGCCGCGCCGGCCTGGCGCCGTGGCGGCGCGGCGCGCAGGCGCAGCAGCAGATATTCTTGCAAAATGGCAATTCTTTGTGCGTTGGACAAGGGCTCGCTCCATAGCGCGTCGCCCAGGCGCGCCGCCAGCTCGCGGCCCCATAGCTGCTGCAATCCCGTGCGGCCATCGTTGAGTTCGCACAAGGGCAGCTGGAAGAAGCGTGCCGCCGCGCCCGGCTTGAAGCGGGCCGCCACCGTCTGCACCAGACCCTGGCTGACGACGGTAATCGGCGCCGTCATCATGCCGACGGCAAAGCTGGCGTCCTGCTGGTCCTGGCACAGAATATCGATGCAATTGTCGGGCAAGACCTGGTGCGTGAAGGGCGTGGCGCCCGTCTGCACGCGGCAGGTCCAGACGCAGTCCAGCCAGGGGCGCAGGGCGGGGAGGGGCGGATATTCCTGGTAGACGATCATGGCCGGCTTTGATGCAAAGAACAAGATTGCCCATATATTACACAGCATAATTGTGCGCTTGCCAAAATTTGCCGGCCCGGGCCGCCAGCGCGCCGCGCTATCGGGCGGCGACAACCAGTATAATGCTCGGTTCATATCCACTATTGGCCGCACATCATGCAAGATAAATATAGTCCCGCCGACGTCGAACAAGCCGCCCAATCGCACTGGAAGGCGATCGACGCCTATAAAGCCGTCGAACACGACCCGCGTTTCCCAAAAGGCAAGTATTTTGCCTGCTCGATGCTGCCTTACCCTTCGGGCAAGCTGCACATGGGTCACGTGCGCAACTATACGATCAATGACGTGATGTACCGCTACCTGCGCATGAACGGCTACAACGTGCTCATGCCGATGGGTTGGGATGCGTTCGGCATGCCGGCGGAAAACGCGGCCATGGCCAACAACGTGCCGCCTGCGCAATGGACGTATTCGAACATCGCCCACATGAAGCAGCAGATGGAATCGATGGGCCTGGCCATCGACTGGTCGCGCGAAATGACCGCCTGCAAGCCCGAATACTACAAATGGAACCAGTGGATGTTCCTCAAGATGCTGGAAAAAGGCATCATCTACAAGAAGACGGGTACCGTGAACTGGGACCCGATCGACCAGACCGTGCTGGCCAACGAACAAGTGGTCGACGGCAAGGGCTGGCGTTCCGGCGCGCTGATCGAAAAGCGCGAAATCCCCATGTACTACGCGCGCATCACCGATTACGCGGAAGAGCTGCTGGCCTATGTCGATGACAAGCTGCCGGGCTGGCCCGAGCGCGTGCGCATCATGCAGACCAACTGGATCGGCAAATCGACGGGCGTGCGCTTCGCCTTCCCGCATGCGATCAAGGACGCGAACGGCGCCCTGATTGGCGACGGCAAGCTGTACGTCTTTACTACCCGTCCGGACACCGTCATGGGCGTGACCTTCTGCGCCGTGGCCGCCGAACACCCGCTGGCCATCCACGCCGCGCAGACGAATCCTGCTCTGGCCGCGTTCAACGCCGAATGCAAGCTCGGTTCCGTGATCGAGGCAGACATGGCAACGATGGAAAAGAAGGGCATGCCGACCGGCCTGTTCGTCACCCATCCGCTGACGGGCGCGCAAGTGGAAGTCTGGGTCGGCAACTACGTGCTGATCACCTACGGCGACGGCGCCGTGATGGGCGTGCCGGCGCACGACGAACGCGATTTCGGCTTTGCCAAGAAATACAATCTGCCGATCAAGCAAGTGATCGAAGTCAAGGGCCAGGAATTTTCGACGGACGCCTGGCAGGAATCGTATGGCAGCAAGGATGGCGTGTGCATCGCCTCCGGCAAATACGACGGCCTGCATTTCGCGTCCGCCGTCGATGCGGTGGCCGCCGACCTGGCGGAGCTGGGCCTGGGCGAAAAGAAAACCACGTTCCGCCTGCGCGACTGGGGCATTTCGCGCCAGCGCTACTGGGGCACGCCGATCCCGATGATCCATTGCGCCGACTGCGGCGTGGTGCCGGTGCCGGAAAAAGACCTGCCGGTGGTGCTGCCGGAAGACTGCGTGCCGGACGGCACGGGCAACCCGCTGAACAAATATGAAGCCTTCCTGCAGTGCGACTGCCCGCAGTGCGGCAAGCCGGCGCGCCGCGAGACGGACACCATGGATACCTTCGTCGATTCGTCGTGGTACTACATGCGCTATACCTCGCCAGGCTCGAACGACGCCATGGTCGACGCGCGCAACGATTACTGGATGCCGATGGACCAGTACATCGGCGGCATCGAACACGCCGTCATGCACTTGCTGTACGCGCGCTTCTGGACCAAGATCATGCGCGACTTCGGCCTGGTCAAGTTCGACGAGCCGTTCGTCAACCTGCTGACGCAAGGCATGGTGCTCAACGAAACGTACTTCCGCAAGGACGCCGCCGGCAAGACCACCTGGTTCAACCCGGACGACGTGCGCTTGTCGCTCGACGACAAGGGCCGTCCGCAGTCCGCCGTCCTGGTGGCCGACGGCCAGCCTGTGGAAATTGGCGGCACGGAAAAAATGTCGAAGTCGAAGAACAACGGCATCGACCCGCAAGCGCAGATCGAGCAGTACGGCGCCGACACGGCCCGTCTGTTCACTATGTTCGCCTCGCCGCCGGAACAGACCCTGGAATGGTCGGGCAGCGGTGTCGAAGGCGCGAACCGCTTCCTGCGCCGCGTGTGGAACTTCGGCTATGCCCAGTCGGCAACGATCCAGGCCGCACTGGCTGGCGGCGCCGCACCGGCCACGGGCGACGCGCAGAAAAACCTGCGCCGCGAATTGCACAAGCTGCTGCAGCAAGCCGATTACGACTTGAAGCGCATCCAGTACAACACCGTGGTGTCGGCCTGCATGAAGATGCTCAACACGCTGGAATCGGCCAAGCTGGACGATAGCGCGCAGTCGAAGGCGCTGATCGCCGAAGGCTTCTCGATCTTCCTGCGCCTGCTCAATCCCGTCGCGCCGCACATCACCCACGTCTTGTGGGAAGAGCTGGGCTATGCGGGCGTGCACGGCGATCTGCTGAACGTGGCCTGGCCGCAGGTCGACCCGCAAGCGCTGGAGCAGTCCGAGATCGAGATGATGATCCAGGTGAACGGCAAGCTGCGCGGCTCGATCACGGTGGCCAAGGATGCGGACAAGGCCAGCATCGAAGCGGCCGCGCTGGCGTGCGAAAGTGTGCAGAAGTACGTCGAGACCACGCCGAAGAAGATCATCGTCGTGCCAGGCAAGTTAATCAGCATCGTGGTGTAATCATGACGACTTCCTCTCAAGTATCGCTGTTGGGCCGCCGCGCCGTGCTGGCGTTGGGCCTGACCGTCCTGCTGTCGGCCTGCGGCTTTCACTTGCGCGGTTCGAACGGCAGTTTCATGCTGCCGTTCGCGACGATGTACATCGGCTTGCCCGAGTCGTCGCCGCTGGCGATCGGCCTGAAGCGCTATATCCGCGCCATTGGCAGCACGGAGGTGGTCAATACCAGGGATGGCGCCGACGCCGTCCTTGAAGTGATCTCCGATCCGGAGATGAATCGTACCAAGACCATTTTGTCCCTGAACACCAGCGGCCGCGTACAAGAGTATCAACTCGGCTATTCGATCAATTTCCGCGTGGTGGACAAGGCCGGCAACCAGTTGCTGGCGCCGACGACCATCAGTCTGGTGCGCCCCATCACCTTCGACGACAGGCAGGTACTGGCCAAGGAAACCGAGGAAGCGGCGCTGTACCGCGACATGCGCAACGACCTGGTGCAGCAGATCATGCGCCGCCTGGCCGCCATCAAGCCGGTGCTGCCGGCCATGTCGGTGGCGCCGGTGACGCCGGCCGCGCCGGCCGCCCCGCAGCAGTAACGGGGACGCCATGCAATTGCGGATAGATGCGCTCGATGGGCATGTGGCCAAGCCGCTGGCGCAGCTGTATGTGATCACCAGCGACGAACACTTGCTGGCGCTGGAAGCGGCCGACAAGATCCGCCGCGCGGCGCGCGCGCAGGGCTACTCCGAGCGCGACGTGCTGACGGTGGAGCGCAGCTTCAAGTGGGGTGAACTGCTGGCGGCGAACCAGGAGCTGTCGCTGTTCGGCGATAAAAAACTGATCGAACTGCGCATCCCCACGGGCAAGCCGGGCAAGGATGGCGGCGCGGCGCTGCAAAGCTACGCGAAAAACCTCAGTCCCGACAACCTGACCCTGATCACCTTGCCCAAGCTGGATTGGGCCACGCAAAAGGCGGCCTGGGTCGCCAGCCTGCAGCAGGCGGCCGTGTATATCGACATTCCGAATGTGGAACGGGCACAGTTGCCGGCGTGGATATCGCAGCGCCTGGCCGCGCAGGGGCAAAGCGCCGAGCGTGCCAGCATCGACTTCATCGCCGAACGGGTGGAAGGCAATTTGCTCGCGGCGCACCAGGAAATCCAGAAACTGGGCTTGCTGCACGCAGCGGGCAAGCTGACGTACGAACAAGTGCAGGACGCGGTGCTGAACGTGGCCCGCTACGATGTCTTCAAGCTGTCCGAAGCCATGCTGGCCGGCGACCCGGCGCGCCTGGTGCGCATGCTCGAAGGCTTGAAAGGCGAGGGCGAGGCGCTGCCGCTGGTCTTGTGGGCCGTCTCCGAGGAAATCCGCACGCTGTTAAAATTGAAGGCCGGCATGGCGCAAGGGCGTCCGTTGGGCGCGCTGCTGAAGGAATACCGCATCTGGGGTCCGCGCGAGCGGATGATGGAACCGGCCCTGCGGCGCATTTCGCTGCCCGTGCTGGAAGCGGCGCTGCAGCAGGCGGCGCAGGTGGACAAGATGATCAAGGGTTTGCGCGCCAAGGGCTACGCGGGCGATGCCTGGGACGCCATGCTGCAACTGGGTCTGAAGATCGCCCGAGGCTAGTTTTTTACTATATGGATACGAGCATGGACATCACAGAATATATGCAGGACGTGGGCACGCGCGCGCGCGTCGCTTCGCGCGCCATGGCGCGTGCCGACAGCGCCACGCGCAACCGCGCCTTGACCCTGATCGCCGCCGCCATCGTGCGCGATGCCGATCTGCTGCGCGCGGCCAACCAGCGCGACCTCGATGCGGCGGCCGCCGCCGGCTTGGCGCCGGCCATGCTCGACCGCCTGACCCTGTCCGACGCCGCCATCGCCACCATGGTCGAAGGCTTGACGCAAATCGTGTCGCTGGCCGACCCGATCGGCGAAATCTCGAACATGAAATTCCGTCCGACGGGCATCCAGGTGGGCCAGATGCGCGTGCCGCTGGGCGTCATCGGCATCATCTATGAAGCGCGTCCGAACGTGACGGTGGACGCGGCCGGCCTGTGCATCAAGAGCGGCAACGCGACGATCTTGCGCGGCGGCTCGGAAGCGATTCACTGCAACCGCGCGCTGGCCAAGCTGGTGGCCGAGGGCTTGCTGGGTGCCGGCCTGCCTGCCGATGCCGTGCAAGTGATCGACACCACCGACCGCGCCGCCGTCGGCGCTTTGATCACCATGCCGCAGTATGTGGACGTCATCGTGCCGCGCGGCGGCAAAGGCCTGATCGCGCGCCTGATGGAAGAGGCCACCGTGCCGATGATCAAGCACCTCGACGGCATCTGTCACGTCTACATCGACGCCAAGGCGGACCTGAAAAAAGCCGTCGATATCGGCTTCAACGCGAAGTGCCACCGCTACGGCACTTGCAACACCATGGAAACCCTGCTGGTGGCGCGCGCCATCGCACCGGCCGTGCTGCCGCAGCTGGCCGAACTGTACCTGACCAAACAGGTGGAACTGCGCGCCGATCCGGAAAGCCATGCGATCCTGGCCGCCGCCGCTTATCCGCACCTGGTAGCGGCCACCGAGGAAGACTGGTCCACCGAATACCTGGCCGCCATCCTGTCGGTGAAGGTGGTCGACGGCATTGACGAAGCGATGGACCACATCAACCGGTATTCGTCGAAGCACACGGAGTCCATCATCACGGAAGACTACAGCGATGCGCTGCGCTTCCTGCGCGAAGTCGATTCCGCCTCGGTGATGGTGAACGCCTCGACGCGTTTCGCCGACGGCTTCGAATATGGCCTGGGGGCCGAGATCGGCATCTCGAACGACAAGCTGCACGCGCGCGGCCCGGTGGGCCTGGAAGGCCTGACCTCGCTCAAGTACGTGGTCTTCGGCCACGGCGAAGTACGCAAATAGTCTCATTCGAGGGCGGCCCACAAGGCGGCCCGCGCTCTTGTTTCTCTCCACCTCTGACATTGGGAACCCCATGCTCTTTCTCTGGACCAAAGCCTTCCACATCATCTTCGTCATTTCCTGGTTCGCCGGCCTGTTTTATTTGCCGCGCATCTTCGTGAACCTGGCGATGGAGACGGAAACGGTGGCCACCGAGCGCCTGCTGCTGATGGCGCGCAAGTTGTACCGCTTCATGTCGCTGCTGGCGCTGCCGGCGATGGTGCTGGGGCTGGCGTTGATGTGGATGCTGTATGGCGGGAGCCAAGGCGGCATGAAGATGCCGGGCTGGATGCACGCCAAACTGACCTTCGTGGTGCTGCTGCTCGGCTATCACCACGCTTGCGGTTCCATCCTGCGCAAGTTTGAAAAAGGTCTTAACAAGCGCAGTCACACCTGGTTCCGCTGGTTTAATGAAGTGCCGGTGGTGATGCTGCTGGCCGTCGTCGTGCTGGTCGTGGTCAAGCCTTTCTAAGGGAGTCGAAATGAGTGCAAGCCAGAGCAAAGTCGTGCAGTATTTTTTTGCGCCCCACTCGCCATGGACCTACCTGGGGCACGCGCGCCTGATGGCCATCGCCGCGAAGACGGGCGCACAGATTGACGTGCGGCCCTTTGACCTGGGCAAGGTCTTCAGCGTCTCGGGCGGCCTGCCGCTGGCCAAGCGCGCACCGCAGCGCCAGGCGTACCGCCTGGCCGAACTGGCGCGCTGGTCCGCCTTTTTGCAGGTGCCATTGACCCTGCAGCCGAAGTTCTTCCCCGTGTCGCCGGAAGCGTCGGCCAAGCTGATCATCGCCACGCGCCTGGCGCACGGCGTGGAAGCGTCGCTGAAACTGGCGCACGCCATCATGCGCGGCCTGTGGGCTGAGGAGCGCAATATCGGCGACGAGGAAACCCTGGTGCAGATCGCGTTTGACGCCGGTTTCGACGGCCGCCAGTTGCTGAAAACGTCGGAGACGGCCAGCGTGCAGGCGGAATACGACGCCAACACGGAAGCGGCCACCGCCGCCAGCGTGTTCGGCTCGCCGTGGTACATCGTCGATGGCGAAGGGTTCTGGGGGCAGGACCGCCTCGATTTTGTCGAGCGCGCGCTGGCGAAATAATTATGGAAAGATGTCAATGTAGGTCGGATTAGCGCTTTGCGCGTAATCCGACAAGCTCAGTCGGCAGCGGTGTTTGTCGGCTTACGCCCTGGCGGGCTAAGCCGACCTACGCCGACCTACGCCGACCTGCGCCGACCTGCGCAAGATATTGGATGTAGGTCGGATTGGCGCTGCGCGCGTAATCCGACAAGTTTTGAAATTTTTAGTTAATTGTTTTTCAACGGATAAAAGGTACACCATGGCTTCATATTTTTGCCCATGCCCGCGCGGCATGGAAGCGGCGCTGGCCGAAGAGCTGGGCGAGATCGCCCAGGATAGTGCGACCATGAAGGTGCACAACCAGGTGCCGGGCGGCGTCCATTGCTCCGGCGACCTGCTCGATTCCTACCGCATCAACCTGCATTCGCGCATCGCTTCGCGCGTGCTGATGCGCATGGCCCATTCCGGCTACAAGACGGAAAACGATATTTACGACCTGACCCTGGCGCAAGCGTGGGAAGACTGGTTCGGCGTGCACCACACGATCCGCGTTGACGTCACGGCCGTGAAATCGCCGCTGCGCAGCCTGGAATTCACGACACTGAAAATCAAGGATGCGATCTGCGACCGCTTCCGCGACCAGTTCAACGAGCGTCCATCGGTCAACACCAAGACGCCGGACATGCGCATCGTCGGCTTCCTCGACGCGCATACCTTCACCGTCTATCTCGACACCTCGGGCGAAGCCTTGTTCAAGCGCGGCTGGCGCGAAGAGACGGGCGACGCGCCGCTGCGCGAAAACCTGGCCGCCGGCCTGCTGCGGGTGTCGGGCTGGAAGCCTGGCATGGTGCTGTTCGACCCGATGTGCGGTTCCGGCACCATCCTGGCCGAAGCGGCGCAGATGCTGCAAGGGATTCCGCCGGGCGCCTCGCGCCAGTTCGCGTTTGAAAACTTCCACGACTTCGATCCGGCGCCGTGGAATGCCATGAAAAACGCCATCAAGGTCAATCCGCTGCCGGCCGAACCGACCATTTTCGGCAGCGATATCTCGGGCGACATGGTCGCCATGACGCGCCATAACCTGCGTTGCGCCGGCGTGCGCTTCGACGTGCCCCTGAAACAGATCGAGGCGCAGGAAGTCAAGCCGCCGAGCGACGTGCCGGGCATCATGCTGACCAACCCGCCGTACGGCGAGCGTATCGGCGTGCGCGGCGACAGCACCATCCCGGAAGATGAACTGTCGACGTCGTTCTATTCGGCCATGGGCACGACCCTGAAGCAGCGCTTCGCCGGCTGGACCGTGTTCCTGTTCACGGCCGACCTGGGCCTGCCCAAGCTGCTGCGTCTGAAGGAAGCGCGCAAGACGCCATTCTTCAACGGTGCGCTGGAATGCCGTTTGTTCCGCTTTGATATGGTCGCCGGTTACAACCGCCGCGAAGAAGCCAAGCCAAAAAATAACTGATCAAACCTGCTGCGCGTCGGGATAGGCGGCCTGTGATGCTCGCCGTACTCGTGTACGGCTGCGCTTCTCGGCCACCTCTCCCTTCCGCTCGCGACGGTTTTATCAGCTATTTTGGCGTCTGTAGACGTCTGTAGTAACGCAGTACCTCGCGCGGACCGCAACCGGTCCGCGCGCCACTTTGGATCCGCCATGTTTCCCACCCCTCCGGCCGATGTGCCGCCCGACCCGGTCACGCCCGTTCCGCCTCCCACACCGAGCCACATGGCGCCGCTGAGCCGCGGTGCGCTGGCGATGATGCTGGCCGGGCTGTCGATGCTGGGCCCCCTGTCGATCGACACCTATCTGCCCGCGTTTGGCGCGATCCAGGGTTCGCTGCAGGCGTCGCCGCTGGAAGTGCAGCAGTCGCTGACGTTCTACATGCTGGCCTTTGCCGGCATGGTGCTGTGGCATGGCGCGATCTCGGATACCTTCGGCAGGCGCAATGTCATTCTCGTGTCGCTGCTGATGTTTGCCATCGGTTCGCTCGGCTGCGCTTCGGCGCACACGGTGCATTACCTGTGGTTCTTCCGCATCATGCAGGGCGTCTCGGCCGGCGCCGGCGTGGTGATCAGCCGTGCCATCATCCGCGACCTGTATGCCGATGCGGCGGCGGCGCGGCTGCTGTCGCTGGTGACGATGATCTTTTCCATCGCGCCGGCCGTGGCGCCGATTCTCGGCGGCTGGATCGTCATCTGGTTCGACTGGCGCTCGATCTTCCTGTTCCTCGCCTTCTACACGGTGGTGCTGCTGGCGTTCTGCTACTGGCGCCTGCCGGAAACCCTGCCGATGGAAAAGCGTCAGCCCTTCAATCCCCGCTTCCTGGCGTCGAGCTATGGCCAGATCCTGCGCTCGCCGCTGTTCCACATCAAGGCCGGCATCGTCGCCCTCAATTTCGCGGGCCTGTTCCTGTTCATCACGGCCGCGCCGGAAATGCTGCCCAAGCAGCTGGGCCTGGGACCATCGCAATTCGCCTGGCTGTTCATTCCCTGCGTGAGCGGCATCTTCATGGGCGCCGCGGCGGCCAACCGCATCGCCGGCAAGGTCACGTTCGCGCGCCAGATCGGCATCGGCTTTGCCTTCCTGCTGTGCGCCGCCAGCGTCAATGTCGTGTATCACCTGTTCCTGCCGCCATCCTTGCCCTGGTCGGTGCTGCCCCTGTTCTTCTATACCTTCGGCATGTCGCTGGTGGGTCCGGGCGCGACCCTGCTGGCGCTCGACCTGTTCCCGCACATCCGCGGCACGGTGGCCTCGTGCCAGTCGTTTGCCAGCACCTTGCTGGGCGCCGTGGTGGCCGGCGTGATCTCTCCTCTGCTGTCCGGTTCCGTGCTGTGGCTGGCGTCGGGCCAGCTGGCGTTTACGGGCCTGGCGCTGGCGCTGTGGCTGATATCGCGGCGCTTCCGCCACCGTTTGCTGGGTTCCTTCAAGGCATAAGTTTCCATCGCAGAACGCTGGATTTATTTCAACTTAATTTTCTATATTGCAAGTAATATCCGGCGCTTATGATAAGATGACTGCTTTTCCCGGCATCCTCTCAGGCGACATTTTTTGGGTTACAGGAGTGGAGGATTCCTCTGAACGTGGCCGCGCTTCGCTGCTGAGCGCTCTTCCTTTTCAAACCGGCAATGCCTGATACGATGCATCAATCTGATCAAGATATTCGCAATCGCCTGCTGATTGCCCGCCTGCCGGCCATGCCGCAGATCCTCCTCAAACTGATCGCCCACCTGCAGGCCGACGATGCCGGCATGCCGGAGCTGGCCGCGCTGATCGCCAAGGATGCGGGCATGACCAGCAAGATCCTCGGCGTGGCCAGCAGCTCGGCCTACCATCGGCAGAGCAAGGTCGTCAGCCTGGAACAGTCGCTCGTGTCGCTGGGCACGGACATGATCAAGACCCTGGTCATCAGCGAATCCGTCTTCCAGACCTTCAACAGCTTTCCCCATTCCGGCAGCACGGATTTGCGCGCCTTCTGGAAGAGTTCGCTGTCGGCCGCCGTCATGGCGCGCGCGCTGGCCAAGGCCATGGCCTATCCGCACGTCGAGGAAGCATATCTGGCGGGCTTGCTGCACAACGTGGGCCGCCTGGCCCTGCTGGCCACGGCGCCGAAGGAATACGCGTTCAATTTCACGGCGCGCGACGATGCCGCCCTGTGCGCGGTGGAGCAGCGTACCTTGCAGATCACGCATGCCGAAGCGGGCGCTTGGCTGATCGAGCGCTGGCATCTCGATTCCTTCCTGGCCGACAGCGTGCTGTATCACCATGAGCCGCTGGCGCGCCTGGAAGCGAGCCATCCCCTGATCCGCATCGTGCGCCTGGCGCACCTGCTGTGCTGCCATGCCGACGATGCGGAGTCGATCACGCAGGCGGCAAGCCTGTGCGCGCTGGACGTCGAGACACTGGACGAGCTGGCCGGCAGCGTCGCGCGCCAGGTGGAGCAGGCCGCGCAGCACCTGGGCATCGACCTGGCCGGCGCGGACGATATCGCCACGCCGCCCGCCTATGCGCCGCCAGCCGTCGATCCGGTGCAGCGGCGCCTGTCCGACGAAGTGCGCAATATGGTGCTGGTGTCCGAAGTGGGCCAGACCTTCGCCCGGCAGCAGGGCGAGAGCAGCCTGCTCGAAGCCATCACGCGCTCGGCGCGCATTCTGTTCGATTTCGACACCGCCGTCATCCTGCTGCAAAACCCCACCGGCCATGCGCTCGTCGGCGTGGCGGCGGGCGAACATCAGCAGCGCCTGGCCGGCTTCTCGATCCCGCTGGCCAAGGGCGGCCTCCTGGCCGCCTCGGCGCTGGAGTGCCAGCTGGCGTTCCTGAAACGCGACATGCCGGCGCTGGGCATCGTCGAGGAGCAGCTGTTCCGCATTCTCGGTACCGACAGCCTGGTCTGCGTGCCCTTGGCGTCGGGCCAGCGCAGCCTGGGCGTGCTCATTGGCGGCGTGGCGGCGTGGCAGATTCCCGCTTGCCAGAAGCGCGAGGGTTTTCTGCGCGCGTATGCCAACCAGGCCGCCACGGCGCTGGAAACGGCCATCAGCGCGCGCGGGCTGGCGCGGCGCCAGCTCGATCACGTGACCGAGGAATACCGCGCCGCGTCGCGCCGCGTCGTGCACGAAGTGAATAACCCGCTGTCCATCATCAAGAACTATCTGAGCGTGCTCGATCACAAGCTGGAGAAGCAGGAACCGGTGTCGGGCGAAATGGCGATCCTGAACGAGGAAATCGACCGGGTCGGCCAGCTGATCGGCGGCCTGGCCGATCTGCAGCCGGCGGCTGCCAGCGGCGTGACCGATTGCGCGCGCGTGGTCGACGATGTGCTGCGCCTGTTCCGCGCCACCGACTTCCTGCCGCCGAAGATCGAGGTGGTCACGCGCATGCAGGACGCGCCATGCGAGGTGGAGGCCGATGCCGACATGCTCAAGCAAATCCTGCTCAACCTGCTGAAAAACGCCGTCGAAGCGCTGCCTGATGGCGGGCGCATCGAAGTGGCGAACCGTGGCCACGTGAACCGCGACCGCCGCCTGTACCTAGAGCTGTGCGTCAGCGACAATGGCGCCGGCCTGGCGCCGGAAGTGCTGGCCAATCTGTTTTCCCCCGTGCGCAGCAGCAAGGCAGGCGCGCATCACGGCCTGGGCTTGTCCATCGTGCATGACCTGGTCACGCGCCTGCATGGCGTGATCGGCTGCCGCAGCAGCAAGTCCGGCACCTCGTTTGAAATTTTACTGCCCATTCCCTTGCCGGCAAGCGCTGCAGCCGCGCTGCCCTCGCCCGGCAATACCGCCATGTCTTCGTAACGTCCATGAACTCCTCCGCCATTCCGTTTGACCTGGAAAACAGCCCGCGCATTTTGCTGGTCGACGACGAGCCCCGCCTGCTCGCCTCTCTCCACGAATTGCTGAAGGACCGCGGCTACCAGCTGCACACGGCCACCTGCGGCAGCGAGGCGCTGGCGCAGTTGTCGAAACTGCGCTTCGACCTGATCCTGCTCGACTTGCGCCTGCCCGACATGAGCGGCCATGAAATCATGGACCACATCAACCGGCGCGGCATCGAGGGCGACGTGATCGTCATGAGCGGCGACGTCGGCATCGAGGCGGCCATCGGCGCCCTCAAACGCGGGGCCTACGATTATCTGCGCAAGCCCTACAGCCGCGAGGAGCTGCTCAAGACGGTGGAGAACGCGCTGCAAAAGAGCCAGCTGGCGCTGGAGAACGAGCGCATCGCGCTGCAGCTGGAAAACTCGGAAAAGATGTACCGCTACCTGGTCGACAGCTCACCCGACATCATCTATACGCTGAACCACGAAGGCCGCATCACTTTCATCAACGACAGGGTGCACCAGTTGCTGGGCTTTAGCCGCGAGGAGCTGATCGGCAGCCATTACTCGATTCTCGTACACGATGAAGACCAGGAGCGGGCGCGCTATGCCTTCAACGAACGCCGCCTCGACGAGCGCGCCTCGCGCAATGTGGAACTGCGCCTGAAGTGCCATAGCGGCAGCGGCAGCGACCGGACCTTCAACAACACCCTGATGACGATTCCGCTCAATTCGATCGGCATGCACGGCCACGATCAGGAAGCGAAAAAGCAGGAGTACTTCGGCACCTACGGCGTGGCGCGCGATATCACCGACCGCAAGCGCGCCGAGGAAGTCATCTCTTACCAGGCCTATCACGACATCCTGACG
Source organism: Janthinobacterium sp. GW823-FHT03B06 (assembly GCF_058796955.1). NCBI lineage: Bacteria > Pseudomonadati > Pseudomonadota > Betaproteobacteria > Burkholderiales > Oxalobacteraceae > Janthinobacterium > Janthinobacterium sp. GW823-FHT03B06. The sequence continues at coordinate 144,321 of NZ_JBXAJE010000006.1, forward strand.
GACCTGCCGAACCGCATGCTGTTCAAGGACCGCCTGGGGCTGGCCGTGATCCAGGCGCGGCGCAAGCTGACGGAACTGGCCGTGATGTTCATCGACCTCGATCGTTTCAAGCTGGTCAACGACACCCTGGGCCACGTGAAGGGCGACGAGCTGCTGCAGCAGGTGGCGCTGCGCCTGAAGGATTGCCTGCGCCGCGGCGATACCCTGGCGCGCCAGGGCGGCGATGAATTCACCATCGTGCTGCCGGAACTGCGCGACCGCCAGGATGCGCGCCTGATCGCCGACAAATTCCTCGAATGCCTGCACCAGCCGTTCGACCTCGATGGCAACCAGGTGCATATTTCGGCGTCCATCGGCATCGCCATCTATCCGGGCGACGGCGAGACCATCGACGAGCTGCTGCGCCACGCCGACATCGCCATGTACCAGGTCAAGGCGCTGGGCAAGAACGGCCACAGTTTCTATCACGAGTCCATGCTCGACGTGTCGCACCAGAAGATCGCGCTCGAGCAGAGCCTGCGCAAGGCGCTGGAGCTGAATCAGCTGGAGATGTATTACCAGCCGCAGGTGGATGTGATGACGGGCCGCATCGTTGGCGCCGAAGGCCTGATGCGCTGGAACCACCCGCAGCGGGGTTTGCTGACGGCCGGCGAATTCCTGCCGTTCGCCGAGGAAAACGGCTTGATGCTGCCGATCTCGGACTGGATGCTGGGCGCCCTGTGCCGCGACCTGGTGCAGTGGAACGCGGCTGGCGGCGAAGCCGTGCGCCTGTCGCTCAATTTGTCGCCGCAATACCTGGACCGGGGCGACTTTTTCGAGAAGATGCGCGGCGCGCTGACGCGCTACGGCATCGCGCCGGAAAAGATCGAAGTCGAGATCACGGAAAACATCTGCATCCGCAACCCGCAGTACGCGATCGAGCAGTTGAACAAGCTGTGCCAGCTGGGCGTGTCGGTGGCCATCGACGATTTCGGCACCGGCTATTCCTCGCTGTCGTACCTGCACCGCTTCCCCATCCACACCATCAAGATCGACCAGTCGTTTGTGAAGGAAATCCACGACGAGCACGGACACTATCCCGTCATCCTGGCCATCATCTCGATTGCGCGCGGCCTGGGCCTGCACCTGATCGCCGAGGGTGTGGAGACGGAAGGGCAGGCGCGCTACCTGCAGGACAAGGGCTGCACCACGATGCAGGGCTATCTGTACCACCGGCCCATTTCGCTGGGCAGTTTTATCGGCGTGCTGCAGGAGCAGAACCGCCTGATCGCCGATGCCGCTCCCGCGCCGTCCCCGACGCTGACCATCGAGGCTTGACCGTGTCGCTTGCCGATCCCCGCTACACGGCTGCTCATTACACGGCTGACTACCTGCGCCTGAAAGGACTGGCCGAGAAAGGCAATGCGAACGCCCAGCACAGCCTGGGCTTCATGTATTTCAATGGCCAGGGTATCGGGCAAAGCTATGCGCTGGCGCTGCACTGGTACGGCCTGGCTGCCGCGCAGGGACTCGAGCATGCGCAATACAACCTGGGCGTGATGTGCCAGAAGGGCCAGGGCGTGCCGCAGGATTTTGCGCAGGCGGCGCACTGGTACCAGCAGGCGGCCGAACAGGGCTACGCGGCGGCCCAGTACAACCTGGGCTGGCTGTATGCCAAGGGCCAGGGACTCGCGCAAGATAGCGGGCAAGCCATGCTGTGGTTCAGCCGCGCGGCGGAACAGGGCGACGCGGGCGCGCAAAACAACCTGGGCATGATGTATGACAATGGCAAGGGCGTGCCGCAGGACTTCGTGCAAGCCATCGCCTGGTACCGCAAGGCGGCCGAACAGGGCTATGCGCGTGCGCAGTTCAACCTGGGTCTGCGCTACGACAATGGCCAGGGCGTGCGCCAGGATCGCCAGCAGGCGACGGCCTGGATGCGCAAGGCCGCCGAGCAGGGTTATGCGCCGGCCCAGTTCAACCTGGCGCTGCGCTATGAAAATGGCGACGTGCTGCCGCAGGACAGCCGGCAGGCGATCAGCTGGTACCGGCGCGCGGCCGAGCAGGGCCACGCCAGTTCGCAGTTCAACCTGGGCCTGATTTACGACAATGGCCAGGGCGTGCCTTGCGATAAACAGGCGGCGCTGGAGTGGTATGTCAAGGCGGCGGGACTGGGGCATGCGGCGGCCCAGCACAACCTGGGCCTGCATCATGAACATGGCGCCCACGATTACGCGCAGGCGCAAGCGTTTTACCGCCAGGCCGCCGAGCAGGGCTTCCCCGCCGCGCAGTATCAGCTGGGACTGCTGCATGAGCATGGACAGGGCGTGCCTGCCGATGCGCAGGAAGCCATCTTCTGGTACCGCAAGGCGGCCGACCAGGGACATGTGCGCGCGCAGTTCGACCTGGGCCTGCGCTATGAGCATGGCCAGGGTGTGCCGCAGGATCTGTCGCTGGCGCTGGAATGGTACCGCCGCGCCGCCGAGCAGGATTACGCGCCGGCGCAATACATGCAGGGCGTCTTGCACGACCGCGACGATGGTCCTGCACCCGACAGCCAGCAGGCATGCGCCTGTTACTGCCGCGCCGCCGCCCAGGGCCACAGCCTGGCCCAGTTCGCGCTGGGCCTGCGGCACGACAATGGCCAGGACGTGCCGCAGGACTATGCCGCCGCCTGGGACTGGTATGCGCTGGCCGCGCGCCAGGGCCATGCGCGGGCGCAGATGAATCTGGGCTTGATGGCGGCCAGCGGCCAGGGCGCTCCGCTCGATTTGCAGCAGGCGTATATCTGGCTGTCAATGGCCTCGGCGGCCGGCGTGGCCGGCGCGGAAAAATCCCTGCGCCAGACGGCGGCGCGCATGCGCGAGACGGATCTGAACCAGGTGCGCGAGCGCCTGGAAGCGCTGGCCGATTAATTCACGCTCTCATTAAAATCGTCGCGCGCCACGCTGGCATTGAGGATGCCAGGTATGTCAAGAATGGGTCTTTATTTTACTGAAAACGGTTAACGCCATCTTCAAGAAAGATTGCGCATATTAATCCCGAATGAGAGTATCATAATATTCAAAAAAAATATCAAACACATAATATTCTGTCGCAGTAGTACGTTCAGTCAGGTCGTCCATCGACGATTGCACACTCGGGAACGCCTGTGAATTCGTTCAAGTGAGCAAAGGAAAGTAATATGATTTTAGTGACTGGTGGCGCCGGCTTCATCGGTTCCAACTTTGTAAGAGACTGGCTGGCGCTCAACGATGAGCCTGTAATCAATTTTGACAAACTGACCTACGCTGGCAATCTCAGCAATCTGGCCAGTCTGGAGCAAGACCCGCGGCATATCTTCGTACGCGGCGATATTTGCGATACTGCCCACGTCTCCCGCCTGCTGGCCGAACACCAGCCCCGTGCCATCGTGCATTTTGCAGCAGAGAGCCATGTCGATCGCTCGATCCATAGCCCCGGCGAATTCATTACCACCAACGTCAACGGCACCTTCAGCCTGCTCGAGGCCGCACGTGCTTACTGGTCTGGCCTGACAGGCGACGCCAGGGACGGCTTCCGTTTCCTGCACGTCTCGACCGACGAGGTGTACGGCACCCTGGGACCGAACGACCCGCCATTTACGGAAACGACGCCGTATGCGCCCAACAGTCCCTATTCGGCATCGAAAGCGGCGTCCGATCATCTGGTGCGCGCGTATTTCCATACCTATGGCATGCCGGTGCTTACCACCAACTGCTCTAACAACTATGGTTCCTTCCATTTCCCGGAAAAACTGATTCCGCTCATCATCAGCAATGCCCGTGCCGGCAAGGCCTTGCCTATCTATGGCGATGGTATGCAAGTGCGCGACTGGCTGTACGTGGGCGACCATTGCGCGGCGATCCGCCGCGTCCTGGAAGCGGGACGCCTGGGCGAGGTCTACAACGTGGGCGGCTGGAATGAAATGGCCAATCTGGAAGTCGTGCATATCTTGTGCGACATCCTCGATACGCTCGATCCCAAGGCGTCCGGCAGCTATCGCGAACAAATCACCTACGTACTGGATCGCCCAGGCCACGACCGTCGCTATGCCATCGACGCGCGCAAGATCGAGCGCGAACTGGGCTGGAAGCCGGCCGAAACCTTCGCCACTGGCATCCGCAAGACCGTCCAGTGGTATATGGACAACCAGGTCTGGGTACGTGATGTGCAGTCGGGCGATTACCTGAAGTGGGTAGAGAAAAATTACGCGGCACGCGACACAGCCGAGGAGCAGCAATAATGGGAAACGCCATCGAACGCAAGGGCATCATCCTCGCAGGCGGTTCCGGCACGCGCCTGTACCCTGTCACCATGGCCGTGTCGAAGCAGCTGCTGCCCGTGTATGACAAGCCGATGATCTACTATCCGCTGACCACGCTGATGCTGGCTGGCATACGCGACATCCTGATCATTTCCACACCACAAGATACGCCGCGCTTCCAGGAGTTGCTGGGTGACGGCAGCCAGTGGGGCATCAAACTCAGCTACGCCGTGCAACCCACGCCGGATGGCCTGGCACAGGCGTTCATCATTGGCAAAGAATTTGTCGGCAATGCGCCATCGGCCCTGATTCTGGGCGACAACATCTATTATGGCCATGACTTTGAAACGCAGTTGCGCGTAGCCTCGGCACGCACCAGCGGCTCGACCGTGTTCGCTTACCATGTCACCGATCCGCAACGCTATGGCGTGATCGATTTCGACGCGCAACGTCACGCCGTCAGCATCGAGGAAAAGCCGCTCAAGCCAAAATCGAATTACGCCGTCACCGGCCTGTATTTCTACGACAGCCAGGTCTGCGACATCGCCGCCAGTATCGTGCCTTCTGCGCGTGGCGAGCTGGAAATCACGGATGTCAACCGCGCCTACTTGGAACGCGGCCAATTGAACGTCGAATTGATGGGCCGCGGCATGGCCTGGCTTGATACGGGCACCCATGAATCCTTGTTGGAAGCGGGCCAATTCATCGCTACCATTGAAAACCGCCAGGGCTTGAAAGTTGCCTGCCCCGAGGAAATCGCTTACCGCAAGGGATATATCGATGCCGCCAAACTGGAGCAGCTAGCCCGGCCGTTGAAGAAAAACGCCTACGGTCAATATCTGTTGCGTTTGCTCGACGACAAAATATTCTGAGGTGCGCCGCGCTTTCCACCTAGTTCATACGATACCGATATACCATGCAAATCCAGACCACAGCCATACCTGACATATTGATACTCGAACCGACGGTATTCGGTGACGACCGCGGCTTTTTCTATGAAAGCTTTAACCAGAAGCGCTTTGCCGAACTGACCGGCGTTACGCGCTCTTTCGTGCAAGACAATCATTCCAAGTCGGCCAAGGGGGTGTTGCGCGGCCTGCATTATCAGATCCAGCAGCCGCAAGGCAAACTGGTGCGCGTCACCGCCGGCGCAGTATTCGACGTCACTGTCGACCTGCGTAAAAATTCGCCAAGCTTCGGTCGCTGGGTCGGCGTGGTGCTGTCGGCTGCCAACAAACGCCAGCTATGGATTCCCGAAGGCTTCGCCCACGGCTTCCTGGTAACCAGCGACAACGCTGAATTTTTGTACAAAACCACCGATTACTGGGCGCCGGAATTTGAGCGTAGTATCTTGTGGAATGATCCGGCAATCGGCATCGACTGGCCGCTGGACGGCGAACCGCTCTTGTCGGGCAAGGACAAAGCCGCGACGTTGCTGGCCCATGCCGACGTCTTTGCCTGAGCACGGCAAGACAGCCGTGCCGCATTCACTGGAACAATTATGATCCGTATCTTAATTACAGGAAAAACCGGCCAGGTTGGCTACGAACTGGAACGCAGCCTGCAAGGCCTGGGAGAAATCATCGCGCTCGACCGCAGGCAGATGGATCTGGCCGATTTGACCCAGGTACGCGACATGATCCGCCGCCTCAAGCCGACGCTGATCGTCAACCCGGCCGCCTACACCGCCGTCGACAAAGCGGAAAGCGAGCCAGAGTTGGCCATGCGCATCAATGGCGAGGCGCCGGCTGTCATGGCCGAGGAAGCAAAAAAATTAGGTGCTGCAATGATTCATTACAGCACTGATTATGTCTTTGATGGATCGAAAAACGGTCCCTATGTCGAGACCGATCCGACGTGCCCTGTCAATGTGTACGGCAGTAGCAAGCTGTCCGGCGAACAGGCGATCCAGGCAGCCGGCATCCCGCATCTGATCCTGCGCACCAGCTGGGTCTACAGCATGCATGGAAAGAACTTTCTGCTGACCATGCTCCGCCTGGCGCAGGAGCGCGACGAGCTCAGTATCGTTTCCGACCAGGTCGGTGCACCCACCTGGAGCCGCACCATCGCCGACACCACCGCGCATATCGTGGCGCAAAGCGTCATTGCCACGAACCGCCAAGCGTGGTGGGACAAACGCTCTGGTTTATATCACTTGACGGCACAGGGACAAACCAGCTGGTTTGGCTTCACTGAGGCGATCATGGCACATGCCTCGATTGCCAAGAAGCCGCGTCTCAGACCGATACTCGCGCAAGCCTACCCGGTACCCGCACGGCGGCCTGCCAATTCGGTGCTGTCTTCGGAACGGTTGAAGAAGACCTTCTGCGGATTGCCGCAGTGGCAGGATGCGTTGAAGCTATGCCAGGACTGAGGATATAAAACATGTAAGAGAAACAATTGCCGTTGTAAAGCTGAACTAACGGGGCAAGCCAGGCCCCGAGCTGCTCAGGCGGAGCCGACAGAATGCTGGCCAACGACCGGAAGTCCGAAGACCTGATCGTTGAAAACGATATCCATGTTTGCCATATGGTCCAGGTCCTGAAGAGGACGTCGCAGCCATGCGCGGCACTCCACAAATTTGCCAAGTACTCGCCATCCCGCGTAAAATGCAGGCTTCGCGGGTGTAGCTCAATGGTAGAGCAGAAGCTTCCCAAGCTTACGACGAGGGTTCGATTCCCTTCACCCGCTCCATTTTTCGCTGGCGCCTGGCTTGATGCGGCGCGGCTACTTATTTCTCCATTCCCATGTCTTCTGATACCCCAGCAAACGGCCCGGCGCGGCCGATGATGTACGATCCGACCGAACACCGCATCCGCAGTTTCGTCACCCGCGCGGGACGGCTGTCTGTCGCGCAGGCGCGCGCGCTTGAGACCTTGGGGCCGCAGTTCCTGTTGCCATTCGCCAAGGAGTCCATGGACTTCGAGCAGGTGTTCGGCCGCAAGGCGCCCGTGATCCTGGAAATCGGTTTCGGCATGGGCGCGACGACGGCGCATATCGCCAAAGCCATGCCGGAGAAGGATTTCATCGGCGTCGAAGTGCATACGCCTGGCGTCGGCAGCCTGTTGAAGCTGATCGGCGAAGAGTCGCTGACGAATCTGCGCTTGCTGCAGCACGATGCGGTGGAAGTGCTTACGCACATGATCCCAGCCAATTCGCTGGCCGGCATCCATGTGTTTTTCCCTGATCCATGGCACAAGGCGCGCCACAACAAGCGTCGTTTGATCCAGTCGCCATTCGTCAAGCAATTGACCGACCGCCTGGCGCCGGGCGGCTATCTGCATTGCGCCACCGATTGGGAAGATTACGCGGTGCAAATGCTGGACGTGCTGGGCGCCGAGCTGCAACTGCGCAATAGCGCCGATGCCTATGCGCCGCAACCGGCATATCGTCCGCTGACCAAGTTTGAAAACCGCGGTTTGAAGCTGGGCCATGGGGTGTGGGATCTGGTGTTCATCAAGAAATAAACGCATTATGGCGGCTTGCCCACCCCTGCCATTTGCATAAAAATGAAGCCTGCCGCAGCAATGCGGCGGGCTTTTTTATTACTTGCGCAGCCTTGTGCGGGCTTGGCAAAGCGGGGAAATTCCGCTAGTCTTATCTTTTTTGCATTGATTGATATTATGTCCAAGAAAATACTCGTGACCGGCGCATCCGGTTTCATCGGTTCGCATACCTGTATCGAATTGCTGGCTGCCGGTTTTGAGGTGGTCGCGGTGGATAATCTGTGCAATAGCGCGCGCGAAGCGATGGCGCGCGTGGAGCGCATTGCCGGCAAAAGCGTGCCCTTCTATGAAGCGGACGTGCGCGACCGCACGGCCATGGCCGCCGTCTTGCGCGAGCATGCCATCGATGCGGTGATCCATTTCGCCGGCTTGAAAGCCGTGGGGGAGTCCGTGGCCCAGCCGCTGATGTACATGGACAACAATGTGTCGGGCACCGTGGCGCTGCTGGAAGTGCTGGCGGCGGCGAACGTGAAGCGTTTTGTGTTCAGCTCGTCGGCCACCGTGTATGGCGATCCGGAAGCCTTGCCGATCGTGGAATCGTCGCGCCTGTCCGTGACCAATCCGTACGGCCGCTCGAAGCTGATGGTCGAGGAGATCCTGACCGATCTCGTGCATGCCGATGCGCAATGGCAAGTCGGTGTATTGCGCTACTTTAATCCCGTCGGCGCGCATGCCAGCGGCTTGATCGGCGAAGATCCGGCCGGCATCCCGAACAATCTGATGCCCTTCATCGCCCAGGTGGCCGTGGGCCGCCGCGAGCGCCTGGCCGTCTTCGGCAACGACTACGACACGCCGGACGGTACGGGCGTGCGCGACTACATCCACGTGGTCGACCTGGCGCTGGGCCATGTGGCGGCGTTGAACCGCCTGTTCTCCACCGAGGGCGGCTTTACCGTCAACCTGGGCACGGGTCACGGTTATAGCGTGCTTGATACCGTACGCGCCTTCGAGGCCGCCAGCGGCCGCAAGGTGCCATACGACATCGTGCCGCGCCGCCCCGGCGACATCGCCAGCTGCTACGCCTCGGCCGACAAGGCGAAGCAATTGCTGGGCTGGCAAGCGCAGAAAAACATCGACGACATGTGCCGCGACCACTGGCGCTGGCAGCACCAGAATCCGCAAGGCTACGCGGCGTAAAAAAGTCCGCCAGATACAAAAAATCCCGCTCACACGCAAGTGTGGCGGGATTTTTTTAACAGCGCCAGTAACTCAATGGCGCCTGAAAAATGTCTGGGGCCAGGCGCAAATCCGAAGACAGTACGGCGAGGGGCAGGCAACAACGCCCCGGGCATTTTCTCAGGCAGCCATTATGGATACAGGCCGCGTACTTCGCGCGCCTGCAGCACGCGCGTGCACGCCAGGATGAAGGTGGCGGTACGCATCGACACTTTCTTCTCTTGCGACACTTGCCATACCGCGTCGAACGCTTCGCGCATGATGCGGGTCAGGCGGCTGTTGATTTCTTCTTCCGTCCAGAAGAAGCTCGAGAAGTTCTGCGCCCACTCGAAGTAGCTGACGGTCACGCCGCCGGCGTTGGCCAGCACGTCTGGCACGATCAGCACGCCGCGGTCGGTCAGGATGTCGTCCGCTGCAGGCAGGGTCGGGCCGTTGGCGCCTTCCAGGATGATCTTGGCGCGGATGACTTGTGCGCGTTCGGCCGTGATCTGCTGTTCCAGCGCGGCCGGGATCAGGATGTCGCAATCGATGCCCCAGAAATCTTCGCGCGGCACGAATGCCTCGGCGCCCGGGAAGCCTTCGACGCTGCCCACTTCGGCCACGTGTGCCAGCAATTGCGGGATGTTCAAGCCGCCGGAATGCACGACGGTGGTCTTGTGGTCTTGTACCGCGACCACTTTCGAGCCGGCTTCAGCGAACATGCGGGCAGCGACGCCGCCCACGTTGCCGAAACCTTGCACGATGACTTTCGCGCCTTCGAGCGACATGCCGACCTTGGCGGCCGCATCGCAACCGACGACGAACACGCCGCGGCCCGTCGCATCGCGGCGACCCAGGCTGCCGCCCAGCGAGATCGGTTTGCCCGTCACCACGCCGGTCGACATATTGCCGCCGATCATGGCGTAGCTGTCCATCATCCACGCCATGACTTGTTCATTCGTGTTGACGTCCGGCGCCGGGATATCCTTGTTCGGTCCGATGATCATGCTGATCTCGCTCGTGTAGCGGCGGGTCAGGCGTTGCAGTTCGTTGCGCGACAGGGTCTTCGGATCGACGCGGATACCGCCCTTGGCGCCGCCGTATGGCACGTTGACCGCCGCGTTCTTGACCGTCATCCAGGCCGACAGGGCCATCACTTCCGACAGGGTCACGTCCTGGTGGAAGCGTACGCCGCCTTTACCCGGGCCGCGCGACAGATTGTGCTGCACGCGGTAGCCTTCGTAGTGGGCAATGGTGCCGTCATCGCGCTCGATAGGCACGTCGACCGTCAGGATGCGCTTTGGACGCTTCAGCGTTTCCACCCAGCGCGACAGGTTGCCCAGGTACGGCGTGACGCGGTCGATCTGCTCGAGGTAGACGCCCCATGGGCCCAGGTCTTCAGGATTGAGGTAGGAAGGAAGTGCGTGCTTGCTGGTCATGCTTGATAAGCTCCTGGACAAAACGGTGGTGTAATGCCGAAAAATCTACTGCGCGTCGTGCTTTGCGGCCGGCGATGCTCGCTGTACCTTGGTACAGCTGCGCTTCTCGGCCACAAATCACTGCCGCTCGCTACGATTTTTCCTGGCATTCAAAAATGCTGTGGTAGGCGCAATCAATTGAGTTGCGCGCAGCGGAACCGCATCGTAGGCGATAGCCTCATGCCCCGGCCAATGCTTTGTGCGCATCCGGTTATGCATTTATTGCATAGTTAGGAGGTCAGGATGGAATGGTGGTGACAGCCGCGCGCCGGCGTTTTTTTCCGCCGCGCGCGGCGCTTTCCTGCACCTGCACCAGGTATTGCCACAGGCTTTCGACGATCTGCTTGCCGGGGCGCAGGCTGGACGGGCGCTCGCGGTACAAGCGGATTTCCAGCTCGATTTCCCATCCAGGCGCGCCGCCGTCGGCGCGTGCCAGGTGCTTGTATTTGACGTCGCGCATGACGGCCGATTCGGGCAGGAAGGCGATGCCGCGGCCTTCCAGCGCCATCATTTTCAAGCCTTCGGCCATGTCCGTTTCGTAGCAGGTTTCCAGGAACAGGGGCGCCTTGGCGTCGGCCAGCAGCAGTTCCACCATGCGCCCCAGGTAGGCGTTGTTGGTGTAGGAGAGGAAGGGCAGCGGCTCCCTGGCGCTGCCGGGCAGGACGAAGTCCGGCACCTTGTCCTGGCCGCAGCGCGCATATGCGCGCAGGGTTTCGCGGCCCATCACCAGCATGTCGTAGCGGCCCGGATCGAGCTGCACCGGCTGGCGCGGATGGTGATAGCACAGCAGCAGGTCGCAGCCGCCGTCGACCAGCTGCAGTACGGCGTCGTGCACGTTCAGGGCCATCAAACGGCTGTTGATCGGCGCAAAACCTTCTTCCAGCGCCGTCAGCCATTTCGGCATGAAGGTCAGCGACAGGGTGTGCGGCACGGCGAAGTCGACGCTCGTTTGCGTGGCCGCGCGCTTGCCGCGCAACAGGGCGCGCACGCCGTTGATCTGCCCCAGCATTTCCAGCGCCTGCTCGTAGAACACGGCGCCAGCGGGCGTCAGCCGCGTCGGGTACGAGGTGCGGTCGACCAGGTCGATGCCGAGCCAGTTTTCCAGCGACTGGATGCGCCGCGAAAAGGCCGGCTGGGTCACGTGGCGCAGGGCCGCGGAACGGCTGAAATTATGCGTTTCAGCGAGCGAGATGAAGTCTTCCAGCCATTTGGTTTCCATCGCGGCGGCGTTCTCTTGTCAAGGGCAGGGGCTAGGTGGAGTGGTCAGGGCGTCTCGGCCGATGCCGCCGGCCGGTACAGCGATGCCGGCAGGCCGAAGAAGGAGGGCGGACCCAGGGTCGTGCCATCGAGCGAGCCACCCGCGTTCAAGGCCTTGTTGATGGCCGACAGCAAGGAGCTGCGGTCGGCGAGATTTTTTATCAGGGCGCGCGGGCCGTTGTGGAAAGTATGCTGGGCGATATCCGCGGCGACGACAAAGATCGGCTCGCGGCGCAAGGGGAACTCCACCCATTCGCCGTCCTCGTCCTGGGCGCGGAAGGTGGCGGGCAAGGTCATGTTTTCGGCGCCGGGAAGGTGCGACACCAGCACCAGGCCGAAGGCTTCCGGCACCACGTCGGCCAGGCGACGCACCGTCAGGTCGTCGCCGACCAGGGTACGTACTTGCGCTTCCACCGCGTCTTCTGCGTCAGGCTGGGCGCCGAGGATTTTCACGGCCTGGTAAATCAGGTCGGGCGAGAGTGCTTCCATTAAATCATCTCCAGGATCATGGCGACGATTTCGTCGCCGTACGAGGCCAGTTTTTTCTCGCCCACGCCGCTCACGCCGCGCATCTGCTCGAGCGAGGTGGGCTTGGCCTTGGCGATTTCGCGCAGGGTGGCGTCGACGAAAATCACGTAGGCGGGCACGTTGTGGGTGCGCGCCGTTTCCACGCGCCACCAGCGCAGTTTGTCGAAGATCGCCTGCTCGCTGGTGGACAAGTCCGTCTCGACATAACCCTTCGCCACGCTGGTGCTGCGCTTGCTGGTTTTCACCGGTTTCTGGTACTGGCGCAGCTGCACCTTCTGGCCGCCCTTGAGCACGGGGCGCGAGGCGTCCGTCAGTTTCAGCGAGCTGTATTGTTCATGGTCGACCGAGACGAGGCCGAGCGCGATGGCTTGGCGCAAAATCGATTTCCATTCCGCTTCGCCCAGGTCCGAGCCGATGCCGAAGACCGACAGCGAATCGTGGTGCCAGGTCTTGATGCGTTCCGATTCCACGCCGCGCAACACGTCGATCACGTGGCCGCCGGCGAAGCGCTGGTCGACGCGGTAGATGGCCGACAGCAGTTTTTGCACGGGCACCGTGCCGTCGAACGACACGGGCGGCACCAGGCAGGTGTCGCAATTGCCGCACGGCGAAGCCGGTTCGCCGAAGTATTCGAGCAATCGCATGCGGCGGCAGCTGAGCGTTTCGCACAGGCCCAGCATGGCGTCGAGCTTCACGCCCAGCACGCGCTTGAAGGTGTCGTCCGCTTCCGATTCGTCGATCATGCGCCGCTGCAGCACCACGTCCTGCAAGCCGTACGCCATCCAGGCGTTGGCGGCCATGCCGTCGCGGCCCGCGCGCCCCGTTTCCTGATAATAGCCCTCGATGCTTTTCGGCAGATCCAGATGCGCGACGAAGCGCACGTCGGGCTTATCGATGCCCATGCCGAAGGCGATGGTGGCGACCATGACGATGTTTTCCTCGCGCAGGAAGCGCGCCTGGTTGGCGCTGCGCTTGGCGTACTCCATGCCGGCGTGATAGGGCAGGGCGCGGATGCCGCTCTGGTTCAGAAATTCCGCCGTCTCTTCGACTTTTTTGCGCGACAGGCAGTACACGATGCCGCAGTCGCCCGCGTGTTCCGTGTTGATGAAGTCGAGCAGCTGCTTGCGGCCATTCGCCTTTTCCACGATCTGGTAGCGGATGTTCGGGCGGTCGAAGGACGAGACGAACTGGCGCGCGTCTTCCAGCTGCAGGCGCAGCGCGATTTCAGCGCGCGTCTGCGGGTCGGCCGTGGCCGTGAGCGCGATGCGCGGCACGTCCGGGAACTGCTCGTGCAGCACCGACAGCTTGATGTATTCGGGACGGAAGTCGTGGCCCCACTGGGCTACGCAGTGCGCCTCGTCGATGGCGAACAGGGAGATCTTCGACGCCTGGAACAGGTCAAGGCAGCGCTGCGTCATCAGGCGCTCGGGCGCCACGTAGACGACGTCGATGCCGCCCGTGCGCACCAGGCGCTCGATGCGGCTCGCTTCTTCGTAGGTCTGGGTGGAGTTCAGGAAGGCGGCGCGCACGCCGACTTCTTCCAGCGCGTCCACCTGGTCCTGCATCAGTGCGATCAGCGGCGAGACGACGACGCCGACGCCATCGCGCAGCAGCGCGGGAATCTGGTAGCACAGCGACTTGCCGCCGCCCGTGGGCATCAATACCAGCGCGTCGCCGCCATGGCTGACGTGGTCGACGATGTCGGCTTGCTGGCCGCGGAAGGCCGGGTAGCCGAAAACGGTTTGCAGCAGGTGCAGCGCGCGCTGGTTAAGATCTTGATTCATAGTGCCTTATTCTGCCCAAACAACCCAGCCGTAGTGGGCGCTGGCCAACACCAGCAAGCCGAACACAATGCGGTACCAGGCAAAAAACGTGAAGTCGTGCGAGCTGATATAGCGCAGCAGCCAGCGCACGCACAGGAAGGCGGAAATGAAGGCGGCCACGGTGCCCAGGCCGAACAGGGGCACGTCGGTGGCCGACAGGATGTCGCGCGCTTTATACAGAGAATAGGCGGTGGCCGCCAGCAGGGTGGGGATGGCCAGGAAGAACGAGAATTCGGTAGCCGTCTTGCGCGACAGTCCCAGCAGCATGCCGCCGATGATGGTCGAGCCGGAACGGCTGGTGCCGGGAATCAGCGCGAAGGCCTGCGCGCAGCCCACTTTCAATGCGTCGAACGGCGTCATTTCGTCGACCGAGTTGACGCGCACGGTGACGGGATTGGTGCGCGCGCGACGCTCCACCAGCAAAATCACGATGCCGCCGATGATGAAGGCCATGGCGACCGGAACGGGCTTGAAAAGCGCATGCTTGATCATCTTGCCGATAGCCAGTCCGATGACCGCCAGTGGCAGGAAGGCGATGGCCACGTTCAGCACGAACTTGCGCGACTTCGCTTCGCTGCCGAAGGTAGACAGCACGCTGCCGATGCGCTGGCGGTATTCCCAGCATACGGCAAGGATGGCGCCGGCCTGGATGGCGATCTCGAAGACATCCATGACTTCTTTCGAGACATCCTTGGTAAAGTCGAGCAGGCTGCCGGCCAGGATCAGATGTCCCGTGGACGAAATCGGCAAGAATTCGGTAAAACCTTCGACCAGCCCCATGATGATGGCTTTTAGCGCAAGAATGAGATCCATAGATGTATAAACGGGTATAAGTGGCAGGATGGGGTAAGTGCGTGGCGCCCGCAATGTGCGCGGGGTCGAAGCTTACCATGCCGCAGGCCCGTCGAGCCGATTTGGGCGCTGTCGGGCGGCGCTTTTTTAGCATCGTCCGACAGGCAGAAGGAGGATCAGGAACGTTGTTTGGCCGGCGCCACCAGGCGTGCGCTGGCTGCCACCAGCAGCAGGGCGGCGCCCAGCATGGCGAAGGCGATATTCAGGCTGGTGGCGTGCGCCACGAAGCCGATCACGGCCGGACCAGCCAGGATGCCCGCATAGCCGATGGTGGTGATGGCCGCCACCGCCAGGCTGGCCGGCATGGCATGTTGCTGGCCCGCCGCCGTGAACAGGATGGGCACGATGTTCGCCGCGCCCAGACCGATCAGCACGAAGCCGGCCATGGCCAGGCTGGCATGCGGCGCCAGCACGGCCAGGAAGAAGCCTGCCGCCGCGCACAGACCGCCGAAAGTGAGCACCCGCTTGCCGCCAAAGCGTGTGACCACCTTGTCGCCCGTGAAGCGGCCCACCGTCATGGCGATGGCGAAGGCGGCGTAGCCGAGACCGCCCTTGGCTTCTTCCACGCCGCGCGTGGTGGTCAGGAACAGGGCGCTCCAGTCGAGAATCGCGCCTTCGGCCAGGAAGACGATAAAGCACAGCAGACCGATGAAAATGACTGCGCCATGCGGCATGACGAACAGCGGCGTCTTTTCGCCGGAGGCGGACGCCGTCGGCAGCAGATGGCCTTGCGCCGCGCCCAGCACGCCGCACAGCAGCAGCATCACCACCGCGCAGGACCAGGCCGGCGTCAGTCCCAGCCACAACAGCAGGGCCATGCAGGCCGCGCCGGCAAAGCCGCCCACGCTGAACAGCGCATGAAAACCCGACATCATGGCGCCGCCGTTGGCTTTTTCGATGATCACGGCCTGGATATTGATGGCCACGTCGAAGGTGCCCATGGCCGCGCCGAACACCAGCAGCACCAGGCCGAGTTGCAGCGGCGTGGCGGCCAGCGCCAGGCCGGGCAGGATGGCGGTCAGCAGCAGGCCGGCGCCGACAATGACCTTGCGGCAGCCGAAGCGGGCCGTGAGCATGCCCGTAAACGGCATCGCGCACAGCGAGCCGGCGCCCAGGCACAGCAGCAAAATGCCGAGCGTCGCTTCATCGAGGCCCAGGCGCGCCTTGGCATAGGGAACCAGGGGGGCCCAGGCGGCCATGCCGAGGCCGGCGGCGAAGAAAACCAGGCGCGTGGCGCGTTGTTGCAAGGTGCCAGTGAGATGCATGGGGGAGCTTTTCAAGAGTCGGGGTGGATAAGTCAGGCGTGGGCGCGCAACACTTGCACGCCCAGCCGTTCAAAGGCAGCCGCGTGGGCAGCGTCGGCATCGGCTTCGAGCACCAGGTGCTGCAGCAGGCCCGTGGCCAGCACGCCGAAAGGCGCGGCCGTGCCCAGCTTGTCGCTGGTGACGGCCACGACGACCGCCTTGCTGGCGCCGGCGATGCTGCGCTTGAACTCGGCCTCGTCATAGTTGAACGCCGTCACGCCCGCGTCCGCGTCGGCGCCGCAGGCACCGAGGAAGCACAGGTCGGGATGCATGCGCTCGACCGTGCGCAGCGCTTGCGGACCCAGGCTGGCGCCGGCGCGGCGGTCGACCCGGCCGCCAGCCATGATCAGCTCGATTTCGGGACGCTCCATCAGGACCATGGCGATGGATGGCGCATTGGTGATGACAGTGAGCGCCAACTGCGGCAAGGCGCTGGCGATGGCCAGGTTGGTCGAGCCCGCATCGAGAAACAGCACCTGGCCCGTGCGCACGAGGGACACGGCCGCCTGCGCCAGGCGCGCCTTGCGCTCGGGCGCTTCCTGCTTGCGCTGCGTCAAGGTGCCGCCATCGGGCGCCAGCGGCAGGGCGCCGCCATACACGCGCTGGCACAGGCCGGCCGCCGCCATCTCGCGCAAGTCGCGCCGTATCGTGTCTTCGGACACATCGAGCTGGCGCGCCAGGTCCAGCGCCAGCACCCTGCCGTCGGCATGTAATTGTTGCTGGATCAATGCGTGGCGTTGTTTGAGGAGCAGAGTGGCGGACATATGAACTTATAAACGTGCAAGAATGTGCATGAATATACGCAAACGTGCAAACGCGGTCAATGCTTATCTGCGCGTCACGGCGGCCAACGGCTGGCTTACCGTGCAACCGCGGCGGCCTGCTTGCCTGCCTCTTCCAGCAGCCAGCCGCGAAAGGTCGCCAGGCGCGGCAGGCCTGCGGACTCCGGCCGGTAGACCACGTAGTAGGCCAGCGGCGAAAGAAAAGTCATCGCGCCGCACAGGCGTACCAGCCGCCCGGAGGCGATATCGTCATGCGCCATCACGCTGCGCGCCAGCGCCACGCCATGGCCCTCGGCCGCCGCCTGCAGCACCGCCGCCGAATTGTTGATCTTCATGCCGCGCGAGGCGGCGCTATCGCGCACGCCCGCCTTCTGCAGCCACGCTTCCCACGTTGGAAAATCGCCATGGCCATCCATCGACAGGTCGTGAATCAGCGTTTGCCGCGCCAGGTCGGCCGGCTGCCGCAATGGCGCATGCTGTTGCAGAAACGCGGGCGAACACACGGGATAGACTTCTTCATCCATCAATTTGTCGGCGCTCAGTCCCGGCCAGTTGCCGGTGCCGTAGCGCACGCCGATATCGATGCGTTGCGAGACGAAATCGACGGGCTTCAGACTGGTATCGAGCCGCACGTCGGTTTCCGGGCAGATCGATTGAAAGCGTTCAATCCGTGGCAACAGCCACTTGGCGGCGAAGGCGGGACTGACGGTCACCGTCAGCACCCCGTTGAGCGAACCTTCCTTGAGCCTTTCCAGACCCAGCAGCAAGCGGTCAAAGCCGGCGCGCAAATCCGGCAGTGCGCGCTCCGCGGCCTGCGTCGCCACCAGCCGCGTCTTGCCCGCCGTGTGCCGATGGAACAGCGGCGCGCCCAGCCAGTCTTCCAGGGCGCGCACCAACTGGCCCACGGCAGCGGGGCTGACGTTGAGTTCAGCGGCGGCGGCTGAAAAGCTCTGGTGGCGGGCGCTGGCTTCGAATGCCCGCAAGGCGTTCAGATGGATCGGTGTCTTCATGATTTTCTTCCATGGTGTCGCGTGATTGTGCGTCTCTGCGTGGCTATTTTAGTCACTCCGCAGCCGTGCCACTAAAGATTTTCTTTCAATGACTGACATTTAATCTGGTTTGTTCCCGTTTGCCGCCAAGCGCAGAATGCATTGCATCGCGGCAGTACACAACTGCCCGGAAGTTTTTCTTCAACAGCGCCTGCCTGACGGCGGGCATAGGAAAGGAATGAAAATGAGCAAGCAATTCGAAGGCAAGAAACTGCTGGTCGTGGGTGGCACCAGCGGCATGGGTCTGGCGACGGCACGCGTGGTGCTGGAGCAAGGCGGCAGCGCCGTGATCGTCGGCCACCGCGCAGAGAAAACCGAAGAGGCGCGCAAGGCATTGTCGGCGCTCGGCACGGTGTGGGCGGTGACCGCCGACCTGTCGAGCGACGCGGGCCTGGCCGCGCTGCTCAAAACGCTGGACGAACAGCATGCGGACATCGATCTGCTGGTCAACGCGGCAGGCGTGTTCTTCCCCAAACCGTTCCTCGAACACGGCGCCGCCGACTACGACCAGTATATGAATCTCAACAAGGCCTTGTTCTTCATCACGCAAAAGGTGGCCGCGCACCTGGTCGCCGGCGGACGCCCTGGGTCTATCGTCAACATCGGCTCGATGTGGGGCAAGCAGGCGATCGCCGCCACGCCATCGTCAGCGTATTCGATGGCCAAGGCCGGCCTGCACTCGCTGACCCAGCATCTGGCGATGGAACTGGCATCGAAGCAGATTCGCGTCAACGCCGTCTCGCCAGCCGTCGTGCAGACGCCGATCTACGAAGGTTTTATTCCGAAGGCGGAGGTCCATGAGGCGCTGCAGGGCTTCAACGGTTTCCACCCGATCGGCCGCGTGGGCACGCCGCTGGACGTGGCGGAAGTGGTGGCGTTTCTGCTGTCCGACAAGGCCGCCTGGGTGACCGGCGCGGTGTGGGACGTCGATGGCGGCGTGATGGCCGGCCGCAACTAAATACCTGGGGCAAGCCCGCCTTGCCCGCCTTTTCTTCACCTGATCATCAAGGAGCATCGCATGGCTTATCTGCAAATCACCCTCAAGATCGCCAACGCCAACCGCGCCGCGGCGGCTGGCGTCTATCAGCAGTACAAGGCGCCGTTCCTGGCCGGCATCGCGGGCGCGCAGTCGAAGCAATTGCTGATCCGCGAGGAAGACGTGCAAGTGCTGCATGGCTTCGACAGCGTGGGCAACGCCAATGCCTATCTGCAAAGCGCGCTGTTCAACAGCGACGTGGTGGTGGCGCTCACGCCGCTGCTGGACGCGGCGCCCGACGTGCGCATTTATACCGTGGCGTAAGCGGGCACCCGCCCGCTGCTACCTACTATTCCCTTTTTTGGAGCAAAAATCATGATGCAAGACTGGAACACCTACCGCGACTCCCTGCTGGAAAAAGTCGGCGATTACGCCGCGCAGAGCCCCGACGTGATGCGCGGCGTGATGGCCATCGACGGCGCCGCCGCCAAGACCGGCCACCTGGCGCCGAAGATCCACGAACTGATCGCGCTGGCGGTGGCCATCACCACGCGTTGCGACGGCTGCATCTCGGTGCACACGAGGAAAGCGGTGGAAGCCGGTGCGACCCTGGAAGAAATTTCCGAAGCGCTCGGCGTGGCGATCGCGCTCAATACGGGCGCCGCGCTGACGTATTCGGCGCGCGTGATGGAAGCCTACCAACAGCTGCCGAAGCAGTAAGCGCTGGCCGTTTTTTTCAACTGTGGAAGTTTGTCATGCTGATCAATGCCGATTTTTCGCGCCCCGTCATCCTGGCGCCGCACCAGTACCGCTGGGTCGCGTCGCCGCAGGGCGGCGTCGAGCGCATCATGCTCGATCGCATCGGCGCCGAGCAAGCGCGCGCAACGAGCATCGTGCGCTATGCGCCCGAATCCTTCTTCCCGCCGCATCGGCATCCGGGCGGCGAGGAAATCCTGGTCCTCGACGGCACGTTTTCCGAAGACGGCGTGGATTATCCCGCCGGCTGGTATTTGCGCAATCCGCCCGGCTCCAGCCACCGGCCGTCGAGCGGCGCGGGGGCGGTGATCTTCGTCAAGTTGCAGCAGATGCAGCCGCGCGAACAGCGCCACGTCCGCATCGACACCCGCGACCCCGCCAACTGGCGCGAGCAGCGGGGGCGGGCCGTCTGTCCGCTGTTCGACGATGCTGCCGAACAGGTCAGCCTGCAGCGGCTGATGCCGCATGAAGCCTTGCTGGCCGAGGCAGGCGGCAGCCAGGAACTGCTGGTGCTCGAGGGCGAGGTGCGCGCACGCCAGCATGCCTGCGCGCCGCGCAGCTGGATGCGCCTGCCTGCCGGCACCTTGCCCGCCATCGTTGCCGGTGCGCAGGGAGCCACCGTTTACCTGAAAGTCCGGCATGTGGCGGACACGACTTTGAAAGGATCAGCATGCAACACGCACGCATCATCATTATCGGCGCCGGCCTGAGCGGCCTGTACGCGGCCCACTTGCTGGAGCGGCTGGGCGTGGCCAATGTCGTCGTGCTCGAAGCGCGCGATTTCATCGGCGGGCGTATCGCCGGCATGCAGGCAGCTGGCGGCAGCGACCGCTTCGACCTGGGCCCGGCCTGGTTCTGGCCCGAGCAGCAGTGCGCGCTGCACCAGCTGGTCGACGGGCTGGGGCTGCAGCGCTTCGCCCAGTACGACCAGGGCGACATGCTGTACCAGCGCGCCGCAGGGGAAGCGCCGGTGCGCATGCGCACGTACGCGAGCGCGCCGCCATCGATGCGCCTGATTGGCGGCATGAATGCGCTGACCGATGCCTTGCACGGCACCTTGCGCAGCACGCGCATCGTCACCGGACAACAGGTGCTGCGCCTGCGCCATGCGGCCGAGCACGTCGAAGTGGCGAGCGCGGATGCGGCGGGCGCCGTCACCGCGTGGCGCGCCGGCCACGTGCTGCTGGCATTGCCGCCGCGCCTGGCTGCCGCCGGTATCGCGTACGAGCCGGCCCTGCCTGCGGCGCTGGCGCGCGAGTGGACCGCCACCGCCACCTGGATGGCGCCCCATGCGAAGTACGTCGCCGTCTACGAACGGCCGTTCTGGCGCGAACAGGGCTTGTCCGGTTCGGCGCGCAGCCAGAGCGGGCCGCTGGGCGAGATCCATGATGCCTCGATGCCGGGCGGCAGCGCTGCCCTGTTTGGTTTCCTGGCCATGCCGGCACGCACGCGCCAGCGCCTGGACGATGGGGTCTTGCTGGCGCATTGCCGGGCCCAGCTGGTACGGCTGTTCGGCCCGCAAGCGGCCGCGCCGCGCACCGATGCCATCAAGGACTGGTCGCAGGATGCGCTGACCGCCACCGCCGCCGACCTCGACGCCGGCGGCGAGCACGGTCACGCCCCGGCAGCGGCGCCTGCGGCCGGTCCCTGGCAGGGCCGCCTGACGGCCATCGCCAGCGAATGGTCGCCGCGCTTTCCCGGCTATCTGGCCGGCGCGGTCGAGGCGGCCGCTCTGGGCGTGCAAGCCTGGCAAGCGGCGCAGCAGCGCCCGGCGATTCCGTGACTTAACTCAACGAAGGAGAAATGAAGATGAAAGCCACTTACCGCGCCATGCAAGTGAGCCGCCCTGGCGTGCTGGAACTGGTCGAGCGCGCCACGCCGCTGCCTGGCGTGGGCGAAGTCTTGATCGCCGTCGAAGCCTGCGGCATCTGTGGCGCCGACAGCGCCGATATCGACGGCGCCGACCCGGCGCTGCAGCCGCCGCGCGTGCCCGGTCACGAGGTGGTCGGGCGCATCGTCGCGCTGGGCGAACACACGCCGGGCATCTGGCAAATCGGCCAGCGCGTCGGCGTCGGCCGTCTGGGCGGCCACTGCAACGCCTGCCCGCCCTGCCGCCAAGGCCGTTTCCAGTTATGTCAGGACCAGCCGTTCGTGGGCGCCAGCCGCGACGGCGGCTATGCCGAGATGATGCTGGCGCGCGCCACCGGCCTGGTATCCATTCCCGGGCAGCTTGATGCGGAAGAGGCGGCGCCCATCCTGTGCGCCGGACTCGCCACCTTCAATGCGCTCAAGAAGAGCGGGGCGCAGGCGGGCGATACGGTCGCCATCCTGGGCATCGGCGGCCTGGGGCATATGGCCTTGCAGTATGCGCGCCGCATGGGCTTCAAGGTGGTGGCGATCGGGCGCGGCGGCGATATTGCGCAGGACGCGCTGGAGCTGGGCGCGCACGTGTATGTCGACAGCCTGGCCGAGGATGCGGCCGCCGTGCTGCAAGCGCATGGCGGGGCGCAGGCGGTCATCACCACCGTCTCCAGCGCGGCCGCCGTGACGGCGCTGATGGATGGCCTGGCGCCAGCCGGACGGCTGGTCGTGCTGGGCGCGGGCAAGGATCCGCTGCTCGTGTCTTCCGGTAAATTGGTGGTGGGCGAACGCGGCGTGCTCGGCTCGATCACCGGCACGCCGTATGACAATGAAAAGACGCTTGCTTTCAGCGTGCTGGCCGACGTGCGTCCGCGTATCGTAACCATGCCGCTGGAACGTGCGGCCGAAGCCTGTCAGCGCATGCAGTCCGGGGACGTCAAGTTCCGCATGGTGCTGACCATGTTGCCGAAGGCCTAGGCATTCTCTTCAAGTCTGCGGCGCCGTTGCCTGCTCCAGGTCGTCGAGCCAGCGTATCGCCTGTTCGCGGCTGGCGCCGCACATCTCTGCCGACGGCTGCAATCCTGCGCAGAACGCCGGCCGTTCCGGCTGTCCGAAAATGCGGCAGCGGCTATCGTCTCCCAGCTGCACGCAGCGGACGCCAGCGGGTTTCCCGTTCGGCATGCCCGGTATCGGACTGGTGATGGAGGGAGCGATGCAGCACGCTCCGCAGTGGTCGCGGCAGTTCATGGTTATTCTTTAGTGGACGACCAGCTTGCCATCCGGCTGCCAGGGAGCAGGCGCAGGACGGCATGGCGATGGCTGGAAAGGGATCAGGGGCCGACAGTATAGCAAGTCGGCGCGGCCTGCCGCTTCCCGCCGCTTGCCTAGCGCACGATGCTGACGCGCTTGCCCGACAAAGTGCGGCGGGCCGGATCGCCATGCACGGTGATGCGGCCGGAACCGCTGGCGCGGGCGTTGACTTCATTCTGGACGGTCACGTCGATGTCGCCGGAACCGTTGCTCGCCAGATAGGCAACGTCGCTGCGCAGGGCAGCCAGGTTGATGTCGCCCGAGCCATTCACGTTGGCGTCGAGACGCTGCACGGCGCCGCTGGCGCTGATGCTGCCCGAGCCGTTGACGGCCACGTTGACGCGTTCGCCGCGTACATTGCCCAGCTGTATGCTGCCCGAACCGTTTTGCACCGCGTCCGTGTTGCCGCTGGCGAGGGCGGCCGCGTTGATGCTGCCCGAGCCATTGTTGGCCACGTCGAAGCGTCCCACGGTGCCCGACAATTCGCTCTTCATCGAACCGCGCTGCTCCAGGCTGAAATCGTCGCCATTGAAACCGCTGGCCACCAGGCGGCCCGAGCCGGAAATGGTGATCTTCCTCAATTGCGGCGTTGTGTAGATGACGTGGATGCCATTGCTGCTGCGAATGTTCGTATCGCTCCAGATGCGCAGGGTATTGCCGCTCACTTCGCTATGGATGCGCGGCTGCAGGTTGCTGTCCGCTTCGATCACCAGCGACGTTGCCGGCCCCACGCGCACGTCGATCTTGATATCGATGCGCTTCATGCTGTCGATGTCGAGCGTGTTGATGTTGCCGACCTGGCGCACGTCGCGGCTCATTTGCTCGTTGCCCTGAATGGCATTGCCGCCCGAGTCCGCATGGCGCACTTCGCCATCGTTGGAATTGATGACGATGGCGCAACCGCCGAGGGCAACGGCACAGCACAGGGCCAGCAAGGTACGCATGGTGTTTCCTTTATGATTGTTTTAGGTCAGGACAAGAAATAAGCCGGCTGCCGCGCCGCGGCTGCCGTGCTGTCGATGCCAAGATAGCAAAGCGCCTGTCTTTGCTGAACGCCAATGCGATGAACTGCGCAAAACGGGGGATGAAACGCATTCTGGTTCACCCAGCGCCATGGGGCAGGTGCCAGAGGAGGTGTCGCCAACGCCGGCACGGAGCGTACAATACCCGTGTTCGGCGTGCTGGGCGGTGCCCCGCGTCGCCCGTGCTTGACCTTGCCCGTAGACAGGGCTACTATTAATGACTCAAAAGTAAGTTATTTGGAAAGACACATGCAAGCCCCGATTGATACCAAGCCCCGCTGGGAGCGGCGCAAGGATGCCCGCCCGCAGGAATTGCTCGCCGCCGCCCTCGACCTGTTTGTCGAACGGGGCTTTGCATCGACGCGCCTGGAAGATGTGGCCAAGCGGGCGGGCGTGTCGAAAGGCACCCTGTACCTGTACTTTGAGAATAAACAAGAGCTGTTCAAGGCCGTCGTGCGCGACAATATCGTGCAGTCGATCGGCGAGGCGGAAGACAGCATGGCCGCTTCGGACAGCACCAGCGCCGAATTGTTGCGCAAGGTAATGATGCAGTGGTGGGAAGAATTCGGCGCCACCAAACTGGCCGGTTTGACCAAGCTGATGCTGGCCGAAGCGAACAATTTCCCGGAACTGGCGCAGTTTTACAACGAAGAAGTCGTCGCGCGCGGCAATGGACTGATCGTCAGTCTGCTGGAACGGGGCATGCAGCGGGGCGAATTCCGCCAGATCGATCCCGTGCTGGTCAGCACCATCCTCAGCGCACCCGTCACCATGCTCATGATGTGGACGCACTCCTTCGTGCCGTGCGAGGTCAAGGATATCGATCCGCTCGCCTATATGGATGCCTTTATCGACATGAGCTTGCGCAGCCTGCAGGCGGAGGCGCCCGGGAAAAGCTGATGCACCGGGCCTGGCTACTACCGTTCAGTTACCCCTTTTCCAAGGTTCGCCCCCCCAAATCTGCAGATCGTCGCAAATTTCCTCCATTCCCCGCCTTTATGGTTAACATGTGCTTTCAGCCAGTTCAACGATAAAATGGCGGATTATTACTTCACTTACCGAGTCCAAAGATGAATATCGAACAAGCCCGCTTCAATATGATCGAACAGCAGATCCGTCCATGGGACGTACTGGATATCGACGTGCTGGAGCTGTTGAACGTGGTCAAGCGTGAAAATTTCGTGCCGGCCGCCTATAAAAACCTGGCCTTCGTCGATACGGAAATTCCACTGGGCGGCGGCGAATG
This sequence comes from Janthinobacterium sp. GW823-FHT03B06, assembly GCF_058796955.1. Lineage (NCBI taxonomy): Bacteria > Pseudomonadati > Pseudomonadota > Betaproteobacteria > Burkholderiales > Oxalobacteraceae > Janthinobacterium > Janthinobacterium sp. GW823-FHT03B06. The sequence goes on from NZ_JBXAJE010000006.1 coordinate 169,490, forward strand.
CATGTTCACGCCAAAGCTGGAAGCGCGTATTTTGCAAGACGTAGCCGTCAAGAAGCATGAAAATGTTCTGGAAATCGGCACCGGCAGCGGTTACATGGCCGCGTTGCTGGCGCACAAGGCGCGTCATGTGACGAGCGTGGAAATCGTTCCCCAATTGAAAACCCTGGCCGAGCAGAACCTGGCCGCCAACGGCGTGACCAACGTGACCGTGGAACTGGGCGACGGCGCCCAGGGCTGGAGCAAGGGTGCACCCTACGACGTGATCGTCGTGTCCGGCGCCCTGGCCGTGCTGCCGGAAGCGCTGTTGCAACAAGTCAAAGTCGGTGGCCGCATCCTGGCCATCATCGGCGAAGCGCCGATCATGTCGGCGCACCTGATCACGCGCAGCTCGGACAAAGCCTATGACACGCGCAAGCTGTTTGAAACCAATGTCACGCCGCTGCAAGCCGTGGCACCGTCGCATTTCCAGTTCTGAGGCGACCGATTCGATGGAGCATTTGAGTGCACCGCAGCTGGCCGCCTGGCTGGCTGACCCTTCCCGCCCGCGTCCGTTCTTGCTGGACGTGCGGGAACAGTGGGAGTTCGACCTGTGCCACCTCGACGGTGCCACCTTGATGCAGATGAACTCGATTCCCGCGCGCATCGATGACCTCGATGAAGACGCCGAAATCGTCTGCATTTGCCATCACGGCATGCGCAGCATGCAAGTGGCGGCCTTCCTGGAGCGCAATGGTTTTGGCAAGATCAGTAATTTGACAGGCGGCGTGCATGCCTGGGCGCTGCAAGTCGACAGCGCCATGCCGAAATACTAAGTGAATTCGCAGTAGATGCACTTCCAGGCATGTTTTTCTGCATGCCTGCGGAGGCCTGTACCCCGCTCCTGCCGGCGCGGCCGCCAGGCAGGCTGTAACCGATTTTTGATTCCATCAACTTTTGACGACTCCAACGGAGAAATGCAATGCGGAAACCCTTTATCGCCGTGCTGATGACCAGCGCCTTTGTCTCGATGACATGCTCGCTGCAAGCGCAGGCGGCCGATCTCATCCAGGTGTACCAGCAGGCGCTGGCCAATGACGCGCAGTACGCCAGCGCGCGCGCGGCCCTGTCTGCCGGGATGGAGCGGGTTCCGCAGGGGCTGGCAGGCTTGCTGCCGCAAATCTCCGCCTCGGGCAGCAATACGCGCGGCAATCAGGAACAGATCATCCAGAACAATGGCGGCAACAAGATCACTTCGCCGTCCGTCAACGTCCGCGCGAACAGCTACAACCTGACCCTGGCGCAGCCGCTGTTCCGCTGGGACCGTTGGGAAACCTACCAGCAAAGCAAGCTGGCGCAGGCGATTGCCGAAGCGCAATTTGCGCAAGTCCAGCAAGACTTGATCACGCGCGTGGCGCAAGCGTATTTCGACGTGCTCAGCGCGCAGGACAACCTGGGCGCCACGCAGGCGCAAAAAGTGGCCACGACGGAGCAGCTGGCATCGGCCAAGCGCAACTTCGAAGTCGGCACGCAAACAATTACCGACACGCACGAAGCGCAAGCGGCCTATGACCTGGTGGTGGCGCAGGAATTTGCCGCCATCAATGACCTGGCCAACAAGCGCAGCGCCCTGCAAACCATCATCGGCGAAGCGCCGACGAGCCTGGCGCCAATGCGCGCGGGCGTGGTCATCAGCGCGCCGGAACCGGCCGCCATCGAGCCGTGGGTGAGCTCGGCGGAAGAGCAGAACTACAGCGTCGTCACGGCCCAGTTCAACGTGGAATCGGCCAAGCGTGACATCGGCCGCAACCGCGCCGGCCACTATCCGACCCTGGATCTGATCGCCAACACGGGCCACACCTACACGTCCGGTGGCGGCAATGGCAGCGGCAATAACAACAACGCCATCGGCGTGCAGTGGAGCATCCCCATCTTCAGCGGCTTTGCCGTGACGAGCAAGGTGCGCGAATCGATCGCGCTGGAAAACAAGGCCCGCAACGATCTGGAAACGGCACGCCGCACGGCATCGCAAGGCGCGCGCCAGGCGTTCCTCGGCGTCAACAGCGGCCTGGCGCAAGTCAAGGCGCTGGAAGCGGCGGAAGTGTCGAGCAAGTCGGCGCTGGAGTCGAACCAGCTCGGCTATCAAGTGGGCGTGCGCATCAATATCGACGTCTTGAATGCGCAGAAACAATTGTTCTCGACGCAAAAAGACCTGTCGAAAGCCCGCTACGACACCATCATGAACGGCTTGCGCCTGAAGGCCGCCGCCGGCACCCTGAAGGAAACGGACTTGATGCCCGTCAACGCCTTGCTCGTCAAGTAAGCGCGCTCTGCTCTACATGAAAACCAGCCCCGGCAACGGCGCTGGTTTTTTTTCGCCTTGACGTGTGCTCACACGGCGCGGCTGTTGGCGAACTGGGTCAGCACGACACCGGCCACCACAAGGCCCGCGCCGGCCCAGTGCAGCGGAGAAATATGCTTGACGGCAAAACCCAGCAAGCCGTAGCGGTCGATGGCCAGCGCGGCCAGCATCTGCCCGCCGATGACGGCTGCCATGAAGGGGCCGGAACCCATGCGCGGCGCCAGCATCAGCGCGGCCGTAATATAAAACACGCCGGCCGCGCCACCGAGCCAGGACCAGCCCGGCCCGCGCACGGCGAGGTGCAAATCGGGCGCCGGCACGCGCCAGGCCAGCATCACGAGCGACGCGAGCACGGCGCTGACGGCCAGCGAGGCGATGGTGGCCCATAGCGGGTGGCCCAGATTGCGGCCCAGCGCCGCATTCGCGCCCGCCTGGAAAGGGACGACGGCGCCGGCCAGCATGGCCAGCGGGGCAAACAAGGTGATCCATCCGTGCATGTGCGACTCCCTGCGTGTTGAGTTGATGCAGTCATCGTATTATGCTGTCATCATTAAATCCAATTCGTATTTTGTCAGCTAACTATGCACCAAATGAATAATCTGCGCGCCGTCGATTTGAACTTGCTGGTGATCCTGGATGCGCTGCTGAGCGAACGCCATCTGTCGCGCGCGGCGGAACGCCTGCACATGAGCCAGCCTGCCGTCAGCCATGCGCTGGCGCGCCTGCGCCATCTGCTCGACGACCCGTTGCTGCTGCGCGGCAAAGGCGGTTTCCAGCCCACGGCGCGCGCCCTGGAATTGGCGCGGCCGCTGGCCGAAGCCCTGCAGAGCGTGCGCTCCGTGCTCGGTGGCGCCGTCTTCGAGGCGGCCACGGCGCAGCGCGTGTTTCGCCTGGCCATGTCGGATTACGGTGCGGCATTGATCTTGCCCGCTTTGCTGCGGCGTTTGCGCGTGGAAGCGCCCGGCATCGACGTGGCCGTCAGCTATGCCAGCCGTTCTGCCGTGGTGGCCGGCGTGCAGGATGGCGAGATCGATCTGGCGCTGGGCGTGTTCCCGCAACTGCCCGAGCAGTTGCACAGGGAAACCTTATTCGAGGAAACGTTCATGTGCGCGCTCGATCCGGCCAGCCTGGCGCCGGGCGAGAGCTTGAGCTTGCAGACCTATCTGGCGCGCCCCCATGTGCTGGTGGCGTCCGGCGAAGGCGGCATGGCGGCCGAAGTCGATGCAGCGCTGGCGCAGCTGGGCCAGGCGCGCCGCATCGCCGTGCGCGTGCCGTACTGGACGGTCGCACCGGATGTCGTGATGGGGACGGATTTGATATTGACGGTGGCGCGGCGTGCCTTGCAGGGCATTGAGGCGCAGGGGCTGGCGCTGTGCTCCGCGCCGTTTGCCATCGCGCCGTTTGCGTTTGAAGCGATACGGCACCGCCGCACGGACGGCGATGCGGGGATCGCCTGGCTGCGCGCGGCCATTGCGTCGGCCGCCGGGCCAGGCTGACGTCTTACAGGCCGGCGCCCTGGCCGTCGAACTTGCGTTCGATCAATTCGATCTTGTAGCCATCCGGATCGGTGATGAAGGCGATGACCGTGTTGCCGCCCTTGACGGGGCCCGGTTCGCGCGTGACGTTGCCGCCATTCGCGCGTGCCGCGTCGCAAGCGGCGACGATATCGTCGGCCGAGATGGCGATGTGGCCATACGCCGTGCCCAGCTCGTAGCTGGTGGTGCCATAGTTATACGTCAGTTCCAGTTCCGCGTGGTCGGGATTCGAACCATAGCCGACGAAGGCCAGCGTGTACTGGTATTCCGGATTGTCGCTGGTGCGCAGCAATTTCATGCCCAGGACGTTCGTGTAAAAGTCGATGGAGCGCTGCAGGTCGCCGACCCGTAACATGGTGTGCAAAATACGCATCGTAAATCCTTGATATGAATAGGGGAATGGCAGGATTTTATGCGTTTTACGGCTTTCTTGCCGAGACCGCCCCGGCTGCCCTGGTGGCAGGACAGCCGCGGACGGTGACGTTAGTGCCTCTGGAATTACTCCAGACGGGCGTCCAGCGTGATTTCCGTGGCCAGCAACTTCGATACGGGGCAACCGAGCTTGGCGCGCAGGGCCGCGTCCTGGAACGCTTCGTCGGTGGCGCCGGGAATGGTGGCCACCAGGGTCAGGTGCACGGCCGTGATGGCATAGCTGCCATCGATCTTTTCCAGGCTGACGTCGGCCGTGGTTTTCAGGGCCGTGGCGCGCAAGCCCGCCTCGCCCAGTTGGCCGGACAGGGCCATGGTGAAGCAGGCCGCGTGGGCCGCGCCGATCAGTTCTTCCGGATTGCTGCCGGGACCGTCCTCGAAGCGCGTGTTGAAACCATAGGCCACATTGTCGAGCGCGCCGCTTTCGGTGGAAATAAATCCTTTGCCATCCTTAAGGCCGCCACTCCAGACGGCTGATCCTGTTTTTTTCATGATGTACTCCTTGCGTGGTTCGAAGGTCCATCATGCGCGCCCCATTCCTGCGCTTCCGTTCGTTGTGCCACACAGGGGGCGCATGCGCGGCGCCCATGCATTCACGGCGCCGGCGTGACGCGCCAGATGACATTGCCCACGTCGTCCGCCACCAGCAGCGCGCCCGCCTTGTCGACGGCCACGCCGACGGGGCGCCCCTGCGCCTTGCCATTGCTGTCGAGGAAGCCGGCGACGACGTCCTGCGGAGGACCGCTGGGCACGCCATCGGTGAACGGAACGAAGATGACTTTATAGCCGCTGAAGGGTTTGCGGTTCCACGAGCCGTGCTGGCCGATGAAGGCGCCGCCCCGGTAGCGTTCCGGCAGCAGCGTGGCATCATAAAACGCCAGTCCCAGCGAGGCCGTATGGGCGCCCAGCGCGTAGTCGGGCGCAACAGCCGTGGCGACCAGTTCGGGACGGGGCGGCTTGACCCGCGCATCGACGTGCTGGCCGAAATAACTGTAGGGCCAGCCATAGAAGGCGCCGTCCTTGACGGACGTCATGTAGTCGGGCACCAGGTCGTTGCCCAGCTCGTCGCGCTCATTGACGGCCGTCCAGAGGGCGCCCGTCCTGGGTTGCCAGGCCAGGCCCACGGGATTGCGCAAGCCCGTCGCATACACGCGGGCCTTGCCCGTGGCCCGCGTAAATTGCCAGATGGCGGCGCGGCCATCTTCGGCCGCCATGCCGTTTTCGCCCACGTTGCTGTTGGAACCGACGGCAACATAGAGAAATTTGCCGTCGGGGCTGGCGATGACGTTCTTGGTCCAGTGGTGATTGATGGGGCCGCCCGGCAAATCCATCACCTTGACGCCGGGCGCCGTGATGGCTGTCTGGCCTTCCTTGTAAGGAAAACGCATCAAGGCGTCGGCATTGGCGATGTACAGCTCGTTACCCACCAGGGCCATGCCGAACGGCGAGTTCAGTCCTTGCAGGAACACGCTGCGCGTCTGCGCCACGCCATTCGCGTCGACGCCGCGCAGCAGGGTGATGCGGTTGGCGCTGGGCGTGGCCGCGCCCGCTTTTTTCATCTGCATCTGCATGATGGCACCCTTGATGCCCTTGCTGTCGTCCGGCTTCGGCGGGGCGTTCGTTTCCGCCACGAGCACGTCGCCATTCGGCAAGACGTACAGCCAGCGCGGATGGTCGAGGTCGCGCGCATACGCATGGATGGCCAGGCCCGCCGCGACAGCGGGGTGCTGCGCGGCCGTCCAGCGCTGCACGGGCGCCACATTCACGGTGGGAATCAGCTGCTTGTCCGGTGCGGGCAGAGTGGGCTGCGGGCCGAAGCCCACGGGCATGGCGGGCGCCTGGGCGTGGGCGAGATGGGCGCCGCAGGCAGCGGCCAGCAGGAATGAACAGACGTAACGGTGCATGGCGTACTCCGTAATATGACCAGTGCGAGTAGCGGGGAGTGACGGTTGGAGTCAGCGCGCCTTCTTTGGTTCCAGTTGCGCGTCGGGACGGGCTTGCTGCGGCGCGGCGGGCTTGACCTTTTCCACGCCCGGCTGGGCGTGCAGGTCCGTATCGACCAATCCCTGCTCCAGGTCGCTGGCCGCTTGCTGCATGATCTTGCGTGGGCGCACGTTCTGCGCATCGGGCGATTCGTCGCGCTCGTGCGGCAGACGGTCGATGCCGTCATTCTTGACCTTTTCATCGGTATTGATCTTGCGTTCGCTATGCTGGGTAACCATATGGCCTCCTGACAGAAGAATTGACGTGGGATCAGTGTCCTGCCGCAGCCAGGCTGCCAGCAAGCGGATTTGTCCATCCAGGGAGCGCTGGCGCACGCATGGATGATTCTTTTTCTGCGCTACACTGCGTGCAACACCAAGAACGCCCCTTGCGGGCACACGGCAGCCGCACTATACTGTGGATATATACAGTATCATGCGATGGCGGCGTGCGACGCGACAGCCTGGGGCGGCTTGCCACCGAATTCATTACCGAGATTTTTATGCCCGTCGATAACTACGCCGACCAGCGAGCCGAACAGCCAGCCGCGACCTTGCCAGCCCCGGGCGAGCGCTTCAACCTGGGCGCCAAGACCATTGCCCTGGTCGTGCGCCAGAATACGGATGGCATTGCCGAACCCGTGAAAAGTATCGTCGATTTCCTGCAAGTGCTGGGCCACACGGTGGTCTTCGAGGCGGAGACGGCCGCGCACCTGAACCTGGCGTTTCCCGGCGTGCGCGCCATGTCGCCGGCCGAGATCGGCGCCGCCGCCGATTGCGCCATCGTCATGGGCGGCGATGGCACCATGCTGGGCATTGCGCGCCAGCTGGCGCCATTCGACGTCCCCTTGATCGGTATCAATCAGGGGCGCCTGGGTTTCATGACCGATATTCCGCTTGAGCGCATGCTGCCCGTGCTGGCGCAAATTCTCGGCGGCCGCTTCAAGGCCGAGCGCCGCACTTTGCTCGAAGGCAGCGTGCTGCGCGACGGCGAGTCGATTCACGTGGGCATGGCCGTCAACGATGTCGTCGTCTCGCGCGGCGGCGGCGCCGGCATGGCCGAATTGCGCGTCGAGGTCGACGGCCACTTCATGTACAACCAGCGTTCGGATGGCTTGATCATTTCCACGCCCACGGGCTCGACCGCATATTCGCTGTCGGCCGGCGGCCCGCTGCTGCATCCGACCCTGGGCGGCATCGTGCTCGTGCCGATCGCCCCGCATGCGCTGTCGAACCGCCCCATCGTCTTGCCCGATTCCAGCCAGATCGTCGTGGAAATCGTGCGCGGGCGCGATATCAGCGTCAATTTCGACATGCAGACCTTTGCCAGCCTGGTGCAGCAAGACCGCATCCTCATCCGCCGTTCGCCCCATACGATTACCTTCCTGCATCCGGAAGGGTGGAGCTACTACAACACCCTGCGTGAAAAACTGCACTGGAATGAGTACCCGTCGGGCGAGGGCAAGCTCAGCTAATAGTTTCTTCACCTCAACCCGCGGTGCGCCGCCTAACCACAGAAGCCATGCTCCATACACTGTCCATTCGCGATTTTGTCATTGTCGATACCATTGAACTGGAATTTTCCGCCGGCTTCAGCGTGCTGACGGGCGAGACGGGCGCCGGCAAGTCCATCCTCATCGATGCGCTGACTTTGGCGCTGGGCGGGCGCGGCGACGCCAGCGTGGTGCGCGAAGGCGCGGCCAAGGCCGACATCACGGCCGATTTTTCCGTCAGCGAAGTGGCGCAGGCCTGGCTGGTGGCGCATGAATTCGCCAACGACGATGGCGGCGCCCTGCTGCGCCGCGTGATCGACAATGCGGGCCGCTCGAAGGCGTATATCAACGGCATTCCCGCCACGGCCGCCCAGCTGCGCGAACTGGGCGACATGCTGGTCGATATCCACGGCCAGCACGCGCACCAGTCCTTGCTGAAAAGCGAAGCGCAGCGTGCCTTGCTCGACGGCCAGGCGACGGCGCGCGAAGCGGGCGCGGAGCAGGATGCGCGGCAAGTGGCGGCGCTGCACAAGCGCTGGCGCGCCCTCGTGCGCCAGCGCGAGGAATTCGAAACGAATGCCGCCAACGTGCTGTACGAGCGCGAACGCCTGGAATGGCAAGTGGGCGAACTGGAAAAGCTGGCCGCCAAGCCCGGCGAATGGACGGAGATCACGAACGAGCACAGCCGCCTGTCGCACGCGGCCAGCCTGCTGGAAGGGGCGCAGGAAGCCCTGGCGATCATTTCGGAACAGGAAGATCATCCGATCGTGTCGCAACTGTCGGCCTTGAACCAGAAGCTGGGCAAGCTCGTGTCCGTCGATGCGGAATTGCAGCCGATCGTCGACCTGATCGAGTCGTCGCGCATCCAGCTGCAGGAATCCGTGTACGCGCTGAACAATTACCTGGACCGCGTGGAACTGGACCCGGAGCGTCTGCACCAGCTCGACGCGCGCATGGAAGCCATGCACAGCACGGCCCGCAAATTCCGCGTCACGCCAGAAGAATTGCCGGAGGAACACGCCAAGCTGTCGGAAAAGCTGCAGCACCTGGCCGACGCTTCCGATATCGAGGGCTTGCTGCGCCAGGAAGCGAAGATCGAGGCCGAGTACCGCGCCGTGGCCGAGCGATTGTCCGCCACGCGCCGCGCCGCCGCCCTGGAGCTGGGGCAAGCCGTCACGCGCGCCATGCAGGAACTGAGCATGACGGGCGGCAGCTTCGAAATCGCGCTGCACCCGTGCGATCCGGCCGCCCACGGCCTCGAGCAAGTCGAGTTTCTCGTTGCAGGCCATGCGGGCACGGCGCCACGTTCGCTGGCCAAGGTGGCCTCCGGCGGTGAACTGGCGCGTATCGCGCTGGCCATTTCCGTCATCACTTCGCACGCCACCACCACGCCGACCCTGATCTTCGACGAGGTCGACAGCGGCATCGGCGGCGCCGTCGCCGAAGTGGTCGGACGCTTATTAAAACGCCTGGGGCAGGGACGCCAAGTGCTGTGCGTGACCCACTTGCCGCAAGTGGCCAGCCAGGCCAATCAGCATTTCCAAGTGGCAAAAAGCACCCTGGACAACGGCAAGACGGCGTCGCGCATCGACATGCTCGACGCCAAGGCCAGGGTGGAAGAAGTGGCGCGCATGCTGGGCGGCCTGGAAATCACGGCCACCACGCGCAAGCATGCCCGCGAATTGCTGGCGATTTGAACGCAGGCTTAAATCCGGGGTCAGACCCCCGGACGCGTTAGCGCTGAGCTTGACGTTAGCGGCATTGAGGGGCTGACCCCCGATGTTGACGCAATGTAACTATAATAACTGCCTAATCCATCCAACGCCTTCGAAGAGCCTTCATGTCATTTCAAACAGAACCGCCGTACACGCATGGCAGCATCGACCGCAGCGCCGTAGTGCTGGTCAACCTGGGCACGCCCGATGCGCCGACCTCGTCGGCCGTGCGGCGCTACCTGAAGCAATTTTTGTCGGACCCGCGCGTGGTGGAGATACCCCGCCTCGTCTGGTGGTTCATCCTGAACCTGATTATTTTGCCATTCCGCTCGGGCCAGTCGGCCAAGAAATACGCGTCGATCTGGACGCGCGATGGCTCGCCCCTGAAAGTGCACACGCAAAAGCAGGCGAAATTGCTGGCCGGCGCCCTGGCCGAGCGAGGGCACGATGGTGTGACCGTGGCCATGGCCATGCGTTACGGTTCGCCTTCCTTGCCCGACGTGCTGGCCCAGCTGAAAAGCGAAGGCTGCGAGCGCATCGCCATTTTGCCGGCGTATCCGCAATACTCGGGCACGACGACGGGGTCCATCTACGACGCCGTATTCGCCCATTACGCTACCGTGCGTAATGTGCCGGAATTGCGTTTCATCAAGCAATATCACGAGCACGACACATATATCGACGCCTTGCGCGATTCCGTGCTGAACCACTGGGAAGCGCATGGCCGTCCGGAAAAACTGGTGATGAGTTTCCATGGCGTGCCCAAGCGTACCTTGCTGCTGGGCGACCCCTACCACTGCCAATGCCTGAAAACGGCGCGTCTGCTGGCAGAAAAGCTGAAATTAACTAAAGAGCAATACGTGGTGACCTTCCAGTCGCGCTTCGGCAAGGCCGAATGGCTGCAGCCGTACACGGCGCCCACCCTGGTGGCGCTTGCGCAGCAGGGCGTCAAGCGGGTCGATCTGCTGTGTCCGGGCTTTACCAGCGATTGCCTGGAAACGCTGGAAGAGATCGCCATGGAAGCCAAGCATGATTTCGAGACGGCCGGCGGCCAGCACTTCCATTACATCGCCTGCCTGAACGAAACGCCGGCCTGGATCGCGGGCATGGCGGAAATTGCGGAGCAGCATATGATCGGCTGGCCGACGATGAAGACGGCGCCGCAGCGCGACGCGGACAAGAAGGCGGGCGAGCAGGCGCGCGCGGCGGCGCTGGCACTGGGCGCGGCAAATTAAAGATAATTAATTTTTCCGCAATGAAAAGCCGCGCTTGCGCGGCTTTGTCATGTGTGGCGCGACAAAAGTACTATTCAGATAGCAACGCCGTCAGTGGCGATGGCCATGGCGGGGCTGGTAGAATGCCCGCTTTGCCCGGGGAAGCCTGGAAAATCAAGGGGGCGCGCACGGCTCACTGGCCGAAATGGGTCACCTTTTGTAATAAGCTGTAACATGAATCGCTGTAATTCTGGTTTTGCCGTGTATACCCCTTGAAACAATAGGATATAGCCCCATCTGCCCGTTAGTGTTGTAAAGATAGTTAGACTAACTCATTTAAGTCATTGATTGTAGGAGCTTTCTAGATGCAAGATCAGGAAAACCAAGCTGTACCTAATCCGCAAGCGGACGCCGCGGCGACTGCCCCATCGACTCCCGCAGAGCCTACTTTGGAAGAGCAGCTGGCGAGTACCGAAGCGCGTCTTGCAGAGATGCACGATGCCTTCATGCGCGCCAAGGCCGATGGCGAAAATATTCGTCGCCGTGCGCAGGAAGATGTTGCTAAAGCGCATAAATTCGCAGTGGAAAGCTTTGCCGAAGCCATGGTGCCGGTGAAAGACAGCCTGGAAACGGCGCTGACGGTGGAAGCACCGACCATCGAATCGCTGAAAGAAGGCGTCGAGATGACCTTGAAGCAACTGAACGCCGCGTTCGAGCGTAACCGCCTGGTAGAAGTCTTGCCAGTGCAGGGCGAAAAGCTCGATCCGATGAAACACCAGGCCGTTGCCGTGGTGCCAGCGGAGCAGGAAGCCAATACCATCGTGTCAGTCTTGCAAAAGGGCTATATGATTGCGGACCGCCTGCTGCGTCCAGCCATTGTCACGACCGCGCAAGCAAAATAATCAGAGTGCGGCATCAAGCAAGCCTTGAAACCATGCCGCTTTGCCACATATAAGAACCATCTGAAATCTAGCAAATAAAAGGAAAAAAATCATGGGTAGAATTATCGGTATCGATCTGGGAACCACGAATTCCTGCGTTTCCATCATGGAAAACGGTCAACCAAAGGTAATCGAAAACGCTGAAGGCGCACGCACGACGCCGTCGATTATTGCTTATCAAGAAGATGGCGAAATTCTCGTCGGCGCGCCAGCGAAACGCCAGGCCGTGACCAATCCGAAAAACACGCTGTACGCAGTCAAGCGTCTGATCGGTCGCAAGTTCGACGAAAAAGAAGTGCAAAAAGACATCGCGCTGATGCCGTATCAGATCATGAAAGCCGACAACGGCGATGCATGGATCGGCGTACGCGACAAAAAACTGGCGCCGCCGCAAATTTCGGCTGAAGTCCTGCGCAAGATGAAAAAAACGGCAGAAGACTACCTCGGTGAAGAAGTCACCGAAGCCGTCATCACCGTGCCTGCGTACTTCAACGACTCGCAGCGTCAAGCCACCAAGGATGCCGGCCGTATCGCTGGCCTGGACGTCAAGCGCATCATCAACGAGCCAACCGCGGCAGCGCTGGCGTTCGGCCTGGACAAGACCGAAAAAGGCGACCGTAAAATCGCCGTGTATGACTTGGGTGGCGGTACGTTCGACGTGTCGATCATCGAAATCGCGGATGTTGATGGTGAGAAACAATTTGAAGTGCTGTCGACCAACGGCGACACCTTCCTGGGTGGCGAAGACTTCGACCAGCGCGTCATCGATTACATCATCGACGAGTTCAAGAAGATCAACGGCATCGACCTGAAAAAAGATCCGATCGCCCTGCAGCGCATCAAGGCTTCGGCCGAGCGCGCGAAGATCGAATTGTCGTCGTCGCAGCAAACCGAGATCAACGAGCCGTACATCGCCATGGCGAACGGCGCACCGGTCCACTTGAACCTGAAGATGACCCGCGCCAAGCTGGAATCGCTGGTGGAAGAGCTGATCACGGCCACGATTGAACCATGCCGCACCGCCATCAAAGATGCTGGCGTGAAAGTGTCGGACATCGATGACATCATCCTGGTCGGCGGTATGACCCGTATGCCGAAGGTGCAGGAAAAAGTGAAGGAATTCTTCGGCAAGGATCCACGCAAGGACGTGAACCCGGACGAAGCCGTTGCCGTGGGTGCAGCGATTCAAGGTTCGGTCCTGTCGGGCGAACGCAAGGACTTGCTGTTGCTGGACGTCACCCCTCTGTCCCTGGGTATCGAAACCCTGGGCGGCGTGATGACCAAGATGATCCACAAAAACACGACGATTCCGACCAAGTTCAGCCAAGTGTTCTCGACGGCCGACGACAACCAGCCTGCGGTGACCATCAAGGTCTTCCAGGGTGAGCGCGAAATCGCCGCCGGCAACAAAGGTCTGGGCGAATTCAATCTGGAAGGCATCCCGCCAGCATCGCGCGGCACGCCACAGATCGAAGTGACCTTCGACATCGACGCCAACGGCATCTTGCATGTCGGCGCGAAAGACAAGGCCACCGGCAAGGAAAACAAGATCACGATCAAGGCCAATTCCGGCTTGACCGAGGCTGAAATCCAGAAGATGGTGAAAGACGCCGAGCTGAACGCGGAAGAAGACAAGAAGGTCAAAGAATTGGCCGAGTCGCGCAACCAGGCCGATGCTCTGGTACACTCGACCCGGAAATCCTTGACCGAATACGGCGACAAGCTGGACGCGGGCGAGAAAGAGAAGATTGAAGCGGCGATCACCGACCTGGAAGCAAGCATCAAGGCGGGCGACAAGGCTGAGATCGACGCCAAGGTGGAAGCACTGTCGAGCGCATCGCAGAAACTGGGCGAAAAAATGTATGCCGACATGCAAGCGCAGCAAGCTGCCGGCGGCGCGGAAGGTGCACAGCAAGCTGCTGGCGCATCGGACGCAGGCGCCAAGCAGGACGACGTTGTTGACGCTGACTTCAAGGAAGTCAAAGACAGCAAGTAATTGTCTTGCGCTCCCATGAACCGGGGGCAGCCGGGCTGAACGCTACATCGCGGGATTAGCCGCGAAGACCGGCCGAGCCGAGTCGCTGCCCAGTGCAGCACTCGACTCGGCTTTTTCGTGTAATTTTTACATCAGTAGATAGACTGCAAGGTGCCGACAACATGGCAAAGCGTGATTTTTACGAGACACTCGGTGTCGCAAAAAATGCTTCGGAAGAAGAGATCAAAAAGTCTTACCGTAAACTGGCGATGAAATACCATCCGGACCGCAATCCGGATAGCAAGGAATCGGAAGAAAAGTTTAAGGAAGTCAAAGAAGCCTACGAGATGCTGACCAATCCGGAAAAGCGCGATGCGTATGACCGTTATGGTCACGCCGGCGTGGACCCGAACATGGGCGGTGGCGGCGGCTTCGGCGGCGGTGCGGGCGGCTTTGCCGACAGCTTCGGCGATATCTTCGGCGACATCTTTGGCGGTGGCGGTGGACGCAGCCGCAATGCGGGACCACAGGTGTACCGTGGCGCCGACTTGCGCTACAACCTGGAAATTACACTGGAGCAAGCTGCGCACGGCTTCGACACGACGATTCGCGTGCCGAGCTGGGACAAGTGCGACACTTGTCATGGCAGCGGCGCCAAGCCGGGCACCTCGCCCACCACCTGCGGTACTTGCGGCGGTCACGGCCAGGTGCGCATGCAGCAAGGCTTCTTCAGCATCCAGCAAACCTGCCCGAAATGCCATGGCAGCGGCAAGGTCATCACCGACCCCTGCACGCCGTGCGGCGGCGCCGGTCGCATCAAGCGCAACAAGACGCTGGAAGTCAAAATTCCCGTCGGTATCGACAATGGCATGCGTATCCGTTCGTCCGGCAACGGCGAACCGGGCACGAATGGCGGCCCGTCGGGCGACCTGTATGTGGAAATCCACATCAAGCCGCACGCCGTGTTCCAGCGCGAAGGCGACGACCTGCATTGCGAAATGCCGATCTCGTTCACCAAGGCAGCCTTGGGCGGCGAAATCGAAGTGCCTACCCTGAACGGCAAGGTGTCGTTCACGATCCCGGAAGGCACCCAGTCGGGCAAGACCTTCCGCCTGAAAGGCAAGGGCATCAAGGGCGTGCGCTCCGGTTACGCGGGCGACCTGTTCTGCCACGTGGCCATCGAAACACCGGTGAAACTGACGGAAAAACAGAAAGACCTGCTGCGCGACTTTGAAAAGTCGACGACCGAGGGCGGTGCCAAGCACAGTCCGCAAAGCAAGACCTGGAAAGACAAGGTCAAGGATTTTTTTGAGTAAGCACACGTAATACCATGCGCCGGGATGCTGAAACATCCCGGCGTTTTTTTCATCACGACTGAACAATGTGCGCGCATCGCCGGCCTATGGGCGCGATCTGCGGCCAATTCAGTCGTACGCACACAATGGGAGCGATATGACCGAACAGAAAAATGGCCCGGCTCTGGCGGAACTGCTGCAGCGTAACCGCCGCTGGGCCGACTCGATGGTGGCGAAGGACCCGAACTTCTTCAAGAACCTGGAAGCGCAGACATCGCCCGAATACCTGTGGATCGGCTGTTCCGATAGCCGCGTGCCCGCCAATGAATTGCTGGGCATGGCGCCTGGCGACGTGTTCGTACACCGTAATATTGCCAACGTGGTCGTGCATTCCGACCTCAATTGCCTGTCCGTCCTGCAATTTGCCGTGGACGTGCTGAAAGTCAAACATATCATCATCGTCGGCCATTACGGCTGCAAGGGCGTGCATGCGGCCATGACGGGCACGCGCATCGGCCTGGTCGACAACTGGCTGCGCCACGTGCAGGACGTTGGCCAGAAGCACGAGCGCTATCTGGGCGACGTATTGACGAGCCGCCAGCGCGGCGACCGTCTGTGCGAACTGAACGTGGTCGAGCAAGTCTTGAACGTATGCCAGACCACCGTCGTGCAAGATGCGTGGGAACGGGGCCAGGAACTCAGCGTCCATGGCTGGGTCTACGGCTTGAAGGATGGCTTGCTGAACGACCTCGAAGTGACGGTCACGGCCGGCCACGAGCTGGCGCCGCGTATGGCGACCCGCCTGGCCCGCTACGAAGCAATCGCGTAAGCGGCGCTGGCGCCGCGTCTATGGCGCCGCGTCTATGGCGCGGCGCCTTCCAGGCGGCCCAGGTAATCGGCCGCCTCCCGCACGCCCTCCTGCGCCGCCTGGCGCAGCCAGGTTCTGGCCTGGGGAAGGTCCTGCGGCGTGCCCCGGCCTTCGGCCAGCGCCACGCCATAGTGATAGCGCGCCAGCCGCGCATAGGCGGCGTCATCGTTGGTATGGGCGCCGCGCCGCATCAGCGCCGTCGCCTGCGCCAGGTCCCTGGGCACGCCGATGCCCGTTTCATACAGCTGGGCCAGCCAAATCATCGAATACACATCGTTCCAGCGCCGGATGCAGTCTTCAAAGATGGCGACGGCCGCCGCATGGTCGCCCGTCTTGTCGGCCGCATAGCCGTATAAACACTTGATGCGCTTGTCGCTGTGCACATAGGCTTTGTAGCTGAGATCACTTTCATCCTGGCTGTCCTGGGCGTGGACGGGAACAGCGAACAGAACGGCGAGCATCAGGGCGTAGGTGCGCATGGTTTTCCTGGTCGATGGTTGAAGATTGGCAGACAAGCAAGTTGCGTGCTAGCTCCCTTTCCGGGTAAAGCCGGTGCCGCTGTGCCATTGCGTGACAGCGCCTGTTGCTGCATGGCGCAACGCGCCGCGCATATCCATAGCAGAAATGCTTCGTTTGCAGGATCGATGCGCAGGCATACAGTGGACTTCCCCAGACTCTAGTCGAGTTCCCATGTCGGCCGTCCTGAAATCCGCGTTTTCTTCCAGCCAGTTCCGCATCGAAACGTTCGACGCGCCGCTCGGCGCGCAAGTGCTGGGGCTGGACCTGTCGCAGCCGCTGTCGCTGGGCGACTTCCAGCGCCTGCACCACGCCCACCTCGACCATCATGTGCTGGTGTTCCGCGACCAGTGCATCACGCCGCAGCAGCAAGTCGATTTCAGCCGCCGCTTCGGTCCCCTGCAAATCCACGTGCTGCGCCAGTTCCAGCTGCCTACGCAGCCGGAAGTGCTGATCATCTCGAACATCGTCGAGGATGGCCAGCCCATCGGCCTGGGCGATGCGGGTCATTTCTGGCATTCCGACCTGTCGTACAAGGAAGTGCCCAGCCTCGGCTCCATGCTGCACGCGCAGGAGTTGCCGGACGAGGGCGGCGATACCGTGTTTGCGAACATGCACCTGGCCTGGGAAAGCTTGCCGGCCGCGCTGCGCCACGCCGTGCGCGGCGCCCGTGCCGAACACAGCTACCTGAGCCAGTATGAGGAGTTGCGTCGCCGCAACCCGTGGCGCCCCGCGCTGACGCAGGCGCAGATCGATGAAGTCAAACCCGTGACGCACCCCGTCGTGCGCGTGCATCCGGAAACGGGACGGCGTGCCCTGTTCGTCAGCGAACATTTCACCACGCGCATCGTCGGCTTGCCCGCCGATGAAAGCCGCGCCCTGCTCGACGAACTGTTCGCCCACAGCGTGCGCCCCGAACACCTGTATGTGCACCGCTGGCAGCCGCACGACCTGGTGTTCTGGGACAACCGCTCGCTGATGCATCTGGCGACGGGGTGTCCTCCAAACCAGCGCCGTAGGTTGTATCGCACGACTATCGAAGGCGATGCACCGTACTGATTTTTGACCGTAGTTGACCAAGGAGTGTCCATGTTGCCGATTTTGACCTTTTCCCGCCCGCGCCGTTTTCTCGCCGCCATCGCCATGCTGTGCATGGCCATGCCCATGGCCCGGGCCGAAGGCCAGATCCGCATCGCGGGCCAGCACGGCATCACCTTCTTGTTGCTCAATATTGCGCAGGAACAAAAACTGATCGAAAAGCATGGCAAGCAGCAGGGCGTCGACGTGAAAGTCGAGTGGATCACCCTGTCCGGCGGCCCCGCCATCAATGACGCTTTGTTGTCGGGCAATATCGATATCGCGGGGGCGGGCCTGGGGCCGCTGCTGACCATCTGGGACCGCACCAAGGGACGGCAGAACGTGCGCGGCGTGGCTTCGCTCGGTAATTTTCCCTACTATTTGATCAGCAACAACCCGAAGGTGAAAACCCTGGCCGACTTGACGGACAAGGACCGCATCGCCTTGCCGGCCGTCTCCGTTTCCGTCCAGGCGAGGATATTGCAGATGGCCGTGGCGAAGCAGTGGGGCGACAAGGAATTTGCCCGTCTGGATAAAATCACGCAAACCCTGCCGCATCCGGATGCGGCGGCGGCCATCATCGCCGGCGGCACGGAATTGAGCGGCCATTTCGGCAATTCGCCGTTCCAGGAGCAGGAACTGGCGCAGAATCCGAACGCCCACATCATCCTCAATTCCTACGACGTGCAGGGCGGACCCAGCTCGTCGACCCTGCTGTATGCGACGGAAAAGTACCGCAAGGACAATCCGAAGACGTACCGCGCCTTCATCGCTGCGCTGGCGGAAGCGGCGCAGTACGCGAGCAGCAATCCGCAGGGCGCGGCCGACATCTATATCAAGGTCAATAAAAGCAAGGTGGACCGTAATCTGCTGCTGAAAATCTTTGCCAATCCGCAAGTGCAATTCAAGATCGCGCCGCAAAACACCTATGGCCTGGCGCAATTCCTGCACCGCGTGAGTGCCATCCGCAACCTGCCCGACAGCTGGCGCGATTACTTCTTTGACGACCCTGCCATCACGCAAGGAGGCTGACATGAACGCACCCGCTTTTCACCTGGTACGTCCTCCGCTTGCGCTGGAACCCTTGCTCAGTGTCAAACATGTCAGCCTGGAATACCGCACGGAACAGCGTACCGTGCGCGCCACGCATGACGTCAGTTTCGACGTGTTCCGCGGCGACCGTTTCGTGCTGCTGGGGCCATCGGGCTGCGGCAAGTCGTCCTTATTAAAAGCCGTGGCCGGCTTCATCGCGCCGCGCGCCGGCAGCATCGCCATGCAGGGCGTTCCTATCAGCAAGCCGGGGCCGGAGCGTGTCGTCGTGTTCCAGGAATTCGACCAGTTGCCGCCATGGAAGACCGTGCTGGAAAATGTCATGTTCCCCTTGCTGGCTAGCAAGCGACTGGACAAGCAGGCGGCCCGCGAGCGCGCCCATCACTGGATCGCCAAGGTGGGCCTGGCCGGCTTTGAAGATGCCCATCCGCATACCTTGTCGGGCGGCATGAAGCAGCGGGTGGCCATCGCGCGCGCCCTGGCCATGCAGCCGGAAGTGCTGTTGATGGACGAGCCGTTTGCCGCGCTCGACGCTTTGACGCGGCGCAAGATGCAGGAAGAGCTGAGCCGCCTGTGGGAAGAGCTGCGTTTTACCCTCGTCTTCGTCACGCATTCGATCGAGGAAGCCTTGGTTGTCGGCAACCGCATCCTGCTGCTGTCGCCCCATCCGGGCCGGGTGCGCGCCGAACTCAACAGCCATCAGTTCGGCTTGCACAGCGCGGGCAGTACGGAATTTCAGGCTGCCAGCCGCCGCATCCACGGCTTGCTGTTCGATGAGGAAGTTGTTCCTGTTCCGCAAGCAGCTGGCGCGCAGCGGGAGGCCGTATGAGCGCGCTGCTGGAGCCGCCCATCCGCCAGGAATTCGTCTATGCGGCACCGCCGCCCGCCGGCCTCACCGTCGAGCGGCCATTGTCGCGCTGGCAGCGCTGGAGCCAGCACGCGCTGTGGCGCAAGGCTTTCATTTTGCTCAGCCTGGCCCTGCTGTGGGAAGGGGCGGCGCGCTGGACGCACAACGATTTATTGTTGCCCAGTTTCATCCAGACGGCGCAGGCGTTTATCGACGGCATCGCCAGCGGTGAATTGCTCACGCGCACGGCCGCGTCCCTCGTCGTGTTGCTGCAGGGCTATGCGGTGGGCGTGCTGGCCGCCTTCGTGCTGACCTTGCTGGCCGTATCGAGCCGCATCGGGCGCGACGTGCTGGAAACCCTGACGGCCATGCTCAATCCCTTGCCGGCGATCGCCCTGCTGCCGCTGGCCCTGCTGTGGTTCGGCCTGGGACGCGCCAGTTTGATCTTCGTCATCGTCCATTCCGTGATGTGGCCGCTGGCCCTGAACACGTATGCGGGCTTCCAGGGCGTGCCCGAGACCCTGCGCATGGCGGGCCGCAACTACGGCTTGAACGGCTTGCGGCTGGTGCTGCACATCCTCGTGCCGGGCGCCTTGCCGTCCATCGTCTCGGGTTTGAAGATAGGCTGGGCGTTCGCCTGGCGCACCCTGATCGCGGCCGAGCTGGTATTCGGCACCACGTCGGGGCAGGGCGGCTTGGGCTGGTACATCTTCCAGAACCGCAACGAGCTGTACACGGACAAGGTGTTTGCGGGCCTGGCGGCCGTCATCGTCATCGGTTTAATCGTGGAAAACATCGGTTTTCGCACCCTGGAGCGCGTCACCTTGAAACGCTGGGGCATGCAGCGGTAGTGATCTCACCATACTTATTTCAGGATCTTGCGCGCCGCCGCAATGATGTGCCGCGACAGCTGCTCCATGCGCGGCGACTGCACCTTCCACGTGTGCCAGTACAGGGCCACGTCGGCCGGGGTTTTGGGCGTGAGCATTTCCACGAGCTCCCCATCCGTGTTCGCTTTCAACAGCAATTCCGGCACCATGCCGTAGCCGAGGCCGTAGCGGATGGCGTTGAAGTGCGAGGTGGCGCCCGGCACGTAATGGCAGGGGTAGGCGCCTTCGGGCAAGCCCAGCGCCTCTAGCAGGAACGACGACTGCAGGGTGTCCTTGCGCGTGTAGGCGACGACGGGCGCCGTGCGCGCCGCCTTGCGCGTCAGCCCGTGCGCAAACCACTGCTGGCGGAACGCTTGTGTGGCCACCAGCCAGTAGCGCATCACGCCCAGCGGTTCGGCCGTGCAGCCGCGCATGGGTTTGGCTTCCGTGCTGATGCAGCCGATGGCCATGCCCGTTTCCAGCAAGGTATACGTGTGGTCCTGGTCTTCCACGGTCAGGTCCAGCAACACGCGTTCGCGTATCAACACCTCGGACAGGGCGGGAAAGAACCAGGTGCCCATCGAATCCGCGTTCAGCGCCAGCACCAGGGTCAGCGGGGCATCCTGCTGCACCGCCAGTTCCGCCTGCAAGTCCGCTTCCAGCAGCTTGGCCCGCTTCAGATACTGCATCAGCCGCTGGCCCATGCGCGTGGCGCGCGCGGGACGGCTGCGCACGATCAGCGCATTGCCGAGCTGGCTTTCCAGCGCCCGCACCCGCTGCGAAATGGCCGGCGACGTCAGGTGCAGCCGCAGCGCCGCCTGTTCGAAACTGCCCGTTTCGACGACGGCGCGGAACGCTTCCGTGTGCTTGGGATTGAGATCCATGACCGCTGCCTTACATAAGAAAAATTTATCAATACTAAATAATACTTACTTTTCATAAGGATGGGTGTGTTGCAGTGCACAATGCCTCTTTGATGGAGTGCCGCGTACGCGTATGCAGCGCGGCCTCCTGGCAGCAAGGGAATCACCTCATGGAAGCACAAGCGCAAGATACAAAGCCCCGCAAGCCGTCATCGAAACTGGCGCGCAATCTGAAATTCGGCCTGGGATTGACCCTGGGCCTGGGTTTGTCCGCCGCGCTGGCGGGCGGCTGGTGGCTGCGCCAGGCATGGCAGGATTTGCCGGCCGTCGAGCACCTGGCCCAGTACAAGCCCGCGCTGCCGCTGCGTATTTTTTCCAGCGAAGGCGAGCTGCTGGCCGAATATGGCGAAGAGCGCCGCGAGTTCCTGCCCCTGAAGGAGATCCCGCTGCGCATGCGCCAGGCCTTGCTGGCCATCGAGGATGCGCGCTTCTACGAGCATGGCGCCGTCGACTTTTACGGCTTGACGCGCGCGACCCTGGCCAACGTCGTCACGGGACACCATGCGCAGGGCGCCAGCACCATCACCATGCAGGTGGCGCGCGACTTTTTCCTGTCGCGCGAAAAGACCGTGCAGCGCAAGCTGACGGAGATGCTGCTCGCCTACAAGCTGGAACAGCACTACGGCAAGGACAAGCTGCTGGAACTGTACATGAACCAGATTTATCTGGGCGAGCGCTCCTACGGCTTTTCCGCCGCCTCGAACATCTATTTCGACAAGCCGCTGGCCGACGTCAGCATCGCCGAAGCGGCCATGCTGGCCGGCCTGCCGAAAGCGCCGTCGGCGTATAACCCCGTCGCCAATCCGCAGCGCGCCACCGTGCGCCAGCATTACATCCTGCAGCGCATGCGCGAACTCGGCTACATCACGCCAGCCGAATACGACGCCGCCGTGGCGGAAAAACTGGCCCTGAACAAGGACCGCAACAGCTCCGTGCACGCGGCCGCGTATGCGGTCGAGGAAGCGCGTCAGCTGATCGTGCAAAGCTATCCCGAAGGCGCCTACAGCATGGGCCTGGACGTGACCACCACCATCCGCATGGCGCCGCA
Organism: Janthinobacterium sp. GW823-FHT03B06; assembly: GCF_058796955.1. NCBI lineage: Bacteria > Pseudomonadati > Pseudomonadota > Betaproteobacteria > Burkholderiales > Oxalobacteraceae > Janthinobacterium > Janthinobacterium sp. GW823-FHT03B06. The sequence continues at coordinate 191,605 of NZ_JBXAJE010000006.1, forward strand.
GCGGGCGGCCGACAAGTCGCTGCGCGATGGGCTATTGAACGCGCAGGCGCGGCGCGGCTATCGCGGCCCGGAAGCGCGCCTGGCCGCCTCCGCAGACAGCGTGGCGCGCCAGCTGGCCGCCTACCCGGACAGCGGAGAAGTGCGCGCCGCCCTGGTGCGCAAGGTCGAGACGAGCGGCAAGCGCCAGCTGACGGCGCAGCTGCGCAATGGCGACGAGATCGTGCTGACGGCATCGGACGCGCGCCTGGGCGGCAAGCTGCCGCTCGACGGCAAGCGCGCCATCGTGGAAAACAGCGTCATCCGCGTGGTGCACGACGCGGCGAAAAAGCGCTGGCTCGTGAGCCAGCTGCCCGAGATGGAAGGCGCGCTCATTTCCGTCGAGGCGCACAGCGGCGAAATCGTCGCCATGGCGGGCGGCTTCGATTTTTACCGCAACCACTACAACCACGCCATGCAAGCCTACCGCCAGCCCGGTTCCAGCTTCAAGCCCTTCGTGTATTCGGCGGCGCTGGAAAAGGGCTATTTTCCCGGCACGGCCGTGGACGATACGCAGCGCCTGCTGCTGCCGCGGGAAACGGGTGCGCAGCCGTGGCGTCCGCGCAATTACGGCAACAACTATGAAGGCTTCATCAGCGTGCGGCGCGGTCTCGTGCGCTCGAAAAACCTGGTGGCCGTCAGCCTGATGCAGGCGGCGGGCCCCGGCTACGTGCAGCACTACGCCACGCGCTTTGGTTTCGAGGGCGCGCGCAATCCCGTCTCGCTGCCGCTGGCGCTGGGCGCGGGCGCCGTCACGCCGCTGCAGCTGGCGCAATCGTATGCCGTGTTCGCCAACGGCGGCGTGCAGATGCCGCCAAAGCTGATCAAGGAAGTGCGCAGCCGCAGCGGCGCGGTGCTGTTTTCCGACGCGGCGCCGCGCGCCAAGGGCGAGCCGGCACCGGGCACGCAGGTGATCTCCACGCGCAATGCCTACGTCATGGACAGCATGCTGCGCGACGTCGTCAAGAGCGGCACGGGACGCGGCGCGCTGGCGCTGGGACGCGGCGACGCGGCCGGCAAGACGGGCACCTCGAACAATGCCTATGACGCCTGGTTCGCCGGTTATTCCTCGGGCCTCGTGTCCGTCGTCTGGCTAGGCTACGACCAGCCCAAGAGCCTGGGCAATGCCACCGGGGGCACGCTGGCGCTGCCCGTCTGGCGCGATTACATGCAGGTAGCCGTGCAGGGCCGCCGCGAGCAGGTGCTGGCCGAACCGCCTGGCCTGGCCCTGCTCGACGGCGACTATGTGTATGCCGAATACCTGGCCGGCGACTGCCTGAAGGATAACTTCGCCTTTATCCACAGCAGCGTCGGCTGCGGCAGCGGCGCTGCCGATACGCGCATGGCGCACGGTGACGCTGGCGCTGGCGGCGATGGCGGCTCCAGCACGGGCACGAGCGAGGCGCGCACCCTGAGCGAAGCGCGCGAACGCGAACAAATTCTCAAATCATTTTCGGAAGAGTAAGACCATGCTGTTATATACGATCTACCTGGTGGCGATTGTCGCCGAAGCGATGTCCGGCGCCATCATGGGCATGCGGCGCGGCATGGATTTGTTCGGCATCTGCATGATCGGCACCGTCACGGCGCTCGGTGGCGGCACCGTGCGCGACGTGCTGCTGGGGCACTATCCGCTGGGCTGGATCGCGCATCCCGAATACCTGCTGTTTACCATCGGCGCGGCCATTGTGACGGCCTTTGTCGCGCGCTACCTGCACCATCTGCGCGCCATCTTTTTGCTGGTCGACGGCCTGGGCCTGGTGGCGTTTTGCGTGATCGGCTGCGACATCGCCATGTCGGCCAAGATGCATCCGGCCATCGTCGTGCTGGCGGGGATGATCACGGGCGTTTTCGGCGGCCTGCTGCGCGATATCCTGTGCAACCAGATTCCTCTCGTGCTGCAGCGCGAAGTGTATGCCACCGTGGCCCTGTTTACGGGCGCCCTGTATGTCGGCCTGTTGCACTTCAAGGTCGACAGCTCCGTGGCGCAGCTGTCGTCCATCGGCGCGGGCTTTCTGTTCCGCTTCCTGGCCTTGCACTTCGAGTGGCGCCTGCCGAATTTCAACGGCGACCGGATCCGGGGATTCGAATAGCGGCGGCGCCGTCGGGCATATCGTTAAATACCGCCCATGCAGATGTATTTGATGACCAGGTAATCGTCGATCCCGTACGACGATCCCTCCCGGCCCAGGCCCGACTGCTTGACGCCGCCGAACGGCGCCACTTCCGTCGAGATCAGCCCCGTGTTCACGCCCACCATGCCGGATTCCAGGCCTTCGGCGACCTTCCAGATGCGGCCGATGTCGCGCGAATAGAAATAGGACGCCAGGCCGAATTCCGTGTTGTTGGCCAGGGCGATCACTTCATCGTCCGTCTTGAAGCGGAACAGGGGCGCCAGTGGCCCGAACGTCTCTTCGCTGGCCACCAGCATGTCGCTCGTCACGTCGGCGATCACGGTGGGCTGGAAGAAGTTGTGGCCCAGCGCATGGCGCTTGCCGCCCAGTAGCAGGCGCCCGCCCTTGGCCAGTGCGTCGGCCACGTGCTGCTCCACTTTTTTTACGGCCTTTTCCTCGATCAGCGGACCTTGCGTGACGCCTTCGTCGGCGCCGTTGCCCACCTTGAGTTTTTGCACGGCCGCCACCAGCTTTTGCGCGAAGGCCTCGTACACGCCATCTTGCACGTACAGGCGGTTGGCGCACACGCAGGTCTGGCCCGCGTTGCGGTATTTCGAGGCGATGGCGCCTTCCACTGCCGCATCCAGGTCGGCGTCGTCGAAGACGATGAACGGCGCATTGCCGCCCAGTTCCAGCGACAGCTTTTTGATCGTCGGCGCGCACTGGCGCATCAGCATGCGGCCCACTTCCGTCGATCCCGTGAAACTGAGCTTGCGCACGAGGGGATTGGACGTCATCTCATCGCCGATCTCCTGCGACGAGCCCGTGATGACATTGAACACGCCCGCAGGCACACCCGCGCGTTCGGCCAGCACGGCCAGCGCCAGCGCGGAAAACGGCGTCATGCCGGCCGGCTTGACGAGCATCGGGCAGCCGGCCGCCAGCGCCGGTCCTGCCTTGCGCGTGATCATCGCGGCGGGGAAGTTCCAGGGGGTGATGGCGGCGCACACGCCGATCGGCTCCTTCGTCACGACGATGCGCCGGTCCGGCCACGGCGACTGCAGGGTATCGCCCGCGACGCGCTTGCCTTCTTCGGCGAACCATTCGATGAAGGAGGCGGCGTATTGCACTTCGCCTTTGGCTTCGAGCAAGGGCTTGCCCTGTTCCGCCGTCATGATCAGCGCCAGGTCGTCCGCGTTTTCCAGTATCAGGTCATTCCAGCGGCGCAGCACGGCTGCGCGTTCCTTGGCCGTCTTCTTGCGCCAGGCGGGCCAGGCGGCGTTGGCCGCGCTGATGGCGTTCCTTGTCTCCTGCGTGCCCATCACGGGCACATGGCCGATCACTTCACCCGTGGCGGGATTGCGGACGTCGGCGTGCTGGCCGCCGTCGGCATCGAGCCATAGTCCGTTCAGGTAGCATTGCTGGCGTAGCAGCGCGGGATCTTTCAGTGTGAGCATGGCAGACTTTCAGCAGTGGTTGCGTGATCGTCCATGGTAGTCCTTTTTGCCGGGCGCACGATTGCGTCCCATGTGCGGCGTCTGGCCTTCAAAAATAGTTGACCATTTTTAACCCCGTTTCGCCGCGCATGCCGTTTCATGGTCATTACCCCAATCAACCGGAGCAGAAGCGATGTCCAGCGCCCACAAGATCATATTGATGCTGTCCCTGCTGCTGTCGGCAGGCAGCCACGCCGCCGGCACGGCGCCGCGCAAGACCCTGGCGCCGTTCGCCAGCGAGCAAGCCTTGAGCAGCTACCTGCAGCAGCTGCAGGCGCGCCAGGCGGCCTTGCTGCGGGAGCAGCAGAAACTGCAGCGCGCCACGGCGCAGTATATGGCGACGGCACCCGCGCCGCCGCCAGCGCCGATGGTGGCGAAAGCGGCACCGGCGGCATCGGCAGAGGCGGCCGAATCGGTCACCAATGTGCAGACGGCGGGCGTGGACGAAGGCGGCATCGTCAAGCTGCACGGCAAGCACCTGGTGATGCTCCGGCGCGGCAAGCTGTTTACCGTACAGGTGGGGGGTAATACCCTGCAGCCCGTCGCCTCGCTCGACGCGTTCGCGCCGGGCAGCGACCCGTCGGGCAGCTGGTATGACGAGATGCTGATCGATGGCGACACGGTCGTGGTGATCGGCTACAGCTACAGCCGTGGCGGCACGGAGATCGGCCTGTTCGACATCGCGGCGGACGGCAAGCTGGCCTACCGCGCCACGTATCATTTGCGCTCCAACGATTATTATTCGTCGCGCAATTACGCCAGCCGCCTGATCGGCAGCAAGCTGGTGTTCTATTCACCCCTGTCGCTGAACCTGCGCCGGGGCGACCCGTTCGGCGGCTTTCCTGCGCTGCGCCGCTGGCGTCCCGACGCCGTACCGTCCGACTTCAAGCGCATCGCCCCGGCCACGCGCATCTACCGCACCGATGAAGAACCCGAACCAGGCTTTGGTCTGACCCTGCATACGGTCACCGTGTGCGACCTGGCGCAGCGCGACATGCGCTGCGAAGCGACGGCCGTGATGGGGCCGCAGGGGCGCGTGTTTTATGTCTCGGGCGAATCCGTTTTCGTGTGGACCACGCGCCGGGGCAGCGACTCGGGCGTGTTCCGCATTCCCCTTGACGGCTCGGCGCCCAGCGCCCTGAAGGTGGCTGGCGCGCCCGTCGACCAGTTCTCGTTCCTGGAAAGCATGGATGGCCACCTGAACGTCCTGCTGCGCGCCGAGGGCCAGGGCGACGCGATGTGGGATGGCGCGCGGGGTCGGGGCGACATGGCCCTGCTGCGCGTGCCATTGGCCACGTTTTCCGATGGCCGTGACAGTGCGCCGGCCGGCAGCTACCATCCGCTGCCCGGCGGTGGCGGCTACGGCCTGCAGAACCGCTACGTGGGGCCGTATCTGTTGTACGGCAATCCGGGCAATCCCGGACGCCGCAAGGCAGATCAGGCCTGGCCGCGCCAGCCCCTGTATGCACTGCGCTGGGCCGATGCGGGCAGCGTGCAAGCCTTGTCCCTGCCGCACGGCGTGGAGCGCATCGAGGCGCTGGGCAATGACGCCCTGGTGATCGGCGCGCAGGGCAGGGATCTGCACTTCAGCACCATCGGCCTGGCGGGCCAGGCGGCGGTCGCCACGCGCTACATCCGCGCCGACGCGGCGCAGGGCGAGTCGCGCAGCCACGGCTTTTTCTACAAGCCGCAAACGGCCGGCGAGGGCCTGATCGGCCTGCCCATCCTGGGCGCGGACGAGCGGCCTGGCCTCAACAAGCCAGCCGCCTCCGTCCTGTATCTGCGCAACAGCGGCTTGCAGTTGACGGAACTGGGCGCGCTGGCGGCGCGGCCCGGCGCGGCACCGGACGACGGCTGCCGCGCGTCGTGCGTGGACTGGTACGGCAATGCGCGCCCGCTGTTCCTGCAGGGCCGCGTCTTCGCCCTGCTCGGCTATGAACTGGTGGAAGGGGCGCTCAAGGAGGGACAGATCCGCGAAGTGCGCCGCGTCAGCTATGCGCCCATTGCATCCACTTTACGCTGAAGGCGCAGGGAAATTGTCGCTGCCGCGTAGTTCGGCTACACTGGTCCGCATGCCCGACACTTTATTGACCGCCACGGATGAAGACTTGATGCTGCGCTACAGCGCCGGCGACCTGCCGTCGTTTCGCGAGCTGTACCGGCGCCACAGCCAGGGCCTGTACCGCTTCGTGGCCTGGCGTTCGCCGCGCCGCGCGTGGGTGGACGAGATCGTGCAGGATGCGTGGGCCAGCTTGCATGCGGCGCGCGCCGGCTACCAGCCGCAGGCGGCGTTTCGCACCTATCTGTACCAGATCGCGCGCAACCGCCTGATCGACCTCCTGCGCCAGCGGGAAGGACAGGACCACGGCGAGGCGGGCGAACTGGCGGACGAGGGCGCATCGCCGCCGCAGTCGCTGGAGCAGAAACAGCAGCACGCGCGGCTGCATGCGGCCATCGCCGCGCTGCCGTCGGAACAGAAGGAAGCGCTGGTGCTGCAGCAGTTCAGCGGCATGAGCATCCTCGAGATCGCCGCGGTGACGGGGGCGGAAGCGGAAACCGTCAAGAGCCGGCTGCGCTACGCCATGCAGAAATTGCGCGCGGGCTTGGACAGCGCCGCTGGCGCGGGAGGACAGGCATGAATACGCACGATCACGACGAACCGAATGACGAGGAATTGAACGCGCTGCTGGCCAGCCTGCCGCAGCCGGCGCCTTCCAGCGCGCTCGATGCGGCCATCCTGGCCGACGCGGAAAAAGCCTTGCACCAGCCGGCGGCCGCCAACGACAGCGCCGATGGCGTGCTGCGCACTCTGCCGGCCAAGAAATCACCGGACTACCTGCAGCGCTGGCGCGTTCCGCTGGGGCTGGCCGCTGCCGTGCTGCTGACGGTAAACCTGATCGGCGTAGACTGGTTCGGCTCGAAGCCGGCGCAGTTCCCCGTGGTTGGGGAACCGGTTACGCCGGAGGTGATGCGGGAAGCCGCACCGGCCCCCGCCCCTGCGACAGAGTCCGCGCCGCCGCCGGCACCGCGCGCCATGGCCAAGGCGGCACCGAGGCCGCCGGCGCAGGCCGAGCCAGTACCAGCACATGTGTCAGTACCCGTGGCTCCCCCTGCGCCGCCGCCTCCGCCGGCGCCTGCCGCGGCAATGGAGCCGCAAGCCGTCATGCAGGCGGAAGCCGGCCTGCAGCGCCAGGCGCCCATTCAGCGCGCGCTGGCCATGCCCGCGCCCGTGGCGGCCCGCTCCGCGCCGATGCCGCCGCCCGCAAAACTCGACGCTGGCGTGTGGCTGGTGAAGATCGACGCCCTGCTCAAGGCGGGCGAAGGTGCCTTGGCGCACGAGGAGTGGACGGCGTTCCGGCAGGCGTATCCCGACTATCCGGTGGCCGAGGAGCTGCGGCAGCGGCTGGAAAAAATACCGAAGTAGCGCGTTACACGATCCCCTTCCTGCGCTCCCACACGGCGCTGCCGACGAAAATGGCGGCGCACACCCACATCACGGCCGGCAGGGCGTTTACGCCCGCCGATTGCATCAGGACGCCCGTCAGCAGGGGACCGCCGCCGCTGGTGATACCCCAGGTGGCGTTGACGATGGCGCTGGCGCTGGTCAGCGACAGGCCCGTAAACCGCTCGCCGCAGGCCACCAGGGCCAGCATGTAGATGCCGCCCGCCGCCGCGCCCAGCAACAGCAGCAAGGTCCACCACAGCCACGGCGTGCCGACGGCGAACGGCAGCAGCGGCAGCAGCAGGCAGACGGCCACGCCGCAGCCCGCGTGGACCCTGGCGCGGCCGAAGCGGTCGGCCATCCATCCCAGCGCAAATTGCAGGCCCGTGTCGCCCACCAGCACCACGGTGGCCGACAGCAGGGCCAGGTCCGTGCCGATGCCGTGCTCCATCGCATATAGCGGCAGCAAGCTCAATGCCAGCGTGTCGAACAGGGCGAAGAAGGCGGCACCGAGCACGATCATCGGCATGCGCGGCAGGATCAGGGTCCACTGCACGCCGTATTCTTGCGGCTCCTTTTCCGGGCCGCTGTTCGAGATCAGCATCAGGCCCGGCACGGCCAGCAGAAACAGCAGGCCGCAGGCGGCGAAGCTCCACGCAATCTTGTCGTTGAAGAGGGCCACGAGGGCGGGGCCGATCAGCTGGAAGAAGGTAAAACTGGTGGTGTACATGGCCACCACGCGCCCGCGCGAATTGTCGGGCGCCAGGCGGTTGACCCACGCTTCGCCGATGGTAAACAGCACGCCCATGGCGCCGCCGAACAGGAAGCGCAGCACGCACCACGCCAGCAGGTGGTCGCTGAACTGCATGGCGATCGTCGCCAGCGAGGCCACCCAGACGGCGCCCAGCATGGTGGCGCGCGCGCCGAAACGCCCCACCCAGCCCGAGACGAACGGCGAGGCGGCCAGGATGCCGAGGGCGCTGACGGCCGTGATCATGCCGATGATGTCCGTGCCCACGCCGCGCTGGTGCAGGGTCAGGGCGGTGAGCGGCATGGTGGCGCCCAGGCCCAGGCCGACCACGCCGATGCTGACCACGAGGGCGAAGAAGTCGCGCCATGGCATGGTCTTCATGGCTGCCCCCGCAAGGGATAAAAGGTGTTCGGGAGGGCGGGAAAACGGTGTGGATGCATGGGAAAGTAGGCAACTGTGCCTGCGGCGCTGGTGTTTGGCGCCGGACGGGCATATGATGATTTTAATAAAGGCAATATTGCAAAGCCGTAGTGTAGGCGATGTGCGCCGCCAGTGGCCACGTCCATCGGTGTGGCCGACTCTACCGGCTCTGCTGTACAGTGAAGCGAGCGGCAGCGCTGTCATGGCGCTGTCATTGGATCGTCACGCCAGCGAGGTAGCACCATGCGCCATCCCATCGTTCTCGTTCCCGCCTGCCAGCGCCAGCTGGGCAGCCATGCCTGGCACATGGCGCAGGACAAATACCTGCACGCCGTGCTGCGTGGCGCCGGCTGCATGCCGCTGCTGCTGCCCGCCTTGGGCGCCGATGCCGATCTGGAGGCGGCGCTGCGGATCGCCGACGGCGTCATGCTGACCGGTTCCGCCTCGAACGTCGATGCGCGCCTGTATGGCGAAGAGATCCTGCATCCCGACCTGCCGCAGGACCCCGCGCGCGACGCCACCACCTTGCCCCTGATCCGCGCCGCACTGACGTTGCAGTTGCCGCTGCTGGCCATCTGCCGCGGCTTCCAGGAAGTCAACGTGGCCCTGGGCGGCAGCCTGCACCAGGCCGTGCAGGCGGTGCCGGGCATGATGGACCACCGCGAGAACGTGCTCGATCCGCTGGCGCGCCAGTATGCGCCCGCGCACCGCATCAAGCTGATGCCCGACGGCGTGCTGTCACGGTTGCTGGGCGGCGAGAGCGAAATGATGGTCAATTCCCTGCATGGCCAGGGCATCGCCCGGCTGGCCGATGGCTTGCTGGTGGAAGCGCTGGCCGACGACGGCCTGGTGGAAGCGTACACGGTGGCCAGCGCCGCCGGCTTTGCGCTGGCCGTGCAATGGCACCCGGAATGGCAGGTCGAGGACAATCCGCAGTCCATGCGGCTGTTCGGCGCCTTCGGCCAGGCTTGCCGCGACTACCAGGAGCAGCACAGAAAGACAGAATGACAGGCGCACCGCCCGCAGTACGCGGTGTTTGATCAAGACCAGCGAGAGGGAAACATGGCAATACGCGAAAATTTCACCTATACGGATATGGATTTGTGGCTCAATGAAAAGCGCGTCACGGAAATCGAATGCCTGGTACCCGACTTGACGGGCGTGGCGCGGGGGAAGATCCTGCCGCGCGGGAAATTCACCCAGGAGCGCGGCATGCGCATTCCGGAAGCGGTACTGGGCATGACGGTGACGGGCAATTATCCGGTCGACGATGGCGGCTATGACCGCGCCATTTCCAGCACCGACCGCGACATGATTTTAAAGGCCGATCCCACCACCATCACCATGGTGCCCTGGGCTACGGACCCCACCGCGCAAGTCATCCACGACTGCTATTTTGCCGATGGTGCGCTGGTCGATTTTGCTCCCCGCTCCGTGCTGCGGCGCGTGCTGAAACTGTATGCGGACAAGGGCTGGAAACCCGTGGTGGCGCCGGAGCTGGAGTTCTACCTGACGGCGAAAAACACGGACCCCGATTTGCCATTGAAACCGCCCATCGGGCGCAGCGGCCGGGCCGAGACGAGCCGCCAGGTGTACAGCATCGACGCCGTCAACGAATTCGATCCGCTGTTCGAGGACATCTACGATTACTGCGAACTGATGAACCTTGACGTCGATACCCTGATCCACGAAATCGGCGCGGGTCAGATGGAAATCAACTTCCTGCACGGCGATCCGCTGGGGCTGGCCGACAAGGTCTTCTTCTTCAAGCGCACCCTGCGCGAAGCGGCGTTAAAACACGATATGTACGCCACCTTCATGGCCAAGCCCATGGCGGGCGAGCCGGGTTCCGCCATGCACGTGCACCAGAGCGTCGTCGATGCGAAGACGGGCCTGAACATCTTCAGCAACGAGGACGGTTCGGCCGCGCCCATCTTCAAGCATTACATCGCGGGCCTGCAGCGCTACATGCCGTCGGCCATGGCCATCGTCGCGCCCTACGTGAATTCCTACCGCCGCATCGTGCGCCACACGGCCGCGCCGATCAACATCCAGTGGGGCCTGGACAACCGCACGGTGGGCTTCCGCGTGCCCGAGTCGGGCGTGCAGGACCGCCGCGTGGAAAACCGCATCATCGGCGCCGACGCGAATCCCTACCTGGCCCTGGCCGTCACCCTGGCCTGCGGCTACCTGGGCATGACGGAACAGCTGGAAGCGACGCCGATGATGGTGGGCAGCGCCTATGACATGAAATTCGAGCTGCCGCAAGGCTTGCCCGAGGCCCTGCAGCTTCTGCGTGCGGAAGACAAGCTGCGCACGGTGCTGGGCGAGCGCTTCATCGACGTGTATGCGGCCATCAAGGACCTGGAGCACCAGGAATTCATGACCGTCATCAGTCCGTGGGAGCGCGAACACCTGTTATTACACGTTTAAAAGGAACACGCATGAGCACATCCAACAATCCGCTGGCGCCGAGCGCCGCTTTTGTATCGTCCGTGGCGCAAAAGAACGCGGCGCCGCAGGTGTACGACACGGCCGCCATCCAGAAAATGGACTCGGCCCACTACCTGCATCCGTTCACCGATTTCCAGGACCTGGCAAGCAAGGGTGCCAGGGTGATGGTGCGCGGCGACGGCGTCTACCTGTGGGATAGCCAGGGCAAGAAGATCGTCGACGGCATGTCGGGCCTGTGGTGCGTGAACGTGGGCTATGGCCGCACGTCGATTTCGCAAGCCGTGTACAAACAGATGGAGACGCTGCCCTTCTATAACAGCTTCTTTGGCACGACGAACGTGCCGGCCGCGCAGCTGGCGGCCAAGCTGGCGCAGATATCGCCGCCGCAGTTCCAGCACGTGTTCTTCACCAGTTCCGGCTCGGAAGGCAACGACACGAATTTGCGCATGGTGCGCCGCTACTGGGATATCCTCGGCTACAAGGAGCGCCACACCATCATCAGCCGCCACAACGCGTATCACGGCAGCACGGTGGCGGGAGCATCGCTGGGCGGCATGGACGGCATGCATGCGCAGGGCGGCTTGCCGATACCGGGCATCGCGCATATCGGCCAGCCCAATTACCTGGAATCGGGCCACGGCTTGTCTCCGGAAGCCTTCGGCTTGAAGGCGGCTGGCTGGCTGGAAGACAAGATCCTGGAAATCGGCGCCGACAAGGTGGCCGCCTTCATCGGCGAGCCGGTACAGGGCGCGGGCGGCGTCATCATCCCGCCATCGACCTACTGGCCCGAAATCCAGCGCATCTGCGACAAGTACGGCATCTTGCTCATCGCCGATGAAGTCATCTGCGGCTTCGGCCGACTGGGGCGCTGGTTCGGCTCCGAGCTGTTCGGCATCCAGCCCGACCTGATCACGTTCGCCAAGGGCGTCACCTCGGGCTATGTGCCGCTGGGCGGCGTGCTGGTGGGCGACAGGGTGGCCAAGGTGCTGATCGAGCAGGGCGGCGAATTCACGCACGGTTTCACGTATTCGGGCCACCCCGTGGCCTGCGCGGCCGCGCTGGAAAACATCCGCATCATCGAGGAAGAGCAGCTGGTGGCCAAGGTGGCCGACGACACGGGACCGTACCTGAAGCAGTGCTTCGCCAGCCTTGGCGAGCATCCGCTGGTCGGCTATGCGGACAGCTGCGGCCTCGTCGCGGGTCTGAACCTGGTGCGCCGGAAGGGGGCCACCGTGCACGAGAACGAGCTGTTCGACGAGGACCAAGGCGTGGGCATGATCTGCCGCGGCCACATGTTCGACAACGGCGTCATCATGCGCGCCGTGGGCGAGCGCATGATCGTCGCCCCGCCCCTGGTCATGACGCGCGCGCAGATCGATGAGATGGTGGCGCTGATACGGCTGTGCCTGGACAAGACGTATGCGGACGTGAAAGCGAAGGGCTGGGTTTAGCTCTGAGCTGGCTTAAATACCGGGGTCAGACCCGCCGGGTCTGACCCCAGTCTTTGCCGTTGGGTTTTCACCCAAATAAGCAGCATCTATGCATTTTTTGGACCGCAAAGGCGGCAGTTCCGCTAAACTTCCATCCTGGCCGCTCCTGTAGTGGCCAGTTTTTCATTTTGACACCCTCTTACCCAGAAGCTACCCACACATGACGATAGCAACACCTGCCGCGTCGGCCAGCGACGCCCAAGCGCCTTTCTTGCTGATTGATCAGCTGGTCAAGGAATTCGATGGCGTGCGCGCCGTCGATGGCATTTCCGTGACGATCAACAAGGGCGAGATCTTCGCCCTGCTGGGCAGTTCCGGCTGCGGCAAGTCGACCCTGCTGCGCATGCTGGCCGGTTTCGAGACGCCGACCTCGGGGCGCATCGCCCTGGCGGGCAACAGCATCGTCGACGTGCCGCCGCACCAGCGGCCCATCAACATGATGTTCCAGTCGTACGCGCTGTTCCCCCACCTGTCCGTGTGGGACAACATCGCTTTCGGCCTGCGCCGCGACGGCTTGCCGAAGGCGGAAGTGGCGGCGCGGGTCGAGCAGATGCTGGCGCTGGTGCAGCTGGGCCAATACGCGAAGCGCAAGCCGCACCAGCTGTCGGGCGGGCAGCAGCAGCGCGTGGCGCTGGCGCGCAGCCTGGCCAAGCGTCCGCAGTTGCTGCTGCTCGACGAGCCGCTGGGCGCGCTCGATAAGAAACTGCGCGAACGCACGCAGATGGAACTGGTCAACATCATCGAGCAGGTGGGCGTGACGTGCGTGATGGTCACGCACGACCAGGATGAAGCCATGAGCATGGCCACGCGCATCGCCGTCATGAGCGAAGGGCGCATCCTGCAGGTGGGCGCGCCCGGTGAAATCTACGAGACGCCGAACTGCCGCTTCGTCGCCGACTTCATCGGCAGCGTCAACCTGTTCGACGGCCGCATCACGGAAGACGAACCCGATCACGTGATCATCGACACGCCCGATGGCCGCCACTATGTCGCGCATGGCATCACGGGCAACCTGGGCATGGATGTCTCGGTGGCCGTGCGCCCCGAAAAGATCGGCATCCAGACCGAACCGCCCGCCTTGGAAGAACGGGCTTCGCCAGCGGAACACGGCTACAACTGCGCCCAGGGCGTGATCGTCGCCATGGCGTATTTTGGCAATGAAACGAGCTACCACGTGCGCCTCGACAGCGGCACGGTGGTGAAAGTCTCGCGCACCAACGCGGCCCGCCACGACGCCGCGCGCCTCGAGCGCGAGCAGCGCGTGTGGGTGTGGTGGGATGGCGCCGACATCGTCGTGCTGACCAGCTGAGGCCACCATGACGTCCATTTTGCAATCGCTGCGCAAGCTCGTCACCCTGCGTTGGGTCACTGGACGCAACGCCGTCATCGCCGTGCCCGCGCTGTTCCTGACGGCCGCCTTTTTGGTACCGTTCCTGATCGTGCTGCGCATCAGCCTGTCCGACATGGACACGGCAGGCAGTCCGTTCGGCGGCTTGCTGTCGTATGTCGACGGCATCGTCGTGCTGAAGGTCAAAATCGCCAACTACCTGTTCATCGCCGCCGACGAACTGTATCTGCTCACCTACCTCAGTTCCATCAAGTACGCGGCCATCACCACGGCCATTTGCCTGTTCATCGGCTACCCGTTCGCCTACTTCATGGCGCGCGCCAGGCCATCGATCCGCCCCGTGCTGATGATGCTGGTGATGCTGCCGTTCTGGACTTCGTTCCTGCTGCGCGTGTATGCGTGGAAGGGCATCCTGGCCAACCACGGCTTGCTCAACGATCTCTTGATCGCGCTGGGCGTGGTGAGCGAACCGCTGCACATGATGAATACCTCGTTTTCGCTGGTGGTCGGCATGGTGTATGCCTATCTGCCGTTCATGATCCTGCCCCTGTACGCGAACCTGGTGAAAATGGACGTGCGCTATCTGGAAGCGGCGGCCGACCTGGGCGCCACGCCCTTGCAGGCGTTCTGGCGCATCACCGTGCCCCTGTCGAAGTCGGGCATCATCGCCGGCGCCATGCTGGTGTTCATTCCGTCCGTGGGCGAATACGTGATTCCCGAGCTGCTGGGCGGCCCGGAAACCCTGATGATCGGCCGGGTGCTGTGGGATGAGTATTTCACGAATAACGACTGGGCCATGGCTTCGTCCGTGACGGTGCTGGTGATCCTGCTGATCCTCGTGCCGATGGCCATTTTTAACAAATACAAGACCGACCAGGACGCGGAGGAGCGCACATGAACGGACGTACCTTCCTGCAGCGCTGGTTCGGGCGCGGCTGGCTCTCGCTGGGCTATTTGTTCCTCTACCTGCCCATCATCGTGCTGATCGTCTTCTCGTTCAACAGCTCGCGCCAGGACATGGTGTGGAGCGGCTTCTCGCTGCGCTGGTACAGCGAGTTGATGAGCGATGCGGAAATCATCTCGGGCTTCGGCCTGTCACTAAAAATCGCCTTCATGTCGGCCACGTCGTCCGTCATCCTCGGCACCTTTGCCGCCTTTGCCTTGAGCAGTTACCAGCGCTTCCGCGGCCGCACGGTGTTTTCCGCCATGGTCAGCGCGCCCTTGGTGATGCCGGAAGTGATCATCGGCCTGTCCCTGCTGCTGATGCTGGTGTCCATGCAAAAGGTCTTCGGTTTCCCCGAGCGGGGCGTGCTGACCATCTGGCTCGGCCACACCCTGCTGGGCATGGCGTATGCGGCCGTGGTGGTGCAATCGCGCCTGCAGGAAATGAGCAAGTCGCTGGCCGAAGCGGCCATGGACCTCGGCTGCCGCGCGCACCAGGTGTTCTTCCTCGTGACCCTGCCGAACATCACGCAGGCACTGGCATCAAGCTGGCTGCTGACGTTTACCCTGTCGCTGGACGACGTGGTGCTCTCCGCTTTCCTGTCCGGCCCCGGTTCGACGACGATGCCGCTGGTGATCTTCTCGCGCGCGCGCCTGGGGCTCGATCCGCGCGTCAATGCCATCGCCGCGCTGACCATCCTCGTCGTGACGATTGCCGTGATCGTGTATGCCGTGATGCTGGCGCGCGCCGACCGCAGACGCCGCAAGCAGATGTCTGCGGCGTATTCGGCGGACCAGGAGTAAGCTGCTTGTAAACTGACACAGGAGACGACCATGACGGAAAACACCAGTTGGCATGCACGGGCCGCAGAGATCAAGATCGATGGGCGCGCCTTCATCAACGGCGAGCGCGCCTGGGCCAGGTCCGGCCAGACTTTCGACAATCTGTCGCCCATCGACGGGCGTCTGCTGGGGCAGGTGGCCCGCTGCGACGGCGCCGATGTGGAGGCGGCCGTGCAGGCCGCGCGCGCCGCTTTTGACGACCGCCGCTGGGCCGGTAAATCGCCGGCGCAGCGCAAGCGGGTATTGATCAAGTTCGCCGACCTGGTACAGAAATACGGTCCCGAGCTGGCCCTGCTGGAAACCCTGGACATGGGCAAACCGATCAAGTACAGCCAGAGCGTGGATGTGGGCGCCACGGCCAACTGCCTGCGCTGGTATGGCGAGGCGATCGACAAGGTCTACGATGAAATCGCGCCGACACCCGCCAACAGCCTGGCCCTGATCACGCGCGAACCGGTGGGCGTCGTCGCCGCCATCGTGCCGTGGAATTACCCGATGATCATGGCCGCCTGGAAGATCGCGCCCGCCCTCGCGGCCGGCAACAGCGTGATATTGAAACCGTCGGAAAAATCGCCGCTGACGGCCCTGCGCCTGGCCGACATCGCGCTGGAAGCGGGCGTGCCGGCGGGCGTGTTCAACGTGCTGCCCGGCTACGGCAACGAGGCCGGCGCCGCGCTGGCGCTGCACATGGACGTCGATTGCATCGGCTTTACGGGTTCCACGCGCACGGGGAAACTGATCGTGCAGATGGCGGGCCAGTCGAACCTGAAACGGGCGTGGACGGAACTGGGCGGCAAGTCCGCCAACATCGTGTGCGCCGATTGTCCGGACCTGGACAAGGCCGTGGCGGCCGCCGTCGGCTCCATCTTCTTCAACCAGGGCGAAAGCTGCAATGCGCCTTCGCGCCTGTTCGTGGAAGAATCGGTCAAGGATGCATTTATCGCCAAGGCGCTGGCCATGCTGCCCCGCTTCCAGCCGGGCGATCCGCTCGATGAAGCTACCGTTATGGGCGCCATCGTCGACGCCACGCAGATGCAAACAGTGATGGGCTATATCGCGTCCGGCAAGAACGAAGGCGCACAGCTGCTTGGCGGCGGCGAGGCCGTGCGCGTAGATTCGGGCGGCTATTACGTGCAGCCGACCATCTTCGGCGTGGACGCCGGCATGACGATCGCGCGCGAAGAGATCTTCGGGCCCGTCCTGTCCGTGCTGGGCTTTACGGATATCGCCGAAGCCATCCAACAGGCCAACGCCACGCCCTACGGCTTGCAGGCGGCCGTGTGGACCTCGGACATCAGCAAGGCCATCCAGACGGCGCGCGCCCTGCGCGCGGGCACCGTGCACGTCAACCAGTACGATGGCGACGACATTACCGTGCCGTTCGGCGGCTACAAGCAGTCGGGCAACGGGCGCGACAAGTCGCTGCACGCACTGGACAAGTACACGGAGTTGAAGACGACGTGGATACAGGTGGGATAATTTCTATAAGGGTACTTAAAAGGGCTAATTAAGAGTATTTTTGGCTTAAAATAGTCCTTTTGGGTGCTATTAAATTTTTCATAGCGTTGCACTTGCTAAAATTTGGATCGTATAAGTGCTAATTTAAGGATAAACTGAACACAATTAGCTACTATAAGATCCAATTGGAGCGGCCATGCAATGCCATTTTCAAATTTTTCATGATGATGCGTGGCACGATTGCGCATCGCTGACTTTGCTTGAGCCTGCAGGCGGCAATCCACGTACCGCTGCCCTGTTCGAGTATGATCTCGATTATGCCTTCTTCAAGCTTGAGAGTGGACCTGTCTCGCTGCGTTTTCCCGTCACGGCAGAGATGCAGAAGCTGACGCAATGGCCAGCCTTTATCTTTGACCTGATTCCCCAGGGAAGCGGACGGACATATCTGCTTGGGCAGCTGCAGCTGGCCGATGGTCCGGCTGCCGATTTTCCGCTGATGTGCGCCGGCGCGTTCAATCCCGTCGGGCGCGTGCGCATCGCCGAGGCCGTGCAGTACTACGCACAACATATGCATCGCCATGACAAGGGCAAGCCGCTGAGCGGCTTTTCACTGGACGAGATCATAGGTCGCGGCGATGCCTTCAATGAGCGCATGCTGATGCATGGCATGCTGGCCGCCGGCAGTCTGGGGGTGCAAGGAGCGGCGCCGAAATATCTGCTGACCACTGACCATGCCGGTCTCTGGCATGCCGATGGCGCCCTGGCGGACCAGGACGCGGCTGCCCATTTCATCGTCAAGCGTCCGCGCGGAAAGACCGCCAGCGACGCCAAGGTATTGCGGAATGAGGCCGCATACATGACTGTGGCGCGCGCGGTGGGCTTGCGCACCGAAGGCCAGTTGCGCTACCAGGACGATACTTTGTTCATTCCCCGTTTTGACCGCCGCATCCTCGATGGAAAAGTGCTGCGACTGCATCAGGAAAGCGCCGCTTCGCTGGCAGGTATCGTCGGCTTTGAAGCCACGCCCAGCCAGTTCGACCTATTGCAGGCGCTGCGCGCCGTCGTCAGCGACAAGACTGCGGAAACCATCGAATTTCTCAAACGCGATATCTTGAACCTGGCCATGCGCAATACCGATAATCACGCACGCAATACGGCGGTGCAGCAAATTGGTGCCGAGGTGCGCCTCACGCCGCTGTTCGATTTTGCACCGATGTACCTGGACCCGGATGGCATACCACGCGCGGCCCGCTGGTATCACCCGGATACCAAAAACGAGCTGCATGACTGGACGACGATACTGGCCACGATCGGCATGCCGGACGTGGAGCGCCAGCAGATCCGCCTCGCGCTGTACGGATTTTCCCAGCACGTGGTTGCGCTGGAACAGCATATGCAGGAGGCTGGCGTGGATGATGACATCATTGCTTTCCTCCGGCCACATATCGCCGGGCAGATCGAACAGCTCAAGGCATTGGGAGAGCACTGACATGGCGCGTACAAAGAAGACCGTTGACAAGGAAGAGTTGCGGCAGCGCAGGGCAGTGCTTTACGAAGCCATTGAAGCAGGAGCCGTCACGCTACAGCATGCCGTCAAGGAAATGCGCGCCATCTCGCGCATGACGCAGGCAGAGTTTGCGACGCATCGGGGCGTGAGCACGAAGGTTATCAAGGAGATCGAGAGTGGCAAGGGCAACCCGACCATCCAGACGCTGAACCGTATCGGGCAATTCTTTGGCCTGGAGGTGGCCTTTGTACGGACAGAAACGCTGCGCGAAAAAAAAATCGCCCCGGCGAGTACCGGGGCGATATCGCCTCAATAGACTACATCAGAAGCAGTGTTCCAGCGCCGGGAAGCTGCCATCCTTGACGGCTTTGACGTAGCCGGTGACGGCGTCGTCGATGCTGGCCGCGCCTTCCATGAAGTTGCGCACGAAGCGCGCCTTGCGGCCTGGGAAGACACCCAGCATGTCGTGCATGACGAGGACCTGGCCCGAGCAGTCTGGGCCGGCGCCGATGCCGATGGTGGGAATCGTCAGCATGTCGGTCACTTCCTTGCCCAGCTGCGACGGCATGGCTTCCATCAGCACGATGGCGGCGCCCGCGTTTTGCAGCACCAGTGCGTCGTTTTTCAGCTCGGCGGCGCTTTCCGTGCTCTTGCCCTGCACCTTATAGCCGCCCAGCTGGTGCACGAATTGCGGCGTCAGGCCGATGTGGGCGCAGATGGGGATGCCGCGCTCGGTGAGGAAACGGACGGTCTCGGCCAGCCAGGCGCCGCCTTCGATCTTGATCATGTGCGCGCCCGCCTGCATCAGGATGACGGCGTTGGCATAGGCCGTTTCAGGCGTGCCGTATGCGCCGAACGGCAGGTCGGACAGGATCATGGCCGACTTGCTGCCGCGCGCCACGGACGCCGTGTGGTAAGCCAGCTCTGCCACGGTGACGGGCAGGGTGGAGTTCAGGCCGTTGCAGACCATGCCGAGCGAATCGCCGATCAGCAGGATCTCCACGCCGCAGCGGTCCATCAGCGACGCGAAGCTGGCGTCATAGCAGGTCAGCATGGAGATCTTTTCGCCGGCGGCGCGCAACGTGGCCAGGGTATGGATGGTCACGGCCTTGTTGGCGACAGGCTTGGATGGCGCCGGCGCCGGTGTGGCGGCCTTGTCTTTTGCGGCCAGATCTGTTCCTTGCAAATAAGCGGACATAGGTATTCTCTAGAGTGAAAGGGGGGTGATGCTATTGCGACGCCGCTAGTGTAGTACTTTATAGGGCGGCGTGCAGGGGCGGCATTGTAGAGCAATGTCGCGTGGCGCTCAGAGTTGGCTGATGGCCTGGTCCGCCACGCCCGCCAGGTAGCTTTGCGCCGGGCCGAGGCCGGGCACGGCGATGGCCGGCGCCAGGGCCAGCAGCGGCACCAGCACGAAGGCGCGCTCGGTGAGGCGCGGATGCGGTACCGTCAGGGTGGCGCTGGCGATCTGTGCATCGCCGTACAGCAGCAAGTCCAGGTCCAGGGTGCGCGGGGCGTTGCGGTAGGGCCGTTCGCGCCCGTGCGCCGCCTCGATGGCGTGCAGGGCCAGCAGCAGTTCCTCCGCCGGCAGGGTGGTCTCGATGCGCGCCACGGCGTTGATGTAGTCGTCGCCGCTGGAATCGATGGGTGCCGTGCGGTAGCTGGCCGAGGCGTCCAGCAAGCTGGCGCCGGGCAGGCGCGCCAGACGCGCGATCGCCTCCTGCACATTCGCGCGCGCGTCGCCCAGGTTGGCGCCGATGCCGATGTAAGCGATCACTGACATTATTCGCCGCTGCTGCTGCCGGTGGTGGTGCTTCCTCCGCCTGTGCCCGTCTTGCTGCGCGTGCTGCGGCGCGGCGGGCGCTTCTTCTTGACGGCGCCCGGCGCGGCATTGGCGCTGACGAGCAGCGCTTCGCGCGTTTCCTCGTCGCCTTCATAAAAGGCCGTCCACCATTCGCCGATGTCCGCGTCGATTTCGCCCGAGGCGCAGCGCAGCAGCAGGAAGTCGTAGCCGGCGCGGAAGCGCAGGTGCTCGAGCAGTTTGTACGGCGCCTTGCCGACCCGGCGCTCGAAGCGGGGCTGCATCGACCAGATGTCGCGCATGTCGGAACCGATCTTGCGCTGCAAGGCCAGTTTTTCCGTCTGCGAATCGAGCACGTCGTCGGCCGCCAGGTGCAGCGCGGGGATGGTCGACTCGCCGGCGGCGCGGTAGGCCGTCCATTTTTCCAGCACCTGGTGCCACAGCAGCGAGGCAAACAGGAAGCCCGGCGAGACGGTCTTGCCGGCGGCGATGCGCTGGTCCGTGGCGTCCAGCGCCAGGGTGACGAATTTCGCGCCCAGCGGCTGTTCCAGCACCACGTCGAGCAGCGGCAGCAGGCCGTGATGCAAGCCTTCCTTGCGCAGCTGCTGCAGGCAGGCCAGCGCGTGGCCGCTCATCAGAAGTTTGAGCATTTCGTCAAATACGCGCGGCGCCGGCACGTTGTTGATCAGCGGTGCCATGACGGGAATCGGCGCGGCCGTGTGCGGCTCGATGGTGAATTTCAGCTTGGCGGCGAAGCGCACCACGCGCAGCATGCGCACGGGGTCTTCGCGGTAGCGCTCTTCCGGCTTGCCGATCATGCGCAAGGTCTTGGCGCGGATGTCTTCCACGCCGCCGTGGTAATCGAGCACTTCCTGCGTGGCCGGGTTGTAGTACATGGCGTTGATGGTGAAGTCGCGGCGCAGCGCGTCTTCGTGCTGCAAACCGAAGGTGTTGTCGCGCAGGACGCGGCCATGTTCATCCTTGGGCGCCGAATCGGCGCCGGCACCGCGGAAGGTCGTCACTTCCAGCAAATCCTGGCCGAACATCACGTGCACGATCTGGAAGCGCTTGCCGATGATGAAGGCGCGGCGGAACAAGCGCTTGACCTGTTCCGGCGTGGCGTTGGTGGCGATGTCGAAGTCTTTGGGTTTGACGCCCAGCAGCAGGTCGCGCACGGCGCCGCCGACGACAAAGGCCTCGAAGCCCGCTTCCTGCAGGCTGCTGGTGACGCGGATGGCATTCGACGATACCAGTTTCGGGTCGATTCCGTGTTGCGCAGGACCGAGCACGATGGGTGCCGTGGTGTCGCGCGCTGCCTCTTTTTTAACGCCGAGGATCTTGCGGATGAATTTTTTAATCATTGAATAAGTGGAGTGATGGCCAGCCGTGGAGGGATGCGTGTGCGCTCAAAGCGGTGTTGGGATTGGTCGCGACCGGGTGGGTCACGACCGACAGCAAGGGAATATCGTTGTGCGAATCGCTGTAAAAATAGCTGCGCTCGAACTGCCCCAGTTCCTTGCCCATCTTTTCCAGCCAGGCGTGGGTGTGGGTCAGCTTGCCCGCGCCCAGGGTCGGCGTGCCCAGCAGCTTGCCCGTGACATTGCCTGCGTCGTCATATTCGGGCATGGCAGCCAGCAGGTGCTCGACGCCGAGCGCATCGGCGATGGGTTTGGTGATGAAATGGTTGGTGGCCGTGACGATGGCCAGCAGGTCGCCCGCGTCCTGGTGCTGTTTCAGCAGGGCAACGACTTCCGGGCGGATGGCCGGCAAGACCACTTCGGCCATGAATTGGCGGTGCAGCGCTTCGAGGCGTTCGCGCGGGAATTGCGCCAGGGTGCCGAGCGAAAATTCCAGGTATTCCACCGGATCGAGCGTGCCGGCCTGGTATTGCGCGAAAAATTCGTCGTTGCGGCGGGTGAATTCGGCGGCGTCCACGGCACCGATGCGTACCAGGAATTCGCCCCACTCGTGATCCGAGTCGATGGGCAGCAGGGTGTGGTCGAGGTCAAACAGGGCCAGATTCATCATTCTTTCGCTTCCGCCTGCAGCAACTCGCGCAACAATGGCAAGGTGATCGGGCGTTGGGTTTCCAGGGAGTAGAGGTCGAGAGAGTCCAGCATCGTCGACAGCGAACGCATGTCGCGCCGGAAATGGGACAGCAGATAGGGTAACACGCCGGGCGACAAGGTCAAGCCGCGGGTGGTGGCCGCCTGGGTCAGGGCGGCGATTTTTTCATCGTCCGTCAAGCCGTGGATCTGGTAGATCAGGCCCCAGCCCATGCGCGTGCGCAAGTCTTCGCGCACGGGCAGCACGGCCGGCGGCACGGCGCCGCTGCACACCATGAACGCCTTGTTGGCGCGGATTTCATTGAACAGGGCAAAGGCGTCGATCTGCGCCAGCGGCGACAGCTTTTCGCAGTCGTCGAGCAGGTACAAATCCACGTCGGGCGAATACACGAATTCGGACTCGATCGAGAATGGCGAAATGTAGCGCGCGCGCTCGGTGCTGGCCAGTGCCTTGAGCAGGTGGCTCTTGCCGGCGGCCAGTTCGCCCCACAGGTAGGCAAAATGTTCGCGCGACGTGCGCGCGGCGAACTGGCGCATCAGCTGCGCCACTTCGGCATTCTGTCCCACCTCGAAGGTATCGAGGCTGTGCGCCTGGTCTGTGCCTAAATCGAGCACCAGTTGTTTCATGGCGTACGCCTTGTCCTGTTTTTCATTACTGCTTGTGCGTCGTCGTCGCTGTTGTTAGTTTAACATTTTTGTGTCTGGTGCCTGACAGAGGCGTAGCGAACGGCAGCGATTTGTGGCCGAGAAGCACAACCGTACTTGAGTACGGTGAGCATCGCCGGCCGCAAAGTGCGACGCGCAGTCGCTTATGTCAGTCACCTTGTCACGCATTATAGAAGGTGCTGGACAGGTAGTGGCGTCTTAGATGCTTAAAAGCGACCATCAGGACGGCAGAAGCGGGTAAAGCAAGCAAAACACCGACGAAACCGAACAATTGTCCGAAAGCCAATAAGGCGAAGATCACGGCCAGCGGGTTCAGGCCGATGCGCTCGCCGACCAGACGCGGCGTGAGGAAAAAGCCTTCGATGACCTGGCCGCAGCCATAGATGACGGCCACGGCGATGACGCCGCTCCAGTCGGCAAACTGCAGCAGGGCGGCGATCAGCGCCAGCATCAGGCCCAGGCCGAAGCCCAGGTAGGGGATGAACACCAGCAAGCCCGTGATGATGCCCACAGGCAATGCGACTTCAAAACCGGCGATGGCCAGCGCCACCGAGTAATACGTGGCCAGCACCAGCATGACGAGCAACTGGCCGCGCAGGTATTGCGCCAGCAGGGTGTCGACTTCCTGCGCCATGCCCACCGTGCGGCCGACCCAGCGGCGCGGCACGGCGCCGGCGATGCGCGCCAGCATCGGATGCCAGTCCAGCAACAGATAGAACAGCACCACGGGAATGAGCACGACGGTGGCCAGCCAGCCCAGCACGGCCGTGCCGCCGATGCGGGCCGAGGCCAGCACGGTGCTCCAGATTTCATCGCCGCTGGTGGCCATCTGCTGGCTCAGCATGCGCTTGATGCCCGTGCCGTCCAGGCGCACGCGGATGCCCAGGTCGCGCAGTTTCGGCGCCAGGAACTCGTTCGCCTTGCTGAGGAATTGCGGAATCTGCGCCTGCAGCAAGGGGATTTCCTTTTGCAATACGGGCACGACGATCAGTACGAGCGCCGTGATGGCGAGGAAAAACAACACTACGACGACCAGCACGGCCAGCGGACGGGGCACGTAAAAGCGCCGGTAATGCAGGCGCTGCAAGCGGTCCACGCCGGGATTGAGCACGTAGGCGAGGATGGCGGCGGCCAGGAAGGGCGTCAGGATGGGGCCCAGGCTGACGAGCAGCAGCAAGAATGCCAGCCAGACCGCGATCCAAAATGCTGTTTGCTTCTGTTCGGCGGTGATGGCGAATGGCATGTAGTTTGTGCTGTTGCGTTAAAAAAAGGCAGTTAATTACGAAATGGCGGGGCAGTTTGATAAAATAGCGTCTTGATCGACCGAATTCACCCGCTGGCGCCCTGCCGCACGATGTTGAAGAACATGCTTGCGCGCGCGTGCCGGCGGGTATCCGCCTTCTATTTTACCGCCTCCGCTGCCACCACACCATGAACCAGACTTCTAATGTTTCCCTTTCCTACCGTGACGCTGGCGTCGATATCGACGCAGGCGACGCTTTAGTCGAAGCAATCAAGCCGTTTGCCAAGCGCACCCTGCGCGAAGGCGTGATGGGCGGCCTGGGCGGTTTTGGCGCCATGTTTGAAATCAGCAAGAAGTACAAGGAACCGGTGCTCGTCTCGGGCACCGACGGCGTGGGCACGAAATTGCGCCTGGCGTTCGAACTGAACCGCCACGACACGGTCGGCATCGACCTCGTCGCCATGAGTGTCAACGACATCCTCGTGCAAGGCGCCGAACCGCTGTTCTTCCTCGATTATTTTGCCTGCGGCAAGCTGGACGTGGCCATCGCCACCGACGTCATCAAGGGCATCGCCCAGGGTTGTGAACAAGCGGGTTGCGCGCTGATCGGCGGCGAAACGGCGGAAATGCCGAGCATGTACCCGGCCGGTGAATACGACCTGGCAGGCTTTGCCGTCGGCGCCGTGGAAAAATCGAAAATCATCGACGGCACCAAGATCGCTCCGGGCGATGTGGTGCTGGGCCTGGACTCGTCGGGCGTGCACTCGAACGGTTACTCGCTGGTGCGCAAGATCATCGAAGTGGCGAAGCCGGACCTGGAAGGCGACTTCCATGGCCGTAAGCTGGCCGACGTGCTGATGCAGCCGACGCGCATCTACGTCAAGCCGCTGCTGGCGCTGATGGATGCCATGGAAGTCAAGGGCATGGTGCACATCACCGGCGGCGGCCTGGTGGAAAATATCCCGCGCGTGCTGCAGCCCGGCCTGGTGGCCGAACTGGACTCGAAGGCATGGACCATGCCGCCGCTGTTCACGTGGCTGCAACAGCACGGCGGCGTGGCTGACGCCGAGATGCACCGCGTCTTCAACTGCGGCATCGGCATGACCGTCATCGTCGCGCAGGAAAACGCCGACGCCGCCATTGCGCAATTGCAAGCGGCCGGCGAAACCGTCTCGCGCATCGGCACCATCCGCGCCCGCGTAGGCGACGAGCATCAGACCATCGTGATCTGAGCGTTACTGGCGCTGAGGGCATATGAGGCAAGGCATTCATGCCTTGCCTCACACTGGCAGAAAAAAAGCAGGCACTCGACAGTGTGCCTGCTTTTTTTTATGCAGCTGCTCGCGTTACGCAAACAGGCGGATGTACGATTTTGTCAGCGACCGCGCGCGTGTTTTTTCCCATACGCCATCCCCGCTATTGCTGTCGCGCTCACCTTTGCCGTTGGTATTGCCTTCAATTGTCATGATCGCACCAGCTTGAGAAGGTTGATCCTTGATGACCAAGCCAATATGCGAAAAGTCGTAGACAACGAAGTCGCCGGCCCTGGCGGCTTCTGTTTCTGGTAATAGCTCGATGTTTTTCTGTGCCGCCCACTTTTCCCAGCCAAATGCACTGGCGTCGCGGCAGCGCCACTTTTCGGCAGCGTTGACGGAATCGATGCCCAACGCGTCACGCACGCTTTCTTCGTGCAGCCATTCGCGCATGAGCCAGGCTGTAAAGGCTGCACACCAAGGCCAGGCACCCGGCATCATCCAAGTCGCTGACTGAAACTCTTCGATCCGCTGTCCGGTGTTATTGATGGGGCCTTCGCGCACTCCTTTTTCTTTACGCGCAAGAAAAATGAGTTTTTCTATGCTTGTGTTCATGATCCCGTCCTTTCGTGAAATTGCATACCAGCGCTTGTTCGTTATTGGAATCCGTTATTGATAAGTTTTTCTCCGACTAAATATGCGGACGTAAAGCGTTCCAGGCCATTGCTGCCGTTATTAACCTGCTTTCTGGCTAAAATAAAATTGTGTTGCAATAATGCTTGTTTTATTTCTATTTTTTTATCCGAGAGAAAAAGCGCCAGAATATTGGCCGCACATTCAGGCATATTCGCACGCTCGGGGGCATTCAATAAATCTTGTGATGGTGTCAAACGCGTTCCATAGCGCGCATAATTGTCGCGACCTGTTAGTTGGATGAAGCCACGGCCATGAAAGCGGTCCCCGTCGGGAGGCCCCTGATTACCCAGACTCTTTTTATAGTCATACAAATCGTAGGGCCGTCTGGAAGAGGGAGAGGTGTTGTATCTGGAAATGCCTTCATCGACAGGCAGGAATGCCTCTGTTTCTGCCCGGATTGTGGCTAACGCGGCCAATACCATGATTTTGTCTCCCAGGCCATGATTGCCCAATGCATCGAGTACAGGCGGCAGATAGCGCTTGATGTTATCGATGCGCGTATCGGGAAACATCTGGCTCACCACTTGCACCGAAACTTGTGTCCTGACGTCAGGCAAGTCATCGTTGTCGCACAGGTCAAGCAATGACAAGGTACGGGGGCCAGCTTCGCCATCAATGAGCAAGCCTTCGCTTTCCTGGAAGGCGACCACGGCGGCGGCCGTTGCTTGCCCGAACATGCCATCTTGCGCACCGGGATTGAACCCCCGTTCTGCCAGAGCCAATTGCAGGGCCACAACATCGCTGCCACTGCTATTGATTTTCAATAGACATTTTTTCATTATCTCTCCTTATTAAATTATTTTCTGCGCCAGAAAATTACGTATGATTATTTTTAATTGGCAGGGAGCCTGAAATGTCTATTTTTTTGCCGGGGCATGCGTTATTAAATTCGGAAGGTTATGGTAGGTCCTGCTGGTGCTGGTGGTTTGATGAATGTCAAATGGACTTATTTTTATAAAAAATCCTTTCTGTGAAAATAAGAAAGTTTTTTGAGTGAATATATGTTATGGGGAATTGACTTGCAGTAAATGTGGTGGCGTGCATGATTATTTTGAGACGGCAATGCAGAAAAGCAGGCCTCTTCGAGAGCCTGCTTTTTTACGCCTGTTGCCAGCTTACCTTGCGTGCGCCGGCTTCATGCGGCCATCCGGCTGGGAGCCGCCCCTGCCGATCATGGCCACGCTGACGGCCGAGACGAGGGAGGCGAACAGGATGTAGCCGACGATGTGCCACGGCTCGCCATTGCCCGTCTTGAGCAGGTAGGTGGCGATGATGGGCGTCAGGCCGCTGGCGAAAATGCCCGAGAACTGGTACACGAAGGAGATGCCCGTGTAGCGCACCTTGGCGTCGAACAGGTCGCAGAACAGGGCCGCTTCCGGGCCGTACACGGCCGAATACAGCACGCCCAGCGGGATGATCACGGAACACCACAGCAGCAGCGGATTGCCGGCGTGGTGCAGCATGATCCAGAAGGCGGGGATGGCCGACATGCCCGTGATCAGGGAGCCCCAGAAAAACACCTTGCTGCGGCCGATGCGGTCCGACAGGCGGCCGAAGAAGGGGATGCAGAAGCACATCACGACGGCCGACGCCATCACGCCCATCAGCGCTTCCGTGCGGTCTATCTTGATGGTGTTGGTCAGATAGGTGATGGAAAACACGCCGAAGATATTGAAGAACACGCCGTCGATATAGCGCGCGCCCATGCCTTTTAATACATTGCCCGGATAGCGCTTCAGCAGGTCGAAGAATGGAATCTGCGTCTCCGCGTTCTTTTCCTTGACGGCCTGGAACTCGGGTGTTTCCATCACGTTCAGACGTATCCACATGCCGATGAAGACGAGGGCCGCCGACAGGATGAAGGCCACGCGCCAGCCCCAGGACAGGAATTGCGCGTCGCTCAGGCTGTACGACAGGATGGCCACCACGCCGGAGGCGAGGCACAGGCCGATGGCCAGGCCGATCTGCGGCAGGCTGGCGTAGAAGCCGCGCTCTTTTGGTGGCGCATATTCGTACGCCATCAGCACGGCGCCGCCCCATTCACCACCGAGGCCGATGCCTTG
Organism: Janthinobacterium sp. GW823-FHT03B06; assembly: GCF_058796955.1. Lineage (NCBI taxonomy): Bacteria > Pseudomonadati > Pseudomonadota > Betaproteobacteria > Burkholderiales > Oxalobacteraceae > Janthinobacterium > Janthinobacterium sp. GW823-FHT03B06. The sequence goes on from NZ_JBXAJE010000006.1 coordinate 219,694, forward strand.
CAGCACGCGCAGGAACAGCAGCAGGCCCGGCGCCCAGTAGCCGATATGGTCATAGGTCGGCAGCAAGCCGATCAGGAAGGTGGAGATGCCCATGATCATCAGGGTCATGACCAGCATGCTCTTGCGGCCGATCTTGTCGCCGAAGTGGCCGAAGATCACGCCCCCGATGGGGCGCGACAGAAAGCCCACGGCGAAGGTGCCGTAGGCCAGCATGGTCGAGACGAGCGGATCGCCGCCCGGGAAATACAGTTTGCTGAATACGATGCCGGCCACGACGCCGTATAAAAAGAAGTCGTACCATTCGATGGTGGCGCCGATCACGCTGGCCATCACGACTTTCCGCAGCTCTTTGGCCTTTTTGGGATTGTTCGGATTGTTATCCATAATATCTAGTCTCCAATCGATATCGATTATGTGTTTGATGCCTGGCTTGTCGCCGGGTCATTGGAGGCGGGGCCGCCTGCCCGCCGCTGACATCCTCCTTGCCGGGAATGGAATGGGTGGGTCAGGCCGCCTGCGGCAGCCGCACGGCGTCCGCCAGGATCATGTCGGCCGCTTTTTCGGCGATCATGATGGTGGGCGCGTTCGTATTGCCCGAGACGATTTCCGGCATGATCGACGCATCGACCACGCGCAGGTTCTGCATGCCGTGCACGCGCAGGCGCTCGTCAACGACGGCCATGGCGTCGTGGCCCATCTTGCAGGTGCCGCTCGGGTGATAGATCGACTGGCTGAAACGCCGTGCCGCGTCCAGCAGCTGCGCATCCGTCTCGAACTGCGGGCCGGGCACGAACTCTGAAATGATGTGCGGCGCCAGCGACGGCGCGGCGGCGATTTTTCGGGCCACGCGCAGGGCGGCAATCGCCGTCCGCTGGTCGCGCGGGTCGGACAGGTAGTTCGGGTAGATGCCCGGATAGGCGAGGGGATCGGCGGACTTGATCGACACGTGGCCGCGGCTGTGCGGACGCAGCTGGCACACGGACGACGTGAAGGCGGAAAACGGATGCGCGCCTTCGCCCGGCTTGTCGGCGCTCAGCGGCTGCATGTGGAACTGAATGTCGGGCCGCTCCACTTCGGGCGAGGATCGGGTAAACACCGTCACCTGGCTGGCTGCCAGAGTGAGGGGGCCGGAGCGGGAAAACACATATTGCATGCCCACCCACAGCTTGCCCCACAGGCTGTTGACTTCATCGTTCAGGGTTTTCAGGCGCGTCTTGAAGACGAGGCGGATTTGCAGATGGTCTTGCAGGTTCTGTCCCACGCCGGGCAAGTCGTGCACGAGCGGCACGCCCACTTGCTCGAGCAGCGTGCGTGGCCCGACGCCCGAGCATTGCAGGATTTGCGGCGAGCCGATGGCGCCCGCGCATAAAATCACTTCGCCGCTGGCGCGCGCCTGGCGCAGCTGGCCATCCTGCCGGAACTCGATGCCGACGGCGCGCTTGCCCTCGAACAGCACGCGCGTGATTTGTGCGCGCACTTCCACGCGCAGATTGGCGCGCTTGCGGGCGGGCCGCAAAAAGGCTTTGGCCGTGCTCCAGCGCAAGCCCTTGCTGGCCGTCTGCTGGAAGTAGCCGACGCCCTCCTGCGTGGCGCCGTTGTAGTCGGCGTTGAAGGGGATACCGCTTTCCGTGGCGCCGGCGATGAAGTGTTCGGCGATGGGGCGGCGCAGCCGCAGGTCCGACACCTTTAACGGGCCGCCCACGCCGTGGTAATCGCTGGCGCCGCGTTCCTGGTCTTCCGATTTTTTAAAATAGGGCAGCACCTCGGCATAGCTCCAGCCTGCGTTGCCCAGTTCGGCCCAGCGGTCGTAGTCCTCTTTCTGTCCGCGCACATACAGCAAGCCGTTGAGCGAGCTGGAGCCGCCCAGGACCTTGCCGCGTGGCCATTGCAACTGGCGCCCGGCGATGCCGGCGTCCGCTTCCGTGCGGTAGCACCAGTCCAGCTTCGGGTCGTGCATGGTCTTGAAATAGCCGACCGGCACGTGTATCCAGGGATTGTTGTCCTTGCCGCCCGCTTCCAGCAGCAATACCCGGTGGTTGCTGTCGTGCGACAGGCGGTTGGCCAGCACGCAGCCGGCGGAACCGGCGCCGACGACGATGTAATCGTAGTGTGTTTGCAACATGGTGCTTGTCTCCTGCGTTGCGGTATCAGCTTGCCTCGGCGGGCGTTTTTTGCGATACACTGGTCTTTATTGATTATTTTTGGAACGTCTGGTTCCATTTATAAAAGACGCGCAGCACCGGGACAAGCGGAAACCGCCGCATACGCGAGAGGTGAAACAGAACATGCATGATGCGTTTCAAAAACGGCAGGCCGAGGCCGAAGAAGATAGCCCGGCGGGTGGAGCGGTTGGGGCCGGCGCGGCGGCCAGCCATGGCGACGAGGCGCGCGGCTTGCGCGTGCTGCGCCTGATCGAGCACCTGGCCAGCGCCAGCCAGCCCCTGACCCTGTCGCAGCTGGCGGCGCGCATGCAGGTGCCCAAGGCCAGCATGATGCGCCTGCTCGATACCCTGGAACAACATGGCTATGTGCTGCGCACGCCCGTGGGACGCGGCTATGTACCGGGTGCCGCATCGACCAACCTGGCGCTGGCGACCTTGCGCAACAATGCCCTGATCCGCGTGAGCCGCAGCATCCTGGGCAGCCTGGTGGCGGCCACGGGCGAGACGTGCAATCTGGCCATTCCCGAGAGCAATGCGATCGTCTACGTGGACCGCGTGGAAACGCAGGAACCGCTGCGCCTGCACCTGGTGCTGGGCACGCGCGCGCCCATGCATTGCACGGCCAGCGGCAAGCTGTTTTTGGCGCACATGAGTTTGCTGGAGCGGCGCGCATTGCTGGCCATGCTAAACCTGCAGGCGCGCACGCCGAAAAGCATCACGGATCCCGTGCTGCTCGAGCGCGAGATCGTGCGCATCGCGCGGCTGGGCATCGGCATCGACGACGAGGAATTCGTGCACGGCATGGTGGCCGTGGCCGTGCCCATCTGCGCGGCGGACGGGCGCATCGTGGCGGCCGTCGCCTGCCACGCGCCCGTGGCGAGAAAGTCCGTGGAGCAGCTGATGCAGCACGTGCCAGAGCTCAAGGAAGCGGCCGTGAAACTGCGGCCGCTGCTGCTGGCAGAAACGGTTCACAACACCTAACAAAACCGTAGCGAGCGGATGTGAGTCGTGACCGAGACGCGCAGCTGTGCTGGGCACGGGGCCGCCGAGGCAGTGAGCATCGCAGGCCGCGACGCGCGACGCGCAGTAGGTTTGGTCAGGTGTTTAAGGTTTCAGGACCTTCGCCACCTTGGCCGCCCGCAGGCGGAATGCATCGGGCATGCCCGAACCCAGCAGCGGGCGCAGATACAGGCGGAAAGCATCGGTCACGTCCGTGCCGCTGGCGCTGATGAATTCGTTTTCCATGGTGCGCGTCTTGCCCGCGACCTCGGTCAGCGGCAGCAGTTCGTAGTCGACGGAATAAAAGCCCGTGCGCTTGATGGCGACGGAGCCGTCGCGGTCGCCCCACATGGCGAACTGCACGGCCTTCTCGCCCACTTCGCGGGCTTCGCGCTGGTCGACGTCGGAAACGCAGCCGATGAAGGAGCGCTGCAGATAGCCGAAGGTATCGCCGCGCACGCGCTTGATGCCGAGCTTGGCCTTGATTTCGTCGCACAGCAGGTCGGCCAGCGCACCCGTGCCCGACAATTGCACATTGCCGTGCGCATCGCGTTCCACCTCATTGCCCACTTGCCTGGCCAGCAGGCTGGCGATCGGCTCGCCCGATGCATCGTGGATGCCTTCCGACACGGCGATCACGCAACGGCCATACTTTTCATAGGTGGCCTTCACGTCGGCAAGGAAATTTTCCAGCACGAAGACGCGCTCGGGCAGGTAGATCAGGTGCGGGCCATCGTCGGGGAACTTTTTGCCCAGCGCCGAGGCGGCCGTCAGAAAGCCCGCATGGCGGCCCATCACCACGCCCACATAGACGCCGGGCAAGGCCGCGTTGTCGAGGTTGGCACCGGCGAACGCTTGCGCGACGAAGCGCGCGGCCGAGGGAAAGCCGGGCGTGTGGTCGCTGCCCACCAGGTCGTTGTCGATGGTTTTCGGGATGTGGATGCAGCGCAGCGGATAGCCGGCCTTGTGCGCTTCCTCGCTGACGATGCGCACCGTGTCGGACGAGTCGTTGCCGCCGATGTAAAAGAAGTGCTCGATTTCGTGCGCGCGCAGCACTTCGAAGATTTGCTGGCAGTAGGCGATGTCGGGCTTGTCGCGCGTGGAACCGAGCGCCGAGGACGGCGTGGCCGCCACCAGTTCCAGGTTGTGGCTGGTTTCCTGCGTCAGATCGACGAACTCTTCATTGATGATGCCGCGCACGCCATGCAGGGCGCCATACACGCGCGTGACGTGCTGAAAACGCCGCGATTCGAGCACCACGCCCACCAGCGACTGGTTGATGACGGCGGTGGGGCCGCCTCCCTGGGCAACAAGAATTTTTCCAGACGGCATGGGATCTCCTCGTAAGTAAAGCGGCCCTCCAGCCTACTCCTTTTTTAGCGGGACGCTGTCTTTTCCCTATGCCGCAAGGGGAATTGATCTGGCGGGCCGGCCTGCCTATTCATTCCGGCGCCCGGATATGCTCGACCAACCCCCTGCTGCGCCGTCCCGGCGCCGGCGTCAGCCAGCTGACGAGGATGGCGGCGGCCAGGCCGGCCGGCACGCCGAAGATGCCGGCGGAAATAGGAGCGATATGAAACCATTGACCGCTGGCATTGCCGCCCAGCATGGTGCTCGTATGCAGCATGTAGTACAGGCAGACGCCAAAGCCCGTCAGCATGCCGGCCAGCGCGCCCTGGTAAGTGGCGCGTTGCCAGAAGACACCGAGCACCAGCGGCGGGAACAGGGTCGAGGCGGCCAGGGAGAAGGCCACGCCCACCAGCGACAAAATGTCGGCCGGCTTTTGCGAGGCCGCATAGGCGGCGATGAAGGCCACGGCCAGCAGCAGCAATTTGGAAATCGTCACGCGCTTTTGCGTCGAGGCGCTGGGATCGACCACCTTGTAATAGACGTCGTGCGACAGGGCGTTCGAGATGGCCAGCAGCAAGCCATCGGCCGTCGACAGGGCGGCGGCCAGGCCGCCGGCCGCCACCAGGCCGGAAATCACGTAGGGCAGGCCGGCAATCTCGGGCGTGGCCAGCACCAGCACGTCGGCGTCGATGGAAATTTCCGCCAGTTGCACGATGCCGTCACGGTTGACGTCGACGATGCTGATCAGGGGACTGAGCTTGTCCACATTGGCCCAGTACGACACCCAGGTGGGCAGGTTCGCGTATTGCGTGCCGACCAGTGCCGAGTAAATATCGTACTTGACCAGCACGGCCAGCGCGGGAATCGTGAGATAGATCAACAGGATGAAGAACAGGGTCCAGAACACGGACACGCGCGTTTCGTGCACGGACGGCGTGGTGTACGATCGCATGAGGATGTGGGGCAGGGCGGCCGTGCCCAGCATCATGCAAAACACGAGGGCCAGGAAATTGTTGCGCTTGATATCGGATTGCTCCCGGTCGGCGGCGGGAAACGGCTGCGCGTGCGGAATGATCGGCTCGGCGCGTTTCTGGTTTTGCGCCTGCATCGCCTGCCACAGCACGCGTGCCTCGTCCGGGCTCTTCGGATAGGCGATCAGGTAGCGCTCCGCGTTGCGGATGTCAAACAGCGAGGTATTACGCTGGCGCAAACTGTCGAGCTGGCGCTGGGCCGCCAGGCGGCCTTGCTCCCAAGAGCCGGGCAAGCCGTCGATGCGCGCCTGGTAGCTTTGCGCGCGCTGGCGGAAGATGGCCCGCACTTCGTTTTCTTTCGGGTCCGTTTCCAGCACGTGTTCGCGCGCGCTTAGTTGCGGCAGCACCTTGCCATAGGCGATCTGCGGCACGGGATTGTCCGCATGCTTGACCGACAGCCACATGGCGGGAATCAGAAAGGCGACGAGGATGATGATGTACTGCGCCACCTGCGTCCAAGTGATGGCGCGCATGCCGCCCAGAAAGGAGCAGACGAGGATGCTGGCCAGGCCCAGGAAGATGCCGACGGAAAAATCCACGCCCGTGAAGCGCGAGGCGATCAGGCCGACGGCGTAGATCTGCGCCACGACATAGGTAAACGACACGATGATGGTGGCGGCCACGGCCACCACGCGCACGCTGGCGCCACGCTTGTCGGTGCCGCTGCCGTAGCGCGCGGCGAGGAAATCGGGAATCGTGTACTGGCTGAACTTGCGCAGGTAGGGGGCGATCAATAGCGCCACCAGGCAATAGCCGCCCGTCCAGCCCATGATGAAGGCCAGGCCGTCGAAGCCGTTCAGGTACAGGCCGCCCGCCAGGCTGATGAAGCTGGCCGCCGAAATCCAGTCGGCGGCCGTGGCCATGCCGTTGAACATGGCCGGCACCCGGCGCCCCGCCACATAGTATTCGGTGACGTTCGAGGTACGGCTGATGACGCCGATGGTGGCGTACAGCGTGATGGTGACGAGCATGAACAGGTAGCCGATCCACGCGCGCGGCATGCCTTCCTGTTCCAGTACCGACAGGGCCAGCAGGAAGGCGGCGAAACCGGCGGTAAACAGCAGGTAGTAGCGGCACAGGCGCGCAAAGAAGCTGCGCTGGCCGCTCATGCTTGCTCCTCGGCATGGAATTCCCGGTCGAGGCGCCGCATGCGCCAGGCATACAAGGCGATGATGGCCAGGTAGACGAGCGAGGCGCCCTGGGCCGCCATGTAGAAGGGCAGGGGCCAGCCGAACAGGTTCAGGTGCAAGAGCTCGCGCGCATAGAACACGGTCAGAAAGCCCGTCAGCAGCCAGACCAGCAGCAGGATGGCCGTCAGGCGCCGCGTCTTGCGCCAGTGGGCGTCGCGGCGCGCCTGCAGCTCGGGGCTGGGTGCGCGCGCGGGCTGCAGCGGCGCCGCAGGAAGGCTGGGCTTATCCATACGTGATGTCGTCCTCTTCTGGCGCTTCCGGCAACAGCAGGGCGATGCTCAGGCGCAGCAGGGTGCCTGGCAACTTCGGCGAAGTGGCGCGCGGATTGTTAAAAATATCGACTTCGGCGCCATGCTGCTGCGCAATCTCGCGCACGATGGCCAGCCCCAGGCCGCTGCCGTCGACATTGCTGCCAAGAATGCGGTAAAAGCGTTCGAACACGTGGGCCCGTTCTGCCGGCGCAATGCCGGGCCCCGTATCTTCCACTTCCAGGATGGCCAGTTCCAGGGTGCTGCGCACGCGCACCGTGACGCTGCCGCCAGCTGGCGTGTAGCGCAGGGCATTGTCGATCAGATTGCTCAGCAGCTCGCGCAGCATCATGGCATTGCCGGAAATCATGATCGAATAGGCGGGCTGTTCGAAGCCCAGGTCGATATGCTGGGCAAACGAGGCTTGCACCCAGTCCTGCACCACGCCGCGCGCCAGTTCGCTCAGTTCGATCGGCTCGAATGCCGTGCCCGCCTGCGGCTGGTTTTCCGCGCGTGCCAGGGCCAGCAGCTGGTTGACCAGGCGCGTGGCCGCTTCCGAACTTTTTGCCAGCTGCAGCAGCGAGCGGTGAATCTCGTCGTGGTCGGTCTGGCGCAGGGCCAGCTCCGATTGCATGCGCATGCCGGCCAGCGGCGTCTTCATCTGGTGCGCCGCATCGGCGATGAAGCGTTTCTGCATGTCGATCGACAGCGACAGGCGCGCCAGCATCTCGTTGAGCGAACCAACCAGCGGCGTGATTTCCTCGGGCACCTGGCCCGATTCGATGGGAGATAAATCGTCGGGCGGCCGGGCGCGTATGCGTTCCTGCAATTGCGCCAGCGGCGACAGCCCGCGCGCCAGGGCGAACCAGACCAGGGCCAGGATCACGGGCAGGATGATGAACTGCGGCAAAATCACGCCCTTGATGATTTCATTGGCCAGCTGGGCGCGCTTTTCCAGCGTCTCGGCCACTTGCACCAGCGCGCGGTGCGGATCATCGTCGTTGCCGGCAGGAATATCGAGATAGCTGAACGCCACGCGCACGGGCGTGCCGTGGATGGTGTCGTTGCGAAACAGCACCATGCCGCTGCGGTATTTGTCGGGGTCCTGCGGCGGCGGCAAGTCGCGGTCGCCGTCGAGGTATTCGCCGCGCGGACCCACCACCAGGTAATACAGGGTATCGACGTCATCGCCGCGCAGGAAGTCGCGGCCCTTGTTATTGCTGTTCTTGTCCGGCACGCGGCGCAGCAGCGCGCCGTCGGCCTGCTTGACCTGTTGCGTCAGCACGGTGACGCTGTCTTCCAGCGCATGGTCGAAGGGCTGATTGGCGATGCCCTTGGCCACCAGATAGGTGATGGCGATGCTCATCGGCCACAGCAGCAGCAGGGGCGCCAGCATCCAGTCGAGGATTTCGCCGAACAGCGAATGCTCGATGGTGTCGTCCTGCTCCGTCGTGGGCGGCTCGAACCAGTCGTCGTCGCCCGGCTCGTCCGCTGGCGCCTCGCGCGCCTTCACTTGCTGGCGGACCCGCTGGCCGGGGCTGCCGACTCGCCCGCTTCGGCGTTCAGGCGCGCCGCTTCCGAGTATTTTTCCAGGCAATAGCCAAGGCCGCGCACGGTGGCAATGCGCACGCCGCCCACCTCGATCTTCTTGCGCAGGCGGTGCACATACACTTCGATGGCGTTGTTCGACACTTCCTCGCCCCATTCGCACAGGTGGTCGACCAGCTGCTCTTTCGAGACGAGGCGGCCGGTGCGGCCCAGCAGGATTTCCAGCAAGCCCAGTTCGCGCGCCGACAGGTCGAGCATCTGGTCGTTGATGTAGGCGCTGCGCCCCACCTGGTCGTAGCTGAGGGGACCATGCTTGATGATGGTGGCGCCGCCGCCGGCGCCGCGGCGCGTCAGGGCGCGCACTCTTGCCTCCAGTTCCGACAAGGCGAACGGCTTGGCCATATAATCATCGGCACCGAGGTCGAGGCCATTCACGCGTTGCTCGATGGAATCGGCGGCCGTCAGGATCAGCACGGGCAGCAGCGAGGCGCGCGCGCGCAGGCGGCGCAGCACTTCCAGGCCGGACATCTTCGGCAGGCCCAGGTCGAGGATCAGCAGGTCGAATTCCTGGGTGGACAGGGCCGTATCGGCTTCCTGCCCATTTTTGACGCAGTCGATGGCATAGCCCGACTGGCGCAGCGAACGGGTCAGGCCATCGGCCAGTACGCTGTCATCTTCGGCAAGTAAAATACGCATGGTGAGACTTCCTCGGCTTGCGGCATAGAAGCTTGTATTGTGTTTCATTTCCCGCAAGGTGGCGAGTTTTTGTGAAAAACCAGGCTTGTATTGATCTGTTTCAAAACAAATCCACGTTCCGCTTGCATTGATCACTGTTTTTTTATACAGTACTGTCTGTGTAAAGAATTTAACCCACTGGCGCTATCGCAGGCTGCACGGTTCACGTAGATGCGTCACGTGAATCCGCAACTGTAGAACGGCTGAAAGAACATATGGACGATAAAAAAGCTGTAGTACCCGCATCGGAAAAAGCCAAGGCGCTCGCCGCCGCACTGGCGCAGATCGAGAAGCAGTTTGGCAAAGGTTCGGTCATGCGCATGGATGCCAGCGCACCGATCGAAGAAGTGCAAGTCGTGTCGACCGGTTCGCTCGGCCTCGATATCGCGCTGGGCGTGGGCGGCTTGCCGCGCGGCCGCGTGGTGGAAATCTACGGTCCGGAATCGTCGGGTAAAACCACGCTGACCCTGCAAACCATCGCCGAAATGCAAAAACTGGGCGGCACTTGCGCCTTTATCGATGCCGAGCACGCGCTCGACGTCGGTTACGCGCAAAAGCTGGGCGTGAACCTGCATGAATTGCTGATCTCGCAACCGGACACGGGCGAGCAGGCACTGGAAATCTGCGACGCCCTCGTGCGTTCGGGCAGCGTCGACCTCGTCGTCATCGACTCCGTGGCCGCACTGACGCCACGCGCCGAGATCGAAGGCGACATGGGCGATTCCCTGCCAGGTTTGCAGGCGCGCCTGATGTCGCAAGCGCTGCGCAAGCTGACCGGTTCCATCAACCGCACGAATACCCTGGTCATCTTCATCAACCAGATCCGCATGAAGATCGGCGTGATGTTCGGTAGCCCGGAAACGACCACGGGCGGCAATGCGCTGAAATTCTACGCCTCCGTGCGCCTGGACATCCGCCGCACCGGCTCGATCAAGTCCGGCGATGAAGTGATCGGCAACGAAACCAAGGTCAAGGTCGTCAAGAACAAGATCGCGCCGCCGTTCAAGGAAGCGCACTTCGACATTCTGTACGGCGCCGGCACCTCGCGCGAAGGCGAAATCCTGGACCTGGGCTCGGATGCCAAGATCGTGGAAAAATCCGGTTCGTGGTACAGCTACAACGGCGAACGCATCGGCCAGGGCAAGGACAACGCCCGTGCCTTCCTGCAAGAGCGTCCGGCGCTGGCCCGCGAAATCGAAAACAAGGTCCGCGCTTCGCTGGGCGTGCGCGAACTGCCGCCGCTGGCCGCTGAAAAGCCGGAAAAAGCGGATAAGGCCGCCGACAAGGCTGCCAAGGCTGCGGAAACCAAGGCAGAGTAGGTCGGATTAGCGCGGCAAAGCCGCGCGTAATCTGACAACACCACAGACATCAACAATGTTGTCGGATCAGACGTCAACAATGTTGTCGGATTACGGCCCAAGGGGCCTAATCCGACCTACGCATGGCTTGTTGCAAGGTGTGACCATGATCGCCGTCCCGCGCTGTTGCGCCGGGCGGCGATTGTGTTTGGGTGATGTGATTGTGGAATGAAAGACAAGGTGGGTGTATGGCCGCAGTACAACTAAGCCTGAAGGGCAGGGCGCTACGCTTTCTGTCGATGCGCGAACACAGCCGCATGGAATTGCGGCGCAAGCTGCAGCGCCATGCGCAGGAAGGCGACGACGTGGAAGCCTTGCTCGACAGCCTGGAACAAGCCAACTGGCTGTCGCAGGAGCGCTTTTCCGAGTCGCTGATCCACCGCCGCTCGGCCCGTTTCGGCAACAGCCGCATCATGGCGGAACTGCAAAGCCATGGCATCGGGGGAGAAGCGTTGCAGGAACTCAAGGCGGGCCTGGCCGAAGGGGAAGTGGCGCGCGCCTGCGAGGTGTGGCGCCGCAAGTTTGGTCAGGTGGCGCAGGATGCCGAGCAGCGCAACAAGCAGATGCGTTTTTTGATGCAGCGCGGTTTTTCGCAGCGCGCCGTGCAGGTGGCCTTGAAGGGGCTGGATCCCGACGAGGAATAGCTCATCCAGGGCTGCCCGGCCGCCACGCCGTGCCGCCAAGAACTGCGCTTTCAAACATCGTCTGATTCCAGTATGGTGACGCTGCGCGATCGGGTATGCTGGCGCTCGAACGCTGTGCGATGCGCGCAGCACCACTGATCGTGACAGGATGCAAGATGAGCAACTGGAATGCCGGCTATGTGGCCGAAATCGCCTATACCTATGGCTATTACGAAGAATTGAATCCTCTGCGCCTGCGCCTGCCCTTGCTGGCCGCCGGCCTGGCCTTGCCTGCCAGCGGCACGGCTTGCGAGCTGGGCTTTGGCCAGGGCATCAGCGCCAACATCCATGCGGCGGCGTCCGCCACGCGCTGGCATGGCAATGATTTCAATCCGTCCCAGGCCGCCTTTGCGCAGGAGCTGGCCAACGCGGCCGACGCTGGCGCGCAGTTCACGGATGAATCGTTCGCGCAGTTTTGTTGCCGCGACGACTTGCCCGATTTTGACTTTATCTGCCTGCACGGGATCTGGAGCTGGGTTTCGGCGGAAAACCGCGCGCTCATCGTCGACTTCCTGCGGCGCAAGCTGAAGGTGGGCGGTGTCGTCTTCATCAGCTACAACACGCAGCCAGGCTGGGCCGCAATGATGCCGATGCGCGACTTGCTGGCCGAACATAGCCGCGTCATGAGCGCCCCGGGCCAGGGCGTGCTGGCCAGAGTCGCTGGCGCCATCGATTTCGTCGACAGGATGATCGCCACGCAACCGCGCTACCTGGACGCCAACCCGCAACTGGCGGACCGCTTCGAAAAACTCAAGGCGATGGATGGACATTATCTTGCCCATGAGTATTTCAATGCCGATTGGCAGCCTATGGCTTTTTCCAGCGTCGCGGCCATGCTGGGCGAGGCCAAGCTCGAGTTCGCCGCGTCCGCCAACTATACCGCTCTGGTCGACATGCTGAACCTGACGGCTGAGCACCAGCAGTTCCTGGCCGAGATACCCGATCCTATTTTTCGCGAGACGACGCGCTCCTTCCTCGTCAACGAGCAATTCCGCAGGGATTACTGGGTCAAGGGCGCACGCAGGCTGACGCCGTTCGCCCAGGCCAGTGCCTTGCGGGCCGTGCGCGTGATGCTGACCGTGCCCCGCGACGAAGTGGTGTTGAGCGTGCATGGCGTGCTGGGCGACGCCGATATGGACGAGCGCGTCTATGCGCCCGTGCTGGACGCCATGGCTGACCATCGCGTGTACACGATAGGCGAACTGGAGCAGCAACTGGCTGGCAGCGAAGCCAGTCTGGCCGCCTTGCTGCAGATCATGCTGGTACTGGCCAGCAAGGGCAGCGTGTCTGCCGTTCAGGACGAGGCCGGCATCGCCGCGGCGCGACCGCAGACGGCGCGCCTGAATGCACACTTGCTGGAGCAGGCGCTGGCAAGAAGCGATTTGCACATCCTCGCCAGCCCCCTGACGGGTGGCGGTGTGGTTGTATCGCATTTACAACAGCTCTTCCTGTGGGCGAAACTGCAAGGTTGTCCAACGCCGCAAGACTGGGTGCGCACGACGTGGCCCGTGCTGCTGCGCCTGAAGCAGCTGATGACGAAGGATGGGCAGCCCTTGCTGACGGAAGAGGAAAACCTGGCCGAATTGTTGGCGCAGGCACAGTATTTTTCCGCGCGCATCTTGCCTGTGTTACGCGCACTGGGTGTGACTGACTGAGGTACGGTGCCGGCCAGCCTGCCGGTGACGGCAAGCCTGCTGCCAAGTTATTTGAATTGTGAATGATCGTCATTGATTTTGCGATTTTCGTTAATGATTTGCGGCGGGCGGCACAAGCAATAAAAAATTATGTTGCGGCGCAACTAGCGCCCTGTGTGCTACACTTTTAGGGTTTTTGCGGCGCCGCAGGTGCGGTTGCTGTTCGTAGAAGCTGCGAACAGAGTGCTTTAGGCACATGGCTGCTTACTAATTATGGCCGCGCAAGCGGCATCGGTCTTATGCCCCTGTCAACTCCCGTATCCCGGCGCGCCCTACGGCACTCCCGCGTTATCGACGTCCAAGCGTATATGCGCGACGACGGCCTGTGGGATATTGACGCCCATATCACCGATATCAAAAGCTATGACGCGACCCTGGCCTCCGGCCTCCGTCCCGCCGGCGCCCCTCTGCATGACCTCCATTTACGCATTACCGTCGATCGCGCCCTGACCATTGTCGAGGCCGAAGCTGCCTCCGATGCCGTGCCCTATCCCGGTTTTTGCGATACCATCGGCCCCGCTTACAGGGCGCTGATCGGATTGAATTTATTGAAGAATTTCCGCCGCGACTTGAAACAGCGCCTGGCGGGAATCGCCGGCTGTACCCATTTGACCGAACTGGCGCAAGTCTTGCCGACTGCGACGGTTCAGGCATTTGCCGGCGATGTCTGGTCGACCCGTGACGGTGCGAATGCTGACTTATCGCATGAAAAGCCGTTTCAACTCGACAAATGCCACGCCCTGCGCACCGATGGCGGGGCGGTTGCACAGTATTACCCGCGCTGGGTAGCCAAAGCGTGACCCCGGCGCTGTATTTCCTGTTTTTTTGCACCACTAACCGTATTTTTACACATCAGTATCAGAAGGGAAGCCAGCATGAAAATCCATGAGTATCAAGCCAAAGAAATCCTCCGGCAGCACGGAGTGACGGTACCACGCGGTATTCCGTGCATGTCCGTCGAAGAAGCCGTCAAGGCTGCGGAAACCCTGGGCGGCCCGGTATGGGTTGTCAAGGCGCAGATCCACGCAGGTGGCCGCGGCAAGGGCGGCGGCGTGAAAGTGGCAAAATCGATGGAACAGGTCAAGGAATACGCTGACCAGATCATGGGCATGCAGCTGATCACGCACCAGACCAGCGCCGAAGGCCAGAAAGTCAACCGCCTGCTGGTGGAAGAAGGCGCCGACATCAAGCAGGAACTGTACGTTTCGCTGGTCACCGACCGCGTTACCCAGAAAATCGTCCTGATGGCATCGTCCGAAGGCGGCATGGACATCGAAGAAGTGGCCGAGAGCCACCCTGAGAAGATCCACCACGTCACCATCGATCCGGGCGTTGGCCTGACCGATGCCCAGGCAGACGACATCGCCGCCAAGATCGGCGTGCCTGCCGGTTCCATCGCCGACGCGCGCGCCAACCTGCAAGGCCTGTACAAAGCCTACTGGGAAACCGACTGCTCGCTGGCCGAAATCAACCCGCTGATCGTCACCGGCAGCGGCAAGGTCATCGCCCTGGACGCCAAGTTCAACTTTGACCCGAACGCCCTGTTCCGTCATCCGGAAATCGTCGCCCTGCGCGATCTGGACGAAGAAGATCCAGCGGAAATCGAAGCGTCGAAATTCGACCTGGCTTACATTTCGCTCGACGGCAACATCGGTTGCCTGGTGAATGGCGCCGGCCTGGCCATGGCCACCATGGACACGATTAAACTGTTCGGCGGCGAGCCAGCCAACTTCCTGGACGTCGGCGGCGGCGCCACGGCAGAAAAAGTGACCGAAGCGTTCAAGATCATGCTGAAAAACCCAGGCCTGAAAGCCATCCTGGTGAACATTTTCGGCGGCATCATGCGTTGCGACGTGATCGCTGAAGGCGTCATCGCCGCAGTGAAAGCCGTTTCGCTGAACGTACCGCTGGTCGTGCGCATGAAGGGCACCAACGAAGACCTGGGCAAAAAGATGCTGGCCGATTCCGGTCTGCCTATCATCGCAGCCGACACCATGGAAGATGCAGCCAAGAGCGTCGTTGCCGCTGCTGCCGGTCAAGCTTAATTAAGGAATCAACATGTCCATTCTGATCAATAAAGATACCAAAGTCGTTACCCAAGGGATCACCGGCAAGACCGGCCAGTTCCACACCCGCGGTTGCCGCGACTACGCGAACGGCAAAGCTGCCTTCGTGGCAGGCGTGAACCCGAAGAAAGCCGGCGAAGATTTCGAAGGCATTCCTATTTTCGCTAACGTTACCGAAGCGAAAAAAGAAACCGGCGCCAACGTTTCCGTGATCTACGTGCCGCCAGCAGGCGCGGCCGCGGCAATCTGGGAAGCTGTCGAAGCTGAAATGGATCTGGCCATTTGCATCACCGAAGGCATTCCTGTCCGCGACATGATGGCCCTGAAAGACCGCATGGCTAAAGCCAACAGCAAAACCTTGCTGCTGGGCCCTAACTGCCCAGGCCTGATCACGCCAGACGAAATCAAGATCGGCATCATGCCAGGTCACATCCACAAGAAGGGCCGTATCGGCGTCGTTTCCCGTTCGGGCACCCTGACCTATGAAGCAGTGGGTCAGCTGACCGCACTGGGCCTGGGCCAATCGTCGGCAGTCGGCATCGGCGGCGACCCGATCAACGGTCTGAAGCACATCGACATCATGAAGATGTTCAATGATGATCCAGATACCGACGCGGTCATCATGATCGGCGAAATCGGCGGTCCGGACGAAGCCAACGCGGCGTATTGGATCAAAGACAACATGAAAAAACCTGTCGTCGGCTTCATCGCTGGCGTAACGGCTCCTCCAGGCAAGCGCATGGGCCACGCCGGCGCGCTGATCTCGGGCGGTGCCGATACGGCGCAAGCCAAGCTGGAAATCATGGAAGCTTGCGGCATCACCGTGACCAAAAACCCGTCGGAAATGGCGCGTCTGCTGAAAGCCATGCTGTAATTTCAGCCTGATTCATGCAGTATAAAAAAAGGAGCTTCGGCTCCTTTTTTTTGTCCGCAAGACAGGCCGATTCCCGCCCTGGGGCGACGGCGCTGGTCCGAATCCGCCCAAATGCGTCGCTTTTCTTTCCATGCCTGCCAACGCCGCCCCGGGGCGCCGCTGGCACGGCGCTTGCACCATGCACGGCGTGACCAACTGCACTCCGGGAGGATGCGATGCGCGCGCAAAGCGGATTTACCCTGATAGAACTGATGATCGTGGTGGCCATCGCCAGCATCCTGGCGGCCGTGGCCATTCCCCAGTACGGCGACTATACGATGCGGGCCAAGGTCAGCAACGTGCTGGCCGCTGCTGCGCCCCTGAAGACGGCCGTGGCCCTGTGCGTGCAGGAAAATGGCGGCGAGGCGGCCGCCTGCAGCACCCCCACCGAAGCCGTGCCCAGCGCCATCCCCGTGTTCAGCCCGACGCGCGAAGTGGCAGGCGCCAAGGTCGACAAGGGCAATATCGAGCTGACCCTGGCGGGCGACCTGGGCAGCGGCTTGGGCGGTCAGAAGGTGAACATGGAGTTGCAGCTCGGCACCAGCAGCCTGAGCTGGTTTAACAGCACCACCGTGACGAATGCGGCAGCCAAGGAAGCGATTACCCGCACGAATATTCCCAAGGTGGTGGCGACGCAGTAAGCGACACCTGCCGCGCCCGTGTCAGACGATTTTTTGCCGGTCCGCGATCAGCGCTTCATAGGTGAGGTTTTGCAGCAGCGTGTAGTGGGTCGGTTCCAGGTCGATGAATTGCACGCCATACGTATAGATTTCGGCCACTCCGGCGGCGTGGCCATTGGACGGCTTGCCCACGCTGACGTTCTGGATGCGGGCGCGCGTGTTGACGCGCATCTGATGTTTGTTCGGCTGCACCAGCAGGGTAAAGCTCAGTGCGACGCCTTCTTCATCGGGCGTGAGCATGCTGGGTGCCTCGATCAGCGCGCCCGAGACGCTGAGGTTGACGATGAACACGGGCACGGCCGCCACGTCGCGGTAGCTCAGCTGCGCGGGAATCTCCACCTTGACGCGCATGGCCGTGCGCAGGCTGGTGCCCTGGATGGCGTCGGGAAAGCTCAGGTGCACATAGTTGAGCGGACGGCCGAAGAGGCGCAGCACGCTGCACGCAAACGAACAGACGGTGATGCCGGAAAACACGCGGATGGTCAGCTTGTCGCCTTCGTTGAGCACGATGGAGGCGCCGTTTTCCATGGGAATCTTGACGATCAGGTACTCGTCCTTCACATAGCCGATCACGGTCGAGAAATGCTGGATCGGTTTGATGGTGCGGTGCGTGATGAACTGGATGCGTCCCCCCACCTGCAGATTCATGGCCTCGAATTCGAAGTCCTGGAGCTTGCTTTCTGCGGCGGGCGTGTTGCTTGTCATGCGATGCTCATCTGTATATGGTCGACTCGCAGTATGCATGATTTCTTGATGAAAAAGCATTCCTATCAATGAAATTCACTTTCGCATCGAAAAATACCATGGGCACGTGCCGGTGCGCGGTGCAGGCTTTACAATTGCGTCAATATTGACGAATGTAAATCTTATGCCACGCAGCTACTTCTGGACCATGTTGTTCCTGATCCTGCATCAAATCGACGCTGCCTACTGGAAAGAGTGGGAGATGTTTCACGTGCCGGGCGGCGTGCAGGGTTTTCTCGTGTTTAACCTGGCGGCGATTGCCGTGGTGCTGGCCGGTTACCGGCACGTGCTGCTGGCCACCCCGCGAGCGCCCCTGTATGCTTGTGTCTGCGCCGCGCTGGGCGTGGCAACGTGCCTGATCCATGCCGGCTTTGCGCTGGCAGGGCAGGAACAGTTTCACTTGCCCCTGTCCGTGGCCATCATCGCGTTGTGCCTGGTCTGCGCCATCTGGCTGCTGTGCGACTTGCGCCGCATCCGGGGCCGGCTGGCGCGCCAGGCGGCATAGTTACACTTCCGCGTGCCAATCGCCCGACTTGCCGCCATGCTTTTCCAGCACGCGCACGTTGGTCATGACCATGCCCCGGTCGACGGCCTTGCACATGTCGTAGATCGTCAGCAAGCCGATCTGCACGGACGTGAGCGCTTCCATTTCCACGCCCGTCTTGCCCGTGGTGTCGACTTGGGCGCGGCAATGCACGCTGTTGGCCGCTTCATCCACGTCGAAATCGACGGTGACGCGCGTGAGGGCCAGCGGGTGGCACAGGGGAATCAGGTCGCTGGTGCGCTTGGCGCCCATGATGGCGGCGATGCGGGCGATGCCCAGCACGTCGCCTTTCTTGGCGTTGCCGGAAATGATCAAGGCCAGGGTGGCCGGCTGCATGCGGATGGTGCCGGCGGCCACGGCGCTGCGGCGCGTGTCTTCCTTGCTGCCCACGTCGACCATATGGGCTTGGCCCGTGGCGTCGAAATGGGTCAGTTCCCCGGCGGGGGCTTGCTTGTCTGCTGTTGTCATGGCGTCAAAATAGGTGAGGAACGGGGGCGCGGCAGGCCGAATCACGGCCCCATGCCACTGGCATGGCGCGTGGGAATGGGCGCCGCTAACAAGGTATGATAGCACCCGTGAATTCAAAAACTCCCCTTCCGATCCTCGTTGAAAACGCCGCTGCGGCATGGCTGCGCCGCTTGCGGCGCGCATCCGTGCTGGCGGCATTGTCGCTGGCGGCGCCCTGTGCGCTGGCGCAAACCTATACGTCCGCGCCAGCGGCGCCATCTGCCGGCGCGGCGGCCAAGCCGGGAAGCGGCTGGACGCCCCTGGCCGTGCCGCCGGCGCCGAACCTGCCGAACCTGGGCGATACCTCGCGCGAAGACCTGTCGCCGGCGATGGAGCGCAAGATCGGCGAGGAAATCATGCGCGGCATCCGCGGCGACCGCGACTATCTCGATGACGCGCCCTTGCTCGAATACCTGAATACCTTCGGCAACGCGCTCGTGGCGGCGCGCCCCAGCGTGCGCGGCGAAACGAATTACGACTATTTTTTCTTTGCCGTGCGCGACCCCCAGTTGAACGCGTTTGCCTTGCCGGGCGGCTTCATCGGCGTGCACTCGGCCCTGGTGCTGGCGGCGCAAACGGAGGCGGAACTGGCTTCCGTGCTGTCGCACGAGATCGGCCACGTGGCGCAGCGCCATATCGCGCGCATGCTGGGCCAGCAGCGCCAGGATGCCCTGATGCCGCTGGCCGCCATGCTGCTGGCGGCGCTCGCGTCGCGTGCGGGCGGCGACGTGGCCATGGGCGTGTTTGCCGCCGGCCAGGGCCTGGCCATCCAGCGCCAGCTCAATTTCGGCCGCGACGCCGAACGCGAGGCGGACCGCATCGGTTTCCAGATCATGGGCGAGGCCGGTTTCGATACCACCGGCATGGTGGCCTTCTTCGGCCGCATGCAGGCGGCCAGCCGTTCGTACAGCGACCTGATGCCCGCCTATCTGCAGACCCACCCGCTGACGACGGAACGCATCGCCGACATCCAGGCGCGCATCCGCGAGCAGCCGTACAAACAGCGTGCGGACAGCCTGAGTTTCCACCTGGCCC
This sequence comes from Janthinobacterium sp. GW823-FHT03B06, assembly GCF_058796955.1. Lineage (NCBI taxonomy): Bacteria > Pseudomonadati > Pseudomonadota > Betaproteobacteria > Burkholderiales > Oxalobacteraceae > Janthinobacterium > Janthinobacterium sp. GW823-FHT03B06. The sequence continues at coordinate 239,181 of NZ_JBXAJE010000006.1, forward strand.
GCGCGCGCGCCCGCGTGCTGCAGGATGAAAGCGTGCAAGGCTTGCTGAACGCCAAGGCCGTCTTCAAGACGCAGCTGGAACAGCAAAGCCGCTTCCAGGTGACGGCCGCCCATTACGGCTTGTCCTTTGTCGCCGTCAAGCAGGGCAAGCCGGCGGAGGCGCAAAAGGAACTCGATGCGGCCAATGCCGCCCTGCACCAGCCGGCCGGGCCGAATGTGCTGACGTCGGGCGGCACGCAGGGCCCCAATTCGCTGCTGGCGGCGATGGGGCTGGAAGTGCTGTTGATGCCGGCGCAAAAGAAGGAAGTGGCGCAACAGGCTTTGAAGGCGGCCGATGCGGCGCGCCAGCAGTTTCCCCTCTCGCGCGGCATTGCCCACCAATATGCGGAAGCGCTGATGGCTGCCGGCAAGCTGGAGCAAGCCACCTTGTACCTGCGTGAGCAGGTGCAGCTCTACAAGGAAGAGCCGGAACTGTACGATTTACTGGCGAAAGCCTATGCGGATCAGGGCAAGATGACCTTGCAGCATATGGCGCTGGCCGAATCCTACGTGCTGCAGGGCGCCACCATGGCCGCGCTGGACCAGCTGACGATCGCCCGCAAATCGACGGACGCGACCTTTTATGACCAGGCCGTGATCGATGCGCGCGAGCGCGAATTGCAGGAAAAGCGCCGCGAGCAGATCAAGGACCAGAAGGGATAAGCCTTATTCGGCTTGCGGCATCGGCTGGAAGTCGAAGGTTTGCGGCACGGCGTCGTAGCGCAGCGGCTGCACGGCGATCTCCTTGCCGTCATGCAATAGGGTCAGCTTGCCCCGGCGCTCTTCCAGCCACGCCAGCAAGGCCTCGTCGCTGGCCACCTGACCATCGACGTGCAGGGCGTCCAGCACTTGAGCCATGTCGCGGTCATCGACCTGCGCCACGACCTCGCCCTGGCGCAAGATCAAGACGCCGTTGTCGCACCAATACACCTGCTCGATCTGCTCCAGCGGCGCGCCCGTCTGCAAGACAAAACCGTGCCGCGGGTCGCTGCGGGCAATGTAGGGTGTCGCTTCCAGATTTACATACACGCGCTGCGGGCCGTTCTGGAAGAACCAGCAGCCGCGTTCGTCATGGCCGTAATTGCGGTTGATAAATCCCAGTAGGGCTTCGTGGGCGATCTTGTCGCCAGGCAGTTGTCGCTGTTGCGCATGCTGGTCGCGCATGCGCCAGTGGCCGCGCGCGTCCAGGCCCAGCCAGCCGTAGCAGTGCGGTACGTTCGGCCATTTGGCCAGGGCCTGTTTGACGAGTTCATCCATGTGTAGCGTTTTCCGTGTGCGTTTGCGAACTGCCAGCGTGACAGGTTTGCGGGGCCAGCGGCGCCATGTTGCCGCCCTCAAAAAAATGGAGCAGGCGCTGTGGCAGCCAGCGTGTGCTGCCCGGCAACTTGCCTGCCGCAAAGCCGACATGGCCGCCGTGGCGCGGATACTCGAGCGTGACCGTCGGCGCGGCGCTGCGCGGCAGGAAGCGCCCGGGCAGGAAGGGGTCGTTTTGCGCGTTCAGCACCAGGGTCGGCACGGTGATGTCCTGCAAGACGTGCTTGGCGCTGGCGCGGTGCCAGTAATCGTCGGCGTCGCGGTAGCCGTGCAGGGGCGCCGTGACGACATTGTCGAAGGCGTGCAAGTCGCGCGCGGCCAGCATGGCCTCGCGCGCGAACAGGCCGGGAAACTGTTCCAGCTTGGCCAGGCATTTCGGTTTGAGCGTGTTCAGGAACATGCGCGTGTAGAGCCGGTTCGCGCCCGATGACAGGGCCTTGCCCCCTTGCGCCAGGTCCAGCGGGGCCGACACGGCCGCCGCCGCATCGATGAAATCGGCCTGGTGCTGCGACTGGCCCAGCCAGCACAGCAGGGCATTGCCGCCCAGCGACACGCCGGCCGCATAAAATTTCCCCGTGGCGCGCGGGCGCAGGCGCTGCACGATCCAGTCCACTTCCTGCGCATCGCCCGAATGGTAAAAGCGGGGCGCCAGGTTCGCTTCGCCCGAGCAGCCGCGAAAATGCGGCACGGCGCCCGACCAGCCGCGCGCGGCCACCTCGGCCATCAGGGCGCGCGCGTAATGGCTGTTCGACGAGCCTTCCAGGCCGTGGAACAGCAGCACGAAGGGCTGGCCCGGCTGGCCGTCGACCAGGTCGACGTCGACGAAGTCGCCATCGGGCGCTTGCCAGCGTTCGCGGCGGAAGGCCACGGCCGGCTTGGCGAGGCACACGGCAGGATAAATCGTCTGCGCGTGGCCGCCAGGCAGCCAGAGCGGGGCGGTATAGGGGGCGTTGTCAATAAGCGGCAAGGACATCAGTGCAGGATCTGCGTTCCCGTGGCGTCGGCCGGCGCGCCGCCCGGGGCGATGGACGCGTGGTGCAGCACGATGCGCCAGCCGCGCGGCGTTTTCACATACACATTCGTGGCCAGCAGATGCGCCGGTGCGCCGTCTTCATTGGTGACGCCTTCGATGACCGTGTGCACCGAACTCATCAGATTGTGCGTTTCATGCAGCTGCGCGGGCACGATGTGCAGGCCGCCGCCCGCCAGGATGGTTTCCCACGAGGCGCGGATGGCGGCATGGCCGATCAGGCGCGCGCCGCCCGGGTGGATGCAGACGATTTCTTCATCGTCGGCCCATAGCGCCATCAGCGCTTCGAGGTCGGCGCGGTGCAAGGCATCGTAGAACGCCGCTTCGACTTCCGCGGCGCTGCCATTGAGTTCTTTCAGACGTTTCATGACGACTCCGGGCTGAACGGTATAACTTGATGCAAATAAAAACGGCGCGCTGGGGGCGCGCCGCTGGGCAGTTTAATGATGGCCGGCGCTGGCGCCTTCCTTCAGGGTGTAGGCCGTGCCGCAGTACGGGCACTTGGCGATACCGTCTTTGTTGAATTCCAGAAACACGCGCGGATGCGATGACCACAGCGGCATGGCCGGGTTAGGGCAGTGGGCTGGCAAGTCTTTACCGTCGAGTTCGACCGCTGGCTGGGTGGTTTTTGTCATCTTGTCATGCTCCGTGAGGCTGTATGGATGGAAGTCGGCTGCTGCCAAAACCACGATTTTAACGGATTCAGGCAGACAGCAAAAATCATGGCTAAAATGGCGGCTTGATCATCTTCGGCTGCGGCGCGGGTTTTCGCGGAAATATGGCGGCTGCAGCACCACACTGACTGGATTTGCCTTGCCGGTATCACCGTTGCCGCCCTTGTCGTCTTGCACCATTGTTGTGCAGTTACCACACTCAGCCTGCCGGGGGCTCGCATGAACACCCGCGTGAACGCCGTCCCGGCCACCAGCGACGATGCCATGCTGAAAGATGCCTGGCGTGCCGGCCTGAACCTGGGCGCGCCCACCTTGCTGGGCATCGCCGCCTGGGGCATGGTGGTGGGCGTGGCCATGGTGAAAAGCGGCCTGACCGTGGCGCAGGCGGGAGCCATGACCCTGTTTGTCTTTGCCGGCTCGGCCCAGCTTGCATCCTTGCCCCTGCTGGCCGCGCAAGCGCCCGTGTGGGTGATCTTCGCCACGGCCCTCGTCGTCAATTTGCGTTTTGTTATCTTTTCCGTGCTGCTGGCCCCGCATTTCGCCCATCTGCCGTGGCGCCAGCGCTTCGCGCTCGGCTATGTGGCGGGCGACATCACGGTGGGCCTCTTCCTGCAGCGCTATCCGCACGAAACGCCGGACCCGGCCAAGCTGCCTTTCCTGAAAGGCTTGATCTACCCCAACTGGCTGGCCTGGCAAATCGGTTCCTTCATCGGCATCGTGCTGGGCGCCGTTGTGCCGGCCGAATGGGGGCTGGGTTTTGCGGGCACGCTGGCGATCCTGTGCGTGACGGTGCCGCTCATCCTCAGCCGCGCCGCCCTGTGCGGCGTGCTGGTGGCGGGCACGGTCGCCGTGCTGGCGTTCAGCCTGCCGTATAAGCTGGGCTTGCTTGTGGCTGTGGTGGTGGGCATGGTCAGCGCCATGGCCGTGGAAGAATTGACAGAAAAATGGACAAAACGCCATGTTTGACGGCATAGCCTTGGGCAGAGCAGACGTGTGGATCGCCATCGCCGTGCTGGTGGTGGCGACTGCCGCCACGCGCAGCACCTTCTGGCTGATCGGCCACCATATTACCATTCCGCGCCGCGTGGGCGAGATGCTGCGCTATGCGCCGGCCTGCGCGCTGGCCGCCATCATCGCGCCCGACATGCTGATGGAAGGGCCGCAAGTGCACTTTGACTTGTCGAATCTGAAACTCTTGTCGGGTATTGCCGCCACGCTCTTTTTCGTGATTCGCCGCAATATGCTGCAAACCATCGTGTTCGGCATGCTGGTTTTCACGGGCTTGCGACTGTTGCATGTTTTTCAGTAAAGCAGGACAAATCGGCGATTTGGTCTGGTCATTGCGGTAAAATAGCGCACTTCCTTCCACTCGTCATCTGGATCGCCATGTCAGCTGTTCTCAACTTCATCCGTCTGCAAGATTTGATCGCCCAAAATGCACTGCAAGGCAAGCGCGTATTCATCCGCGCCGACCTGAACGTTCCGCAAGATGACAGTGGCAAGATCACCGAAGATACGCGCATCCGCGCTTCGGTGCCGGCCATCCGTGCCGCCCTCGACGCTGGCGCCGCCGTCATGGTGACGTCGCACTTGGGCCGTCCGACGGAAGGCGAGTTCAAGCCGGCCGACAGCCTGGCGCCCGTGGCGGCCCGCCTGTCCGAGCTGCTGGGCCAGGAAGTTGCACTGAAACAAAATTGGATCGACGGCGCCGGCCTGGAATCCCTGGCTGCCGGCCAGGTCGTCCTGTTGGAAAACGTGCGCGTCAACAAGGGCGAAAAGAAAAACAGCGATGAGCTGGCGCAAAAAATGGCGAAATTGTGCGATATCTACGTCAATGACGCGTTCGGCACGGCCCACCGCGCCGAGGCGTCCACGCACGGCATCGCCAAGTTCTCCCCTGTCGCCTGCGCCGGCCCGCTGCTGGCCGCCGAACTCGATGCGCTGGGCAAAGCGCTGCACGCGCCCGCCCGCCCGCTGCTGGCCATCGTTGCCGGTTCGAAAGTATCGAGCAAGCTGACCATTTTGAAAGCCCTGTCCGACAAGGTCGATAACCTGATCGTCGGCGGCGGCATCGCCAATACCTTCATGAAAGCCGTTGGCTTGAACGTCGGCAAGTCGCTGGTGGAAGCGGAACTCGTCGACGAAGCGAAAGCCATCATCGACATCATGGCCAAACGGGGCGCGCAAGTGCCGATTCCCGTCGACGTCGTGTGCGCCAAGGAGTTTTCGCCGACAGCCGCCGCCACCGTCAAGGACGTGGCCGACGTGGCGGATGACGACATGATCCTCGATATCGGCCCGAAAACGGCAGCCCTGCTGGCGCAGCAGATCGCCGCCGCCGGCACCATCGTGTGGAACGGCCCCGTGGGCGTGTTCGAATTCGACCAGTTCGGCAACGGCACCAAGACCCTGGCCCTGGCGATTGCCGAGTCGAAAGCATTTTCGATCGCCGGCGGTGGCGACACTCTGGCGGCGATTGCCAAATACGATATTACGGATAAAATCAGCTATATCTCGACGGGCGGCGGCGCTTTCCTGGAGTTCCTGGAGGGCAAGACTTTGCCTGCCGTGGAAATGCTCATGCAACGTGCTGGCTGATATAGCCTGACTGTCGTGCCACCAAGCGCAGCCTGACCGCTGCGCTTTTACCTTGCCGGCGGCTGTCTCAAACCGGCCTTGCTCACCTTCGCTCGCGCACAAGGATTCCTATGCCACGTGGTACAAAAATCGTAGCAACAATCGGCCCCGCCTCCACCGACTTCGATATCCTGGTCAAAATGATACGTGCGGGCGTCGACGTGGTGCGCTTGAATTTTTCCCATGGCAAGGCGCAGGACCATATCGACCGCGCCGCGCTGGTGCGCCTGGCGGCGGCTGAATGTGGGCGCGAAGTGGCCATCATGGCCGATATGCAAGGGCCGAAGATTCGCGTCGGCAAGTTTGAAAACACGCGCATTCAGCTCGAAGCGGGCGAGCGCTTCATCCTCGACGCCAAGTGGGGCGAAAACGGCGAACTGGGCAACCAGGAACGGGTCGGCCTCGACTACAAGGCCTTGCCGCGCGACCTGCACAAGGGCGACGTGCTGCTGCTAAACGATGGCCTCATCGTGCTGATCGTCGAGCGCATCCACGGCAGCGAAATCCACACCACCGTGAAAATCGGCGGCGAGTTGTCGAACAACAAGGGCATCAACCGCCAGGGCGGCGGCCTGTCCGCGCCCGCGCTGACGGCCAAGGACATGGAAGATATCAAGACGGCCATGAGTTTCCAGGCCGACTATCTCGCCATTTCCTTCCCGAAATGCGCGACCGACATGGAAATGGCGCGCCAGCTGGCCAATATCGCCGGCGAACCGTACCACCACAAGCCGATGATGATCGCCAAGATCGAGCGGGCGGAAGCCATTCCCGCGCTGCAGGAAATCCTCGATGCCTCCGACGGCATCATGGTGGCGCGCGGCGATTTGGCCGTCGAGGTGGGCAATGCGGCCGTGCCGGCCCTGCAGAAGCGCATGATCAAGATGGCGCGCGCGTCGAACAAGCTGGCGATCACGGCCACGCAGATGATGGAATCGATGATCGTCAACGCCGTGCCCACGCGCGCCGAAGTGTCCGATGTGGCGAATGCCGTGCTCGACGGCACAGATGCCGTCATGACGTCGGCCGAAACGGCCTCGGGCAAGTACCCGATCGAGACGGTGGAAATGATGGCCGCCATCTGCGTCGAAGCGGAGCAGTCCGAATACAACAAGCTCGATGCCGACTTCCTCAACGTCACGTTTACCCGCATCGACCAGTCGATCGCCTACGGCGCGCTGTTTACGGCCCACCACCTGCGCGTGAAAGCCATCGTGGCGCTGACGGAATCGGGTTCCACCGCCTTGTGGATGAGCCGCCACAGTATCGATACGCCGATCTATGCGCTCACGCCGAGCGTCACGACTTTGCGCAAAGCCGCGCTGTACCGTAATGTTCGGGCGTATCATCTGATGCAGAACGCTCCCAGCGCGCAAGTGCTGAAGCAGGCGGAAGAGCTGCTGGTGGCGCAGGGCATCGTCAAAAAGGGCGACATGATCGTCGTCACCTGGGGCGAACCGATGGGCCAGGTGGGCGGTACGAATGCATTAAAGATTGTGACAGTCGGCGAATTTGAATAAGGCCCAAGAATTCAGGCGCCGGCGCGGTTATTGACCACCGCGAAGCGCCGCAACGGTTTCTATTGTTATCTGGAGTATTACCATGTCTCTCGTATCCATGCGTCAACTGCTGGACCATGCCGCCGAAAACGGCTATGGCATTCCTGCTTTCAACGTCAACAACCTGGAACAAGTGCAAGCCATCATGGCTGCCGCCGATGCGCTCAACAGCCCGGTGATCATGCAGGCGTCCGCCGGCGCGCGCAAGTACGCCGGTGAAGCGTTCCTGCGCCACCTGATCGACGCCGCCGTCGAAGCGTACCCGCACATCCCGGTCGTCATGCACCAGGATCACGGCCAGTCGCCGGCCGTCTGCATGGCCGCCATCCGCTCGGGTTTTACTTCCGTGATGATGGACGGTTCGCTGGAGGCGGACGGCAAGTCGGTCGCGTCGTACGAATACAACGTGGAAGTGTCGCGTGAAGTGGTGAAATTCTCGCACGCCATCGGCGTGACGGTGGAAGCGGAACTGGGCGTGCTCGGTTCGCTGGAAACCATGAAGGGCGACAAGGAAGACGGCCACGGCGCCGACGGCACCATGACGCGCGAGCAACTGCTGACGGACGTGGCGCAAGCGGCCGACTTCGTGCAGCGCACCCAGTGCGACGCCCTGGCGATCGCCATCGGCACCTCGCACGGCGCCTACAAATTCACGCGCAAGCCGACGGGCGACATCCTGGCCATCGACCGCATCAAGGAAATCCACGCGCGCATCCCGAACACCCACCTGGTGATGCACGGTTCCTCGTCGGTGCCGCAGGAATTGCTGGCCATCATCCGCGAATTTGGCGGCGACATGAAGGAAACCTACGGCGTGCCAGTCGAAGAAATCCAGGAAGGCATCCGTCACGGTGTGCGCAAGATCAACATCGACACCGATATCCGCCTGGCGATGACGGCCGCGATCCGCAAGTATCTGTTCGAAAACCCGTCGAAATTCGACCCGCGCGACTTCCTGAAGCCAGCCCGCACCGCCGCCGAGCAAATCGTGCGCGCGCGCATGCAGGCTTTCGGCTGCGAAGGCCAGGCGTCGAAAATCAAGGTCATCACGATGGAAAAAATGGCCGAGCGCTACAAGGCCGGCGAGCTGTCGCAAATTGTGAAGTAAAATTCTGTCTGGAACGGGCCGGAAGCAATGCTCCGTGCCCGATTTTCTCGACCGGCGGGCGCCTTCCCTGCCTGCCGGTTTCGTTTCATCCAACTATTCCCCCGCTATGAACAGCCTCTATCAGACTTCCATCCATTCCCTGCCATTGCTGGGCCACGGCAAGGTCCGCGACAACTACGCCGTTGGCGACGACAAGATCCTGATCGTCACCACGGACCGCCTGTCGGCCTTCGATGTCGTCATGAATGAGCCTATCCCCGGCAAGGGCAAGGTCCTCAACCAGATGAGCGATTTCTGGTTCGAGAAACTGGGCCATATCGTGCCGAACCACCTGACCGGCGTGGCGCCGGAGTCCGTGGTGGCGCCCGAGGAAGTGGAGCAAGTCAAGGGCCGCGCCGTCGTGGCCAAGCGCTTGAAGCCCATCATGGTCGAGGCAGTCGTGCGCGGCTACATCATCGGTTCGGGCTGGAAAGATTACCAGGACACGGGCAGCATCTGCGGCATCAAGCTGCCAGCCGGCCTGCAACAGGCGGAAAAGCTGCCGGAACCGATCTTCACCCCGGCGGCCAAGGCCGAACTGGGCGAGCATGACGAAAACATCAGCTTTGCGGAAATGGAAGAGCGCATCGGCGCGGAACTGGCCGCCAAGATGCGCGACGTCGCCATTGCCCTGTACAAGACGGCCGCCGAATATGCTGCCACGCGCGGCATCATCATCGCCGACACCAAGTTCGAATTCGGCCTGGACGACAATGGCGTCATGCATCTGATGGATGAAGTGCTGACGGCCGATTCCTCGCGCTTCTGGCCAGCGGACTCGTATCAGCCTGGCATTTCGCCGCCGTCGTTCGACAAGCAATTCGTGCGTGACTACCTGGAAACACTGACCTGGGGCAAGACCGCACCGGCGCCGGCGCTGCCGGCCGACGTCATCGAAAAAACCCAGGCCAAGTACTTTGAAGCCATCGAACGCCTGACGGGCGAGAAGCTGAAGGCCTGAGATGAGCGAGCAGAATAAGCCGCTGGTCGGCGTCATCATGGGTTCGTCTTCGGACTGGGACGTGATGCAGAACGCGGTCGCCATCCTGAAACAGTTTGGCGTGCCGTACGAAGCGCAAGTCATTTCCGCGCACCGCATGCCCGACGAGATGTATGCGTATGCGAAAAGCGCACGCGCGCGCGGCTTGCGCGCCATCATCGCCGGCGCCGGCGGTGCGGCCCACCTGCCTGGCATGGTGGCGGCGATGACCATCGTGCCCGTGCTGGGCGTGCCCGTGCCGTCGAAATACTTGCGCGGCGAGGATTCCATGCTGTCCATCCTGCAAATGCCCAAGGGCGTGCCCGTGGCCACCTTCGCCATCGGCGAAGCGGGCGCGGCGAATGCGGCGCTGACGGCGGTGGCGATGCTTGCCGCCAACGACGACGCTCTGGCCGAGCAGCTGGAAGCCTTCCGTGCCACGCAAACGGCCGCCGCCAAGGCCATGGTCTTGCCTGAATAATGTGCTTGAAAAATAATGAATAGTAAATCGACTTCCCCATTGCTGCCCGCCGCCAACCCACCGGCATGGCTGGGCGTGATGGGCGGCGGCCAGCTCGGCCGCATGTTTGCCCAGGCCGCCCAGAGCATGGGCTACCAAGTGGCCGTGCTGGAACCATCGGACGCCTGCCCTGCGGGGCAGGTGGCGCAGCGCCTGGTCAATGCCGGCTACAGCGATGCGGCCGGCCTCGACGCCCTGGCCGCGCAATGCCTGGCCGTCACCACGGAATTCGAGAACGTGCCGGCCGACAGCCTGTCGCGCCTGGCCGAACGCGTGTTTGTGGCGCCCAACGCCCACGGCGTGTCGGTGGCGCAAGATCGCATCGCGGAAAAGCGTTTCTTTGTCGCTTGCGCCCCGAAATCGGGCGTGCTGCCGGCGCCGCATACGGTGATCGCCACGCAGCTTGACATCGACGGCATCGCCGACGACTTGCTGCCAGGCATTTTGAAAACCGTGCGTATGGGCTATGACGGCAAGGGCCAGTTCCGCGTGCGCACGCGCGACGAGGTGCGCGCCGCGTTTGCGGAAATGGGCGAGGTAACTTGCCTGTTGGAAAAGATGCTGCCGCTGGCGTATGAAGTGTCCGTGCTGACGGCGCGCGGCGTGGACGGCGCATCGGTCGTGTATCCGATCGCCGAAAACGTGCACCGCGACGGCGTGCTGTTTACTACCACGGTGCCGGGCCCGAACGTGTCGGACGAGAGCACCGCCATGGCGCAGCGGGCGGCGCAGGCCATGGTTGCCGAACTCGGCTATGTCGGCGTGCTGTGCATCGAGTTTTTCGTGCTGGAAGATGGCAGCCTGGTGGTCAACGAAATGGCGCCGCGTCCGCATAACAGCGGCCACTACACGATGGATGCCTGCGTCACCAGCCAGTTCGCGCAGCAGGTGCGGGCCATGGCGCGGCTGCCGCTGGGCGAGGTGCGCCAGCATTCGCCGGCCGTGATGCTCAACCTCCTCGGCGACGCCTGGTTTGCCGACGGCAGCGATGCCGCCAGCGAGCCGGCCTGGGACCGTATCCTGGCGCTGCCGGGCGCGTGTCTGCACCTGTACGGCAAGGACGATCCGCGCCGTGGCCGCAAGATGGGTCACCTGACCTTCATCGCCGCCACCTTGCAAGAGGCGCAGCAGCGCCTGCGCGATGCGTGCCTGATCCTGGGAATCGCGCCGTGAGCGTGCCCGCACACGACCTGGCGGCAGCCGCTGCCGTGCTGGAAGCGGGCGGCCTCGTCGCTTTCCCGACGGAAACCGTGTACGGCCTGGGCGCCGATGCGGAAAACCCGGCCGCCGTGGCGCGCATCTATGAAGCCAAGGGCCGTCCCTCGGACCACCCCGTGATCGTGCACGTGGCGCCGGGCGCCGACCTGGCGCACTGGTCCGATGATATTCCGGTCGAGGCGGAACAGCTGGTGGCGGCCTTCTGGCCCGGCCCGCTGACCCTGATCGTCAAGCGCGCCGCGCATATCCCCGATGCCGTTTCCGGCGGCCAGGATACGGTGGGCTTGCGCTGCCCCTCGCATCCGGTGGCTATCGAACTGCTACGCACTTTCAAGGGCGGCAACGGCGGTCTGGCGGCGCCGTCGGCAAACAAGTTCGGCAACGTCAGCCCCACCACGGCGCAGCACGTGCGCGATGAATTCACGGCGGAGCTCGACAGCGGCTTGCTGGGCCTGGTGCTCGACGGCGGGCAGAGCGACGTGGGCATCGAGTCGACCATCGTCGACCTGTCGCGCCTGGCCACGCACGGTCCCGTGTTGTTGCGTCCCGGCCATATCAGCAGCGAGCAGATCGCCGCCGTCATTGGCCGCGCACCGGCCGTGGCCGACGCGGCCGCACCGCGTGCCTCGGGCACCCTGGAATCGCACTATGCGCCACACACGCCTGTTGCGATGCAGCACAGCGACGACGTGCGCGCCACCTTGAACCGCCTGCTCAATGACGGGCGCCGCGTGGCGCTGATCCACTACTCGGATCTGCCGCCGGCCAGCGCCAGCGTGCGCCTGGCCGCCAGCCCGGAAAACTACGCACATGCGCTGTATGCCTCGCTGCGCACGATGGACCAGGTCGGCGCCGAGCTGATCCTCGTCGAAGCGCCACCGACGGGCCCCGCGTGGCTCGGCGTCAACGACCGTTTGCGGCGTGCCGCGTTCGGCTCAAGTGGTATCTTGCAGCAATTCCTGTCCTTCTGAAAAAAGCCCCGCAAGGGGCTTTTTCTTGATGCAGCGCAATAGCAATGCTTGCCACGAAACATAGTAAATCCTCCATAATTCAGCAGATCGCCCGGCCATCACAGGGCGCAGGCGGTGTTGTTATTTCGTTGATTTTTAAAGCATATTTTCTATACAAGCCTCTGGAACGATGGCATATTAGTTGGGTAACGAATAGCACGCCCGTTCGTTTAGAAACCATAAAAAAGACCGAGGAGACAAAATGCATCAAACAAAATTTGCGCTGGCCGTGCTGGCTGCGGCTGTCCTTGCAGGTTGCGGCGGCGCCAGTGGCGGTGATCAAACCTTGAAAGTCAAGTACACGGCGCAGGTGTCGTTCGGCGACAGCTTGTCCGATGTCGGTTCGTATGCCGTGGGCACAGTGCTGGCGAAAGGTGGCGGCAAGTTCACCATCAATGGCGACAATACCAAGATCAATCCTGAACTGACAGGCAAGAACTGGACCGAGCACCTGGCCGCGCAATTCGGCCTGGCCGCCCCATGCGCCGCCGAGACTGGCCTGGAAGGCAATATGGCGAAAGGCTTGTCCGTGCCACGCGTCAAGCATCCGGGCTGCTACGGCTACGCCATGGGCGGTTCGCGCGTGACCAACCCCGTCGGTCCGAACAACAAGTTGACGGGCAGCGAGCTCGGTGCCCTGACCGTGCCCGTGGTGACGCAGATCGCGAACCACCTGGCTGCTTCCGGGGGCAAGTTCAGCGGCACAGAAGCCGTCTTCGTGATGGCGGGCGGCAATGACGTGCTGTTCCAGCTCGGCGCATTGCAGGCCGGTGCGACGGCGGCCGGCAAGACGGCGGGCGCCGATGCGGGCGCCAAGGCTTTTGCCACCAATTTAACCATGGCCCTGGCCGCCGGCGCGCCCAATCCCGCCACGGCGGCCGCCTCCATCGGCGCCGCCATCAAGACGGCCAGCGCGGCGCCTGGCGCCACCTCGGCGACCATCGTCGGTGCCGCGGTGCAAGCGGCCGTGATTGCCGGCAATACGGCGGTAGGCGCGCTGGAAGTGTATGGTCCGCTGGTCACCAAGGCGCAAGCCGATGCGACGGTCACCGGCAATGCTGCCGGCGCCAAGGCCGGCGCCGATTTTGCGGCGGCCCAGGGGCCGTTGCTGATTGCCGCCATGAAACAAGCGGGTACTGAACTGGTGGCGCTGGTCAAGGATCAGATCATCGCCAAGGGCGCCAACTATGTCATCGTCAACAACTTGCCGGACGTGGCCGGTACGCCATCGGGCTTGAGCAAGGATGCCAATACCAAGACGCTCATCAATGCCATGGTCAGCGCCTTCAATGGCGAACTGAGCGGTGGCCTGAGCGGCAATGCGAAAGTCTTGCTGGTCGACGTGTTTGCCGTCAGCCATGACCAGGGCGTCAACCCTGGCCCGTATGGCTTGACCAATGTCAGCGAGACGGCGTGCGACCTGAGCGCACCTGGCAATATCCTGGGTAGCTCGCTGGTGTGCAATGGCTCGAACCTGAAAGCGGGCGACGTCAGCCACTACGCGTATGCCGACGATGTGCACCCTACGCCGTTCAACAACCTGTTGCTGGCCCGTTATGTGGCCAAGGACATGGTCGTGCGGGGCTGGCTGTAAGGAATCGCCGCGCCAGCCGCGTCCCGGGGACGGGGCTGGCGCCGGCAGCGACAAGACTGGATAGCCCGGCTATCCGCACATAATGATCAGGAGACAAGATGAAAAATCGTTTGAATACCGCTGTACGCGTGCTGGCCGCCGCCGCCGCGATGGCCATGGCGACGGGCGCTTCTGCGCAAAGCGCAGGCACCTGGATGGCCAAGGTCGGCCTCAACAAAATCACGCCCCACGTCGATAGTGGCGACATTTCTGCGCCGGCACTGCCGGGCACGAAGGCCGACGTCAAGGCGGATACCAAGCCCATCCTGACCTTTGCCTACATGATCACGGACAATATTTCCGCTGAAATGATCCTGGGCGTGCCGTACAAGCATGACCTGATGGGCGATGGTGCCATCAAGGGCACGGGCAAGCTGGGGACGGCGGAAGCCTTGCCGCCGACGGCCTTCATCCAGTACCGTTTCTTCCAGCCCAATGCGATGATCCGTCCTTACGTGGGCGCGGGCTTGACGTATGCATATTTCCAGAAGGAAAAAGGCTCGGGCCAGATGACGGCCTTGCTGGATCCGGGTGGAGCGCCCGTCACTTACCGCATGGACAACAAGCTGGCAGGCAGCCTGGTGGTCGGCAGCACCCTGTCCTTCAACGAGCGCTGGTTTGCCGACGTGGCCGTGGTCAAGACCTTCCTGAAAACCAAGGCGAAATTCTCGACGGGGCAGACGCAGGACATCAAGCTCGATCCGCTCGCCGTGAGTGTCAGCATCGGGTATAAATTTACCCTGTAAAACAAAAAATCCGCCTCGGCGGATTTTTTTTTGTCCCGCTCAGGCTGGCGGTGTATTGAACTTACCATTGTGGAAGATCAAGGGCGGCTGCGCGGCAAACGCGCATTGTTCTACTTCGCCCACGAAAATGACGTGGTCGCCTTCTGGATAGCGGCTGCGGTTGTGGCATTCGAACCAGGCCGACGCGCCTTTCAGGATGGGCTGGCCCGTGCGCGACAGTTCGTATTCCACGTCATCGAAGGGATTCGGCGTGCGCCGTGCAAAGCGCTGCGCCAGTTCCGCCTGCTCGGCGCCCAGCACATTGATGACGTAATGCGAGTTGCCGCTGAAAATCGGCATGCTGTTCGCCACCGTGCCCAGACTCCACAGCACCAGGGGCGGCGACAGCGAGACGGAATTGAAGGAACTGGCCGTCAGACCGCGGAAACTGCCGTCGGCCAGGCGCGTCGTGATGACCGTCACGCCGGTGGCAAACTGTGACAATGCCTGCCGAAAATGTGCCGTATCGAATTCTTGCGCTGGCGCGCGGGGAGAGCGTGTGTTCATGGGTGACCTGTCTATTTGCTGACATTATGCCAAAAATCGGCCACGCCAGCGCAATCGTGGCCGGCATGCCCCTTATGTGCGGTGCATCACGCGCCGTTTCAAGCGGCACTGCAGGCCATGGCGCTTTGCGTTACAGTAATGAAATGATACGTCGCACAGGCGTTGCGGGAGGACATCATGAACCAACAGACGGAAGTGGCGGTATTCGGCGGTGGCTGTTTCTGGTGCCTCGCTGCCGTGTATGGGGAAGTGCGCGGCGTGACGCGCGTCGAGTCCGGCTACACGGGCGGCACGGTGCCCAACCCCGGATATGAACAGGTGTGCACGGGCGAGACGGGCCACGCGGAAGTGGTACGGCTGGAATTCGATCCCGCCGTCATCCCTTACCACGACTTGCTGGAAATCTTTTTTACCTTGCACGATCCTACCACCCTGAACCGGCAGGGCAATGATGTCGGCACGCAATTTCGCTCCGTTATCCATTATCAGTCGGCGGAGCAGGAAAGCGTGGCGCGCAAGGTGCTGGCCGAGATGGCCGGCGTGTGGGATGCACCGATCGTCACGCAGCTGGCGCCGGCATCGGTCTTTTATCCGGCCGAGGATTACCACCAGAATTATGTCGTGCAGCATCCCTTGCAGGGCTATTGCGCCCTCGTTGTCGTGCCCAAGGTGGAAAAATTCCGCGCCATGTACGCCGAGCGCCTGAAGTAAGCGTCCCGCGTGGGCATCAGGATCAGGTCGCCAGCAGGGGCGCCGGCCTGGCGTCCTGCGCATACATGTAGTTGCGCGACCAGGGCAGGGTGGAGGAGCGCCGGCCCGCCTTCACGCAGACGATCTGGTACAGGCTGATCAAATCTTGCTCGAAGGCATAGGCGCAGCCGGCCAGGTAGACGTGCCAGATGCGGAAGCGCCGTTCGCCCGCCAGTGGACGGATCTGCTCGGCGTTGGCTTCGAAATTTTCCGTCCACAGGGCGCAGGTGCGCGCATAGTGGCGCCGCAGGTTTTCCACGTCCAGCACTTCCAGCCCCCCTTGCTGCATGGTTTTCAGGACATTGCCGATATGGGCCAGTTCGCCGTGCGGAAACACATATTTTTCGATGAATTCGCCGCCGCCATACGGCGTTTCGCCATTCTCCGGGTCGGTCGAGGTGATGCCGTGGTTCATCGCCATGCCGTCCGGCGCCAGCAGCTTGTTGATGATGGAAAAATAATCGGGCAAATGTTTCAAGCCCACGTGCTCGAACATGCCCACGCTGGTGATGCGGTCGAACTGGCCCGTGACGTCGCGGTAGTCTTGCAGGCGGATGTCGATCAGGTGGGCCAGGCCGGCCGCCGCCACGCGCTCGCGCGCCAGCGCGTACTGGTTTTCCGACAGGGTCACGCCCACGCAGCGGGCGCCATATTGTTGGGCGGCACGCATGACGAGCGCGCCCCAGCCGCAGCCGATGTCGAGCAGGGTCTGGCCCGGTTGCAGCTGGATTTTCTTCAGGATATGGTCGATCTTCTTGACTTGCGCCTGCGCCAGCGTTTCATCGCCGTGTTCGAAATAGGCGCAGGAATACACGAGGGCGGGGTCGAGGAATTGCTCGTAGAAGGCATTCGACACGTCGTAGTGGTAGCGGATGGCTTCCGCGTCCTTGCTCTTGTCGTGCGTAAAGCTGCGCACGATGCGGGCCAGCTTGCCTTCCGGTTTCAAGGTGTTGCGCGCCAGAGCATTGCAGATGGAAATCATGTCCTGGGCCGTGCCCTTGACTTCGATATTGCCTTCCACATAGGCCGAACCCAGGTTGGCCAGCGAGGGGTTCAGCAGATAGCGGGCCGAGGCGACGGTCGGCAGGCGGATGGTGACTGTGGGCGTTTCGCTGGACAGGTCGACATGCTGGCCATTCCACAATTCTATGCGCAGCGGCAAGGCAGTCTTGCTGCGGATACCGGCAATCCAGGACTTGAGTTGGTTTTGTACAAACAAAATAGCCTCCAATGAAGCGGCCGCTGTTGCGGCCGCAAATTGAGAAACAATGTCATTTAGTAACTTCTACCCTCATAGCCTACACCGATATTGACCAGCTTGCTTTGCGCCGCCTTGACTGTCCTGCTTATGGTTGCAAGCGTTGCATGCTCCATTGCCCGTCAGCACCGCGTGTAAACACGATGCGGTCGTGGAAGCGCGAACGGCGCCCCTGCCAGAATTCGATGCGTTCCGGCTGCAAACGGTAGCCGCCCCAGTGGGCCGGGCGCGGCGGTGGCGCGTCGCCGACGGCGGCCACCACGGCCTCGTAATTGCTTTCCAGCGCGGCACGGTCGGCGATGGGGGCGCTTTGCTGCGAGGCAATCGCCGACAAGCGGCTTTGCACGGGGCGCACATTGAAATACTCGTCGCTCTCGGCGGCCGTGGTTTTCACCACCGTGCCCTCGATGCGCACTTGCCGCTCCAGCTCGCCCCAGAAGAACAGCAGGGCGGCGTGCGGGTTGTGTTCGAGCTGCTGGCCCTTGTCGCTCTGGTAATTCGTGTACCAGGTAAAGCCGCGCTCGTCGAACTGCTTGATCAGCACGATGCGCGAGCTGGGCTTGCCGTCGGCACTGACGGTGGACAAGCTCATGGCGTTCGGCTCCAGCACCTGGGCTTTGACGGCCTCGGCAAACCATTTCTGGAACTGGGCGATGGGATCGGCCAGCACATCCGTCTCGCTCAGGCTCGATTGCACGTAATCGGTGCGCATGGCCGCCAGCACGGCGGCCGCGTCCGGCTGGGCTGCCGTTGCGGGCGCCTCGGGAGCGATGCCGCGGCGGCGCTGCATGGCTGTGCCCAGCTGCTCCATCTGTTGCGCACTGAACAGGCGTTTGGCCATCGGTGCCAGCTGGCCCTCTTCCTTGCTCATGTGGGCCTGATAGGCGGCCACATAGTCGCGCACGCCATGGGCGGACAGTTGCACGCCCGTGCCGGCCGCGATGGCGTCCAGTTCCGGGCGCAGGGTCAGCCAGGCCTGGTCCATGCGTTGGTGGTCGGCCAGGATTTCCGGCACCAGGGTCACCAGCAGGGCCGCATCGTCGCCCGTGGCCGTGGCCTGCAGCATGGGCATCAGGTCCTGCTCTTCATCGTCATGGTGCAGATGGGCGGCTTGATTGAAATATTGCAACACCGCCTTGGCAGCCTGCTGCGCGTCCGCCGTGTTGCCATGCTGCACCAGGTGGGCCAGCAGGTTTTGCAGGGTCGTCAGTTGCTTGCGGATCTTGTCGTGGCAATGCTTGAGCACGACGATGGGCTGGTCAAAGCCGGGAACGGAGTCGAACAGGGGAGCGGTCATGGCGAGTTCTCGTGGTGAACGGTGTGGGGGCGCGGCGACAAACGGAGCTTGTCGCTGTGTCAATTCGGCTATTTTAGAATATCCGCCAGCGCAGTGTCCGTTAAAATGGCGCCATGCATACCTCCACCAATGAACTAATTTCCATGGACTTGACCGAGATCGATTTTGAACGGCGTTTCGGCGGCATAGCCCGCCTGTACGGCGCCCCCGCTTTGGCGCGTTTTCGCGCGGCCCACGTGTGTGTGATCGGCGTGGGCGGCGTCGGTTCCTGGATCGTCGAAGCGCTGGCGCGCAGCGCCGTCGGCCGCCTGACCCTGATCGACCTCGACAATGTTGCCGAATCGAACATCAACCGCCAGATCCAGGCCATGAGCGACACCATCGGCAAGGCCAAGATCACGGCCCTGGCCGAACGCATCGAACTGATCAACCCCTTGTGCCAGGTCACGCAGATCGAGGATTTCATCACCCCCGATAACCTGGAGCAGTTGCTGGGCGGGCGCGATTTCGACTACCTGGTCGACGCCATCGACAATGCAAAGGCCAAGGCAGCCGTGATCGCGTATTGCCGCGCGCGCAACATTCCCATGCTGACCATCGGCAGCGCGGGCGGGCAGACGGACCCGACACTGATCGCCGTGCGCGATTTGTCGAAGACGGAGCAGGAACCGCTGCTCAAGAGAGTACGCAAACTGTTGCGCACCGAATATGGTTTCCCTCGTGGCGTGAAAAACAAATTCAATATCGACGCCGTGTTTTCCATGGAGCCGTTGAGCACGCCAGAGAGTGCGGAAGCGTGCGCCATCGATGGCAGCGCGCCTGCCGGCGTCACGGGCCTGAACTGTGCCGGCTTCGGTTCCAGCGTGGTGGTGACGGCCAGCTTCGGCATGGTGGCGGCCGCCCATGCGCTGAAAAGCTTGCGCCAGGACAAACTGGCCGCCGAGCCAGTGGCGGTGCCGGACGCCGCCTAAGCCACACCGCTTAAGCCACGCCGCTTAAACCAGTTTGCGGCTGGCCACGATGCGGTAGTCGCCGCTGCTTTTCAGCGATTCCACCAGCACCAGTTCATCCGCCTGCCAGGCGATGGGCGCGAAGTCCTGGCTAGCCGGCGGCGGCGCCTGGCGCGCCAGGGTCACGTGCGGCGTAAAGCGGTCGTGCTCGAAGCGGGGCGCCAGCCCCTGTTGCGCCAGCGCGCGCATGCAGGCCGCGCGCAAGTCCAGCAGGGCCGGCGAGGGCTGCGCCAGGGCGGCCCAGGCCAGCGCCAGCTGCGTGAAGTGGCTGGCGTGGTCGAACAGCAAGGGCATGGGACGCGCCGGCAATTGTGCCAGGATAGCCAGCAGGGCCGGCAGGTCGCTGGCCGGGTGCTGGCCCAGGAAGGCCAGGGTCAGGTGCAGCTTGTCCACGCGCACGGGTTTGCCTTGCAGGCGCGCCTGCCAGGCGGCCAGCGCCGCGCGCGTGGCCGCGTCGGGCCACAGCGCGTAAAACAGGCGGGGGCAATGGGTATCGGGCGACAAGTTTTTCCTATCGTTGCGGCGGTTTGCTATGATTGGTGTTCCCTGCCCACTCGCATTGGCAGGGATCTCACCGAAACTCACTGAAAGAATACATCATGACGCGTAGCTCCGTTTTGTTTGCCCTGATCTGCTCCGTCGCCGCGTCGCTGGCGCAGGCACAGGCGCCAGCGCCTGTTCCCGCCTCGGCCGTCTCGCTGAGCCCTGGCCCTGTCGCCGATAAATTGATTCTGATCGACAACAAGGTCGGCACGGGCAAGGAAGCGTCCGCCGGCAGCAATGTCACCGTGCACTACACGGGCTGGCTGTATCGTCCCCTGGCGAAAGATTCGCGCGGCAAGAAGTTCGACAGCTCCGTGGGCCGTGGCCCGTTCGACTTCCCGCTGGGCAAGGGCATGGTCATCAAGGGCTGGGACCAGGGCGTGGCTGGCATGAAAGTGGGCGGCAAGCGCACCCTGATCATTCCAGGCGAACTGGCTTACGGTCCGCGCGGCGCCGGCAATGGCGACATTCCGCCGAACTCGGCACTGATCTTCGACGTGGAACTGCTGGACGTTAAGTAATTGTTCAGTTTGGCGGCGGCGCATGCTCGCGCTGCCGCCAAAACGCGGTAGACTGGATTCTTCTGTAATTGCTGTGGAGACTCCCATGAACATCGCCAACGACGTCACTGAACTGATCGGCAACACCCCCCTGGTGCGCATCAACCGCATCGCCGCCGGCAGTGTGGCCACCATCCTCGCCAAACTCGAATTCTACAATCCCGCGCACAGCGTCAAGGATCGCATCGGCCTGTCCATGATCGTCGCCGCCGAAGCGGCGGGCAAGATCCATCCCGATACCGTCATCGTCGAGCCCACCAGCGGCAACACGGGCATTGCGCTGGCCATGGTCTGCGCCGCGCGCGGCTACCGCTGTACCCTCGTCATGCCCGACACCATGAGCCGTGAACGGCGCATCCTGCTGCGCGCCTACGGCGCCGAGCTGGTCCTGACGCCGGGCAGCGAAGGCATGCTGGGCGCCATCCGCAAGGCCGAGGAAATGGTGGCGGCCGACCCGCGCTATCTGATGTTGCAGCAATTTAATAATCCCGCCAATCCCGCCATCCACCGCGCCACGACGGCCGAGGAAATCTGGCGCGATACGGATGGGCAAGTCGACATCGTCGTCGCCGGCGTAGGCACGGGCGGCACGATTACCGGCATCGGCGAAGTGCTGAAGGAACGCAAGCCCGGCCTGCAAATGATTGCCGTGGAACCGGAAGCGTCGCCGATGCTGTCGAAGGGTACCAAGGGGCCGCATCCGATCCAGGGCATCGGCGCCGGTTTCGTGCCGCAGATACTGAACACGACCATCTACGACGAAATCATTTGCGTCAAGAACGACGACGCCTTCGCCACGGCGCGCCTGGCCGCCAGCGATGAAGGCTTGCTGGTCGGCATCTCGTCGGGCGCCGCCCTGTGGGCCGCCCTGCAAGTGGCGCGCCGCCCGGAAAACGCGGGCAAGACCATCGTCACCATCATCCCGTCGTTCGGCGAACGCTACCTGAGCACGGCCTTGTACGCTGGACTCGGCGATTGATTTTTATTAAGCAGCAGCGGCAGGTCTATCCCTTCCGCCAGCGCCCGGTTGCCCGCATCGCCCGGGTGCAGATGGTCGCCCGAGTCGTAGGCGGGCAGCAGGCGCAGCGGATGGGCGGGGTCGCGCGCCAGTGCGTCGAAGTCGAGCACGGCGTCAAACAGGCCGCTGGCGCGTATCCACGCGTTCAGTTGCTGGCGCAGCGCATCTTTTTCTTTTTGATAATAGTCGCTCAAGGGCGTGCCGGGCAGGGCGCCTTCGAACGGCATCACAGTGGCGCCGATGACGCGCACGCCGCGGCTGCGCGCCTGGGCCACCAGCTGCGCGTAGCCGCAGCTTAATTCTTCCAGTGTCGGTCTTTGTGCCCGAGGCGCGAACGCCGTGCCGGGCCAGCTGATGTCATTGATCCCCAACAAGACGACCACCGTGCGCACGCCGGGCTGCGCCAGCACGTCGCGCTCGAAGCGGGCCAGGGCGTTCTCACCCATGCCGTCGGACAACAGCCGTCCGCCGGAAATGCCCGCATTGATCACGGCCACGCCGTGCGGCGCCAGGCGTTCGGCCAGGAAATCGGGCCAGCGCGCATCGATCCCCAGGCTGGCGCTGGCGCCATCGGTGATCGAGTCGCCGAGGATGGCCACCGCTTGCGCCCCCGGCGCCGCCTCCACCTCGATGGCACTGAGCAAGAGGCGCGCCGTGGTGGTCTGCACGCCGGGCGCGTCATCGATGCGGAGGGAGCGCGTCTGGTCCTGCGGCGCGATCCACGCCGTCTCGCGGCCATCCCAGTGAAACGTGGCAGTCGCGCTGGGCTGCGGCAGGTGGACGCTCACCGTCAGGCGCGCCAGGTCCGGCACGGACAGGTTGATGGGGTCGCTGACGAGCGGCGCGCCCGGTGCCATGGTGGCCGCCGGCTGGCCGGAAAACGTCAGCGTGCGCAGGCTGCCCGCTGCGATGGCCGAACCGGAAGCGGCCAGGGCCACGGTGGCCGCGCCGATGCGCAGCGGCACCTTGCCGTAGGCATTCGACAGCACGATGCGCACGCGCGGGCCGCCCACGCTGAGGCGCGCCACCTGGCGCACGGTCTGTCCGTGCAGCACGGCGGGCACGTTGGCGGGAAGCACAAAGTCGCTGCCCCACACGGCTTGCGGACTGGCCGTCCAGCTGGCCAGCCAAGTGGAGACGGGGGCTGGTGCAGGTTCGGCGTTGGCGGCCTGGAGCGGGCTGGCGCTGAATGCCAGGCTCAGCAGGGCGGCGGGGAGGAGGGAATGTCGTTGCATGGCGGCTCGCTTTATCAAGGGGAATGTGCGCATGATGAAAGCAAAGCCATTTATGTACTAGACTATCCCATCGAAGAACATTTATGAGTTGAATTCACAATGGCCAGACTGGAAGTGAACCGTTCCGGCGAACTGGAAGTGTTTGTGCGCGTGGTCGAACTGGGCGGCTTTTCCGCCGCCGCGCGCGCCTGCGGCATGACGCCGTCGGCCGTCAGCAAGCTCGTGTCTCGGCTGGAAGAGCGCCTGGGCGCGCGCCTGTTGAACCGCTCCACGCGCCAGCTGCAGCTGACGGCCGAAGGCTGCGGCCTGTATGAACGGGGGATGCAGGTGCTGGCGGCGCTGGACGAGGCCGAGCGCTGCGCGGGCGTGCAGGATGTGCCGCGCGGCAAGATCAGGGTGAATGCGAACGTGCCGTTCGGCCAGCATTTTTTGCTGCCGCTGGCGCCGCTGTTTCTCGAGCGCTATCCCGAGGTGACGCTCGACATCGTGCTGACCGATACCGTGGTCGATATCCTCGAGCAGCGCACGGACGTGGCCGTGCGGGCCGGTCCCCTGAAAAGCTCCAGCCTGCTGGCGCGCAAGCTGGGCCAGACGCGCATGGCGATCGTGGCGGCACCAAGCTACCTGGCGCGGCGCGGCACGCCGCGGGCGCCGGCCGAGCTGGCGTCGCACAATCTGCTCGACGCCAATTACGCGCGCGCCCGCTCGGGCTGGCCGCTGCGCCTGCCCGAGGGCGACCTCGTCGTGCCCGTCGTGGGCAATGCGCAGGCCAGCGATGGCGAAGCCTTGCGGCAACTGGTGCTGGCGGGGCTGGGCCTGGCGCGCCTGGCGGCGTTCCAGGTGCGCGCCGATATCGCGGCGGGCCGATTGCAGGCCGTGCTGGAAGCGTTCAACCCCGGCGACAGCGAAGACGTGCATGCCGTCTTCGTGGGGCAGGGCGGGCACGTGCCGCTGCGCGTGCGCGTTTTTCTCGACTTTCTGGCGCAGCATGTCGACCTGGCTTGATGCGATAGGCTGCAGGCGGACACGGCCGCGCAGTACAATATCGGACGGGCCGCAATGGTTCGGCCCGTATTGTGCCTTTGAATGGAAATATGTTCCTGGTAAAACCTGAACGCCGCCGCCTGCTGCAGGTGGGCGCAACCGTGGCTGTCATCGCGCTGGGCCTGGCCTCGCGCGCCTATCCCCAATTCCTCCCCGCCGCGCTCGGCAAGTATCCGGGCGACGCCCTGTGGGCCATGATGATCTTCTTTGCGCTGGGTATCTTCGCCACGCGCATGCGCACGTGGCAGCTGGCGCTGACTGCGCTGCTGATCTGCTTTGCCGTGGAATTCGGCCAGCTGGTCCAGACGCCCTGGCTCGTGGCGCTGCGCGCGCATCCGCTGGGGCATCTGGTGCTCGGTTCCACCTTCGGCTGGGGCGATTTGATCGCCTACACGGCGGGCGTGGCGATCGCGGCGCTGGTGGATAAAGCGGCGCTGTTCAAGCGCCGCTAGTCCCGGTTACTTGACGTTCCCTTCCGCATCGCGCAGTTCCACGGGCGCCAGTTTCAGCTTGCTCAACTGCTGCGCGATCTTCGCCTGGTCGCCCACGCCGATGACGATCAGCTTTTCCGGCTGCAGGTATTTTTTCGCCATCTGCTGCACCTGCTTGTCCGTCACACCCGCAAAGCGCTGCGGCAAGGTCGCGTAATAGTCGAGGCCCAGGCCGTAGACATAGGTGTTGGCCATGCTGGCGCTGATGCTGGCATTCGTCTCGAACTGGCCGGGCAGCGACAGCACCTGCGAATTGCGCGCATTCGACAATTCCTTGGCCGTCAAGGGTTTGGCGATCATGGCGCGGATTTCCTTGAAGGTTTCCGACACGGCCGCGCCCGTCACGTCGGTGCGCACGCCGGCCGCGATCGAGAACGGTCCCGGCTGGCTGCGGTACTGGAATTGCGAGCGCACGCCATAGGTGTAGCCCTTCTCTTCGCGCAGGTTATTGCTTAGCCGACTCGTAAACAAGCCGCCCAGCGCCGCGTTCATTACTTGCAGCGGCGCATAGTCGGGCGTCGCGCGGGCCACGGCGATGGTCGACAGGCGCACGGCCGTCTGCGGCGCGCCCGGCTTGTCGACGAGGATCAGCCTGGCTTTCGTCGTGGCCGGCGCCGCCGTCACGGACGGCGCCACCGCGCCCGCCTTCCAGCTGCCGAACTTGGCTTCGGCCAGTGCCTTCAATTGCGCCGCATCGATGTCGCCCGAGACGATCAGCGCCGCATTGTTGGGCACGTAATGCTGCTGCCAGAACGCCTGCAGGTCGGCGCGGCTGGTGGCTTTCAGGGCCGCTTCCGTGCCCAGCTGGATGGTGCCGTACGGATGTTGCGGGCCGTACAGGGCCGCCGCTTCCACGCGGGCCGCCACGGCCGCCGCGTTTTCGCGCTGCTGCGCCAGTTCGCCGATGCGGCTGGCGCGCTGGCGCTCCACTTCATCTTGCGGAAATTGCGGGTGCTGCACCACGTCGGCCAGCACGTCGAGCGCTTGCGGGAAGGTGGTTTTCAGCGACGTCAGCTGGGCGAACGAGGCGTCCGCGCCGGAACCCGTACCGAGGAAAGCGCCGAGTTGCGCCACGTCATCGGCGATCTGCGGCGCGCTGCGCGTACTGGTGCCTTCCTGCAGCAATTGCGCCGTGAAGCCCGACAAGCCCGGCTGCGCCAGCGGATTGGCGCCCGAACCGCTCTTGATGACCAGCTGGCTGGACACGAGCGGCACGGCCGGGTTGTAGTTGTGGATCACCGTCAAGCCATTGCTCAGGGTGAAGGAGGTCGCTTGCGGCAGCACGATCTTCGGCGCGGGACCGGCCTTCGGCACCGCGTTGCGCCATGGCTCGTCCGCATTGATGGCCGTGCCTGGCGCCGGCTTGACCTTGCCCGGCGCCGGCGTCGCCACTTCCGGACCCAGGTCCGGCTTGCCCGGTACGCCATAGACGACCACGCGCGCCTGGTTTTTCAGGTAGGTGTCGACGGCGCGCTGTACGCCGGCCGCCGTCACTTGGCGGTAGCGCTCGATATCCTTGCCCAGGTAGCCGGGGTCGCCCAGGTACTGGTTGTACTGGTTCATCATGTTGGCATTGCCGCCCACTTTTTCCACCTGGCTCAGCATGGCTGTTTCGATGCTGTTGCGGGCCCGTTCGATTTCCTTCTCGCTGGGCCCCTGGGCGCGCAATTGCTCCAGCTCCGCCTGCATGGCTTGCTCGATTTCCTCGGGCTGGTGGCCGGGGCGCGCCGTCACGTCGAGGGTAAAAACGGAGGTGAGGGCGTTCGAGCTCTGGTTGGCGCCCACGTCCTGCGCGATCTGCTTGTCGTACACCAGGGATTTATACAGGCGGCTGGACTTGCCGCCGGCCAGTATCTGCGCGGCCATCGACAGTTCCGCATCGTCCTTGGCATAGGCGGACGGCGTCAGCCAGGCCATGAAGACGCGCGGTAGCTCGACCCGGTCCTGCACCACGATGCGGCGCTCCTGCGTGATGGGCGGCGTCACGACGTCGGGCTTGGCCACGGCGGGGCCGCTCTTGAAGCTGCCGAAGTATTTGTTGACCAGCTCCTTGGTCTTGGCCTTGTCGATGTCGCCCGCGATCACCAGGCTGGCATTGTTGGGGCCATAGTATTTGGTGAAGAATTCCTTGATGTCGGCCAGTTTCGCGTTCTGGATGTCCGCGTGCGAACCGATGACGCTGGCGTAATACGGGTGGGTCTTCGGGAACAGCTGGTGGTACAGCGCTTCCTGCACGATGCCGTAGGGCGCGTTTTCCACGCTCTGACGGCGTTCGTTGCGCACCACGTCCTGCTGGTTCGTCAGCGCCGTCTGGTCGAGCACGTCGAGCAGATAGCCCATGCGGTCGGAATGGGCCCACAGGGCCAGTTCCAGCTGGTTCGACGGCACCGTGTCGAAATAATTGGTGCGGTCAAAATCCGTGCTGCCGTTCGAATCGGTGGCGCCCGCGCCTTCGAGCAATTGGTCGGCCATGCCGCGCGGCACGTGCTTGGTGGCGGCAAACATCATGTGCTCGAACAGATGGGCAAAGCCCGTCAGGCCCGGTGCTTCATTCGCCGGTCCCACGTGGTACCAGATGTTGACGGCCGTGACGGGCAATTTATGGTCTTCCACGAGAATCACGTCCAGGCCGTTCGGCAAGGTGTATTTTTCGTAGGCGACATTGGGCACGGCCGTGGCTGCCGTCGCGGCAGCGGCGCCGGCGGCGTGGGCGAGCGTGAGCGGGGCGCCGTACAGCGACAGCATCAGGGCGGGAATGGCCAGCAATTTGATCGGTTTCATGCATGCTTCCAGGCTAGGGTGGGGAAGACGCTGCGGCCCGCTCGTGGCTGGCCCAGCGCGATGGTGCTACGGTTGATACAGCAGGGCCGCGCCGCCCAGCACCAGCAGCGCGCAGGCGAGCGAGACGATGGCCGCCGCGCCCAGCAAACGCCATTCGCGCGGCGTAAAAAGGGGGGCAGGCCCGGGCGCTTGCGGCACCGGCCGGGCCATGGCGGGCGCTGCTTCGGCCGGCAAGCCGCCCGTGGCGCGCGCCTGCGCGGCCAGCGCCTGCGTGGCGGCGTCCAGCAGGGCCAGCTGGCGCTCGACGGTGTCCGCCAGCACCGCTTCGTTCAGCGCCACCAGGGCGAATATCGGGTCGTCGACGTCGACCTTGATGCCCGTCTTGTCGAACACGTGGCTGCGCAGTGTGTGCCGGTCCATCTACCACTGCACCTTGTCGAGCTGTTCGAAGATATCGCGGTAGACGACCTTGATGCGCTGCTTTTCCATGATGTTGAACTTGTCGTTCTGCAGCACTTCCTGCATCGTCAGGCGCGCCGTGTTCATTTTCTTGACGTCCGCGCCGAAGGTGTCGGGGTTGCGCTGGCTCAAGGTGATGCTGCCTTTCACGCGCGCGCGGTTATCGGCATACGATTGCGATTCGACGAATTGCTTGCCGGACGCCGATTGCAGCAGGCCGAAGTGTTCGTTTTGCCACAGCACCAGCGGCACCTTCGTCGCTTGGGCCGTCGCGACAAATCCCGTGGCCGTGTCGTGCAGGGTGTCGCCGCCGCCGACGATGGTGTGGATGTACACCTTGCGGCCCGATTCTTCCAGCAGCGAAAAACAGTCGTTTTCCAGCAGGTAGCCCATCAGCGGCGAAAACGTGTTCGCGCCATTGTCGATCACGCAGTTGCCGTCCGTGTCGAGGATATCGATCATCAGCGCGTCGAAGCGTTTCGGATCGATGTTGCGCGCATCCGTCATCACGGGCACATGCTTGACGTTCATCGCCTTGTAGCGCGAGAACGTGGCGTTTTCCTGATCGGTGTCGTAGCAGCGCAGCGGCGTGTCGTCCTTGCCGCCTATCCACTGGGCCAGCAGGGTCGAGACGAGGGTCTTGCCGATGCCGCCCTTGCCCTGCAGGATGAAATGTACCGTGTTTTGCATTGCGACTACTCCAAGTTGTTGCGTCAGTGACAATCAAAGATCCGTGACAGCGGCGCTGGCGCCCGGGCAGGCCACGACTGGCATTTTTACCACAATCCTTTGCAAAGATGCCATGCGCGCGCGCGAATCTGGTTATGATGTTAATCAGGATACCATTGATACAAAGCAAGTTTTGTGTGAAAAATGCACCCCAGAGTGTGAACGAGGACGCAGTGCCGATCTCCAGTCTCGATAAAGCCGACATTGACCGTTTGAATCAGCAAGCCCTGTCCTGTCTGATCGGCAACCGCCGCCAGGCACGCCGGCTGGCGCAGATGGCGCTGGCGGCGGCGCAACGGCAACAGTATGCGCGCGGCGGCGCATATGCGGAACTCAATCATTGCTGGCTGTCCTATTATGCGGGCGAAACGGAGCCGTCGTGCGAGCGCCTGCGCGACTATTTCAAGCAGACCTGCGACCTGGAAGGTGGCATGGAAGTGGCCGCCCTGCAGGGCGCGTATGCGAGCCGGCGCGGCGACTTCGCCGATGCCGAGCAGCATTTCCTGCAGGCGCGCAGCCAGGCCGCGCAGATCCCAGACTCGCTGCACAAGTTCATGCTGTACGCGCGTCTGGGCGTCGATGCCCTGAACCGTGGCGATACGCAGGACGGCCCGCGTAATTTCCTGCTGGCGCTCGACATTGCCGAGCGTTTCGGCAGTCC
Source organism: Janthinobacterium sp. GW823-FHT03B06 (assembly GCF_058796955.1). NCBI lineage: Bacteria > Pseudomonadati > Pseudomonadota > Betaproteobacteria > Burkholderiales > Oxalobacteraceae > Janthinobacterium > Janthinobacterium sp. GW823-FHT03B06. The sequence goes on from NZ_JBXAJE010000006.1 coordinate 268,068, forward strand.
CGCGCACCGGGTCAACAGCCTGTCGAACCTGGCGTCGTCGCAGCATGACCTGGGCAACGATGAAGACGCCATCCCCCTGCTGGTCGAGGCGCTCGACATCATCGGCACGCAAAAGCTCAAATACCAGCAAACCATCGTTTCGGCCAACCTGGCCATGTGTTTATTAGCCACCGGCAAGCCGGCCGAGGCGCTGGCGCTGGTCGAGCCGTTTTACGAGTGGCCGGAAGAAGACCTGGCCGTGCGCGCCTTCCTGTTCTGCATCGCCGCCCATGCCGCCATCCTGCTGCGCCAGCCCGAGAAGGCCTTGCAATTGCTGCTGCGGGCCGAAGACTATGCGCGCCGGGGCCAGGACCTGGAGGAGCAGATGCATGCATGGCTGGTGCGCGGCAAGCTGGACCTGCACGCGGGCCAGACGGCGCAGGCGCTGGCGTCCCTGACGCAGGCGCACAGCCTGCTGAGCTGGACGCGCAATCCGTTTCACCAGCAACAGATCCTGCGCGGCCTGGCCGACATCAATGCCCAGCTGGGGGAATGGCAAACCGCGTACGGTTTCCTGCAGCAATTCCAGGCCGCGTACGAGGCCAGCAGCAAGTCGGCGCGCGCCTCGCGCAGCCTGATGCGCAATCTGGAAAAGGAAATGCACAGCCTGAAGGCCGAGCGCGACAAGGCGCTGGAGCTGCAGGCGGCGCGCGAATCGGAAAACGTCAAGCTCGAGCACCTGAACCGCGAACTGGCGCACCAGATCCTGCACGTCAATTCCTTGCAGGACAGCCTGAAGGAGCAGGCCATGCGCGACCACCTGACGGGCTTGTACAACCGCCGCCATTTCGAAACCTGCCTCAATGCCATCTTGCACGAGGCCGACGCGGATGCGCCCGTGGCCATCGCCATCATCGACCTGGATTTCTTCAAGCGCGTCAACGACACCTACGGGCATAATTTTGGCGACGAAGTGCTGATCCAGTTCGCGCGCCTGGTGGAAGGCCAGCTGCGCGGCAGCGACATGGTGTGCCGCTATGGCGGCGAGGAATTCTGCCTGCTGTTGCGCGAAGCCGACAGCCTCATCGCCGCGCACAAGATCGATGATATCGCCGCGCGCTACCGCCAGCTGCTGATCCAGCAGGCGCCGCACAGCTTGACGGGCTGCACCTTTTCAGCCGGCATTGCCGAATATCCGCGCCACGGCGCCGGCCGCCATGAATTGCTGATGCGCGCCGACAGCGCCCTGTACGCGGCCAAGCAGGCGGGCCGCGACCGCGCCTGCATCGCCGGCGCTACTGAATAAAACGCAGCAGTTCCCGCAAGGCGTGCGCCACCGCCTGCTCGCGCACGGCTTGCCGGTCGCCCGCGAACACCAGCCGCTGCGTCTGCACGCGCCCGTCCATGGCCCAGCCGAAGCAGACGGTGCCGACGGGCTTGCCCGGCACGCCGCCTGTGGGGCCGGCGATGCCCGTGGTCGAGACGGCCACCTGGGCTTCGCTGTGGGCCAGGGTGCCTTGCGCCATGGCGGCCGCCACTTCCTCGCTGACGGCGCCGTGTGCGGCGATCAGTTCGGCGGGCACGCCCAGCATGCTGGTCTTGGCCCCGTTGGAATAGGTGACGAAGCCCCGTTCGAACCAGGCGCTCGAGCCCGAGATGTCGGTGACGGCCTGCGCCACGCCGCCGCCCGTGCACGATTCGGCCGTGGCCAGCAGCAGGCCTTTCGCCTGCAAGGCCAGGCCGACGGCGGTGGAGAGGGGGACGAGTTCCTTGCTCATGGATGGCTCCTGTGTGCGGTGAAAATGGTGGCAAGACTGTAGCATGGCCGACGGTAAAAGAAACTTTCCCCGGTCACAGCGAAAATGCGTACACTCTTTTATACATTTGCTACCACTTCGGGCCGGCAGGCGCTCTGTCGCTGCGCCACCCTGGTGCGCATCGCTCGAACAGGCAGGCGGCATGGTGCCGCGCCTTCATATGCATTATCTTTACTCGGTTGTCATGGCAATTCTGAACTGGACCTGGTGGCGTCATCCTGGCCCCCTGCGCCGCCCTGTGCGCGGCGCTGCTCGCCGCTCCCTGCGCTGGGGCTGGCTAATGCTGCTCCTGGGCGTGCTGTGCGCCGATGCGCGGGCGCAGGTGCCGGGGGAGCTGGAACGCCAGGTGAAGGCCGGATATCTGTACAAGTTTGCCGGCTATGTCGAGTGGCCCGACGGCAGCTTTGCCCGGCCCGACTCCCCGCTGGTGATCGGCGTGGCGGGCGCCGATGCGCTGGCCGAGCAGCTCGAACAGAGCGTGGCCGGGCACAGCGTCAACGGCCGCGCCGTGCAAGTGAAAAAAGTGCGCCGCGGCGACGCGCTGGCCGGGCTGCACGTGCTGTACCTGGGCGCGCTGGATAAAATGGCGCTGCAGGAAATGCTGGCCGCCAGCCGTGGCCTGGCGTTGCTGACGGTGTCCGATTCGGATGAGGTCTACGCGATGGGCAGCATGATCAATTTTGTGATGGCCGAAGACAAGGTGCGCTTCGACGTGGCGCTGAAACCCGTGGCGCAGGCGCATATCCGCATCAGCGCACGCATGCTGCTGGCCGCCTACCGCGTGCAGACGGGAGGCGCCTAGATGATACGACTGCGTTCCATCCGCCACAAGCTGATGTCGGTGGTCTTGCTGACCACCCTGGTGGCGCTCGTCATTTCGCTGGGCACCATCGTCGCCTACGACTTGCGCGCCTACCACCGCAATCTGGTGGCCGACATCAGTACCCAGGCCGAACTGCTCGGGCACATGAGTTCGGCCGCGCTGGCCTTCGACGACGAGCGCCTGGCGCTGGAAAACCTCAATCTGATGCGCATCCGCCCGCGCGTGACGGCCGGCGCCCTGTACAAGGCCGACGGCAGCCTGTTTGCCAGCTACCGCGCGAATGAACGCTTGGGCGAGCTGCCGGCGAAGGCGGGCAAGGAAGGCGTCAGCATCGCGGGCAAATCCGTCGAATTGTTCAAGCCCATCGTCGACAATGGCGAGCTGCTGGGCACCGTGTATCTGCGCGCCGATTACGAGCTGGCAGGCCGCACGGCCGATTACCTGGCCATCGCGCTGGGCGTGACGGTGCTGGCGCTGCTGGTGGCCTTGCTGCTGCTGCGCCGCCTCGATTTCGTCATCACGCAGCCCATCCTCGACATCGCCGACGTGGCGCGCGAAGTGATCGAGACGGGCGACTACTCGCGCCGCGCGCGCAAGCTCAGCGTCGACGAGGTGGCGCAGCTGGTCGATTCCTTCAACAAGATGCTGGCCGAGATCGAGCTGCGCACGCAGGCGCTGGAGCGCTCGAACGGCGAGCTGGCGCGCGAGGGCGAGCAGCGCACCCAGGCGCAGCAGGAAGTCATGCGCCTGAACCAGGAGCTGGAAGTACGCGTGCACGAGCGCACGATGCAGCTGGAAATGACGAATGGCGAACTGGCCATGGCGATGGAAGAGGCGCGCAGCGCCAACTATGCCAAGTCGGCGTTTTTGTCGTCGATGAGCCATGAATTGCGCACGCCGCTCAACGCCATCCTGGGCTTCGCGCAAATCCTCAGTTCCGACCGCCTGCCGTCGACCCTGGAGCAAAAGAAGGAGTTCGCCGGGCATATCCTGAAATCGGGGCGCCACCTGCTGACCTTGATCAATGAAATCCTCGACCTGGCGAAGGTGGAATCGGGCACCGTCAGCCTCTCGCTCGAACCGGTGGGCCTGGACGCCATCTTGCAGGAGTGCCGCGACATGATCGCGCCGCTGGCCAGCCAGCGCGGCATCGGCATGACCTTTCCCGACGCTTGCCCCCTGAACGTGCTGGCCGACCGCACGCGCCTCAAGCAGATTCTGTTGAACCTGCTGTCGAATGCGCTCAAGTACAACCGCGAGCAGGGACAGGTGGCCATCGATTGCGCGCCGCAGGCGGACGGACGGGTGCGCATCAGCGTGCGCGATACGGGCGTGGGCCTGGACGGCGAACAGGTGGCGCTGCTGTTCCAGCCCTTCAACCGGCTGGGGCAGGAGGGCGGCACGGAAGAAGGCAGCGGCATCGGCCTGGTGGTCACCAAGCGCCTGGTGGAGCTGATGGATGGCAGCATCGGCGTGAGCAGCGCGCCCGGCGAGGGCAGCACCTTCTGGATCGAGCTGCGCGTGGTCGACGCCTTGCCCGCACCCGACCTGCTGGCCTTGCCGCGGCCCGACCTGGCCGGGGCGCTGCTCGATCACAGCGCCCCCGTGACCTTGCTGTACGTGGAAGACAATCCCGCCAACCTGACCCTGGTCGAGGAAATCGTCCGCTACTGCCCGCAATTGCAGCTGCTGACGGCCACGGATGGCCGCCTGGGCGTGGAAATGGCGCGCACGCACCTGCCGCAGCTGATCCTGATGGACATCAATCTGCCGCACGTGAACGGCACGGAAGCGCTGAAGCTGCTGCGCGCCGATCCCCGCACGGCGCACATTCCCGTCATCGCCCTGACGGCCAACGCCATGCCGGGCGACGTCGAGCGCAGCATGGCGCTGGGCTTTTACCGCTACCTGACCAAGCCGATCAACCTCGATGAATTTACCGAGGCGATCAACAGCACCCTGGCCTATGTGGCGCAGCAGCGCCGGCAGAAGGGAACAGGCGCGCCATGATCAGCCAGGCCGATATCTATGCGGCGAAAATTCTCATCGTCGACGACCAGGACGTCAATTTGCGCCTGCTCGAGCATTTGCTGCAAAGCGGGGGCTACACGGCCATCAGCAGCACCCTCGACGCGCGCGCCGTGGCCGGCCTGCACCAGCGGCACCAGTTCGACCTGATCATCCTCGACCTGGTGATGCCCGGCATGAGCGGCTATGAGGTGATGGATGCCTTGCGTCCGCTGGAGCGGGAAGGCTATCTGCCCGTGCTGGTGATCGCCGCCGACCCGGACGCCAAACTGGCGGCGCTGGAAGCGGGCGCGCGCGACTTCATCAGCAAGCCCTTCGACGCGCTCGAAGTGCTCACGCGCATCCGCAACATGCTTGAAGTGCGGCTGCTGCACCGCGCCGCGCGCCACTACAACACCTTGCTCGAACGCACGGTGAGCCAGCGCACGGCCGAACTGCAGCGCTTTCGCGGCGCCATGGACGCCACCACGGACGCCATCTTCCTCGTCGACGTGCTGGGCATGACCCTGGTCGACGTCAACGACGGCGCGTGCCGCCTGCTCGGCTATGCGCGCGCCGAACTGCTGGCGCTGGCGCCCGGCAGCCTGCTGCCGTCGCCGCCGGCCCCGCCGCTGGCCGCGCTGCCGGGCGGCCCGGCCCACCTGGCCACGGAAGTGACGGAATGCGAACTGGTGCGGCGCGACCTGAGCCTGATACCCGTGGAGCTGGGCTGGCACTGGTATGCGCAGGCGCCTGTGATGGGCGGGCAGGCTGCGGGCGGCCTGCTGCTGATCGCCGTGGCGCGCGACATCAGCGAGCGGCGCCAGGCGCAGGAGCGCCTGAAGCACCTGGCCCATTACGATGGCTTGACGGGCCTGCCGAACCGCAGCCTGTTCTACCAGACCCTGGCCCAGGCCGTCGAACTGGCGCAGGAAAAAAGCTGGCGCATCGTGGTGCTGTTCATCGCGCTGGACCGTTTTAAAAGCATCAACGACACCCTGGGCGCGGCGCTGGGCGACGAACTGCTGCGCCAGTTCAGCAACCGCCTGGTCGAATGCGTGCGCCTGCGCGACACGGTGGGGCGCCTGGGCAACGACGAATTCGCGCTGATACTGACCATGAGCCGCAACCAGCAGGAAGCCGTGGCCGTGGCCAACCAGGTGCGCGAAGCCCTGCGCGCGCCGTTCGACTTGCGCGGCCACGCGGCCACCCTGACGGCCAGCATCGGCATCGCCATGTATCCGGACGACGCCACCGACCCGGAAACGCTGATCAAATACGCGAATACGGCCATGGGCGGCGCCAAGCAGGCGGGCCGCGACGGCTACCGTTTTTTCACGGCCGGCATGAACGTGCAGGTGCTGGCGCGCCTGGACCTGGAACTGGCGCTGCGCCATGCGCTCGAACACGAGCAGTTCATCCTGTATTACCAGCCGAAGGTGGATTTGCGCACGGGCCGCATCAGCGGCGTGGAAGCGCTGCTGCGATGGCGCCGCCCCGGCTACGGCCTGGTGGCGCCGGCCGAATTCGTGCCGGTGCTGGAAGACACGGGCCTGATCGTGCGCGTGGGCGCCTGGGTGATCCAGGCCGCCTGCCGCCAGATCGCCGAGTGGCGCGACAGCGAAGTGGGCCCCGTGCACGTGGCCGTGAACGTGTCGAGCCGCCAGTTTGCCGAAGGCGACCTGGAAGGCGAAGTGACGCGCGCGCTGACGCGGCACAACGTGGCGCCCGAGCTGCTGGAGCTGGAACTGACGGAAACGGCGCTGATGTCGAACGCCGAGCGCACCATCGTCGTGCTGGGAAAATTGAAGAAGATCGGCGTGAAGGTGGCCATCGACGATTTCGGCACCGGTTACTCGAGCCTCGCGTATCTGCAGCGCTTCCCCATCGACAAGCTGAAAATCGACATCGCCTTCGTGCGCAACATCACCAGCAACCCGAACGACGCGGCCATCGCGCTGGCCATCGTCAGCATGGCGCACAGCCTGAAACTGAGCGTGGTGGCCGAGGGCGTGGAATCGCGCCCGCAGCTCGAATACCTGCGGCGCAACCGCTGCGACGAGATCCAGGGCTTTTATTTCAGCCGCGCCCTGCCGGCGCTGGAACTGGGGCAGATGATCGCCGCGGGCGCCGGCCTGCCGCCCGGCCACGACCCGGCCGCCCAGCCGGCGCAAACCCTGCTCATCGTCGACGACGACGTCAACGTGCTGTCGTCGCTGCACCGCCTGTTCCGTCCCGAGGGCTACCAGATCCTCACGGCCAGCACGCCGGCCGAAGGGTTTGAAATGCTGGCCCTGCACCGGGTGCACGTCATCGTCTGCGATCAGCGCATGCCCAGCATGAGCGGCACGGAATTCCTCAGCAAAGTAAAAGAGCTGTACCCGGAAACCATCCGCATCATCCTGTCCGGCTACACGGGCCTGGAAGCGGTGCTCGACTCGATCAACCGGGGCGCCATCTACCGTTTTTACACGAAGCCGTGGGACGACACCCAGCTGCGCGACAACATCCGCCTGGCCTTCCAGCACTACTGGATGGTGAACCAGCCGGGGCTGGCGCGCGTGGCGGTACGCTAGCTCAGTCGCTGAAGTGGTCGAACGAGCTCAGTTGTAAATCCAGCGGCTGTCCGGCCGCATCCACCAGCCGCAAGCCTGCATGCGTCTCGATGCGGCCCACGCGCGTGGCGGGCGTGCCGCAGCTGATCGCCAGTGCGGCGATGGCGTCGCGCGACGATGCGGGCGCCGTGAAGCACAGTTCATAGTCGTCGCCGCCGGCGGCCGTGTAGCGGCGGCGCAGGCCTGTTTCCTGCCGCGCCAGCACGGGGCCGGCCGGCAGGGCGTCGACGTCGAGCGTGGCGCCCACGCGCGACGCTTTCAAGATGTGACCGAGGTCGCCGACCAGGCCGTCCGAAATGTCAATGGCGGCATGCGCGAGGCCCGCTTCGGCCAGCGCGCAACCGAGCGTCACGCGCGGCGTCGGTGTGTGCATGCGCGCGCCTGCAGTGGCCAGGTCGGCTGGCGATAATTCCTGTTCCATGCGGTAGCCGGCCAGTGCCAGGCGCGCGTCGCCCAGGGTGCCGCTGACCCAGATGTCGTCGCCCGCCACGGCCGCGCTGCGGCGCAGGGCCTGGCCCGGCGCCAGTTCGCCAAACACGGTGATGCAGATATTTAAGGGGCCCTTGGTGGTGTCGCCGCCGATGAGTTCGCAATCAAAGGCGTCGGCCAGCGCGAACAGGCCGTCGGCAAAGCCGGCCAGCCAGGCGCGTTCCGCTTGCGGCAGCGCCAGGGCCAAGGTAAATGCCACGGGGCGCGCGCCCATGGCGGCCAGGTCGGACAGATTCACGGCCAGGCTTTTGTGGCCGAGCATGCGGGCGTCGGCGCCGGCAAAGAAGTGCCGGTCCTCGACCAGCATGTCCGAGGAGATGGCGATCTGCTTGCCGGCCGCTGGCGTCATCAGCGCGCAATCGTCGCCGATGCCCAGGGTAGCGCGGCCGGGGCGCTGGCGCACGAAATAGTGTTTGATCAGGTCGAATTCGGAAAGCGCGTCGTGTGGGGCCATGGCGTGGTCTGTTCGTTGAGTGATGGTGTGGCCCGGCTATTATAGGCTGGCCTACAATACAGGCCTTTGTCACTGCCGAGCAACTTGCCATGCCCCTTTCCGATATCCACGACTTACTGCAATCCTGGCTCGACCACGGCTGGTTGTGCGACCCGCAAGCCGTCGGCTTGGCTACCTTCGAGGCGCAGGAGCTGGTGGCGCGCGGCTTCGACGCCATCAGCGACGGCGGCCAGCTGTGCCTGTACGAGGACGAGCGCCTGTTCCGCCGGGGCAAGCGGCCCGTGCAGGCGTCGTTCAAGGCGTATCTGCAGCGCGGCCAGCTGGGCGCGAATGGCCTGGACCTCGGTTACCAGGTGCACCTGGCCGGTTTCCTGCGCGCGGCGCGGCAGCCTTTGCCCGCGTTTCGCGTGCTGCTGGAACAGGGCGGCCGCAGCGGTGCCCTGCTGTTCGACAGCGGCCTGGTGCTGCAGTTTGCCGCCAATTTGCGCGGCAAGCCCCGTCATTACTATCTGACCCTGGTCGAGGGGCACGTGGCCGACGCCGAGCTTGCGGACCGCGACAGCGATATCGACTTGCGCGCGGCCAGCGTGGGGCATGTCCAGGCCCTGTACGACAGCCGCGACCCTGCCGACCTGCAGCGCCTGGCCCGGCGCGGCAATGCAGCGCTGCGCGAGCTGGCGCAGCTGCTCGCTGCTTAGCCCTTCTTCGCCTGCGCCATGCCTTGCAGCAGCTTGGCCAGCAACTGGTCGAGCTGGCGCTGCTCGTCCGCGCTCAAGGCCGACAGCATGGCGCGCTCGTTCTCCACGTGCAGCAGCACCAGCTTTTCAATCAGTTCCAATCCCCTTTGTGTCAGGGCCACCAGCACGCCGCGCCGGTCCGTCGGGTGCTTCTGGCGTTCGATCAGGCAGGCCGCTTCCAGCCGGTCGATGCGGTTGGTCATGCCGCCCGAAGACAGCATGGCCGCCTCGTACAGGGCCGTCGGCGTCAGCGCATACGGCGCGCCCGAGCGGCGCAATGTCGCCAGCACGTCGAATTCGCCCGGCTGCAAGCCGTGTTCGGCGAACAGGGGATTGAGCCAGTCGCGCGCCATCAGCTGCGCCACCGTGCCCAGCTGTCCCACCAGCTGCATGGCGCGCGTATCCATCTGCGGCAGCTCGCGCTGCCATTGTGCGGCGGCAAATTGCGCGCGCGTGTGTTCTTGCGGGGTATCCGTCATGGTGTAGGCATTTATCTCGACATCAAGATAGATTTCTATCTTTATGTTAAGATACTTTTCATCAAGTGATTATGTCACGCATTAAACCATGTGCCTCCCTGCGAGGCAAGGACTACTCTGCCATGCCTGTTGAACGCCCCGTCTCTTCTCCGCTGCCCTCGTCCACCCTGCTGGTGGCCGCCATCATCCTGCTGGGCCTGAATTTGCGCCCCATCCTGGCCGCCATCGGCCCCTTGCTCGACAGCATCCAGGCCAGCACGGGCCTCAGCAATGCCGACGCGGGCTTGCTGACCACCGTGCCCGTGTTCGCCATGGGCGTGTGCGCGCTGGCGGGCGCCCAGCTGCAGCGCCGCCTGGGCGTGGCGCGCGGCATCAGCCTCGGCATCGCCATCATCGCCGCCGCCTGCGCCTTGCGCTGGCCCTTGCACGGCAGCGGCGGGCTGATCGCCACGGCGGCCCTGGGCGGCCTGGGCATCGCGCTGGTGCAGGCGCTGCTGCCGGCCTTCATCAAGCGCCATTTCCCCGAACGGGCGGGCCAGCTGATGGGCTTTTATACGACGGGCATCATGGGCGGCGCGGCCATCGCCGCCGCCTCCGCTTCGCCCTTGGCGCAAAGCTGGGGCTGGCAAGCGCTGCTGGCCCTGTGGGCGCTGCCCGCCGTGGCCGCCGCGCTGCTGTGGCGCCGCGCCGCCGCCTCGCGCGTGGAGGTGACCGGCGGCGCGGGCGCCAGCCTGCCCGTGGGCAGCCGCCGCGCCTGGCTGCTGATGGTGTTCTTTGGCATCGGCACGGGGGCGTACACGCTGGTGCTGGCCTGGCTGCCGCCGTTTTATACGGAACTGGGCTGGAGCGCGGCCGACAGCGGCTTGCTGCTCGGTGGCCTGACCCTGGTGGAAGTGCTGGCGGGACTGGTGATTTCCAGCATCATCCACCGCTTCCCCGACCGCCGCATCCTGTTATTGTCGGTCTTGCTGGCCGTGCTGGCCGGCCTGGCTTGCCTGATCGTGGCGCCCGCGCAGCTGGCCATTCCCGCCGTGATCCTGCTCGGCTGCGGCATCGGCGCGCTGTTCCCCCTGTCGCTGATCGTCAGCATGGACCACGTGCGTGACCCGGCGGGCGCCGGCGCCTTGCTCGGCTTTGTGCAGGGCGGCGGCTACATCATCGCCAGCAGCATGCCCTTCATCGCCGGGCTGATCCGCCAGCATTCGTCCAGCCTGGCCCAGGCGTGGATGGTGATGGCGGGGGGCGTGGTGCTGTTGCTGCTGATCGCCGTGCGCTTCGCGCCGGGGGCGCGGCTGGCCGGTGCGCGCTAGCGTGCGCCGGACGCGTATCCTGAACTGCTATATTGCGCCGACCCGTCAATTCAGGAGCCCGCCACGCATGGATATCGTCGACCACTATTTAACCGGCTTGCGCCAGGCCATGCCGCCGGAACCGCTGGCGGAGCTGGCGCTGGCCAGCGGCGCCAGCGCGGCGCAACTGGCCAGCTTGCGCCAGGCCTATCCGCTGTGCCCGGACAGCCTGCTGCGCCTGCTGGGCCAGTACAATGGCACCTATTACCAGGAGTATCCCGGCGGCATGGTGCTGGTGTACATGCTGGGCTCGGACGTGTTCGAGTACCCGTATTACCTGAGTTCCGTCGAACAGATCCTGGAAGACCGGCAAGCGAACCAGCGCAGCATCGCCGATATCTACGGCCATTACCTGGACGACGACCCCGGCATCGTCGATACCCGCATCGACGCGGGCATCCAACAGGGCCAGCGCCTGTGTTTTTCGCATTGCATGAACAATGGCGGCTCCTCGCGCCTGTATGTCGATTTCACGCCCGCGGCGTCGGGCAAGGTGGGGCAGGTCGTGCGCTTCCTGCACGATCCCGACAACTACCAGGTCATCGCCGACAGCTTCGACGCGTATCTGCAAATGCTGATCGATGACGGCTACGGCTTCCTGATCGATGACAATTTCGAATAACCGGGCCACGCCGCCGTCCCTGCTGCCTGCCAACCGCCGCATCGTGCTGTCCGGCGAGGATGCGCTGCGCATCCTGCGCGAGATCGAATTCCTGCTGCAGTCGCTGCAGCACATCGGCCGCCATTATTATCCCGACGGCGAAGATGACGGCGCCGATGTGCTGCGCCGCGCCCGGTATTGCGCGGAGACGACGCGCTTCATCGACGAGGAGCAAGCGACGACGCGCCTGGCCCTGATGCGGCGCATCCTGTCCGCCCCATTTGACACCAGCCTGGGTGACGACGACATGGACGATCTCGAGCGCGCCGTCGCCGCGCTGCCGCTGTGGCGTGCTCCCGGCGACTGATCATAAAAACTAATTGAAATCTAAAATTTGATAGTTTTTCCTGTTCAGGACGTTTGTGCCGCCGGACGGCCTTACAATGCTAGGTTATGCGTTTTCGTGATATCAGACTGTGGCTAGCGGAAAATACCTAGCTAATTGAAAGAATCGGTCTGATAAAATCCGGAACACCCGATCGACCAAACAGGAAGGCAGCACAGCATGGATTCGTCATCTGATAAAAAAGAAGAATTGCGTCAACAATTGCGCTTGGCCGCACTCGAGTATCACGAGTGCCCGCGCCCCGGCAAAATCAGCGTGACGCCGACCAAACAACTGACCAACCAGCGCGACCTGGCACTGGCCTACTCGCCAGGCGTGGCGGCACCGTGCGAAGAAATCGTCATCGATCCGGCGAATGCCTATAAATACACGGCGCGCGGCAACCTGGTGGCCGTCATCACCAACGGCACGGCCGTGCTGGGACTGGGCAATATCGGCCCGCTGGCCGCCAAGCCGGTGATGGAAGGCAAGGGCGTGCTGTTCAAGAAATTCGCCGGCATCGACGTCTTCGACATCGAAATCAACGAATCGGATCCCGATAAACTGGTCGACATCATCGCGTCGCTGGAACCGACCTTCGGCGGCGTGAACCTGGAAGACATCAAGGCGCCCGAGTGCTTCTACATCGAGCGCCAGCTGCGCGACCGCATGAAGATTCCCGTCTTCCATGACGACCAGCACGGCACCGCCATCATCGTCGGCGCGGCCATCCTGAACGGCCTGAAAGCCGTCGGCAAGAAGATCGAGGACTGCAAGCTGGTCGTGTCGGGCGCGGGCGCTGCGGCGCTGGCCTGCCTGGACCTGATCGTCGACCTGGGCTTCCCCCTGAAAAACATCTACGTCACCGATCTGGCTGGCGTGGTCTACAAGGGCCGCGCGGAACTGATGGATCCGGACAAGGAACGCTTCGCGCAAGACACGCCGCTGCGCACCCTGGGCGAAGTCATCCCGGACGCCGACATCTTCCTCGGCGTGTCCGCCGCCGGCGTGCTGAAACAGGACATGGTGCGCAAGATGGCGCCGAACCCGCTGATCCTGGCGCTGGCCAACCCGAATCCGGAAATCCTGCCGGAAGAAGTCAAGGCCGTGCGCAGCGACGCCATCATCGCCACGGGCCGGTCGGACTATCCGAACCAGGTCAACAACGTGCTGTGCTTCCCCTACATCTTCCGCGGCGCCCTCGATTGCGGCGCGACGACGATCACGCGCGAGATGGAAATCGCCGTCGTGCACGCGATCGCCGATCTGGCGCACGCCGAGCAGTCCGACATCGTGGCCACTACCTACGGCATCAGCAACCTGTCGTTCGGTCCTGAATACCTGATCCCGATGCCCTTCGATCCGCGTTTGCTGATCAAGATCGCGCCGGCCGTGGCCAAGGCAGCCGAGGATTCCGGCGTCGCCACGCGTCCGATCAAGGACTTGCAGGCGTACGCGGACAGCCTGCAGCAATTCGTCTACCGCAGCGGCACCTTCATGAAGCCGCTGTTCCTGATGGCCAAATCCACGCCGGCCGAACTCAAGCGCATCGTCTACGCCGAAGGCGAAGAAGAGCGCGTGCTGCGCGCCGTGCAAGTGGTGGTCGATGAAAAACTGGCGCGTCCCATCCTGGTGGGCCGTCCGCCCGTGCTCGAAGCGCGCATCCAGAAGTTCGGCCTGCGCCTCAAGCAAGGCGTCGATTTCGACGTCATCAACCCGGACTTCGACGAGCGCTATCGCGATTACTGGAACACGTACTACGCGATGACCAGCCGCAAGGGCGTCACCGAGGAATACGCGAAGCTGGAAATGCGCCGCCGCCACACCCTGATCGGCTCGATGATGATCCACAAGGGCGATGCCGACGGCATGATCTGCGGCACCTTCGGCACCACCCAGCTGCACCTGAAATACATCGACCAGGTGCTGGGCAAGCGCGCCGGCAGCAATGTCTACGCCGCCATGAACGTCTTGATCATGCCGGAACGCCAGCTGGTGATGGTCGACACGCACGTCAATGAAAACCCGGACGCCGAGCAGCTGGCCGAGATCACCATCATGGCCGCCGAAGAGATGACCCGTTTCGGCCTGTCGCCGCGCGCGGCCCTGCTGTCGCACTCGAACTTCGGTTCCAGCGACAGCGCCTCGGCGCAAAAGATGCGCGCCGCCCTGGCCATCGTCAAGGAACGCGCGCCGGACCTGGAAATCGACGGCGAAATGCACGGCGATACGGCCCTCGACAGCAAGCTGCGTCAAAAACTCATGCCGAATTCGGCACTGAAGAACGACGCCAACCTGCTCGTCATGCCGAACATCGAGTCGGCCAACATCGCCTACAACCTGGTGAAGACGGCGGCCGGCAACGGCATCGCCGTGGGTCCGATCCTGCTCGGCTGCGCCAAGCCCGTGCACATCCTGACGCCATCGGCCACCGTGCGCCGCATCGTCAACATGACGGCCTTGTGCGTGGTCGACGCAGTGGCCCAGCGTAAGGTCTAAGCGTTAGCTGCACATGAAAAGCCGCCCCATCCGCAAGGAGGGGCGGCTTTTTTACGTCGGTTGCACGGGCAGGGCCGTGGCGGCCGGATGGCGGCGCAGGTAATAGTGGCGGTACAGCATGATCTCGCCCCATACCAGCAGCAGCGCGACCAGCGCGAACAGGCCCAGCGTGATCTTGAGCGAATTGAAATACGCGCCGGCCTGGCGCTTGATGGCGTCGACGAAAATCATCGGCACTGACTTGTCGAGTTTGCTGAAGTCGGCCTGGCGCGCCACGTCGGTGGTCAGGCGCACGGCCAGGTCGGTGCCCAGCGCGGCCAGCTCGCCCGTCGCCTGGCCACGGAAGTTGGCGCCCTTGAGCGCTTCGCCGAGCAGGCCGACCCTGGCGATCAGCTGTTCCTGCAGCACTTGCGTCAGCAGCACGCTGCCGCGGCGCAGGATGAATTCATTGATCCAGTGCGCCTTGCTGCGTTCCCAGTAGCTGCTGGACGTGGGCTGGTAATACATGCCTTGCACGTAGGGTTCGAGCAGGCTGCGCACGCTGATGGGCTGGCCCGGGGCGATCAGCTTGACCTGCTGCTCCAGGTAGACGCGCAGCGCCGGCATCTGCGCTTCGACCACCGGCTGCAGGTCGTGCTCGAGGGCCTGATTGACCATGCGGTGTGCGCTGTGCACGGCGCCAAACCCGCCGCCGAGGAGCGGCAGCGCGAGCAGGATCAACACATAGCTGAGCTTGGCGGCCACATGCCAGGCGCGCGGACGGCGCACGAGCAGGCATTTTCTGGCCAGCTGGTAGCAGATGCCGAGCGCCAGCACAAAGCCGAGCATGCCATACAGCAGCATCGATGGCAGGGCGGTCCACAGCAGTTCACTGCCGAACGGCGCCAGGCTGCTGCCCCAATTGATCATTTGTTGCTTCATCTACATTGCCTTGATATGGAAAATCAGGCAAGTATAGCCATTGTGCAACAGAACGTGGCGCGCGGGATCTCAGTGCGCCATCAGCACGGGCAAGGTCATCTGGCGCAGCACCGTTTCCGTCACGCCGCCCAGCAGGATTTCGCGGAAGCGGGCGTGGCCGTAGCCGCCCATGACCAGCAGGTCCGCATGCACTTCGGCCGTCATGGCCAGCAGCGCCGCGCCGACGTCGCCCGTGGTGACGGCGGGGCGCACCTCGACGGGCACGCCATGGCGGCTCAGGTAGGCGGCGATGTCGGCGCCCGGATGGCGGGCCGGCTGTGCGTGGCCGGCCGGCGGGTGCAGCAGGGCCAGCACCACCAGGCGCGCCGCGCGCAGCAGCGGCAGGGCGTGGCCGATGGCGCGCGTCGCTTCCATGCTGCCATCCCAGGCCACCACCACGGTGTTGTCCACTTGCGCGAATTGACCGCTGCGCGGCACGATCAGCACGGGACGGGCCGCGTTCAGCATGACGTAGGGCACCAGGTCGCTCATGGCGCCGGGCAGCGCTTCGCTGGCGTCGTGCTGGCTGAGCACCGTCAAGTCGCTGTAGCGGGCGCTGACGGCCAGGCCGCCATCCTCGTCGTCTTCGATCAGGCGCCGCTCGAGCGAAACGGCGCCGGCCTGGCGCGCCAGCGTTTCAAACTGGTCCAGCGCCTGCTCCGCCTGTCCGTGCAGGGCATTGATCTGCGCCGCCACGGCGCCGCCGCGCATGCCGCGGTTGTTTTCCAGGGTAAAGCGCGACACGCCCGTCATGGCGGCGCCGATCAGGTGCGCCTGGTGCGTGTGCGCCAGCCGCGCCGCGATGGCGATGCGCTGCGGCGCATGGCGCGACAGGTTGGCGTGGACGAGGATGGATTTGTAAGCCATGGTGTCATTCGCTAGTCAGGGTGGCAACAAGGCTAGAACGGCAACACGGGCAAGTCCAGCATTGCCGTGCCGGCGGGCGGTTTTCTTATGCGGGGCTTGACGTGGGTCAAAAAAACACGGGCGAGGGCCTTTCGCAAGGCGATAGCCAGGAGATTGCGAGCTGTTTGATGTGCATCAAAATGCGGGGTCCGCCACCAGCCATAATGGCCTTGAACTCCTTGCCCTTCCAGTGGTCTGCATCGGCGCCGGCGCCATCTGTCCGGCACTTCTTTGTGTGACGCAACAACGCTGGCCGTGGCGGGAGTTCACTTCTCGGGCTTCCAGGCCTTCTCGTATTCTTTTCGGCCAGCACGCGCAGTGTGGCGCCTTGCCTGGAGTCATGCTACATTCGCGTCCTGTTTTTCTGAAAGGATGACGATGCCTTTAGGTAATAACGGTAACAACTTCTTGCAGCACAATCAGCAAGCCTGGGATGCCCAGGCTGCACGGAACAGCCCGTGGTCGCAACCCGTCGACAGCGCCACCATCGCCGCGGCCCGTGCCGGGCAGTGGCAAATCCATCTGACGCCCGGTCCCTTGCCAGCCGGCTGGCTGGGCGAGGTGCGCGGCAAGCGCATCCTGTGCCTGGCCGGTGCCGGCGGGCAGCAGGCGCCCGTGCTGGCTGCCGCCGGCGCGCACGTCACCGTCTTCGATCTGTCTGAACAGCAACTGGCGCAAGACCGCATGGTGGCCGAACGCGACGGCTTGCAACTGGCCACCGTCCAGGGCGATATGCGCGATCTGGCCTGCTTTGCCGACGCCAGCTTCGATGTCATCATCCACCCCGTGTCGAACCAGTACGTGCCCGATATCGCCCCCGTGTGGCGCGAATGCGCGCGCGTGCTGGCCGATGGCGGCGTGCTGCTGAGCAGTTTCTTTAACCCAGCCGTCTTCATCGGCGACCGCGATCCGCAATGGGCACAGCAGGGCTTGATACGGCCACGTTTCGTGCTGCCGTATTCGGATGTGGAGGATATGGATGCCGATGCGCTGGCGGCGCGCATGGAAAAGGGCGAGGCGCTGGTCTTCGGCCACGGCCTGGACAGCCAGATCGGCGGCCAGCTGGCGGCGGGCTTCGTGCTGGCCGGTTACCACGAGGAAATGCATCCCCACCCGCGCTTTGAAATTGAAAAATTCCTGCCCAGCTTTATTGCCACGCGGGCCGTCAGGCTGGCGCGCGCGCTATAGCGATCATTAGTTGTACGGCTGCAAGTCCAGCCAGACGGCGTACGACAGGCGCTTGCCGTTCCACAGGCCGCCGCCGCGGATGACGGCGTCGCACGAGGTCAGCTGGCCCACCAGATCCATGCGGCCCAGGTTGCGGCGCAGGCGCAGGGCGTCGTTGTGCGACAGGTAGCCCACCAGCAGGCCGTCGATGAAGACGGCGATGGCCTTGTCCTGGAACGGATTGGCATCGTCGCAGACGAGCAGGGCCAGGCATTTTTCTTCCGCGTTGCCGGGGCCGTGTTCGCCGGCCAGCCTGGCGATGGCGGGTTGGTACATCGCTTCGTTTTCCACTTCCGACGCAAAGCGCCCCTCGTCGCTCCAGTGGTGCGCCGGTGCGCCCGCAGGGATCGCCGGCACGTACTGGCGCACGGACACGAGTGGCTTGTGCAGCGGTTTGACGGGCGTGCGGCCGCTGAAGACGTGGTACAGCAGGGCGATGACGATCACGATGGCAAGCAGGTAAAGCATGGTATCTCTCTGATTTCTAAGGGGGAAGCCGGGATCGCGGGCATGCCGCGCGGCGTTGCCGCTACTATAGCAAGTTCGCCGCCCGGTCCCGGGTAAATCTGGCCATCAGATGACGCCGCCGGCGCAGCGCCAGCGGATCGTTCAGCACGATGGGCGAGGCGCCCGTCAAGCCCGAATAATACTGGCCGTGCCGGCGCAGGACGAAGGCATAGTCGTGCAGCGCGTGGCCGCGTGCCAGCATGCGCGCATCGCAATCGACCTCGATGGCAAAGCGCAGCCGGTGCAGCTGCCACCACAGGGGCACATTCCACGGCATGATCACGATCAAGCCGTAGGCCAGGGCCAGCAACTGCGGATCGCGCGTGGCCAGCCGGCATTGTGCATGCGCCAGCAGCAGCGCTTGTTGTTGGGGAGGAATCAGTTGCAGCCAGACGGGCATCACGATGCGCGGCCGCAGCAGTCCCGCCACGCAGGGGCCGATGCCGCCGCTCAAGTACACTGGCGTGCCCAGCAGCGATGTTTTCTGCCAGCGCCGCTGGTGCGACAGCAGCCAGATGCTGCGTAGCGCCAGCAGCAAGAGTATGCCGCTCGATAAGGCAAACCAGCCCAGTTTCAGCTGCGCCTGCTCCGCCGGCATGGCCTTCAGCACGCCGGGCAGCCACGCCAGGGGCAAGATGACGGACGCGGCGATGGCCGCCAGCCACAGCCAGCGTGTCGTGCGCCCGCGCCGTTGCCGTGCGCGCTCGGCGCGCCAGGCGGCAGCGCTCAACAGCAGCGCCAGCACCATGCAGCACAGCAGCCAGACCGGCATCGGGCGCCTAGCGCTTCAGCGCCATGCCGACGGAGGCGGGCGCCGTGTGCTTGAAACCGAACTGCGCGTACAGGTCTTGCGCCTGGCCATCGGCGATCAGGCAGACGTACGCGCTTTCCGGCACGTCGCTGTCGATGAACTGGCGGATTTCGCGCATGATCAGCTTGCCCAAGCCCTTGCCCTGGTGGGCCGGCAGCACGGCGATATCGACGACCTGGTAAAAACAGCCGCCATCGCCGATGACCCTGCCCATGCCGACGACCTCGTCGCCATGCAGCACTTGCACGGCAAACAGGGAATTCGGCAAGCCCTTGGCCGCCGCCTCCGCGGTTTTCGCGCTCAGCCCGGCGGCGACGCGCAGCTGCTGATAGGTGGCGATGGAGGGAATGGCCAGGCGGGTGGTGTAGGGCGATGCGGCGGTCAAGACGGTCTCCTGTGAATTGGTTGGAGCGGCAATTATAGGCGGCCATGCGTTTCTGGGGCGGCACGCTTTATTCGCCGCGCCCTATGTCGTGCGCGGCGCTTTTGCGCTATGGTGGCGTCATCCAATTATTTGTTGAAAGCATGCCATGTCCGCAGGATTTACCGCCACCGAGTTGTCCGTCATCCATGAAGACGACGCCCTGATCACCACCCTGGCCGCGCCAGCGTGCAAAGGCGAGCCCGTCTACCTGATGCTGCAGCGCGCCGATGAATACGACGAGCAGGACGTCGCTACGGGCATGGACGAACCGTATATTGAATATGGCGGCCAGGAATTTGCGTGGTATGGCCACATGCACGCCGTGATCCTGCATCCGAACCGCCTGTCCGTGCAGATGGATGCCGAGGCCGCCATGCAGATGGATGACGACGGCCAGATCGACGTGCGTTTCAACTTGACGCCCGAGCGCTACGCCCAGCTGCAGCAGGCGCTGCGCACCACGTTCGAGGGCTGCGATTACTATCGCGAAGAACGTTGATCTGCGCGGACGGCGCACGAGCGGATCAAGGTTCAGGAGGATCATCACGAGCAATAACATAGGCATTCGCGTGATCCATAACGGTAAAGAAATTTACGCAGTAGCAGAACCCTCACGCTTATGCGCACGGCATTCGAGGTAAGCCGAAAGAAAGGTTTTTCTTGCCGTATATCAATCATGTCAACCAGTCCACATGGAAATTCGTTATTCCTCAAGGAAATATTTGATTCAGTTTTTAAGGGATGTCTATGCGTAAAATACTTGTCTTGCTTCTTCTCGGAACGATTCTCGGCGGCTGTGCTGGGCAGCGTGTTTCTTCTGATGATCCGATAAACAGAGCGCTGAAGCTTTGTGGACTTGGTATGGATACCAAGTCTGCCGACGTATACAAGGCTGCCGTGGATTTTGCAAACAAAAAAGGCTCTGTCTCATTTGGTAGCGAGGTGTCTGAAGCAGTGGATACGCAGATTGGTATTCTGTTAAAGCAAACGGATTTGAAGTCTGACACTGGGCGTAAGGATGTTGTGGACGAAATCCAAAGGACCCGCCAGTGTGTCATTAGCCAAGTTGAGCTAGCAAGACCTCTCAAGAAGGCTGAGCTGCTTGAGCTATGTCGGGTTGATGTCCAAAGAAAGATTTCTCCACCGGGAAACACATCCTATGGCACGCTTCGCAACTGGAATCAAGCATCAGGTAGTTTCAGTGATTCAGAGATTGTGACGATGACTGGATTATTTGATACTCGCGGAAGCTCATCGTTCTGGCTAAGGGCGCAATGCGATCTTCAGGGAGGTACGTTCAATGAGGCAGTGATTCAGCATAGCAATAACTAGCGACAGAGTCAGAGCGATGCGTACGTCACTTCTAGTGGGGAGTAACGGCCCAAGAGGCTATTTCGTGTCCTTTTAGTTTCTTTTATCATGGATTTGATTCCTGCAAATTTCTCGGCTTTCTCGGAACTCCATTCCGTATCTCATTCGAGTAATTTTCGCAGTACTGCATCATTTGCTTTCTGGCCGGTAGGGGCCCAGTGCGGTTGCAGGCCCGCCAGTTGGGATCGATGACTGCATGTGTCAGTTAGTGCTCGATGAGGTCGAGGTGCTCACCCAACACTTCATCGAGGTTGGCTTGCGCCATCGCCATTTCCCGTGGGGGGGGGGCTCCGCGCTCTAGAAAGAAGTACTGGGTCATATCGCTAAATTCAATAATGTATGCGATTTGTAAAGCGACGGGCAGCCAATAAAAAACCCGCAGCATCTGGCGATGGGCGGGTTTGATCAGGTGCAACTAAAGTGTTCTGTGGGGGAGCCGGAATCGAAAACCGCTCTGTTAACTCAGCCAATATCCAAAAATACCATCATAAATACCATCATTGGAGAAAAAGTTCTTCGTTACCATTCCACTTGGAGCGGTTGCTGGTGACTTCAGACAAATAGTCTAGTACAAAAAACGTCAAATGCTAGTACTCGCGTTGAAGTTTTTTTGACTTTGTATTTTCGTCCCTGCAAGCATCGGCAGTGAGGGAATACCTTCTTGAAAAGCATGGCCGAAACTACTGCGTTTTTTTGAGGTGGCTGCTTCTGTATTGCGGTGTCCGCTTACGCCCCAAACCGGACATAATCCTCAGTGGGTCGAAGTAACGGCTAATCGGCTAGCACACTCCTGGCCGGCTCCAAAATATAGGCTTCAAAATCATCAAACGCTTCGTTTGAAAGGAAGTACGCATTAAGACACTCTTCGCCGGATTGCACATACTCATCCCAAGGACGTCGTGTTTTGGGTGCGCCATAGACTAGGGCAGAGCACAGTCCAACAAACTCCCACCCAATGCAAGAGTAAGCCAACTTAACCGCGTCGTTATATGCAGCGACTGCGTCTTTCTCATATCCAAATAACGAGCCGATTTTTGCATACGAAATGAACGGCAATGTTTTTAGCCCTTGGTTCATTGTGTTGATCTGTCGTTCTGGTTCCTCGTACTGCCTATACAAACCAGATAAGCTCGCCATGATAGTACGAGGCCAATAGAGGCGATCCAATTCTAATAGCGCGTCGTCAACGTAACTCATTTTTTTCCTTATTCGCCGTTTCAGCCCTGTCTGCTTTTGGCCGTATGCTGTCGTCACCGGGAGCAGGAGCGGTTGAGTCGAACCAATCAATCGGGAACCCAAATTTTTTTCGGCACGGTTCGCACGTAAAGAAAAAGTAGGCCTAAGCAGATCCAAAAGCCATTTCTATAGATTCTCTCTTCCGGAAAAGTGAAGTTCAACATCGCACATAACAAAATCAAACCTGCGATCAATGACGCACCAGCGAAGGCAAGTCGTCGTGCATTATTCTCAGTCATCATCCTCTCCCGGGGCACTTCGTTCAGTGCAGTATATGCGAAAGCGTGAATACGTCTGCTTCTGGCCGGATACTGTCGGAGGTCAGAATAGCACCTTGCGATGTTCCCCAACGCCTGTACCTATTGGCTCAACCATGACCCGCCCGGAAAAATCAGATGCCACCACCTGGACAGTTGCGGAGGCGTCGTTGCGCCTGTATTCGCAGATAAGCTCGTAAGCCTCAGTGCACGAGACTAAGGCGCACTGGTGCGAACTTGCGTAAACAATGACGTCCTTCGTGCCTACATATTCCCTAATCAAAGAATCCACCAAATTCACGTCGAGTACGTTCTCTTTTATGAGGTGGTGATATCCGTCCGCCGCTGAAACGCGGAAGTAGCAAAACTTTCTCATCAGGGTTTGAATCTCTCGCGGCGTCATCAATGTCGATTCAATATGTTGTCATCTTTGGCGGCAACGTCGGCTTTTGGCCGGCCGATTGCCGCCGTTGCCAGGTTCCCCCTGCGGACATGCACCCCGCTGCAAGCACTATAAATCTTAGAGGCCCATAACAGCCTCGAAGAGATGACGAACCCAATTTCTAAACGCGAGGCGTTTGGACTCATGTTGCCTCAGCCGATGCATCAACAACCACGTTGCATACAAGGCGATTATAACGGCGCACGCTGCACTGATGATGGCTGTGAAGATCTGTATAGCTGGAAGCATAACCATCTGTCCTCATTTTCACTACGTCCGCTTGTGGCCGGTTGCCGTCATTGCCAGGTTCTGCCCCATACCAGACTGTCGAAGGGGCTGTTCAGGCCCCGAACACAGTACTTTCAATCCAAACCCGTTCGCCCGGGTGATGCTCCTCGATAGTCGCAAGCGCCCGCTGAATCGTCGCTTGGTCGGCATCCGTGAAAGAGTACGTGAAACGAGTGACATTGCTGCGCTCAAGCTTCGCAAATTCTGCTTCTGACAATGCATCCGCGCTGCACCATACGGGAGTCTTGGTCGCCTCTGAAGCATCCAAAATTTCTCGCAAACCTCGTGGGGTTAGTGCTAGGTACACCATGTCATCCTCGTTTTTTGATCCAAAAAAGCATAGCTGCCCCAAGGTCTGCTTCTGGCCGGTTGGTATCGTTCGCAGGTTCCGCCCGAAGCGGACAGATGGATTCGTTACACCGATGGTTGCGCATTTACGAACAGCACTACGTCAGAAACGGTACGCACTTTGTCGTAATACGGGTTGCGCTCGGTCTGTTCTAGCGATCTTCCGGCCCGCAAAGCAACGTCCACTATGAGATCGTCCACGTCATCGACATCCAAGCCTAAATCGCCCGTGAGCGAGTCCGATGCTCGCACTGGAAACGCGATGAACGGCCTAAGAAAAACTTGCAATTCCTGATGCACCGCGCGGATGATCCAGGTGTCGGTTTTTCTTTTGTCAAAACTGCGGGCGAAGTGGCATATCGATTCGCCTTCGCGGGCGTAAGCCAGGGTTTGAAGGCGATGCTTTTCACGCCGATTCAAAACGGTGGTCCAGACATAAAAAACACAGACCAAAGTACCGGTAACGCCCAAAATCCGAGCAGATGACGCGTAAATAAAGTACCCGAACCCGATTGCTACCACGACCATGAACACCTTCAGCGGGATGACAGGCCGTTTGGCATGCTGCGCCATTTGCCTTGACGGCAGCCGTGTTGCTTCCATTGCTACTCCTTTTATGCCTCATCATGATTATTCATCGTCCGCTTCTGGCCGGTTGCCGTCGTTGACCGGTTGAATCCGCAGCCGATAGCCGCCCCCGAGAATAGCAAATTGTCAAACGGAAAACTACACGTATTATCACGCCCGTGCAAATGACTCCCCACGTGCCAGACAGTCGCCGCCATGTCGAAATGCTAGCGGGAACGCTGCTGCCCAGGTCATAGGCCCGCACGCCGCGAAAGCCGCGTCCCTTGATGGCCTTAGCGATCATGGTCCTGCTCTTTCACGCCCAAGAGTGCCAGTCGCAGGCGGCGCGTTTCCGCGATCAGCCGCTGCAGCAGGGCGTCGGCCACGGCGACGCGGCCGCCTTCGTTGGCGAGATGGGTCAACTGATTCAGGTTGGACGCCAGGCGGGCCAGTTCCACGTAGTGTTCGCGGTTGATGGCGGCGACGGGCGGCGGGGGCAAGACGCGCGCCAGCGCTGCGGTGCGCAGCCATTGCGCGGGACGCATCTGCATGCGGGCGGCGCGTTCCAGCAGCGCCGCATGTTCGGCGGCCGAGACGCGCACGCCGATGGTGGCGCCGCGCACGGCGGCCGGGTCGCCTTTCGGGCGGCCGCCTTGTCGCTTGCGTGGCGTGGTCTCGGCGTGCATCGATGCTCCTGGCGTGGTGGGCGAGCGCAGCGAGGATGGCCCCGCAGGGCAAGCCGGTTTGAGCGAAGCGAAAACATGGCTTGCTCCTCGCCAGCCCACGCGCCCGCGGCTCCCCGGTCTTTAATGTAGGCGCGGGCCAGCCGCTTTTCTTACGCGATATCAAACAGCGCGGGCGCTGTCGCGAAACAGGACGACGGCGGATGCGGGTGGACGCACGCCTTGTCGCCCATCGTGGCGCGCAGGCGACAGGCATGCGTATCGCCGCACCTGTTCCTGCCAGCGCCGCCGCTGGTTTTCTTTCTCCAGGCGGGCGTCGCCGTCAGGCTGGCGCTGGCGGCGTGGCGACGCCGTCGCGCAGGGCGTCGAGATAGTCGGCCCAGCGCTGCATCATGGCGCGGCGCGCAGGCAGGTGCGCCGTGCGGTTGTAGGCGCGCCCGTTCGGATCGATGACGCTGTGCGCCAGCTGGTGCTCGATCAGGTCCACGCGCTCCTGCAGCACTTCGTCGAGGATGGTGCGGGCCATGGCGCGGAAACCGTGGCCGGTCATGACTTCCTTGGCATAGCCCAGGGACCGCAGCGCCGCATTGATGGTGTTTTCGCTCATGCAGCGCTGGCCGCTGCGCAGGCCGGGAAACACGTAGCGGCCTTCGCCGGTGACAGGCTGCAGCGCGCGCAGGATCGCCACGGCCTGTGTCGGCAGCGGCACCAGGTGTTCGAGCTGCATTTTCATTTTCCTGGCCGGGATGCGCCACTCGGCGGCATCGAGATGGATTTCGCTCCATTCGGCGGCGCGCAGTTCGCCGGGACGCACGAACAGCATGGGCGCCAGTTTCAGCGCCGCCACCGCCGTGGCGTGGCCGTGGTAGCCATAAATGGCGCGCAGCAGCGGCGCGACATCGCCCGGTTCCGTCAGTGCCGGGTAGTGCGTTCTCGGCACCGGCGTCAATGCGCCTTTCAGGTCCGCCGTGACGTCGCGCTCGACGAGGTCCATCGCCACGCCGAAGCGCAGCACCTGGCCGCACAGCTGCTTGATGCGGTGCGCCGAATCGATCGCGCCGCGCGCCTCGACGCGCTGCACCACGCGCAGCACGTCGCGCGGGCGGATGGTGTTGAGCGGCATCTTGCCCAGGTAGGGGATGACGTCGCCTTCGAGCCAGTTGCCGACTTTCTTTTGCGTACTGGCGCTGCCGTTGCGCTGGATGGTGAGCAGCCACTGGCGCGCCAGCTTGTCGAAGGTGTTCAAGGCAGCGCTGCGCTGCTCGGCCTTCTGCGCGCGCTTGACGGCGTTCGGATCGATCCCTTCGGCCAGCGCCTTGCGCGCGTCTTCCGCCTTGCGCCGCGCCTGGGCCAGGCTCACGCGGGGGTAGACGCCCAGGGCCAAGGTCTTTTGCTTGCCCGCATGACGGTAATTCAACCGCCAGTACTTGCCCGTACGGGTGACCAGCAGGTACATGCCGTACAGGTCGGGATACTTGTCGCCGCTGGGCGTGCCCTTGTAGACGGCATGGCGGATAAGCAGATCGGACAGTGGCATGGCGCACTCCCTGATGGTATTTTTTTAGAGAAAATCCTAAATCCAGCAAAAAGTACCAACAAAATTCATGGCTTTTAATGTACGCCGATGGACAAATACGGACAACAAAAAACCCGCTCTCCTATGACGAAGGCGGGTTCCTGGATATTTTTCGAGCTTCTACTGCTGTGTTCTGGTGCCGGGAGCCGGAATCGAACCGGCACGCTGTTTCCAGCGCGGGATTTTGAGTCCCGTGCGTCTACCTATTCCGCCATCCCGGCAACGCGAGACGCATTATCACTGATTTGTCACAATCTGGCAAGTTTTATGCTTGGCGTGTGTTTTGCCCAAGCCTGCAGAATCTGTGACGATGCCGATTCCAGCGCAAGAAGCGGAGTGCCGCGCCTGGCTTGCCGGCCTATCTTTTCCCTTTCAACCACATGAAGGGGACGCAAATGTTACAACTGGAAAATAAGGTCGCGATCATCACGGGTGCCAGCTCGGGCATTGGCCATGCGGCGGCGCGCCTGTTCGCGCGCGAGGGGGCGCGGCTGGTGCTGGTGGCGCGGCGGCGGAAGGAACTCGATGCGCTGGTGGCGCAGCTGGCGGACGGCGGCGCGCAAGCCGTGGCCTGTGCCGGCGATGTAGCCGAGGCGGCGTGCGCGCAAGCGGCCGTGGCGCTGGCGCTGCAACGCTTTGGCGGCGTCGATATCGCCTTCAATAATGCGGGCACCCTGGGACCCATGGGGCCCACGCAGGAAGTTGCCCTGGAAGACTGGCGGGCGGCGGTCGACACCAATCTCACCAGTGCCTTCCTGGCCGCCAAATATCAGCTGCCCGCCATGGCGGCGCGCGGCGGCGGCTCGCTGATTTTTACCTCGACCTTTGTCGGTCATACGCTGGGCATGTCCGGCATGGCCGCGTATGCGGCCAGCAAGGCGGGCGTGATCGGTTTGACCAAGGCCCTGGCGGCCGAGTATGGCACGGCGGGTATCCGCGTGAATGCCCTGCTGCCGGGCGGCACCGATACGCCCATGGGGCGCGCAGTGGCGAATACACCCGAAGCGCTGGCCTTCGTGGCGGGCTTGCATGCGTTAAAACGCCTGGCTACGCCGGACGAGATCGCCCGCTCGGCGCTGTACCTGGCGTCCGATGCCTCGAGCTTCACCACCGGCACGGCGCTGCTAGCCGATGGCGGCGTGTCCATCGTGCGCGCATAAAGCACGCGCAGAAACGCCGACGGCCCGGGGATGAGCCGGGCCGTCGGTTGTGTGCGCTACATCAAGCTCAGTTTCAAGCTCAGTTGTGAACCGAGTTCAGCTGGCGCGCGATGATGTCGTGGTTGAGCCAGATGACGGGCGCTGGCGGTTCCGACATGGTGTGGAACATCAGCGGGCCCGTGCCTTCCAGCACCAGCGAGCTCAGGTGGTCGGTGATCAGTTCCTTGCGGTCCTTGTGCAGCTTGGTGATGTCGTCCGAGGTGCCGATCATGACGTCGGCCAGCTCTGGCGTGTTGTCCATCGGCCAGGCGGCGAAGTTGCGGAACTGCACGCTGGTGGCGTCGCCGTTGTAGGCGGCGATACGGTCGAGCAAGTCTTGCAGCGACACGCCGTCTTCCAGCAAGCCCTGGCAGATTTTCCACTGTTCTTCGGCCCAGGCAGCGCCGCCTTCTTTTTTCAGCGCGTCGAGCAGGGGGAACAGGGACAGTTCCACGCCGACGAAAATGTCGGACGAATTCGTGCGGATTTCCGGGCAATTGAAGACGGTCGCCTTGATGCCTTTTTCCCACGCGGCCTTGGCCACGTTTTCCAGGCGCATCTTGGCCAGGCCTTGCGTGTAGTTGCTGTAGGTTTGCCACTGGTATTTGCCGTCGATCAAGATCTCGGTGCCGTGGTAGCCGTAGGCGCTGTAGCGCACCTGGCCGCCCGTTTGCTCGATGCGGGCGCGGATGGCGGCGCTGCCGTCGATCAGGTGCTGCAGGGTGTTGGCCGTGACTTCGTCGAAGTTCATCAGGATCAATTTACCCAGGTCGCTGTCGAGCAGGGCGCGCGAAGACATGAAGCGCTCGCCGCGGCCTTTGTAGATGCGGTTGGCGATCGCCAGGAAGACCTTGACCTTTGGAATGCCGCCGGCCATGGTGTGGGCGAAATACACATTGCTGCCGTCAGGAATCAGGCTATCCAGCTCGGCCATGGCTTTGGCCACGGACGCGCTGAAGCGGGCGATGCCGGCTTCGCGGCAGCGTTCGATCTGCGCCCAGTCCAGCTTGTCTTCTTGCCAGCTTTTCAGGGTCATGTCGGCCAGCAGGGCCGTCGGCGTCGGTTCGCCGGCGGGCGCGTCGAGGTCGAAACCGGCCATCAGCGGCACATTGATGATGCGGCCGCCCAGGTTGGCTTCGGCTTCGGCCAGCTCTTCCGCGTTCAGCGGGCGCAGCGCCATGTTTTCATCGCGGCGGCCGACCGTCATGCCGACGATATTCATGCCCGCCTTGCGCGCTTCGTCCAGCAAGCCATTCACATAGCCGCGGCCGAACAGCTCGCCGAACAGCACAAAGGTGTCGCCCTTGCGGAAGATATTTTTTTGCGGGATGTCTCTCAGGGACGTGATCTCGGTCATGGTGTCAATTCATTCAAAAATTAGCAGGGCAGATGGCTGTTGCTGCTGCCCGCTGGTTCAACATAGTGTGAAATTATGCGCCATTTCAGCGGGGAAAATCTTCTTGCGAATGATTCTCGTCTGGAATGGCATCTTCTTCTTCATGCAGCTCTTATTCTTTCGCCAAGGCGTATTTTACGCTGCCCCGGCGTACAGCGCCCGCAGACTGGCCCGGCAGGCGCCGATATTACCTCAGCTTGGCCGCGCAGGTCAGTAAAATTGATCTAAAACAAATCCTGTTGTCCCGAGACCAGGCGCGAAAAATCGTCGCCGAGAAAGGGCAAGATGGCGTCCGCCACCGGCTGCAGCTGGCGCGTCAGGTAATGCTGGTAGTCGATGGGCGAGCGCTGCGTTTCCAGCGGTTCCGGCCCCGCCACCGTGATGACATAGCTGATCCAGCCGCCGTTCTGGTATTGCAATGGCCGTCCCTGCGCCAGGTTGTAGGCGTCGGCCGTGCGCGCCGCGCGCACGTGGGGCGGCACGTTGCGCTGGTAATCGTCGAGCGGGCGGCGCAATCGCTTGCGGTAGACCAATAAGGCGTCGAACTCGCCGCGCACCGTGCGCGCCACGTAGTCGCGCACATAGTCCTGGTAGGCGGCGCGCTGGAAGATGCGGCGGTACAAATCCTGCTGGAATTGCTGCGCCAGCGGCGTCCAGTCGCTGCGCACCGTTTCCAGGCCCTTGTAGACCATCTGTTCGCTGCCGTCGGGCTTGCCGACGAGGCCCGCGTAGCGCTTCTTGCTGCCTTCTTCCGAGCCGCGGATGGTGGGCATCAGGAAACGCCGGTAATGGGTCTCGAATTCCAGTTCCAGCGCATTCTCGAGGCCGAATTCTTCGCGCAGATGGGCGTCCCACCAGGCGTTCACGTGCGCCACCAGGGCGCGGCCGATCTTGCCCGCCTCTTCATCCGTATGCGCTGTTTTGAGCCACACAAACGTGGAATCCGTGTCGCCATAGATCACCTGATAACCTTGCTCGGTGATCAGCTCGCGCGTGCGGTGCATGATGTCGTGGCCGCGCAGGGTGATCGACGAAGCCAGGCGCGGATCGAAAAAGCGGCAGCCGCTCGACCCCAGCACGCCGTAAAACGCGTTCATGATGATCTTTAACGCTTGCGACAGCGGCGCGTTGCGCTCGCGCTTGGCCGCCTCGCGCCCTTGCCATACCTGTTTCACGATGGCAGGCAGGCAATGTTTTACGCGTGAAAACTGCGCACCCCGGTAGCCAGGCACGGTATCGGCCTCATCGCCGCTGGTGCCCACCACCAGGCCCACGGGGTCGATCAGGAAAGTGCGGATGATGGACGGGTACAGGCTTTTATAGTCGAGCACCAGCACGGAATCGTACAGGCCCGACTGGGAATCCATGACGAAGCCGCCGGGGCTGTTTTCGCCCGAGATATCGCCCAGGTTGGGCGCCACGTAACCCTGCCGGTGCATCAGCGGCAAATACAAATGTTCGAAAGCGGCCACGGAGCCGCCGCTGCGGTCGGCCGCCAGGCCCGTCACGCTGGCCCGTTCCAGCAGGAAGGTCAGCAACTCGGTCTTGGCGAAGATGCGCGTGACCAGCTCGCAATCCTTGAGGTTGTAGCGGGCCAGCGCGGGCTTGTCTTCGCGGAACCGCCGGTCGATCTCGGCCATGCGCTGGTAGGGGTTGTCGATGGACTTGCCTTCACCCAGCAAGGTCTGCGCCACGTTTTCCAGGCTGAACGAAGAAAAATTCCACGTCGCCGAGCGCAAGGCTTCGATGCCGTCGATGATCAGGCGTCCTGCGGCGGCGGCAAAGTAATGCTCTTGCTTGCCGCCATGCTCGCGCCATTCCATCACGGCGCCGCCGCGTCCCAGTTTCAACGGTACCTGGTAGCGCTCGGCGTGTTCGCGCAGCACGCGCAAGTCGAATTGCACCAGGTTCCAGCCGATGATCGCGTCCGGATCGTGCCGCTCCATCCACGTGTTCAGGCGCTCGAGGATCTGTGCGCGGCTGTCGCAGTAGTCGAGGTCGAAGTCGAGTAGCTCATCGCCGCCGTTTTGCGGCCCCAGCATGTAGACCTGGCGCTGGCCGCAGCCTTCCAGGGCCAGCGAATACAGCTCGCCATGGGCCGTCGTCTCGATATCGAGCGAGGCCAGTTTCAAGCTTGGCCGGTAGCCGGGCGCCGGTTTCAGCTGCACGTCCTGCCCTGTTTCCGCGATGAACGTTACCGGCGCCGTAATGAAACGCTCCATCAGGTAGCGCTCGGGCGGGCGGATGTCCGCTTCGTACACGTCGATGCCGTGCGCGCGCAACTGCTTTTCCAGCTTCAGCAAATGCCGGTATTGCTTGCAGTACAGGCCCAGCACGGGACGGTGGTGAAAATCGCACAGCGACAGGGGGCGCAGTTCGGCATGGCGCTCGCCGCGCAGCAGCTGTTGCGCTTGCTCCTGCTGCTCCATGGGGATAAAGGCGACGGCCGTCTGCACGGGCAGGCGCACGTGGCGGGGCCCGGCGTCCGTTGCCAGCCAGAAATCGACCTCCGTGCCGGCGGGCGTGTCGCGCCAGTGGCGGGTCAGAATGAAGCCCTGTTCGGGCGGGTGCTGCGCGTTGCCTGTCATGGTGCCGTGAGTGTCTGGTGTGCTGGGCTGCACATTACAGCAAGCTGACGCAGGGCGGGGGCGGTTGCGGCTATAATTTTCTGCATCGAAGACGATAACAAGAGCGCGCCGCGCCACCCACCCCGGAGACAGCATGCAAGCAATGAGTTATGTACACGGCGCCCACGAGACGCCGTTGATCGGCGAAACGATAGGCGCCTACCTGGACGGCATCGCCGAGCGCTATGGCCAGCACGATGCCCTGATCGTGGCGCACCAGAACGTGCGCTGGACGTATCTGGAATTCCAGCAGCGCGTGCACCGGCTTGCCGCCGGCCTGTTGAAACTGGGCTTGCAGCCGGGCGACCGGGTCGGCATCTGGTCGCAGAATTGCGCCGAATGGGTGCTGACGCAGTTTGCCACGGCGAAAGCCGGTTTGATCATGGTCAACATCAACCCCGCCTACCGCCGCTCCGAACTCGAATACGTGCTCGACAAGGTGCAATGCAGCGCGCTGATCCTGTCGCCCAGCTTCAAGTCCAGCGATTATCTGGCCATCGTGCAGGACGTGGTGCCGGAAATCGCCCGTTCGCGCGCCGGCGCCCTGCAGTCGCCGCGCCTGCCGCAATTGCGCCACGTCATCCGCCTGGGCGTGGCCGCCACGCCGGGCATGCACAACTTCGACGCGGTGATGGACGGCATCACCGACGCCGACCTGGCGCACCTGGACGAAGTGAGCGCTGGCTTGCAGTTTGACGACGCCGTCAACATTCAGTTCACGTCCGGCACCACGGGCGCGCCGAAGGGCGCCACCTTGACGCACCACAATATCCTGAACAACGGTTTCTTCATCGGCGAAGCCATGCGCCTGACGGAACGGGACCGCTTGTGCATCCCCGTGCCCCTGTACCACTGCTTCGGCATGGTGCTGGGCAACCTGGCCTGCGTCACGCACGGCGCGGCGATGGTATTTCCTGGCGAAGGCTTCGATCCGAAAGCCGTGCTGGAAACGGTGCAGGCCGAGCGCTGCACGGGATTGCATGGCGTGCCCACCATGTTCATCGCCATCCTCGATCATCCTGATTTCAAGCAATACGACTTGTCCCGGCTGCGCACCGGCATCATGGCCGGCTCGCCTTGTCCGATGGAAGTCATGACGCGGGTCATCGAATTGATGCACATGGCGGAAATCACGATTGCGTATGGCATGACGGAAACGTCGCCCGTCAGCTTCCAGACGTCGATCGAAGACCCGCGCGAGATGCGCGTCTCGTCCATCGGCAGGGTCCACCCGCACCTGGAAGTGAAAATCATCGATGCGGAAGGCCGCATCGTGCCGCGCGGCGAAAAGGGCGAATTGCTCACGCGCGGCTATTCCGTGATGCAGGGCTACTGGGGCGATCCTGAAAAAACCAGCGAAGCCATCGACGCGGCGCGCTGGATGCACACGGGCGACCTGGCCGTCATCGACGACTACGGCTTTTGCAGCATCGTCGGCCGCTCGAAGGACATGGTGATACGCGGCGGCGAAAACATCTACCCGCGCGAAGTCGAGGAATTCCTGTACCGCCACCCGAGCGTGCTCGACGTGCAATGCGTGGGCGTGCCGGACGCCAAGTATGGTGAAGAACTGTGCGCCTGCATCATCCTGCGCCCGGGCACGCAGGCCACCAGCGAGGATATCCGCGCCTTTTGCGACGGGCAAATCGCCTATTACAAGATTCCCCGCTATGTGCGCTTCGTCGAGGAATTCCCCATGACGGTGACGGGCAAGATCCAGAAATATGTATTGCGCAAGCAGGTGGCGACGGATCTGGGCTTGAGCACGGAATAAGTTTTTCGCCCGCCCATAAAAAAACACCGGGATGCTCGCGCGGCCCGGTGTTTTTTATTGATGCGGCGTCAAGCTCAGGCCATCGCGGCTTGCGGTGCGCGCGCTGGCGTGCGGCGGCGCATGAAGGCTAGCAAGCCCAGGCCGGCCAGCAGCATGGCGTAGGTGCCTGGCTCAGGTACGGCCGACACGTTGACCGTGTTGAAGCCGGAACCGTTCATCGCGACGTGACCACGATTGATCGAGCTGACCGAATTGGCGATCAGGGTGCCGTTCATGTCGCCCGAACCGGAGAACGCGCTGTGCGGCGCCAGGATGCTGCCGTTGATGCCGACGTTCTGCAGGTTAGTGGTGGTGGCGTTGGCGAAGTTGAACAGCGTGCGGTTGGCGAAACTGGCGAAATTGTCGAAGCCGCCGCTCATGGTGATGTCGGTGGCCGTGCCGTTGATGATGATGCTGGCCGTACTTTTCAGCGAGGACAGGTCCAGCGTCAGGTTATGCAGGTTCGACGCATCGATGTTGAAAATATTCACGTCGGCGTTGACATTGCCGACCAGGGTCATGTTGCCGTACTGCGAGATCACGGTGCCGTTCGATTGCAGCTTGGCCACGTCGCCCGACAAGGTCGTCAGTTGCTGCTTGGCGCCTGCGAAGTCCAGGGTGGAGGCATTGCCTTTGCTGATGTTGTCTTTTGGAAACCATTGTGGCGCCGTCAGGGTGGCGTTGGGGTTGCTGACGCCGTACACGGCCGAACCGCTGAGCGTGCCCCAGCCCGTGTTCAGGTTGCCGCCAGCAACGACCGAATTGACGGCGCTGCCTGGCTTTTTATTCGTGCCGACATTGTAGTTGTCCAGATAGATATTGCCGCCAGCGGCAATGCTGCCGCCGACGCTGGTAAAACCGCTGGCGCCGCTGCTGCCGATGTTGCCAAAGATAAAGGCCGAGTAGCCATTGGCAACGCCGAGGTCGACCACGGTGGCTTGTGCCGAAGCGCTGAAGGCGAAGGCGAACAGGGCGGCGCTGATGAGCGGCAAGGTACGGGTAGCAAATAATTTCATGGACAATCTCATAGTCAATTAGGGGACGATTCGGGCGGGAAAGCAACACACCGCCATCGCGCAGCCGGCTATTATAATATAAAAAACAATGTTAGTTCAATTTAGGTAATTAACTATATTTCAAGGCAACACTTTTCCTATAGTCAGCAATTGTCTGGCGGACATAAAAAAACCGGGGCTGGCCCGGTTTTTTGCTGTTTATCTGACGCGCTGGTACAGGCGGAAGCGTTCCACGTCATCCGTGGGGCGGCGTCCTTCCCACAGCTTGATCCAGTCCGCACCGTGGTGTTCCGGCAGCTTTTCCTTGTTATCCGGAACTTTAATGCTGTCTTGCAACAAGAACACGTCGCAATGCTGTTGGCCCACATTGGCAAACGGCAGGTGGCCGTAGTAGGCGAACGAGGCGCGCTGGGCGGCGCCGACATTGCTGTTGATGCAAGTAGTGCCCGGCGGCAGGTGGACGGAAATCTGGTGCGCGACGCTGGCGTAGCTCTTGCTGTAGTTCAGCGGCGGCAGGAACAGGGTCATGATCAGCACCCAGATCAGGATCAGGCCGCCGGACGACAGCACCACGGCGCGCCACAGCACGGCTGGCTGGCGCGAGATGCGCCAGTGCACCAGCGCCACCCAGCCCGCGCTGGCGCAGGCGGCGACGAAGAAGGCCAGCAAGTCCAGTTCGGGCTTGAAACCTGGCATGAGTTTCAGGGCGTTATGCGACAGTTTCGGCGGCCAGCCCGTCAGGATGGCGAACCAGAACAGCCACAGTGCGAGGGCGCAGATGGTCAGCACCATCACGGAGAACCAGTCGATGGCGTTGATGGCGCCCCGTTTCATGGTCAGCAAGCCGAACGCGGCCATCACGGCCAGCGGCGGCAGCAGCGGCAGCAGCTGGCTGGGGTCGGGATCGGGATGGCACAGGCCCAGGATGGCCAGCATGGCGACAAAGGTCAGCGGCACGACGATGTGCAGCACGTGGTGCTGGCGGCGCCAGGCATACACGGCCCAGGCGGCGAACGGCCAGGCGGGCCAGAAGAACCAGATACCCACACGCCAGAAGTATTGCAGGCTCTTCAGGCTGGGGGCGCTGAACTGGCGGCAATTCCATTCCATCCACGCTTGCAGCGGCGAATGGCCGTATGGCTGCAGCAGTTCGCCCGGCAACAGCCAGACCAGGGTCAGCGCGATGCCGATCAGGATGGCCAGCGCCAGGTGGCGCACGCTGCGCAGCAGCGGCAGGCGCAGGAAGACGGTGCACAGCAGCAAGGCGATGCTCAGCGCCGCCGGCGTGATCCAGCCGCGCGCGAGGGTCAGGCCGCCCAGCGCCAGGCCCAGCAGGGCCGCATTGCGCACGGACGGGCCTTCCACGTAGCGCACGGCGCGGTACAGCAAATAGGCCATCAGGGACACGTACAGCGCTTCGGCCGTGATGTCGTGGCTGTGCTGCAGCAGGCCCAGGCAGCCCAGGTAGATGAGCACGGCGGCATCGGCCAGGGTGCGGCCGAAATCGTCCGGCTCGGGTTGGCCACCGAAGGCCAGGCGCAGCGGCTGGGCGTCGTTGCGCCGGCCCAGGTTGAAGGCGGTGTACCAGACGGACAGGGTGCTGACGACGAAGATGCCGATGGTCGACATGCGCGCGCCAAAGACGTCGCCGTCAATCCAGCCGAACAGCTTGATGAAGATGGCGCCCAGCCAGAAGGCCAGCGGGCCTTCATCGAGCAGCGACAGGCCGGCGATGTTGGGCCACAGCCAGTCGTTCAGGCCGCCATGCGCCATGGTCCACATGATGCCGAAACTGGCGGCATCATCGTTCTTCCACGGTTCGCGGCCGATCAGGCCAGGCAGGATGTACAGCAGGCCGAGCGCAAACAAGGCCCATCGTGGCAGCGCGAGTGTGGCAGCGGCGGGAAGGCGGACTGGCTTCATCGATAATCGGTATCAGAATAGTGGCAAGACGCGACGAATGGCGTCGGGTATGCGCGAGTATAAAGTAAAGCGGCCAAAGACAAAAAAGGCAGCCGTGGCTGCCTTTTCTCTGGCAGCCGGAGCTGCCCTGTTTTGCCGCAAAGCGGCAAAAATCAGCCTGCTGCGACTGCGGTTTTCGAACCAACCGAACCGAACTTCTGACGGAACTTCTCGACGCGACCGGCGGTATCGACGATTTTGTGCTTGCCCGTGAAGAATGGGTGCGATTCAGCCGAAACCTCGATCTTCACCAGCGGGTATTCTTTACCGTCGTGGGTGATTTTTTCGCGGGTTTGGATGGTCGAGCGGGTAACGAATTTGAAATCGCACGACAGATCGTGGAAAACAACTTCGCGGTATTCTGGATGGGTATCGACTTTCATGGTCTTCTCTCTAGTTTGGTAGCCAAACAGCACTTCGTCGGTCGTCCTGCTTCTTGACCCGATTGCCGATCACTTGCCAGGTTTAAAATAATGCAACCGTCGATTATATAGCGCTTTCGGGGCGCAGGCAATAAAAAAGCCGCTCAATGAGCGGCTTTGCATGATCGCGTGTGCTTACGCCGGGCGCAACGTAGGTCGGATTAGCGCGCTAGCGCGTAATCCGACAACACCACCGTCTTCGCCAACAATGTTGTCGGATTGCAGCCCTGCGGGCCTAATCCGACCTACGATACACGGCAGGGGAATTTAGCCGCCCCGGCGCATCATGTCGAAGAATTCGGCGTTGTTTTTGGTCGCCTTCATCTTGTCGAGAATGAACTCCATCGCCTCGATCTCGTCCATCGAGTACAGCAACTTACGCAGGATCCAGATTTTTTGCAGCTCGTTCGGCTTGATCAGCAGTTCTTCGCGGCGGGTACCCGATTTGTTCAGGTTGATTGCCGGGTAGACGCGTTTTTCGGCCAAACGGCGTTCCAGATGCACTTCCATGTTGCCGGTACCCTTGAATTCCTCAAAGATCACGTCATCCATGCGCGAACCCGTTTCGATCAGCGCCGTGGCGATGATGGTCAGCGAGCCGCCTTCTTCGATATTGCGCGCGGCGCCGAAGAAGCGTTTTGGACGTTGCAGCGCGTTCGCGTCGACACCGCCGGTCAGGACCTTGCCCGAGGCAGGGATGACGGTATTGTAGGCGCGTGCCAGGCGGGTGATCGAGTCGAGCAGGATGACCACGTCTTTTTTCATTTCGACCAGGCGCTTGGCTTTTTCCAGCACCATCTCGGCCACTTGCACGTGGCGCGTGGCCGGCTCGTCGAAGGTCGAGGCGACGACTTCGCCGCGTACCGAGCGTTGCATTTCGGTCACTTCTTCCGGACGTTCGTCAATCAGCAGCACGATCAGGGTGATATCCGGGTGGTTGGCCGTGATCGCATGGGCGATGTGCTGCAGGATTACGGATTTGCCGGATTTCGGCGACGCCACCAGCAAGCCGCGCTGGCCTTTGCCGATCGGGGCGATCAGGTCGATGATGCGGCCGGTGATGTTTTCCTGGCCATTCATTTCACGTTCCAGGCGCAGCGGCTCGTTCGGGTGCAGCGGCGTCAGGTTTTCAAACAGGATGCGGTGTTTCGACATCTCCGGCGATTCGCCGTTGACCTTGTCGACTTTGACCAGTGCGAAATAGCGTTCGCCATCTTTCGGGGTCCGTACCTCGCCTTCGATCGAATCGCCGGTGTGCAGATTGAAGCGGCGGATTTGCGAAGGGGAGATGTAAATATCGTCGGTGGACGCCATGTAGCTGGCGTCAGGCGAGCGCAGGAAGCCGAAGCCGTCAGGCAGCACTTCCAGGGCGCCGTCGCCAAAAATCTGTTCGCCGGACTTGGCGCGTTTTTTCAGGATAGCGAACATCAGCTCCTGTTTGCGCAAGCGGGCTGCGTTGTCAATGTCAAGACCGATCGCCATCTCAAGCAGGGCGGATACGTGTAGGGCCTTTAGTTCGGATAAATGCATATGTGTTGAGTGTCCCGAGACGGGATGTAAAGGTAGGGGAGGGGACTGCGTGGCGTTGATTAATTATTGGGGAAGGCTGTGCACGAATGAGGCAAAGCCGCTTCCCGGTCTATCCAGTCAGGCGGCGCTGCGGGCGCAGCGCTGCCCATCATACATTAAATGTTGCTGTCGACGAAAGCGGTCAACTGGCCCTTGGCCATGGCGCCCACTTTTTGAGCAGCTGCAGCACCATCCTTGAACAGGATCAGGGTCGGGATGCCGCGGATGCCGAACTTGGCAGGTACCGCCTGGTTGGCGTCCACGTCCATCTTGGCGATCACGATGCGGCCGGCGTATTCCTTGGCCACTTCTTCCAGGATCGGGGCGATGGCCTTGCAGGGACCGCACCATTCTGCCCAGAAGTCGACCAGTACTGGCAACTCGGATTTCAGGACGTCTGCTTCAAAAGATGCATCGCTAATGTGTTTGATATTTTCGCTCATATTTTCCTCAAATGAGGGTGGGATCAATAATGCCTGGAATTCACCATACGCTGGTTCGCCATCCATGCTTCCTGGAATGCAGTGAGAAGATGGGGGCAATGGGCACAAATTCAATGTTCTTGGAAGGTGCGACCAGAGGTATGCAGGCGGGGATGGCTGAAATAATAACCCATTTTTTCAAAGCGTGGCGATTATTGCAGAAAAACTTGAGGCATATCGCCAGCATATCGCTCCAGCGCGTGCCGCCAGGGCGGCAAAGCCGCATGCCTGCTGGCTTGCGGCGCCGTGTCCCGCCTCCCGGCCTGGCTCCGCGCTCAGGCTTGCGCGCCGGCCTGACGCGCCGTGTGCTGCAGTTGCAAGTTCACCATGAGCTGCAATTCCGCGCTTTCCATCGGCTTGCGGAAGGTGCCTAATATATGCAGGCCGTTGGCCATGGCCAGGCGTTCGGCCGCCAGGCGCACGGCCGAATGCAGTCCCGACAGCAGTACTACGCCGCCGCGAAAGCCGTTTTCAGCCGCCATGCGCAAAAATTCGATGCCGTCGATATCGGGCATGGACAGGTCGCAAATCAGCAGGTCGGGCTGGTGCTGCTTCAGAGTGGCCAGCGCCTGTTCGCTGTGCGACTCGCAGCGGATGTCGAACGGGCCCATCTGCTCGAGCATGTCGCTGAGCACGTCGAGCATGAAAACGTCGTCGTCCAGCAGCAATACGCGCAATGGCGCCAGGCCTGCTTCGCTGTGTTCCCGGCTTGCTTGGTTTGATACAGTAGTCATCGTCCTGTCTTCCTATTGATATGCTGCATCGCTGTCGATGCCGATACCTTGCCTTAACGGAATTTGGCGGTAGCTAATCGTCATTGGCAAAGCTGGTGTTATTCATGATTTGTTCGGTAATCTGTTCCAGCAGGGGCCACAGGCGCGCGACGATGTGCCGGGCCCGTTCTGCCTCGTCGGCCGCTTCGCCCGGCGCCAGGGTTTCCAGGTTGTGGCACAGCTCGGCCAGTCCCAGGGCACCCACGGTGCGCGCCGACGACTTGATGCGGTGTCCCAGTTCGCGCACCTGGTGCACGTCGCCGCGCGCCAGGGCCGCATCGATGTCGCCAAAGCCATCCTGCGTCGTCTGCAGGAACTTGAAGGCGAATTTGCGCACCTTTTCCGGGTTGTAACCGAGCAGCTTGGCCAGGATCGACAGGTCGATCACCTGCGGGTCGCCCGCCAGCGTCGTCTTGAAGGCGGGTGCGGCGCGGCTGCGCGCCGGTGGCGGGGGCGTGTCGCGCGCCGGCAGCCAGCTGGCGATGGTCTGGTACATCATGGCCGGCTGGATGGGCTTGGAAATGAAATCGTCCATGCCCGCGTCCAGGCAGCGCACGCGGTCTTCGCTGGTTGCCGTGGCCGTCATGGCCAGCACGCGCAGGTGCGCCAGCTGCGGGTCGGCGCGGATGTGGCGCGTCGCCTGCAAGCCATCCATCAGCGGCATCTGCACGTCCATCAGCACGCAGTCGAACTGCGTCTGGCGCAGCAGGTCGAGCGCTTCCTCGCCATTGTTGGCCAGACAGACGGAGGCGCCCGCTTCTTCCAGCAATTCCAGTGCCACCTGCTGATTAAAC
This sequence comes from Janthinobacterium sp. GW823-FHT03B06, assembly GCF_058796955.1. Taxonomy (NCBI): domain Bacteria; kingdom Pseudomonadati; phylum Pseudomonadota; class Betaproteobacteria; order Burkholderiales; family Oxalobacteraceae; genus Janthinobacterium; species Janthinobacterium sp. GW823-FHT03B06. Next base: position 307,958 of record NZ_JBXAJE010000006.1, read on the forward strand.
GTGTTGTCTTCCACCAGCAGAATGCGCGCATGCTTGAGCGTGCGCATCACCAGGGCCGCGTCGGCGCTGGCGCGCATGGCCGCCGCCGTCTGCACCATGCTGTCGAGCATGGCGGGCGCCGCCTGGTCGGAAATGCCCAGGTTGGCTGTGAACCAGAAGGTGCTGCCGGCGCCGGGACGGCTGTCGACGCCCACGTCGCCGCCCATCAGCTGCGCCAGCTGCTTGCAGATGGCCAGGCCCAGGCCCGTGCCGCCATATTCGCGCGTGGTGGACGTGTCGGCCTGCTGGAAGGACTGGAACAGCTTGCTCATTTCATCCTGCGACAGGCCGATGCCGTGGTCGCATACTTCAAAGCGCACCAGGCAGTGCCTGGCGTCTGCCACCACCTTGCGCACCTTCACGGTGATGCTGCCCTGTTCGCTGAACTTGATGGCGTTATTGGCGTAGTTGATCAGCACTTGTCCCAGGCGCAGCGGGTCGCCCACGAGCACGGCCGGCAATTGCGGGTCGATTTCAAACAGCAACTCCAGGTTCTTGCCGGCGGCGCGCGGCGCCACTACCGTCATCAGCGTTTGCACGACGTGGTCGAAACTGAAGTTGACGCGCTCGATTTCCAGCTTGCCCGCCTCGATTTTCGAAATGTCGAGAATGTCGTCGATGATGCCCAGCAAGTGTTCGCCGGCAAAACGGATTTTTTCCAGGTAATCGCGCTGGCGCGGTTCCAGGTCCGTTTTCAGGGCCAGATACGCCATGCCGATCACGCCATTCATCGGCGTGCGGATTTCATGGCTCATGTTGGCCAGGAATTGCCCCTTCGCCAGGCTCGCTTCTTCGGCCACCTGCTTGGCCTGGTCTAGCTGCTCCGTGCGCTGCGCCACGCGCTCTTCCAGATGTTCATTGAGTTCGCGCAAGGCGCTCTCGCTGCGCTTGTGATACGTGATGTCCGTCAGGCTGGCCACCACCATGCCCACCTTGCCGTATTCATCGCGGATGGCCTCGGTATTTACGGACAGCCACGACAGGCTGCCGTCGGGCTGTTGCACACCCATCAGCACGTCGCGCATGGCGACACCCGTCGACAGGGTGATGTGCACGGGATGGCTGCGCTGGTCGAAGGGGGAACCGTCTTCGTGGATCGCTTGCCACAGGCTGTTGCCGGCCGGACTGGCCGCCAGCATGCGCTCGGCAGCGGCATTGCTTTCCAGTATGTGGCCGTGGCTGTCCTGCACCACCAGCCCGTTCGTCACGGCGCCGAACACGGACGCCATGCGCTGGCTCGAGTTCGACAGGGCGATCGACGCCTGGCGCCGCTCCGTGATGTCGGTGATCATCGCCAGGGTGCCGCCCGGCTCGCCGTTGTCCGACTGGATGCTGGTGCTCGACAGCAAGCCCCACAGGCTCGACTGATCCTTGCGGAAGAAGCGGAAATCCACCTGGTCCGGCTGGCTGGCGGCACTGCCGTGGCTGGCCAGGCGGCGCTGCATCAGCAGCTGGCTGTCGCGGTCCATGAAGTCGAGCAGGGGACGGCCCAGCATTTCCTGCACCGTGTAGCCGAGCATGTGCGCCATCTTTGGGTTGACGAAGGTGGTCTTGCCATCCGCATCCGTCATCCAGATGCCTTCGGCGGCCGTCTGCACGATCAGGCGGTAGCGTTCGGAACTGGCGTGCAGCGCTTCCTCGGCGCGTTGCCGCTGCGTCATGTCGCGCAGCGAGACGATGGAAAATACTTGCCCGGCCATGCGCAGCGGCGACAGGCTGACCTTGGCCGGGAAGTGCGTGCCGTCGCGGCGGCGCGCCATCATCACCCTGCCCGGCAGGCTGTGCCGCGCTTGCGGGTCGCCCACGGAGTGGCTGGCCGTGCTTTCCGGTACCAATTGCTCCAACGACATGCCCGTCAATTCGGCCAGCGGATAGCCGAAGCAGCGCGCGCCGATCTGGTTGGCGTAGTGCACCTTGCCTTCGACGTCGGCCACCAGCATGGCTTCGGGTGCCGCTTCCAGCATCGAGCGCATGCGCGATTGCTCATCCTGTTTGCGTTCGCTGATATCGCAGACGATGCCGCTGGCCTGCGTGGCGGCGCCATCCGAGGCGCGTGTCAGCACGGCGCCGCGCGCCAGCAGCCAGCGCCAGTGGCCGTCGCTGTGGCGCAAGCGGAATTCGCAATTGAAGGTGCCGGGCGCCTGGCCATCCAGATGCTGGCGAAAGGCCAGGCTCAGGCGCGCGCGGTCGTCGCGGTGCACTTCGGCCAGCCACTCGTCCAGTGCATGGTCGAGCCTGGCGCTTTTGTCGCCCAGCACGTCCTGGTACTGGGGCGCGAACTGCAGCCGGTCGGCCTGTCGCCGCCAGGTCCAGCCAGCCATGGCCGCGCCGCGCAAGGCTTGCCCGGCGTCCTGTTCGGCCAGGGCATGCGCGGGCAGCAGCAGGCGGCGCAACTGTTGCCGCAGCCGCCAGGCTTGCCAGCAAGCCACTCCCGCCAGGGCGGTGGCGCTGGCGGCAGCGTAAGGCCATAGCAATGTTGGCGCCATGCCGTGTACCGCCGCCTGCACCGGCAAGGAAAGCGTCATGCCTGCCGCCAGCATCGTATGAGCGAGACGATGCAGCGCAGGGCGCCGTCGGCGTGATGCGCTGAAACTCGTGTGGCTGCAATACGACAAATGCATCCCTTTCTGGGGCATGATGGAACTGGGCTGACAGTGCATGATGCGCGCTCAAATAAACGCCTGCGGCGCTTTCTGGCGGCAACTATAGCATCGAATATTTGCTCGGGGTATTTAAGTTCTGAAACAGCCAAAACGGGATTTTTTTTGCCCCGGAATGGCTGTTTTTTTCGCGATTTGGTGAGAATCTGAGAGAAAGTCGGCGCGAAATCGTGCTACTCAATCGAGGCGATAGCCTTTAGGTGAAACTTCCGGCAAACTGATAGCGGTGTCCGGGATGCCACATGGTGGCGATCGAGGCGATCTTGCCGCCCGAGCGCGTCTGGCGGCGCAGGACCAGGCACGCCTGTTTCGTGTCGATGGCCAGCATTTCGGCGATGTCGCGCGGCGCCGACAGCGCTTCGATGCTGTAGGTGGCGCCTTGCAGGGGCGCGGCGGCCATCAGGTATTCGTTCGGCGTGATGCTGGAAAAATCCTGCGTCATGTAGTCGGGCGCGCACTCGGGGTTGACCCAGCGGTCTTCCACCTGGATCGGCACGCCGTTTTCAAAATGCACGATCAGCGAGTGGAACAGCGGGTGTTCCGGCGGCAGGCCGAATTGCTTGGCCAGCAAATCCGAGGCTTTCGTACGTTCCAGCAATTGCAGGCTGCTGCGGTGGATATGTCCGCGCGCCCGCACTTCATCGGCGATACTCTTGATTTCCAACAAGGTCGCCTGGTATTTTTGCTGCGCCACATAGGTGCCGGAACCCTGGCGCCGCGTCAGCACCTGTTCGCTGGTCAGTTCGCGCACGGCGCGGTTGACCGTCATGCGCGAGACGCCGAATTGTTTCACGAGGGCTTGCTCGGAGGGAATCACGTCGCCTTCCTTCCAGCGCCCGGCGGCGATGCCGGCCAGCAGAAAATCCTTGATGCGCTGGAAAATGGGCGTATTTTCCTGGGTAGTATGATCGTCCAATGCGGTTTCTCCGGGGCGCGGGCAGGGCGCGCCGCCGGCTGGAGGCGCGATGGCCGATTTTAGCACCGAGCAAGGCAGGCGCCGCCAGCCTTTTTTGAATTCAAAAGCAAGCGCCGGAGTGTGGCGCGCGCGGGTGCTGGCTATGCTGGTGACTTATTATTGATTTGCACGGAGTTCGCCATGGAACACGCTTACCTGACTGACGATGAACGCTGGGACGCCCTGCAGCGGCGCGCGCCCGATGCCGACGGCGTCTTTTATTACTCGGTGCGCACGACGGGCGTGTATTGCCGCCCTTCCTGCGCGGCGCGTCCCGCCTTGCGCCGCAACGTGGCTTTTCACGCCACGTGCGAGCAGGCGGAGGCGGCCGGTTTCCGCCCCTGCCTGCGCTGCAAGCCGAACTTGCCGCCGCTGGCCCAGCGCCAGGCGGCCATCGTGGCCGACATCTGCCGTTTGATCGACGCCAGCGACGAGCTGCCCGACCTGGACGCGCTGGCGCAGGCGGCCGGCATGAGCCGCTTTCACTTCCACCGCGTCTTCAAGGCGCACACGGGCATCACGCCGAAAGCCTACGCGGCGGCGCGGCGCGGCGAGCGCCTGAAGGCCGGCTTGCAAGGCGCGGCGAACGTCACGGAAACGTTATATGCGGCCGGCTTCAACTCCAGCGGCCGTCTGTATGCCGCCACGCCCGGCTTGCTGGGCATGACGCCGGGCGCATTCCGTGCCGGCGGCAGCGGCGCCGTGATCCGCTTTGCCATCGGCGCCTGTTCGCTGGGCGCCATCCTCGTGGCCAGCACGGACAAGGGCATCTGCGCCATTTTGATCGACGACGACCCGGAACTGCTGCTGCGCGACTTGCAGGACCGCTTTCCGCAAGCCGAGCTGCGCGGCGCCGAGCCTGACTATGAACAGACGGTGGCGCAGGTGGTGGGCCTGGTCGAGGCGCCGGCGATCGGACTGGACTTGCCGCTGGACGTGCGCGGCACCGTGTTCCAGCAGCGCGTCTGGCAAGCCTTGCGCGAAATTCCCGCCGGCAGCACGGTCAGCTATGCCGAGCTGGCCCGCCGCATCGGCGCGCCGAAAGGCGCGCGCGCCGTGGCGGGCGCCTGCGCCGCCAATGCCCTGGCCGTCGCCATCCCCTGCCACAGGGTGGTGCGCAACGATGGCGCCTTGTCCGGTTACCGCTGGGGCGTGGAACGCAAGCAGGCGCTGCTGGAACGCGAGGGCGAACGGTGAGGGCGCTCGATTGGCGGCAGATCGAGGATGAGCTGAATCAATATGGCTGCGCCGTCGTGCCGGGCTTGCTCAATCCTGCGCAGTGCGCGGCGCTGGCAGCGCAGTATGACGATGCGTCGCGCTTTCGCAGCCGTGTGGTGATGCAGCGCCATGGCTTTGGACAGGGCGAGTACCAGTATTGGGCGCATCCGCTGCCCGATGTGGTGGCTGGCCTGCGCGAACAGCTGTACGGACCGCTGGCGGCGATTGCCAACCGCTGGCACGCCAGCATGGGTCTGGAGACGCGCTTTCCCTCCAGCCACGCCGATTTCCTCGCGCGCTGCCATGCGGCGGGGCAAACGCGGCCCACGCCCTTGCTGCTGCGCTACCGCGAAGGCGATTACAACTGCCTGCACCAGGACCTGTATGGCGAGCACGTGTTTCCGCTGCAGCTGGCCGTGCTGCTGTCGCGCCCGCAGGACGATTTCACGGGCGGCGAGTTCGTGCTGACGGAGCAGCGCCCGCGCATGCAGTCGCGCTTGGAGGTCGTGCCCTTGATGCAGGGCGACGCCGTGATCTTTCCCGTGGCGCAGCGCCCCGTCAACGGCACGCGCGGCAGTTACCGCGTCAACATGCGCCATGGCGTGTCGCGCCTGCGCTCGGGCATGCGCCACACCCTGGGCATCATTTTTCATGATGCGAGCTGAACGGTAGGTGCGGCGCTTGAGTTTCCGCAATTACATGGCATGATGGTTACTCCCTGTCACTTTTCACTGTTGCCATGTCCGCGTTGCTCCGCCTGTTGTGCCTGTTGACCATCTTCCTGCTGCCCGCAGCCCATGCGGACGATGGCGCATCCTCGCTCGTTGCGGAAGCCGCGACCGCCATCGCGCCGTCGCAGGCCGCCCCCGTCAAGACGGCGCCATTGATGTTTGCCAACCGCAAGGTATTCGTCTTCCGCGCCGCGCTGGCCGGCTATCCGCCCGATGAACGGGCCATCGGCGCGCAGCGCCGCCTGGAAAGCGTGCTGGCGAAAAACGGTCCCTTGCAGGCGAGCACGCGCATGATTCCAGAAGGCACGCAAGTGCTGCTCGATGGCGTGCAGCTGTTCGTCGTCGTGCCTGGCGACGTCAACTTGCTGGCCGGTGACACGACGGAAAGCGTGGCGAAAACGGCCGCCGGCGAGTTGAGCAAGGCCGTGTTTGACTATCGCGAACAGGGCAGTTGGCGCTACCTGGCGATCGCCGCCGCCGTGTGCGCGGCCGCCACGCTCGTGTTCTGGCTGGTGTGGATGGGCTTGACGCGCTTGTACCGCTGGGCCAAGCGCCGCAGCGGCATCCTGCTCGCTTCGCGCCTGCGCGACGTGCGCCTGAAAAATGTGCGCGTGCTCGACGCCGAACACTACATCGCCTTCGCGTATCAGTTGCTCAGCGCCGTGCTGTGGGGCTTGCGTCTGATGGCCACGTATCTGTGGGCCGCCTTCGTGCTGGGTCGCCTGCCTTACACGCGCTCCTGGGGCGAAAGTCTGAGCGGCTACCTGTTCGACGTGGCGGCCGACGTCTTTCACGCCATCATCGGTGCCTTGCCTGGGCTGGTGCTGGTGTGCGTGATCTTCGCCATCGCGCGCCTGATCGCCGCCACGGCCGCTTCGCTGTTCAAGCGCGTGGAAAGCGGCGAATTGCAGATCGGCTGGCTCGACAAGGACACGGCCCTGCCCACGCGCCGCATCGCCAGCGTGGTGATCTGGCTGTTCGCGCTGGCCATGGCGTATCCGTATTTGCCCGGTTCGCACACGGCCGCTTTCCAGGGGCTGTCCGTGCTGGTGGGCTTGATGGTGTCGATCGGCGCGTCGAGCATCGTGGGCCAGGGCGCCAGCGGCCTGATCCTGATGTACACGCGCGCCCTGCGCAAGGGCGAATATGTGCGCGTGGGTGACTGCGAGGGCACGGTGGTCGAGTTGGGCATGTTCGAGACGCGCCTGCGCACGGGCCTGGGCGAGGAGGTCGCCTTGCCGAACGCCTGGGTGATGTCGCAAACGACCAAGAATTATTCGCGCGCCCAGCCCGGCGGCGGCTTCGTGCTCGACTCCACCGTCACCATCGGCTACGCCACGCCGTGGCGGCAAGTGCACGCCATGCTGGAACTGGCAGCGTCGCGCACAACGGAACTGTCGACCACGCCGAAACCGTACGTGATGCAGCTGGCCCTGCAAGATTACTACGTGCAATACCGCCTCGTCGCCTACGCCAGCGCCGAAGTCCCCCGCCAACGCGCCGAAGTGCTGAACCGCTTGCACCAGAACATCATCGACGTCTTCAACGAGTTCGACGTGCAGATCACCTCGCCGCACTACATCGACGACCCGAAAGAATCGCACGTGGTGCCGCCCGGTGAATGGTTCAGGGCGCCGGCGAAGCGGGGGGAGGAATCGATTGAGGTGGTTCCGCCCAAGTTTTGAACGCGAGGCGTGGTCTGTGCGTGACGGATGCAATGGCACGCGCTATCTTGGTTTTTCCTCGGGAGCGCAGGTATTCTTGCCATTTGTCAGCTGAATCACTTGGAATCCCCCGGCGGGTGCCGCGAGCAGGCAGAAATCTGCGGAGTAGCGCGAAGTGGGATCGGACGCGGATGGCGGCCTTCCCAGGAAGGATACGCCATACACTTTTCCCGCCACCAGCGGCGCGGCAGCGCTGCTCTCTGCCCCCTCGGGAGCCTTGCCATAGCGCACGCATCCCTTGTTTGGCAGACGATAGCTGGGATCGCCAAACGAGGCATTGGGAAACATGACCGTCCATACATCTTTCCAGCCATTCGGCCCAGGTGTGCTGATCGTCAGCATCTTCAGGCTGACAGGCCCCCTTGAGCGTTCCTCTTCGCTGGCAATTTTGAAGCAGGGAAGGCCAGCCTCAGTCATGACGGCGGCAGTGCCCATGCGCGACCACGCCGAGGCATCCATGCTCGTCAAGGTCGCCAGCAGACAAAGAATAAGGTGGCGATGATTCATGGCATGCCTTGCGTTATCGGGAAGAATTTCTGGCTGGGCACGTATCATCCATCCAGGCCTGTGTATCGCTTTTGATGACGACGAGGCGTGGCTTGGCAGAGACCTGCTGTACGAGACAGAACTTTGCCACATATCCATAGGTTGGATCGGCAGGATCGGCTGGCCTGCCATTCAGAAATACCTCGTACACCCTGCCGGTCTTCAATTCAGGCGCGGGCACGGCGTCGGCATGTGCCGGAATATTCCCATAGGTAATGCAATTTGTTGAAGACAGCGGAATTTTCTTACCGTCCGTCATGAGAAACCCCCATATTTCCCTCGTTGGCTTGACCGTCACGTCGGACACGCTCAAGGCGCCGAGGAAGGGCTGGCCGTTGCGCCTCTCTTCCTGTTTGGAAATGCTAAAGCAGGGCACGCCATTGATCGAGGTAACTTCGGCATCGGCCATGCGTGAGCGCGCGTAGCCGTTCATACTTGAGAGCGCGAGCAGTATGAACAGCGTTGGATTGATGCTAGCGGGGCGTTGGGCAGACTTCATCGATCCAGGCCTGCATGTCGCTGTTGACGGGAATGATTTGCTGGCCGCCAGCAGCCGTAGTTCTCACGCAGAATTTTCCTTGGTAACCATAGGTTGGATCGGACGGATCTTTAGGGCGGCCATTCAGAAATACGCTATAGAAATGTCCTGGAATAAGAATTTTTGGTTTAATTCCTGTAGCAGTAGGGGGCAAATCTCCATAACGAATGCACGAATCTGCATGGATTGGAATAGGCCAATCTGGAGGTGCAGAGAAAGACCATACCTTCTTGACGGGTTGAACGGACAGATCGGAAACGATCAATGCCCCGAGCATTGGTGTGCCATTGCGTGCCTCTTCTTTTTTTGTAATGGAAAAGCACGGCATGCCGTTGACAGAGTGAATGTGGGCATCAGCGATGCGCGACCACGCCGAGGCATCGATAGCCGCCAGTGCGGCAAGTAGAAATAACAGTGTGTGACAATATGGCATGGCGATCCTCGCACTATCTGATGAGCGAATGCTCCGGGCAACTATCCTGTTTCCACGCGGGCGTGTCGCTGCCAATGGCGATGATTTTTCGTTCACCAGCGGGCGTGGCAACGATACAGAATTTCCCTCTGTAGCCATAGGTCGGGTCGGAAGGATCATCTGGACGCCCATTCAAGAAGACGCTGTAAACCCGCCCGGTTTGCAGTTCAGGGGCAGGCGTGCCATTTACGCCCTGTGGAATATCGCCATAGAGAAGGCAGATTTTTGATGAAAGCGGAATTTTTCTTCCTCCGGTCATCACATAGCTCCATACTTTGGTAGCCGGTTTTACTGACAGGTCTGAAATACTGAGTGCCCCCAGGAGTGGCTGACCGTTACGTTTCTCTTCCGTTTGTGAGATTGTGAAGCAGGGCGTGCCATTCACTGAATTGATTTCAGCATCGGCGATGCGTGATGTTGCACCCGCATCAAGGTATGTCGACGAGAGGAGTACGCTCGATATACCCGCCAGGTAAATTCTTTTCACTTTTTCTATTGATGAAAAAATCATTGAGTACCTCTTCATAAACTGCTTGGTCATTAGCATATTGCTCCTGGCGCATTGCGGAGGAATCCTTTAAGTATTTCAATGCGTAGTAGTCGGCTAACAAGTCTCCTTGTGCCTCCATGTTGTAGTCGGCTAATTTTTTTTGGGACGACAAAACGTACTTGTAGTCCAGTCCTATTCTGAATGCTCCACGCATTGCCACCGGATATTTCAGTTGATATTGCCAAACATGGACCATTTCATGAATGAACCAATGACGCTCGGTATTATCTGCATTGGAAAAATCGTCCAGAAATCTCGACTCATGAAAGTACATTTCCCCATTGGGTGTCATGGCAGTGTTTTTTGGTTGGAACAGCCATAGATAAGGCCTCTTGTGAATTTTGACTTTGCTATAGTCGACGGCATCCTCGAAAATCATCCATGCCATGTCTATTTCACCCTGGGTAAGCGGGCGAGCAATGCTATCGATTTTTACCTGTTTTACTGATGTATCGATATCCTTGTCGGTTGTTTTTACGTCTTGTAGCTCAAGTATGATCGCCGTTGGCGCCACAGGGGCAGGTGCAGCGGAGCAGCAGGGAAGGCTGTCTTCTTGTGGGAAAAACTCCACCATCGTTATTTGCTCTTCCCGCTTGCTGGCGATGCGCCCCGTGCGTCCCTTCGCATCCGTCGTGCCCGTCCACGTTTCGCCATTGCTCAAGGTGAGCCGGTAGTCGGCGTGGGCCAGCGGCACCTTGTTTTGCGAGACGAATTCCAGCTGTTCGTCGTAGCCGCAGCACCAGCATTCGTCGGGCTGGCCGGCCAGGCGGTGCAGTTCGCAGCCGCTTGTCGCGTTGCGCAGGGTGGCGCCCAGCACGGGCTGGCCGTCGGCGCTGAAGGTGACGATCATGCTGTCGAAGCGCGCGCCCAGGCTTTTCTTTTGATGGGCCACGAGCTTGAAGAACACGTCGCACGCGGTGGTGCTGATGACATGGTGCCTGGCCATGGAACCTCCGCGATAAAACGCCAGCGTAGGCCAGCGGCGGCGGGGAGGTATTGACTGGGCGCAAGGCTTGGGCGCTTGCGTTAAGATGCAGGGCGTCGCAAGATACAACGAACAGAAAGAGAATCATGTCCCGTGCCTCACACACCGAAGCCTCCCGCACCGCCCGCAGCCTGGCCTCCGCCCTGATCGGCGACCCGTTCTACCGTGCCGTCACGGTGGCGTGCGGCGAGGATGAAGCGGCGCGGCTGGCCATGCTGGAAGCCTATTTCGCGCTGGCGCTGGCCGAGGGCGAGCAGGCGGGGCGCGTCGACCTGGCTGATGCGGTAGGAAATGGTGCCGCCATCTGGACGACGGATGCGCCGGCAGCCCAGCGCCAGGCCGCCTACGCGCAGCGCGAGGATGCCTTGCACGTGCTGCTGGGAGAGCAGGGCTACGCGCATTTCACGGCCATCGTCGGGAACATGGAGCACGCGCTGGCGCCGCATGCCCTGCAGGATGCGTGGTATCTGTCGATCGCCGGTATCGCGCCGGATGCACAGGGCAGGGGATTGGGTGCGTCCGTGCTGGCGCCGGGACTGGCTGCCGTCGATGCGGCGGGCGCCGCGTGCTTCCTGGAGACCTACAACGAGCGCACCCTGCCGTTTTATGCCCGCCTGGGCTTCGTGGTGGCGGGGCGTTACGCGGAAGCCGTCACGGGCTGCGATTACTGGCTGATGGTAAGGCCGCCGCACGCTGCCTGATTGACCATTTTGCCAATTTCTATACACTCGTCTTTTCACTCATTTATTAAAAGACCTGGAGATGGAAATGCCGACCCCGCACCTGCGCCGCACCCTGCTAGTTCTCGCCTGCCTGGGCACCTTGACCCACGCCCATGCCGACACGGTCATCGACAATGCGAATGGCTACACGCTCGACGCGAATGGCAAGGTGCGGCGTTTTACGGCGCTGGCGTTTGACGACGCTGGAAAACTCCTCGCCGTCGGCAGCGCCGCGCAGGTGAAACGCAAGGCGGCCAAGGGTGCCCTGCACGTCGACGTGCAGGGAAAAACCGTGCTGCCCGGCCTGATCGACGCGCACGGCCACGTGTTCGGCCTGGGGACGATCGCCAGCGGCGTGATGCTGTACGGTTCGTCGTCGCTGCAGGCCGCCGTGCAGGCCGTGGGCGACTTCGCCCGCGCGCATCCCGAGCGCAATTGGATCGTCGGCAGCGGCTGGAACCAGGAAATCTGGAAGCTGGGGCGCTTTCCCACGGCCGCGGAACTCGATGCGGCGGAAAGCGCGCGGCCCGTGTGGCTGCGCCGGGTCGATGGCCACGCGGGCTGGGCCAACAGCCGCGCGCTGGCGCTGGCCGGCATCACGCCCGCCACGCAAGATCCGGCCGGCGGCAAGATAGTCCGCGATGCGGACGGCAATGCCACCGGCGTGCTGGTCGACAATGCCATGGACTTGATGGATGCCGTGCTGCCCAAGCCGGGCGACGTGGAAAACCGCGCCGCCCTCGATGGCGCGCTGGCGCAGCTGTCGCAGGCGGGCCTGACCAGCGTGCACGATGCGGGCATCGGCCAGATGCAGGACCGGCTGTTCCGCGACTATGCGGACCACGGAAAATTGACGGTGCGCGTCTACGGCATGATTGCCGATACCACGGAAGACTTCGACGCATTGTCAAAAAGCGGCCCATTAAAAAGCTATGCGCGCGACATGTACGCCTTGCGCGCCGTCAAACTGCTGTCCGACGGGGCCCTGGGCAGCCGCGGCGCGGCCCTGCTGGCGCCGTACAGCGACGATCCTTCTACCAGCGGCCTGCTGTTCTACAAGGACGACGCCATGCGCGCGAAGATGGAAAAAGCCATGCGCGCCGGCTACCAGGTGAACGTGCACGCCATCGGCGACGCGGGCAACCATCAAATCCTCGACGGCTATGAAGCCTTGATCGCGCAATACCATAGCGTGGGCCTGCGCCACCGCATGGAGCACGCGCAGGTGGTGCAATTGAGCGACATCCCCCGTTTCAAGAGTCTGGGCATCGTGCCGTCGATGCAGCCCACGCACGCCACGTCCGACCAGAACATGGCGGAGCAGCGCGTGGGCCACGAACGCATCAAGGGCGCGTATGCGTGGCGCACCTTCCTCAAGCAGGGTTCGCGCATCGCCTGCGGTTCGGACTTCCCCATCGAGTCGCCGAACCCGTTCGAGGGCATCCACGCGGCCGTCACGCGGCAAAACAGCGAGGGGTTCCCGGCCGGCGGCTGGTATCCGCAGCAAGCCATGACGGTCACCGAGGCGCTGCGCTGCTTCACCTTGGACGCGGCCTGGGCGGCGCACCAGGAAAAGGTCATCGGCACGCTGGAAACGGGCAAATGGGCGGATTTCATCGTCGTCGACCAGGACCTGTTCAAGGTGTCACCAGCCGCCATCGGCAAGACGCAGGTGCTGCAGACGTGGGTGGCGGGCAAGCGCGTGTTCGAGAAAAAATGAGGGCCGGGGTCAGACCCGTCGGGTCTGACCCCAAAAGAAAATCTGTTGACTTGGTTGTATAGACAACCTATGCTGGGAGTACAGGAGCGGTCTAAATACGCCCGCTCGCACCCTACGAGGAGACAGCATGAACAGCACAATGGACACCGATCCACGCTTTGATGCCAGCCGTACCATCCGCGCCCCGCGCGGCACGGTCATGGCTTGCAAGAGTTGGCAGGCCGAGGCGGCCTACCGCATGTTGCAAAACAACCTGGACCCGGAAGTGGCGGAAAATCCGCAGCACCTGGTCGTCTACGGCGGCATCGGCCGCGCGGCCCGCAACTGGGCCTGTTTCGACCAGATCCTCGCCTCGCTGCGCGAGCTGGAAGACGACCAGACTTTGCTGATCCAGTCCGGCAAGCCGGTGGGCGTGTTCCAGACCCATGCGGACGCGCCGCGCGTGCTGATCGCGAACTCCAACCTGGTGCCGAAATGGGCCAATTGGGAACACTTCAACGAACTCGATCGCCAGGGCCTGTTCATGTACGGCCAGATGACGGCCGGCAGCTGGATCTACATCGGCACGCAGGGCATCGTGCAGGGCACGTATGAAACCTTCGCCGAGGCGGGCCGCCAGCATTTCGGCGGCGACTGGGGCGGGCGCTGGATCCTGACGGCGGGCCTGGGCGGCATGGGCGGCGCGCAGCCGCTGGCCGCCACCATGGCGGGCGCCGTCTCGCTCAATATCGAATGCCAGCAAAGCAGCATCGACTTCCGCTTGCGCACGCGCTACCTGGACAAGCAGGCGGCCAGCCTGGACGAAGCTTTGGCGCTGGTGAAATATCACACCGAACGCAAGGAAGCCATTTCGATTGGCCTCCTGGGCAACGCGGCCGAAGTGCTGCCGGAATTGGTGCGCCGCGCCAAGGCGGGCGGCCTGGTGCCGGACCTGGTGACGGACCAGACGTCCGCGCACGACCTGGTCAACGGCTACCTGCCGCGCGGCTGGAGCGTGTCGGACTGGAAGGCGGCGCAGCAGGACCCGCAGCGCCACGCGCGCCTGACGGTGGCCGCTGCCGATTCCTGCGCCGCCCACGTGCAGGCCATGCTCGATTTCCACGCCATGGGCGTGCACACTGTCGATTACGGCAACAACATCCGCCAGGTGGCGTTCGATCAGGGCGTGCAGAACGCCTTCGACTTCCCCGGTTTCGTGCCCGCGTATATCCGCCCGCAGTTCTGCGAAGGGCGGGGGCCGTTCCGCTGGGTGGCCCTGTCGGGCGACCCGGAAGACATCTATAAAACGGATGCGAAGATCAAGGAGCTGTTCCCGCACCACAAGCAGGTGCACCACTGGCTGGACATGGCGCGCGAGCGCATCGCCTTCCAGGGCCTGCCGGCGCGCATCTGCTGGCTGGGACTGGGCGAGCGCCACATCGCCGGCCTGGCCTTCAACGAGATGGTGCGCACGGGCGAACTGAAGGCGCCCATCGTCATCGGCCGCGACCACCTGGACACGGGTTCCGTCGCCAGCCCGAACCGCGAGACGGAAAGCATGAAGGACGGCACGGACGCCGTCTCCGACTGGCCGCTGCTCAACGCCATGCTGAACACGGCCGGCGGCGCCACCTGGGTCTCGCTGCACCATGGCGGCGGCGTGGGAATGGGGTATTCTCAGCATGCGGGCATGGTCATCGTGGCCGACGGCACGGACAGCGCGGCGAAACGCCTGGCCCGGGTGCTGGTCAACGACAGCGGCTCGGGCGTGATGCGCCATGCCGATGCCGGCTATGAAACCGCAGCCGCCTGCGCCAAGCGCAACGGCCTGATTCTTCCAATGCTTCCTTGAGACCTTGATGCGAATGACTATGACACAGCATGCCAAAAGTTGGACCCTGAAACCGGGCGCGATGACCCTGGGCGACCTGCGCGCCGTCTGGGCCGCGCCCGCCAAACTGATCCTCGCCGCCGAGGCCTATCCCGTCATCGAGGCGTCGGCCGGCGCAGTGCAGGCCATCGTCGCCAAGGGCGATGCGGCCTACGGCATCAACACGGGCTTCGGCCTGCTCGCCAAGACGCGCATCCCCGATGAAAAGCTCGAGCAATTGCAGCGCAACCTGATCCTGTCGCACTCCGTCGGCACGGGCGAACTGCTGTCGGACGCCGTCGTGCGCCTGATCATGCTGATGAAGATCGGCAGCCTGGCGCGCGGCTTTTCCGGCGTGCGCCCGCTGATCGTCGACACCCTGATCGCCCTGTACAACGCGGGCATCATGCCGGCCATTCCCGCCAAGGGCTCCGTCGGCGCCTCGGGCGACCTGGCACCGCTGTCGCACATGACCCTGGCCATGCTGGGCGTGGGCGAGGTGCGCGTCAACGGCGAATTGATGGCGGCGCCCGATGCCTTGGCGCAGGCGGGCATCGCGCCCGTCGTGCTGGCGGCGAAAGAAGGCCTGGCCCTGATCAACGGCACGCAGGTGTCGAACGCGCTGGCGCTGCATGGCCTGTTCATGGCCGAGCGTCTGCTGGAAGCGGCCATGGTCACGGGCGCGCTGTCGCTCGACGCGGCCAAGGGCAGCGATGCGCCGTTCGACGCGCGCGTGCACGCCGTGCGGGGACAGCCGGGGCAGATACTGGCCGCGCAGATGTACCGCCAGCTGGTAGCCAACAGCGCGATCCGCGCCTCGCACCTGGAAGGCGACGAGCGCGTGCAGGACCCGTACAGCCTGCGCTGCCAGCCGCAAGTCATGGGCGCCTGCCTCGATCTGATCGGCAACGTGGGCCGTACCCTGCTGATCGAAGCCAATGCCGTCACGGACAATCCGCTGATCTTCCAGGATGGCCCCAACGGGCAGGCGGAAATCGTCTCGGGCGGGAACTTCCATGCCGAGCCGGTGGCCTTTGCCGCCGACACGCTGGCGCTGGCGATCGCCGAAATCGGCGCCCTGGCCGAGCGCCGCATCGCGCTGCTGATCGACGCCACGTTGTCCGGCTTGCCGCCGTTTCTCGTGCGCGATCCGGGCGTCAATTCCGGCTTCATGATCGCCCACGTGACGGCCGCCGCGCTGGCGTCGGAAAACAAGTCGCTCGCCCATCCGGCCAGCGTCGACAGCCTGCCCACGTCCGCCAACCAGGAAGACCACGTGAGCATGGCCACGTTCGCCGGGCGCCGCCTGGACGACATGGCGCACAACACGGCCGTCATCGTCGGCATCGAGTTGCTGGCCGCCGCGCAGGGCATCGATTTCCACCGTCCGCTGAAAACCTCGCCGCACCTGGAGCACGTGCACCACCAGCTGCGCCAGAAAGTGCCGTTCTTCGACGCCGACCGCTTCTTTGCGCCCGATATCGAAGCGGCCAAGCAGATGGTGTTGCAGGGTGAATTGAGCAGCACCTGCAAGAATTTGTTCGCCCCGCTGTACGCTTAAGCGGGAGCAAGGAGACAAGCATGGATTTCCGCTTCAACGAAGGCAGCATCCCGCTGCTCGTGTCGATGCCCCATGTGGGCACCGACATACCGGACGATATCGCCGCGCGCATGACGCCGCAGGCCCTCATCAAGGCCGACACGGACTGGCATTTGCGCGAGCTGTACGGCTTTTTGCAGGAGATGGACGCGTCCGTGCTGTCGGCGCGCTGGTCGCGCTACACCATCGACTTGAACCGCCCGCAGGAAGACACGAATCTGTACCCGGGCCAGGACACGACGGGCTTGCTGCCCAACGATACCTTCCACCGCGAGCCGCTGTACCTGGCCGGCAAGGAACCCGATGCGGCCGACGTGCAGCGCCGATTGCAGCGCTACTGGGCGCCGTATCATGCGCAGCTGCGCGCGGAACTGGACCGCCTGCTGCGCGTGCATGGCGCCGTGGTGCTGTGGGATGCCCATTCCATCGCCTCGCATGTGCCGCGCTTCTTCGACGGCAAGCTGCCCGACCTGAACTTCGGCACGGCCGATGGCGCCAGCTGCGACAGCGGCCTGACGTCCGCCGTGGTGGATATCGCGCGCGCGCAGGATGCATTTACCGTGGCCTTGAATGGCCGCTTCAAGGGGGGGCATATCACGCGCCATTACGGCCAGCCGGCCAAGCGCGTGCATGCGATCCAGCTCGAGATGTGCCAGTGCCTGTACATGAATGAACCTGGCATGGACGAGGCGGCGCCATTCGGCTACCGGCCCGACCTGGCGGCCCGGGTGCAGCCGCTGCTGCGCCAGATGATGGAAGCGGCCGTGGCATGGGTGGCGCGTTGAGTACCTGTCTGTTCGCGCGCCACGCGCTGCTGCCGCAAGGCTGGCGCCGCGACGTGCTGCTGGAATGGGATGCGGCCGGCGACTTGACGCAGATTACAGAGAGCGTCGCGCCGCCGCCCGGCGCGGAAGTGGCCGAGTATGTCTTGCCCGGCATGGTCAACCTGCATTCGCATGCCTTCCAGCGGGCGCTGGGCGGCATGACGGAGGTTGCGGGTGACGAGGTTAATCAGGTAGCGGACAGCTTCTGGACCTGGCGCGAGCTGATGTACCGCTTCGCGCGCGGCATCACGCCGGAACAGATGGAGTCCATCGCCGCGCAGCTGTTTGCCGAATGCCTGCGCCATGGCTACACGTCCGTCTGCGAATTTCACTACCTGCAGCGCGATGCGGCTGGCGCCCTGTATGCGCGTCCCGCCGAAACGGCTGAACGGGTGCTGGCCGCGGCGCGCGTCAGCGGCATCGGCATGACCATGCTGCCCGTGCTGTACAGCCATGCGGGCTTGGGCGCACAGCCCCTCAAACCCGAGCAGGCGCGCTTCCGCACGGGTGTGGACGATGTCTTGCGCATCATCGAGGCGCTGGCGCCGCAGCGCGGCGGGCAGGTGGAAGTGGGCTTTGCGCCGCATTCGCTGCGCGCCGCCGGCATGGCGCAGATCCGCGAAGTGGCGCAAGCGCTGCCCGCAGATCGCCCTATCCACATCCACATCGCCGAGCAGCAGGGCGAGGTGCGCCAGTGCCTCGACTACAGCGGCCGGCGCCCGGTGCAGTATTTGTACGACCAGGTCGACGTCGATGCGCGCTGGTGCCTCGTGCATGCCACGCATGTGCAGCCCGACGAGGTGGCGCGGATGGCCGCCAGCGGCGCTGTCGCGGGCCTGTGCCCGACGACGGAGGCGAACCTGGGCGACGGCCTGTTCCCGCTGGCCGAATTCATCGCCGCCGGCGGGCGTTTCGGCGTCGGCAGCGACAGCCACGTGTCGCAGTCGCCCGTGGAAGAATTGCGCTGGCTCGAATACGGCCAGCGCTTGCAGCGCCAGCAGCGCAATGTGGCCGCCACGCCGGAGCAGCGCCATGTGGGCGACTATCTGTGGCAGGCAGCCTTGCGGGGCGGCGCGCAGGCGGCCGGACGCAAGCTCGGTGCTTTGGCACCGGGCTGCCGCGCCGATGTGCTGGTGCTCGACGACGCGCATGTGAACCTGTGCGGCGTGGACATCGCCGACGTGCTGGGCAGTTTTATCTTCTGCGGCAACGACAAGCTGGTGCGCGACGTGCTGTGCGGCGGCCAGTGGCAGGTGCGCGACGGGCGCCACGTGGCGCAGGACGCCATCGCCACCGCCTACAAGCGCACCCTGGCACAACTGAGGGCGCTCTGATGGCGACCTTCATCCCACAGGAATACCTGCGCGCCGCGCCGTGGAAAAACGGCGGCGGCAGCACGACGGAAATCGCCATTTCTCCGCCGGACGCCGGTTTCGACGATTTTGACTGGCGTATCAGCCTGGCGACGATCACGGCCAGCGGGCCGTTTTCCAGCTTTCCCGGCATTGACCGCAGCCTGATGCTGGTCGATGGCGACAGCGTGCAGCTGACGCTCGACGGCACGCGCAAGGTGGTTTTGAGCGCGGCGCAACCGATGCTGTGGTTTCCCGGCGAGGCCGCCGTGGAGGCGCAGGTCAAGGGGCCGACGACGGATTTCAATGTGATGACGCGGCGCGACCGCTGCCGCCATCAGCTGGAAAAAATCACGGCGCCGGGCAAGCTGGTACGGCGCAGCACGGCGACCCTGCTGTTCGTCGCCGGCGAAGGCCACGTGCTGGCGCGCGGTGGCGAGCAGCAGTTCGCGCTGGCCCGCCATGACGCGCTGCTGCTGGACGCCGACGATGCGCAGGAATGGCGTCTCGACGCCTTGCAGCGCACGGCCGTATTGCGCGTCGACCTGTTCATCTAGGAGAGAAAAACGATGCAAGACTGGGACATGGTCATCCACAACGTCCACCTGGCCACGATGGAGCACGGCTACGGCGAGCTGCTCGACGCGGCCATCGCCGTCAAGGATGGCCGCATCGCCTGGTTCGGTCCCGGCGACGAGCTGCCGGCCAGCGGCGCGGTGCTGATTGACGGCCAGGGCTGTTGGCTGACGCCCGGCCTGATCGACTGCCATACGCACATCGTCCACGCGGGCAACCGCAGCGACGAATTCGAGGCGCGCCTGAATGGCGCCAGCTATGAAGACATCAGCCGCGCCGGCGGCGGCATCATGTCCACCGTGCGCGCCACGCGCGCGGCCAGCGACGATGAATTGCTGCGGCAAAGCCTGCCCCGCGTGCTGGCGCTGCTGGCCGAAGGCGTGACCACGCTGGAGATCAAGTCCGGCTACGGCCTCGATGCGGACAGCGAGGCGAAGATGCTGCGCGTGGCGCGCCGCATCGGGCAAGAGCTGCCCGTATCCGTGCGCACCACCTTCCTCGGCGCGCACGCGCTGCCGCCCGAATACGCGGGACAGGCCGATGCGTATATCGAGCTGCTGTGCGCGCAGATGCTGCCCCGGCTGGCCGGCGATGGACTGGTTGACGCCGTCGACGCGTTTTGCGAGCGCATCGGCTTTACGCTGGCGCAAACCGAAACGGTGTTCGAGGCGGCGCAGGCGCTGGGCCTGCCCGTCAAACTGCATGCGGAGCAGCTGTCGGATTTGGGCGGCGCGGCGCTGGTGGCCCGCTACGGCGGCCTGTCGGCCGACCACCTGGAATTCCTGTCGGACGAGGGCATCGCCGCCATGGCGCGGCATGGCACGGTGGCCGTGCTGCTGCCGGGCGCGTATTATTTTTTGCGCGAAGTACAGCAACCTCCCATCTCAGATTTGCGCGCGGCCGGCGTGCCGATGGCCGTGTCCACCGATTGCAACCCGGGCACGTCGCCGATGACGTCATTGCTGCTGGCGATGAACATGGCGTGCACCTTGTGGCGCTTGACGCCGCAGGAAGCGCTGGCCGGTGTTACGTGCCATGCGGCGCGCGCGCTGGGCTTGCAGCAGGAAACGGGCAGCCTGGCAGTGGGCAAGCGCGCCGATTTCGCCCTGTGGCGCATCGCGCGCCCGGCCGACCTGGCGTATGCGCTGGGCCTGAACCCGTGCGCGGGCGTGGTGCACGGCGGTGTCTGGCGCGCGCCGGTGGTAAGCTTGCCGGATTGATCATCCGTCCTGGAGCGCCGCGTGCGTGCTGCCTATTTGCCGTTTTACTTGCTGTTGTTACTAGTCTTCTCCGCCGCGCCCATGTCCTCCCTTGCCATGGATGGCGGCACCCTGAAGGTGGGTTCGAAGCGTTTCACGGAATCGTACATCCTCGGCGAAATCGTCAAGCAGAGCGCCGCGCCGCACGTCAGGGCGCAGCACCGCCAGGGCCTGGGCAACACGGCCATCGTGCTCGCCGCGCTGCAGGCGGGCAGCATCGACGTATATGCCGAATACATGGGCACCATCGCCAGCGAAATTCTCAAGCACGACAAAGCCATCGACCTGACGCAGATGCGGCGCGAGCTGGCGGCGCTGGGGCTGGGCGTGGCCGTGCCGCTGGGCTTTAACAATACGTATGCGCTGGCCATGCGCGGCGATGAAACATCCATCACGAGCCTGGCGCAGCTGGCGCAGCACCCGGCCCTGACATTCGGCCTGTCGCATGAATTCATCGGCAGGATCGATGGCTGGCCGGGCCTGGCCGCGCGCTATGGACTGCCGCAGCGCCCGCGCGGACTCGATCACGGCATCGCCTATGAAGCGCTGGCGCAGCGCCAGGTGGATGTGATCGACATCTATTCGACGGACGCGAAGATCCGCCAGTATGGCTTGCGCGTGCTGGCTGACACGCAGCAGTATTTTCCCCGCTACGACGCCATGCTGCTGTACCGGCTCGACGTGCCGCAGCGTTTTCCTGCTGCCTGGCAAGCCTTGCAAGGGTTGCAGGGGCGCATCAGCGAGGGCGACATGATCGCCATGAATGCGGCCGTGGAAATCGACGGCAAGAGCTTTGCCGGCGTGGCGCGGCAGTGGCTGGCATCGGGCAAGCGGGCGAACACACCGGCCGCCGCGCGCAGCGGTTTGCTCGATAAAATCATCGGCGACGATCTGTGGACCCTGACGCGCCAGCACCTGACGCTGGTACTGCTGTCGGTGGCCCTGGCGTGCCTGATCGGCATTCCGCTGGGCGTACTGGCGGCGTTTTCGGCGCCGCTGCGGCAAACCGTGCTGGCCTTCGTCGGCGTGCTGCAGACGGTGCCGTCGCTGGCCCTGCTGGCGATATTGATTCCCGTGCTGGGCATGATCGGATTGGTGCCAGCGCTGGTGGCGCTATTCGTGTACGCCTTGCTGCCCATCGTGCGCAACACGTGCACGGGCATCTTGCAGGTGCCGCAAGGCTTGCGCATGGCGGCGCTGGCGCTGGGCTTGAGCCGGCGCGACCGCCTGCTGCATGTGGACTTGCCGCTGGCCTTGCCCGTGATGCTGGCGGGCGTGAAAACGGCGGCCGTGATGAGCGTGGGCACGGCCACCATCGCCGCCTTCATCGGCGCGGGTGGCTATGGCGAACGCATCACCATCGGCCTGGCGCTGAATGACAACGACATGCTGCTGGCCGGCGCGATCCCCGCAGCCGTGCTGGCCCTGCTGACGCAAGGCCTGTTCGAACTGGTGGAGCGTTGGGCCGTGGCCGGCCGGCAGCGCTGACGGCATCACGGTTACAGCGAGTGCAGTTTCGAGCGCACCGAGACGACGGCCTGGTGCAGGATGCGTTCGGCCTGGAAGTCGTTTTCGCGCTGTTCGGCGATGGCTTGCAAGTCGCGCGTGTAGCGTTCCAGGCGGGAACGCAGGTAGGCGCGGTAGATCTTCATGACGAGCGGTTTGGCAGAGACATTCATGATGTGGCTCCCGGATACGAAATGATGCGTTCATTTTGTGTGAGCGGAATGCCGCCACTTTGCGTCATATCAAACGCCATGACCCCGTCAAATTGGCGCGTTTGACATTGCGCAATGCCCCCAACGTCGCAGATGCCACACTGAATCTTCCCTGCTCGCCTGGACATCATCAGCCGCGAGCCCTGATCCCATCAAGCATACTCAAGGAGCGTCGCATGGTCATTTTTGCCGTGGTTGCTGGCTGCATCGCCTGCCTGACAGTGTACCAAATCTATAAAAATTCGCAGGGTGGCAGTGGGGTTGCGCAACAACATATCGGCTTGCACGGCACATTGATTGAACCACGGAAATAATCAGTGTCATCCGAGCGACACTTGGTGACACTTGGTTAGCAGATTTAAGTCAAATGTAAGGCCCGGTAAGCAAATGTAAAGGTCTGCGCCATCGCAAGCGGCTGCGTTTATATTGATAACCGTTGATTGCATTCTCCCCCTCCCACTTGACAATGGGTTCACCCCGCGGTGCCGCTAGCCCGCGGGGATTTTTTTTGGGGAACTTACTCTGACGGTTCCAATGCAATGGCTTTCGGCGTGCCTGCCGACAATTGCGTCAAGGCATCGCCAGCCACGCGGCAGATGCGCCAGTCCGGCATCACGTCCGCGCCCATGCCCTGGTAGAAGTTGATCGCGTTTTCATTCCAGTCCAGCACCGACCATTCGAAACGGCCGCAATCGCGTTCGACGGCCAGTTGCGCCAGCGCCACGAGCATCTGCTTGCCATAGCCCTTGCCGCGCACCGATTGCTTCACGTACAGGTCTTCCAGGTACAGGCCCTTGCGGCACAGGAAGGTGGAAAAGTTGTGGAAGAACAGGGCGAACGTCACTACTTCACCATGTTCCTCACCGACCAGCGCTTCGCACGCGGGGTGCTTGCCGAACAGGCTGTCGTGCAGCATGGATTCCTTGGCGATCATCATGTGTTCGAGTTTTTCAAACACGGCCAGTTCATGGATCATGCCGAAGATGGCCGCCACGTCGGATGCGGTCGCGGGACGGATGGCGAGGGAGGAAGAGGTGCTCATGTTGCCTTTGCGGATGAAGTGGTGGAAAGAGAGGAAACGGCAGCCGTCTTGCGCGCGCCCGACGTCAGGGCCCAGGCCACGCTGGACAGGCACAGCACCATGCCCATCCATTCGATGGGGGCAGGCCGGTAATGTTCGAACTGCACCGACAGCAGCACGGAAATGACGGGTGTGACGACGCCGATATACACGGTCTTTTGCGTGCCGATGCGCGCGATCAGGGTGAAATACGCGCTGAAGGCGATCACCGAGCCGAAGAGGGCCAGATACAACAATCCCATCCAGTAACTGGGGCGCGCGGGCAGCTGCCAGGACTGGCCTGTGGCGATGGCCCAGCAGGCCACCATCAAGGTGCCCCACAGCATGGTCCAGGCCATGGTCAGCATCACATTGCCGGACTGTTCGCGCACTTTCATGACGAGGGCATTGCCTGCCGTGCTAGACACGGTGGCCACCAGGGCCAGCATGAAACCGAGCAGGAAATGCCCGTTGCCGCCACCGAGGATGTCGTGCAGCGCCGCGCCGATGGACTGGTAAAACAGCAGCACGATACCGCAGATGGCGACAAACGCCGCGCAGCAGGTGCTCCAGGTGATTTGTGTGCCGAAGGCAATGCGGTTGAGCAAGGGCGTCCAGAACACCATCAACGCGAACAGCACGCTGACGAGGGCCGACACCAGGTATTGCTCCGAACTATACGTACACACATAGCTGAGGGCAAACGAGGCCAGGCCCTGCAGCAGCATCCATTTTTGCGCGCGCCAGGGCAGGCGCAGGCGGTCGCCGCGCACGGCGCACCAGGCAAACAGGGTGGCGGACGCGAGGCCAAAGCGGTAGACGACGGAAACGGCGGGGGCGACGTCGCCCAGCTGCAAGGTGATGGCCCAGAAGGTGGAGCCCCAGATCAGGCAGGCAATGATGAACAGGAGAGGAGAGGACATCGCGCAAGTATACGGGCATCGCGCAGCGATGGCGAGCGGGCATCGTGCAGCGATGGCGAGTGCGGTCGAGCTTGCTCGATGTGTTGCCAAGAAACACCAGGCATTGAGCCAGCGCAGTGCTTCTGGAAAATATTGAATTTATGAAAATATTTACATTAATATCAAGTAAATATTTTCCGGATTGCATCTTTGAAGGGGACCGCCATGCCAGCCTCACTGCACATCAAAGTATGGAGCGTGCTTGTGTATGTCGTCGTGACTGCTGTGATTGCCATCTGGCTGCACCCTTCTGCCTTGCTCGCTGCCGGCGCATTCGGCTGAGCGCATGCGCCGGCAAGCAGATCAGTGGGTGACGCGGGTCTTGCGGCCGTCCGACAGCAGGCGCACGCGCTCGCCGGGGCGGAACAGCTCGTCGGCGTCTTGCACGATGGCGCGCATGTCGCCATTGTCCAGGCGCACGGTGATTTCCAGGCCGGGTTTGTTGGACGCGTTCGCTTCGATGCTCTTGCCGGCCATGCCGCCGGCGACGGCGCCGAGGATGCTGGCCGCAATGGCGCCCTTGCCGCCCCCGACTGTCGAGCCGGCCACGCCGCCCAGCGCCGCGCCAGCCAGCACGCCCGTGCCCGTTTCGCCCTTGTCGATGGTTACCTGGCGCACGGATTCAACCGTGCCCATGCGAACCGATTGTTCATTCTGCGCCTGGCGCGCGTTGTAGACATTTGCCGAGTTCGGTTGTACGGCGCAGCCGGCCAGGGTGGCGAGCAATGCCACTGCAATAATTGGTGCTTTCATGTAGGACTCCCTTGGACAAAAGTTGGTTGCCGATTGCGTCGACCGGCAGATGATGACTTATCATAAGGACACTTGCCTAAGATAACTAGTTGCGAATAGTAAAAATCTGTTACTGGGCCCGCGTGACCGAGTGGCCACGTGACCGCCTGCCGCTCAATACGCCAGCCGCAGGCGCCGGTACAAAAATCCCAGCACGAAGAGCGGACCCACCAGCAAAAAGCGCAAGTCGTCGAGAAACGACGGCTTCTTGCCTTCGATCTGGTGGCCGATGAACTGGCCTATCCAGGCCAGCACGAACAGCGCCAGCGACGCGGGCAGGATGGTCAGCGGCGGCATGAGCTGCAGCAGGCCCAGCATGGCGGCCAGCATCGCCAGCATGCCCGCCGCAAACGGGCGCGACAGCTTGTAGTAATAGTATAAGGCCAGGATACTGCCGAGCAGCGCCACGCTGGGATGCACGCTCCACAGCAGCCCCAGCAAGCTGAAAACGATCAGCGGCACGCACACGATGTGCACCCATTCATTGACATGGTTGCGGTGGCTTTCGCCATACTGGGCCAGCAGGGTGTCGATGGTGCGCATAGGCGGTCTCTTGTGTGGTGTTCTGGCTGGAAATTCTACACCGGAACTCAGGCAACCGCCCGCAGCGAACCGCCCGCAGAATTGTTGTATTGGAAATTCTGGGCTATTATTTCCAATTGGAAATGTTTTCACTCACTGTACAGATGGAATAAAGGTATCCGTGACATTGCAAGCCAGCCACCCTGATTACCAGCGCTATTCGATGGCGTCCCTGCAACAAGCCCTATCCGGCGCCGACGGAGCCGATGCGGCACGGCGCCAGCGCATCGAAGCGGAAATTGCCCAGCGCCAGCAGGATGACCATGCGGCAGAACAGCGCCAGTGGGCAGCGCGGCCGCAGGACAAGCCGCTCGATCCGGCCACTGCCGCGCTCAAGGAAGCAGCTGGCCCCTTTCTGCGGTCTGCGGGCTATGTGTTGCTGTTCGCATGGGTGGTGTTGCGAGTTGCGGGCTTGCTGGAAACCTTGCAGACAGGTAGCCGGACCTATGTGTTTGGCAATCTCGGTTTGTTGATCTTTGGTGCCTGCCTGGTGCGCGGCAAGCTGCGCGCGGCAGTATGGCTGCGCTGGCTGGCGGTATTCTGGATCGTGCCTGCCGTGCTGGCGATCGATTTCCTGTTTCTGCAGCCGATGTCCCTGACGGTGATGCAATTCAAGCTCGCACCCGGCTATCGTATCTGGTCGGTGCTGGAAGCCGTGCTGTCATTGTGGGTCATTCATTACCTGTATCGTCAGCTGGGTATGCCTGCCGTCATGGCCGCCTGCGATGCCAGGGGCTACAAGCGACGCGATCTGCGCATCCCTGCCATCTGCGGCCTGATCCTCGGCATGGCTGGCGTGGCTTTCCAGCTGCATGCCTCGCATGGAGATACGGCTACGCAGGCGCGTGCGATCGTGGCGCAACGCTATGGATCGGGCTACCAATACCATGTCAACGGCGTCGGCAATGCCGTCACACCGCAAGGCAGATTTCATACGGCACAGGTACTGGTGTGGGATGACAAGGGCATCATGTCTGTGCCCGTGCAATGGCCTCAGTAAAATAGACGCTGTCCCCAATCCTGCAGGATGCCGCTTTTGACCCGCTTATTGTCTGTTGAACCGGCCATGCCGGACCCGCGCAAGCGCTGTTTCGCCCCCGTCGTCGACGCCGGCACGCGCTTATTGATATTGGGCAGCCTGCCCGGCGAAAAATCGCTGGCGCATAGCCAGTACTATGCGCACCCGCAAAACAAGTTCTGGATGCTGCTGGGCGAAGTGCTGGGCGTGGATTTGAGCAGCCTGCCCTATGAAGAGCGTCTGGCAAGCTTGCTGGCGCACGGCGTGGGATTGTGGGACGTGGTGGCGCAGGCGCAGCGCACGGGCAGCCTGGACAGCAATATCCGCGCCCGCGACGATAACGACCTGGTGGCCCTGGCCGCCAGCTTGCCGCGGCTGCACACGATCGCCTTCAACGGCGGCACGGCCGCCAAGCTGGGCGTCAAGGTACTGGGTGAGCACGCGCAGCGTTACCGCATCGTCAGCTTGCCGTCGAGCAGTCCGGCGTACACGCTCGCGTATGCGCAGAAATTGCAGGCGTGGCTGTCGCTGCGTGGCCAACCGGAGCCGGCCGCGCGTTAATCGTGTTGCCGGCCTTTACGCAGGCGCGTACGGCTGCGCTTCCAGTGGTTGCCCCTTGGCATCGAATCTCAGCGCCACGGACAAGTTGGTGACGCCGATGGTGGCCAGCGCGTCGCAGATGTCGTCGACTTCGTCCTGCAGGTCGGCGGCCAGGTCCAGCGGCTTGTCGGCGCTGTGCAGCAGTGCGCCGCCCGCCGTGCTGACGTTGACGCGCAGCAGCATTTCACCGTGTTCATCGGCCGGGCCGACGACCACCGAGACGTCACCCGCGTCCACCTTGTTTTCCGCCAGTGCATGGTTGATGCCGGACATCATCTGCAGCATCGCATATTCGCTCATGCCTTGTTCCTTGCCGCCGTGGAACAAGTCCTGGTAGAGGAAGCTCACTTCCAGCGCGCTGCCGGCCGGCGCCAGGCAGCGTTTCACCAGGTCGCCCACTTCCGTCGTCCACTGCTGGTAGCGGGCCATGCGCGCATCAAACCAGGCGTCGAGCGCCGCTTCGTCCTTCGGTTCCGTATAGAACGGGTCGTCTACGCGCTTCAGGGCAAAGCCCAGCAGGAAGCGCAGTTCGACGGCCGTGTCCTGCGGGCCGAAAGCCGTCTCGCTCCAGCCGACGATGCTGCTTTCCAGGCCCGGCGTGGCGACGATTTTCTTGTCTGTCATCGACGAATAGGCCTCGCGCACCATCTCATGCAGATGGCTATAGGTAATGCGGTCGATTTCATCGAGGTCATAGGCATGGCTCATCAATACCACCTTGGCCTTGGCGCTTTCCAGTTCTGCTTGCTGGAAACTTTTCACCAGCGCTTCGAACGCGTCCTGGTCCTGGAAACTGTCCGCTTCTTTCAGGCCGCCCGTGCTTTGCACCAGCAAGGGCACGACGAAGGCGTTGATTTCCATGGCCGGGGCGTTTTCGCGGCGGATCACGGAAATGGACGCCGCTTCCTCGATATGGCTGCGCAAATACTGGTAGGCGCCCACGTCTTCGTACTTGGAACGCTCGATGGCGTCGTACAGGATTTCATCCTTCTTTTGATTCAAGGCCTTGCGGATCAGGCGGCCGAATTCGACGGCTTGCTCGGCCAGCACCGTGCCCTGCGATTCGCTGTCTTCCTGCTCGGCCAGGTTCAGGGCCATCGTGCACAGCATGCGCGTGACGGATTCGTCCTTGTCTTCAGGCGTGTTGGCGGATTTACGGGGGACAGGGCGCTTATTTTGGGGCATGGCGATCAACAGGTTAAGGAATACGGGTCAGGCAAACGGAAACGGGCGCCAAGGCTTTGCCTGGCGCCGGGACAGATCATACAGGCGGACGCGGCCGCCTGATACTTCAATGGTCGGTATCGAACATCTCGTGCAGCTCGTCGAGCAGGTCGGCGGCTTCTTCCTGCGACAGGCCAAGATGCTGGCATGCAAGCTCACCGCCCTTGTCCCACTCGAGCGAGGTACTGTTGCCATGGTAGCGCTGAATGCCCTTTTCGGCCAGCAGCGACAGGGCGACGAGCGAGCGGATGGCATCGTCCGTGGACGGGTCGGCCAGCACCGTGTAGTCGTGGTGGTGCAAAATCGCCCAGGAAACGTCGGAGGACAGGCCCCAGTTGCGTGCCAGCAAGCAGCCGATGGCTGCGTGGTTGGTCTGGTGGCGCGCGTCTTCCAGGGCCGTAAAACAATTGTGCGCATCGTTGGCCGCCGCCGCGTACGTGTTGACGTAGTCGGGGAAGCGGTTCATCAGCAGGGGCACGCCGATGTCGCAGAACAGGCCGAAGGTGTGGGCGATGTCGGGCGGGGCGATGCGCAGCTTGCGCGAGGTAAATACCAGGGCGCGCGCACGCTTGGCCGACACATCCCAGAAGTGGGTCAGTTCCACGCCTTCCGCTTCCAGCGCCTGGCGCGCCAGCAAGCCCGTCATCATGGCGCTGCACTGGTTAATGCCGAGAAAGTTGATGCCTTGCTCGACGGATTTGGCCTTGCGCGCGGCGCCATAGAACGGCGAATTCGCCAGTTTCAGCAGGGCGCCGGACATGCCGACATCGTCGGCGATGATGCGCGCGATGCGGCGCGGCGACGGGTCTTGTTCGGCCAGTTCACGCTGCAAGTCGACCAGCAGGCTGGGACGCGGCGGGATACGGATGGAACGCATCAGGGCGTCAACCGGATCTTCCTGCACTACCTGCTTTTGCGCTGCCGCTCTCATCATCATTGCCTTGCCTGTGGTTATTCTGTTGCGCACTGCCGCTGCCAGCCTCGTGGGCGTCTGGTGCAGTGCCCGACGATTATCGCTGTTTATGCATGGCAATAGTTCGTCTCTGCAAATTATTCTGGAAAAAATCCCCGTTTTGGCTTGCTCCATCCCCTATTTTCCACATTTTACGACGCTCCCTATCCCGATACTCATGATGGAAAAATCAAGTTTTATTTGTTTTCAAGGTGGGGCCAGGCGTGCTGCGGACAGTGCGGCAGTACAATTGCCGGATGAAAAAAATCCTCGCGGGTATCGATTTTGCGGACGATTCCAGCAGCGTGGCGCGCCAGTTGATCGGCGTGACCGTGCTGGTGGACGGCGTGGGCGGGCGCATCGTGGAAACGGAAGCGTATGACCGGCTGGACCCCGCCTCGCACACGTATGGCGGCATGACGCCGCGCAATGCGGCCATGTTCGGCCCGCCCGCGCACGCCTATGTCTACCGTTCGTACGGCATTCACTGGTGCCTGAACTTTGTGTGCCGCGAAGCGGGCCATGGCGCGGGCGTGTTGATCCGCGCCATCGAACCGCTCGTGGGACTCGATACCATGCGCGAACGGCGCGGCGTCGAGGATGCCCGGCAGCTGTGTTCTGGGCCGGGCAAGGTGTGCCAGGCGCTCGGTGTGAGCCATCTGCAGAACCGGCTGGCGCTCGATGCGCCGCCGTTCATGCTGCTGGCCCGCGAGGATGAGGTTGCGGTACGGGCGGGGCCGCGCATCGGCATTTCCAGGGCGATGGAGACGCCTTGGCGTTTCGTGCTGGCAGGCTCGCCCTACCTGAGCAAGCCGATGCGCGCGCCTGTCATCGAGTTACCTCGCTAGCCACGCCGGCGTTGGGGCGCATCCTTGGCGTTACGCATGCCGGGCTTGCCGCGCAGCGGACTGTGCAGCGCGCGCCGGTCCTGGGGTGGCGTCATGGCGGGGTCTTGAAAGGCGTCGTCGTCCGCGCCGGCGGGCGTGGCCGGCGCGGCTGGATCCAGGGTAAAGACGCTGACCGCCGCCGACAGTTTGACGGCCTGGTCCTGCAAACTGGCCGCCGCCGCTGCCGCCTGCTCCACCAGGGCCGCGTTTTGCTGCGTGACGTCATCCATTTGCGCGACGGCCTGGTTTACTTCCGTGATGCCCGACGCCTGCTCGGCGCTGGCCTCTTTCACGCGCTGGATGATCTCGTTGACTTGCTGCACCGAGGCCACGATGGCGCCCATGCTGTCGCCCGCCTGCTGCACGGCCACGCTGCCGCCGTCGATGGTGGTGACGGAGGTGGCGATCAGGGTCTTGATTTCCTTGGCCGCCTGCGCCGAGCGCTGCGCCAGGGTGCGCACTTCCGACGCCACCACGGCAAAGCCCCGGCCTTGTTCGCCCGCGCGCGCCGCCTCCACCGCCGCGTTCAGCGCGAGGATATTGGTCTGGAAGGAAATGCCGTCGATCACGCCGATAATCTCCACGATCTGGCGCGAATTGGCGCGTATCGTCGCCATTGTCGCCACCGCTTGCTGCATCGATGCTCCCCCTTGCACGGCCAGGGTCGACGCTTGTCCCGCCAGCTCGCAGGCCAGCTGGGCATTATCCGCATTGTTGTTGACGGCTGCCGTCAAGGTTTCCATGGCGCTCGATGTTTCTTCCAGCGAACTGGCTTGCATTTCCGTGCGCGCCGACAGGTCCAGATTGCCGGTGGCAATTTCGCGCGAGGCCGTGTCGATCGATTGCACGGCGCCCGTGATGGTGCGCAAGGTCTGGTTCAGGTGGGCGATGGTCTGGTCCAGCACGCGCGACGTGGCGGCGATTTCGTCATTGCCCGGCTTGGGGGCGCTGGCCATCAGCTTGCCCGCCGCCAGGTCTTGCACGGCGTCGGCAATGCCGCGGATTTCCACCAGCATGGCGCGGCGCACCAGCATGGTCACCACGATGGAGACGAGGATGGACAGCAGGACCGTCAGCAGCAGGCTCCAGCCCAGGCTGCGGAACTCGGCGCTGGCCGTCGCGTGGGCTTGGCTGCTGAGCGTTGTTTCCAGGGCAGACAGTTGCGCCAGCTGCGTATTGAACTGGACGAATTGGGTTTCCGCCTTGAGCATGGAGTTGGTGGCGATCGACTGGTCCATCTGCGCCATTTCCATGGTTTCCAGTACGGCCTTGCGATAACCGGCCAGGGCCGTGATGGCCGCATCGACCAGGGTGCGCTCGGCACCCGTGGCCGTGGAACGCAGCGTGCCCAGCTGGGCGCCGATGGCCGCGTGGCGCGCCTTGATCTGTTGCTCCAGCGCATCGAGGCGGGCCTTGGCGAAGCTGCCATTCGTCCATGACAGCAGCTGGTACATATTGCCATGTACGTGCTTGGCCTCGCCTAGTACGTCCGCGGCCGCCTTCAAATGCGTAATGCGTACCCGCACCATGTTTTCCAGCGAGGCATTTTGCCGCACCATGCCATACCAGGCACCGCTCGAGCTGAGTATCAGCAACAGCAAGACCAGGGTGGGCGCCAGCAATAATTTTGGTCCGATGCGTAATTGATTGAGCATGCTTGACTCCTGGCTATGGCTGATCAAACCGCAGGCGGCGCGCGGCGTGCACGCCGCCCCTGCCTTATTTTTTGTAGATGCCCGCTTCCAGCACTACATCGTTGACGCGCAGGATGTAGGTGGTTTTCGGCTCGATCTTGCCGCTGGTGGGATTCTTGTATTGGTAGTCGACCCAGCCCTTGCCCTGCTTTTGCGCCAGCTCGATGATTTCACGCCGATATTTCTTGCCATTCGCATCGGGCACATCCGTCAAATCCTTGCCGACGATGGAAGGATTGATCGGGTGGGCCAGCACGATGCCCGTCTTGATGTCGCGCATGTCCACGTACAGCGAGCCCTGCACGAAGTCCGGGTCTTTCGCCGTGATTTTCTTCATCATTTCTTCCTTGCCATGCGCCTTCATGAAGGCGGCGCCCCGTTCGGCCATGGCGATGGCGTCTTTTTCCGTTGGTTCGACCGCGGCACTGACGCTGCCGCCGGCAAATGCCAGGCACAGCAGGCTACCCGTGAATAAGCGTTTCATGAAAGCTCCTTGTGATATCGAGGGATGTGTTGCCAAGCCGTAATTTACGTCGCCGACAGTCCCATCAAATTGCGGTGGAACAAACTTAGGTGTTGCTTGTAGGCAGCATGCAACGTATCGACCGCTTGTTGATATGTAGCAATTTGGTTCCTAGGGGCAAGAACTATGATGACTTTCACAGCATGCCGCGCTGGACTGGCATGGAGAGGAAAAAGCTGGAATTGGCCGATATACGGCCGATTTCATGAAAGTTGTCGCCATTTACAGGCAAGGAGCTGATCGTGTCCGCACTCATTACCGAGCCGTCTGCACCCAAGTTCAAGCCGTATACGCGGCAAACCATTCAACAGGCGCGGCAGTGGGAATGGCTGCCGGAAGAGCAGCGCGAAGCCGTGCAGGTGGTCTCGCACGTCTTGCCGTTTCGCACCAATGAATATGTGCTTGATCAATTGATCGACTGGAACAACATCCCTGACGATCCCATCTACCGCCTCGTCTTTCCCCACCGCGACATGCTGCCGCCGGAGCAGTACGCGCACCTGCGCGACCTGGTGCTGGTGCAGCGGGACAAGGCGGCCATCGACGCCTATGTGCATGGCTTGCGCCTGGGAATGAATCCCCATCCTGCCGGGCAGATGACGCATAACGTGCCGAGGGTCAACGATGCGCCCGTGCGCGGCCTGCAGCATAAATATGCGCAGACGGTGCTGTTTTTTCCCAGCGCGGGCCAGACCTGCCACGCGTATTGCACTTTCTGTTTTCGCTGGCCCCAGTTCGTCGGCATGGACGACATGAAGTTCGATGCGCGCGAATCGAACGAGCTGGCCGCCTACCTGAAACTGCATCCGGAAGTGACGGACGTGCTGATCACGGGCGGCGATCCGATGATCATGAACACGCGGCAACTGGCGGCCTACCTGGAGCCGCTGCTGGCGCCGGGCCTGGAACACATCCAGAACATCCGCATCGGCACCAAGGCGGTGGCGTACTGGCCGCAGCGCTTTGTCTCGGACCGCGATGCGGATGACTTGATGCGCCTGTTCGAGCGCATCGTCAAGGCGGGCAAGAACCTGGCCGTGATGGGCCATTACAGCCATGCCGTCGAGTTGCGCCAGGACATCGCGCAGCAAGCCGTGAAACGCATCGTTTCCACGGGCGCCACCTTGCGCATGCAGGGGCCGCTGATCCGCCACATCAACGAAGACCCGGCAAGCTGGGCCGAGCTATGGCAGACGGGCACGCGCCTGGGGGCGATTCCGTATTACATGTTTGTGGAGCGGGACACGGGCCCGCGCGGTTATTTCGAGTTGCCGCTGGCGAAGGCGCACGAAATTTTCCAGGCCGCCTACCAGATGGTGTCGGGCCTGTCGCGCACGGTGCGGGGACCGTCCATGAGCGCCTTTCCCGGCAAGATCGTCATCGACGGCATCGTCATCATCAATGGCGAAAAACTGTTTGCCCTGCAATTCTTGCAGGCACGCAACCCGGACTGGGTGCGCCGGCCGTTCTTTGCGAAATTCGATGCGGAAGCGACGTGGATGGACGATTTGAAACCCGCGTTCGGCCACGATAAATTCTTCTTCGAGACGGATGAACCTGTGCCGCAGCTGCCGCATAAAATCATCCGCCTGGCGCAGGCTGCCTGAGCATGCACGCGGCCGGTGCGCCCGCCCGTTCCGGCGTGGCCGTGTTTTGCCTGGTGTTCCTGCCATTCGCGCTCGGGCATTACCTGTCGTGTCTGCTGCGCGGCGTGAATGCCGTGCTGACGGCGGAATTGCTGGGCGCCATCGCCCTGACGCCAGCCCAGCTGGGCCTGCTGACCAGCGCCTTTTTTCTCGCCTTTGCGCTGGTGCAATTACCGGTCGGCATGGCGCTGGACCGCTACGGCCCTCGCACCGTGCAACTGTGGCTGCTGGCGCTGGCGGCCCTGGGCGTGTGGCTGTTCAGCCGGGGCCACAGCTTTGCCGAGCTGATGTGGGCGCGCGCCCTGATGGGGGCGGGGCTGGGCGGCTGTTTCATGGCTGCCGTGAAAGCGATCTCGTGCGCCATCGCGCCGTCGCGCCTGCCTTCCGTGCACGGCTATCTGATCGCCGTGGGTGGCCTGGGCGCGGCCACGGCCACCATGCCCGTCAAGCTGGCCCTGCATTACACGGACTGGCGCGGCGTGTTCCTGGGGCTGGCGCTGGCGGCGCTGGCCGTCGGCTTGCTGATCCGCCTGCTGTCGCCGGCCATGCCCGCGCCTGCCGCAGGCATGCACAAGGTGAGCAAGGTCAGCGTCTGGAGCGTGTACCGCGATCCCGGCTTTCGCCGCACCATCGCGCTGATCCTGTTGCCGCACACGGTGTTCTTTGGCGTGCAGGGCTTGTGGGTGGGGCGCTGGCTGGCCGACGTGGGCGGCTTGTCCGATGACAACGTGGCGTATTTGCTGTACCTGGGCATGGCGGCCGTCATCTTCGGCGCCATCGGCATGGGCATGCTGACGGAATGGGCCGGGCGGCGTGGCATTGCGCCCATGCAAGTGGCGGCCGTGGGCATCATCCTGTTTGTCGCCGTGCAAGCGGCGATGGCGTGTAATGTGGTGCCCAGCCTGCCGTTGCTGTCTGTGCTGTTTACCTTGCTGGGCACGGTGACGGGCCTCGAGTATGCGATCGTCGCGCAAAGCATGCCGACCAGCCTGACGGGCAGGGCGGCCACCTGTCTGAATTTGCTCATTTTTACGGGCGCCTTCCTGGTGCAGGCGGGTTTTGGCCTGATCCTCGGCTGCTGGCCCCTGAACGGCTTGCAGCAGTACCCGCCGCAGGCGTACCAGGCGGCGTTTGGCGTGCTGGCGGCCTTGCAACTGCCGGGACTTGCGATGTTTTTCATCAACCGCTACAGGCGTGCCGGGCCATCCGGTAAAATGTCAGCCTGCACAGCGGCAATGATCAACTCCAAGGAAGACTATGAAACTCGTTCGTTATGGACGTCCAGGCAAGGAAAAACCGGGCCTGATCGATGAAGAAGGCAAACTGCGCGACCTGTCCGGCGTGATTGCCGATATTGACGGCGCACAACTGTCCGACAAGGCCTTGCGCAAGCTGGCCAAGCTCGACGAAAAGACCTTGCCCCTGGTGCGCGGCAACCCGCGCTTCGGCGTGCCGCTGGCCAAGGTCGGCAAGTTCATCGGCATCGGCCTCAATTACGCGGACCACGCGGCCGAATCGGGCATGCCGATCCCGGCCGAACCCATCGTGTTCATGAAGGCGATCACTTGCCTGAACGGTCCGGACGACAATGTCGTGCTGCCGAAAGGCTCGAAAAAGACGGACTGGGAAGTGGAGCTGGGCGTGATCATCGGCACGCGCGCGCAGTACGTGAGCGAAGAGGACGCGCTGAAATACGTGGCCGGCTATTGCGTCGTCAACGATATTTCCGAGCGCTCGTTCCAGCTGGAACGGGGCGGCCAGTGGGATAAAGGCAAGGGCTGCGACACCTTCGGCCCTGTCGGCCCGTGGCTGGTGACGCGCGATGAAGTCATCGACGAGCAGGACCTGGACCTGTACCTGGAAGTCAACGGCAAGCGCATGCAGACTGGCAATACGCAAACCATGATCTTCACGGTGGCGCAGATCGTCAGCTACCTGTCGCAATTCATGACCCTGGAACCGGGCGACGTGATCGCCACGGGCACGCCGCCGGGCGTGGGCCAGGGCCGCAAGCCGCAGCGCTTCCTCAAAAAAGGCGACAGCCTGCGCCTGGGCATCGCCGGCCTGGGTGAACAGCAGCAGGACGTGGTCGCCTGGACGGCCTGATGGCCGGTAGCGATATCGACCGTTTGCCCGCGCTGCCTTTGGCGCAGCTGGACCAGCAGCAGCGCGCCGCCGCGCAAGCCATCATCGATGGTCCGCGCGGGGCCCTGTACGGCCCCTTCGTGCCGCTGATCCGCAGCCCCGAGCTGATGGAAACGGCGCAGCGCATGGGGGAATACTTGCGCTACCGCAGCGCCATCGGCACGCGGCTGTCGGAGCTGGCGATCCTGGTGACGGCGCGCCAGTGGGACCAGCAAGTCGAGTGGGCCATCCACGCGCCGCTGGCCGTGCAGAACGGTATCGCGCAAGCGGCCGTGGACGCCATCGCCGCGCGGCGCGCGCCGCTTGCCCTGAAGGAAGACGAGCAAGCCGTGCACGACTTCTGCATCGAGCTGCAGCAAAACAAGCGCGTCAGCGACGTCACGTATGCGCGCGCGCTGGCGCTGTTCGGCGAGCACGGCGTGGTCGACTTGATGGGCATCAATGGCTATTACACCTTCCTGGCCATGGTGATGAATGGCGCGCAGACGGCCGTGCCGGCCTTGGGCGTCACGCCTTTGCCCGATTAGAATAGTTCTTCGGCAAAGATGGACAAAGTGTAATGAAGTTGAAATTATTCAATATATAATTTTGCTTCCCTTCCATTGCCAATTAGCTCAATGAAAACTCGTCCGTGCATCACTCTGATGGGCCGCGCCTTCCTGGCGCTGGCCCTTTCTTTTTCCCCCTTGATGACGCTGCGGGCGCTTGCCGCCGAGACCACCGCCAGCGCTTCTGCGCTGGAAAATTCCGTCGTCAAGGTGTTTTCTACCCTGCGCGGGCCGGACCCGTATAAACCGTGGAGCAAGGCCGCGCCGCAGGAGGTGACGGGCTCCGGCGTCGTCATCGAAGGCCGCCGCATCCTCACCAATGCGCACGTGGTCGGCTATGCCAGCCAGGTGCAGATCCAGGCCAATGGCGCGGGCGACAAGATACCGGCCACCGTGCTGGCCATTTCGCGCGGCATGGACCTGGCCTTGCTGAAGATCGACGACGACAGTTTTTTCGCCAGCCACAAGGCGGTGCCGCGCGCCAATGTCTTGCCCGACGTGCGCGATGCCGTGCTGGCGTATGGCTATCCGACGGGCGGCACCTCGCTGTCGATCACCAAGGGTATCGTGTCGCGCATCGAATTCGTGCGCTACAACTTT
This sequence comes from Janthinobacterium sp. GW823-FHT03B06, assembly GCF_058796955.1. NCBI lineage: Bacteria > Pseudomonadati > Pseudomonadota > Betaproteobacteria > Burkholderiales > Oxalobacteraceae > Janthinobacterium > Janthinobacterium sp. GW823-FHT03B06. The sequence continues at coordinate 345,229 of NZ_JBXAJE010000006.1, forward strand.
CCCGTCTCCGGCCTGCGCATCCAGATCGATGCGGCTATCAACCCGGGCAATAGCGGCGGCCCCGTGATTGCCGGTGACAAGATGATCGGCCTGGCCTTTGCGGGCATGCTCAATGCGCAAAACATCGGCTACATCATCCCCAACGAGGAAATCGAGCTGTTCCTGCGCGACCAGGAAGGCGGCGCGCCCAAGGGCAAGCCGGCCATGCGCGACGTGACGCAAACGCTGGAAAACCCCGCGTTGCGCACGTATTTGAAACTGGCCAAGGGTGTCGAGGGCGCCGTCGTGATGACGCCGGCCAGCAAGGATGCCGGCTATCCGCTCAAGGAGTGGGATGTGATCACGCATATCGGCGATTTTCCGGTTGACAACCAGGGCATGGTCAAGCTGAATGCCAACAGCCGCGTGCGCTTCCAGTACCGGGTGCAGCAGCTGGCGAAAGACGGCGAATTGCCGTTGACGGTGGTGCGCCAGGGCGCGCCCCTGAAAATCAAGGTGCCCGTCTCGGCGGCGCACCCGATGCTCATCAGCGGCCTGCAGGGCAGTTATCCTTCCTATTTCATCTTCGGCCCCATGGTGTTTTCGCGCGCCACGACGGAGTTCATGGCCGCGCCCAATGGCAACCCGGCGATCTTGGGCGGCATGGCGTTCGCCGGCAATCCGCTGGCCACGCGGCGCGGCGATGCGCCCGATGCCGAGCGCGAAGAGCTGGTGGTGATCGCCGCGCCGTTCTTCCCGCACAAGCTGATGAATGGCTACAGCACCCGTTTCTTCTCGGTCGTCGATTCCGTCAATGGCGTGCGCGTGCGCAGCCTGGCGCACCTGGTGGCCTTGCTGCGTGACCAGACCGATGAATTGCTGACGTTCCGCTTTCAGCAGCGCGATGCGGAAATGGTCGTCGTGCCCCGCAAGGAGATGCTGGCCGCGACGGAATCGGTGCTGACGGACAACGGTATCCGCTCGGAAGCGTCGGCCGACATGCTGAAAATCTGGAACGAAAAAACGCCGGCGAACTGATCGTTCCCGGCGCTTCGTTTGACAACAGGCGCGGCGCACACCGCGCCTGTTTTATTTTATGCCAGCACTTTTTTCAGCCAGGCGCCGATGGCGTCGATCTCTTCCTGACACAGCGAGTGCTGCATCATGTATTCATGCCATTCCACTTTGTAACCCATACCGGTGAGCAAGTCGCGCGACTGCTGCGCGCGGCCGATCGGCACCACGGGGTCGGCCGTGCCATGCGCCATGAAGATCGGTGTTTCCAGGCTGGCCGGCGTGCGCTCAAGAGCCGTCTTGTCGGCCAGGGGCAGGTAGCCGGACAGGCACATCAGGCCGGCCAGCGGTTCCGCGTGGCGCAAGCCCGTTTGCAAGGTCATGGCGCAGCCTTGCGAGAAGCCGGCCAGGATGATGCGGCTGGCGGGAATGCCGCGCGCCTTTTCGCGCGCGATCAGCGCTTCGATCTGCGCCTGCGAGGCGCGCAAGCCGCCCTCGTCTTCGCGGCGCACGAGGTCGTTTACGAGGATGTCGTACCAGGCGCGCATCACATAACCGTTGTTGATGGTGACGGGCATGGTGCCGGCGCTGGGGAAGATGAAGCGGATGGCGGGGCAGCCGCGCAAATCGAGTTCTTTCACCAGGGGCACGAAATCGTTGCCGTCGGCGCCCAGGCCGTGCATCCAGATGATGGAAACGGTGGGATTCGGTGCGCTGTCGAGTTCTATGGTTTCCAGCAAGGTGCTCATGTATTTTCCTCAGGTAATGGTTGCGCCGGACGCAGCGCCGATTTGGGACGGAAGGCCTTGCAGATGGCCGGGTCGGTTTCCATGTAGGGACCTCCGATGAGGTCGATGCAATACGGCACGGCGGCAAAGATGCCGTTCACCAGTTGCACGCCGTCGGCGTCTTTCAAGCCTTCCAGGGTTTCCTTGATGGCTTTCGGCTGGCCCGGCAAGTTCATGATCAGGCAAGCGCGCTCGGGCGTTTCGCGGATCACGGCCACCTGGCGCGACAGGATGGCCGTCGGCACGAATTGCAGGCTGATCTGGCGCATCTGTTCGCCGAAACCGGGCATTTCCTTGGTGCCCACGCTGAGCGTGGCGTCCGGCGTGACGTCGCGCCGCGCCGGGCCAGTGCCGCCCGTCGTCAGGATCAGATGGCAGTGGTTCAGGTCGACCATGTCGATCAGCGTGTTTTCAATTTGCGAGCGCTCGTCCGGGATCAGGCGCTTTTCCAGGCGGAACGGCGTGCGGATGGCGGCGGACAGCCAGCTTTCCAGGGCGGGGATGCCCAGGTCTTCATACACGCCGCCGCTGGCGCGGTCCGAGATCGACACGAGGCCGATAATCAATTCGTCTTCTATCGTGGTCATGGGCACCTCTCTATGTCGTAAAAAAACCGGGCTGATCCCGGTTTTTCGCTGCTTTCGGGGTCAGACCCGCCGGGTCTGACCCCAGTTGCTTATTCGTCTTCTTCTTGCTCAACGCCATCTTCATCGGCATCTTTCTTGCCGCTGTTGTTCTTCTTGGCGATCTCTTTCAAGATCTGGAAGATTTCGCGGTAGGCTTTCGGCGGCTTGTTCTCGGCTTGCTCCTTGCGGGCATTGCGGATCAGGGTGCGCAGGTGTTGCACGTCCAGTTCCGGGTTTTCCGACAGCAAGACGGTCAGCGCCTTGTCATCCGTCAACAGCTTGTCGCGGCGGCGTTCCATCGCGTGCATATTGGCCGTGTCGGCTTTCGACAAGCCTTTCCAGCTATCGATGGTGCGTTGGATGGCGGCAACTTCTTCTTCATCCAGGGTGCGCATTTTCTTGCCCACGTATTGCAGCTGACGGCGGCGGCCTTCGTGATCCTTGATTTGCTGGCATTCGAGAATGGCGTCGCGCACGTCTTCCGGCATCGGGACGCGCTTGACGCGGTCGCGTGCCTCATTGACGAGTTCTTCGCCCAGCTTTTGCAGGACGGTCATCTGGCGCTTGAGTTCCGATTTCGACGGACGTTCATATTCCTGTTCGAATTCGGTGGATTGGAAGCCGCAAGCTCCCCGGTTTGGATTTGGCATGATAAGGCGGGATTGGCCGCGTAGGCCGCACCTGTAAACTGTAAACGACTGCTATGATAACCTTTTTAGCGGCTTTCCGAAGAAAACAGCGCATGAACGACTCCGTATTTACCCATAGTCAAGAGCAATTGCAGCAACTGGCCCGTGATGTGTTGTCTTTTGCGCGGGAAGCGGGCGGCACCGACGCTGCCGTCGAGGTCAGCGAAGGCGGCGGCCTGTCCGTTTCTGTACGAAAAGGCAAGATCGAGACGATCGAGCAAAACAAGGACAAGGGCATGGGCGTGACCGTGTTTGTCGGCAAGAAACGCGGCAATGCCAGCACCTCCGACTTTTCGCCGTCCGCCCTGCGCGCCACGGTGGACGCCGCCTACAATATTGCGCGCTTCACGGCCGAGGACGATTGCGCGGGCCTGGCCGACGCCGACATGCTGGAAATGTCCCCCCGCGATTTGCAACTGTTCTATCCCTGGCTCATTTCGACCGAGGAAGCCGTCGCACTGGCCCAACGTGCCGAGGCGGCCGCGTTTGCCGTCGATCCGCGCATCACGAACAGCGAGGGCGCCAGCGTGCACGTGCAGCAATCGCACTTTGTGTCCGCCAATTCGCGCGGCTTCATCGGCGGCTATCCGTTTTCGCGCCACACGCTGTCCGTGGCACCCATCGCCGGCAAGGGCGCGAAGATGCAGCGCGACGACTGGTATTCGTCCGTGCGCGACGCCGCCAAGATGTCGAGCCCGGAAGCCATCGGCCGCTATGCCGCCGAGCGCGCGCTGTCGCGCCTGAACGCGCGCAAGCTGGGCACGCGCACTTGCCCCGTGCTGTTCGAGGCGCCGCTGGCGGCCGGTTTGCTCGGTACCTATGTGCAAGCGACCTCGGGCGGCGCCCTGTACCGCAAATCCACGTTCCTGAACGATTCACTGGGCACGCAGGTGCTGCCGTCGCACGTGCAGATCTTTGAAGATCCGCACGTGATCGGCGGCGTCGGTTCGGCGCCGTTCGACGAAGAAGGCGTGAAAACCGTCAGCCGCGACGTCGTCAAGGATGGCGTGGTGCAAGGCTATTTCCTGTCGACTTATACGGCCCGCAAGCTGGGCATGCAGACGACGGGCAACGCGGGCGGTTCGCACAATCTGTACCTGACCTCGAGCCTGACGGCCGCCAGCGACGATTTTAGTGCCATGCTGAAAAAACTGGGCACGGGCTTGCTGGTGACGGAACTGATGGGACAAGGAACCAATTACGTGACAGGCGACTATTCGCGCGGCGCGTCCGGTTTCTGGGTGGAAAATGGCGTGATCCAGTATCCGGTGGAAGAAATCACGATTGCCGGCAACATGAAGGACATGCTGCGCAACATCGTTGCCGTAGGCGCCGACGTGCTGCGCCGCGGCACCAAAGAGACGGGTTCCATCCTCATCGAGAGCATGGTGGTGGCCGGCGGCTGAGTGCTTGGGGACCCGCCGCGGCTACGCCGCGCAGGCGCCCCATGCTTTACTGCTGGACTTGATAGCCATCCGTCAGGGTGGCCAAAAATTTCACCATATCCTCGATCTCGCCCGCCGTCAGCGCCGGCGCCATGCCGCGCTTGCGGTCGAACGGCGCTTCGCTGACGTTGACGTTGGCGCGGTACCTCGCGGGTACGTCATTGAATTTCTGCACTTTCCCTTGTTGGTCGCGCGGATACCATTCTTGCGGATGCGTATCGCGCCGCGCATAGAAGCGCAGGGCATCGGTCAGGTTGTCGAACACACCGTTGTGGAAAAACACCTGGCGCGTGGCCACATTGCGCAGGCTGGGCACCTTGAAGGCGCCGCACAGCTCGCCTTTCAGCGCCAGGTCCGTGCGGTCGGGACCGCACAAGCCCAGATCGAAATACGCGGGGTCGGCCGTGGCGGGAATGCGCGTATTGCGCGGCACGCCCAGATTGTCGAAACTGAAGTCCGTAAACAAGGGCGGCGCGCCATGTTCGCCCCGCCCGCTGGGGTGGCAAGCGGCGCAATTGCCCTTGCGTTCATCGTTGAACAGGGCCAGGCCACGCAATTCCGCCAGCTCCAGCGGAACCTTGTTGGCCAGGTAGAGGTCATATTTGGAATCGTAGCGGTGGAAGTCCGGCTCTTCCTGCTGGAATTGCTGCAAGGCATAGGTGATGCGGCTGAATGCCTGTTGCGGTTGCGTAAAGATGGCAGCGCCAAAGACGTGCCGGAATGCTTCCGCGTAACTGCCGTTGCGCAGCCGTTCCACCACTTCATCCGTGCTGGCATTGGCCATTTCGTGCGGTGCCAGGAAAGGCCGTTCCGCCTGTTCCGCGAGGCTGGCGGCGCGGCCGTCCCAGTTGATGCCGCCGTTGGGTGCGCCTTCCCCATCAAAGCGGAAGGGCGGAGTGTGTTCCAGGTAGCGCAGCGATGGCGTAGCGCGGTAGCCGTGCGCCTGGCCATCTGCGCCCCCCAGTTGCACGGCCAGCTTGTTGGCTGGCGCGTAAGCATGGGCCGGGTCATGGCAACTGGCGCACGACTGCTTGCCCGAGGCGGACAGGCTGGCATCGTGGAAGATGCGCCGCCCCAGCTGTGCGGCAGGGCTGAGTTCGGCCGCTGCGCCTGGCATGCCGGGCAAGCCAAGCAACAAAGATATGCACACGTGTGCAAATCGGGTCGGTGAAAATCGCGCCTCAGCGCGTGGCTGGTCTTTGATGGTCATAGGTGGGGTCGCTATCGGCAAGGGGAGGGACAGACAATGCTGCGCCCAGTATAGGCAGCAATAGCCGGCGTGGCAACGATTTGCGATGCTGCGCTGCGCCATGGTTTAGAGCCTATCCCAGTAGGGAGCGTCTTCTGCTGGCAGTTCATCAGGAGCGCGGACAAGGCGTGAGGAGGACGCGTGGCGAGCCACGCGACGACGATCAACGCAGTTCCCGCTTCTGAGGGCCGCCAGCAGGGGATGTATTCATCTACTGGGATAGGCTCTTGGTGCCGCCCGCCGTGCCGGAGTGCGGCACGGGCGGCTGGCTGCGGCACGGTCAGTACGGTCAGTATTGTTCCCACTCGCCTTCCGCCACCATGGCGGGCGCGGCGCTCTTGCGGCTGGCGGGGGCGTTGGCGACGAGCCGGGGCTGGGCCGCCGTGGCGGCTGCGGGCCGTGGCGCCGGCTTTGGCTCCGGCCGCGATGCTGGCGCGGCTGGCGCCAGCGCCTGTGTGCCGTCGAGTTTGAACACGCTGACGGCTTCGGCCAGGATGCCCGCTTGATCCTGCAGCGCTTCGGACGCGGCGGCCGCCTCTTCCACGAGGGCTGCATTTTGCTGGGTCACGGCGTCCATTTCCGTGATGGCCTGGTTGATCTGTTCAATGCCCGCTTCCTGCTCGTTGCTGGCGGACGTGATCTCGGCCATGATATCCGTGACGCGCCGCACGCTATTGACGATTTCCTCCATGGTGCTGCCCGCCTGGTTCACGAGGGTGCTGCCAAGACTGACCTGGTGCACGGAATCGTCGATGAGGATCTTGATTTCCTTGGCGGCGGAGGCGGAGCGGTGGGCCAGGTTGCGCACTTCCGTGGCGACCACGGCAAAGCCCCGTCCCTGTTCGCCTGCCCTGGCTGCTTCCACGGCCGCATTCAGCGCCAGGATATTGGTCTGGAAGGCAATGCCGTCGATAACGCTGATGATGTCGACGATTTTCTTCGACGAGGCATTGATGGAATCCATGGTGGTGATTACTTCCGCCACCACCTGGCCGCCCTTGCTGGCCACGCTGGAGGCCGATTGCGCCATCTGGTTGGCTTGGCGCGCGTTTTCGCCATTCTGCTTGACGGTCGACGTCAGTTCTTCCATCGACGAGGCCGTTTCTTCCAGCGAGCTGGCTTGCTGTTCCGTGCGCGAAGACAGGTCCATATTGCCGGAGGCGATTTCACGCGAGCCGTGGGCGATGGCGTCCGTGCCATGGCGCACGCGGGCCACGATGCCTTGCAGATTGTCATTCATCTCTTTCAAGGCGCGCAGCAGCTGGCCCGTTTCATCGTTGCCGCGCGCGTCGATGCTGACCGACAAGTCGCCGGCCGCCACCCGTTGCGCCACCTTGACGGCTTCGGCGATGGGCCGGCTGATGGAACGGCTGATCAGGATGGCCAGCGCGATGGCAATGGCCGTCGCCGCGATGGACAGGGACAAGGTCAGGATGATGGCCATGCGCCCATCGGCGGCGGCTTGCTTGCCTTCGCTTTCCATCAGCGATTCCTGGAAGCTGGTCATGGCCGCCAGGGCCGTCAAGAATTTTTCTTGCGGATAGCGCAACTGCGTCAACAGGAAGATGCCCGCCGTTTCTGATTTGCCTTCTTGTAATAGTTTGATGTTCGCATCGCGCGTCCTGGCATAGCTTTCGCGGCTGCTCATCACGGCCTGGAGCAGTTCCTGGCCCTTGGGCGTGTTGATCATGGTTTTCAGGCGCGCCAGCAGCTCCGTATTCTTTTTGATCGAGGCCTGAATCTTGGCCACGGAACTGCTGACTTCGTCGGCATCGTTGGCGCCGATGATGGCGATGCTCAGCAGGCGGGCCTGGATATTGACCTCGGACTGTATCGTATTCGACAACATGACCTTGACATAGCGGTCGTTGAGAATTTTTTCCGTCGAGGTGTTGATGTTGCGAATGCGGCTGATGGAAACAAATGCCACCATGGCAAGCAGGACAATGATCAAGCCGAAACTGACGGCCAGGCGGGTACTGATTTTAAGCTTATACATAGGTCATTCATCCTCGGCGAAAAGCGGAAAGCGTGCGCAGGGAATCGTCCCGCGGACAGGCTGTGTCCATTCAAGACGATGCTGATGCGGTCAGTTTGCGTTACAGAAAGCTAATTCGGCAGGGACAGGGCCGTGGATGCGTATTGCCGGTGGCCGGGAAGTCATTGGCGACCCGCCCGGCGAGATATTCTTGCGGGGCAGCGCAGCGTGGCGCGGCCCGATTCTGTTGCTTAGTGTAGGACGATAATTTCTGACAGGCAAGATGTTAGGAAAAAAATCCGCTCGGCCAGCAACGCTTGTCGTGCGGTCAAAAAAAATGCCCCGGCGAGCGGGGCAAGGGATCAGGCGGGCCGTGTCGGCCCAGGCGCTCAGGCGCGCAAGGTGGACAGGATAGGTTGCAGCACGGCCGCGCCCAGTGCGGCGCTGCGGGCGCCGCTCCAGCCCGTTTGCGGGTCGGGATCGTTGGCGTTGTCCTTGAACGGCAATTCCAGGGTCAGCGACAGGCAGCCGAAGGCGTGCGTGATGTGGGGCGAGCCCATGGTCAGCACTTCCGGCGTGAACGGGCCGTCTTCATAGCCATGCTCATCCTGGAAGTCGGGGCTGGCCACCTTGAAGTCGGCGATGAAGCGCTCTTGCTCGGCCTTTTGTGCTGGCGTGAAATTTTCCAGCGCATCGCTGCCGGCCACGAAGACGTAGGGCAAGCCTTCGTCACCATGCACGTCGAGGAACAGGTCGCAACCGATTTCATGCATTTTCTGTTTCACCAGGAACACTTCCGGGCTGCGCTCCATGGTCGGCGTCATCCATTCGCGGTTCAGGTTGGCGCCGGCCGCGTTGGTGCGCAGGTTGCCGTGCACGGAACCGTCCGGGTTCATGTTCGGCACCACGTAGAAGACGGCGTCCTGCAGGCACTGGCGGGCAAAGGGATTGGCCTGGTCCAGCAAGGCTTCAAGCATGCCTTCGACAAACCACTCGGCCATCGTCTCGCCCGGATGCTGGCGCGCGATGACCCAGACTTTTTTCTCGGCATCGGCGTCGCCGACGACCAGCAGATTCATGTCGCGGCCTTCCACCGTGCTGCCCAGGTCGATCAGGCGCACGAGCGGCGACGCTTGCGCGCTGTCGATCAGGGCCAGGTGGCGGTCCCATGGATACGGTTCGAAATAGGCGTAGTAGACGCTTTCTTCCTCGGGGGTGTGTTCGATGGTCATCACCGTGCCGTCAAAGCTGGTCGGCACGCGGAACCAGGTTTCGCGGTCGTAGCTGGCCACGGCCTGGTAGTCTTTCCAGCCGTCCGGGTAGGCGGACTTGCCGGCATTCATGAAGCGGATCGTGCACGCCTCGCCTTGCGCGCCTTGCAGGCGGAAGTAAAACCACTGCGTGATGTCGGCGTGGGAATCCTTGCGGATGTTCAGTTCGATGGACTGGGCATCGTCGGCGCGCAGCACCTCGATCGCGCCGGCGTCGAATTGCTGGCTGATTTTAATGGTCATGAGTGTTCCTGATAAAAACGTATGGGTTTTGCATCGTGTGCAATGGCGCGATGATACCTGTTTTGCGGTGGCCTTTGTGCTGGCGCAAACGATGACGGACATGCTTTGCTAACGTGGAAGCTCCGACATGGGGAGATCATCATGGACGACCATAGCAACCACATACGCGAACTGGAAAAGAAAATCAGCGCCCTCAGCGACGCGCTTGCGCACCTGGGCAAGGGCACGACCTTGCAGGAATTGCTGCGCATCATACGTTTCCCTGGCTATACGACGCCGGCCGAATTCACCTTCAATGTGGCCATCCTCGACACCATGCTGGTGCAGGCCAATGCGCTGGAAAAGCTGGGGCAGGATTTGCTGGCGGGGGCCAAGCAGGTGGTGGCAAAACAGTGAGCAGGCGGTGACTTACAACACCTAACAAAACCGTAGCGAGCGGAAGGGAGTTGTGGTTGAGAAGCGCAACTGTACGAAGGTACAGTGAGCATCGCAGGCCGCAAATACCGACGCGCAGTAGGTTTTGATAGGTGTTCTTATTCCTGAACACCTGAAAAATGGCCAGGGCAAGGCGCAGGGCCGCAGGCAGTACGAACGTACGCCCAGGCCCTGCAACGCCGCCATGGACGTTTTATCAGGTGTTCAGTCCGCCGAAGCGTTCGTAAAACCACGGCTCCACGTCCGGCGCGTGCTCATCCTCGCGACGCAGGGTGGCCAGGATGTGTTCCTCAGCAGGTGCATACGTGATGCGGTACAGGTCGCGCGCCAGCGCATAGGCTTGCGTGCCAGGCCACGGTTCGGGCAGCAGCTCGACGGGCAGTTGCGGGTCGTGCAACTGCACGCGGCGGTAGGCGTGCGTCAGCAGCGAGCGGATGACGAACGCCTGCTCCGCATCGAACACGGGTTCTTCCTGCAGCAGGGTCAGCAGCGGCTGGAAGCTGGCGATGAATTTTTCGTAGCCGGCCATCACTTCCGACAAGTCCCAGCAGTCGCCCACCATGTCGCGCAGGGGCCGCGTGCTGACACCCGGCAACTCTGTTGTGTGGCAGACATACAGCTTGCCCTGCACCTCGTTGCGCACGAGGATATCTTCCAGCGCCTCCGCATTGCTGGCCGGATGGCCAAAGATGCCGGGAGAGATCAAGCCGTAGCCCGCCCACAATAATTCCTTGCGCAGCGCGCCCCGTTCGGCGGCGCCGATGCTGCCGGCCGGACCGATCACCAGGGTCCAGCTGCCATCCCAATGCACGACCAGCGGCGCGTAGATGCGGCGGTAGGCGCGTTCGAAGCGGGCCAGCGCCTCCGGGCGTATCGCATAGGCGCTGCGGCGGCCGTCGCGCTGCGAGCTGAGCCAGCCTTCCTGCGCCAGGCGGAACACGCTGGTGCGCAATAGCCGGTCATTGACGCCGAATGGCGCCAGCAGTTCGATCAGGCTCCCCAGCCAGATGGCGCCGCCGCGCGGCACGATGGCGTCGCCGAAGATGGTCATCACCAGGGACTTCGAGCGCGGTGGGTCGCTTTCCAGGAAATCGGCTATCCATGCCGTGCAGCGGGTGTTCTTCATGTGGTTCCGGTCTGGCCGTGTTGCGGTCGGTTCAATAAAAGCAGCAGTTTACTTGGCTGCGCGGGTAGCGCGGCAATAATTTGCCGGAAGCGCGGGTAGCGCCCCATGGTGTTTTCTCATAAGCAATATCATACGCACAAAAAAGCTGCACAAGATACGATTTTTTAAAATGATTCACATCAAGTGTATGCAAATCGTTTTTTGTATCGTATTATCTGTTTATCGCACCGCGTTGCTGCGCAAAATCAAAGACATGGGAGACACATCATGTACGCACAAATGGTTGAAACCGGCCTCAAGAACGTCCGCTCCATCGACGACATGGGCCAGGAAGAGCGCGCTTTCCAGGCGCGCATCGACGAAGGCATCAAGATCGAGGCCAAGGACTGGATGCCGGACGCCTACCGCAAGACGCTGATCCGCCAGATTTCGCAGCACGCGCACTCGGAAATCGTCGGCCAATTGCCTGAAGGTAACTGGGTCACGCGCGCACCGACCCTGAAACGCAAGTCGATCCTGCTGGCGAAGATCCAGGACGAAGCGGGCCACGGCCTGTACCTGTACAGCGCCGCGGAAACCCTGGGCGTCTCGCGCGACGATTTGCTGGCCGCCTTGCACTCGGGCAAAGCCAAATATTCCAGCATCTTTAACTATCCCACCCTGTCGTGGGCCGACATGGGCGCCATCGGCTGGCTGGTCGACGGTTCCGCCATCATCAACCAGATTCCCCTGTGCCGCTGCTCCTATGGTCCGTATGCGCGCGCCATGATCCGCGTCTGCAAGGAAGAATCGTTCCATGCGCGCCAGGGCTACGACATCATGATGTCGCTGTGCAAGGGTACGCCCGAACAGAAAGCCATGGCGCAAGATGCCTTGAACCGCTGGTGGTGGCCGTCGCTGATGATGTTCGGCCCGTCCGACGCCGCCTCCGTCAACAGCGCCCAATCGGCGCAATGGCGCATCAAGCTGTTCTCGAACGATGAATTGCGCCAGCGCATGGTCGACCAGACCGTGCCGCAAATCGAATACCTGGGCCTGACCGTGCCCGATCCCGACCTGAAGTTCAACGCGGAAACGGGCCATTATGAATTCGGCGAGATCGACTGGTCCGAGTTCAACAATGTCCTGAAGGGCAATGGCCCGTGCAACCGCGAGCGTTTGCAAACGCGCGTGAAAGCGTATGAAGACGGTGCATGGTTCCGCGGTGCCTTGGTCGCCTATGCCGACAAGCAAGCCGCCAACAAAGCAGCAGCGTAATTACATAAGACAGATAGGGGATAGCAACATGAGCAAAGAATGGCCTTTGTGGGAAGTTTTCATCCGCAGCCAGCACGGCCTGGCGCACAAGCATGTGGGCAGCCTGCACGCCTCCGACGCCGCGATGGCGGTCAACCATGCGCGCGACGTCTACACGCGCCGCAATGAAGGCGTGAGCATCTGGGTGGTGCGCGCGGCCGATATCGTCGCCAGCAGCCCCGGCGACAAGGGCGCCCTGTTCGAACCGTCGAACAGCAAGGTATACCGCCATCCCACCTTCTTCCCGATGCCGGAAGAAGTCAAGAACCTGTGATGGGAGCGCCTGCAATGGATGACAAGGTCAACTACCTTTTGCGCCTGGGCGACAACGCCCTGATCCTCAGCCAGCAGCTGTCGCAGCTGTGCGGCAAGGGACCGGCGCTGGAAGAAGACATGGCGCTGACCAACGTGGCGCTCGATCTGTTGGGCCAGACGCGCTTGTGGTTCAGCTATGCGGCCGAACTGGAAAACGCGGGCCGCGACGAGGACGACATCGCCTTCTTGCGCGACGCCCACGATTTCAAGAACTGCCTGCTGGTCGAACAGCCGAACGGCAATTACGCCGACACCATGATGCGCCAGTTCTTCTTCGACAGCTGGCACTACTTCCAGCTGCTGGAACTGACGAAATCGTCGGATGGTCGCATCGTCGAAGTGGCGCAAAAGTCGATCAAGGAAGTGACGTATCACCTGCGCCGCAGCGGCGACCTGATCGTGCGCCTCGGCGACGGCACGGCGGACAGCCATGCGAAAACGCAGGCCGCGGCCGACAAGCTGTGGATGTACACGGGCGAGATGTTCAAGTACGACGCCGTCGACCAGGCCATGGTCGCCGCCGGCATCGCGCCGCCATCGGACGTGCTGCGCCGGGCTTTCCTCGAGCACGTGGCCGAGATCTTCGCCGAAGCGACATTGACCATGCCGGCGCCCGACGCCTGGATGCAAAAGGGCGGCAAGCAGGGCACGCACACGGAACACCTGGGTTTTATTCTGGCCGAGATGCAGTTCCTGCAGCGCGCCTACCCCGGGGCGGAGTGGTAATGCACGCCGCCGGCGCATCACTGGACGCGGCCCAGGTCTGGGCCTGGCTCGGCGACGTGCCCGACCCGGAAATCCCCGTCATTTCGGTGGTGGACCTGGGCATCGTGCGCGCCGTCGAAGTGACGGATGGCGATGCCTGCATCGTGACGATCACGCCCACATATTCGGGATGTCCGGCCATGCAAGTGATCGCCGACGCCGTCACGGATGCCTTGCGCAGCCATGGCGTGGCCAGGGTGACCCTGGTGAACCAGCTGGCGCCCGCCTGGACCACGGACTGGATGAGCGAGGCGGGCAAGGTCAAGCTGAAAGGCTATGGCATCGCGCCGCCGCAGCAGCAGGTGATCGATATCAGCGGCTTGCGTGGTGGCGTGAAACGGCAACCGATGCCCAAGCTGGACGTCATTTGCCCGAACTGCGGCTCCACGCATACGCAGCTGACCAGCCAGTTCGGCTCCACGCCGTGCAAGGCCCTGTACAAATGCCTGGCTTGCCGCGAACCGTTTGACTACTTCAAGTGCCACTAAAAAAATCAGGCACACGTTCCGAAGAAACTGGAGATGAAGCATGAGTAAATTTTATCCGCTGCGCGTAGCGAACGTGCGCAACGAAACACGCGACACCATCGCCGTCACGTTCGACGTGCCGTCTGAACTGCAGCAGCAGTTCCGCTTCCAGCAGGGCCAGCACCTGACCCTGCGCACCAATATCAATGCGGAAGACGTGCGCCGTTCGTATTCCATCTGTTCGGCGGTGCAGGACGGCACCCTGCGCGTGGCCATCAAGCGCACGCCGGGCGGCGCTTTCTCCACCTGGGCCAACGACACCCTGAAAGCCGGCGCCACCATCGAGGTGATGCCGCCCATGGGACACTTCAACGTGCCGCTCGACTGCGTCAACCGCAAGCACTACCTGGCATTCGCGGCCGGCAGCGGCATCACGCCCATCCTCTCCATCATCAAGACGACCCTGCTGACGGAACCCCTGAGCCGCTTCACCCTGTTCTACGGCAACCGCGCCTCGTCCTCCGTCATCTTCAAGGAAGAATTGACGGACCTGAAGGATGTGTACCTGGAGCGTTTGAACCTCGTCTACGTGATGAGCCGCGAGCAGCAGGACATCGAATTGTTCAACGGCCGCATCACGCAAGAAAAATGCGAACAGTTCCTGCAGCACTGGATCAAAGTCGAAGACTACGACAACGCGTTTATTTGCGGCCCGGAAGACATGATGCTCGGCGTGTCCGCTGCCCTGCAGGCGGCCGGCATGCCCAAGCAGAATATCAAGATCGAACTGTTCGCCGCCAGCATCCCGAAAAACGCCCACAAGCCGCGCGCCCAGCTGGCAGCGGATGCTGTGCAGGAAACGGAAGTGACCGTCATCATGGACGGCAACCATACCACCTTCATGATGGACAAGGACAAGGAGTCCATCCTCGACGCGGGACTGCGTCAGGGCATCGACATGCGCTACTCGTGCAAGGGCGGCGTATGCTCGACCTGCCGCTGCAAGATCCTCGACGGCAAGGTCGAGATGGACGTCAACTACGCGCTGGAAGACTATGAAGTGGCGCGCGGCTTCGTCCTCAGTTGCCAGAGTTTTCCGCTGACCGACAAGGTCGTCGTCGACTTCGATCAGGCAGAATAAAAGCCGGGGTCAGTTCCTGCGGAATCGTAATTCGGCCCATTGGGGCGAATTACCCCGCCGGGTCTGACCCCAGATTTCCGCTGCGGGCCAATAAATAAAAATAGCGAGATGCCATGACCTACCAAAACATCCTCTTCACCATCGAGCAGGGTATCGCGACGCTGACCCTGAACCGTCCCGACAAGCTCAATAGCTTTACGCAAGCCATGCACGAGGAAGTGCGCGACGCGATTGCGCAAGTGAACGCCGACAGCACCGTGCGCGTCTTCGTGCTGACGGGCGCGGGCCGCGGCTTTTGCGCGGGCCAGGATTTGTCCGACCGCGCCGTGGAACCCGGTTCGAAGGGCGTGGACCTGGGCGAATCGGTGGAAAAGAACTACGCGCCGCTGGTGCTGGCCTTGAAAGCCCTGGCTATGCCCGTGATCTGCGCCGTCAACGGCGTGGCCGCCGGCGCGGGCGCCAACCTGGCGCTGGCTTGCGACATCGTCATCGCCGGCAAGTCGGCCAGCTTCGTGGAAGTGTTCTGCAAGCTGGGCCTGATTCCGGATACGGGCGGTACCTTTTTCCTGCCGCGTCTGATCGGTTCGGCACGCGCCATGGGACTGGCCATGCTCGGCGAAAAACTGACGGCGGAAAAGGCCGAGGACTGGGGTTTGATCTGGAAATGCGTGGATGACGCGCAGCTGGCGGAAGAGACGCGCAAGCTGGCCGTGCACTTTTCTACCGCACCGACCAAGGGCCTGGCGTACACCAAGCAGGCGCTGGCTTTCAGTGGCGCCAATACCCTGCCGCAGCAGCTTGCGCTGGAAGCGCGCATGATGAGCGATCTCGGTAACAGCGACGATTACCGCGAAGGCGTGGCCGCCTTCATGGAAAAGCGCACACCGCAATTCAAGGGACATTGATATGGCAGCTTTGGACAACAACAGTATCGTCGCCGTCATCGGCAGCGGCGCCATGGGCGCCGGCATCGCGCAGGTAGCGGCAGCGGCCGGCTACACGGTCAAACTGTACGACACGCGCGCGGAAGCGGTGAGCAAGGCTTTGCTTGATATCGGCAAGATGTATGCGAAGCTGGCCGAGAAGGGCCGCATGACGTTGGACGAAGCCACGGCCGCCACGGCGCGCCTGCAGGCGGCCGGCAGCCTCGCCGACATGAGCAGCGCCGCATTGGTGGTGGAAGCCATCGTGGAAAACCTCGACGTCAAGCGCGGCCTGTTCGCCGAACTCGAAGCGTTGGTCAGCGACGACTGCATCCTGGCGACGAATACCTCGTCGATCTCCGTGACGGCGATCGCCGCCAAGCTGCGCCGGCCGGAACGCCTGGTCGGCATGCATTTCTTTAATCCCGTGCCCCTGATGGCGCTGGTGGAAGTGATCAGTGGCCTGGCCACCAGTGAACAAGTTGCCGCCACCGTCTACGACACCTCGATCGCCTGGGGCAAGAACCCCGTGCATGCAAAATCGACACCGGGCTTCATCGTCAACCGTGTCGCCCGTCCGTTTTATGCGGAAGGCTGGCGCCTGTTGAACGAGCAGGCGGGCGACCCCGCCACCATCGACGCCGTGCTGCGCGAAGCGGGCGGCTTCCGCATGGGGCCATTCGAGCTGATGGATCTGATCGGTCACGACGTGAATTTCTCCGTCACGCAATCCGTGTTCGGCGCCTACTTCAACGACCCGCGCTTCACGCCGTCCGTGCTGCAGCAGGAAATGGTCAACGCGGGATTCCTTGGCCGCAAATCGGGCCGAGGCTTTTATCTGTACGGCGAAAGCGCGCCTGCCCCCGTGGCGCAGGCGGAAAGCGCGCAAGCGGCCCCGGAATTTGTCGCCCTGTCGGCCGCCATCGGCGGCGATGGCCGTGGCCACAGCGGCATCATCCGCAGCCTGGTGCAGCGGCTGGAGCAGGCGGGCGTCACCGTCAGCCGCCGCGTGACGCAGGAAGGCCAGGCGCATGACGAGGCACCGGCCCTGCATTGCCATGGCGCCGCGATCTATCTGACCGATGGGCGCAGCGCCACCCAGCGCGCGCACGACAACCAGCATCCGGACACGGTGCTGTTCGACCTGGCGCTCGATTACGCCAGTGCAAAGCGCATCGCCGTGGCCCGTGCCGACCAGTGCAGCGACGACGCCTATGCGGCCGTCGTCGGCCTGTTCCAGGCGGCCGGTTTCACCGTCACGCGCCTGGACGACGTGCCTGGCCTGGCCGTCATGCGCACCGTCGCCATGCTGGCCAACGAGGCGGCCGACGCCGTCAACCAGGGCGTGTGCACGGCGGATGCCGTCGATATCGCCATGCAGAAGGGCGTCAATTATCCGCGCGGACCGCTGGCCTGGGCCGATGCGGTAGGCGTTCAACAGATTGTCACCGTGCTGCACCACCTGGCGCAAGGCTATGGCGAAGACCGCTACCGGGTCTCGCCGCTGCTGCGCCGCAAACTCGCCAATGGAGCACCGTTTCATGCATAAGGAAGACCATATTCACGCTGCCCAGGCTTTGGCCGAAGCGGCTGCCGCCTCCATGCTGTCGCGCGATAACGCCACCGCCGCCATGGGCATCGCCCTGGCCGACGTGGGTCCCGGCCATGCGCGCATGACGATGACGGTGCGCGCCGACATGCTCAATGGCCACCAGACCTGCCACGGCGGTTTCATTTTTGCCCTGGCCGACAGCGCCTTCGCCTTCGCCTGCAACAGCTACAACATGAACACCGTGGGCGCCGGCTGCACCATCGACTATCTGGCGCCAGGCCGCGAAGGCGACGTGCTGACGGCGCACGCCGTCGAACAGGCGCTGGCGGGCAAGAGCGGCGTCTATGACGTCAAGGTCAGCAACCAGGAAGGCCGCGCCGTCGCGCTCTTCCGGGGCAAGTCGATCCGCGTGGCGGGCGAAGTCATACAAGAGCAGGCTTGAACTGCCGGAACCGATTGAATAGTTAAAGAATTAAACAGGAGACAATGATGGTCCAACGTACGCCTTCCCCGAATGACCTCGAGCCGATCGAGCGCGCCAGCAAGGATGAACTGCAGGCGCTGCAGCTCGAACGCATGAAATGGACGCTCAAGCACGCGTATGACAACGTGCCCCATTACCGTGCCGCTTTTGACGCAGCGGGCGTGCATCCGGATGATCTCAAATCCCTGGCCGACCTGGCCAAATTCCCGTTCACGGACAAAAAAGTCTTGCGCGACAATTACCCGTTTGGCCTGTTCGCCGTGCCGCGCGAGCAGGTGGTGCGCATCCACGCCTCGAGCGGCACCACGGGCAAGGCCACGGTGGTCGGTTACACGCAGAACGATATCGACACCTGGGCCAACGTGGTGGCGCGCTCGATCCGCGCCGGCGGCGGCCGCGCGGGCGATATGGTGCATATCTCGTATGGCTACGGCCTGTTCACGGGCGGCCTGGGCGCGCACTACGGCGCCGAGCGCCTCGGCTGCACGGTCATCCCGATGTCCGGCGGGCAGACGGAAAAGCAGGTGCAGCTGATCCAGGATTTCAAGCCGTCCATCATCATGGTCACGCCGTCGTACATGCTCAACATCATCGAGGAATTCACGCGCCAGGGCCTGGACCCGGCCGAATCGTCGCTGAAGGTGGGTATCTTCGGTGCCGAACCGTGGACGGACGCCATGCGTTCGGAAATCGAAGCGCGCGCCGGCATCGACGCCGTCGACATCTACGGCCTGTCCGAAGTGATGGGACCTGGCGTGGCGTCCGAATGCATCGAGAGCAAGGACGGTCCCGTCATATGGGAAGACCATTTTTACCCCGAGATCATCGATCCGGAAACGGGCGAAGTGCTGCCGGACGGCGAAGAGGGCGAACTGGTGTTTACCTCCTTGTCGAAAGAGGCGCTGCCCATCATCCGCTACCGCACGCGCGACCTGACCCGCTTGCTGCCGCCGACCTCGCGGGCCATGCGCCGCATCGGCAAGATCACGGGCCGCTCCGACGACATGCTGATCATCCGCGGCGTGAACGTCTTCCCCACGCAGATCGAAGAGCTGATCCTCAAAATGCCGAAGCTGGCGCCGCAATACCAGCTGGTCGTCACGCGCGACGGCCACCTCGACAAGCTCGAAGTGATCGCCGAGCTGCGCATCGACCTGACGGCCACCCTCTCGGCGAGCGAAACGGACGCTCTGGCGCGCGAGCTGGAGCACCGCATCAAGACGCACGTGGGCGTGAGCACGCGCGTGCGCCTGGTGGCCGCCGCCGGCATCGAACGCACGCTGACGGGCAAGGCCCGCCGCGTGGTCGACCAGCGCCCGAAGATTTTCTCCTGATAGCCCGAACAAGGAAGCAAACATGAACGAAGCCTTTATCTGTGACGCCGTGCGCACACCTTTCGGCCGCTACGGCGGTGCCTTGTCCAGCGTGCGCGCCGACGACCTGGGCGCGCTGTCGATCGCCGCGCTGATCGCCCGCAACCCGTCCGTCGACTGGTCCGCCATCGACGACGTGTTCTACGGCTGCGCCAACCAGGCGGGCGAAGACAACCGCAACGTGGGCCGCATGGCCGCGCTGCTGGCGGGCTTGCCGGCGGCAGTGCCGGCCAATACCATCAACCGCCTGTGCGGCTCCAGCCTGGACGCCGTGGGCATGGCCGCCCGCTCGATCAAGGCGGGCGAGGCGGAGCTGATCATCGCCGGCGGCGTGGAAAGCATGACGCGCGCACCGTTCGTGATGGGCAAGGCCGACAGCGCGTTCTCGCGCGCGGCGAAAATCGAAGACACGACCCTGGGCTGGCGCTTCGTCAACGGCAAAATGAAGGCGCAGTACGGCATCGATACCATGCCGGAAACGGCGGAAAACGTGGCCGTGGAATTTGGCATCAGCCGCGCCGACCAGGACGCGCTGGCCTTGCGCAGCCAGCAGCGCTGGGCCGCCGCCAACGCGGCCGGCGTGTTCGATCGCGAAATCGTGCCCGTCGCCGTGCCGCAAAAAAAGGGCGAGCCGAAGATGGTGACGATGGATGAACATCCGCGTCCGGACACCTCGCTGGAAATGCTGGCGAAACTGAAAGGCGTGGTGAAGGCGGATGGCACGGTCACGGCCGGCAACGCCTCGGGCTTGAACGACGGCGCCTGCGCGATCTTGCTCGCGTCCGCCGCCGCCGTGGATAAATACAAACTGACGCCGCGCGCAAAAGTGCTGGGCATGGCCACGGCGGGCCTGGCGCCGCGCATCATGGGCTTCGGTCCCTCGCCGGCGTCGCGCAAGGTACTGGCGCAGACCGGCCTCACCATTGAGCAGATGGACGTGATCGAACTCAATGAAGCGTTTGCCGCGCAGGCGCTGGCCGTCACGCGCGACCTGGGCCTGGCCGACGATGCGGCCCACGTGAACCCGAATGGCGGCGCGATTGCCATCGGCCATCCGCTGGGCGCATCGGGCGCGCGCCTGGTGATGGCCGCGCTGAACCAGCTGGAACGCACGGGCGGGCGCTATGCGCTGTGCACCATGTGCATCGGCGTGGGGCAGGGTATTGCTGTCGTCATTGAACGCGTATAAAAAAGTAAAACAACAAAAAAGGCGCAGGCTTGTAAAAAAGCGCCAACCATAATTGACCGTAGTGCCAACCTGGTGGAGACCATAATGATTGCCAATATCTTCAAGAAAACCCTGATCGCCGGCGTGCTGGCCATGACTGCCGCGGGTGCGTACGCGGCCGACAACATCAAGATCGGTTCCGTGCTGTCCGTCACGGGCCCTGCCGCCTTCCTGGGCGACCCGGAACTGAAAACCCTGCAGCTGTATATCGAGAAAATCAATGCGGCCGGCGGCGTGCTGGGACGCAAGCTGGAACTCGTGCATTACGACGACGGCAGCGATGCGGCCAAGGCCAACGGTTTTACCAAGCGCCTGATCGAGTCGGACAAGGTCGACGTGCTGATCGGCGGCACCACCACCGGCGCGACGATGGCGATGGCGCCGCTGGTGGACCGCGCCAGCATGCCGTTCATCTCGCTGGCGGGCGCCGTGGTCATCATCGATCCGGTCAAGAAATGGGTTTTCAAGACGCCGCATACGGACCGCATGGCGGCCGAGAAGGTGTTCGAGGATATGAAGAAGCGCGGCATCAGCAAGGTGGGCCTGCTGTCGGAAACGAGCGGCTTCGGCGCCTCGGGCCGCAAGGAATCGCAGATCGTCGCTTCCAAATATGGCATCACCCTGGTGGCCGATGAAACCTACGGTCCGAAAGACACGGACATCACGGCGCAGCTCACGCGCATCAAGAATACGGCCGGTGTGCAGGCCGTCTTCGTGTTCGGCCTGGGCCAGGGCCCGGCGGTCGTGACCAAGAACTACGGCCAGCTGGGCATGGCCGCGCTGCCGCTGTACCAGTCGCATGGCGTGGCGTCGGACGAATACCTGAAGCTGTCGGGCAAGGCTGCCGAAGGCGTGCGCCTGCCGACGCCGGCACTCTTGATCGGCGCCATGCTGCCCGACAGCGACGCGCAGAAGGCCGTCGTCGTCGGCTACGACAAGACGTATAAAGACCGCTACAAGATCGATCCGTCGACCTTTGGCGGCTATGCGCTCGACGCCCTGAACCTGTCGGTGGACGCCATCAAGCGCGCCGGCGGCACGGACCGCGAAAAAGTGCGCACGGCACTGGAACAGACCAAGGGTTTTGTGGGCACGACCGGCGTGTTCAACATGTCGGCCAAAGACCACATGGGCCTGGACCTGTCGGCTTTCCGCATGGTGGAAGTGAAGAACGGCGAATGGCAATTGTCGAAGTGATGTAAGCCGGAGTACCTGCGCGAGGCCGCCCTCGAAGGCGGCCCGCGCATAGCCGAACATAATGGAGACACCATGGAAGTCGCACAATTTCTACAATTTCTGTATTCCGGGATGACGGTCGGTTCCGCCTACGCGCTGGCGGCGCTGGGCTTTACCATCATCTACAACACCAGCGGCGTGATCAATTTCGCGCAGGGCGAATTCATCATGCTGGGCGGGATGCTGGCCGCCGTGATGTCGGCCGCCGGCGTGCCGCTGCCGCTGGCCATCATCCTGGCCGTCATCGCCACCGGCATCGTTGGCCTGTTGATGGAAAAAGCCGTGATCGAACCGGCGCAGAACGCGCAGGTCATCACCCTCTTGATCATCACCATCGGCGCTTCGCTCGTGCTGCGCGGCCTCGTGCAAATCTGGCTGGGCAAGGATACGCACTCGCTGCCGGCCTTTTCCGGCGACGCGCCGATCGAATTTCTGGGCGCCAGCCTGCTGCCGCAAAGCCTGTGGGTGCTGGGTGTGACCGTCGTCATCGTGCTGGTGCTGGGCTGGTTCTTCGGCCGCACGCTGATGGGCAAGGCCATGCTGGCCACCTCGCACAACAAGCTGGCCGCGCAACTGGTGGGCATCAACACGCGCAAGGTCCTGCTGTTCTCGTTCGGCCTGTCGGCCCTGCTGGGCGCGGCGGGCGGCATCCTCGTCGCACCGATCACGTATACCTCGTATGACGCGGGCATCATGCTGGGCCTGAAAGGTTTTGTCGCCGCCGTCCTCGGCGGCCTCGGTGGCGGCGCGGGCGCCATTGCCGGCGGCCTGATCCTCGGCATCGCCGAAGCCATGACGGCCGGCTACATCTCCTCGGCCTACAAGGATGCGGTGCCGTTCGTGCTGATTCTGTTGATCCTGTTCTTTCTGCCGCAAGGCTTGTTTGGCGCTAAAAATTCGGAGCGTGTATGAAGAATTTCCTTACCCGCTCGCGCCATGGCGGCTTGCTCTTGCTGGCGCTCGTGCTGGCCATTTTGCCGCTGTTCCTCAGCAATGCGTTCTACTATGACGTGGCGATCCGCATCGCGCTGAACGCCATCGTCGTCATCGGCCTGAACCTCTTGATGGGCTATACGGGCCAGATCAGCCTCGGTCACGCGGGCTTCTATGGCCTGGGCGCGTATGCGTCGGCCGTGCTGACCACGCATTATGGCTGGCCGCCGCTGGCCGCCCTGGCCGCCGGCGCCGTTGCCACGGGCCTGCTGGCGCTGCTGCTGGCGCGTCCCGTACTGAAACTCAAGGGCCATACCCTGGCCATGGCGACGCTGGGACTGGGCATCATCATTTCCATCGTCATCAACAACGAGACGCAATGGACGGGCGGTCCGGACGGCATCGGCGTCTCCGCCTTCAGTGTCGCCGGCCTGGAAATCGCCGGCGAAAAATCATGGTACCTGGTGTGCGCCGTGCTGCTGTTGCTGGTCACGTGGCTGGCCCTGAACCTCATCGATTCGCCCGTCGGCCGCGCGCTGCAGGCCATCCACGGTTCGGAAGTGGCGGCCCGCGTCGTCGGCGTCGACACGACGCGCTTCAAGGTGCGCGTGTTCGTGCTGTCGGCGGTGATTGCCAGCATCGCGGGCAGCATCAGCGCCCATTACATCGGTTTCATCACGCCCAACCTGGCCGGCTTCTTCCACTCGATCGAGCTGGTGACGATGGTGGTGGTGGGCGGCATGGCGTCGATCTTCGGTTCCATCATCGGCGCCGCGCTGCTGACGGTCTTGCCGCAACTGCTGTCCAGTTTTGAAGGCTGGGAAACGGTGGTGTTCGGCGTGATCCTGATGGCGACCATGATCTTCATGCCCAAGGGCCTGGTGCCGAGCTTGGCCAGCCGTTCGCGCAAGCGTTCTGCCACGCCGAAAGCACCGCCTCAATCTGCACGGGAGGTGTGAGATGCTGACGATTAACAACCTGAGCAAGAGCTTCGGCGGCGTGCATGCGGTGCAGGATGTGAGCTTTACCGTCAAGGAAGGCAATATCCACTCCGTGATCGGGCCGAACGGCGCCGGCAAGACGACCCTGTTCAACCTGATCACCGGTGTCTACACGCCGACCAAAGGCGAGATCCTGCTCAATGGCGAGAACGTGGCCGCCATGTCGCCCGATGCGCTGGCGCGGCGCGGCATGAGCCGCACTTTCCAGAATCTGCAGGTGTGCATGAACATGACGGCCATCGACAATGTGATGGTGGGCGCGCACCTGCGCCTGAACCAGAACCTGTTCGCCTCCATGCTGCGTTTGCCTTCCGTGCGCCGCGCGGATGCGGCCTGCCGCGACGAGGCGGCGGGCCTGATGGAATTTGTCGGCGTCGGCCGCCACATCGGCGACGAGGCGGGGCAGATGTCGTATGGCGCATTAAAACGCCTGGAAATCGCCCGTGCGCTGGCGGCCAAGCCGAAGGTGCTGCTGCTCGATGAGCCGGCGGCGGGCCTGAACCACACGGAGACGGGCGAGATCGAAGCCCTGATCCGCAAGGTGGCGCAATCGGGCGTGACGGTGGTGCTGGTCGAGCATGACATGAAACTGGTGATGAATCTGTCGGACCATATCCTGGTGCTCGACTATGGCAAGAAGCTGGCCGAAGGGACCGCCGCCGAAGTGCGCGCCAATCCCGACGTGGTGGCGGCATACCTGGGAGTGGCGGCATGATGAAGATGGAAAAACCTCAGACACCGCTGGTGCTCGATATCGCCGGCCTGACCAGCCATTACGGCCGCATCCAGGCCCTGCA
The DNA here is from genome assembly GCF_058796955.1 of Janthinobacterium sp. GW823-FHT03B06. Classification (NCBI taxonomy): domain Bacteria; kingdom Pseudomonadati; phylum Pseudomonadota; class Betaproteobacteria; order Burkholderiales; family Oxalobacteraceae; genus Janthinobacterium; species Janthinobacterium sp. GW823-FHT03B06. Next base: position 369,583 of record NZ_JBXAJE010000006.1, read on the forward strand.
CGGCATCGACCTGCAGGTGCGCCAGGGCCAGCTGGTGGCGCTGGTGGGCGCCAATGGCGCCGGCAAGACGACCTTGCTGCGGGCGATCTCCGGCGTGCAGCCGATCAGCGCCGGCAGCATCGCCTTCGCCGGCCAGGACGTGAGCCGCATGAGCGCCGACAAGCGCGTGCGCGCCGGCATTTGCCAGGTGCCAGAAGGGCGGCAAGTGTTCGGCCCCATGACGGTGGAAGACAATCTGCGCCTGGGCGCGTTTACACGCCCCGCACAGGACGTGGCGGGCGACATGGAGCGCATGTACGGCCTGTTTCCGATCCTGAAGGAAAAGCGCCTGCTGCTGGCCGGCACGCTCTCCGGAGGACAGCAGCAGATGCTGGCCATGGCGCGCGCGCTGATGGGCCGCCCGCAACTGCTGCTGCTCGATGAACCGAGCATGGGCCTGGCGCCGCTCCTGATCGCGGAAATCTTCCGCATCGTGGCCGAGCTGCGCGACCAGGGCATCACCATCTTCCTCGTCGAACAGAACGCGCATGCGGCCTTGTCGATCGCGGACGTGGGCTATGTGATCGAGACGGGCGCGATTACCCTGTCCGGTCCCGGCCCCGAATTGCTGCACAACGAGCAGGTACAGAGCGCGTACCTGGGTATGTGAAGACAGCAGCGGAGGGCCGGGGTCAGACCCGCCGGGTCTGACCCCAGTTTTCCGCTGCGTCTAGTAATAGCGTGCATGGCGCGCAGATGAATAGGAGTTTGTATGGTCAAAGTCTACGAAATCAACGGCGTCACCCCCGTCGTCCACCCCAGCGCCTATGTGCACCCATCGGCCGTGCTGATCGGCGACGTGATCGTCGGTCCGCGCTGCTATATCGGTCCGCTCGCTTCGATCCGCGGCGACTTCGGCCGATTGATCCTGGAAGAGGGGGCGAACCTGCAGGACACCTGCGTCATGCACGGCTTCCCCGGCTGCGACACGGTAGTCGAAGTCGATGGCCATATCGGCCATGGCGCCGTGCTGCACGGCTGCCGCATCGGCCGCAATGCGCTCGTCGGCATGAACGCCGTGGTGATGGACAACGCCGTCATCGGCGAGGAATCCATCGTCGCCGCCATGAGTTTCGTCAAGGCGGGCATGGTCGTCGCACCGCGCAGCATGGTGGTGGGCACGCCCGCCAAGGTGATCCGCACGCTGACCGACGATGAAATCAAATGGAAAAGCTCGGGCACGGGCCAGTACCACGAACTGGCCGTGCGCTCGATGCAGACGATGCGCGAAGTGGAAGCGCTGACGCAAGTCGAGGCGAACCGCCAGCGCCTCAATTTCGAATCGGCCTTGCCGCTGCATTTGCACAAGTACGCTGCTGCGCAATAACCTTTAACCCTTTAAATGCTGGGGTCAGACCCGACGGGTCTGACCCCTAACGGAGAAACCACATGGCTCACATATCCACCCTGCAAAGCCTGATCGCCGGCCGCTGGCTGGGCGAAAGCGCCGCCGTGCCCCTGCACAGTGCCTTGAACAACCGCGTCATCTATCATACGCATGCGGAAAAGATCGACTTCGACGAAGCCGTCACGTATGCGCGCAAGACGGGCGTGCCGGGCCTGATGGCGCTCGATTTCCAGCAGCGCGCCGCGCGCCTGAAGGCGCTGGCCCTGTACCTGGTCGAGCGCAAGGAAGAACTGTATGCGATCTCGCACCTGTCGGGCGCCACGCGCGCCGACAGCTGGGTCGACATCGAAGGCGGCACGGGCACCCTGTTCGCCTACGCCAGCATGGGCAGCAACGAGCTGCCGTCGTCGAACGTGCTGCACGAAGGCCCGGCCATCGCGCTCGGTAAAAAAGGCGGTTTCGCCGGCACGCACATCCTGGTGCCGCGCGGCGGCCTGGCCGTGCACATCAACGCCTTCAACTTCCCCATCTGGGGTCTGCTGGAAAAATTCGCGCCCAGCTTCCTGGCGGCCATGCCCTGCATCGCCAAGCCGGCTACGGCGACCAGCTATCTGACGCAGGCCGTCGTGCGCATGATGCATGAATCGGGCTTGCTGCCGGCCGGCAGCTTGCAGCTGGTGATCGGTTCCACGGGCGACTTGCTGGACCGCCTGAATGGCCAGGATTTCGTCACGTTTACAGGATCGGCCGCCACGGCCGCCAAGCTGCGCACGAATTCCAACCTGATCGCCCAGTCCGTGCCTTTCAACGGCGAAGCCGATTCGCTCAATTGCGCTATCCTGGCACCGGACGTCACGCCCGACGACGTGGAATTCGACCTGTTCGTCAAGGAAGTCGTGCGCGAAATGACGGGCAAGTCGGGCCAGAAGTGCACGGCGATCCGCCGCATCATCGTGCCCGAGCACCTGATGGACGCCGTCGGCTCGCGCCTGCGCGAGCGCCTGGCCAAGGTGGTGGTGGGCGACCCGTCCATCGAAGGCGTGCGCATGGGCGCGCTGGCGTCGAAAGAGCAGCAGAACGACGTGGCCGAGCGTGTCGCCACCCTGTCGCAGGGTAATGAAGTGGTGTTCGGTGCGGCCGACGGATTCAATCCGCTCGGCGATGGCGCGCAGGACGGCAGTTTCTTCTCGCCGACCTTGCTGATGTGTCGCGACGCCTTCGGCAACGATGCCGTGCATGACGTGGAAGCGTTCGGCCCCGTCAGCACCATGATGGGTTACAAGGATATCGATGAAGCGCTGGGCCTGGCCGCGCGCGGCAAGGGCAGCCTGGTGAGCACCCTGGTGACGCGCGATCCGAAGATCGCCGCGCGCGTGGTGCCGCAAGTGGCGGCCACGCATGGCCGCGTGCACGTGCTCGAGCGCGTGGCTTCCGTCGATTCGACGGGCCATGGCTCGCCCCTGCCGCAGCTGAAGCATGGCGGTCCTGGCCGCGCGGGCGGCGGCGAGGAACTGGGCGGCGTGCGCGCCGTGCGCCATTACCTGCAACGGGCGGCCGTGCAAGGCTCGCCGACCATGCTGGCGGCCATCACGGGCGAATACGTGCGCGGCGCGGACGTCAACGAAAGCCCGATCCACCCGTTCCGCAAGCACTTCGAGGACTTGAAGACGGGCGACTCGCTGCTCACGCACCGCCGCACAGTCAGCGAAGCGGACATCGTCGCCTTCGGCGGCATCTCGGGCGATTTCTTCTACATGCACTTCGATGAAATCGCGGCGAAGGAATCGCAGTTCGGCAAGCGCATCGCCCACGGCTACTTCGTGCTGTCCGCCGCCGCCGGCCTGTTCGTCTCGCCCGGTGTCGGTCCCGTGCTGGCCAACTACGGTCTGGACAACCTGCGCTTCGTCGCGCCGGTGGCGATTGGCGACACCATCCGCGCCCGCCTGACGTGCAAGCGCAAGGTCGACCGCAACCGCAAGGACGTGTTTGGCGTGGGCCAGGGCGTGGTCGCGTGGGACGTGCAGGTGACCAACCAGAACGAGGAACTGGTGGCCAGCTATGACATTCTGACCCTGGTCTCCAAGCGCGAGTAAGTCCGAGAGTAAGCGTCTCCGGCAGGACCGGTGTGAATGGCGCCACCCGCGAACTTCGCGCGGGTGGCGCTTTTTTTATGGGGGTTCTTTTGGTCTTGAATTATCCATAAGTGTATGAAAAATATAGGCTAAGTGTGGTTTTGCACAGCGTGCTATTTAGATAAACCCCTCTAGAACGCGTGCTTTTTTCATCAAAAGCGGCGAATTCGCTCATTGCCGCAAGAAAACTTTCCAACGTAAAACCTTTTCTATGTAGCATGGTTTTACTCACTGGTCACGTCGCCATGCACGCCCAAGGCGATGGTGGCGCGAAAAAAAACGGACCCGGCCTTTTGCGGCTGGTGAACCCTCGACCGCGAGTTCCATTCCACGATTAACGTTCACCGCTACGGGTATTTAATTACTATGAATAAACACGTCCTGATTTTCCTGTTGGCCATGCCCCTGGCCATCAGCCATGCCTACGCCGAAGAGGCCGTTGGCCCCGCCGTCAAGATCAGCGGTTACGGCACGGCCGCCCTGACCATGGCCGATACGGACAACGCGCAGTTCGCGCGCCCGAACCAGGCTGCCGGCGCCGGCCGCACCGCCCGCACGGGCGTCGATTCCAACCTGGGCTTGCAAGCCAATGTCACCGTCAACCCGTGGCTGTCGGCCACCGTGCAGGGCCTGGCGCGCAAGGATGGCGAAGATGATGTCGGCGCCGAACTGGCGTGGGCCTTCGCCAAGGCCAAGGTATCGGACAGCTTCAGCGTGCGCGTCGGCCGCATGGGCCTGCCCGTCTTCATGATTTCCGATTATCGCAACGTGGGCTATGCCAACACCATGCTGCGCCCGCCCGGCGAAATGTATTCGCAGGTGCCCCTCAATAGCATCGATGGCATCGACGGCACCTACCAGTTCAGCGCGGGCGATACCAGCATCACCACGCAGCTGGCGCTGGGCCGTACCAAGGCCACCCTGGCCACGGGTCCCGCTTCGACCGTGCAGGTGGAAGGCAAGTCCATCGTCGCCTTGAACGTGGTGGCTGAACATGGCCCCGTCACCGTGCGCTTCGGCCGGGCCGAGACCAGGTTGACGATCAACGATTCACCGAGCCTGAACACCTTGATGGGCAGCTTGCGCGCGGCCGGCAGCGGCTACCGGATCGCCCAGCTGGGCGCCCTGGCCGATGCGCTGGAAGTCAAGGACAAGAAGGCGTCGTTTACCTCCGTGGGCCTGGGCCTGGACTGGAACAATGTGCTGCTACAGTCGGAATATGCGAAGCGCAAGACGGACAGCTATGTCAGCGACAGCACCTCGTGGTATGTGATGGGCGGCTACCGCATCGGTGCTTTCCTGCCCTACTACAGCCACGCCAGCCTGAAGGCCGATGGCCGCGTGAACAACACCGTGCCGGCATCCTGCCCTGCCGGCTATCCGGCCGCCTGTACGCCGACCCTGCGCGCCCTGTCGGCCGGCGTCGAGACCCTGGCCACCATGCGCAACCAGCTCGAGCAATCGACGGACAGCATCGGCGTGCGCTGGGACTTCCACCGTTCGGCCGCGCTGAAAGTGCAGATCGACCGCATCAAGCCGAAGAATGGACCTGGCCTGTTCGTGCAAGCCAAGCCGGGCTTCCATGGTCCCGTCACGGTGGCTGCCGCCGCCATCGATTTCGTTTTCTGAGGAGCGCCGCATGAAACCATTGATCTTGAATGTGGCTGCCTTGCTGGCGCTGTCGACCGCCGTTCCCGCCATGGCCGAAGTGGTCGTGGTGGTCAATCCGAAAAGCGCCGCCGGCGCCATGACGAATGAACAGGTGGCGCAATTCTTCCTCGGCAAATCGACGGCCATGACGCCGATCGACCAGCCGGAAAGCGCCCCCGTGCGCGCCGAGTTCTACAAGAAGGTGACGGACAAGGAACCGTCGCAAGCGAAGGCCCTGTGGTCCAAGCTGGTCTTCACGGGCAAGGCCACCTTGCCGAAGGAAGTGGCCAATAGCGCCGACGTGAAGAAGGCCGTGGCTGCCGATCCGAAAGCCATCGGCTATATCGAAAAGAGTGCCGTCGACGCCAGCGTCAAAGTGGTGCTGACGGCGCCATAAAGCCGGCCCGGGCCGCACGCCATGCGGCGGCCCGATAATTCATCAGAATCAGGAGACAGCAATGAGCATCAAACGCAAGATATGGGCGCTGCCTGTCGTCTCGGCCGTGATTTTCGGGCTGGGGCTGGCCGTCAGCGCCTACCTGTCCACGGCCACGCTCAATTCCATCCACGCCACGGAAAGCGCGGACTATCCCGTGCTTGACATGGCCAAGTCGCTGACCCTGGACGTGGCCGCCGTCGGCGACGCCCTGCGCGATGCCGTCAGCGAAGGCGACAAGGAACGTATCGGGCAAGTCGGCGGCCAGGCGGTCAAGCTGCGCGAAAAACTGGCCGCCTTTGCGGCGATCCCCGGCCAGCGCGAGCACGGCACGCGGCTGGCCAGCGAATTCGATGCCTACTATGCGCCGGCCCTGAGCGCGGCGCGCATCATGCTGGAAATGGAAGAGGGCGACCCGCAAGCGACCGTGGCGCGCATGCAGGGCGCGCTGGCGGTGCTCAATGCCGACCTGGCAAAGACCAACGAACAGGCGCAAGCGCAGTTCAGGCAGGGCATAGAACGCAGCGCGGCCAATGTGCGCAATGCGCTCAATACCAGCATCGCCGTGGCGCTGGCCGTCATCGTCTGCCTGGTGGCCGTGTCGCATTTCGTCGTGCGCGCCATCTGGCAGCAGCTGGGCGGCGAACCCGAATATGCGCGCCAGATCGCGCGCGCCGTGGCCGATGGCGACCTGTCGATGCACATCGTGACCGAGGCGGGCGACCAGGACAGCCTGCTGGCGGCGCTGAAGGACATGCGCGCCAAGCTTGGCGGCATGGTCTCCGATATCAAGGCGTCGGCCGAAACCATCCAGGTGGCCAGCGCGGAAATCGCGCAGGGCAATGCGGACCTGGCCGCGCGCACGGAATCGCAGGCGGGCAGCCTGGACCAGACGGCGCGCAGCATGGACAGCCTGACTTCCACCGTGCGCGACAACGCCGCCAACGCGGGCCAGGCGCATGCGCTGGTGGTGTCGGCATCGTCGGTTGCCGTGAAGGGCGGGCAGGTGGTCAGCCAGGTGGTCACCACCATGGGCGAGATCAACGATGCATCCAAACGCATCGTCGACATCATCGGCGTCATCGACGGCATCGCCTTCCAGACGAACATCCTGGCCTTGAATGCGGCCGTGGAAGCGGCGCGCGCCGGCGAACAGGGGCGGGGCTTTGCCGTAGTGGCGTCCGAAGTGCGCAACCTGGCGCAGCGCAGCGCGGCAGCGGCGCGCGAGATCAAGCAATTGATCGGCGATTCGGTGGCCAGGGTGAATGTCGGCTCGAAGCTGGTCGACGAGGCGGGTCTGACCATGGGCCAGATCGTCGATTCCGTGAAAAAGGTGGCCGACATCATGGCCGAGATCAGTGCCGCCAGCCAGGCGCAGAGTGCCGGCATCGGCGACATCGGCGTGGCCATCGGCAGCATGGATCAGATGACGCAGCAGAATTCCGCGCTGGTGGAAGAAGCGTCGGCGGCGGCTGAATCGCTGCAGGAACAGGCCGTGCAGCTGGGTACGGCGCTGGCCGTGTTCAAGCTGGCGCAGGGTGCTGTGTCGGATTACGCGCTGCGCGCTAATCCGACCTACCGGGCATTGGCGGTATAGGTTGGATTAGCGCAGCGTAATCCAACACAGCAGTGTAGGTTGGATTAGCGCAGCGTAATCCAACACAGGAGCGCCGGCTTACGTGCGCAAACCGAACGGATCGTCGATGCTGTGCGCCGGTTGCGTGAACCAGCGCGGTCCGTTTTCCGTCATGTAGAAATGGTCCTCGTGGCGGATGCCGAATTCGCCGGGGATGCAGATCATCGGCTCGTTCGAGAAGCACATGCCCACGTCGAGCGGCGTCGTGTCGTTGCCCACCAGGTAAGGCCACTCGTGGATATCGAGGCCGATGCCGTGGCCCGTGCGGTGCGGCAGGCCGGGCAGCTTGTAGCCGGGGCCGTAGCCGTCCGCTTCCAGCGAGACGCGCGCGGCGCGGTCCACGTCGCCGCACGGTACGCCCAGTTGGGCGGCCGCGAATGCGGCGGCTTGCGCGGCCTTTTCGCTGTTCCATACGCTGCGCTGGCGCTCGCTGATCTGTCCGAAAACATAGGTGCGCGTGATGTCGGAGATGTAGTTCATCACCTGGCAGCCCGTGTCGATCAGCACCGTGTCGCCCGCCTTCAGGGTCTGCTCGTAGTTGACGCCATGCGGGTAGGCGGTCGCCTCGCCGAACAGCACGATGCAGAAGTACGAGCGGGGCGCGCCTACCTTGCGGTGCGCGCGCTGGATGAATTCCTCCACTTCCACCGTCGTGATGCCTTCGTACAGCATGCTGGCCGTGGCCACGTGCACGGCCAGGGTCATGTCCATCACGCGCTGCATCAGGGCGATTTCCGCCTGTGATTTTCTGCTGCGGCAGTACGCGGTGACGGTGCGCGCGTTTTCCAGTGCATAGCCGGGTGCCAGCGGCTTGATGCCGTCGTAGATGAAGAAGGCGGCGCTTTCGCAGATGCCCACGCGTAGCGGTCGATTCGCGTCCTGGACGATTCCCATGCGCGCCAGCACGTCGACGAACAGCTGGTACGGGCTTTCATGCTCTTCCCAGCAATTGACCTTGCCCTCGATGAGCATGAAGCCTTGCAGGGTGCTTTCCTCGAAGGCGGGGGCGATGTATTCGATCTCGCCGCTGGCCGGCAGGATGGCGCCCACCATGCGTTCGCTGGCATACCATTTGGTGCCCGTGAAATAGGTGAGGTTGGCGCCCGCGTTCAGGTAGATGGCGGCGATGCCCTGTGCGCGCATGAACGCTTGCGCCTTGGCGATGCGTTGCGCATGTTCGTCCTTGCCGATGGCGACCATGCCGCCCGTCATGTCCGACAGCGATGCCAATGCCTGTTCGATGGAAGTGCCACCTATGCTCATGCCTGCTCCTTTGCTCGATGCTGAATATGGAATGCGGGCATGATATCAGTTCGCGCCTTTCGGCTTGAGGCCGGGCGCGCCGCCGGCCGCGTCGGGCGGAGCCAGCACCAGGTCGTGCGGATACGTGAAGTGCCAGTCGGCGTAGCGCTGCTTGCGGCGCAGGCTGGCGTCTTCGTCAAGGAAGTTGTCCTGCTTGATGGGCAGCTGCGGCGACAGCGAATGGATGCCGACGATGCGTCCCTCCTGCCGCAGCACGCCCCATTCCGCCTTGCCCGTGACGGGGTCCGCATACAGGCGGCGCAAATGGCGCCGGGCGTTGGCAAAGCGCGGGTCGCGCAGCAGTTCCTGCAGGGTCAAGGGATAGCGGGGCCGCCCGTCGGCCGGCGTGCTGTCGTAGTAGCGGCCCAACGCGTTGCGGAATTCATGACCGATGAACAGCAGCTCGCGCTCCTTGTCGCGCCGCGCGGCCGTGGCAAACAGTTCGCCGGCCAGCACCAGGCCCACGCCCATGAAGGCCACCAGCATCAGGGTCCAGATATACGCGAAGCCCCGTGCGCCGCGCCGGAAACTAGAGCTGTTCAAACGGAATCCCCTCACGCGTCTTGCCCTTGGCGCCGCTGCGCACGTCGGCCACGCCGCCGATCTCGCCATTGGGCGAAGGGATCAATTGCCAGGTGGCGGCGGACTCCGTGACGGGATCGAGCGGCACGCTGCGGAAGTAATGGTGGGTCACCAGGTCGTCCAGCGCGGCCGGATATTCTCCCTTGTCGGCATAGTATTTATCGAGGCCGCTCCTGAGCACCTGCAGGTTTTCCTTCAGTGCGACTTCCTTCGACTTTTCCACGGAACCGAAATAGCGGGGGATGGCGATCGTCAGCAGCAGCGAGATGATCGCCAGCACCACCAGCAGTTCGACCAGGGTAAAGCCGCGGCGTATGGTCGAGGTCTGCATGGCGGTCACCATTGATTGAGCGGCACGCCGTTCAGGCCCACCTTGGTCGAGCGCGAGGCGACGTCGAACACGTCTTCGCCTTCGCTGGGATTGTCGGGCGGCGAGGCATAGGCGCGCTTGCTCCAGCTGTCGGCCGCGCTGCCGGCTTCCCTGGGCTGGAACGGGTCGCGCGGCAAGCGGCGCAAAAAGTAGATGTTCTGCTTCGACGGGCTGCGCTGGTCGGGCACGCCCTCAACCAGTTCCTCGAGTTTTTTCGGATAGCCGGAAGCGCCTAGCGACAGCTTGATGCGGCCATTGTCCGAAGCGCGCTTGTAGGCATCGATTGCTTCGCGCATCTCGATCAGGGCGCTGCGCAATTGCTGCTCCTTGGCCCGTTGCAAGGCCACCTGCGCCATCGGCACGGCCACCGTGGCCAAGGTCGCCATGATGGCCAGGGTGATCATCAGTTCGATGAAGGTAAAGCCCCGCTCTTTCACTGGCCACCTCACTGGCCACCTTTGCCGGACTTGTCGCCTGCCGCGGGCGCCTCGTCGCCGCCCGTCATGGGCGAGCCGGCGCGCGCAGGGGCTTGCTCGGGCGCGGCGATGGCTTCCGGCGTGCCGCCCACGCTGGCGCGCCCGCCCACGGACGCCTCGGTGCCCGAGTTGAATTCGGCCGTCATCAGGTCCGGGCGGCGGATGCTGCGCAGCAGGCGCGGCGTGATCGACAGCACGATCTCGCTGCGCATGGCGTCATCCTTCTGGCTGCCGAACAGGCGGTTCAGCACGGGCAGTTCGCCCACGCCGGGTACCTTGTTGGCCGTGCCCCGGTCTTCGTCGCTGATCAGGCCCGCCAGCACCTGCGTCTCGCCATCTTTCAAACGCAACACGGTCGAGGCGCTGCGCGTGCCGATCTGGTAAGCCTGCGTGCCCGTTTTGCTGATCACTTCCTTGACGACGTTCGATACTTCCAGGTTGATCTTGATGGCCACTTCGTCGTCCAGGTAGACGTTCGGTTCCACGTCGAGTTTCAGGCCCACGTCGATGTAGTTGACGCTGTCGGAACTGACGCCGTTATTCGTCGTGACGGTAATGACGGGCACGCGGTCGCCGATGAGGATCTTCGCCTTTTCCTTGTTGCGCACGCGGATGCGCGGGTTCGCCAGGATATTGCTGTCGCTGTCCGTCTTGTTGGCGTTGAGGGTGACGCCGCCGATGCCCAGGTTGATATTGTCGCCATTGATGCGGTGCAGGTCCGCCACCTTCAGGCCGCCCAGGCCTCCCGTGCTGCCTGCGACGCCGGCCAGGGTCAGGCTGGCCTGGTCGGGCCAGCGCACGCCCAGTTCCATCAGGCGCGTGCGCTTGACTTCCAGCACCTCGACTTCCAGCATCACTTCCGGGTCGGCCAGGTCCTGCACGTTGATGATGCGCTCGGCCATGCGCACCATTTCCGGCGTATCGCGCAGCATGATGATGCCCAGGCGTTCGTCGGTGACGACATCCTTGGCCTTGAGCAGGGTCTTGATGGAGAACGCCACCGTCTTGACGTCCGCATTGGCGAGGAAAAAAGTGCGTACCACCAGCTGCTGGTAATCCTTTACCTTTTGCGGCGTGTTCGGGTAGATCGTGATCGACTTGTCGCTGGTGACGCTTTGCTCGAGCTGGTTGGCGCCCAGCAGCATGGCGATCGCTTCCTCGATGCTGGTGTCGCGCACGGAAATGGTGGCGCGCAGGGCGGGATCGACTTCCTTGTCGAAGACGAAGTTCAGGCCCGACACCTTGCTGAGAAGATCGAACACGGAGCGCAGGGGCGCGTCGCGAAACTCGAGCGTCACGGGTTTGCGGTAGGCAGCAGCCAGCTTGCCGCCGGCCGGACGGCTTTTGGCCAGCTCGTCGCCGATGCGGCCTTTCAGGGCCAGCGCCTCGCGCTGCGCGGGACGTTCCTGCAGCACCTGGCGCAAGGCTTCCTGCGCCTGCGCGACATTCGCTTCGCCGCCGCGCTGGTAGCTGGACTGCGCCTCCTGCACCAGCTTGCGGTGCCGTTCATCCTGCGCCACGCCGGCCAGGCCCCGCTGCGCCACGTCGTTGCTGGCGTCCAGCGCCAGCGCCTGCTGGTACAGCGCTTGCGCTTCGGGCAGCTTGCCCTGCTGGCGCAGCGCCTCGGCGCGGCCATTGAGGTTGTTCAGCGCGCGCATCCTGCCGTTGGTGACGGCGATGCGGTACTTCGCATTCGTCGGTTCGGCCTGCGCCGCCTGTTCCAGCAGGGCCAGGCCCTGTTCCGTGCGGCCGGCGCCCAGCATGGCCTGGCCGTCGGTATAGGCCTGGTTGCCGGCGCAGGCGGCCAGCAGGGACAGCATCGGCAGCAGGGTAATGCCAGTACGTGGTGTGCGTCGTTTCAATTGATATCCCCTACGGCGAGTGTCTGTTTCAGGTTGAGCGGCAGATAGGTAAATTGCAGGGCGCCCTGCACCACGCCGTCGAAGCGGTAGCGCTCTTCGAGCGTGTCGCCGGGCCGCGCCACCACGTTGCGTTCGCCCGCCTGCAGGAAATAGGCGGCCTTGCCTTCGTCGACGAAACGGCCAAGGAACTGGAAGGGCAAAGGCGGCGGTGCGTTCGCATCGACGGCGGCGACAGTGCGCGTGGCCTGCGCCGCCTGTTGGTCGAGCATGATCTTTTTCGGCGTCTCCGGCTGCCAGCTTTGCTTGGCGAACAGGGTGGCCGCTTCTTCGTCATCGAGGCCCCGGCGCGGTTCGATGGCCAGCGCGCGATTGGCTGGCGCAGCGGCAGTGGCGACGACGAGGGGCGCGACCGCCACCCGTTCCACCTGGCGCGGCGTGGCAGTGGCCGGCCCCACGATGCTGCCTTCGTCCTCCGGGGCGAAGAGGGCGGCCAGCAAGGTCGCCACGGCGGCGCCCCCCAGTACGGCTTTTTTCATCGGCGCGCCTCCGGCTTCTTGACCAGCAGGATGAACTGGATGCGTGCATCGATCTCGCCCGCTTCGATCTGCTCGCGTTTGAACAGCACGGAGTCGAGCGTCAGCGTGGGCAACGCCTGCAGGGCGTCGACGATAAAGGTTTGCAGCTGCGCGTATTCGGCCTTCACGGGCAAGGTGATCTGGTAGCGCAAAAAGGCCGTGTTGCCGTCTTCCTGCGGCTTGTAGTCGGCCTTGGCCAGGGTGACGCCGCTCTTCTGCGCCACTTCCAGCAAGGCCTTCAGCTGCTCGGGAATGCTGTCGTGCGCGGGCAGGTAGGCGTGAAAGGCGGCCAGGCTGTCCGCATCGGCATCGAGCGTGACGGGCGCCGGCGGCAGCGCCGCCTGTTTCGCCATCACGGCCAGTTGCGCGCGCAATGGCTGCTGGCGTCCGGCCAGCGCCTCGCCCTGCTGCACGGCGACGGCGGCCAGCGCCAGGCTTGCCGCGCCGATGGCGCTGGGCCAGCCCAGCATGCGCCACAGACGCTGCGCTTCCCACGCCAGGCGCGGGGGCAGGCGCAGTTGCAGGCGCGGCCGGGCCACGGGCGTGCCGGCTTTTAACAGGGGTTTTATTGCCGCCATTGCGCCTCCAGCTGAAAACGGTAAGGGTGTGCGGGCGCGTTCGCGTTACTGTTCATCTCGTGCTTGAGCAGATACACGGAACTGAACATGGGCTGCTGGTTCAGGAAGGCCAGGTAATTGAGCATGTCCTGCGGGGTTTCCGCCTCGGCGGCGATTTTCAGCACGCTGGCGCCATCCTGTCCCTGCTGCGCGTTCAGGTCCAGCCCCAGCAGGGCCACGCGCACGTCGCGCGGCGCCTGCACCGTCCTGACCAGGCGCGTGACGGGCAGGTTGAGCTGGCGCACGGCGGCGGCTACTTGTTTCAGTTCGAGGTCGCGCTCGCGCTGCTGGTTCGCCGAGAGCGGAGCATGCACGGGACGCGCGGGCTGCAGCTGCGCCAGCTGCGCCTCCAGGCGCCGCGTTTCCTGCGCCTGCACCAGCCAATACACCGCGGCCGGCAGCAACAGCAAGCCGCCCGCCAGGCACAGGGCCAGGCGCCAGCCCTTGAACGTCTGCGCGGCGCCGGGCGGCAGGAATTCCAGGCGACTCAGGCCCATGCGGCCTCCCGCATCAGGTGGGCGGGGCCGGCCACGGCGATGGGCACGAAGCGTTCTGGCACGTTCGCCTGCGGCACGCCGCTCAAGTCGATCAGGGCCACGTGTTCGATGGCGTCGAGCTGCGGCGCGCGCAAGTTCCAGCGCCGCCATGCCCGGTCCAGTTCATCGCCCCAGGCCGCGGCGCAGGACTGGCTGTGCAGGGCCGTGATGCGTCCGCCGCCCGTCGTTGCCAGCAGCAGCCGGCCCGCTTCCACCAGGGCGAAGGCGTCGGGCTTGGCACCGGCGATGCTGCGCCAGGCCGCTCCGGCGATCGGTTCGATGGACAGGCAGCGCCGGCCATGCGCGGCCGCCGCGTCCTGCACGCCTTGCAGCAGGGCCGCATCGATGCCGCAGGCCAGGCGCGGCGTGCCGTATGGGGCGTCGTCGGCGGCCAGGCGCCAGGCGCGCGCACCCTCGCCATACACGGCGCCGAACTGGCTGTGCAGGAAGCGCTGGGCGCTGCTCCGGTCGAGCAAGGCACCGCTCCACGGCACCATCAGCATGGCGCACCAGCGGCTGGCCAGGCTGACGGCCAGCGGCATTTTTTTGCCGCCATCGTGTTCGAGCCAGCCGCGCAGGGCGGCCAGCGCCACTTCCCAGCTGGCGTCGGGATTCGCAATGGGCAGGTGGAAGGCGCTGTCGGGCAGGGGACGGCCGGCGCGGCGCAGCACGCCGTGCAGCCCGTGCGGGGCCAGGTGCAGGCACACGGTGGCGCGGGCAAGGCGTTCAATAAGTGACACGATTGAGCTCCGCTAAAGTGGTTTCTCCGCGCCGCACCAGGTCCAGGCCCGCTTCGCGCGCCAGGCGGAAACCGTTGCGCGCCGCCTCTTCCTTCATCTGGCTCAGGGGCGCGCGCGTGCAGATCATTTCGCGCATCGTATCGCTGAGCATCAAGACCTCGGCGACGGCCTTGCGGCCCTTGTAGCCGGTGCCGCGGCAGTGGCCGCAGCCCTTGCCGGCCATGAATTGCCAGTCCTGCACCTGATGCAGGGCCAGGCCGCTGTCGCGCAGCTGCTGCGCGTCGGCCAGCACCTCGGCGCTGGCGTCGACGGCGCAATGGGCGCAATTGAGGCGCAGCAGGCGCTGCGCCACGATGCCGTTCAGGGCCGCCGCAAAGCTGTAGGCATCGACGCCCATGTGCAGGAAGCGGCCGACCACATCGAACACGTTGTTCGCGTGCACGGTGGTAAATACCAGGTGGCCCGTGAGCGCCGCCTGCACGGCGATCTGCGCCGTTTCATCGTCGCGGATTTCGCCGATCATGATCTTGTCGGGATCGTGGCGCAGGATGGAACGCAGGCCGCGCGCGAACGTCAGCCCCTTCTTTTCGTTGACGGGTATCTGCAGCACGCGCGGCAGCCGGTATTCGACGGGGTCTTCGATGGTGACGATCTTGTCGCGGCCCGTGTTGATTTCCGTGATGGCCGCGTACAGGGTGGTGGTCTTGCCGGAACCGGTGGGCCCCGTCACCAGCAGCATGCCGTGCGGCTTGGCGGCCAGGCGGCGGATCTGTTCGATGGCATCCTCGTTCAGGCCCAGGCTTTCCAGGCGCAGCGCCTGCGCCGCCTCCGTCAGCGCGCGCCGGTCCAGCAGGCGCAGCACGGCATCCTCGCCAAAGATATTGGGCATGATGGAAACGCGAAAGTCGATCTCCGCCCCCTTTACGCGCACCTTGAAGCGGCCATCCTGCGGGATGCGGCGCTCGGCGATGTCGAGGTCGGCCATCACCTTGATGCGCGAGATGATCTGTTCGGCCATCTGCAGCCCCTGCACCTGGCCCGCCTGCACCAGCACGCCGTCGACGCGGTATTTGATGACCAGGCTGGCCACGTCGCATTCGAGGTGGATGTCGCTGGCCTGGAATTTCAGGGCATCGTAGATGGTGGAGTTCACCAGTTTCACGACCGGGCTGCTGTCTTCGCTGATGCGGATGAGCGAGATGTCTTCGATGCTCTGGTCGAGTCCTGGCAGATCATCGCCGTGCTGCATCTCCTGCATCGCCTGCTGCACGCTTTCCTGCTGCTGCAGGTAGGCGGCCAGGTCGTCCGGATGCGCCAGCGCCACCGTGAAGGGCGTGGACAGGGCGAAGTCGGCCCATTGCAGCAGGTCCTCGCTGAAGGGATTGCCGATGACGAGCACGGGCGGCGTGCCCGGAACGCCAGGTTGCAGCAGCACGCAGTCGCGCTGGGCGCAATCGGTGTAGGGCAGCAGGGAAAAGGCGGGCAGGGCGGCCTGCAGTTCGGCCATCGTCCAGGCCGGGTAGCGGAACAGGGCGGCCAGCTGGCGCAGGAAGACTTCGGGCGGCAGGGCCGCCGTTTCCTGCAGCACGGCCATCTGCGGACGGCCCTGTTCCAGTGCGCTCGCGTGGGCGCGGCGCAGCATGGCCGCATCGAGCACGGCCCGTTCTTCGTCGCGCGCGTTCATGGCCGCACCTTCACGATAAGGTTCAAGACAAGCTCCCCGCCAGTTCAAAGATCGGCATGTACATCAGCACCACCACGCCGCCGATCACCACGCCGATGATGGTCATCAAGAGTGGCTCGAGCAGGCGCGAAGCCCAGTCCACCCAGCGGGCGAATTCCTCGTCGTGGAATTTGGCCGAGCGTTCCAGCATGTCGCCCAGGCGGCCCGTGTTCTCGCCCACCTTCAGCAGCGATTGCGCCACCGGCGTTGCCATGCCGGCCTGTTCCAGCGCGGTGGAAAACGGCATGCCTTCCTGCACCGCGCGGCGCGCCTGCGCCAGCTGCTCCTGCTGCGCCGGCAGCAGCATGGGGCCGACCATGGCCAGCGCCTTGTGCAGCGGGATGCCCGCGTGCAGCAGCAGGCTCAGGGCGCGGTAGAAGCGGGCCAGGCGGAATTCGGCCGCCTTGTCCGCCAGTACGGGCAGGCGCAAGAGGCGCAGCACCAGCGCCATGCGCATGGCGCGGTTGGCGATGCCGAAGACCACGGCGCCGACGGCGGCGGCCAGCGCGCCGGCGCACAGCAGCGGATGCGCGGCCAGGGTCTGACCAAAACCGAGCAGCATCTGCGACATCCAGGGAATTTCGCGGCCCGAGCTTTCGTAGACGACGCTGAATTTGGGCACCACATAGCCGAGCAGGAACAGGGTCACCAGGCCGCCGACGACGAGCAGCATGCACGGGTAGATGGCGGCGGAAATGAGTTTTTTGCGGATGGCGTCGAACTGCAGCTGGTAGGCGACGAAGCGCGCCAGCGCCTCACGCAGGTTGCCCGAGCGTTCGGCCGCGTGCACGGTGGCGATGTAAATGTCGGGGAAGATATCGGGGAAATCGGCCAGGGTGTCGGAGAAGCTTTGCCCCTGCTGCAGGGTGAGCACGATGGCGGCCAGGGTGCTCCTCGCGCCCGGGCGCGTTTCCTTGTTGTGCAGGGTGGCCATGGCCTCGCCCAGGTTCAGGCCCGCTTCGAGAAGGGCCAGCAGCTCCTGGCTGAATTGCAGCAGGGGCAAGCCTTGTTTGCCGGGGCGCAGCGCGGCGCCCGCGTCCGGCGCGGCGCCGTCGTCGACGGCCAGCACGCGCCAGCCGCCGCGCACGGCCGCGCGGATCGCCTCGGCCTCGCTGGCGGCGTCGATGGCCAGCGCCTGGCTGCCCGCCGGACCCAGCACCTGGAGGTGGAACTGCATGGCCGGCTCAGGCGGGCATGGTGGCAGGCGTAAAAATGGACAGGCTGGAATGGGGGAAAGCGCGTGCGGACAAGGTCGAAGTAGGCATCGGTCAGGAACCATCCAAAAAAGTTCAATTCGTCGCGGGTACCGGCAGCAGGCAAGATGCAATCACTGCCTCAGGGTAGACTGGAATTGCCAGGAAATCAATCGTGCTGTGCGGGCAAGCCTCGTTTCGATGACTTGCCCGCATGTTCAGCCGCTTACTGGGTAACCAGGCTGACCTTGTCGATCACGAACGAGGTTTGCAGCGACGCGTCCTCGGTGGCGGCGAACGAGATCTGCACGGTCTGGCCCTTGTAGGCGATCAGGTCGAAAGTGCGGATCTGGTAGCCGGCCGCCTTGTTCACGTTCGAGTACGAGGCCAGGGTGCCCAGCACCGTGCCGGCGCTGTTCTTCACGGTGACGACCAGCTTGTCGTACACGGTATTGCCCGTTTCCGCCGTGTCGATATGCAGCGCGAAGCTCAGGCTGGCGGACGTGGCGGCGGCCGGAATGGCCACGCTTTGCGTCAGCGATTCGCTGGCCGTGACGCCATTGCCGCCCAGCCAGGCGTACTGCGTGCCTTCGTACGCGGTTTGCCCCGTAAATGTGCCGATGGCGCCGGTGGTGCCGCTCCAGCCCGTGGCGCCGGCCTCGAAGCCGCCGTTCGTCACTCTTTCGGTGGCGCTGCTGGTGCCCACCGTCAAGGTGGCGTTGTTCGACGTGGCCGTCACGGCGGGCGACGAGGAATCCGTCACCGTGGCCTTGAAGACGGCGCCGCTGTCGGCCGCCACGGCCGTGAAGCTGTAGGCCGGCGACGTGGCGCCGCTGATCACGGCGCCGTTGCGGTACCACTTGTAGGTGTACGGCGCCGTGCCGCCGCCCGCGCCCACGGCGAACGAGGCGGTGGCGCCCGGTGCGACGGTGATGCTGGCCGGCTGGCTGGTGATGGTCACCGCGCCGCCCGTCGTTGATTCATCGACGTCGGTACCCACGTTGATGGCCGCATACGCGCGCTTGACGGCGATCGATTCCGCGCTGCCCACGCCATACAGTTCCTCGGCTGCCTGCAGCACCTTGTTGCGCGCGTCGGCATAGTTGGTCGACGAGGTGAACTTGGTGGTGGCGGCCTTGAACCAGATGCGGTAAGCCTTGTCGCTGCCGATACCGGTCATGGCCAGCGGGCTTTTGTTCAGGTAGGAGCTGTAGTAGTCGCTGCTGGACGTGGAATTCGAGCCTTGCGACAGGAAGTAGAACATGCGGTTGTTCGGGCCGCTGCTGTAGTGGACGTCGAGGTTCTTGATGGTGCTGCTCCACGCATTCGGGCTGCTGCCATCCTTGCTCGGCTTGTACAGCCAGCGCAGCGGCTGGCCATTCTTGGCGATCTCCTTGCCCGTCATCCAATCGTTGCCCGTGTTGGGGATCGTGGTGCCCGTGCCGCCGGCGCGCGCATACGCTTCCACCATCTCGCCGGCGATGTCCGAGCTCGATTCGTTCAAGCCGCCCGACTCCTGCGAGTAGATCAGACCCGAGGTGGCGTCCGTGATGCCGTGACCCATCTCATGGCCGATCACGTCGATGGAGCCGAGGTTGTTGAACGCGCTGCCGCCGTCGCCGATGTACATGCATTTGCAGTTGCTGTCGTAATAGGCGTTGTCGTAGGCCGTGTTGACGTGGGCGGCGATGTGGGTGGCCGTGTTGTTGCCGTCCAGGCTGGACCAGCCCAGCACATTCTTGTGCGTGTCGTAGGTGTTCATCAAGCCCCACATCGCATTGACGGCCGCCGTCTGACCGTTGGCGTTGGTGGTGCTGCCGCCGCTGATGTATTGCTGGCCGTCGCCCCAGGTATTGCTGGTGTTGCTGTACACGCTGCCCGAGGTGGTGCCGTGGTTGGCATTCGTGATGGCCATGCCGCCGAAGCTGCCGCCCGTGCCGCGGCTGGGGTCCTTCATGGTGTAGGTGCTGCCCGTGAGCGTGGTGTTGAGCGGCACCTGGCCGTTGTACTGGCTGTTGCCGATGCCGGCGACGGTTTTCAGGGCTTTCCATTGGCGCAGGATGCGGCCATCCCGGGCGCTGACGATGGTGTCGTAGTAGACGGGCTTGCTGCCGCTGATCATGCGCGTCTGCACCAGGTAGGCCAGCTCGTAGTGGTCGACCACGTCCTGCACGTCGAGGGCGTTCAGCGCGGCTTCCGATTTGTTCTCGGCGCCGGCCACGCGCACGGTTTTCATCACGGGATAGATCAGCAGCTGCGCATGCGGCGGCACATGGTCGACGGCCGGCACGCCGATGCTTTTTACGGCAGCGGCGATGGCGGCGGCGGCGCTGACGGCCGGCGTGGTGTCGATATCGGTGGTGGCGCTGCGGGTGACGGAATTGACGCCACCGCTGCCGAGGCCGGACGCGCGGTCCGACACGGATTCGCTGACGATGTCGCCGGCGCTGTTGCTGACCACCACCGTCTCGGAACCGAAGACGGGCAAGCCCTTGTAGGTGTGCTGTACGCGGCTCACGCGCGTGCCGCTGACGCCCGGATGCTGGGCGCCGACGGCAAAGCCATGCTCGGTATTCAGACCGCGGCTGCGTGCCTGCGCGGCCAGCTTGTTGACCAGGCTGGCGGTCTCTTGTGGAGAAGCCAGGGCGACCGGCGCGGCCATCAGGGTCTGTGGCAGCGGGGTGGCGGCATCGGCCGTGGTGGCCATCAGCGGCAGGGCGGCGATGGATGCGGCAACTATCGTCAAACGTAAATTCATTTCTGCTCCATGGTATCGGTTAAGGAAATGGTGAATGAGCTGGCCGCGATGCCTGATGGCCACCCCGGCGCGCCTGGCGGCGGGCGGATAGCCTGCCGTTTTGTGATGGCATGACGCCGGGTAGGGGGACACTAAACTTGTCGAGATCGCCATGTCAAAAAATTCAAGAAATGGGTCATCAGGCGAATTTTTGTTAAAAATTGAACATTTATCGGCGTCGCATCGTTGGAAAGTTTGATCTACCACAAGCTGCAACTTTTGTTTTGGACTACTACCCCTATTGGCGCGCTCTGTTGGAAAAACACTGTTGCCTTTTCTAAATGTTGCGATCTACACTAGCTCTTCGCATTGCCCCCCAGCGGAGCACGTGAAGACAAAAAAAGCGCACGCGGCAATGACCGCGTCCAGATACAGCGCATCGGGAAAAAAATCGGGAGTTTCACATGACGTCAGTTCTGTTTTCTGCTGTTGGTTTCAGCCATTTCCCCTCTGGAGCGGCACTCATGCTGCATCCGCCTTCCTAGCGGCCGCCAGCCGGCTCTTCCCCCGCGAGGGGATTCTTTTCTGTAAGTCCGACCGTGCCGCCCGGCGCGGCCGCTGGCGCAGTGCATCTTTTTTTCAGGAAGGGTTGCCGGCTCCTGGTGCGTGCACCGGAATCACCGGCCCGACGAACTATGCTTTCGATAGCGACCAAAGTGGAACAGATCGTGATGGAATCGGCCTTTCTCAGCGAGGGATTGGGCCGTGGCTTGCTCAACCTGTCGGAGCTGGCGCGCCAGCTGCAGCCGCAATTGCAGACCGACTTATGGAAACCGGTGGGGCAGGCCGCCGTGGTGATGGCGCTGCGCCGCCTGGCCGAGCGGATGCCGCAGCAGAAAAACGGCGAGATCGTGCTGGCGCACCGCGCGGGCGAACTGTCCACGCGCAGCGAATTGATGGTTGTTACCTACCGCTATTCCGACCAGACGTATGCCTGCCAGCGCCAGTTGCTGGCGCTGGCAGCGCCCCAGCGGGGCACATTCATCACCATTACGCGCGGCGTCAACGAGGTGATGGTGATCTGCAGCCGTTCGCTGCACGCGCTGGTGGAGGAGGTGTTCGGCGAAGAGCAGGAACTGGCGCGCCTGGAGCGGGTGACGGCCGTGACCCTGCACCTGGCGGCCGAAACCTGCTATACGCCGGGCGTGTATCACGCCATCCTCAAGCGCCTGGCCTGGGAGCGCATCAACCTGATCAACATCATCTGCACGTATACGGAGCTGACCTTGCTGCTGGAAGCGTCGCAGACGGGCGCGGCTTTTTCCGTATTGTCGAAAATCGTCGCACAATGAAAAGGCTCTGTCCCCGTTAAGTAGGGGAAGTTCAGGAATCTTCCTGTATCCCTGCTGTCTGACTGTGCATCGCAGACAAACGGGAGCCTTTCATGCAGATAGCTCAATGGAAAACCTTCATCGCCCAGTT
>NZ_JBXAJE010000007.1:0-200831 GCF_058796955.1 Janthinobacterium sp. GW823-FHT03B06
TTAAGCCTGGCCAAGACGGACCGGCCCCATTGCCTGCATGGCATCGCCGAAGCGGACGAGCTGTATGTGCTGGAGTCGGAAAAGGGATCGCGGCATCTGACCCGTGCGGCGCGCCGCCGTGGCGGTCATGCCCGCCGGCGTGGCATTTCCAATGAGCAGGTCTGCATCCTGGTGGCGCGCGACCGTACGGGACAAACTCTCGATTTCGTCACCGGAAAAGGGGCGCTGACGAAGGCGCAGGTGCGCCATTATTTATTGCCCATGATCGACAAGGATATCCTGTTGCTCACCGATAGCCATGCCGCCTATCGCGCCTTTGCCAAGGAAGCGGGGATCAGCCACCAGGCCGTCAATGTGCGCGCAGGCATCCGCGTGCAGGGCGCCGCGCATGTACAGAACGTCAATGCATATCACAGCCGCCTGCGGGCATGGCTACGCCCCTTTCACGGCGTGGCGACGCGCTACCTGCCGAATTACCTGGGCTGGCGCTGGATACTGGACGCCGGGCGTATCCGGTCGCCGGAAACATTATTGAAGGCAACGCTAGGAGCATTCCCACATCTGATGGTGACATAGCCAATGAAAAAGGCCCCGCTGCATCGCTGCAGCGGGGCGCTTGCCGGCAAGAACCGGTTTTATTTTTCCAGCTGCGTGCGCACGCGGGCGATCGCTTCGCGTACCTGGCGTGGCGCGGTGCCGCCCACGTGGTCGCGCGCGGCAACGGAGCCTTCCAGGGTCAGCACCTCGAATACGTCTTCGCCGGTCAGCGGCGAAAACGCGCGCAGCTGCTCCAAAGACAGGTCGGCCAGGTCGCAGCCGGCATCGACGCAGGCGCGCACGGCCAGGGCCACCGCTTCATGGGCGTCGCGGAACGGCAAGCCTTTCTTGACCAGATAGTCGGCCAGGTCGGTCGCCGTGGCGTAGCCTTGCAGGGCCGCCGCGCGCATCGCTTCCGGTTTCACCGTGATGCCGCCGGCCATGTCGGCGAAGATGCGCAGGGTATCGATGACGGTATCGACGGTGTCGAACAGCGGTTCCTTGTCTTCCTGGTTGTCCTTGTTGTAGGCCAGCGGCTGGCCTTTCATCAGGGTCAAGAGGCCAATCAGGTGGCCGTAGACGCGGCCCGTCTTGCCACGCGCCAGTTCCGGCACGTCCGGGTTTTTCTTTTGCGGCATGATCGACGAGCCGGTGCAGAAGCGGTCGGCGATGTCGATGAAGCCGATGCGTGGGCTCATCCAGATCACCAGCTCTTCGGCCATGCGCGACACGTGCATCATCAGCACGGCGGAGGCGGCGCAAAATTCGATGGCGAAGTCGCGGTCCGAGACGGCGTCGAGCGAGTTGTGGCACACGTCGTCAAAGCCCAGCGTTTTTGCCACGCGCAGGCGGTCGATGGGGAAGGTGGTGCCGGCCAGGGCGGCGGCGCCCAGCGGCAGGCGGTTGACGCGCTTGCGGCAGTCGGCCATGCGCTCGGCGTCGCGGCCGAACATTTCGACATACGCCAGCATGTGGTGGCCGAAAGTGATCGGCTGGGCCACCTGCATGTGGGTGAAGCCCGGCATGATGGTGTCGGCATGCTGCTCGGCCAGGTCCGTCAGCGCGCTGCGCAACGTCGCCAGCAGGGCGCTGATGTCGTCGATGGCGGAACGCACGTACAGGCGGATGTCGGTGGCCACCTGGTCGTTGCGTGAACGGCCCGTGTGCAAGCGCTTGCCCGCATCGCCTACCAGTTCGGTCAGGCGTTTTTCGATATTCAGGTGGACATCTTCCAGGTCCAGCAGCCATTCGAACTGGCCGGCGGCGATTTCCTGCGAAATTTGCGCCATGCCGCGCTGGATTTCCGCGTAGTCGGCCGGGCTGATGATGGCTTGCGCATGCAGCATTTCCGCATGGGCCAGCGAACCTTCGATGTCGAACAGCGCCAGGCGCTTGTCAAAAAATACAGAAGCTGTGTAGCGCTTGACGAGGTCCGAGACCGGTTCGGAAAACCGGGCCGACCAGGCTTCGCCCTTTTTGGAGAATTGATCAGTCATGAAAGAAGTCCTTTAGTGTACGGCGATTATAAACAAGGTTGGCCGGCGGTAGGGCTTTTAGGGGTTTGCAGGGCGCTGAAATGGCCAGGAATGGGGCTGGCCAGCCTCAAATGCCACGCCGGGTGCCTGTTGTGCGTTTCATCGGGGCTTTTTGTATTCTGTCCCGCGAATCGTGCGTTTGGTCGCAATCCGATGGCGGTTCAGGGAGGATCGGCCTACAGTTCAATCATCGCAGCACACAACCACCCACTCACAGGACACCATCATGAACATCGCTAAAAACATGGAAGCCATCTTCGTTGCCATCATCGCCGTCGCCGCCGCCACCAGCCTGGCCACCGCCGCCGTGCCGAAGTTCCGCGCCGCACCGGCCCCCATCGCCCCCATCGCCGCCAGCGCCGATCAAGCCACCATGCACACGGTGTACGTCAGCGCCAAGCGCTTGAGCGCCGAAGAAAAAGCCGCCCTGTAAGCGTGGCGATGGGATTGCAGGCAGTACAAGAAGCATCGGCAGCAAACAGCAACACCGCATCATGGACAGGCAGAACGGGCGGCGCCCCCGGTTCTATCGAGCCCTGGTGACAGCCGCAGCAAAAAGGCCGATGATCGTGTTTTCAACGATAGCAGGGCCTGCGCGATGTCACATTTGATGATCAGCACCGACAGGGCGGAACTCGACGTTCCAGCCATCCACCATTTTCTCAGCACACAATCGACATGGGCCATCGGCATCCCGTTGGCCACCGTACAGCGCGCGATCGACCATTCGCTCTGCTTTGGCGGCACGCTGGACGGCCGTCAGGTGGCGTTCGCCCGCGTGGTCACCGACTACGCCACGTTTGCCTATCTGGTCGACGTGTATGTGCTGGAAGAATACCGCGGCCGTGGCTACAGCCAGCGCCTGATGGAGGTCGTGACGGCGCATCCCGGCTTGCAGGGCTTGCGCCGTTTCATGCTGGCCACCAGCACGGCGCATGATTTGTATGCACGCTACGGCTTTACGGCGCCGCTCAGGCCGGAGACGCTGATGGAGCGGTATGTGCCGGATATCTACCAGCGTTGATTGCCTGAGCCGCCAGGCCGGCGCTCACTGCCAGTGCATCAGGCAGGGCGGAATCAAGAGCAGCAGCGCCAGCACCAGGTAGATCAGCTGCAGCGGGATCATCCATTTGGCCCACGTGATCCAGGGCACGCGCGCCAGCGCCAGCACGCCGACGGTGATGCCGGACGTGGGGATCATCGGCGTGGTGAATTCGCCGAACTGGAAGGCCAGGATGGCCGTCTGGCGCGTCACGCCGACCAGGTCGGCCAGCGGCGCCATGATGGGCATGGTCAGCGCCGCCTGGCCGCTGCCCGAGTGGATGAAGAAGTTGATCACCGACTGCATGAAGAACATCTTTTGCGCGGCGAAGACGGGGCTCGACGAGGCCACCAGGGGCGTCAATGCATGCAGTATGGTGTCGATGATCTGCGCGTCGCGCGCCAGGATCATGGTGCCGCGCGCCAGCGCGATGACCAGCGCCACGCTGACCATGTCGCGCGCGCCCTGCACGAAGGAGGCGACCAGGCTGTCCATGTCGAGCCGGCCGACCAGGCCGACGATGATGGCCATCACCAGGAACAACGCGGCGATTTCATCGATGAACCAGTCGTACTTGACGACGCCGACGACCATCGTCAGCAAGGTCGCCATGAAGATCCACAGCACGGCGCGGTGCGTGCGCGTCATGCCGGCAAAGCTGTCCAGGTCCATCGAATGTTCGCTGCGCTTTTCGATATCGAGCAGGTAGGTCGGGCTTTTTTCCGGATGGCGCTTGATGCGCGCCGCATACCACATCAAAAACACGATGCTGACGGCAGTGGCGATGGCCCACACGATCAGGCGGTAGCCGATGCCGGAAAAGATCGGCACGCCCGCGATGCCCTGCGCGATGCCGACGTTGAACGGATTTAAAAAGGCGGCGGAAAAGCCCACCTGCGAGCCGATGAAGGGAATCGACACGCCCGTGATGGTGTCGTAGCCCAGGGCCAGGGCCAGCGGCACGAAGATCAGGATGAAGGGAATCGCTTCCTCGTTCATGCCGAAGGTGGCGCCGCCCAGCGAAAACATCGTAAAAAAGACGGGGATGATGGCGGCGCGCACGAAGCGCGAACTGGTATGGGCCTTGGCGATGGCCTTGATCAGCGAGTCGAAGGCTTCCGTTTTTTGCAGCACGGCGAAGGCGCCGCCGACGATCAGCACGAAGCCGATGATCAGGCTGGCGTCGACGAAGCCCTTGATGGGCGCCATCATCAGCGCGGCCAGTCCCTGCGGCTTGTTGGCTACGTAATGAAACGTGCCGGGGATGATCAGCTGCTTGCCATTGACCAGCTGGGTGTCGAATTTCCCGCCCGGCACCAGCCAGGTCGCCAGGGCGATCATGGCCAGGATGGCGCACAGCAGGACGAAGGTATTGGGAAGCTTGAATGTTCTCATGGCGCTTTTTTGTGACATTTATTGGCTCAGCAGGCTGCCGCCGCGGAAGGCGATGCTGCCTGCGACCTTGCCGACGTTCATGCCGCGCAGGACGTGGCGGTGGGCGCTGCGCGCAAAAAAGACGCCGGCGACGGTGCAGCGCAAGGTTGTCGTCTCGCCGCTGACGGGGTCGATCAGGTCGGCCACCGCGTCGCCGGCGGCCAATACGTCGCCCATTTCCCGCAGGTAGACCAGCACGCCGTGATGCGGCGCGAGGATCGGTTCCACGCCCGCCAGCGGCGTTGGCGTACATTGCGGCGCGGGCAGGTCGTCGCCGGCGCCGGCGATGTCCAGCACGCCCTCGATGGCGAGAAAGCGCAGCAGGGCGGCGGCGTCGCGTTCGGCCAGGGCGTAGCTCACCTCCACCTCGCCGCGCAGTTCGACGGTGGTCGACAGGCAGGCGGCGGGAATCGGATAGCGGCCGCCGAAGTGCGCGTCGAGATCCCACCACAAGCGGCTGCAGGCTTCGTCGAACGGCTCTTCGCCTGCCGCCAGTTCCAGCAGCACGGCGCGCGCACCCAGGAGCGCGGAAAGGGGCGCGATCTGCGCCGCCAGCGGCGTGCCCGTATAGATGTGCAGGGCTGCCTCGTTATCGCAATGCAGGTCGAGCACGATGTCGGCGTCGATGGCCATGCCCAGCAGGGTTTTCTTCAGCGTCTCCGCATCCGTGCCCGGCCGCCAGGCGGCGACGGCGGCGCGCGCGTGCTCGCGTATCAGCGCCACGTTGGCTTGCGCATCCTGCCCCAGCTGGCCATCGAGCGTGGTTTTCAGTTCATTAGCCACGTGGCGGTAGGCGCGGTTGAAGTTGATGCCGGTGGTCAGGTCGAAACGGCCGAACGGCGCGCCATGGATGGCTTGCGCCAGGCCGATCGGGTTGGCGGCCGGTACCAGGATGATTTCGCCGTGCACCTTGCCGGCCGCTTCCAGCGCCAGCAGTTCTCGGCGCAAAAATTGCGACACCAGCATGCCCGGCACCTCGTCCGCGTGCAGGGCCGCCTGGATGTAGACCTTCTTGCCGCTGCGGCTGGTGGCGGCCGCGGTGCCGAAGTGGAAGCTGCTCAATTGGCATGACATGCTGGCGTGCGCGGTGGAGATGGAATGCTGCTGTACTTGCATGGTGGGCGCCCCGAAAAGGTGCATGGTTGATGGATTCCGGTCGATTATGTAGCAATATTTTCACGAAGTAAATCAATGAAAATCCTTTTACAAATATTTGTTGAGTTTTCTTTTTGATATGAGTACAGTAAGTTCCAGCGACCCGATTTCCCCCTCCGCCAGTGATCAGCAGTGCCCAAGAATACAGGCCGCCAGTGATATGAGAGCATCCGCCAGTCCTGCCAGAAGCAGCGCCCCCACGCCACTTGCCACCTCGCTGGCGTCGCCCGATGCCGCCTTCGCGCAATCGCCGCTGGGGCAGGCGCTGATGCACGTGCTGGCCGGCGGCTCGGCTTCGCAGCGGCAGATCGCCGATTACCTGCTGCGCAACCAGATGCGCGTGACGGCGCTGGGCATCGAGGAACTGGCCGACAGCTGCCAGGTGTCGACGGCCACCATCAGCCGCTTCGCGCGCGATATCGGTCAGAAGAATTACTCGGCCATGCGCGGCGCCATGGCCGAAACCCTGCAATCGCTGCTGCAGCCGGTCGACAAACTGCGCCGCACGATAGAACGGCGCGCGCGCGCCACCTCGCCCATCACGGAAAGCCTGGAATATGCGGCCGCGAACATCGCCGCCACGTCCGATGCCCTGTCGCCGCCCGCCATGCTGGCCGTGGTGCGCCGCCTGACGCGCGCCAAGGTCGTTTACGTGATGGGTTTCGGCCTGTCGGCCAACCTGGCGGGCATGCTGGTGCAGCATCTGCAGCCGTTTTGCCCGCACGTGGTGGAAGTGGTGGGCATCGGCGGCTCGGAAGTGGCGGCCGGTCACCTGGTCAACCTGACGGCGCAGGACGTGCTCGTGGTGATCTCGTTCCCCCGCTACACGCTCGACTGCATCGGCCTGGCCAGCTTTGCGCGCGACCGCGGCGCCTGCATCGTGGCGCTTACCGACTCGCCCGCGTCGCCCCTGGGCGAACTGGCCGACCACGCGCTGTATGCGCAAAGCACGCATCCCGTCCTGCCCAGCAGCGCCAGCACGGCGCTGGCCATGATCGAGGCGCTGGCCGTGGCGCTGATGGTATCGAACAGGAAGAACGTAGAAAAAGCGGCCCGCTTGAGCGAAGTCATCTCCGCCTATCTGTATGGCGGCGAACATGGCGTGCAAGGCGCGCGGAAAACAGCTTCAAAGCAACGCAAGGCAGTCCCAAAATCATTATAAAAATCAGGCATCAACATCCGGGGAGAATGACAATGCAGATGAAAAAACAGGACGGCGGCTCCTTGCCGCGCGAATCGGTGCTGGCGCAAGGCGTGCGGCTGGCGCTGGGGGCCCTGAGCGTGTCGGCGGCGCTGGGCATGCTGGCCGGCGGCGCGCAGGCGCAAGAGCAGGGACCGGATGTGGAGCCGGCGCCGAAAAAAATGCAGCGCGTGGAAATCACGGGGTCGGCCATCAAGCGGCTGGAGTCGGAGACGGCGCTGCCCGTGCAGATCATCACGCGGGCCGAGATCGAAAAGGCGGGCGTGACGACGGCGGCCGAGCTGATGGCGCGCGTGTCGGCCAACGTGGGCGGCCTGACCGATGGCGTCAGCATCAACGTGGGCGGCGACCAGCGCGGCTTCAACAGCGCCAACCTGCGCGGCGTGGGCACCTCGTCGACCCTGGTGCTGCTCAATGGCCGCCGCATGGCCAACTTTGCCTCGCCCGGCGACGATGCGGGCGTGGACCTCAATAACATTCCCGCCGCCGCCCTGCAGCGTGTGGAAGTGCTGCTCGACGGCGCCTCGGCCCTGTACGGCACGGACGCCATCGGCGGCGTCATCAATTTTATTACGCGCAAGGATTACCAGGGCGTGGAGCTGAACGCCTACGGCAGCGGCACGCAGGAAGGCGGCGCCGGCAAGCGCACGGCCAGCATCACGGCCGGCACGGGCGACCTGGCCACGGATGGCTACAATATCTTTGCCGTGGTCGACCTGCAAAAAACCGACCGTCTGAGCACCTCGCAGCGCAAGTTCATTCCGCACCTGCAGGTGCCGGAACGCCTCGGCCATTTGCTGTCCAGTTACACCAGTCCGGCAAATATCCGCCTCTCCAGCGACCAGCGCGACTACCTGCAGGAGCAGGGCTTCCTGCTCAATGGCCAGCCGATCACGAATCGCCTGATTAATCTGTCGATTCCGGGCTGCAGCGGACCGGCCAATGTGTACCTGCCTGCCGGCACGGGCGGCGTCGATGCGTGTACCTATAACTACATGGGCGACACCGAGCTGTATCCGAAAACGGACAAGCAGAACCTGCTCACGCGCGGCGTCCTCAAATTGAACAACGATCACCAATTGTATGCGGAGGTGGCGCTGAGCCGCTCGCGCAGCTATTACGTGGGATCGACAGCGCGGCCGGATGGCGAAATCGACGCCAGCATGGTGCCGCAGCTGAACGCTGCCGGGTTGACCGGCACGCTGGCCCTGCGCATCCGCCTGAACGAAGCGGGCATGCGCACCAGCGAATTGACCAGCGAAAGCCAGCGTTACGTGGTGGGCGCCACCGGCACCGTGGGCGGCTGGGATTACGACGTGGGCTTGAATCACAGTGTCAATGTGGTCAGGGACAAGGACACGCACGGCTACCTCCTGGCAGACCAGCTACAAAAGGGCATCACGGATGGCACCATCAATCCCTTCGGCCCCTCCAGTGCGGCGGGCAAGGCGCTGCTCGAGAGCATCCAGGTCAACGACGAAGTGCGGCACGCGCGCGGCGTCATGGATGCGCTCGATTTCAAGGTGTCGCGTGCCTTGATGTCCATGGGCGGCGGCGACATGGCGTTGGCGGTGGGCGGCGAAGTGCGGCGCGAGCGCACGGATTTCCGGCCATCCGCATTGCTAATGAGCGGTAACATCACCAACGATGACGCGCCCGAAGGCGGCGTGGCCACCAGCGACAGCCGCAACGTGCAGGCCATCTATAGTGAATTGCTATTGCCGTTTAGCAAGCAATGGCAGGCGCAGCTGTCCGGCCGCTATGACCATTACCAGCAAGTGGGCGGCGCCCTCAGTCCGAAGATCGGCCTGACCTACATGCCCAGCAAGGAGGTGCTGCTGCGCGCCTCGGCCGGCAAGGGCTTCCGCGCGCCGTCGATGTCGGACCTGCATCGGCCCACTGTCTACAGCCAGACGGCGACCCTGCCTGATCCCGTGTACTGCGAAGCCGAGAACAACGACTACTCCGTCTGCGCCGACAACTGGCGTACGCGCCGCTACAGCAACGACAAGCTGAAACCGGAGCGCAGCCGCCAGTTCACGGCCGGCGTGGTGCTCGAACCCGGCCAGCACTGGACCTTCAGTGCCGACTACTGGAACATCAGGCGCACGGATTTGATCAGCGAAATCGGCGACGACATCATCCTGTCCAACCTGTCCAAGTACGGCAACCTCGTACACCGCGACGAAGACAATGGAATCCGCTACATCGAGCTGCGCAAGGAAAACCGCGGTGCGCAAAAAGCCTCGGGCATCGATATCACGGCCGACCTGCATGGCGTGAAAACGGCGTGGGGACGCTTTGGCGGACATCTGAGCGGCACCTATGTGCTCGGCTCAAAAATCCAGACCAGCCCTGGCGATGTCTTCATCAGCAATCTGAACAAGTTCGTCACGGACGGCGTGGTGCAGCGCTGGCGCCATACGATCACCCTCGACTGGGACAATGGCCCGTATTCGGCCAGCCTGTCGAACACGTACTCAAGCGGCTACGATGACCAGAACTCGGCCATCAATACCGACGACGGCAGCGTGGTCAAGCCGAACCGCGTGAAGGCCTACACGCTGTGGGACATGTCGGGCGCGTATGCGGTCAGCCAGCAGTTCAAGCTGCGCGCCGGCATACAGAATCTGTTCAATACCAGTCCGCCATACTCGAACCAGGCATTTTTCTTCCTGTCCGGCTATGACCCCAGCTACGCTGATCCGCGCGGCCGGCGCTTCTACGCCAGCGCCAATTACAGCTTCAAGTAAGCAGTTTTACATAGAAGCGTGGAGATAGCGCAACAACGCTGTCATATGCGGCAAGTAGTATCGTAGTTCGATGCAGTTGGGTGGCAGGCAGCAGTTTTGGCAGCAAGGGCGCGCGCCGGTATCAACAAGTGCGCGCCCCTTTCCTTGTATTCGAAAGGCATCATGAAATTATTCTCAAGCCGGTACCACACCTTTTGCGCCGCGCTGCTGTTCGCGCTGGCATTGTGCAGCTTCCATGCCGTGGCGGCGCCCGGCGGCAGCGCCATCGGCAGCGCGCCGCAGGGCACGCTCGTCATCATCGGCGGCGGCCTGCGCGCCGACAATGCCGAAGTGTGGCAGCGCATCGTCAAGTTGTCGGGCGGTCCGGGCGCGCGCATCGCCGTGCTGGCCTCGGCCGCGATGAACCCGGAAAAATCGGGTGAAAGCATCATCAGGAAGCTCAATCAATATGGTGCGGACGCCTTTTTCGTGCCGCTGGCCGTCAAGCTGGCCAATCGCGATTACCGCAAGGCGGCCGAAGATCCGGCCATCGTCACGCAGATCAAGTCGGCCACCGGCATCTATTTTGCCGGCGGCGACCAGGGGCGCATCACGCAAGCGTTGCTGCGCCCGGACGGCAGCCGCACGGCCGCGCTGGAAGCCATCTGGTCGGTCTACCGCAACGGCGGCGTGATCGCCGGCTCCAGTGCCGGCGCGGCCATCATGAGCACCACCATGTTCTACGATGCCAAACCCGTGCTCGACATGCTCAAGATGGGCGTCACGGATGGCCGCGAGATCGCGCCCGGACTGGGCTTCATCGGCAGCGACGTTTTTGTGGACCAGCATCTGCTGGTGCGCGGGCGCTTTGCGCGCATGATTCCCGTGATGCTGAAAAAAGGCTATCACCTGGGACTGGGTATCGATGAAAACAGCGCCATGGTGGTCGACGCCATGCGCGACGTGGAAGTGATCGGCTACAGCGGCGCCCTGCTGATCGACCTGTCGGGCGCCATCAGCGACCGCGGCGTGAAAAATTTCAATATCAGCAATGCTGCCATCAGCTATCTGGACCGGGGCGACAAATTCAACCTCGTCACGCGCGTGTTTACGCCCTCGCCGGACAAGGCCGACAACAAGCTCGATCCGAACCAGCCCGACATGCGCGAACCCGTGTTTACCAACGATATCCTCGGCAACAACGCCGTGCTCGACCTGATGGGCAACCTGATCGACAACGCGCAGCAGGAAGCCATCGGCATCGCCTTCGGCAACCCGCGCGACCCGTACCCGGAGCTGGGCTTCGAGTTCCGCTTCAGTAAAACGGTCAACAGCGTCGGCTACAGCTCGACCGAGGCGGAAGCGTATTCGGTGCTCAAGCTGCGCCTCGACATCCGCCCCATCCAGCTGCGCCAGCCGCTGTACCGCTACAAGTAGCTTGCACTGGCGCGCCGCCAGCGCGGCCACGCGGCGATCGTCAGGGCCCGCAGCAGCCATTCGACGGGGCCATAGGCGTGGCCGCGCAGCCACCAGCGGCTCAGGGGCAGCTGCAGGCTGAAGATGATGAGGGCCAGCGCCAGTGCGCCGAGCGGCGAGACGCTGCCCATCAAGCGTGCGCCATACGCGAGGAACAGCCAGGCGCAGACGGCTGACTGCAGCAGGTAGTTCGACAGGGCCATGCGGCCCGTATCGGCCAGCAGCGCAAACAGCGTGCCGTCGCGCAGCCGTTCGAACAGGGTCAGCGCGCATGCCAGGTAGGCGCCCGCCAGCAGCGGCGCGCTCGCCAGGCCCGCGGCCAGTCCCGCCACCTGCCATGCCTGGCTCTCGCCATACACGGAGGTCCACGCATATACGGCGGCGCCGGGCAGGCCTGCCAGCGCGCCGGCCCACAGCAGGCGGCGGCGCAGCGGCAGATAGTCGGCCGCGTGCAGCAGCATCTCGCGCTTGCCGGCGGCCAGGCCGCACAGGAACATGGCCAGCGCGCACGGTGCCTGCACCAGCAGCAGGACGATCCAGATGTCGCTCAGTTCGCGCAAGTGCTGACTGACGACGGCGGCCGGCGTGGCGCGGTAGGCGGCCAGCGCCGTTGCCGCCTTTTGCGCCATCGCCACGGCGTTGTCCGCCGCGTCGCCCGCCGGCTGCAGGCTTTGCAGCCAGGCCATGCCTGCCCAGAACGCGGCGCAGACGGTGACGAGCACCAGGGCCAGGCACAGTGCCTGGCGTTCGCCGCAACGGTGCAGCGCCAGCAGCACGATGCCCAGCACGGCGTAGGTGGTCAGTATGTCGCCATGAAAAAGGAACACGGCATGCAGGGCGCCGATCAGCCACAGGCCCGCCTGCCGGCGCAGCATGCGCGGCACGAACGGCGCATCGGCGCGCGCGGCCGCCTGCATCTGCAAGGTGAAGCTGTAGCCGAACAGGAAGGAAAACAGCAGGTAGAACTTGGTCTCGAACAGCAGCGCGACAAGAAAATGCGTAGCGTGGTCGACGCCGCCGTGAAAGGCGGGATCGGTCATGCCCAGACCGAACCACGGTGTGGCGAAGGCGCCGATATTGACCACCAAAATGCCGAACAGGGCGCAGCCGCGCAGGGCGTCGACATCGGCAATGCGCGCGGGCGGGGTTGGCATGGCGGCGCTCATGCCAGGGCAGGGCGCAGGAAGCGCGCCAGCAGCAGGTGCAAACTGGCGCGCTGCGCCAGCGGCGCGTAATCGGGATCGACGGCGACCCGGTTGAAGATGCCGTCAATCAGCGCGGCGATCCAGCCGGCCGTTTGCGCGGCGTCCAGCGCGGCGTCGATCTGGCCTGCCGCCGCCGCCTCTGCCAGCAAGGTTTGCAGGCCGCCGCGCAGGCTGGCGTCGTTGCGCGCCACCCTGGCCGCGATGTCCGTGTCGCGCATCGCCTCGGCGGCAATGTCCAGCGCCAGTCCCGCAAAGTCCCCGTCGGCCGCCAGCGCCAGCACCAGGTCCATGAAGTCGAGCAGGGCGCCGTACGCATCGGCGCTGCCTTGCACGCCGGCGAAATAGGCGGCCGTCTCGCTGCCTTCCTGGTCGACGATGGCGGCGATGATGGCTTGCTTGGTGGGGAAATAGTGAAACAGGTTGCCAGGACTCATGCCCGCCTGCGTGCAGATGGCGGCGGTG
Organism: Janthinobacterium sp. GW823-FHT03B06; assembly: GCF_058796955.1. Classification (NCBI taxonomy): domain Bacteria; kingdom Pseudomonadati; phylum Pseudomonadota; class Betaproteobacteria; order Burkholderiales; family Oxalobacteraceae; genus Janthinobacterium; species Janthinobacterium sp. GW823-FHT03B06. The sequence goes on from NZ_JBXAJE010000007.1 coordinate 12,780, forward strand.
CTGGTCTGGTGAAAGCCCTTGCGCGCGAAGCAGTGGCGCGCGGCGGCGAGAATGGCGTCGCGGCGGGCCGCGTGTTTATCGGGATCGATGGTGCGCATGGTGGTTGGCTGTCCTTTTGTTTAATCGACTAGTCAGTCTAATATAAGTGGATTGCGCGGCGCGGTCAAGCGGGGCGTGAAATGGATGCTTTGCAGTGCCGATTCCTGTCGCTACAATGTGCCGCACCGGATTTTTCCATGCCCGCCGCTGGCGCCGCTGTTTGTTCGGAAAACCGCTTCTTTTACCCGTTTTTCTACCGTGTTAGGAATGAGATGCAGCAGACCCCGATTCGATCCTTCCTGTGCGCGCTGGCGCTGGCCGCCGGCATCGTCCCTGCCGCGCAAGCGGCCAATGCTGCCCAGCCGGCCACCATGCGCCTCGATTACCAGCACAGCGGCAATGCGCTGGGCGAGCATTATGCGGTCGAGCGCGTGCTGGTCGAGCCCCTGCCATGGCCCGGTAACCTGGCGCGTCCCATCGATGACAGCAACCGCGGCAACAATATGCTGGAAGTGGTCGACATCAAGTCGGGCAAGGTGCTGTACTCGCGCGGCTTTTCCACCATCTTCGGCGAGTGGGCCAGCACCGACGAAGCGAAAACCACCACGCGCGCGTTTCAGGAATCCGTGCGCTTCCCGCAGCCCGAGCACCCCGTGCGCGTGCGCATCCTCAAGCGCGACGAGCGTGGCCTGTTTTCCATTGTGTGGAGCACCGACGTCGATCCTGCCGCGCAGGACGTGATCCGCAAGCAGCCGCCAGCGCCCGTCAAGCCGATCCCGATCCGTGTCGAAGGCCCCTCGTCCGAGAAGGTCGATCTCCTGATCATGGGCGATGGCTACACGGCCGCCGAAATGGGCAAGTTCGAAGCGACGGCGCGCAAATTGGCCGAGCACCTGTTTTCCGTCTCGCCATTTCGCGAGCGGGCCAAAGATTTCAACGTCTGGGCCATGGCCGCGCCGACGCAGGAATCGGGCGTGTCGCGTCCATCGACGGGCGTGCATCACGCCTCGCCGCTGGGCACGCGCTACGACATCTTCGGCAGCGAGCGCTATGTGCTGACGACGGACAACCGCGCGCTGCGCGACCTGGCGCAGTACGCGCCGTACGAATTCATCGAAATCCTCGTCAATAACGATACCTACGGCGGGGGCGGCATCTTCGGCCAGTTCAGCACGGCGGCAGCGAACAACGACTGGGCCAATTACCTGTTCGTGCATGAATTCGGCCACCATTTCGCCGGCCTGGCCGACGAGTACTACACTTCGCCCGTTGCCTACCAGTCGAACGGCGAGCGCCAGGAGCCGTGGGAGCCGAATGCCACGGCGCTGCGCGATCCGGCCAAGCTGAAATGGAAGAGCCACGTCAAGGCCGGCACGCCGCTGCCGACACCCTGGCCGAAGGAAGCGTACGACAGCCATGCGCGTGAATACCAGAAGCAGCGCGCCGCCCTGCGCGCGGCCAACCGCCCGGAAAGCGAGATGAGCGGCTTGTTCAAGGCCGACCTGGCGTACACGCAGCAGCTGTTCTCGAAGGCGCCGCAGCGCCATGCGGTGGGCGCCTTCGAAGGCGCGAACTATGAATCGTCCGGCTACTACCGTCCCGAGATGCAGTGCATCATGTTCGACCGCAGCGAGACCTTCTGTTCCGTATGTCAGGATGGGATCAGCACCATCATCGACCTGTATTCGCGTCCCGCCACGGTGCCGGGAAAATAATGCCGTTCATATCGTTGGAGTAAGCATGGCGGGCCATGTTGCATCGCAATAGCATGCCCCCCCGTTTCACCGTTCCCCGCCTTGCGCCGCGCGCCACGGCGCCGCGTAGTTTGTTTTTCAGGCAATTCCCCCTTCTTTTGCTCGGCCGCCCTTCTGTGCGCCAGCCCCGCGATATTATCAAATAAGCACCGCGATTCGATTGCTTGTCAATTAGTTCATTTAAATAATATTGATGTAGAATTTGATGTATATCAATGTTGCATCGCCGCAATCGCACTTATAGTTGACCTAGCTCAAAAACGATAAGCATGCGGACCGGACTCATCGCGAATCACGTATCTAAATGCTGTAGAGTAATTTTCGCCCTGTACCAGTTCCCCGAGAATGCACTGGTGCCGGCCTCGAATTTCAGTGACGGAAGCCGATTCATGAAGATGCAGACCCCCGCGCCTGACGCGTGCAATACCCTCCATCCCCACACACCGATTGCCTTGCCGTATGCGCGCGCCGGCGGCGTGACCCTGGCCATGAGCGCGGCCGCCACGCGTGCCGGCGCGGTGCGCTGCGTGCAGGCGGCCACGCCGTGGCCCGCCTTGCGTCCGGTCCAGGCATGACGGCCGGCTTGCACCCGCACTTGCCTTTGCAGGGCAAGCGTGGGCTGGTGGTGGGCATCGCCAATGCGCAAAGCATCGCATGGGGCTGCGCCAGCGCGCTGCGCGCGGCCGGTGCCGAACTGGCCGTGACCTGGCTCAATGACAAGGCCAGAGCGCACGTGGAGCCGCTGGCGCAGCAAGTGCAGGCGGCCATCATGGCGCCGCTCGACGTGGCCGTGCCGGGTCAATTGGAGGCGCTGTTCGCGCAGATCGGACGGCAGTGGGGCACGCTCGATTTCGTCGTCCATTCCATTGCCTACGCGCCGAAACAGGATTTGCATGGCAGGGTCACGGACAGTTCGGCCGACGGTTTCGCGCAGGCGATGGATATTTCCTGCCATTCCTTCATGCGCATGGCGAAGCTGGCCGAACCCCTGATGCGGGACGGCGGCAGCCTGATGACCATGAGCTACCTGGGCGCCGAGGAAGTCATCGCCGACTACGGCCTGATGGGGCCCGTGAAGGCGGCGCTGGAAGCGTCGGTGCGCTACCTGGCCGCCGAACTGGGGCCGCAAGGCATCCGCGTCAACGCCATTTCGCCGGGCCCACTGGAGACGCGGGCCGCTTCCGGCATCGCCCATTTCGACCGCCTGATGGCCGACGCCATCGAACGCTCGCCCATGCGCCGCCTGGCCACCATCGAGGACGTGGGCGCGCTGTGCGCCTTCCTCGCCGGCGACGGCGCGCGCGCCATCACGGGCGGCACCCTGTATGTCGATGGCGGCTACAACATTCTGAATTGACTGGAAGACGATGACCATGGCTGTTTCTACTTTGTCCAACCGCGCCAGGATGGCCGCGCTGGCCACCGCGCTGGCCCTGGCCGGCTGCGCCTCGCTGGCGCCGCCGTACGCGCCGCCGCCGTTGCCCGTGGCGGCGCAGTATCCGGAAGCCGATCCGGCCGGCGCGCAGGCGCCCGACGTCGCCTGGCAAGCCTACTTTGCCGACCCGTGTCTGCAGGCGCTCATTGCGCAGGCGCTGGCCGGCAACCGCGACATCCGCATCGCCGCCCTGCGCGTGGAAGAAGCGCGCGCCGCGTATGGCATCCAGCGCGCGGAGCAATTCCCCACCATCGCGCTGGGCGCCTCCGGCAGCCGCGCACGCGTGCCAGACGACCTGAGTCCGACGGGCCGCGCCATGACGAGCGCGCAGTACCAGGCGGGCTTGAACGTGAGCGCCTGGGAACTCGATTTCTGGGGCAGGGTGCGCAGCCTGAAGGACAGCGCCCTGCAAACCCTGCTGGCCAGCGACGAGGCGCGCCGCGCCGTCGGCGTGGCCCTGGTGGCGCAGGTGGCCAATGGCTATCTGGGCTTGCGCGAACTCGACGAGCGCGTGGAACTGGCGCGCGCCACCGTCGACAGCCGCGCCGAATCGCTGCGCATCTTCACGCGCCGCTTCGAGGTGGGGTCGATTTCCAAGCTGGACCTGACGCAGGTGGAAACCCTGCTCAGCCAGGCCCTGTCGCTGTCGGCCCAGCTGGAGCAGGCGCGCGCCGTGCAGGCGCATGCGCTGGCCCAGCTGGTGGGCGGCCCCGTCGACCTGACGCCGGTCGCTGGCGAGATGCGCCGCTTCGACGACGCCAGCGTGCTGCAGCCGCTGCATGCGGGCCTTCCCTCGGCCTTGCTGACGCAGCGTCCCGACCTGATGGCGGCCGAGCACCAGTTGCGCGCCGCGCAAGCCAATATCGGCGCCGCGCGCGCCGCCTTCTTCCCCACCATTTCGCTGACGGCGGCTTATGGCACGGCCAGCGCGGAATTGAGCGGCCTGTTCGACTCGGGCAGCGGGGCCTGGAATTTCGCGCCGCGCCTGGTACTGCCGATCTTTGACGCGGGCCGCATCCGCGCCAATATGGACCTGGCCGAGGTACGCCGCGACGTGGCCGTGGCCAATTATGAAAAGAGCGTGCAGGGCGCCTTCCGCGAAGTGGCCGACGCGCTGTCGAACCGGCGCTGGCTGGCGCTGCAGGTCGATATCGGCAAGACCACCTTGGCCGCGCAGAGCGAACGCGCGCGCCTGGCCAAGCTGCGCTACGACAATGGCGCCGCGCCCTACCTGGAAGTGCTCGATGCACAGCGCGACCTGCTGACGGTCGAGCAGCAGCTGGTGCAGACGCGCCGCGCGCTGCTGTCCAGCCAGGTCAGCCTGTACGCGGCCCTGGGCGGCGGCGCACCCGCACCCGCCGCCGCTTCCACCCACTAATTTGATCGCCCCGATACCATGAATGCTCAACTGAAGAAAAAACTCATCCCCGCGGCGCTCGTCGTGGCCGTTCTCGTGCTGGGCTACGTGGCCTGGCAAAAAATGCGCCCCACGGGCCCTGGCGAAGGTTTTGTCAGCGGCAATGGCCGCATCGAGGCGACGGAAGTCGACGTCGCCACCAAGCTGGCCGGCCGGGTCAAGGAGATCCTCGTGCGCGAGGGCGACTTCGTCAAGGCGGGCCAGCCGCTGGCCACCATGCAGGTCGACTCGCTGACGGCCCAGCGCGACGAGGCGCGCGCGCGCCAGCAGCAGGCGTCCGATGCCGTGGTCGGCGCGCAGGCGCAGGTGGCCGTGCGCGAAAGCGACAAGGCGGCCGCGCTGGCCATGGTGGCGCAGCGCGAAAGCGAACTCGATGCGGCCAGGCGCCGCCTGGCCCGTTCCGAAACCCTGTCGAAGGAAGGCGCTTCCTCGGTGCAGGAACTCGACGACGACCGCGCCCGCGTGCGCAGCGTGGCCGCCGCCCTGAATGCGGCCAAGGCGCAGGTGACGGCGGCGCAGGCGGCCATCGATGCGGCAAAAGCGCAGGTGGTCGGTTCGCGTTCCGCCGTCGTAGCCGCCGAGGCGACCACGGCGCGCATCGATTCCGACCTGGCCGATGGCCAGCTGATGGCGCCGCGCGACGGCCGCGTGCAATACCTGGTGGCGCAGCAGGGCGAAGTATTGGCCGGTGGCGGCAAGGTGCTCAACTTGGTCGACCTGTCGGACGTCTACATGACCTTCTTCCTGCCCGAGACGGCGGCCGGCAAGGTGGCGATGGGCGGCGAGGTGCGCCTCATCCTCGACGCGGCGCCCAATTACGTGATTCCCGCGACGATTTCGTTTGTCGCCGCCAGCGCGCAGTTCACGCCGAAGACGGTGGAAACGGCCAGCGAGCGCCAGAAGCTGATGTTCCGCGTGAAGGCGCAGATCAGCCGCGAGCTGCTGCAAAAGCACCTGGCGCTGGTGAAAGTGGGCTTGCCCGGCGTGGCCTGGGTGCGCCTCGATGCGAAGCAGCCATGGCCCGCTGAACTGACGACGAAGGTTCCGCAGTGAGCATGGACGTGACTTCCTTTGTCGTCAGCATCAAGGGCGTCAGCCAGCATTACGGCAAGACGGTGGCGCTCGACGGCATCGACCTCGACGTGCCGGCCGGCCGCATGGTGGGACTGATCGGCCCCGATGGCGTGGGCAAATCGAGCTTGCTGTCGCTGGTGGCCGGCGCACGCGCCGTGCAGCAGGGCAGCGTGATGGCGCTGGGCGGCGACATGCGCGATGCGCGCCACCGCGACGACGTCTGCCCGCGCATCGCCTACATGCCGCAAGGCCTGGGCAAGAATCTGTATCCGACCCTGTCGGTCGAGGAAAACCTGCAGTTTTTTGCGCGCCTGTTCGGCCATGACGCGGCCGAGCGCCGTCGCCGCATCGACCAGCTGACCCGCAGCACGGGCTTGCAGCCCTTCCTCGCGCGCCCGGCGGGCAAGCTGTCGGGCGGCATGAAGCAGAAGCTGGGCCTGTGCTGCGCCCTGATCCACGATCCCGACCTGCTCATTCTCGATGAGCCGACCACCGGCGTCGATCCCCTGGCGCGGGCCCAGTTCTGGGACCTGATCGCCGGCATCCGCGTGCAGCGCCCGCAGATGAGCGTGATGGTGGCCACCGCCTACATGGACGAGGCGCAGCGCTTCGACTGGTTAGTCGCCATGGATGACGGCAAGGTGCTCGATACGGGCACGCCGGCCGAACTGCTGGCGCGCACCGAAAGCGGCAACCTGGAAGCGGCCTTCATCAAGCTGCTGCCCGAAGCCAAGCGCGCCGGCCACCAGCCCGTCGTGATCACGCCGCTGGACGCCGCCAGCGCGCAGGACGTCGCCATCGAGGCCAAAGACCTGACCATGCGCTTCGGCGATTTTACCGCCGTCGACCATGTGAATTTTCGCATCGGCCGCGGCGAGATCTTCGGTTTTCTCGGTTCGAACGGCTGCGGCAAGTCGACCACCATGAAGATGCTCACGGGTCTGCTGCCGGCCACGGAAGGCAAGGCCTGGCTGTTCGGCAAGGAAGTCGATTCCAACGACATCGACACGCGCCGCAGGGTCGGCTACATGTCGCAGGCGTTTTCCCTGTACAGCGAACTGACGGTGCGCCAGAACCTGGTGCTGCACGCGCGCCTGTTCCACGTGCCGGAGGGCGAGATCCCGGCGAGGATCGACGAAATGGCGCAGCGCTTCGACTTGCGCGCCGTGATGGACGACTTGCCCGACAGCCTGCCGCTGGGCATACGCCAGCGGCTGTCGCTGGCCGTGGCCATGGTGCACAAGCCGGAAATGCTGATCCTCGACGAACCGACGTCCGGCGTCGACCCCATCGCACGCGACAATTTCTGGCGCCTGATGATCGAGCTGGCGCGGCGCGACCGCGTCACCATCTTCATTTCCACCCACTTCATGAACGAGGCCGAGCGCTGCGACCGCATCTCGCTGATGCACGCGGGTAAAGTGCTGGTCAGCGATGCGCCGGCCGAACTGGTGCGCAAGAAGGGCGCGCCGTCGCTGGAGGCGGCCTTCATCGCCTACCTGGAAGAGGCGGGCGGCGGCACGGCAGCGGCGGCGCAGGAAAGCGAAGCCGAAGCGCCCGTGCAGAAGGCTGAAGCGGCCGCACCGCAGCACCGCCGCAGCCGTTTCAGCGTGAGCCGCATGCTCAGCTACATGTGGCGCGAGGCGCTGGAATTGCGCCGCGACCCCGTGCGCCTGACCCTGGCGCTGGGCGGCTCCGTGCTGCTGCTGTTCGTCATCGGCTTCGGCATCAGTCTGGACGTCGAAGACTTGAGCTATGCGGTGCTCGACCACGACCAGACGACCCTGAGCCAGAATTACACGAACAACCTGGCCGGCTCGCGCTACTTCGTCGAGCGCCCGCCGTTGCGCGACTATGCCGATATCGACAAGCGCATGCGCAGCGGCGAACTGTCGCTGGCCATCGAGATCCCGCCCGGCTTCGCGCGCGACGTGCAGCGCGGCGCGCCGGCGCAGGTGGGCGCGTGGATCGACGGCGCCATGCCGATGCGCGCCGAAACCGTGCAGGGCTACGTGCAGGGCATGCATCAGCTGTGGCTGGCCGACCAGGCCTTGCACCGCTATGGCATCACGATGAGCAATCCCGTCGCCATCCAGACGCGCTACCGCTACAACCCGGACGTGAAAAGCCTGCCCGCCATGGTGCCGGCCGTGATTCCCCTGCTGCTGCTGATGCTGCCGGCCATGCTGGCGGCGCTGTCCGTGGTGCGCGAAAAGGAACTCGGCTCCATCATCAACCTGTACGTGACGCCCGTCACGCGCCTGGAATTTTTGCTCGGCAAGCAGGTGCCCTACGTCGTGCTGGCCATGTTCAACTTCGTCCTCATGGCCTTGCTGGCGGTCACCGCCTTCGGCGTGCCGATCAAGGGCAGCTTGCCGACCCTGATCGGCGCCACCTTCATCTTCAATATCTGCGCCACGGGCATCGGCCTGTTCGCCTCGACCTTTACGCGCAGCCAGATCGCGGCCCTGTTCGTGACCATGATCGGCACCATGATCCCTGCCATCCAGTTTTCCGGCCTGCTCAATCCCGTATCGTCGATGGAAGGCGTGGGCAAGGCCATCGGCCTGATGTACCCGGCCACGCACATGCTCAATATCAGCCGCGGCGTATTCAACAAGGCGCTGGGCTTCGGCGACCTGCACGCCTCGTTCTGGCCCCTGCTCGTCGCCATTCCCGTGATCCTCGGCGTGACGGTGGCGCTGCTGAAGAAACAGGAGAGCTGACATGCGCCATCTTGAAAACATCTACCGCCTGGGCGTGAAGGAAATCTGGAGCCTGATCCGCGATCCGATGATGCTGATCCTGATCCTCTACACGTTCACCCTGGCCATCTACGTGGCCGCCACGGCCAAGCCGGAAACCCTGCACATGGCCTCGATCGCCATCGTCGACGAGGATGGTTCGCCGCTGTCCGCGCGCATCGCCTCGGCCTTCTTCCCGCCCCAGTTCACGCCGCCGGCCATGATCAACCAGAGCCAGGTCGATGCGGGCCTCGACGCGGGCCGGTACACCTTCGTGCTGACGATCCCGCCCAAGCTGCAGGCCGACGTGCTGGGCGGGCGCCAGGCGGAACTGCAGCTGAACGTGGACGCCACGCGCATGAGCCAGGCCTTCAGCGGCAGCGGCTACATCCAGCAGATCGTCGCTGGCGAGATATCGGAATTCGCCAAGCGCTACCGGGGCGCAACCGTCTCGCCCGTGGAGCTGGTGATGCGCGCGCGCTTCAACCCGTCGCTGAGCCAGGCCTGGTTTGGCTCGCTGATGGAGCTCATCAACCAGGTGACGATGCTGTCGATCATTTTGACGGGCGCGGCGCTGATACGCGAGCGCGAACACGGCACCATCGAGCATTTGCTGGTGATGCCCGTGACGCCGGCCGAGATCATGCTGGGCAAGGTCTGGTCGATGGGCCTGGTGGTGCTGCTGGCCGCCGCCCTGTCGCTGAACCTGGTGGTGCGCGGCATGCTGCACGTGCCGATCGAAGGCTCGATCGCGCTGTTCCTGTGCGGCGCGGCCCTGCACCTGTTTGCCACCACCTCGATGGGCATTTTTCTGGCCACGGTGGCGCGCAGCATGCCGCAGTTCGGCATGCTCCTGATCCTCGTGCTGCTGCCGCTGCAGATGCTGTCGGGCGGCAGCACGCCGCGCGAAAGCATGCCCGAGCTGGTGCAGAACATCATGCTGATCGCCCCGACCACGCATTTCGTCGAATTGAGCCAGGCGATTCTGTACCGGGGTGCCGGCATCGACGTAGTGTGGAAACCGTTCCTGGCCTTGCTGGCCATCGGCACGGCCCTGTTTACCTTCGCGCTGGCGCGCTTTCGCAAGACCATCAGCCAGATGGCGTAGCCCCCGCGCCGGAATGGTCCGGCGTTTTTTGCATGAAAAGGATAGCCATGACAACCGAAGCTGCACCATTTTTCTCCACCGGCGGCTTGCCGTCCCTGGGCATGCTGGGCGATTATGCGCGCGACTCGTGGCAGCGCATCGTGCTGTACGCGGACGTGATGCGCCGGCGCGGCAACCAGTACCAGGAGCACCTGGCCGAGGAAGTGCCGAACGTGCTCGACTTCCCCGCCGAACTGGTGATGTCGGGCCTGGAGCTGGCGCGCCCCGTCAACTACGGCCTGGCGCGCATTTTGACGCCCGATGCGCCCGAACCTGAGCCATCGAAACGGCCGTTTGTCGTCGTCGATCCGCGCGCCGGCCACGGTCCCGGCATCGGCGGCTTCAAGGCCGAGAGCGAGATCGGCGTGGCCCTGCGCGCCGGCCATCCGTGCTACTTCATCGGCTTCCTGCCCGATCCCGTGCCGGGACAGACGGTGGAAGACGTGATGCATGCGGAGGCGGCCTTCCTGGAAAAAGTCATCGCCCTGCATCCGCTCAGCGAAGGCAAGCCCGTCGTCATCGGCAATTGCCAGGCGGGCTGGCAAATCCTCATGACGGCGGCCATGCGCCCGGAATTGTTCGGTCCCATCATCGTGGCCGGCGCGCCCGTGTCCTATTGGGCCGGCTGGCATGGCCGCAATCCGATGCGCTACGCGGGCGGGCTGATGGGCGGCAGCTGGGCCACGGCGCTGGCGGGCGACCTGGGCAACGGCCGTTTCGACGGCGCCAGCCTGGTGCAGAATTTCGAGAAGCTCAACCCGGCCAATACCCTGTGGAGCAAGCAGTACAACCTGTACGCGAACATCGATACGGAAGCGCCCCGTTACCTGGAATTTGAAAAATACTGGGGCGGCCACGTCTTCCTCAACGACGTCGAGATGCAGTACATCGTCGACAATCTGTTCATCGGCAACCGCCTGGCCACGGCCGAATTGATCACCTCCGACGGCGTGCGCCTGGACTTGCGCAATATCCGTTCGCCCATCGTCGTATTCTGCTCGAATGGCGACAACATCACGCCGCCGCCGCAGGCGCTGGGCTGGATCACGGACCTGTACCGCGACGACAAGGACGTGCTGATGCACGACCAGACCATCGTCTACGCCGTGCACGACAGCATCGGCCACCTGGGTATCTTCGTCTCGGCCAAGGTGGGACACAAGGAACACCAGAAATTCGCCAGCAATATCGACCTGATCAACCTGCTGCCGGCCGGTATCTACGAAGCGAGGATCGTCGACAAGACGCCCGATACGCCGAACGCGGATCTGGCCAGCGGCGATTATGTGCTGCAGGTCGAGCACCGCGGCATCGAGGACGTGCGCGCCATCGTGCAGCCTAGCGTGGAAAATGACCGCAAGTTCGCCGCCGCCGCGCGCGTGTCCGAGGTGAACCTGGCCCTGTACCGCACGTTCGCGCAGCCGTGGGTACGCGCCATGGTCACGCCGCAGACCGCGCGCTTCCTGCAGCTTGCGCATCCGCTGCGCGTGTCGTACGAGCGCTGGACCGACCACAATCCGCTGGCCAGGCTGGTGGCCAGGGAGGCGGAAAAAGTGCGCGCCCACCGCCAGCCGGTATCGCCCGACAACCCGCTGCTGGCCATGCAGGAAGCCGTCTCCGGCGCCATCACGGCCGGTTTGAACGGCTGGCGCGACTGGCGCGATACTGTGCAGGAAACCACCTTCGACCTGGTGTACGGCTCGCCCCTGGTGCAGGCGCTGACGGGACAGTCCATCGGCGATGCTGCGCCGCCGCGCCCCCATCCCGGCATCTCGCCCGAGCATTGCGAATACGTGCGCTGCGAAACGCGCAAGATGGACGAGGACATGCAGCGCGGCGGCCTGGTGGAAGCGGCCGTGCGCGCGCTGTTCTACATCTACCGCTTCCGCATGATCGCCGACGAGCGCAGGGTCAACCTGGCCCTCAAATTGATCAAGCCGCAATACCGGCAGGAGGTCAGCATGGAGGAATTCCGCGGCATCGTGCGCCAGCAGGCGCGCCTGATGCTGCATGATTTCGATGCCGCCATCGCCGCCTTGCCGGCCTTGCTGTCGCGCGCCGATCCGGACGACATCGGCGCGCTGGCCGAATGGCTGCAGCAGGTGCTGCAGGTGCCCGAGCCGCCGACGCCGGACGAGGAAGCAAGCCTGCAGCAGATGCTGGACGTCTTCGACCGCGCAGTCAAGCAGCAGGCGCAGGCGCTGCCGCCGGACGCGCGCGCATCCCATGCCGGACCCAAAGCCAAACCGGCCAAACATATTACCTCTGCCTAGAAGACCACGATGACTACTACCCAAGACGATGATCTGCATATCGTGCGTAACCGCACCTTCGACCAGATCGCCATCGGCGATACCGCCAGCATCACGCGCACCCTGAGCATGGACGATATCGCCCTGTTCGCAGTGATGTCGGGCGATGACAACCCGCAGCACCTCGATACGGAATTTGCCGCCGCCACCCGTTACCAGGGCGTGATCGCGCACGGCATGTGGGGCGCTTCCCTCATATCCGCCGTGCTGGGCACGCGCCTGCCCGGCGCCGGCACCGTCTACACGGGCCAGACCCTGCGTTTTTTGCAACCCGTGCGCGTGGGCGATACCTTGGCCATCAGCGTTACCGTCACGGCGCGCGAGCCGCGCAGCCGCCACGTGACCCTGGCTTGCCGCTGCGTCAACCAGCATGGCGCCGTGGTGCTCGACGGCGAGGCGCAGGTGATCGCGCCGGCCGAGCAGATCGAGCGGGCGCGCGCCACCTTGCCCGAAGTGCGCCTGCATAACGGCGACGGCACGCGGCGCCTGCTCGAGCACGCACGTACGCTGGGGCCGATCCGGGTCGCCGTGATCCACCCCTGCGATGAACTGAGTCTGTCTGGCGCGCTGGACGCGCATGCGGCCGGCCTGATCACGCCCGTGCTGGTGGCGCCGCGCGCGCGCCTGGAAGCGGTGGCGGCCGAAGCGGGCCTTAGCCTGGCCGGCATCGCCATCGAGGACGTCGAGCATAGCCATGCTGCCGCCGCGCGCGGCGCCGAACTGGCGGGCAAGGGCGAAGTGGAGGCGCTGATGAAGGGCAGCCTGCATACGGACGAACTGATGTCGGCCGTGCTGTCGGCCAGCGCCGGCCTGCGCACCAAGCGCCGCATCAGCCACTGCTTCCTGATGCAGACGCCCGCCTATCCGCGCCCTTTCATCATCACGGATGCCGCCATCAATATCGCGCCCAACCTGGCCATGAAGGCCGACATCGTGCGCAACGCCATCGACCTGGCGCACGTGATCGGCGTGGCCTGCCCGCGCGTGGCCATCCTGGCCGCCGTGGAAACGGTGAACGCGGACATGCCGGCGACTTTGGACGCGGCCGCCCTGTGCAAGATGGCCGACCGCGGACAGATCACGGGCGCGATCCTCGACGGCCCGCTGGCTTTTGATAACGCCGTGTCGATCGCCGCCGCCACCGTCAAGGGCATCGTCTCGGAAGTGGCGGGCCGCGCCGACATCCTGCTGGTGCCAGACCTGGAAAGCGGCAACATGCTCGCCAAGCAGCTCGAGTACATGGGCGACGCGGACAGCGCCGGCATCGTGCTGGGCGCGAAGATCCCCGTCATCCTCACCAGCCGCGCCGATTCGCGCGCCAGCCGCATCGCCTCGTGCGCCATCGCCGTGATGCTGGCTAACCATTACCGGAGCACGCCGCCATGAACGCGCCAATCACCCACGCCGACGGTGCCTTGATCCTGGTGCTCAATTGCGGCTCGTCGAGCATCAAGTTCGCCCTGTTCGAACAGGCGGACGGCGTGCTGCCGCAGCAGGCGCAATGGAGCGGCAAGGTCGAAGGCATCGGCCGCGAAAGCGCCACCTACCGCGCCGGCGGCCTGCCGGCGGTCGCCTTGCAGCTTGACCCGGAGCAGCCGCATCACGCGGCGCTCGAATACATCCGCGCGCAAGTGGTGGCGCAGCTGGACGGGCGTGCGCTGCGCGCCGTGGCGCACCGCGTGGTGCATGGCGGCAGCAAGTACTTCGCCCCCGTGCGCATCGATTTCAAGGTATTGGCGGACCTGAAAAGCTATGTGCCGCTGGCGCCCCTGCACCAGCCGTTCGCGCTCGAGGCGATCGAGGTGCTGCTCACATCGCGGCCCGACATCGCCCAGGTGGCGTGCTTCGACACGGCCTTCCACCACACGGTGCCGCAGGTCGAGCAGATGCTGGCCCTGCCTTACGATGCGTGGGAGCGGGGCTTGCGCCGCTATGGTTTCCACGGCCTGTCGTACGAATACCAGTCGCTGGTGCTGGAACAGCGTTTTGGCGCTGTCGCGCGCGGCAAGGTCATCGTGGCCCACCTGGGCAGCGGCGCCAGCCTGTGCGCCATGGACAATTTGCACAGCATGGCCACCACCATGGGCTTTTCCGCGCTCGACGGCCTGATGATGGGCACGCGCTGCGGTTCGCTCGATCCTGGCGCCGTGATCTACCTGATGGAAATCGAAAAGCTGTCGCTGGAAAAAGTGGCGCATGTGCTGTACCACGAGTCGGGCTTGCTGGGCGTGTCCGGCGTGTCGGCCGACCCGCCGGTCTTGCTGGCGCAGCAGGACCGGCAGGATGCGACGGGCGAACGCATCCGCGCCGCGCTGGCTTTATATATCAGCCGCATCGTGCGCGAGATCGGCGCCCTGACGGCCGTGCTGGGGGGACTGGACATGCTGGTGTTTACGGCCGGTATCGGCGAACACAGCGCCGAATTGCGCCAGCGCATCTGCGCCGAGCTCGGTTTTATCGGCCCCGTGCTCGATGCCGACGCCAATGCGCGCAACGCCAGCCGTATCTCCACCGACGCCAGCCGCATCGTGGTGGGCGTGGAGCCGGCCAATGAAGAGTGGGTGGCGGCGCGCCACGCGGCCCTGGCCGTGGGCACATGAGGATCTGACGCGTCAGGCCGCGCTCGATGGGAAATTTGCCGATTTGCACATATTTCTCGTTGAGTGCGCTAACGCACTGTGTGGTTTGCCAGTTATCTTTACTATGAAGTCATGCCATTGCGCTACATCAAAAAACAGCGCGATGCCTGGCAAATTTTGAACATTTTGCCCGCCTTTAGTAAGAATAAAATTAAACCATATTGAAAGGTCTCATCATGAACAAATTACTCGCCGCACTGATCGCTACCCTGTTTGCTACCGCCGCCTTCGCTCAAACCGCGCCGGCAACGGAAGCTGTCGTGAAAGCCCAGGCTTCCGCGCAAAAAGACGTCAACAAGGCTGCCGCTTCGGAAGCCAAAGTCGATGCCAAGGCTGACGCCAATGTCGCCAAGGCCGAGATGAAGGCTGACGAAAAGAAAGCTGACGCCCATCACAAGGCGAACAAAACCAAAGCCAAGGCCCATGACAAAGTCGTCAACGCCGATGCGGAAGACAAGCTGAAAGCGGAAGCCAAGGCAGACAAAACCGATGCCAAGGCCGATGCGAAAGCCACCAAGGCTGCCGTAAAAGCGAACGCCAAGGTCGCCAAGGAAAAAGTGGAAGCGAATGCCGACAAAGCCCTCGCCGCCACCAAGACGGAAGAAGCCAAGGCCAAAGCCGACGCTGAAGTCAAGGCCGCCGCCGCCAAGTAATTCCCCGTTTGCTGGCCACGGCCCGCAAGCCAAAAAGACAGCTTCGGCTGTCTTTTTTTCGTCTGCCACTTTTTTCGGGCACCGCTTGCCAGTCTTGATCTGGCACAAATGCTCCTCTTTTCGCCGTGCCATAGTGAATTGGTAAACAGACGAAGGAGACACCATGAGCACCGCTAAAACGAAAAAATTACCGGCCACCGGTTCGGCCGAAGGCGCGCCGGCCATGCAGTCCATGCAGTCCATGCCGGTCGAGGGCGACGTGCATGCCGGTACTGATGCGGCGGGCGCCGACGCCATGCCGGGGCCGCGCCTGGGCATGTCGTACGCGGACCAGGCGGCGCTCGCGCAGGGCGCGGCCGCGGCGAACGGCGGCGACATGCCGGGCGGCGGCATGCAGCAGGCATCGCAGGGCATGGCCGGCGCCAGTTGCATGCACGTGGGCGATGGCGGCGGCATGGGGGGCGACCGCGATGGCGGGGGCGGTGGAGGCGGCATGGGCGGCGACGGCGGCGGCCAGGGCGGCGGTACGCCGCAGGTGCGCACCTGCGCCACGATGGACGTGCATCGCCGCCTGCTGACGGAGGACCCCTCCTATGCGAACATCCGCGCCGATATTGAAAACCAGGCTGGCATGTACGAGGGCGCCGGCGGCAGCGCCGGGCGTTCCGGCGTGACGCAGATACCGGTGGTCGTGCACGTGGTGTGGAATACGGCCGCGCAGAATATTTCGGATGCGCAGATCGCCAGTCAGATCGACGTACTGAACCGTGATTTCCGGCGCGTCAATCCCGATGTGAACAGCACGCCGGCGCCGTTCCTGCCGCTGACGGCCGATGCGCGCGTGGAGTTCGCGCTGGCCACCATCGATCCGCATGGCGCGGCCACCAGCGGCATCGAGCGGCGCCAGACGACCGTGGCCTCGTTTGGCGCCGACGATGCCGTCAAATCGCAGGCGACGGGCGGCATGGATGCCTGGCCGGCCGACACCTACCTGAATATCTGGGTGTGCCAGCTGGGCGGCGGCTTGCTCGGCTACGCGCAATTTCCCGGCGGCCCGGCCGCCACCGACGGCGTGGTGATCCTGCAATCGGCCTTCGGCACGACGGGCACGGCGGCGCCGCCGTTCCACCTGGGGCGCACGGCCACGCATGAAATCGGCCACTGGCTGAACCTGAACCATATCTGGGGCGACGACGGCACCGGCTGCTCGGGCACGGACAACGTGGCCGACACGCCGAACCAGGGTGGACCGAACACAGGCCAGCCTTCGTTCCCCCACATTTCCTGCAGCAACGGGCCGAATGGCGACATGTTCATGAACTACATGGATTACGTCGACGATCCCGCCATGTTCATGTTCACGGCGGGCCAGGTGGCGCGCATGCAGGCCTGTCTCGACGGTCCGCGCGCCAGCATCGGCACGGGGACGGGCGGCACGGGCGCCACGCCGCGCCAGAGTTCTTCCCCCGTCGTGGCCTGGGGCGCGAACCGCCTCGACGTCTTCGTGCTGGGCACGGACCGCGCGCTGTACCACAAGGCCTGGAACGGCACGGCCTGGGCGCCGTCCGTCACCGGCTATGAAGGGCAGGGCGGCATTTGCACCAGTGCGCCGCAGGTGGTGTCGTGGGGGCCGAACCGGCTCGACGTGTTCGTCACGGGCACCGACAGCGGCTTGTTCCACAAATGGTGGAACGGCACGGCGTGGGGTCCGTCCCTGACCGGCTATGAAGCGATGGGCGGGCTGTGCGTGGGCGACCCGCGCGCCGTGGCCTGGGGGCCGAACCGCCTCGACGTGTTTGTCGTCGGCACGGACCGCGGCCTGTATCACAAGTGGTGGAACGGGGCCGCCTGGGGGCCGTCGCTGACGGGCTACGAAGCCATGGGCGGAATCTGCCTGGGTCAGCCGGAAGCCGTGGCGTGGGGGCCGAACCGCCTCGACGTCTTCGTCATCGGCACGGACCGGGCCCTGTACCACAAGTGGTGGGACGGCACGGCCTGGGGACCGTCGCTGACGGGCTACGAGCGCCTGGGCGGCATTTGCACCTCGTCGCCGAAGGCGGTGGCGTGGGGGCCGAACCGGCTCGACGTCTTTGTCACGGGCACCGATGGCGCGCTGTACCACAAGTGGTGGGACGGCGCGAAATGGGGGCCTTCCAACGACGGCTTCGAACGCCTGGGCGGCATTTGCGTGGGCGAGGTGGAAGCCGTGTCGTGGGCGCCCAACCGGCTCGACCTGTTCGTCATCGGCACCGATAGCGCCCTGTACCACAAGGCGTGGAACGGCAGCGCCTGGACGCCGTCGCTGACGGGCTTTGAAAGCCTGGGCGGCGTGTGCACTTCGCGCCCGCGCGCCACGGCCTGGGCGGCGAACCGCCTCGACGTGTTTGTCACGGGCACGAATGGCGCCCTGTTCCACAAGGCCTGGAACGGCACGGCGTGGTCGCCTTCCGTGAGCGGCTATGAAAGCCTGGGCGGCGTGGTATCGTGTTTCTGACGTCAATGCGTCAATGCGTGAAACGGGAGGCGGCATGCACGGCATGACAACGGCTTTGCCCAGCGGCAGCTGGACGCATTCCTTCGAGGAGGATGCAGATGGTATCGAGGTGTACCGGCCCACGGCCACCTTCGTCTTTCCTCCCAGCCGCAAGGGGCGCAAGGTGCTGGAGTTTGGCCCGTCCGCCGGCGCCATGGCGCAAGGGTCGGCGACATTGACGTCGATGGCGCCCGGCCCCGACGACCGTCCCCGCGCCGGCCCCGTTGCCAAGCTGGTGCCCTTGGGCATGGGCCGCTATGCCCTGAGTGATGCTGGCGGGGCGCAGGACGTGATCGACATCGTCGAAGCGACGCCCGACGTGCTGCGCCTGGCGCGGCGTTAAGGCTGGCCGCGCAACTTGTGCGCGAGCGCCGTGCGGTTGCCCACGCCCAGTTTCTGGTAAATCGCATGCAGCTGGTTGCGCACGGTGGCCGGCGACTTGCCCAGTTCCCTGGCGATGCTTTTATACGGCAAGCCTTCCGCCGCCATGGCCGCCACCAGCCGTTCTGCCGGCGTCAGGCGCTGCATGGCAGCCTGCCTGAAACGTTGTGTGTCATCCTTGCTCTCCTGTCCGTGGGCGGCATGCCGGTGGCATGCCTGCAGGGATAACGGGAGCACGGCGCCTATCTGTAAAATTATTTTCTCTGCTGCCAGATGCGATGAACGAAAAAAAAGACAGGCGTACCTGTCTTTTCGTGTGGCTGGGTGGCGCTCAGCCGATGGCTGCCATCGAGACAGGCTTCAGCTTGGCCGCCAGCGCCTTGCCCTTCTTGGCGCGCTTGCCGAAGTGCTCGGCCAGGGCCGTGGCGCCCAGCGACGCATCCTGCGGTTTCGAGGCCCGGCCGATGCCCGAGACCACCACGCCGCGCTGCGTGATCGGCTGCACGGCCAGCAGCTTGTCCTTGGCATCGAGGTCGATCAGCTTGACGCCGGTGCCGCCCTTGGACAGGGTTTTCATTTCATCGAGGCCGAACACCAGCAGGCGCGCGCCTTCCGTCAAACAGGCCAGGGCGCTGGCCGCCTCGGGGATGACTTTCGGCGCCAAAGGCACGTCGCCATCGTCCAGGGTGATGAAGGCCTTGCCGCCTTTCAGACGGCTCGTCATGTCGCCCGCCTTGGCGATGAAGCCGTAGCCGGCGCTCGACGCCAGCAGCAAATTGGTGGCGCCATTGCCCGCAAAGTAATGGAGGATGCGCACGGCGTTGCCCGGCGTGCCGCCGCTCAGGTCGCACAAGGTCGTGATCGGCACGCCGTCGCCGCGCGCGTTGGGCAGCGCCGAGACGGGCACCGAGTAGATCTTGCCGTTGTTGCCAAATCCCAGCAGGGTGTCGACCGTGCGGCACTCGAAGGCGCCATGCAGGCTATCGCCCGCCTTGAAGGTGAACTGCGCCGCATCGTGGCCGATGCCGGTACGCGCGCGCACCCAGCCTTTTTCCGAGATGATGACGGTGACCGGCTCATCGACCACCTTCTGTTCGGCCACGGCTTTCTGCGCTTCCTCGATCAGGGTGCGGCGCGCGTCGCCGAACTGCTTGGCGTCCGCTTCGATCTCGCGGATGATGGCGCGCTTCATCGAGCCCGGGTTGTCGAGCAGGTCTTGCAGCGACTTTTCTTCCTTGCGCAGCTCGGCCAGTTCCTGCTGGATCTTGATCGTTTCCAGGCGCGCCAGCTGGCGCAAACGGATTTCCAGGATATCGTCGGCCTGGCGCTCGGACAGCTTGAACGCCTCGATCAGGGCCGCTTTCGGCTCATCCGAATTGCGGATGATCTGGATCACCTTGTCGATATTGAGCAGGATCGCTTCGCGTCCTTCCAGGATATGGATGCGGTCCTTGACCTTGCCCAGTTTGTAGCCGGTGCGGCGCGTGACGGTTTCGAAGCGGAAATCGATCCACTCGCGCAGGATGTCGCCCAGGCCTTTCTGGCGCGGACGGCCGTCGCCGCCTATCATCACCAGGTTGATTGAGGTCGACGATTCCAGCGACGTATGCGCCAGCAGCATCAGCATGAATTCCGTCTGGTCCTGGTTTTTCGACTTCGGCTCGAACACGAGGCGCACGGGCGCGGCGCGGCCCGATTCGTCGCGGATGGTGTCGAGCGAATTGAGGATCAGCGCCTTCAGGGCCACTTGGTCCGGCGACAGCGCCTTCTTGCCCAGCTTGATCTTCGGATTGGTCAGTTCCTCGATTTCTTCCAGCACCTTTTGCGAGGAGGTGCCCGGCGGCAGTTCCGTCACGACGGCTTGCCACTGGCCGCGCGCCAGTTCCTCGATCTTCCAGCGCGCGCGCACCTTCATGCTGCCGCGGCCGCTCGCGTACATGTCGGCGATCTGCGAGGGCGGCGTAATGATCTGGCCGCCGCCGGGAAAGTCGGGGCCGGGCATGATGGCCATCAGCTCGGCGTGCGTCATCTTCGGATCGCGGATCATGGCGACGGCCGCTTTCGCCACTTCGGTCAGGTTGTGCGACGGGATTTCCGTCGCCAGGCCCACGGCGATGCCGGACGCGCCGTTCAGCAGCACCATCGGCAGGCGCGCCGGCAGCAGCTTCGGTTCTTCCGTCGAGCCGTCGTAGTTGGGCTGGAAGTCCACCGTGCCCATGCCGATTTCATCCATCAGCAGCTTGGCGATCGGCGTCAGACGCGCTTCCGTGTAACGCATGGCCGCGGCGCCGTCGCCGTCGCGCGAGCCGAAGTTGCCCTGACCGTCGATCAGCGGGTAGCGCAAGGAAAAATCCTGCGCCATGCGCACCAGCGCGTCGTATACGGACTGGTCGCCGTGCGGATGCAATTTACCCAGCACGTCGCCGACCACGGCCGCCGATTTGCGCGGCTTCGCCGTGGAATTCAAGCCCAGCTCATTCATCGCATACAGGATGCGGCGCTGCACGGGCTTCTGGCCGTCGCACACGTCGGGCAGGGCGCGGCCCTTGACGACGGAGATGGCGTAATCGAGATAGGCGCGCTCGGCAAAGGTGGACAGGGTCAGCGCTTCGCCGTCGAATACCGGTTCATCCGGCTCGATCGGCTCAGGCTGGGCATCGTCAAATAAATTGGTTTGTGTGGACATGGCGCTTGTTTCGGTGTTAAGTGGTTGCGGTTGAATTCATGGGGGCGATTATGACAGCCCGGATTTGGAAAAGGATTTGCCGTAGGTCTTGTAGATGTAGCACATGGTGAAATACAGCACGGCCAGGGCCAGCTCCACGCTGTTGTGCATCATCTGCATGGCGCGGATGGCCGGGGCCTGGCCGGCCAGCACGACGCTGGCGAGGGACGGCACCAGCACCACCGGCCAGATCGTCTTCCATTTGAAATCGGTGGGGGAAAACAGCAGGCCGGCGCACGACCAGGCATACAGCGCGGCGCCCACGAGGGCGGCCGGCAGCAATTGCAAATACAGTTGCAACAGCAAGCCCGCACAGCCGATCAGCCATGCCGCGCGCAGGCGGGGCAAGAGCGCCTCCGGCCAGCCGCAATCGCCATACAGGCCGGTGGCGCTGCGCAGGGCCAGCGCCGCCAGGCAAAACATCATCGGCATGGCGTCGCCGATGGCCAGCGCCGACTGGCCCTTGCCGCTCATGAACATGGCGGCAAACAGCGACATGCCCAGAACCAGGAGCAGCAGCATGCCATGCAGCAGCTGGCGGTTCATCGCATACGCGAGCAGGGCCGACGCGCACAAGCCGGCCGCAGTGACGAGGCGCACGGTGTCGCTGCGTTCGGGCAGGAACAGCATCAGCGTCAGCAGCAGATAGGGCGCGATCCAGCCCAGCTGCCGCAAGCCGGGCCGCTGCCACAGCACGGGCAGGCGGTCCTGCAGCGCTTCCTGCAGCGAATCCAGGCGCGCGAACAGGGGCGCCGGCCAGCGCAAGGCATGCATGGCCAGCAGAGTAAAGGCCAGCGCCTGGAAACCGAGCAGGCTGGCATAGGCGGCCGCGTCGCCGAGCTTGAAGCCGGCCGCATCGAGCACGCCCGCGAGCATGAAGTGCAGCACGAAGCCCAGGCCGCCCGACGCGAGCGCCGTCTGCTTGAAGTAGCGTTTGCCATGCACGGCGTGTTCCCACTGCTCGAACAGGTCCGTATCGAGCTTGTAGGCCAGCATCTCGCCATGCTGCCAGCGTATCGCGTGCAGCAGTTCGCGCAGCTGCAGCGTGAATTTTTGGTCGAACAGC
Source organism: Janthinobacterium sp. GW823-FHT03B06 (assembly GCF_058796955.1). Classification (NCBI taxonomy): domain Bacteria; kingdom Pseudomonadati; phylum Pseudomonadota; class Betaproteobacteria; order Burkholderiales; family Oxalobacteraceae; genus Janthinobacterium; species Janthinobacterium sp. GW823-FHT03B06. Next base: position 34,699 of record NZ_JBXAJE010000007.1, read on the forward strand.
TGGCGCGCATAGGCGCTTGGTGCCTGCTGCGACATGATGCAGTCCAGGCCGGGGTAGCTGTCGCGGTTGTCGCTGAAATGGGCGAACGAGCGGTCCGCCCGGTAGCGCTGCACGGCACTGCGCACCAGGTCCGCATGGCTGCGCGCCAGGTAGGAAAAGTCGTGGTCCCAGCCCAGCTGCTCGAACAGGGCCTGACGCAGCGCCAGGTCATAGCCGGCGCTGGCGCAATAGCGCAGCGCGCACAGCTCGAATTCCTCGCGCACGTCGAGGTTGAGCAATTCTTCGCGCTCGAGGAAACCGGGCAGCAGGGCGGCCGCGTTGCGGCGCCGCGACTGCTCCAGGAATGCATGCCACAGGCTGATGGCTTCCTGCACCGGATCGATGGCGACCACGCCCCATAGTTCCGGCGGCGGTGCCTGGTCCTGGGCGATGACGCCCCACAGTTCCGCAGGTGCTTCTTGCGCGGGCTCGTCGATGACGCCCCACAGGTCGGCCGGTTCCATGGGCGGCGCTTCTGGCGCTTGCGCCGCTGCCGTTTCGGCTTCGGCCGCTTGCGCTTCCGGCAGTTCATCAGCAAACAGGTGCGCATGGCGCAGCGCGTATTCATACGCTTCGCGCAGCTCCTGGAAGGCGGCAGGATCGTCTTCGGGCCGCGTCACCTTCAGGCGCTTCGCATACGCGCGCTTGAGGGCGCGCTCGTCGCCGGTCGGCTCCGTGCCGAGGATATCCCACAGGCTGCGCTGGCCGTTGTGCATGCCGCCGTCCATTTACAGGAAGCTCTCGCTCTCGACCTGGCGCAACACCTCGTCGAGCACCTGACGCGCCTTGCGGATGGTGGCCGGGTCCTGCGTTTCCAGCGCGGCCTGGAAATTGGCCGTGTGCGCCGCCAGGTACTGGCGCACGTCGCCCAGCGACTGTTCATACAGGCGGTCGGCGCGCGTGACGAGGGTGCGGTTTTCCATCTGCTCGCGCGGGTGGATCTTCAGGTCGGCCAGTTCCGCAAAGCGCTGCTCGATCTGTTCCGGCGTCATCACGCCCGCATTGTCGCTGATGATCATCTTGTGGCGTTCCTGCGTGGCCAGCACCGTCACTTCCGCTTCCAGCACGCCGCTGACGTCGTAGGTGAAGCGCACGTCGATGCCGATCTCGCCCGCCTTTTTCGCGGGGATCGGGAAGCTGATCTTGCCCAGGAAGACGTTGTCGGCCACCAGGCGCGACTCGCCCTGGAAGATCGCCACGTTGATTTCCTTCTGGTTGTCGTGGATGGTGGTGATGTTTTCCGTGCGCGAGACGGGCACCACGGAGTTGCGCTCGATGATGGGCAGGTAATGGCCGCCCTCATACTGGTTAGCGCCGACCTGGCGCGAAATCGAAATGCCCAGCGAATACGGCGCCACGTCCGTCATGACCACTTCGTCGAGGGCCGCGTCGCGCATCTTCAGGCCCGCCTGCACGGCGGCGCCCAGCGCCACGGCTTCGTCCGGGTCCAGGTGGATGGCGGGGAAGCGGCCGAACATGCGCGAGACCAGTTTACGTACCAGCGGCATACGCGTGGCGCCGCCGGCCAGCACCACTTCATTCAATTCCGCCGCGCGGATGGTGGCGTCGCGCAGCGCCCGTTCCACGGGCAGGCGCAAACGGGCCAGCAGCGGTTCGCACAACTGCGCCAGCTTGTCTTCGCCGATCTCCCAGCTGTATTCCTTGTCCTGGTAGCGCGTGGCCATGCGCACGGACGGCTGGTCCGACAGCAATCGCTTGACGCGCTCGGCTTCGTCGCGCAGCAGCTGCTGCTGGCGCGGGTCGAGCAGGCGGCTGCCGACGGCGTCGCGCAGGCCGCTGCCTTCCATGAAAGCGTCGACCAGCACGGTGACGAAGTCTTCGCCGCCCAAAAAATTGTCGCCGGCCGAGGCGCGCACTTCCATCACGCCTTCGAACAGTTCCAGGATCGACACGTCGAACGTGCCGCCGCCCAGGTCGAAGACGAGAAATTTGCTTTCCTGTTCCTTGTCGCGGATGCCGTAGGCCAGCGCGGCGGCCGTCGGCTCGTTGAGCAGGCGCTCCACGCGCAGGCCCGCCAGCTGGCCGGCGATGCGCGTGGCCTTGCGCTGCGCATCGCTGAAATACGCGGGCACGGTGATGATGGCTTCCTCGACCTTGTGGCCCAGGAAGGCTTCGGCATCTTCCTTCAGCGCGCGCAGCACCATCGACGACAGTTCTTCCGGGCGGAATTGCTGCGTGCCGAGGGTGATCTTCTTTTCGCTGCCCATGTAGCGCTTGAAGACGGCCGCCGTCAGCTGCGGGTGCGTCTGCAGCCGTTCGCGCGCGGCGCGGCCCACCAGCACGGTGCCGTCGTCATCGATGCTCACGCACGACGGCGTCAGGTGTTCACCGAGCGCATTCGGGATGATGGAAGCCTTGCCGTCGCGCCAGATGGCGACCAGGCTGTTGGTGGTGCCCAGGTCGATGCCGATGATCATCAGATATCCGCCTCCGCCTCATTGCCGTGTTCCTCGATCCAGGCGCGGCGTCCTGCCGCCTCGCCCTTGCCCATCAACATATTGAAGCGGGACGCCGAGGCCATGTGGTCGATTTCACCGAGCGTGACGGGCAGCAAACGGCGCGTGTCCGGATTCATCGTCGTTTCCCACAGCTGCTCGGCGTTCATCTCGCCCAGGCCCTTGAAGCGCGAGATCGACCAGGCGCCCTGTTTCACGCCTTCCTTGCGCAGCTTGTCCTCGATGGCCAGCAGTTCGCCATCGTCGAGCGCATAGATTTTCTGCATCGGCTTCTTGCCGCGCGCCGGCGCGTCCACGCGGTACAAAGGCGGACGGGCGATGCAGATGTGGCCTTTGTTGATCAGGACGGGGAAGTGCTTGAAGAACAGGGTCAGCAGCAGCACCTGGATGTGCGAGCCGTCCACGTCCGCATCCGACAGGATGCAGATCTTGCCGTAGCGCAGGCCCGACAGGTCGGGCGAGTCGCCCACGCTGTGCGGGTCGACGCCGATGGCCACCGCAATGTCGTGGATCTCGTTATTGGCGAACAGGCGGTCGCGGTCCGTTTCCCACGAGTTCAACACCTTGCCGCGCAGGGGCAGGATCGCCTGGAATTCCTTGTCGCGGCCCATCTTGGCCGAACCGCCCGCCGAGTCGCCCTCGACGAGGAACAGTTCATTGCGCGTGATGTCCGACGATTCGCAGTCGGTCAGCTTGCCGGGAAGGACGGCCACGCCCGAGGATTTTTTCTTTTCCACTTTTTGCAGCGAGCGCTGGCGCGACTGCGCCTGCTTGATCACGAGCTCGGCCAGCTTCTTGCCGTAATCGACGTGCTGGTTCAGCCACAGTTCCAGCGGCGGCTTGGTGAAGGTCGAGACGAGGCGCACGGCGTCGCGCGAATTGAGGCGTTCCTTGATCTGACCCTGGAATTGCGGGTCCAGCACCTTGGCCGACAGCACGAACGATGCGCGCGCGAACACGTCTTCCGGCAGCAGTTTCACACCTTTGGGCAGCAGCGAGTGCATTTCGACGAAATTTTTCACGGCGCCGAACAGGCCGTCGCGCAAGCCCGATTCGTGCGTGCCGCCATTCGAGGTGGGAATCAGGTTGACATACGATTCGCGCACGATGGCGCCTTCTTCCGTCCACGCCACGACCCAGGCCGCGCCTTCGCCTTCGGCAAAGCCTTCCGAGTCCGGGCCAGCGTATTGCGCGCCTTCGAACAGGGGAATCAGGGTTTCGCCATTCGATACCTGCGCCAGCGTTTCGGTCAGGTAGCCGCGCAAGCCTTCCGCGTACTGCCAGGTCTGCGTATCGCCCGTCTTCGCGTTGGTCAGCGTGACGGTCACGCCCGGCAGCAGCACGGCTTTCGAGCGCAGCAGGCGTTGCAGCTCCGTTTGCGAGATGTTCGGCGAATCAAAGTATTTCGCATCGGGCCAGGCCGTGACGCGCGTGCCGGATTTTTTGCCGTCGCGCGGGGCGGGGCGGGAACTCAGGGGCTCGATCACGTCGCCGTTGGCAAACACCATGTGGTGCAAGCCGTTGCCATCGCTTTCCTTGCGCCAGACGGTGATTTCCAGGCGCGTCGACAGCGCATTGGTGACGGACACGCCGACGCCGTGCAAGCCGCCCGAGAACGCGTAGGCGCCGCCCGAACCCTTGTCGAACTTGCCGCCCGCGTGCAGCCGTGTAAACACGATTTCCACCGTCGGCACGCCTTCTTCCGGGTGCAGGCCGACGGGAATGCCGCGGCCATTGTCTTCGACGGTGATGCTGCCATCCGTGTTCTGCGTCACGGCGATATGCGTGCAATGACCGCCCAGCGCCTCGTCGGAGGCATTGTCGATCACTTCCTGAATGATGTGCAGCGGATTTTCAGTGCGGGTGTACATCCCCGGGCGCTGCTTGACGGGTTCCAGTCCTTTCAGGACACGGATGGATGATTCGCTGTAGTCGGATGCTGGTTTTTTAGTGGCCATACGTGTTCAAGCTAAGTAAAGACAGTGGTTGGAACGCCAGGCCAGGGCACTGCGGGCGCAATGACAGCGGCGGCGATAACTGTATGAATATACAGTATATCCCGTCCAGCGTCACTGGGAGAGGGCAGTGCGGCAGGCTTGGCGTCCTTGTGCGGACGCTCGCGCATTCTATCTTGTCCGGCGAGCAATAGCGCTACTCCAAGGCAACAACAGTGCGCCGCGCGCGTGGTTTTGCGCCAATTGTGATGGATTTTATGCGGTAAAGCGGCCTTTTTTACATCTTGTTTACAGCTGCCTTCCCAGTCTTTACGAATTTTTTAGACCCTTTTGGCTAATCTGCTCACTATCAAAACAAACCTGAATGAGGGTGGGAATGGATCTCGTGTATCTCGGCTTGATTGCCGTGTTTTTCGTCGTGGCGGCCGGCTTTGCCGTCGCCTGCGACAAATTAGGGAGCGTCAAATGAACGCGTTTTATGTGCTGGGCGCCGTCGTCTCGGCCGGCCTGCTCGTGTATTTGCTGGTGGCGCTGCTGAAGGCGGAGGAACTGTGATGACGACGCAATCGATACTGTTGTTGGTGGCCTTCCTGGCCGTGCTGCTGGCCGCCGGCTATCCGCTGGGCCTGTACATGGCCAGGGTGGCCGGCGATGGCCCCGTGCGCGGCCTGGGCTGGCTGCAAAAGCTGGAAAACCTGCTGTACCGCTGGTCCGGCCTGCCCGCCGACAAGGCCATGGGCTGGAAAAGCTATGCCATCGCCCTGATCGTGTTTAACACGGTGGGCGCCGTCTTCGTCTACGGCCTGCAGCGCCTGCAGGGCTTCCTGCCCCTCAATCCCCAAGGCCTGGGCGCCGTCAGCCCCGATTCCTCGTTCAATACCACCGTCAGCTTCGTCGCCAACACCAACTGGCAGGGCTACGGCGGCGAACAGACCATGAGCTATCTGACGCAGATGCTGGGCATGGCCTGCCAGAATTTCTTTTCGGCGGCCACCGGCATCGCCGTGATCTTCGCGCTGGTGCGCGGCTTCGCCTCGCGCTCGGGCAAATCGATCGGCAATTTCTGGGTCGACCTGGTGCGCTCGACCCTGTACATCCTGCTGCCGCTGTCCCTGGCCCTGTCCGTCGTCTTCATGGGCGAAGGCATGATCCAGAATTTTTCCGCCTATAAGGAAGTGACCCTGCTCGACCACGTGGCGTATGAAACGCCGAAGGTGACGGCCGACGGCCAGCCCGTGCTGGACGCCGCCGGCAAACCCGTGATGGAAGCGCAAGTGGCGGCGACGCAGACGATCGCCATGGGCCCCGTCGCGTCGCAGGAATCGATCAAGCTGCTGGGCACGAATGGCGGCGGCTTCTTCAATGCCAACTCCTCGCATCCGTACGAAAACCCGACCGTGCTGTCGAACTTCCTGCAGATGCTGGCCATCTTCATCATTCCCGCCGGCCTGTGCTTCACCTTCGGCCGCATGGTGGGCGACATGCGCCAGGGCTGGGCCGTGCTGGCCGCGATGACCCTGATCTTTGTCGTCATGACGGCCGGCGTGATGAGCGCCGAGCAGCAAGCCAATCCGGCGTTGCAATCGCTGGGCGTGGACCAGCAGGCCAGCAGCCTGCAATCGGGCGGCAATATGGAAGGCAAGGAAACGCGCTTCGGCATCAGCTCCTCGACCCTGTTCGCGGCGGTGACGACGGCCGCGTCGTGCGGTGCCGTCAATTCCATGCACGACTCCTACATGCCCCTGGGCGGCATGGTGCCGCTGCTGCTGATGCAGTTCGGCGAAGTGATCTTCGGCGGCGTGGGCACGGGCCTGTACGGCATGCTGATGTTCGCCATCCTGGCCGTCTTCATCGCCGGCCTGATGATAGGCCGCACGCCTGAATACCTGGGCAAGAAAATCCAGGCGTATGAAATGAAGATGGTGTCGCTGGCCATCCTGATTACGCCAGCCCTCGTATTGACGGGCACGGCGATCGCCGTGATGGTCGAACCGGGCAAGATCGGCGTGGCCAATCCGGGCGCGCACGGTTTCTCCGAGATCCTGTACGCCTTCACGTCGGCGGCCAACAACAACGGCAGCGCGTTTGCGGGCCTGTCCGCCAACACGCCGTTCTACAACGTGATGCTGGCGATCGCCATGTGGTTCGGCCGCTTCGGCGTGATCGTGCCCGTGCTGGCGGTGGCCGGTTCGCTGGCGGCCAAGCAGCGCCTGTCGGCCAACGCCGGCACCATGCCCACGCACGGCCCCATGTTCATCGGCCTGCTGATCGGCGTCGTCGTGCTGGTTGGTGTATTGAATTACGTTCCCGCGCTGGCCCTGGGCCCGATCGTCGAACACCTGCAACTTTTCATCAAATAAGAGGCTACCATGTCACGCACAAGCCTGACTTTGTTCGATTCCGCACTGATTGGCCCCGCCATCGTCGATGCGTTCAAAAAACTCGACCCCCGCACGCAGTGGCGCAGCCCCGTGATGTTCGTCGTCTATGTCGGCAGCATCATCACGACCTTGCTGGCGACCCAGGCCGGGATCAGCGGTGGCCAGGGTGAAGCGCCGTTCGGCTTCATCGTCGCCGTCGCCGTGTGGCTGTGGTTTACCGTGCTGTTCGCGAACTTCGCCGAAGCGCTGGCCGAAGGCCGCAGCAAGGCCCAGGCGGCCTCGCTGCGCGCCCTCAAGCAGACGGTGATGGCGAAGAAAATGCAGACGCCGAAGTACGGCACCTCCTGGCTGCCCACGCCGGCGACCGACCTGCGCAAGGGCATGACGGTGCTGGTCGAGGCGGGCGACGTGATCCCCGCCGACGGCGAAGTGACGGCCGGCGTGGCCTCCGTCGACGAGAGCGCCATCACGGGCGAATCGGCGCCCGTCATCCGCGAATCGGGCGGCGACTTTTCCGCCGTCACGGGCGGCACCCGCGTGCTGTCGGACTGGCTGCTGGTGCGCGTTTCCGTCAACCCGGGCGAAGCCTTCATCGACCGCATGATCGCCATGGTCGAAGGCGCCAAGCGCCAGAAGACGCCGAACGAGATCGCCCTGACGATTTTATTGGTGGCCCTGTCGATCGTGTTCCTGATCGTCACCGTGACCTTGCTGCCGTACTCGCTGTTTTCCGTGGCGGCGGCCGGCAGCGGCACGCCGGTGACGATCACCGTGCTGATCGCGCTGCTCGTGTGTCTGATTCCGACCACCATCGGCGGCCTGCTGTCGGCCATCGGCGTGGCCGGCATGAGCCGCATGATGCAGGCCAACGTGATCGCCACCTCGGGCCGCGCCGTGGAAGCGGCCGGCGACGTGGACGTGCTGCTGCTCGATAAGACGGGCACCATCACCCTGGGCAACCGCCAGGCGTCGAGCTTCGTGCCGGCGCCCGGCGTGACGGAACAGCAGCTGGCCGATGCGGCGCAGCTGGCCTCGCTGGCCGATGAAACGCCGGAAGGGCGCAGCATCGTCGTGCTGGCCAAGCAGAAGTTCAATATCCGCGAACGCGAGATGGCCAGCCTGCACGCCACCTTCGTCCCGTTCACGGCGCAGACGCGCATGAGCGGCGTGGATATCCCGGGCGAACAGCAGGTGCGCCAGTTGCGCAAGGGCGCGGCCGATTCCATGAAAAAGTATGTGGAAGCGCTGGGCCAGCCGTATCCGGCCGAGGTGGGACGCGCCGTCGACGACATCGCGCGCCGCGGCAGCACGCCGCTGGTGGTGGTGGACGACGGCCGCGTCATGGGCGCCGTGGAACTGAAGGATATCGTCAAGGGCGGCATCAAGGAGCGCTTCGCGGAATTGCGCCGCATGGGCATCAAGACCGTCATGATCACGGGCGACAACAAGCTGACGGCGGCCGCGATTGCCGCCGAAGCGGGCGTGGACGATTTCCTCGCCGAAGCGACGCCGGAAGACAAGCTCAAACTGATTCGCAGCTACCAGTCCGAAGGCCGCCTGGTGGCGATGACGGGCGACGGCACCAACGACGCGCCCGCGCTGGCCCAGGCCGACGTGGCCGTGGCCATGAACTCGGGCACGCAGGCGGCGAAGGAGGCGGGCAACATGGTCGACCTCGATTCGAACCCGACCAAGCTGCTGGAAATCGTTGAAATCGGCAAGCAGATGCTGATGACGCGCGGTTCGCTGACGACGTTCTCGATCTCGAACGACATCGCCAAGTACTTCGCCATCATCCCGGCCGCCTTCGTGGGCACTTATCCGCAATTGAAGGCGCTCGACATCATGCATTTGGCCAGTCCCGCCTCGGCCATCATGTCGGCCGTGATCTTCAATGCCCTGATCATCGTCGTGCTGATTCCGCTGGCGCTGAAAGGCGTGCAGTACCGGGCTATCGGCGCGGCCAGCCTGTTGCGCCGCAACCTGCTGATCTACGGTCTGGGCGGGATTATTTTGCCCTTCATCGGGATCAAGCTGATCGACATGCTGCTGTCCGCCCTCAATTTAGTCTAAAGGAACCATCATGAGCACTATCGTCCGTCCCGCCCTGGTCCTGTTTGCCGCGCTGACCGTGATCTGCGGCGTCGTCTATCCGTTTGCCACGGCCGGTATCGGCCAGCTGGCCTTCAACGATGAAGTCAACGGCAGCATCGTCGAGCGTGGGGGCAAGCCCGTCGGCTCGATGCTGATCGGCCAGTCCTTCACCTCGCCCAAGTATTTCTGGGGCCGGCCGTCGGCCACCGCGCCGATGGCCAATAACGGCGCCGGTTCGGGCGGCTCGAACCAGGGGCCGACCAATCCGGCCCTGGTGGACGCCGTCAAGGCGCGCATCGCCGCCCTGCAGGCAGCCGATCCCGGCAACCGCAAGCCGATCCCCGTCGACCTGGTGACGGCGTCGAGCAGCGGCCTGGACCCGGAAATCAGCCTGGCGGGCGCCCTGTACCAGGCGCCCCGCGTGGCCCGCGTGCGCGCCGTGCCGCTGGCGCAGGTGGAAAACGCCATCGCCAAGGTGCAGAAAACCGCGTATATCGGCTTTTTCGGCGAACCGCGCGTAAATGTGCTGGAGCTGAATCTGGCGTTGGATGCCATGGCAAAGTAAGCTGGCAACGGTGCGTAGGTCGGCAAACGTTGGCCTGGATCGGCGTAGGTCGGCGTAGGTCGGCTTAGCGCAGCGTAAGCCGACATCACCCATAGCCCCAGCCAGGCCAACGATGTTGTCGGATTACGCGCGCCCTTCGGACGCGCTAATCCGACCTACAATGCCCAAGAAGATTAAAATACAACATGCTCCCCAACGACAGCCAACGCCCCGACCCTGATGCCCTGCTGGCGCAAGTGCAGGCGCAGGAACAGAAAGCCGCGCGCGGCCGGCTGCGCATCTATTTCGGCGCCTCGGCCGGCGTCGGCAAGACTTACGCGATGCTGGCGGCCGCCCGCAAATTGCTGGCCGACGGCCAGGACTTGCTGGTGGGCGTGGTGGAGACGCATGGGCGCCAGGATACGGCGGCCCAGCTGGACGGCTTGCCCGTGCTTCCGCTCAAAGCCATCGAGTATCGGGGCAAGATCCTGTACGAGTTCGACCTGGACGAGGCCCTGCGCCGCGCGCCGCCGCTGATACTGATGGATGAACTGGCCCACTCGAACGTGGCCGGATCGCGTCATCCGAAGCGCTGGCAGGATGTCGAGGAATTGCTGGCGGCCGGCATCGACGTGCTGTCGACCGTGAACGTGCAGCACCTGGAAAGTCTGAACGACGTGGTGGGCGGGATCACGGGCGTGCGCGTGGCCGAGACCCTGCCCGACACGGTGTTCGACCGCGCCGATGAAGTGGTGCTGGTCGATATCCCGGCCGATGAATTGCTGCGCCGCCTGAAGCAGGGCAAGGTGTATCAGCCGCAGCAGGCCGAACGGGCATCGCAGCATTTTTTCCGCAAGGGTAACCTGATCGCCTTGCGCGAACTGGCCTTGCGCCGCACGGCGGACCGGATCCAGGATGACGTGCAGGCCTACCGCGTTGAAAAATCGATCAACCCCGTATGGAAGACGGGTGCCGCGCTGCTGGCCTGCGTGGGACCGCACGCGGGGGGCGAACACGTGATCCGCAGCACGGCGCGCCTGGCCAGCCAGCTGAACGCGGAATGGCACGCGCTGTACGTGGAAACGCCGCGCTTGCAGCGCCTGCCGGCGGGCCAGCGCGAACGCATCCTGAAAACGCTGAAACTGGCGCAGGACCTGGGCGCGCGCACGGCCATTGTGCCGTCCGCCGACATCGCCGGCGCCGTGGTCGAGTATGCGCGCGGCGCGAATATCTCGAAAGTCATCGTGGGCCGTGGCCGCGGCCGTGCGCTGGCGCGCCTGTGGCAGGCGCCGCCGGCCGCCCGCATGGCCAGCCTGGCGCCCGATATCGATTTGATCGAGGTGGGCTTGCCGCCAGCCGATGCGGCGCCCCGGCGCGCAAGCGGCGACGATGCGGAAACGCCGCGCCGGCCCGCGCGTCACTGGCGTTACATCCTGGCCGCCGGCGCCAGCCTGGGCACGGCCCTCGCGTCGGTCCCGCTGCAGCCCTACCTGGACCTGGCCAACATCGCCATGCTGTCCCTGCTGACGGTGGTGCTGCTGGCCGTGCGCCTGGGGCGCGGGCCGGCGGCATTGGCCAGCCTGGTGGGCGTGGCCTGCTTCGATTTCATCTTCGTGCCGCCCCGTTTCTCGTTTGCCGTGGGCGATTTCCAGTATGTGATCACGTTTGGCGTGATGCTGGCCGTGGGTCTGATCACGGGCCACCTGACGGCCGGTCTGCGCTTCCAGGCGCGCGTGGCCTCGCACCGCGAAGCGCGCGCCCGCGCCTTATACGAATTCTCGCGCGAATTGTCCGGCGTGCTGCAGACGGAGCAGATTTTCGACATCACGAAAAGCGCCATCGAACGGGCGTTCCGCGCGCGCGCCACCTTGCTGCTGCCCGATGACGAGGGCAACTTGCAGGCCGCGAACGGCGGCGAACCGCTCGATATCGGCATCGCGCAGTGGGCCTTCGACCATGCGCAGGCGGCGGGGACGGGCACCGATACCTTGCCGGCTTCGCCCATTTTCTACCTGCCGCTGATCGCGCCGATGCGCACGCGGGGCGTGCTGGCGCTGCTGCCGCTCGATGGCGCGCAGCGCGGTCGCTGGCTGCTGGTGCCGGAACAGCGCCAGCACCTCGATACCTTTGCCGCGCTGGCGGCCATCGCCCTCGAACGCGTGCACTACATCGACGTGGCGCAGGGCGCGCTGCTGCAGATGGAATCGGAGCGGCTGCGCAATTCGCTGCTGGCGGCCCTGTCGCACGACTTGCGCACGCCCTTGACGTCGCTGGTGGGCCTGGCCGAATCACTGGCGTTGTCCCGGCCTGCGCTGTCGCCCGCGCAGCTGGACATGGCGCGCTCGCTGCAGTCCGAAACCGTGCGCATGAGCGCCCTCGTGGCGAACCTGCTGGACATGGCGCGCATCGAGAGCGGCCAGGTGCGCCTGAATTTGCAATGGCAGGCGCTGGAAGAGGTGGTGGGCAGCGCGCTGCGCGCCAGCGGTCCGCAATTGCAGCAGCACGCCGTGCAGACGCAGCTGGCGCCGGACCTGCCACTGGTGCGCTACGACGCCGTGCTGATCGAGCGCGTGCTGTGCAACCTGCTGGAAAACGCGGCCAAGTACACGCCGCCGGGCAGCACCATCACGGTCGCCGCCGGCGTGCACGGCCAGTTCCTGCAGGTGACGGTGCTTGACGATGGCCCGGGCCTGCCGCCCGGCCGCGAAGAAGCCATCTTTGAAAAATTCACGCGCGGCGAGCGCGAATCGAACAAGCCGGGCGTCGGGCTGGGGCTGGCCATTTGCCGCGCCATCATCGAAGCCCACGGCGGCACCATCCACGCGCAGCCCCACACGCCGGGGCAGGGCGCCGCCATCGTCTTCAGCCTGCCGCTGGGCACGCCGCCGGCGCCGCCGGAGATCGAGCTCGATGACGCCAACGACCATGAAACAGGAAAACCAATATGAACGAACCTTCCGCCACCGCCTTGCTGGTCGAGGATGAACCGCAAATTCGCCGCTTCGTGCGCGCTGCGCTGGAAGACGAGGGCTGGCAGATTTTCGAGTCCGCCACCATGCAGCGGGGCCTGATCGACGCGGGCACGCGCCGGCCCGATCTGATCGTGCTGGACCTGGGGCTGCCCGACGGCGACGGCATCGACTTCATCGCCGACATCCGCAAATGGTCGGCCGTGCCCATCATCGTGCTGTCGGCGCGTGTCGACGAGCAGGACAAGATCCGCGCGCTCGATGCGGGCGCCGACGACTACCTGACCAAGCCGTTCGGCGTGGGCGAGCTGTTGGCCCGTGTGCGCGCCACCTTGCGCCGCCAGCGCCAGCCCGCCGCCAGCGATGATGGCGTGGTGCAGTTCGGCGACGTGCGCGTCGACCTGAAGGACCGGCTGGTGACGCGCAACAAGCAGCTGGTGCACATGACGCCGACGGAGTTCCGCCTGCTGTCGGTGCTCGTGAAGAATGCGGGCAGGGTGGTCACCAATCCGCAGCTGCTGCGCGAAGTGTGGGGACCGTCGAACAGCGAAAACGGCCATTACCTGCGCATCTACATGGGCCATCTGCGCCAGAAGCTGGAAGCCGATCCGGCCCAGCCGCAGTACCTGCTGACGGAAACGGCTGTCGGTTACCGCTTGCTGCTGCCGCTCTAACACCTGTTATTTCCCCTGTTGGAAAACAGGCGCCGCGCGCGCCGGGGGGACGCTTTACTTTAAATTTTTGCAGCGAATTTTTGCAGCGGCGGGCCAGCTGCGCCATGTTGGCAAAGGCCCATACCACCCATGAAGAAGAAAAAACCATGAATAAAATGCTACTTGCACTTGCCGTCGCGACCGCCTTTACCGGCAGCCTTGCCCACGCGGAAGAGGCCAAGCCCGACAATGAAGTCAGTTTCAACGTGGCCGGCGTGTCCGACTACCGTTACCGGGGCATCTCGCAGACGCGCCTGAAGCCCGCGCTGCAGGGCGGCGTGGATTACGTCAATAACCCGACGGGCCTGTATGCGGGCGCCTGGGCTTCCACCATCAAGTGGACCAAGGATGCGGGCGGCAGCGGCGACGTGGAAGTCGATCTGTATGCGGGCAAGCGCGGCCAGTTGGGCGGCGATGTCGGCTATGACGTGGGCTTGCTCGCCTATGTGTACGCGGACAACGGCTTGAAGCACGTCGCCGGCCTGGCCGACGCGGACACGCAGGAAGTCTACGGCCAGCTGTCGTATGGCCCCGCCTATATCAAATATTCGCACGCCGTCTCGAACCTGTTCGGCATCGTCAACAGCAAGAACAGCGGCTACCTCGATATCGGCGCGACGATCGACCTGACGAACGGCTGGACCGGCAACCTGCATGCGGGCCACCAGAAAGTGAAAAACAATGATGCATCGAGCTACACGGACTGGAAAGTGGGCGTCACGCGCGACTTCGGCTTTGTTTCGGGCGCGCTGGCCGTGATCGGCACGAACGCGGGCAAGTCGGCGTATGCCTCGCCCGTGAATGGCAAATTCATGGGCAAGACGGCGCTGCAGCTGACGGTCAGCAAGACGTTTTAATTGACGGAAGGGAGAGGCGGCGCATGCGCCGCCTTTTTTGCGCCACGGGGTCAGACCCGTCGGGTCTGACCCCAGCTGTCGAGAGCTATGCTGCGCGGTGATGGTTGTCGAAGACGGCGCAATACAGCTGCCCCAGGCCGACCACGCGGGCGTCTGGAATCTGCGCGGCCAGGGCATGGGCGGGCGCCGCCTGCGAGTCCGTTGTCAGCAGGACGCGCAGGCCGGGATTGACGCTGCGCGCGTGCGCGATGCGGCGCGCCAGGCCCGCCTGCGCGCCGGCGTCGACGACGCCGGCTAGCGGCACCACCAGCACGCGCGCGGCGATCAGGGCCGAACGGCTGCCCATGGAGTCGCGGCCTTCGCTGTCGATGACGATGTCGTGGTAGCAGTGCACCAGGTGCTCGAGCTCTGGCTGCAAGCCCTTGGCGCTGATGGCGCGCGCCATCAGGCGCGGCCGCGTCAGGCTGCCGTGCATGGCGCCGTCGTGCAGGTTCCTGGCTTGCGCCATGGCGCCCTGACGCGGATCGGCATCGAGCAGCAGCACCTTGCGGCCGGCCAGCGCGCGCGAGGCGGCCAGCCGTCCGGCCAGGATGGATTTCTCCATGCCCCCGCGTTCATCCGTGATGGCGATGATCATCTTGGCGCACGGCTGGCATGATGTTGGCGGGGGAAACCAGCTGCAGCAGACAGCCTTCGCGCGGCGCATCCCTGTCGCTCGCGGTCCATGCGGGCAGTTCCATCAGAGGCTCCAGCGCTTCGGCCAGGGCGGCCTGGCCGGTGGCCGACATGGGCGTCATCGGCAGGCGCAATGCGTCGCGTACCTTGCCCTGCATGGCCAGCGCGGCCTTCACGGGAGCGGGATTCGGTTCGGCAAACAGCAGGCGGATGACGGGCAGCATGGTCTTGAACAGGGCGCCGGCGGCGCCGTGGCGGCCCTGCCTGACGAGGTGGTACAGCTGCGCATACAGGTCGGGGCGCACCTGCGCGGCGGCCGACATGGCGCCGTGGCCGCCCATGGACAGGCTGGCCAGCAGCAGCGCATCGTCGCCGCACAGCACGTCCAGGCGCGTGTCGAGCAGCAGTTCGCCCAGTTGCTGCAGCTTGCCGCCCGCTTCCTTGATGGCGACGAAGTGCGAGTCGCGCGCCAGCAGCGCCGCCGTTTGCGGTTCGATATTGACGCCCGTGCGGGCCGGCACGTTGTACAGCACGATGGACTGGTCGGTGGCGGCGGCGATGGCCTGGAAGTGGCGCACGATGCCGTCCTGCGAAGGGCGCACATACGCTGGCGCCGAGACCAGCAGGCCAGCCAGCGGATGGTCGTTGTAGCGCTGCACCGTGGCGACGACGCTGCGCGTATCGCTGCCGCCTATCCCCATGACGACGGGGAAGCGGGGGCCGACGGCTTCGAGCACGCTGTCGAGCAGCATGCCCTGTTCCGCGGCGCTCAGCATGGCCGCTTCGCCCGTGGTGCCGCATACCACCAGGCCATCGACGCCGCTGGCGGCCAGTTCGCACGCGAGCTGCTGGGCCGCGTCGAAGTCGATGTCGCCATCGCCGTCGCAAAATGGCGTGACCATCGGCACCCAGATGCCCTGGAAGTGGGCGGTGATGCGCGATGACGACATCGCCTGTTCGCAGGAATACTGGTTCATAGCGATTTCCCCTGGCTGATGCGGCCAAATTCCGCCGCCGGCAGCAGGCGCATGACGGCATCCATGGTCAGGCGCAGGGCCGGTTCCGTGACGCACAGCCAGACCTTCATGCGCTCGGCATGATCGACCGCTTCGACGCGCATGAACGACAGCATGCCGCCGCAGGTCCTGACGACCAGTTGGCGCAGCTCGGCCAGGCAGGCTTTGTCGACCGTGATGTGCATGAGGAAGGTGGGCAGGCGGGGGTGGCGGTGGGGCAGTGCTTGATGCGATGGCAGGCGTGAATGGGGTTCCATGGTGGCTTTGCAGCGGTGGTTGAGGTACGTTCAAGATTAGCAGCGGGGGCGTAAAGATTCTCTAAAAAGCGGGGCCCCCGGCGTAAACGGGCTGTATGCAGGCGGCGTGAGTGTGTTGCGCAGAGGCCCCGCGCGTGGGCTTTTGTTACAAAATTGAATCGTGCTTTCGGGGGAGGGGGTTTATATTGAAAACGTCTCCGCTTTCAGTCAGCCCCGCCATGTCAGACGAAAAAGATCCCCAGCAGCCCCCATCCACCGATCCCGCAGCGCCAGCGCCGTCCCGGCCCGACCGGGTAGGCCGCCGGGCGCCCGATGATGAGCACCGCGCGCGCGACGCCGCCCCCCGCTATTTGAAGGATAACGACACGCCGCTGGCGCTGGCCTGGCGGGTGATCTCGTCGCGCTACCGTTCCATGCGCGACAAGGCCAGCCGCGATTTCATGCGGCGCACCCTGCGCATCGGCATCTCGGCGCGCATTTTCCACCCGGAGCCGGGCGCCACTGGCCTGCGCAGCAAGAACCTGCAATACCTGGAAGAGTCGATTGCCCAGTGGGTCATGTCGCGCGACGTGCTGGTGTTCATGATCCCGACGGTCAATACCAGCGGCCAGCTACACCCGAGCAATATCACCCTGCGCCACTATGCGCGCCATCTGGACGGTCTGGTGCTGCAGGGCGGCGCCGACGTCTCGCCGCAGACGTATTCCGAGGCAGCCACGCGGCCCGAATGGAACGGCGACCGCGCGCGTGACCTGTACGAGCTGGAACTGCTGCATGAATTCGTCGACGCGGGCAAACCCGTGCTGGGCATTTGCCGCGGCTGTCAACTGATCAACGTGGGCTTTGGCGGCACCCTGTACCAGGACATCGCCTCGGACGTGGAAGGTGCGGCCTCCCACGTCAACGACCTGTATGACCGCCACCGCCACACCATCGTCTTCCCGAAAGGCTCGTCCCTGGCGGGCATGTTTCCGAAGGCGGGCGAGGCGCTCGTCAATTCCATCCACCACCAGTCGGTCAAGGACCTGGGGCGCGACGTCACTGTGGAAGCCTATTCGCAAGGGGACAACATCGTCGAGGCCATCCGCTACCAGCGTGCCCGCTTCGTCATGGGCTTGCAGTGGCACCCGGAATTCCATTCGGCGGGCGGCGTCGAGCTGCTCGATTGCACGCCCATCCTCGATAACTTTTTGCGCGCGGCGCGGGAGACGCGGTTTTGAGTACGCATCTGATCCGCCGGCGCGCCGTGCTGGCCGGCCTGCTGGCGCTGCCCCTGGCGGGCTTGCACGCGGCGCCGCGCCCGCATGAGGGCGCGCTGACGTTTGCGCTGACGTCCGCCGCGCGCGCCCGCACGCTCAAGGCGCGGGTGGCGCCGGCCATCGCGGAACAGGTGGTCAAGGCGGCGCGCAAGGACGCGGCGCGGCCCGTGCACCTGATGGCGGAAGTGCGCACGGGCGGCTTGCTGAAGGGAGAGGGCGGGCGCGAGACCAGCCAGCAGGCGCAGGAAGACTGGCGCCAGGCGCGCTTGCAGGCGCTGGCCTGGCGGCTGTCGGGCGAGATGCCGCATTTCGAGGCGGCGCGCCAGCTGCTGCTGGCCTGGAGCGGCAGCTATCAGCCCTCGTTCAGCCCCGTCGACGAGACGGAGCTGGCCAGCCTGCTGATGGGTTTTGATTTGGTACAGGAGCGCTTGAACGGCGTCGAGCGCGAGCAGGTGCAGGCGTTTTGCCGCACCCTGGCGCACGGGTATCTGAGCGATCCCGTCAAGGTGGGCGGCCCGTCCACGGCGCGCAACAACTGGCACAGCCACCGCATCAAGATCGGCACGGCCGCCGCGTATGTCACGGGCGACGCCTTGCTGGTCGCGCGGGCGAAGGAACGCTTCCTGGCGCATGTGCCGCGCAATATCGGCGCCGGCGGCGTGCCCTTCGACTTCGAGCAGCGCGACGCCCTGCATTACACCACCTACAGCCTGGAGCCGCTGCTGACGACGGCCCTGATGGCGCAGGCGCATGGCGACGACTGGTATGGCGCGCCGGAAGCGCGGCGCCTGGCCGAGGCGCTGGCCTGGCTGGCGCCGTATGCGCAGGGCAAAAAGACGCACGAGGAGTTCGCGAAAAGCGCCGTGCCCTTCGACCGCAAGCGCGTGGCCGCCGGCGAAAAGGGCTTTACGGGGAACTGGGAGACCAAGGGCGCCGCCAATGTGTATCTGCTGGCGGCGCGCTTCGATCCCGCTTACCTGTCCCTGGCGCTGGAATTGCGCCCGCCCGCCTGGGCGCTGGCGCTGTACGGCAGTGAGTTAAAACTTGCTGGTTAAAACTTCGTGCGCACGGTGAACATCACGTTGCGCGGTTCGCCGTAAAAGCCCGTCTGGAACAGGCCCAGGCCCGTGAAGTACTTCTTGTCCAGCAGGTTGTTCACGTTCAGGCTGGCCGTGACGTTCTTGCTGATCTCGTAGCGCGCCATCAGGTTGACCAGCGCGTAGCCGCCCTGCTTGATGCGCGAATAATCGTTGATGGCGGGATTCCAGATATTGCCGTAGTAGCTGCTTTGCCAGTTGATGCCGCCACCGACGGTCAGCTTGTCCAGGCTGGCCGGCAGGCGCCACGAGCCTTGCACGCGCACCAAATGGGCAGGCTGCGTGGTTTGCAGCATGGTGGAAAAGACATCCTTGCCATCCGCGTCGCGCACGTGGGTGTAGGTATAGCCGGCGCTCAGCTTCACATCCTGCATCACTTCGCCCGTCACTTCCATTTCCACGCCGCGGCTGGTGACGCCGTCGATGGCTCGATACGCTTCCTCGCCGTTGACTTCACCCACGGAGCTGGCCACATTGCTCTGGCGGATCTGGAACAGGGACGCGCTGGCATTGACCTTGCCATCGAGGTATTCGGCTTTCACGCCCGCCTCGATACCCTTGCCGCGCACGGGGGCGAGGAAGTTGCGGTTCACATCGCGGTTGCTTTGCGGAGCGAAGATGCTGGTATAGCTGCCGAAGAGGGAATACGTCTTGTCGAGGTCATACACGACGCCCGCATACGGGGTGATGACGTTGCTTTCCTCGATGCGCGAGGTGATGCGCGCGGTCTTGGGGTCGAAGAAGCTGCGGTCCTGCTCCTGCCTGTAGTTGCTCACGCGCGCGCCGACGATGACGGACAGCGCGTCGGCCGGATGCAGGCGCACGGCGCCATACAGGCCGCTCTGGCGCGTGCTGTCGTTGTCGTTGCCCAGACGGCTAAATGCGGGTTCCGCATACTGGCCGCGCCAGTCGAAATAGCTGCCTTCGACGGGGGGATAGACCGATTCGTAGACGGGGCCATCCTGCTTTGCCGTCGAATGGGAATAGCCGAGCATCGCTTCATGGCGGCGGCCGAAGGCGGTAAACGGCCCGCTGGCGTCGACGTTGACGGTGGTCTGGCGGCGGTCACCCTTGTATTTGCCCATGAAGAAATAGGCGCCTTCGCCCGTGACGGGGTCGGGATTGCCGCCGCTGGCCGAACCGAGCACGCTGTCATGCTTGCTGCGCAGCTGGTTGGCGCTCAGTGTCAGTTTCCACGCGTTGGCGAACGTGTGTTCGAGCGACGAGAACAGCGTGGTGTTCTGCATGTCGCGGCGGCTCCAGCCGGTGGCCGGGTTCCACGCGGTGGGGAAATCCGTGCGCGAGCCGTCGGCCAGCAGCACGGGGAAGCCCGTCCAGGTCGAGCCGCGCGGCTTGTAGTCTTGGTGCGTGAAGCCGGCCGTCAGCAGGGTCACGGGTGTCAGGTCCGCCTCGACGATGCCGTAGGCGACGGATTTTTGCTGCGTGTAGCGGTCCAGGTAGGAGTGTTTGTCCTGATAGGCGCCGACCAGGCGGCCGCGCACCGTGCGGTTGTCGTTCAGGGGACCGGAGACATCGGCCTCGCCCCGGTAATTGTCCCACGATCCCGCGCCCAGGGTCGCCGCGCCCTCGAAGCTGGCAGTGGGACGCTTGCGCACCATGTTGACGGTGGCCGACGGGTCGCCCGAGCCGCTCATCAGGCCAGTCGCGCCCTTCAGCACTTCGATGCGGTCGTAGATGGCCATGTCGCTGTTGGTCGTGCCCCAGTCGTAGACGCCGTCATAGATGGCCGAGACGCCGTCGTACTGGAAATTGGTGACGGCAAA
This sequence comes from Janthinobacterium sp. GW823-FHT03B06, assembly GCF_058796955.1. Taxonomy (NCBI): domain Bacteria; kingdom Pseudomonadati; phylum Pseudomonadota; class Betaproteobacteria; order Burkholderiales; family Oxalobacteraceae; genus Janthinobacterium; species Janthinobacterium sp. GW823-FHT03B06. Next base: position 54,816 of record NZ_JBXAJE010000007.1, read on the forward strand.
GCCGCGCGCCTGAAAGCTCCAGCGGTCGCTGTCATAGTTTTGCACGCTCACGCCATTGACGTTCTTCATGACGTCGGAGACGGCGTTGCTGTTCTGGTCATCCATCTGCTGGCGCGTGACGATGGTCAGCGACTGCGGCGTTTCGCGCTGCGTCAGGGCCAGGCCCGTGGCGCCGCTGGCGGGGCCGCCCGTATAGCTGGCCGTGCCGCTGGTGGCGGCGCTGCGCTCGGCCGACGCCACCACGGTGACGCCGCTCATGACGGCCATGCCGCGGCTGTCCGCCGTGGGAGTAGTCGCGCCGGCGGGGATCTTTTGCAGCAGGTAGCCGCCATTCGCCTGCGGCACGGCTTGCAGGCCGCTGCCGGCCAGCAGCACGCGGAAGCCATCGTGCAGGCTGTAGCTGCCTTGCAGGCCGGCGCTGCGCAAGCCTTGCGTGGTATCGCTGGAGAAGGACAGCAGGATGGCGCTGTCGCTGCCGAAGCGCGTCAGCACGTCGCCCAGCGCGCCGGCCGGAATGCTGTAGGCGCGTACTTGCCGGCTTTGCGCCTGGGCTGGCGTCGGCAGGGCCAGGGCCATGCCGATCTGCGCCAGGGCGCAGGCCAGAACGGTACGGGTAAGGAGGGAACGCGAAGCGTGGTGCATGGAATAAAGCCTTTCGTGGATGCGCAAGATGGAGACTGCCTATCTTCCAGGTCACGCGAGCACGGTAAAACAGCTCACTTTGCAGAAAATATTTTTCAGCGGGCCGCCAGTTCGATGCGCACCACCTGATGCCCCCAGAAGCGCGTGACGGTATTGCGCCGCAATTGCAGGCTGGCGCTGACGGCGTCGACGATGGCATCGACGTCGGCCAGCGGGTAGGAGCCGGACACGCGCAAACCGGCGACGGCGGGCGTGCAGTCCAGCGGCTGCTCGCTGTAGCGCGACAGCTCGGCGAGGAAATCGGCCAGGCGCATGTCGCGCGCCACCAGCATGCCATCGAGCCAGGCGCCGCCGTATGGCGCCAGCGCCTGGCGGTGATAACCGTCACTATCGAAATGGGCGCCTTCGCCGGGGCGCAGCAGCAGGCGCTGGCTGCCGTCACCGGCCAGCACGGCGACGGCCCCTTCGAGCACGCCGGCGCTGGCATAACCATCGTGCAGGCGCACGGTGAAACGCGTGCCCAGCGCCTGCAGCCTGCCGTGCGGCGTGCCGACGAAGAACGGCCGCTGCGCCGCATCCTTGCCGGTGGCGATGAAGATTTCGCCGGCCAGCAGGTCGATGCGGCGCTGCGCGCCGTCGTAAGCGATATTCACGGCGCTGCCGGTGTTGAGCGTGAGCTGAGTACCATCGTTCAAGGTCACGACGCGGCGCTGGTTGATGCCCGTGCGGTAGTCGGCCGTCCAGCTGCGCCACGGGCTGCGGCGCTCGAATGCATACAGCGAGGCGCCGCAAGCCAGCAGCAGGGCCAGCGTCTTGACGGCGTGGCGGCGCGGCGCGTTCGCCTGCACGCAGGCGCGCAGCAGGCTCGCGTGCGCCGCGGGCGGCAGGTGCTCGTGCTGCATTTGCAGCTGCTGCCACGCCTGCGTGGAGCTGCCGGCTCGCTGCAGATGGCGTTTTACTGTCGCCAGCGAGATGCCGAGCCGGTGCGCGATGTCTTCCTGCGGCAGTTCGTCGAGCTGGCGCAGTAAAAAAGCCCGTTTGACGGGAGGCGGCAGGCCGTCGAGCATGCGGTCCAGTTCAAATACGGTGGCCAGCAGCAGCGCGCGCTCCTCGGGCGAGGGCGCATGCAGGGGCGGCAGCTGGGCCAGCACGTCGAGGTACGCCTGTTCCAGTTTCTGACGGCGGTAATGGTTGAACAGCACGCGCTGGGCGACGGTGGCGAGAAAGGCGCGCGGCTCGCGCGCGGCGATGGCGTCTTCGCGGTCGAGCAGGCGCATGAAAGTATCGTGCGCCACATCGGCCGCGCACGCCGTGCTGCCGAGTTTTTTGCGCAGCCAGCCCTGCAGCCAGCCGTGGTGGTCGGCATACAGTGTCGCGATGTCCTGGCGTTGTAGCGGCTTTGCCAGCGGCATCGCATTCCCCTTGCGTTTTTAAACAATAATAAGAATCATTCTCATTGTAGCAAGCGGGGACGGCGGCTGTAAATGACGGGCAGGCGCGCTGTGGTTTTTTGGTTGACGAACGGTAGGTCGGATTAGCGCGCAAGCGCGTAATCCGACGCCACCACCGGCGCTAACGATGTTGTCGGATTACGCGGCTACGCCGCTAATCCGACCTACGTTTTCATGCTGTGCAGCGTCAATAGTTCATGGGCTCGCCACGGAAGCAGCGGATGGCCGAATCGACCATGCCCTCGGCGCTGCCCTGCAGGCTGTGCTGCTTGCGCAGGTATTGTGCGTCGCTCCACTGCTTGGCCACGTCCGACAGGTGTTTCAGGGCCGGCGTGCTGCCCAGCGCCTCGGCGTGCGGTTCCATCTTGCGCAGGGTGGTCATGATGTCTTCGCGCAGCGACATCGTTTCGTAGGTTTTCGGATGCGTGATGGCGCCATCGAGGCCGAAGCGGCAGGCCTGGAAGCGGTTGTAGTTATATACGAGGTAATCGTCTTCCACGGGCGGGGTTTCGCGGCGTTCGAGCAGGTAGCGGCACAGCGCCTGCAGGTAGGCGGCCAGCGCGGCGGCCCGCTCCACCGTCAGCGGCGTGTCGCACACGCGCAGTTCGATGGTGCCGAATTCCGGCTTGGGACGGATATCCCAGTAAAAATCCTTCATGCTCTTGATGATGCCCGTGTTCTCCATCTTGGCGAAATACTCGTTGGAGAACTGATCCCAGCTGAGGGTGAACGGCGCGCGCCCGCTCATGGGAAACGCGAACACGGAGTTCAAACGGGCGGAATCGAACAGGGTATCGCGGCCCTGCACATAGGGCGAGGAAGCCGACAGGGCGATGAAGTGGGGGATGTAGCGGTTCAGCGAATGCAGCAGGAACATGGCGTCGTCGCCCGAGGCGCAGCCGATGTGCACGTGCTGGCCGAAGATGGTGAACTGCTTGGCCAGGTAGCCGTACAGTTCCGAAATCTCCTGGAAGCGGGGCTTGGAAAAGATCTTTTGCGACGACCATTGCTGGAACGGGTGCGTGCCGCCGCCCGCGATGCCGATATTGAGCTTGTCGCCGGCCGTGATCAAGGTGTCGCGGATTTCCTGCAATTGCTCCAGCAGGGGGCCGTGGTGCGTGTGCACGCTCGAGTTAATCTCGATCATGCTTTCGGTGATTTCCGGCGTGACGTTGCCGGGGAACGGCTTTTTATTCAGCAGATGCAGCAGGTCGGGGCTGGCGGCCGTCAAGTCATAGTCCGACAGGTTCACCAGTTGCAGTTCGAGTTCGACGCCGAAGGTCAGCGCGGCCGATTGGCCAAAAGGTTCCAGCGGCATTTAGCGCTCCTTGATTTCGTGGGTTTCTTTGGCCAGCATCAGCACGCGCTGCACCAGCACGGGGCCGATCAGTTCCAGGCCCAGGGTGATGGCGGCCAGGGCGTTCAATTCGTCGCCGAAGTTCACGCCGTGCTGGCGCGCGTGCTCGAGCAGCAGGATGATGAAGACGGAGACGGGCGTCAGGGCCACGCCCGTCAGCACGCCCTTGCGCCAGGAAATGCCGCTCACATGCGAAAACGCGGCCACGCCGGCGACCTTCGTCAGCAATCGTCCGCCGACGACGGCCAGGGCCAGTCCTGCGCCGGCCGTCACGCTGGCCCATTCCAGGGTGGAGGCGGCATACACGAACAGCAGCACCGTCAGCAGCTCGCCCATGGCGCCGAAATTGCGCTGCGCCTGGCTGAAGGCGACCCTGCGGTGGCGCGCCACCAGGCCGAAGGTGAGGGTGGCCAGCAGCGGCGACAGGCTGGTGGTGTAGGTCAGGGCGACGAGCAGCATCACCGACAGGGCGAACGCCACGGTGGCGTCCTGCGCCATGTTGCCCAGGCGGCGCAGCATGGCCGGCACGACGATGCCGAAGACGGTGCCGGCGGCCACGGAGGCGGCCAGCACGGCGGCGCTGCTGCTGCTCGCCTCGATCAGGTCGGTGGAACTCTGGAACATCCAGAAGCCGACGATGATGTTGAACGTGAAGACGGCCAGCACGCAGTTCAGGGCGGTGAGGTGGACGATGCGTTCCGTGACCTGGCCCGAGCTGCGTTCCTCGTTGATGACGCGCATGATGGTGGCCGGCGAGGTGGACATGGCCAGTGATGCGAGCAGCAGCGCCGTCATCGAGGTGCTGCCGAATTCGATGCCGATGAAGTAGACGACGGCAAAGGTCAGCAGGGATTCGACCAGGCCCGTGACGGCGATCCACGGATTGTTCTTCAGCCAGCGCAGGTTGATGCGGTAGCCGACCTCGAACAGGATCAGGCCGAAAGCCACGTCGGCCAGCACCAGCATGGGGCCGGCGTCCGTCTGCGGCAGGATGCCTACCTGCGTCTGCGCGAGGACGAAACCGATCACGCCGTAAAAACTGATGCGCGGCAGGCCAGTCCAGCGGTGGCCGAATTCGCCCACCACCCAGGCCAGGGTAATGGCGAACGGCCAGGACAGGTCGGCGGCGATCGAGATCAGACTTTGCATGCTCATTCCTTTGAAATTGGCGCTGGCACCGGCCGGCAGCACGGGGGCTGGCGCGGCAAGGTCTTGGTGCAGCGGTGGTGCATAGTTTGCGCAGAGCGATGCGCCGATTCTACCGGAGCAGAAGGCGCGCACGATGTGCGCAATCGAACAGTGTCGCGACCATGGCGGCCGCGCACGGGATGCAGCAGGGTGGGGCAGGGCTGGTACCGGCGTATGCTACCCGCCCGCGGCGGAGATGCTCCGCACGGTAGTGCCGTGTCGCAGTGTACGGCATGGCGGGCTCATGCCGCCATGGACTTTTTGTTGCGTGCTTTTATTTACTGAGCAGACGCATGCCCCGTTCCAGCCCATCGATCGACAGGGGGAACATGCGGTTGTTCATCAACTGCCGCATCACGCCGATCGACTGGCGGTACTGCCACAATCCTTCCGCTTCGGGGTTGAGCCAGATGAATTTCGGGAACGCCTGGGTAAAGCGCGCCAGCCACGCCGATCCCGCTTCCTCGTTGTTGTATTCCACGCTGCCGCCCGGCTGCAGGATTTCGTAGGGGCTCATGGTGGCGTCGCCGACGAAAATCAGCTTGGTGTCGGGCGGGTATTTGCGCAGCACGTCCCAAGTGGGAAAACGCTCGGCATTGCGGCGCCGGTTGTTCTTCCACAGATAGTCGTAGACGCAGTTATGGAAGTAAAAGAATTCCATGTTCTTGAATTCCGTCTTCGCCGCCGAAAACAGTTCTTCGGTGCGCTCGATATGGTCGTCCATGCTGCCGCCCACGTCGAGCAGCATCAGCACCTTGATGCGGTTCTTGCGCTCGGGCCGCATCCTGATGTCGAGGTAGCCCGCGTTGTTGGCCGTGGCGGCGATGGTGGCGTCGAGCGCCAGTTCATCTTCCGCGCCTTCGCGCGCGAACTTGCGCAGGCGGCGCAAGGCCACCTTGATGTTGCGCGTGCCCAGTTCGCGCTCGCCGTCATAATCCTTGTAGCTGCGCGCTTCCCACACCTTCACGGCCGTGCGGTTGCCGCCCTTGCCGCCGATGCGGATGCCTTCCGGATTCGTGCCGCCATTGCCGAACGGCGAGGTGCCGCCCGTGCCGATCCACTTGCTGCCGCCCTCGTGGCGCTCCTTCTGTTCCTTCAGCAGCTCGTTCAGGCGGTCCATCAGCTTGTCGTAGCCGAATTTTTCCAGCTGCGCCTTCTGCTCCTCGGAAAGCTCGCGCTGCATGCGTTTGAGCAGCCAGTCGAGGGGAATCGCCGCGTTCGTGTCGAAAGCCGCGCTGACGCCCTTGAAGTACTGGCCAAAGGCGCGGTCGAACTTGTCGAAATGGGCTTCATCCTTGACCAGGGTCAAACGCGCCAGATAGTAGAAATCGTCCATCGAGGCGTCGATGACGTTCTTTTGCAGCGCTTCAAGAAGGGTCAGAAATTCCTTGATCGAGACGGGAATCTTCGCATCCTTGAGCGTGAAGAAGAAATCGATTAGCATGGCGCCCGCTCTCCCGCGCGGGGCAGAGCGGCGATGGGGCGCTGCGCCAGCTTGTAGCGCAGGTGGGCGGCAATTTCCGGCCACTCTCCGCGCGTGATGCTGTACATGACGGTGTCGCGCACGGTGCCGTCGCGGCGCAGCGCATGGTGGCGCAGCACGCCATCCTTTTTCGCGCCCAGGCGCTCGATGGCCGCCTGCGAGGCGTGGTTGAAATTGTCGGTGCGCAGGCCCACCAGCGCGCAGCCGAGGTTATCGAAGGCGTGCGCCAGCAGCAGCAATTTGCAGGTGGTGTTGACGTGGCTGCGCTGGCAGCGCTTCGCATACCAGGTGTAGCCGATTTCCAGGCGTCCGATGGCCGGCACCACGTCGTGATAGCTGGTGGTGCCGAGCACCTCGCCGCTGGCCGCGTCGATGACGGCAAAGGCGAAGCGCGTGGGGCGCATCTCGATGCCCTTGAAAATGTACTGGTCCACCTGGTCCGGCTCGGGCACGGAGGTGACGCGCAGATTCCACAGTTCCCCATCCATGGCTGCCGCGCGCAGGCCGGGCGCGTGGTGCGGCGCCAGCGCTTCGAGGCGGATGCCGTGCAGTTCCAGGGGGACGAAGACCTTGTCCGGGCTGATATCGTTCACCGGCGCTCCTTAGCGGTTGGTGCGCGACATGAACATCAGGCGCTCGAACAGGTGCACGTCCTGCTCGTTTTTCAGCAGCGCGCCGTGCAGCGGCGGCACGACGGCCTTGTTGTCCTTGCTGCGCAGCGCTTCGGCTGGGATGTCCTCGGCCAGCAGGAGCTTGAGCCAGTCGAGGAATTCCGACGTCGACGGCTTTTTCTTCAGGCCCGGCACGTCGCGCACTTCATAGAAGGTTTGCAGCGCCTGCGCCAGCAATTCCTGTTTCAGGTGCGGGTAGTGGACGGCGACGATCTGCTCCATCGTGTCCTTGTCCGGGAATTTGATGTAGTGGAAGAAGCAGCGGCGCAGGAAGGCGTCCGGCAATTCCTTCTCGTTGTTCGAGGTGATGATGACGAGCGGTCGGTGGCGCGCCGAGACCATTTCGCGCGTCTCATACACATAGAATTCCATGCGGTCCAGTTCGCGCAGCAGGTCGTTCGGGAATTCGATGTCGGCCTTGTCGATCTCGTCGATCAGCAGCACCACCGGTTCGGGCGCCGTGAACGCCTGCCACAGCACGCCCTTGACGATATAGTTCTGGATGTCGCGCACGCGCTCGTCGCCCAGCTGCGAATCGCGCAGGCGCGATACGGCGTCGTATTCGTACAGGCCCTGCTGCGCCTTGGTGGTCGATTTGATATGCCATTGCATCAGCGGCATGTTCAGCGCGGCGGCCACTTCCTCGGCCAGCATGGTCTTGCCCGTGCCCGGTTCGCCCTTGATCAGCAGCGGGCGTTGCAGGGTCAGCGCCGCATTCACGGCCAGTTTCAGGTCGGCGGTGGCGACATAGCTGTCGGAACCTTCGAAGCGTTGGCCTTGCTGGGTGTGCTGTGCTTGCATGAGCGGTCTGCCAAAGTAGGGAAATGGTGAGTATAAACAGAACTGTGGCGCGCTGCCACGCGGACGGCCTGTGCCTGCCTGCCGACAATGCGGGTTTTATAGGTGGACTTGCAAGAATATCTTGGCTAGAATCGGCAAGCAGCAGATTAATTGTCAACCTTAATTGTCAACACATAAAATCAATAAAAACCAGCACTGGCGTTTCTCCGATTACCTTTGTTCACATTGCCACTATGAAAAAAATATTTGCACTTCTCGTGCTTGCCGGCATAGCAAATGCCGTCACAGCGGCTGACATTGTAGGAAACGCCAAGGCAGCCCCTGCCAAGGTGGAAATGTGTATCGGCTGCCACGGCATCCCCGGTTACAAGGCAACCTTCCCCGAAGTGTTCCAGGTGCCGATGATCGGCGGCCAGCCGGCAAAATATATCGAGAATGCGCTGCAAGCCTACAAGAAGGGCGACCGCAAGCACCCCAGCATGAAGGGCATCGCCAGCAGCCTGTCCGACCAGGATATCGCCGATGTCGCCGCGTACTATGCGCAACAAGCCAAGCCGAACTGAGGACCAGCCAGATGATGAAAACACTACTCGCCGCCCTCGTTTGCGCCACCGTCTCGTTTTCCGCCAGCGCCGCCGGCAATATCAACACGGGCAAGGCCCTGGCCGAAAAATACAGCTGCGCCACCTGCCACGGCAAGGATTACGGTTCGCCCATCGACCCGTCCTACCCGAAGCTGGCTGGTCAGCACAGGGATTACCTGGAACACGCGTTGACGGCGTATAAACGGGGCGACAAGGCCAACGGCCGCAACAACGCCATCATGACGGGCCAGGTAAAACCGCTGAGCAACCAGGACATCAAGGACCTGGCCGCCTACCTGCACAGCTTGCCGACCACCCTGGTGACCCACCGCTGAGCGGTAACGCCGGTTCAGGCTTTCAGTCCGACCCGGCGCGCCAGCTTGTGCAGATTGCTGGCGTCGAGTCCCAGCTGCCGTGCGGCAGCGGCCCAGTTATCCTGATGCAGCACCAGCGCTTGCCGGATGGCCTGGCGCTGGCTCGCTTCGACGATCTGATGCATCGATAGCAGCGGCGCCGCCGGCGTGCCGCACGCGGCTGGCGCCAGCGGCAGCGCGTCCGCGCCGGCCGGCGCTTCCAGCGCATCGAGGTCGAGCATATCCGTTTCCAGCGTTACTATCTCTTTGCGGTCCGCGCCGCGGATCACGGCTTTCAGCGCGGCCCGGCTGATCACATGTTCCAGTTCGCGTACGTTGCCGGGCCAGCGGTAGTGGCACAATGCGTTTTCCGCCGCGGCCGACAGGCGCAGGCTGCGCAAGCCCAGGCGCGCGCGGTTCAGTTCCAGGAAACCGCCCGCCAGCAGCAGCACGTCGTTGCCCCGCTCGCGCAGCGGCGGAATCGGCACGGGATAGACGGATAAACGGTGGTACAGATCGGCGCGGAACGAGCCGTCGCGCACATGTTCGCGCAGGCTGCGGTTGGTGGCGGCGATCACGCGCACGTTGACCCGGCGCGGCCGGTCCGCGCCCAGGCGCTGGATTTCGCCATTTTGCAAGGTGCGCAGCAGCTTGGCCTGTATCGACAGCGGCAATTCCCCCACTTCATCGAGAAACAGGGTGCCCCCTTCGGCCGCCTCGAAACGCCCGGGCCGGTCGCTGACGGCGCCGGAAAACGCGCCGCGCACATGGCCGAACAACTCGCTCTCGGCCAGCGATTCCGGCAAGGCCGCGCAATTGACGTGGATCAATGGCTTGCCGGCGCGGCGCGACAGCCGGTGCAGGCGGTGCGCGCACAATTCCTTGCCGACGCCTGTCTCTCCCAGCAGCAGCACGGGCAGCTCGGAATCGGCGACCACCTGCAATTCGTGCAGCAAATGCGTGATGGCGCTGCTCTGGCCGACGAAGTCGTGTTCCTCGCGCGGGGCCTGCGCATCGGCCAGCATGGCGCCGCCCGACAGGCGCAGGGCGCGGATTTCCGTCTCCAGGCGCGTGACGCGCACGGCCGCCTCGATGGCGCAGGCCAGCTCGCCCAGGTCGCGCTGCGCTTGCGTATCGAAGGTGCCCACCCGCAGCGCGTCGAGCGTGATCACGCCCCAGCGTTCGCCTTCCAGGTCCAGCGCCATGCCCATGCAGTCGTGCACGGGCAGCGGTTCGCCGGCCCGCTCGGCGATCAGGCCGTCGTAGGGATCGGGCAGCGAGCTGTCGTGATGGAAGCACAGCACGCCGCGCCGCTGCAGGATGGCGGCCAGGCGCGGATGGTCGGCGACGGCGAAGCGGCGTCCCAGCGCGTCGCTGGCCAGGCCGGCCATCGCCACGGGGCGCAGGTGCTCGCCATCGAGCTTGAGCAAGGCCACGGCCTCGCAGCCGAAGTGCGCGCGCAGGCTGCCCACGAGGCGCTGCAGGCGCACGGCCACGGGCAGGTCGGCGACCAGGTCGGTGAGCAGCAGCAGGTGGATGGCGGTGGTGGTCATAAGTACCATGCAGGGTACAACGGACCACGCTTGAAAAGGGTCATATCGACCCTGCATTTTTCAAATCGTTGATTTAAAACAAGTTTTTCCTGGCACACCGTTTGCCTAGGTAAGGGTGCCGAACCGGCATACAAGACCAAGGAAAGCCTGATGAAAACGACTCCCTCCCTCCGCGCCATTGCCGCCGCCGTCTGCGTGCTGGCCATGCCCCTGTCCGTGCAAGCCCAGGCGAGCCTGCCGGCCAGCGCCGCCGCCACTGCGGCCGCTGTCAGCCAACCCTCTGCCGCCGCCGTGGTCAAGCGCTATGAACTGCAAACCAATATCGTCGACGGCAAGATGGTGTTCATCGATGCCAAGGGCCAGGTCAACCCCGTGCTGGCGGCCAAGGTGGGCGACACGGTCGAACTGGTGCTGAAAAGCGGCGAAGGCGCCGAGCACGACCTGCTGATCCCGGAACTGAACGTGGCATCAAACAAGTTCAGCGCCAATAGCGGCAGCACCACCGTGCGCTTCAAGGTCACGCGCGCCGGCACGTTCACCTATTACTGCTCGATTCCCGGCCACCGCCAGATCGGCATGGAAGGCAAGCTGGAAGTCGCCGGCACCTCGCTGGCCGAAGCCGGGGCACCGAAGGCCGCTGGCGCCGGCAGCGCTGCCGGCGAATCGAGCCAGGCCGCCGCGCTGGCCCTGTACACGCCCGCGCCGTCGCCGATGCGCGGCCCCGATCCATCGGCCGTCAGCGTGGCCGCCAATCCGGCGCAGGTGCCTTCCGCCATCGGCGCGCGCGCGCCGCAAACCCTGAAATACAGGATGGAGACGGTGGAACTGCCGGGCAAGCTCGATGACGGCACCAGCTTTACCTACTGGACCTTCAACCGGCAAGTGCCGGGCCCGATGCTGCGCGCGAAGGTGGGCGACACGGTGGAACTGACCCTGTTCAACGCCAAGGACAGCAAGATGATCCACTCGATCGACCTGCACGCGGTGACGGGCGGCCATGGCGGCGGACAGCACACGCAGGTGGCGCCGGGGCAGGAAAAGACGGTGACCTTCAAGGCGCTCAATCCGGGCCTGTTCGTCTACCACTGCGCCACGCCGCTGGTGCCGCAGCATATCGCGGCCGGCATGTACGGCATGATCCTCGTCGAACCGGAAGGCGGCCTGTCAAAAGTCGACCGCGAGTATTACGTGATGCAGGGCGAGATGTACACGGGCCGTCCGCACGGCGCCCCCGTGCACCAGGAACCGAACCTGGAAAAAATGGCCAATGAGCTGCCCGACTACTACGTCTTCAACGGCGAAGTGGGCGCCCTGAGCAAGACGCACAAACTGCAGGCCAAAGTCGGCGAGACCGTGCGCATCTATTTCGGTGTCGGCGGCCCGAACAAGATTTCATCATTCCACATCATCGGCGAGATCTTCGACAAGGTGTACAGCGAAGGCTCGATCAGCAGCCCGAAAAACGACGTGCAAACCACGCTCGTCGCACCGGGCGGCGCGACCATCGTCGAACTCAAGGTGCAGCACCCTGGCAGCTATCTGCTGGTCGACCATGCGCTGTCGCGCGCCGGCAAGGGCGCCGTGGGCGTGCTGGAAGTGACGGGCGAAGCCGTGCCCGGCGTCTACCACGCGGGCGCCGTCCAATAAAACAACCCCCCATTCATCATCAAGGAATTGCTATGGAAATGATCGACCTATCCCTGGGCCAGCTGGCCCGCCGCATCCCCGGCGCCACGCGCCTGTTCGATGCGCACCGCCTCGATTTCTGCTGCAGCGGCAACAAGACCCTGCGCGCGGCGGCTGAAGCGGCCGGCGTGGACACGGCGCCCATCGTCGAGGAACTGCAAGTGCTGGCCGGACGGATTGACGCCAGCGGCGAGCGTGACTGGCAGGACGCCCCGGCCGCCGAGCTGGTGGAACACATCCTGGCGCGCTACCACGCCGTGCATCGCGAGCAGCTGCCCGAGCTGATACGCCTGGCGCGCAAGGTCGAGCAGGTGCATGGCGACCGCGCCGACTGTCCGCACGGGCTGGCGGAACACCTGTCGGCCATGGCGCAGGAACTGGAAAGCCATATGCGCAAGGAGGAAGACGTGCTGTTCCCCATGATCGTGCGCGGCCAGGGCCCCCGGGCCGGCGCGCCCATCAACGTGATGCGCATGGAGCATGACGACCATGGCGTGGCCTTGCGCGCCATGGAGGCGATGACGAACGATATCACCGCACCAGGTGGCGCCTGCACCACCTGGCGCGCGCTGTACACGGGCCTGCGCACTTTCCGCGAAGACCTGATGGCGCACATCCATACTGAAAACAATATCCTGTTCGAGCGCTTTGCGCCGGCCGTGGTGCACTGACAAAGGAAAGACCCATGGGTCCCTACAAAAAACTCTGGTTCACCCTGATCGGTGTGCTGATTGTGACGTTTTCGCTGCTCGGCTACTACGGCACGGAAGTGTATCGGCAAGCGCCGCCCATCCCCGCGCAAGTGCTGGCGCAGGATGGCCGGCAGCTGTTCGACCGCGAGGGCATCCTCGACGGCCAGACGGCCTGGCAATCGGTCGGCGGCATGCAGCTGGGCTCCATCTGGGGCCACGGCGCCTACCAGGCGCCCGACTGGACGGCCGACTGGCTGCACCGCGAATTGACGGCCTGGCTGGAACTGGCCGCGCTAGAGCAGCATGGCAAGGCGTACGCGGCGCTCGACGGCCCCGCGCAGGCGGCGCTGCGCGAAGCGCTCAAGCTGGAGTACCGCGGCAACCGTACCGATGGTGCGCAAGTGCTGCATCTGTCGGCGCGCCGCGTGCAAGCCATCGCCAACACGGCGCACTATTACGACCAGCTGTTCTCCGACGCGCCGGCGCTGCAAAAAAGCCGCGAACACTTCGCCATGAAGGAAAACACCCTGCCCAGCGCCGAGCGGCGCGCGCAGATGACGCAGTTCTTCTTCTGGACGGCGTGGGCTGCCGCCACCGAACGTCCGGGCCAGAAAGTGACCTATACGAACAACTGGCCGCACGAACCGCTGATCGGCAACCAGCCCAGCGGCGAAAACCTCGTCTGGTCGGTCGCCAGCGTGGTGGTGCTGCTGGCCGGCGTGGGCTTCCTCGTCTGGGGCTGGGCCTTCTTGCGCGACCACGACGAAGCGCTGCCGGCCGCCGGTCCGCGCGATCCACTCACCACTTTCGCGCTGACGCCTTCGCAGCGGGGACTGGGCAAGTACCTGTTCCTGGTGGTGGCGCTGTTCATCTTCCAGGTCTTCATCGGCGGCTTTACGGCGCACTACACGGTGGAAGGACAGCAGTTCTACGGCATCGACGTGTCGCGCTGGTTCCCGTATGCGCTCACGCGCACCTGGCATATCCAGGCCGCGCTGTTCTGGATCGCCACGGGCTTCCTGGCCGCCGGCCTGTTCCTCGCGCCCTTGATCAATGGCGGCAAGGATCCCAAGTGGCAGCGTCTCGGCGTCGACGTGCTGTTCTGGGCCCTCGTCGCGGTCGTCGTCGGCTCGTTCATCGGCAATTACCTGGCCATTGCGCAAGTGATGCCGCCCGAGTGGAATTTCTGGCTTGGCCACCAGGGCTATGAATATGTCGACCTGGGCCGTTTGTGGCAGATCGGCAAATTTGTCGGTATTCTGCTGTGGCTCGTGCTGATGTTGCGCGGCGTCGTGCCGGCCCTGCGCCAGCCGGGCGGCGACAAGAACCTGCTGGCGCTGCTGACCGCGTCCGTGGGCGCCATCGGCCTATTCTATGGCGCCGGCCTGTTCTACGGCGAGCGCACGCATTTATCGGTGATGGAATACTGGCGCTGGTGGGTGGTGCACCTGTGGGTGGAAGGTTTCTTTGAAGTGTTCGCCACGACGGCGCTGGCCTTCATCTTCTCGACCCTGGGCCTGGTGTCGGTGCGCATGGCCACGACGGCCAGCCTGGCGTCGGCCTCGCTGTTCATGCTGGGCGGCATACCCGGCACCTTCCACCACCTGTACTTTGCCGGCACCACCACGCCCGTGATGGCCATCGGCGCGAGCTTCAGTGCGCTGGAAGTGGTGCCGCTGATCGTCTTGGGCCACGAAGCGTGGGAAAACTGGCGCCTGAAGGAACGCGCGCCGTGGATGGAAAACCTGCGCTGGCCCCTGATGTGCTTTGTCGCCGTCGCCTTCTGGAACATGCTGGGCGCCGGCGTGCTGGGCTTCATGATCAACCCGCCCGTAGCCTTGTACTACATCCAGGGCCTGAACACGACTCCCGTGCATGCGCATGCGGCGCTGTTCGGCGTGTACGGCTTCCTGGCGCTGGGCTTTACCTTGCTGGTGCTGCGCTACCTGCGGCCCGACTACCGCTTCAGCCCTGCCTTGATGAAGACGGCGTTCTGGGGCTTGAACGGGGGGCTGGCGCTGATGATCTTCACCAGCTTGCTGCCGATTGGCATCATCCAGTTCCACGCCAGCGTGACGGAAGGCCTGTGGTATGCGCGCAGCGAAGGCTTCATGCAGCAGCCTTTGTTGCAGAACCTGCGCTGGATACGCACCTTCGGCGACGTGGTGTTCATCGCCGGCGCCGTCGCCATGGCGCTGCAGGTGGTGCTGGGATTGCTGGACAAGGCGAAGGCACCCGCGCTGCCACAGGCGGTACGGCCAGCCTGATCGCTTGCTGCGCCGCAGAGTGTTGTTGATCGATCTCCCGAAGCCGTGCTAGCCACGGCTTTTTTCATATAGGGCCAGGAAGACGAGGCCGGCGACCAGCGGGATATTTTTCGTCAGCGGCCCGAAAGGGTGTATCAGGAATTCCGGCAGGAAGACGGCGATCACCAGTGTATAGCCGGCCACCAGCGCGCACTGCGTCCACCATAGCAACGGCCTGGCATGGAACAGCGAGGCGATGCCCATGGCTAGGTCGGCCAGGCAGGAGGCGGCAAACACGTGTTCCGTATGCAGCGTGATGCCGCTGCGGCGCAGCCATGCGAGCGATTCGGCATGCGGATACAGATACCAGGACACAAACGCCGTCCATAGCCAGATAAAGGCCATGCCGAGGCGCATGGCCCAGTACAGCCCTTGCAGCTTGGCTGGCGTCATGGCGCGGGCTTGGCAACCATCAGCCAGTAGACCAGCATGAGCGCGGCAAATGCGGGCACGCCAAGCCAGAACCAGCAGCGCGCATAGAACCAGTACAGGCGCGGCAGCGGTGTGCCCGTGTCATCAGCCAGGCGGGCCAGGCTGCGCATGCGGATCTGCAGCCATACCACGGGTAACCAGCAGGCGCCGGCCACCGCATACAGCAGCATCGAGGCGAGGACCCAGCCGGACAGGATCGGATAGCCGGCCAGGTGCGCCAGGGCCAGTCCGGACAGCGGCTGGACAATGACGGCCGGCGTGGTGAACAGCCAGTCGGCCAGCACGGTCTTTTCGGCCGACAGGCGGATCGCACGCACCTCGCCACCCCGGTCGTTGATCCACTTGAAGAAAGCGATGCCGATGCCAGTGCCAAACAGGATGGTGGCGCTGAGGATGTGCAGCCATTTGACGAACAGGTACCAGCTCATGCCGGTACCTCGGTCACGTCATGGCCTTGCAGCGCGGCCAGGTAATTTTCCACCGTGAGCAGGCCGACGCAGGGCATCGCGCCGTGCGGTAGCGGCGCGCCACCGCTGCTGGCGCCGGCCAACCGGTTCGCCAGCGCGATCGACGCGCCGCACGGGATATGCGGGCCGTGGTTTTGCGCCGCCAGCAATTGCCAGGTCAGCGTCAGCGGCAGGCCATCGAGTCCCGTGCCTTGCAGCGTCACGAACATCGCGCCTTTGTCGCTGACCAGCGGTTCCACCCATTGGCTGATGGCGTGCAATGGCCTGGCCAGCGGCAGCAGGCTGCGCAACAGGCCCAGGCGCACCAGTTGCGCGGCGGCCCAGACGAACAGATGGCCGGGCGCACCGGCAAAACCGGCGTGAAAAGTGACGGTGTCGAGGCCCGGATAGCGTTGCGGGAACAGCGCCAGGTCGGGCACGTCGCAGCTGCCCAGCAAGCGCCGTCCCACGGGCGCGGCAAAGCGGTGGCGCTTCAGGTCGAGCCAGCCGTGCGTGGTCTGCTGGGTGCCGGCAACCAGGCGCTGGAACGGTTTGCCACAGTACGAGAAGATGCCGGCCATAGTGGCGATGCCCGGCGCGCGGGCGCCGGAGGCGATGCCGTGGCGGATCGATGTGAGCTGGCGAAAGCGCGGCAGGTAGCGGTCTACCACGGCCGAGGACAGCGCTGGCAGCGAGCTGGCGCCGCTGGTGACGAACACGCCGCGCTGGCGCGCCAGGTCGTCGAGGCTGGCGATGCCGGCGACAAAATCGCGGCCGTCGGCCAGGTCGATATAGTTGGCGCCGGCATCGATCGCCGCATCGGCGACGCGGTAATCCTGGCCCTGGAACGGGCCGGCGGTATGGATCAGCGTATCGACGCCCAGTTCGGCCAGGCGCCGCGCCAGATCAGGTGCATCAGCATCGAGCGCCAGTGCTTGCCGCGGCGGCAAGCCCAATTGCGCCGCCAGTACCCTGGCCCTGGCGGCGTCGCGCCCGGCCACCAGCAGATGGATATCCTGGTTGCCGGCTAGCGCCTGGCAAATGC
Source organism: Janthinobacterium sp. GW823-FHT03B06 (assembly GCF_058796955.1). Classification (NCBI taxonomy): domain Bacteria; kingdom Pseudomonadati; phylum Pseudomonadota; class Betaproteobacteria; order Burkholderiales; family Oxalobacteraceae; genus Janthinobacterium; species Janthinobacterium sp. GW823-FHT03B06. The sequence goes on from NZ_JBXAJE010000007.1 coordinate 71,506, forward strand.
GCGTGCCGAAAAAACCGTAACCGCCGAGTACGAGAATGGTGTGATGGGCCAAGATATCCTTCAGTGGCTGAGTTTCTTGGCAACATGATACTACCTGATCAGCGGCGCCGCACGCAGTCGATATACGCGTCCGTATCGGGCGGCAAGCCCGAGCGCTGCGAGGCCCAGATCATCTGGCCCAGACATTCCATCACTTCGTGCTGGGCCGCATGGGCCGAATCGAGGCGCTGGGTCAGCTGCTGGACGGCCGGGCGAATGCCGCGCGGCTGGTCCACCTGTACCTGCTCCGTGATCGACAGATGCATGGACAGGTGCAGGAAGGGATTGGCCTGGCCCCCTTCGACGGAGTAATCGCGCGCCAGCGCCGCTTCGACATCGGAGAGCTCGTTTTCATACTCGGGATGTTCGAGGATCCAGTCGAGCGCGATGGCTTCCATCGGCGTGAGGATTTCATGGGCGCGGTGCTTGCGCAAGGTGTCGCAAAAGAAGCGGCGCACGTCGTCGGACGAGGGGTTGAACATGGCTAAAGGACTGTGGCTAAAGGGCAGCCGGCATTGTACCGCGTACGTCAATTCAAGGCATCGGGGATGCCTTTTTTGCCGTCTGGCGTCCGCTTTCGTGACCCGATAGTCACCGCAATTTAATACCCTGCAGTAAGTATTATCCACTACCGCCACGGCCCGGTGGCGCCAAATAACGGTGATAAAATCGCCGCTCTTGATATTTGCACTGGACACGATGGCGATTTTGTTGCCATTGCGTGCTTCCATTGCCCGCACCTTTGCCACCAGATCTTGCTCCAGGCTTATCCCGGAGCGCGGCAGCATGCCTATCACCATCGACCTTGACCTGTCCGGCCGCCCTGGCGTTCCGGCTTGCCAACTGTTTTCATTTCATGCAGCGATGGTGCCGCCACGGTGGCGCGCAAGAATCATCCTTCAGTATTCATAAACGGAGTTACGTATGCGTAAATCGCTATTACTTTTGATGTCGTGCCTGATCCTGGCGGCATGTGACAAGACCCCTCCGGCCTCGTCCGAAAAACCGGTCGACGTGCTGCTGATCGGCGCCGGCACCATGAGCGCCACCCTGGGCAGTATGCTCAAGGAACTCGATCCCTCGCTGACGATGGAAATGGTCGAGCGCCTCGATTCCGTGGCCGCCGAAAGTTCGGACGCGATGAACAATGCGGGCACGGGCCACTCGGCATTTGCCGAACTGAACTACACGCCGGAAGCGGCCGACGGCAGCATCGAGACCAAGAAGGCCGTTGCCATCAACGAGCAATTCGAAATTTCCAAGCAATTCTGGGCTTATCAGGTGGCCAACAAGCACCTGGGCGCGCCGCAAACCTTCATCAACAATGTGCCGCACATGGCCTTTGTCTGGGGCGACGACAATATTGCCTTTTTGAAGAAGCGCTATGCCGCGCTGCAAAAGGAAAACCTGTTCAAGGGCATGCTGTACTCGGAAGACCAGGCGCAGATCGAACAGTGGGCGCCGCTGGTCATGCAAGGGCGCGACAAGGGCCAGAAAGTGGCCGCGACGCGCATGGACATCGGTACCGACGTCAATTTCGGTAACCTCACGCGCGGCCTCGTGAAATACCTGACGGACAGCCACGGCATGGTGCTGCACCTGCGCCACCAGGTGGAAGACATCCGGCGCGGCGCCGACGGCGTATGGAACGTGACGGTGAAAGACCTGGCCGCCGGCAAGGAAAAGACCATGCGCGCCAAGTTCGTCTTCATCGGCGCCGGCGGCGGTTCGCTGCCGCTGCTGGAAAAATCGGGTATTCCTGAAGCCAAGGGCTACGGCGGCGTGCCGGTCGGCGGCCAATGGCTCGTGACCACCAATCCGGAACTGGTGGCGGCGCATGCGGCCAAGGTCTACGGCAAGGCGTCCGTCGGTTCGCCGCCGATGTCCGTGCCGCATCTGGACACGCGCATCATCGATGGCAAGAAAGCCCTGCTGTTTGGACCGTTCGCCACCTTCTCGACGAAGTTCCTGAAAAACGGCTCGTGGATCGACTTGCCTGCCTCGATCGGCACGGGCAATGTGAAACCGATGCTGCAAGCCGGCTACGACAATATTCCACTGACGAAATACCTGGTGGAACAGGTCATGAACACGCCGGAAGACCGCCTGAAGACCCTGCGCGAATACTTGCCGAACGCCAAGATGGAAGACTGGACCTTGCAAAACGCCGGCCAGCGCGTGCAGATCGTCAAGGATGACCCTGTCAAAGGCGGCTTGCTGCAGTTCGGCACGGAAGTCGTCGGCGCCGCCGATGGCAGCATCGTCGCCCTGCTGGGTGCTTCGCCAGGCGCCTCGACCGCGCCGCCGATCATGATCAAGGTGCTGCAAACGGCCTTCAAGAGCCGTCTGGCCACGCCGGAATGGCAAGCGAAGATGGTGGAAATGGTGCCGTCGTACGGTCAAAAGCTGAACAACGACCCGGCCCTGGCCAACAAGATCCGCCATTACAGCAGCAATATCCTGGGCTTGAAAGCCATCACGCTCGACGTTCCCGCTGCTGCGCCAGCGCCGGCGGCAAACTAAGCCAGCCTGACCGGCAGGGGAGTTTCCTGCCGGCATGAAAAAAGGGGCAGCCTGTTCAGGCTGCCCCTTTTGCGTGGGAGCGTGCGTTCATTGCGGCGGACTACTCCTTGCCCGGCAAGATCAGCTCCGGCGTACACCCTTCGGCGGCGATGCCGTCGCAAGGCTTGGCCAGTGCCGCGCCGTCCTGTGCCCGTGGCGCATGGGGCTGGCGCAGGTAGCGCGACGTGTGGCGGTGCGCTTGCTGTGCGTTGCCATGCACGGGCCAGGTCAGGAAGCGGGACAGCTCCTGCAAGGCGCGCTGGTACACATCGCGTTTAAATTCAATGACGACATCGAGCGGGACCCAGTATTCATGCCAGCGCCAGGCGTCGAACTCCGGATGGTCGGTCAGGCGCAGATTGACGTCGTTATCGCGCGCGCACATTCTCAGCAGAAACCAAATCTGCTTCTGGCCACGGTAATGGCCGCGAATCTCGCGCTTGATGAAGTGGTCTGGCACTTCATAGCGCAGCCAGTCGCGGGTGCGGCCGACAATTTTGACGTGTTCCTGTCTGAGTCCGATTTCCTCTTCAAGTTCGCGAAACATGGCTTGTTCCGGTGTTTCGCCATATTTGATACCGCCTTGCGGAAACTGCCATGAGTGCTCGCGCACCCGCTTGCCCCACCACACCTCGTTCTGGGCGTTTAGCAGGATGATGCCGACGTTGGGCCGAAACCCTTCACGGTCGAGCATAATGCACCTCAAACTTTCTGCGACCGAGCGTCCTTTTTTACATAATTACCCACAACTTCGCAAGCCGGTGACCTTTTCGGGGTGCGAAAAGCGCCGGAATCGCACCAATTGAGCGCATTTGTGTAAAGTATGGACGCATCAGCCAGCTAATCCTTTAAAATTAGGTTGATTATAACCCTCTCTTTTTAAAAAGAATTCACCGTTATGCGCGCCTCCCGTTTTTTTATTTCCACACTTAAAGATGCACCTTCTGACGCGGAAATCGTCAGCCACCAATTGATGATGCGTGCAGGCATGATCAAACGCCTCGGTTCCGGCATCTATACCTACATGCCGATGGGCTTGCGCGTGATCCGCAAGGTGGAAGCCATCATCCGTGACGAGATGAACAAAGCCGCCGGTATCGAACTGCTGATGCCGCTCGTGCAGCCGGCCGAACTGTGGCAGGAAACGGGCCGCTGGACCAAGATGGGCGACGAACTGATGCGCGTGAAAGACCGCCACGGCCGCGAATACGCGATCCAGCCCACGTCGGAAGAAGTCATCACCGACGTCGTGCGCACGGAAATCAAGTCCTACCGCCAGTTGCCGCTGAACTTTTATCACATCCAGACCAAGTTCCGCGACGAGCGCCGCCCACGTTTCGGCCTGATGCGCGGCCGCGAATTCACCATGAAGGACGCGTATTCGTTCGACCGCGACCTGGCCGGCATGCAGGCGTCGTACAAGGTCATGTTTGACGCCTACACGCGCATCTTCACGCGTTTCGGCCTGAAATTCCGCGCCGTGGCGGCCGACAACGGCGCCATCGGCGGTTCCGGTTCGCACGAATTCCACGTCATCGCCCACACGGGCGAAGACGCGCTCGTGTACTGCCCGACCTCCGACTACGCCGCCAACATGGAAGCGGCCGAAGCGCTGCCGCCAGCGGGCGAGCGCCCGGCCGCCAGCCAGGCGCTGACGAAAACGGCCACGCCGGACACCGTCAAGTGCGAAACCGTGGCCGCCCTGCTGGGCATCGAGCTGTCGCGCACCGTGAAAACCATCGCCCTGACGGTGGAAACGACGGGCAAGGACGAGAAAGTCACGAAACAGCATTTCATGCTGCTGCTGCGCGGCGACCATGAATTGAACGAGATCAAGGTGGGCAAGGTTGCCGGCCTGGCCGGTCACCGTTTCTCGACGGAAGCGGAAATCCTGGAAGTCTACGGCACCATCCCTGGCTACCTGGGCCCGATCGGCACGAAGGCGCCGGTCACCGTGGTGGCGGACCGCACGGTCGCCCACATGAGCGACTTCGTCTGCGGCGCGAATGAGGCCGGTTTCCACTACACGGGCGCCAACTGGGGCCGTGACGTGGCCGAGCCTGCCATCGTGGCCGACTTGCGCAATGTCGTCGCCGGCGACGCGTCGCCGGACGGCCAGGGCGCCCTGGCCATCGAGCGCGGCATCGAAGTGGGCCACGTGTTCCAGCTGGGTACGGCGTATTCGGAAAGCATGAAAGCCACCTTCCTCGATGAAAACGGCAAGCCTGCGCCGTTGCAGATGGGTTGCTACGGCATCGGCGTGACGCGCATCCTGGGCGCCGCCATCGAACAGAACTTCGATGACAAGGGCATCATCTGGCCAGCGTCGATCGCGCCGTTCGAAGTCGTGCTGTGCCCGATGGGCATGGACCGCAGCGAACTGGTCAAGGAAGAGACGGAGAAGCTGTACGCGGCCCTGCAAGGCGCTGGCGTGGACGTCATCGTCGACGACCGCGGCTTGCGCCCTGGCGCCATGTTTGCTGACTGGGAACTGATTGGCGTGCCGCACCGCATCGTCATCGGCGAGCGCGGCCTGAAAGAAGGCAAGCTGGAATACCAGGGCCGCCGCGATGCGGAAGCGACCGGCGTTGCGCCGGACGAGATCGTTGCCTTCATCCAGGGCCAAATGGCGCAGTGAAGCGCTTATCGGTAAGCAAGGCGGCCGGCGCGCTCGCGCTGGCCGCCGGCCTGGCCTGCGTTTCCTTTGCGCAGGCCGGCAACCAGAAGGAGGAGGCGCTGGCCGACTCCGTCCGCCTGGCCCTGTCGCATGCGATCCGCGACGAACGCCCGCCGCAGCCCAAATTTGCCACGCCCGCCGACTTGCAGCGCTACCAGCAATGGCTGGCGCAGATGTCGCAACGCCTGCAGCGCAAGCTGCCGGACGCCCAGTTGCGCACGGAATTCCTGGAAACCGTCTGGTACGAAGCGCGCCGCGCGGGCCTGGAACCGGCCCTGGTGCTGGGCCTGATCCAGGTGGAGTCGGCCTACCGCAAATATGCCGTCTCGCTGGCCGGCGCGCGCGGCTACATGCAGGTGATGCCGTTCTGGACGGGCGTCATCGGTGATAGCGACCGCAGCAAGCTGTTCCACATGCAGACGAATCTGCGCTACGGCTGCGCGATCCTGCGCATGTACCTGGATATGGAAAAGGGCGATTTGTACCTGGCGCTGGGCCGGTATAACGGCAGCCGGGGCCGGGCCGAGTATCCGAATGCGGTAAGGGCGGCTTGGAAGCAGTGGGAAGTCAAATAAAGGCTGGGGTCAGACCCCCGGCAGCGTTGGCGCAGAGCTCTGTATTAACGGTGTTGAGGGTCTGACCCTGGGTGAATGGGGCGGACGTAGGTCGGATTAGGTCTGAAAGACCGTCATCCGACAACATGGTTGACCCCCGCAGCAAAAAAATGCCCCGCTCGCAGTAAAGCGGCGGGGCACTCACACGGCGTAGACGCCCTGTGCGTATCTGATTATTTCAAATGATCGGAGATCAGTTTCGTCATTTCAAACATGGAGACTTGGGCTTTGCCGCCGAAAACAGCTTTCAGCTTGTCGTCCGCATTGATCATGCGGCGGTTGGCCGGATCTTGCAGATCGAGTTTTTTGATGTAATCCCATACCTTTTTGGTCACTTCCGTGCGCGGCAGTGGTGCTGCGCCAACAACGGCGGCCAGATCTTTCGATGGCGTCATTGCTTTCATGAATGCTGCGTTTGGCTTGCGTGGTGTTGCCGGTGCTGCCGCTTTCTTCGCCGCTGCTGGTTTAGCTGCTGCCTTGGCTGCGGGTGCTGCTTTCTTGGCGGCTGCAGGCTTGGCTGCTGCTGCTTTGGCTGGCGCTGCTACTGGGGTTTTTTTGGCTGTTGCCATCTTCGAGCCTCCTTAACAAACACATGGGAAATTGCGCAATTAATCGCACGGCTAATATTGGTGTGGATTTACCTTGTATGCAAGTGTTTTTCACGTTTTCACGAGGAAAAAGCAGGGAAATGGCAATGCTGTCGCCCGGGCGCACCGCTTGGGAGCGCAGAACGGCGTTTTTACCCGTAAATGGCATGGTTGCTGGCTATGCGGGGAGGGGCGCTGCGGAGGGCGGGAAGCGTGATGCCGGACACATGAAAATGCAATCCGGCATTATTTGGAACGGTGTTTTTTGATCTATCGACTTTCGATACGCGGCGTAAAAAAGGCCTTCAAAATCACAGCGAGCGGAGGTGATTTGTGGCCGAGAAGCGCAACCGTACTTTAGTACGGTGAGCATCGCCGGCCACAAAGCGCCCCGCGCAGCCGATTTTGAAGCCTTCTACTACCTCATGCCAGGCATCATGCCCTTCATGGAACGCATCATCTTCATCATGCCGCCGCCCGACAATTTCTTCATCATCGTCTGCATCTGCTCGAACTGCGTCAGCATGCGGTTCACTTCCTGCACCTGCACGCCGGCGCCGGCGGCGATGCGGCGCTTGCGCGTGGCCTTGATCAGTTCAGGCTTGGCGCGTTCCTGCGGCGTCATCGAGTCGATGATGCCGCACATGCGGCGCACCTGCTTGTCTGCCTGATCCATGTTCTTGCCGCCCGCCGCCTGCTGGAACTGGGCCGGCAGCTTGTCCATCAGGTTGGCCATGCCGCCCATTTTCTTCATCTGGCCCAGCTGCGCCTTGAAGTCGTTCATGTCGAACTTGCCGCCGACCTTGATCTTTTGCGCCAGGTCGGCCGCCGCCTTGCTGTCGACGCCCTTGCGCGCTTCTTCCACCAGGGCGAGGATGTCGCCCATGCCGAGGATGCGGTTGGCCATGCGGGTCGGATCGAACGCTTCCAGGCCGTCGAGTTTTTCCGAGACACCGGCAAACTTGATCGGTTTGCCCGTGATGTGGCGCACGGACAGGGCGGCACCGCCGCGCGCATCGCCATCGAGCTTGGTCAGCACGATACCGGTCAGCGGCAGCGCATCATTGAAGGCCTTGGCCGTGTTGATGGCGTCCTGGCCCAGCATGGCGTCGACAACGAACAGGGTTTCGATCGGTTTCACGGCGCCATGGACGGCGGCGATTTCGCGCATCATCTCTTCGTCGATACCGAGACGGCCCGCCGTATCGATGATCAGCACGTCGTGGTAGTGCTTCTTCGCCCAGTCCAGCGCGGCCAGGGCGATATCGACCGGCTTGTCCGTGCTGGTGGACGGGAAGAAGTCGGCGCCGACCTGGGCGGTGACCGATTGCAGCTGGGCGATCGCGGCGGGACGGTACACGTCGGCCGAGACGGTCAGCACTTTCTTCTTCTTTTCTTCCTTCAGGTACTTCGCCAGCTTGCCGACGGTGGTGGTTTTACCCACGCCCTGCAGACCGGCCATCAGGATGATGGCGGGCGGCTGCTGCGCAAAGCTGATCTGCGACGCTTCCGGTCCCAGGTCGGCGCCCATCAGGGCGGCCAGCTCGCGCTGCACCACGCCAACGAGGGCCTGGCCTGGCGTCAGCGAGGAAATGACATCCTCGCCCATGGCTTTTTCTTTGACTTTGGCGATGAATTCGCGCACGGCGGGCAGGGCGACGTCGGCTTCGAGCAGCGCCAGGCGCACTTCGCGCAGCATGTCGGCGGTGTTCGCTTCGGTCAGGCGCGCCTCGCCGCGCATGGTCTTGACGACTTTGGCAAGCCGTTGGGTGAGATTATCTAGCATGATGAACCTGCAATGAAAAGCTTGGGAGTGGGCGGCGCAAGCCGGACGATGGCCGTCATTTTACCTTATCGCGGGTGGCTGGCGGTCCTGCGCTGCAGCGCCTGGCGGTTGGCCGGCTTTTGAATTAGTTGGTATTTCTGCCAATGCCGCGATTGCATCAACGGCATTGCGCGGTTAGAATGAGAATAATTCTTATTTACATTCTCGGGTGGCGCACGCCTGAGCGGAAAGGGATGCCATGTCGGCCGCCGATTTTGCACAGCAACAAGACCTGCACGCGCTCTACAGCAGCCATCACGGCTGGCTGCAGGGCTGGCTGCGGCATAAGCTGGGCAATGCGGGCGACGCGGCGGATCTGGCGCAAGACACCTTTATCAGCGTGCTCACCAACGGTGCCGCGCCGCAGATCCGCGAAGCGCGGCCTTTTCTCGCCACCGTCGCGCGCCGCCTGGTGGCGCACCGCTACCGCCGGCAAGTGCTGGAAGACGCCTACCTGGAGGCGCTCGCCTGCCTGCCGCCCGAGGTGGTGCCCGCGCCGGAAGCGCGGCTGCTGGCGCTGGAAGCCTTGCAGGAGATCGACCTGGCCCTCGACGGCTTGCCGGGTCCCGTGCGCACGGCGTTCTTGCTGGCGCAGCTCGAAGGCCTCAGCTATGCCGAGATCGCCGCGCGCCTGAACGTATCGGCCAGCTCGGTCAAGCAATACCTGACGCGCGCCAACCGCCAGGTGTTTTTCTCGCTGCCGGCATGAGCACGGCGGCAGAACCGGCGGCACCGCCAGCCATCCGCGAGGACGTGCAGCAGCAGGCGGCCGAGTGGCTGACCGTGCTGATGTCGAGCGAGGCCAGCGAAGCGCAGCAGGCCGCCTGGCAGCGCTGGCGCGCCGCCGACCCGGAACATGAACGGGCCTGGCGGCATATTGAAGCGGTATCGCGGCGCTTCAACGGTTTGCACCGCGGCGCGGCCGCGCAGGCGCTGGCCGGCACGCAGCGCAAAGCCGTCAACGGCAAGCGGCGCCAGGTGCTGGCATGGCTGGGCGTGGCGGCCGGCGGCGGCATGTTGGCCGCGCAGACGGGCGCCTGGGACGGCGTGCGCGCCCTGCGTGCCGACTACCGCACGGCCACGGGCGAGCGGCGCGAGGTGGTGCTGGACGATGGCAGCGTGCTCAGCCTGAATACGAGATCGGCCGTCAACGTGCGTTTCGACGCCAGCCGCCGCCTGATCGAACTGCTGGCCGGCGAGATCCTCGTCGTTAGCGGCCACGGTGCCGGCAGCGCCGCGCCTTTGGTGGTGGCCACGCGCGAAGGCCTGGTGCGCGCGCTGGGCACGCGCTTTGCCGTGCGCCAGCAAGATGACTACAGCACGGTGGACGTGTTGGAAAGCGCCGTGGAAATCCGTCCCCGCGACAGTGCCGGCGCGCCAATGCTGCTGGCGGCCGGGCGCGGCGTGGCATTTTCCCGCCAGACGCTGGACGCGCCGCACGCTATCGCTGCATATGCGCATGCCTGGTCGCGCGGGCAGCTGATCGTCGACGACGTGACCCTGGGCGATTTCCTGGCCGACCTGGCCCGCTACCGTCCCGGCGTGATCGACTGCGCGCCGGCAGTGGCCCAGCTGCGCCTGTCGGGCGTGTTCCCGCTGGCCGACACGCAGCGCATTTTGAACATGTTGCCCAACTCGCTGCCGGTGCAGGTCCGCAGCCGCACGCGCTATTGGGTCAGCGTCGAGCCGGCGTCATAGCACGCTGCGCAGAAATATTTAGCCATCCGGCTGCCCGTTTTTCGTTTTCGCGGCACCTACAAGGTAGGCGCCTGTTTTTTACCGTCTCATGACGCCATTACTATCAGGAACTTTCATGTCGCACGCTTTGCCTTTTGTCAGTTTGCCATCCTCTCACTCCTCACTGCGTCCGCTGGCGCAAGCTGCCGCGGCCCTGTGCCTGGCCGCCAGCCTGCCGGCGCTGGCGCAGCAGGCCGCGCCTGTCGTTCCCGCGACCGAGCAAACCATGCTCGGCGTGTCCGTCACGGCGGGGCGCGATGCGACGACGGAAGGCAGCGGCTCCTACACGACGGGCGTGAGCAACACGGCAACCAAGCTGAACCTGTCGCTGCGCGAAACGCCGCAGTCGGTCAGCGTGCTGACGCGCCAGCAGATCGACGACCTCGGCATCACGACCCTGGACGACGCCGTGCAGTCGATCACGGGGCTGGTCATGCAAAAAGGCAACTTTACGGGCGATTCGGGCAGTTTCAGCGCGCGGGGCTTTCCAATCGACAACATCCTGTTCGACGGCTTGCCTACCAGCCTGGGCGCGAACGGCACGTTCAATGGCGACAATGACGACCTGGCCATCTATGACCGCATCGAGGTGGTGCGCGGCGCCACGGGCTTGATGACGGGCAGCGGCACGCCCAGCGCGGCCATCAACATGGTGCGCAAGCGCCCGACGGCCACGCCGCAAGCGTCGTTCTCGGCCAGCATCGGCAGCTGGAGCAACTACCGCCTGGAAGCCGATGCGGCCAACGCGCTCAACGCAGCGAAGACCCTGCGCGGGCGCATAGTCGTCACGGTGCAGGACAAGAAGGATTTTGTCGACGTGCTGCATGGACGCAATCACCAGCTGTACGGCATCATCGAGGCCGATCTGCGTCCCGATACCACGTTGACCGTGGGCGCCCACTACCGCAAGACCGATAACGACGGCGTGACAACGGGCGTGGTGACGGCCGCCGACGGCCGCTTTTTGCATTTGCCCCGTTCCACCTACCTGGGCAGCGATTTCGACGGCTGGCGCCAGACCGATAAAACCATCTTCGCCGAACTGGAACACCGCTTCGCCAACGGCTGGAAGGCCAAGCTGGCGGCCACGCGCAAGACGCCCGAGATCGACACGACGTTTTCCGGCATCAACCGCCGCGGCGACACCCTGCGTTTCAATTCGCAAAGCTACCGCGCCGAACTGGCCAACACCAGCTATGACGCCTATGCCAGCGGCAGCTACAGCTTGTTCGGCCGCGAGCACGAGCTGACGGTCGGCGCCAGCCACCGCCGTTCGTCGAAAAACAGCTATGGCGGCTGGGCGCCGTACAGCTGGGGCGCGGCTGCGCCCGTGCTCGACCCGTTCCACTGGGACGCGGGCAGCGTGGCGCGCCCCGTCATCAATTACGCGCAGTGGCGCACGGCCAGCATTACCGAGCAAAGCGGCGTGTATGCGGGCACGCGCCTGCGCCTGACCGAGCCGCTGTCGCTGGTGCTGGGCGGGCGCGTGAGCTGGTACAAGGACGATGCCGGCTACTCGGTGGCGCGCGAATTCACGCCGTACGCCGGTGTCGTGTATGACCTCGACAAGCAGCATTCCGTGTACGCCAGCTGGACCGAGATCTTCCAGCCGCAGGCGTCCACCGATGCCAATGCGCGGCCCCTGAAACCGATCAGCGGCACCAACTATGAAGCGGGCGTGAAAGGCGAATACTTCGGCGGCGCCCTCAATGCCAGCGCGGCCGTGTTCCAGATCCGCCAGCAGAACCGCGGCGTGGACGACCTGGCCGGCCCGAATCCCTGCCCCGGCAGCACCTGGGGCTATTGCCAGCGCGCGTCGGGCGAAGTGCGCAGCGAAGGCGTGGAGCTGGACGTGGCGGGCGCGCTGACGCCGGACTGGCAGCTGTCGGCCGGTTTTACGTATGTGAAGGCGCAATTCACGCGCGACAGCGATCCAGCCAATATCGGCAAGGATTTCAACAGCCGCTATCCGCGCCAGCAGCTCAAGCTGGCCACCAGCTACCGCCTGTCCGGCGCGGCGCAGGGCTGGCGCGTCGGCGCGTCGGTGTACGGGCAGGGCGCGACCGAGTCGAGCGACGGCACCTACCATCTGCGCCAGGGCCGCTATGCGATCGTGGGCCTGAACGCGGCCTGGCAGATCGACAGCCGCGCCGAGCTGCGCCTGAACGTCAACAATGCGCTGGACAAGCACTATTACCAGAGCATCTATTCCGATGTCTTCGGCAACCTGGCAGGGGCGCCGCGCAACGTGATGCTGACATTGAACTACAAACTGTAAACAATCACTTTTGAATGACCTATCTTGATGAAGGATGCATGGCTTATGGATGTGCAGTTGAATCTGGCCCACGCCAGTAATGGCGTGAGCCGGCGTATGCCACGGGGAGTGCCGCAATGATGAAGTCGGCCAACATGATGTTGTTTTCGCGCGTGCTTGCCGCCGTCTTTGGCGGCTATGCGCTCACGTCCGGCGTGGCCGTGCTGCTGGCGGCCGTGCTGCCGCTGTCGCGCGCCGAAGCCGTGCTGACGGCGACCCTGAGCGCCTTTGTCGTCTACACCTGCGCCGTGATCTGGGTCTTTGCCGTGCAAGACCTGCGCCGCGCCTGGCTGGGCATGCTGTTGCCAGCGATCCTGTGCGGCGGCATCGGCCTGCTGCTGTCGCGGGGGGCCGCATGAACGCCGTCAAGGCAGACAAAGTGGTGAAAACGCCGCAGCAGGGCGGCCTGCGCCAGGCCATGGCCTGGCTGCATACCTGGAGCGGCCTGTGGATTTCCTGGCTGCTGTTCGCCATCTTCCTGACCGGCACCCTGGCCGTCTTCGACGACCCGATCGGGCACTGGATGACGCCCGAACACGCACTGGAAGAAGCGGCGCATGCGAACGATCCGCCGTTGCCGAAGGTCACGGACCGTGGCCACCGCCTGGAGCTGGCGCTCGACTTCATGGCCAAGGAACATCCGAAGGCGGACATGTGGGAAATCTGGCCCGTGCAGCGTCCCGGCCACGGCCTGTCCGCCTACTGGTTCCAGCCCAGCGGCGGCTATGGCTCGGCGGAGCTCGATCCGCTGACGGGCGCCGTCATCGAACATGCGCGCGAGGCAACGGAACGGGAAACCATCGGCGGTCACCATTTCGTCGATTTCCACTACGAGCTGCACGCGGGGCGCATCGGCGTCTGGATCGTCGGCATCACCACCATGATCATGCTGGTGGCGCTGGTGAGCGGCGTCATCACGCACAAGCGCATCTTCAAGGATTTCTTCACCTTCCGCCCGGCCAAGGGCCAGCGCTCGTGGCTCGACGCGCACAACGCCGTGGCCGTGCTGACCTTGCCGTTCCAGTTCATGATCGCCTACACGGGCCTGGCATTCTTCAGCGATGACTATGTGCCGGCCCCCGTGGCGGCGCAATACGGCATGGACAATCCCAAGAAAGCCTTTTTGAGCGACTGGAACGACGCGGGCAAACCCGTGAAGACGGGCCAGCCGCTGGCCATTCCCGCGCTGGAAGCGTTCGCGCTGCGCGCCGAGCAGTCCATCGGCCAGGAAATCCGCGCCGTGGTGCTGGACAATCCGAACGACGCCTCCATGCGCGTGTGCATGTACGGCTGGAATGAAGAGACGGACACGATGGAACGCATCAGCGCCAACACGGGCAGGGCCTGCTATGCGCTGGCCACGGGCGAGCAGACCGCCTTGCGCCTGCCCGGCGCGTCCGACACGGGCGGCGCGGGCCTGACGCGCTCCGTCATGTCGAATCTGCACATGGTGGGTTTTGGCGGCACGCCCATGCGCTGGCTGTACTTTTTCTGCGGCCTGGCCGGCACGGCCATGATGGGCACGGGCGCGATCATGTTCATGGTCAAGCGCCGCCAGAAGTCGGGCGGCGAGTTCGGCGCTTACACGCAGCGCGTCTACCGCGTCATCGAATGCCTGAACGTGGCGGCGATTGCCGGCCTGTCCATCGCCTGCGTGGGCTTCCTGTGGGCGAACCGTTTGATCCCCGTCGGCCTTGAGCACCGCGCCGGCTGGGAAGTGCGGGCCTTCTTCGGCATGTGGTTTTTGATGCTCGCGCACGCCTGCCTGCGCGCGGAAAGGCGCGCGTGGATCGAGCAACTGGGCTTGCTGGCCGCCCTGTGCCTGCTGCTGCCGGTGCTCAATGTCCTGAGCACGGGCGACAACCTGGCGGCGCAAATCGCGCGCGGCGACTGGGAAAGCGCCGGCGTGGAGCTGGGCAGCATGGCCTTCGGCCTGCTGGCCGCCTGGGGCGCGTGGAAAGTCCACCAGCGCAAGGAAAAACCGCTCAAAAAGACGGCAAGCAAGGAAACACCATCGGTCAGCCTGCACGTCACTACGGAAGGACAGTCATGATTAACACCATCCTGTGCGCGCTGGGCCTGTCGTATGCGGGCATGGCCAGCCTCTCGCTGGCGTTGGACCGCCACCATGGCCAGGTCTGGGGCAGGGACGCGGCGCCGAACGTGCGGCGCGCGCTGCAGCTGGCGGGTGCCGTCCTGCTGGCGCTGGCCATCTGGCCTTGCGTGGCCGGCTGGAGCGCCACCGTCGGCGTCGTCGCCTGGCTGGGGTTCATTTCGGCCGGCGCGCTGCTGGTGGCCCTGCTGCTGCCGTATGCGCCCCGCTTGCTGTTGCGTAGTTCCCTGCTGGCAGCCGTCGCCGCGCTGGCAGGTCTTGTGACGTTCCTGCGGTGATGTCCACCGCTATTTTCAAGGATAGACCGATGTATTTTTCACGTTTGGCGACACCGTTTTACTGTACCTGTAACCGCAAGGCGGCTTCCTGATGGCGGCCCGACTGCCTTCGCGCCGCGCCCGCATCCTCGGCGGCGTGGTCTTGCTGGCGCTGTTCGGCGCCGGCGCACTGTGGGCCACGCGCGGCCCGGCCACCGTGTTCGACACGGCGCCCGTCAAGCGCGGCAATATCGAGGCCAGCGTCACGGCCATCGGCACCCTGCAGCCGCAAACCTATGTCGACGTGGGTGCGCAGGTGTCGGGCCAGATCACGCGCCTGCACGTGCAGCCGGGCAGCGCCGTGGAAAAAGGCCAGCTGCTGGCCGAGATCGACCCCAGCGTGCAGCAAGCCACGGTCGACGCGGGCCGCGCCGCGCTGGCGGGCTTGCGCGCGCAGCTGGCCGACCAGCAGGCGCAGCACCGCCTGGCGGGCCAGCAGCACGTGCGCCAGAAGCAGATGGCCAAGTTCGATTCGACACCCTTGGCCGACCTGGAGACGGCGGAAGCCACCCTGGCCTCGGCGGGCGCCAAGATCGATCACCTGAAGGCGCAGATAGATCAGACCCAGGCCAGCCTGAAGGCGGACGAGGCGCGCCTCGGCTATACGCGCATCTACGCGCCCATGGCCGGCAAGGTGGTGGGCCTGGACGCGAAAGAGGGGCAAACCCTGAACGCCACCTACCAGACGCCGAACATCCTGCGCATCGCCGATTTGTCTGCCATGACGGTATGGACGGAAGTGTCGGAAGCGGACGTGCGCCGCGTGCGCCCGGACATGCCCGTGTACTTCACCACGCTGGGCGGCGACCAGCGGCGCTGGAGCGGCAAGGTGCGGCAAGTGCTGCCGGCGCCGCCGGTGCCCGGTGGTGCCGCCGCCGGCACGGCCCTGGCGCCGTCAACCAGCAAGGTGATCTTGTATACCGTGCTGTTCGACGTCGATAACGCCGATGGCGAATTGATGCCGCAGATGACGGCGCAAGTGGTGTTTGTCACGGCAGCGGCGAACAATGTGCTGGCCGTGCCCTTGCCGGCCCTGAAACCATCGACGGAAGAAGGCGCCAAGCCGGGGCAGTTCACGGCCCGCGTGATGGATGCGGACGGCAAGGTCGATACGCGCGCCGTCACCGTGGGCGTGCGCAACCGCCTCAGCGCGGAAGTGCTGCAAGGCTTGCGCGAAGGCGAATTGCTGGTCACGGGCGAGCAGCCGGCCGGCAGCGGCAGCAGCAGGTTCCAGCTGTGAGCGCGATGAGCGAGGCCGCGTCGCTGGGACAAGCGGGACAGCCGGACCAAGCGGCGCCGTTGATTGAATTGCAAGGCATCCGCAAGCGCTACGGCGGCCACGATGGCGCGCCGGCCGTGGAAGTGCTGCGCGGCTTGACCCTGGCTATCGGCGCCGGCGAATTCGTCGCCATCGTCGGTGCGTCCGGTTCCGGCAAATCGACCCTGATGCACTTGCTGGGGTGCCTGGACAGGCCCAGCGACGGCACTTACCGTTTCGCCGGCCAGGACGTGGCCAGCCTGAATCCCGATGAACTGGCGTGGCTGCGGCGCGAAGCGTTCGGCTTCGTTTTCCAGGGTTATCACCTGATCGCCACCGAATCGGCGCGCGAAAACGTGGAAGTGCCGGCCCTGTACGCGGGCATGCCGGCCGCGGCCCGCCACGCCCGCTCGGAAGCGCTGCTCAAGCGCCTGGGTCTCGGTGAACGTTTGGATCACCGGCCGAACCAATTGTCGGGCGGGCAGCAGCAGCGCGTGTCGATTGCGCGTGCCCTGATGAATGGCGGGCGCATCATCCTCGCCGATGAACCGACGGGGGCGTTAGATAGCAGCAGCGGCGCCGAAGTCATGGCCCTCTTGGGCGAACTGGCCGACGCGGGCCATACCATCATCCTCATCACGCATGACCGCAAGGTGGCGGCCCAGGCGCGCCGCGTGATCGAGATCAGCGACGGCGAAATCATCGCAGACTCGGGCGCCATCGCCATTCCCGCCACATCGACGGCCCTGCCGCCGCTGGACATGTCGCGCGCCGCCCATGACACGGGCGCGTCGCTGGGCACGGAATTGCTCGACGCGGCGCGCGCCGCCTGGCGCGTGCTGTGGATCAACCGTTTCCGCACGGGCTTGACCTTGCTCGGCATCGTCATCGGCGTCGCTTCCGTGATCGTCATGCTGGCCATCGGCCTGGGCACGCGCCAGCAGGTGATGGCGCAATTGGGCGCGTTCGGCTCGAACCTGCTGTACATGGCGTCGCGCGGCGAAAGTTCGCGCATCCCCGGGCGCAGCATCACCCTGGCCGACCTCGATGCGCTCAAGGACGTGCCGGGCATTTCCCACGTGCTGCCGAATGTCACGGGCAACAAGGTGATACGCCACGGTAACCTTGACGTGCAGACCTATGTGCGCGGCACGGGGCCGGCCCTGCCGCAGATCCAGACCTGGCCCGTGGCCAAGGGCGGCTTCTTTACCGAGGAAGACGAGCGCGAGATGGCCACCGTGGCCGTGCTGGGCGCGCACCTGGCCGAAAAGCTGATGCCCGACGTGGCCAACCCCGTGGGGCAGAGCATCCTGATCGGCAACGTGCCGTTCCAGGTGATCGGCGTGATGAGCGCGAAGGGCGCGCTGACGGGCGAGAAGGATGAAGACGACGTGCTGCTGCTGCCGTTTTCCACGGCCGGCATCCGGGTCTTCGGCCAGCGCGAGCCGACGTACACGGTGATGGCCGTGGACGACGTCAAGCGCGTGACGGAGGTGGAGGCGGCGGTCGACGCCACCATGTTCGAGCGCCACCGCATCCGCGACTACGGCATCAGCAATGCGGCCGCGTCGATCGCCGCCGAAGCCAAGACGCAGGACAACATGACCATGATGCTCAGCCTGATCGCCGCCGTCTCGCTGGTGGTGGGCGGCATCGGCGTCATGAACGTGATGCTGATGACGGTGCGCGAGCGCACGCGCGAAATCGGCATCCGCATGGCGACGGGCGCGCGCCGGCGCGACATCCTGCGCCAGTTCCTCACCGAAGCCGTGCTGGTGTCGGTGGTGGGCGGCGTGGCCGGCATCGTGGTCGGCGTGACGGTGGCAGGCCTGCTGCTGGTCTGGGACGTGCCGGTGATCTTTTCCCTGAGCGCCATCGCCGGGGCCTTTGCCTGCGCCGTAGTGACGGGGCTGGTGTTCGGCTTCATGCCGGCGCGCAAGGCGTCGGGACTCGATCCGGTGGTGGCGCTGGCGGGACAGTAACGCTTCATGAAGCCGGGCTTGCTGCTCCCGGATTCGCCTGTCTTTGCGCTGCTGCAACAGCGCCAAGGCAGGCTTTCCATAAAAAAGATTGCTCCTGACTCAACACACGGTACTATCTCCCCATAATAAGAGCAGTGTTTCGTGTTTTATGCCCTTGCGGGCACATACCAACCACCACAGGAGAACCCGATGCAGAAAAAATCAACCTTGAAGACCGGTATTGCCGCCGCCCTCATGCTGGCGTTCGGCATGGGCGCCGTGCAGGCACAGGAGCAGGAAGTCGTGCGCCTGGGGAATTTGAAATTCGCCCATTACGGCGCCGTGTCGTACATCAAGGAAATCGCGCCCAAGTGC
This sequence comes from Janthinobacterium sp. GW823-FHT03B06, assembly GCF_058796955.1. Classification (NCBI taxonomy): domain Bacteria; kingdom Pseudomonadati; phylum Pseudomonadota; class Betaproteobacteria; order Burkholderiales; family Oxalobacteraceae; genus Janthinobacterium; species Janthinobacterium sp. GW823-FHT03B06. The sequence continues at coordinate 89,888 of NZ_JBXAJE010000007.1, forward strand.
GGCATCAAGGTCGAAGAGCATGTCTTCGCCAAGGGCCTCGACGTGATGCAGGCGATTATCGCGGGCGAGCTGGACGTGGGCGCGACGGCGTCCGAAGCGGCCATTTCCGGCCGCGCCGGCGGCGCGCCGATCTATGTGGTGGCCGGTTTTGCCAAGGGCGGCGCGCGCCTGGTGGCGGGCGCCGGGCAAAAGATCGCCAGCGTCAAGGAACTCAAGGGCAAGCGCGTGGGCGTGACGCGCGGCGGCATCCAGGAAGTGCTGCTGCTGGCCGAGCTGTCGCAGGCGGGCCTGACGTACTCGGAAACCAAGGGCAAGGATGTGCAGCTGGTGTTTCTCGCCTACGCCGACTTGAACCAGGCGCTGATGGGCAAGAATATCGACGCCATGATGCAGTCGGAGCCGCAATCGTCGCAGGCGATCAACAAGGGCTTTGGCACCGAAGTCATCAAACCGTACGACACGCCGATCGGCGAGCCCGTGCGGACCATGGTGATGACGGAAAAGTTCTACAAGGAACGCCGTCCCGTGGCGGAAAAATTCATGCGCTGCTTCGTCGAAGCGACGAAAACCTTTATCGACAACAAGGCGACGGCGGAAAAGTATGTGCGTGAAGTCGTGTTCCGCGGTCAGATCACGAAGGATGACTTCGACGACGCGATCAGCAATTCGCCGTATTCGTACGACATCTCGCCCGAGCATATCCAGGTCACCACGGACGTGATGGTGAAAACGGGCGTGGGCCGCATGACGAAACCGCCCGTGGCCAAGGACTGGGTCAAGACGGACTTGCTGGAGCAGGCGAAAAAGAGCCTGAACGTGAAGTAAATCAGGCAACCATGTAAAAAACCTCCGTGCCAGCGATGGCGCGGAGGTTTTTTTTGTGGAGGCGTGGCCTTAGCGGGCGTTAAAACCCATCCAGCCTTTTTCCGTCTGCCGGAAGCTCAAGGTGTAGATGCGCGTCAGTTCATCGCCCTTCTTGAGCTGGCGGCTGATGATGGCGCCGTAATTGTCTTGCACGAGCTGGTCCGACCATTGCAGCAGGTTCTCGAAACGCTCGGCCGTCATCGCCGCCTGGCGCGCCAGCAGCGGTGCGGGAATCGCCTTCTTTTCCTGCTGCTGCGTCCAGAATTCGCGGAACACCTTGTTTTCGCCGCCCATGCCGCGCGCCATCAGGCCCAAACCCATGGTCATGCCCACGGAGCCGTCCGTCTTGGCCTGCGCTTCGAGCTTGTCGGCCACGTCGGCCAGCAATTCCAGGTAGCTCACCTTGGCGCGCAGCACGGCCGAGCCCTTGATTTCATATTGCTCGTTCTCTTTCCAGCCATTGAGCTTTTCCAGCTTCGCGATGTCGAAGTAATCCCTGTACAGGTCATAGCCCTGGATCGAGGTACGGAAATACTCTTCGTAGGTGGACTGGGACGGCGCATCTTTCATGCAGCCGCTTAATATAGTGCAGGCGGCCAGCAGCAGACAGGTCCAGGAAATTTTTTTGAAAGAAAACATGGCGGTGGGGGGCGAGTGGCGAAAAGTGAAAGATTGTTGCTCTATGGACATAATTATAGGGCTGGCTCATCCAGATGGCAACGTGGCCGTGACGCGGTGGCAGTGCGCCGCAGGAAAGATTGCCGAAATCTTGAGGGTGCGCCACCCCGTCGCGCCCGAGGCACGATATCATGGCAGGCTTGCGGTATCGGCTGGCGGCGAATTGCCTGCAGCCCATACTGTCGCTTGAATCGCGCTTGCCGGCTATGGTGTAAACTTAAACTATGCAGATCTATTTCTTTTTCATCGCCGCCCTGTTGTACGCGGCGTGCGCGGTGCTTCCCTCGTCCCGTGCCCGGCTCATTGCCGGCCTGACCGGCGTCGCCTGGCTGGCGCACGCCGCCACCCTGTGGTTCGACCTGATGGCGCCGGGCACCTTGCGCTTCGGCTTTTCCGCCATGCTGTCGGCCGCGCTGTGGGTCTCGGTGGGCGCCTACTGGATAGAGAACCGCAATTTCAGCCTGGACGGCCTGCGCCGCATGGTCATGCCCAGCGCCGTCATCGCCATCGGCCTGGCCTGGGCCTTTCCCGGCAGCCAGGTCAGCATGGAAGGCAAGTCGGCCGTCTTCGGCTGGCATATCGCCGTGGCCGTGCTCGCCTACAGCACCTTGACGATCGCCGCCTTTCACGCCGTGCTGATGGCGCTGCAGGAATCGCGGCTGCATACGCGCAGCGAAAGCCGCGGCTTCATCGGCACGGCGCTGGACCAGCTGCCCGCCCTGCTGACGATGGAAAAGCTGCTGTTCCGCATGATTGGCCTCGGTTTTATTTTGCTCAGCTTGACCGTGCTGTCGGGCATCGTGTTCTCCGAGCAATTATTTGGCAAGGCGCTCAACTGGGATCACAAATCCGTGTTTACCATGCTGTCGTGGTTATTGTTTGCCGCCCTGCTGGCGGGGCGCCGCTTTCGCGGCTGGCGCGGCAAGACGGCGCTGAGCTTTACCCTGGCCGGTTTCGCCACCTTGTTGCTGGCCTATGTCGGCAGCCGTTTTGTACTGGAAGTGGTTTTACACCGAGGATTCGCATGACACGTGTTTTATTCTGGCTGGCGCTGGTGTTCCTGGTGCTGTTTGCTATCCGCAGCAAGATCCGGGGCATGCAGCAGCGCGCCCGCGCGCAGCAGCCGCCGAATCCGTTTGCGCCGCCGGGCCGGCCGCAGGAATTGCCCGATGCCGAGCTGATGCTGTGCTGCGCCCATTGCGGCGTCTACTATCCGGCCTCGGAAAACGTGCAGGCCAAGGGTCACGATTACTGCAGCCACGCGCACGCCACCGTGTAAGGGCAAGCGCGCAGCTTCGCGCGCGTTGCTCATCCGTATCGTAACGACCTCCGGCATTCGTCCGGCGTAGCATCTGCAGCAGGCGGTTCGCCACCGCCATTGCAGAAAGGCGCGCTCCCATGTCCAGTCCCCGCACCAGCCAGCAGACCGTGACCACCACCGGCATGCCGCCGGCGCCGCAACTGAGCGGTAATTCCTTGCCCATGCAGGCGCTGCGCGCGCAGATAAGCCGCATCGCCCGCTGCGGCGCGCCGGTGGCCATCCGCGGCGAATCGGGCACGGGCAAGGAACTGGCGGCGCGCGCCATCCATGCGCAGGGCGCGCGCGCCGGCTTCCCGTTTATCGCCGTCAACTGCGGCGCCATACCCGAAGCGCTGATGGAAGCGGAATTCTTTGGCTGCCGCCCGGGCGCCTACACGGGCGCGCTGCACGAGCGCCAGGGCTTGTTCCAGGCGGCCCATGGCGGCAGCCTGCTGCTCGACGAAGTCGACGACCTGCCGCTGGCCATGCAGGTGAAACTGTTGCGCGTGCTGCAGGAGCGCCGCGTGCGCAAGCTGGGCGGCAGTGCCGACGAAGCCGTCGACGTGCGCATCCTGTGCGCCAGCCAGCATGGCCTGGCGCGCGGCGTGGCCGCCGGCACCTTTCGCCAGGATCTGTTTTACCGCCTCAATGTGATCGAACTGGCGCTGCCGCCGTTGCGCGAACGGCGCGGCGATCTGCAGGTATTATGTGAGGTGATCCTGGCGCGCCTGTCGCCACGCCGGGCCGTGAGCCTGGCGCCGCCCGTGCTGGCGGCCCTGGCCGCGTATGCGTTTCCCGGCAATGTGCGCGAACTGGAAAACGTGCTGGAGCGGGCGCTGGCCTTTGCCGACGGCGGCGTGATCGCGCTCGACGGGCTGGCCTTGCCATCCGCGCCGGGCAGCATGCCGTTGCGGGCGGCGCCGGCATTGCCGGACTTGCCGGAACGGCAACTGTGCCTGCCCGGCATGGCGGCATATGGCGTGGGCCCGGTCCTGCCGCTGGACGTGTATTTGCGTCAGGCCGAGCGCGACATGATCATGCAGGCGCTGGTCCAGGCGCGTTATCACCGCGCGCGGGCGGCGCGCCAGCTGGGCCTGAGTGTGCGCCAGCTGCGTTACCGCATGCAGAAATTGACGATACAGGAAGCCTTACTTGATGAGCGGATGGACGATAGATGAAGATGGCTGGTGCGACGGCGCGCTGCGCTATGACTCGCCGTACTGTGATGCGCGTCCGGACGGTGCGCAAGTCGACTTGCTGGTGATTCATAACATCAGCTTGCCGGGTGGCCGCTTTGGCGGGCCGCATGTGTCGGACTTGTTTACGGGCCGGGTAGATTATAATGCCGATCCTTCCTTCGCCGACCTGCGTGGCTTGCAGGTGTCGGCGCACTTTTTTGTGCGGCGCGATGGTGCGTTGTTGCAATATGTTTCTACTGATCAACGTGCCTGGCATGCGGGCGCGTCCGTGTTCGAAGGACGCCCGCAGTGCAATGGCTATTCCATCGGTATCGAAATGGAGGGCGCGGACGATGTGCCTTTCCAGCGGCGGCAATACCATGTGCTGGCGGCGCTGACGGCGGCGCTGGTGGCGCGCCACGGGCTGTCCCATGTGCGCGGTCACGAGCATATCGCACCGGGAAGGAAGACGGATCCGGGGCCGTTTTTTGACTGGTATTTTTATCAAGAGTGCTGGCTGGAAACCCTGCGCGGGCAGCCTGCGTTAGCGCTTACTTCGCGGGGATTGGGCTTTCCATCCATGCCCTGAAAAGTCAACCGAAATCGTATATGAAAATACAAAAAATTACGCCGGCGGATGCTGGAAAACTATTGCATCGCCCTTCGATGGGCACTACAATTAGTACAGAAGTTGGATGTAAAGACTATATCTAGTGCCATCACAGACGTTTTCAGAATTATTGTCAAAGCTATCCGGATTGCTGATAAAGCACTGGAACTGGCGGTTTATCACCCTTGATCGTGTTTCGCGCCAGCCGGGCAGTACGGTGTGGCGCTATGGATACTGACCTGTTTTATGCAGTATAAATTTACTATTTAGCAACAAATACCTGAAGAAACCCTGACCATCGGGCGTTCTATTCAACAACACACGCGGCAGCAAAACTGCAGGCTGACTTTAGCTGACAACGGGAGCTTCAATGCAATCACCACAAGATATTTCCATCCATCCAACGCCAGTATCGCCAGCGCCAGGCGCGGCCAACAGCGTGGCGAGCACGGGCGCGGCATTGGGCGACTATCGCATCATCCGCCGCAACGGCGCGGTGGTGGCATTTGAGCCTTCGAAGATCGCCATCGCCATGACCAAGGCGTTTTTGGCCGTTAACGGCGGCCAGGGCGCCGCCTCGGCACGCATCCGCGAACTGGTGGAGCAACTGACGGACGGCGTCGTCGCCGCGCTGGTGCGTCGCCATCCGGGCGGCGGCACCTTCCATATCGAAGACGTGCAAGACCAGGTGGAACTGTCGCTGATGCGTTCGGGCGAGCACGACGTGGCGCGTGCCTACGTGCTGTACCGCGCCAAGCATATGGAAGAGCGCCGCCTGCAGAAGGAAGCGCAAGGCGCGTCCGCACAAGTTTCCGCGCCGCAATTAAATGTCACCGACAACGGCGTGCGCCGCCTGCTGGACATGCAGGAAGTGCGCGACCTGATCAACGCCGCCTGCGCCGGCCTGGAAAAGCACGTCGATGCCGACGCCATCCTGGCTGAAACGGTGAAGAACCTGTACGACGGCGTGCCCGTCGAAGAGCTGCACAAGTCGGCCATCCTGGCAGCGCGCGCGCTGATGGAAAAAGACCCGGCCTACAGCCAGGTCACGGCCCGCATCCTGCTGCACACGGTGCGCAAGGAAGTGTTCGGCAAGGAAGTGCCGCAAGCGGCCGCCGCCGCCGAATATCTGACGTATTTCCCGCAATATATCGCCAAGGGCATCGCCGCCGAGCTGCTGAACCCGGTACTCGCCAGTTTCGACCTGGAGCGCCTGGCCAAAGCCATCGTCGCCGACCGCGACTTGCAATTCGGCTACATCGGCCTGCAAACCCTGTACGACCGCTACTTCCTGCACATCCAGGACGTGCGCATCGAAATGCCGCAGGCGTTCTACATGCGCGTGGCCATGGGCCTGGCGTTGAACGAGGCGGACCGCGAAGCGCGCGCCATCGAGTTCTACAGCCTGCTGTCCTCGTTCGACTTCATGAGCTCGACCCCGACCCTGTTCAACTCGGGCACCCTGCGCTCGCAGCTGTCGTCGTGCTACCTGAGCACCGTCTCCGATGACCTGGAAGGCATCTACGACGCCATCAAGGACAACGCGCTGCTGGCCAAGTTTGCCGGCGGCCTGGGTAACGACTGGACGCCGGTGCGCGCCCTGGGCGCCCACATCAAGGGCACCAACGGCAAGTCGCAAGGCGTGGTGCCGTTCCTGAAAGTGGTCAACGACACGGCCGTGGCAGTCAACCAGGGCGGCAAGCGCAAGGGCGCCGTCTGCGCCTACCTGGAAACCTGGCACATGGACATCGAGGAATTCCTCGACCTGCGCAAGAACACGGGCGACGACCGCCGCCGCACGCACGACATGAACACGGCGAACTGGATTCCCGACATGTTCATGAAGCGCGTCATGGAAAAAGGCGATTGGACCCTGTTCTCGCCGTCGGACACGCCAGACCTGCACGACAAGGTCGGCAAGGCTTTTGAGCAGGCTTACCTGGGCTACGAAGCCAAGGCCGCCGCCGGCGAAATCCGCGTCTTCAAGAAGATCGCGGCGCTGGACCTGTGGCGCAAGATGCTGTCGATGCTGTTTGAAACGGGCCACCCATGGATCACGTTCAAGGATCCGTGCAACATCCGCAGCCCGCAGTCGCACGTCGGCGTCGTCCACAGCTCGAACCTGTGCACGGAAATCACGCTGAACACGGGCCCTGACGAAATCGCCGTCTGCAACCTCGGTTCCGTCAACATGCCGGCGCACATGAAGGAAGGCAAGCTCGATCACGTCAAGCTGGCCAAGACCATCCGCACCGCCATGCGCATGCTCGACAACGTCATCGACATCAATTACTACGCCGTCGACAAGGCGCGCAACTCGAACATGCGCCATCGTCCGGTCGGCATGGGCATCATGGGCTTCCAGGACTGCCTGCACATGATGCGCGTGCCGTTCGCCTCGGACGCGGCTGTCAGCTTCGCCGACACCTCGATGGAAGCCGTCTGCTACTACGCCTACCTGGCGTCGACGGAACTGGCCGAAGAGCGCGGCCGCTATGAATCGTACGCAGGTTCGCTGTGGGACCGCGGCATCCTGCCGCAAGACTCGGTGAAACTGCTGGCCGAAGAGCGCGGCGGTTACCTGGAAGTCGATTCCTCGTCGGCCATGGACTGGACGCCGGTGCGCGAGCGCATCGCCAAGTTCGGCATGCGCAACTCGAACTGCGTGGCGATCGCCCCGACGGCGACGATTTCGAACATCATCGGCGTCTCGGCCTGTATCGAGCCGACGTTCCAGAACCTGTACGTGAAATCGAACCTGTCGGGCGAATTCACCGAGATCAACGGCTACCTGGTGCGCGACCTGAAGGCGCGCGACCTGTGGGATGAAGTCATGATCTCGGACCTGAAATACTTCGACGGCTCGCTGGTGAAGATCGACCGCATCCCGCAAGACCTGCGCGACATCTACGCCACCGCCTTTGAAGTGTCGCCAAGCTGGCTGGTGGAAGCGGCTTCGCGTCGCCAGAAGTGGATCGACCAGGCCCAGTCGCTGAACATCTACATGGCTGGCGCTTCGGGCAAGAAACTCGACGAGACCTACAAGCTGGCATGGCTGCGTGGCCTGAAAACCACCTACTACCTGCGCACCATCGCCGCCACCCACATGGAGAAATCGACTTCCAAGACGGGCGCGCTGAACGCCGTGGCAGTCGATGGCGGCATGTCGGCCAGCGCACAGAGCGCCCAGGCAGCCGTCGTGGCGGCAGCAGCAGTGGCCGTGGCGCCGGTAGTGGCAGCGGCAGCGGACGATGCCGATGGCGAAGCCTGCTACCTGCGTCCCGGTGATGACGGTTTCGAAGAGTGCGAAGCCTGCCAGTAAGATTTTAGTTGTCAGCCCGGCACGGTCGGGCTGATTCAATGTTGTCAATGTCCGTATTGTCCGATTCAACGGGCCTGTTGCGGATCGCCGGCTCGCCGGCATGGAAAGGAAGAAGAATATGTCGTTGTCTTGGGATGATGAAACCACGTCGGCAGCTGTGCCGCGTCCGGCGCAGCAAGCGCCGTTGGGAAATACCGAATTGAACCTGCCGGCCGGCGCCGAGCCGTCCGAAGCGAACGCCGAGCAAGTGGCGCGCCGCGTGAATGCCGACGACAAGCGCATCATCAACGGCAAGACGGACGTCAACCAGCTGGTGCCGTTCAAGTACAAGTGGGCGTGGGACAAATACCTGGCCGGCTGCGCCAACCACTGGATGCCGCAGGAAGTGAACATGCAGCGCGATATCGAGCTGTGGAAAAACCCGAACGGCCTGACGGACGACGAGCGCCGCCTGGTCAAGCGCAACCTGGGTTTCTTTGTTACCGCCGACTCGCTGGCCGCCAACAACATCGTGCTGGGCACCTACCGCCACATCACGGCGCCCGAGTGCCGCCAGTACCTGCTGCGCCAGGCGTTCGAGGAAGCGATCCACACGCACGCCTACCAGTACATCGTCGAATCGCTGGGCCTGGACGAAGGCGAGATTTTTAATGCCTACAACGAAGTCAAGTCGATCCGCGACAAGGATGAATTCCTGATCCCGTTCATCAACACCCTGACCGACCCGGCCTTCGTTACCGGCACGGTGGAAAACGACCAGAAGCTGCTGAAATCCCTGATCGTGTTTGCCTGCCTGATGGAAGGCCTGTTCTTCTACGTCGGCTTCACGCAGATCCTGGCGCTGGGCCGCCAAAACAAGATGATGGGCGCGGCCGAGCAGTACCAGTACATCCTGCGCGACGAATCGATGCACTGCAACTTCGGCATCGACTTGATCAACACGATCAAGATGGAAAACCCGCAGCTGTGGACGGCCGCCTTCCGCGAAGAGATCAAGGACCTGTTCATGAAGGCCGTGGAACTGGAATACGCGTACGCGGAAGACACCATGCCGCGCGGCGTGCTGGGTCTGAACGCGCCGATGTTCAAGGGCTATTTGCGCTTCATCGCCAACCGCCGCGCGCAGCAGATCGGCATCGAGCCGCTGTTCGCCCAGGAAGAAAACCCATTCCCGTGGATGAGCGAAATGATCGACATGAAGAAGGAACGCAACTTCTTCGAGACCCGCGTGACCGAGTATCAAACGGGTGGTGCGCTGAACTGGGAGTAATCCTTTTTCAGGCTACGCCAACAAGCGCCGTCATCGTGACGGCGCTTTTTTTTTGCGTGCGTGGCGGCGCAAAAATGCGTGCACCATCGGTGCATGCGACGAGGCCTGCGCCAGGATTTCCGGATGCCGCGCATGGCCGCATCGCACACCCGAAAAAGCATTTCCGGAGACGCTGGCGGCGGCATTTGCCGCGCGATTGTGCGATAGCACGCGTATCGTGCAAAAAAGCGGGCGAAAACGTGTCGTGCCGGTTGCGCATTGACAAGGTTTTCGTGTACTTTATGAGATTGCAAATGCGAGCGTTAGAATGCGGGGTTTTTTAACCAGCGCGGTAGCGAAAAAACCTCGCAAAACAGGGATACAGATTTACACGGATATGCACAAAACCACACCGTTTTCGTCTGCCGCCGTGCCCGAATTTTTTCAGGCATGGCGGTTTTTTATTTGACGCATCGGTGTTGTGGCGAGCGCGATGCGAGGAGCGAAAAAACGCACGGCATCGAAAACGAATGACCGAATTCAGACTTTGCCACCAGCTGCGAGATAAAGCAGGGTGGCACCGACGATGGCTGAAGTGCTGCAAACGTGAGGAGTTGCAGCAGTTCAGCTGGTGCCGAATTCATTAGCGCAAACGACCGTTTGTGCCGATGAATAATTCGCCTGGCCTATCCCTGTGGTGGGTCGGACGGGTTTAAATCTTGTAGCTTAAATTTCTCATCTCAGATGAAGGAGAGACAAATGGCAACAGCCGCTAAGAAATCAGAAGTAAAGAAACCAGCCGCCAAGGCTGCTCCTGCCGCGAAGAAGCCGGCAGCTGCAGCGAAGACGGTTGCCGCTAAACCAGCTGCCAAAGCCGCAGCGAAACCAGCAGCAAAACCGGCCGCCAAAGCCGCAGCCAAGCCTGCAGCAAAAGTGGCTGCCAAGCCAGTAGCGAAAGCCGCAGCCAAACCAGCGGCCAAGCCGGCAGCAAAAGCCGCAGCAAAACCTGCAGCCAAGGCAGCAGCCAAGCCTGTAGCGAAAAAAGCCGCAGCCAAACCAGCGGCCAAGCCAGCAGCAAAAGCTGCGGCAAAACCAGCCGCCAAAGCAGCAGCCAAGCCAGCAGTGAAAAAAGCCGCAGCGAAACCTGTAGCCAAGGCAGCATCCAAGCCGGCCGCCAAGGCAGCAGTCAAGCCAGCAGCGAAAAAAGCCGCAGCAAAACCTGCAGCCAAGCCGGCCGCCAAAGCCGCAGCGAAGCCAGCAGCAAAAGCTGTCGCCAAGCCAGCAGTGAAAAAAGCCGCAGCGAAACCTGCAGCCAAGGCAGCAGCGAAGCCGGCCGCCAAAGCGGCCGCCAAGCCAGCAGCGAAAAAAGTCGTCGCCAAGGCAGCAGCCAAGCCAGCAGCCAAGGCAGCGACCAAGCCAGCAGCAAAAGCAGCAGCGAAGCCAGCGGCAAAAGCGGCAGCCAAGCCAGCGGCCAAGGTCGCAGCGAAGCCGGCAGCCAAGCCAGCAACTAAGGCAGCAGCCAAGCCAGCGGCCAAGGTAGCGGCGAAGCCAGCAGCCAAGGCAGCAACGAAGGCCGCAGCCAAGCCAGCAGCCAAGGTGGCAGCGAAGCCGGCAGCAAAAGCGGCAGCCAAGCCAGCGGCCAAGGTCGCAGCGAAGCCAGCCGCCAAAGCAGCAGCGAAACCTGCCGCCAAGGTAGCAGCAAAACCTGCAGCCAAGCCAGCGGCCAAGGTAGCAGCGAAGCCGGCAGCAAAAGTTGCAGCCAAGCCAGCGGCCAAGCCGGCAGCAAAAGCAGCAGCGAAACCTGCCGCCAAGCCAGCCGCAGCACCAGTCGTGGCAGCCGCACCAGCAGCAGCGCCGGCAGCAGCTCCAGCGGCACCAGCCGCCGTGGCCGCCAAGCCAGCCGCCAAGAAGGCCGCGCCTAAAAAGGCCGCACCGAAGAAGGCAGCTCCTGTCGCCAAGCCATCGGCACCTATCGCACCTGTAGCAAAAACCGTGTTGGCACCGGCTGCAGCCTGGCCATTCCCAACCAGCACCCGCCCATCGTAATTCCAACGATACGGGTGCCTGGATGAGGCAACACGCCGCTGTGTGACTCAATCACACAGCGGTTTTTTTTTGGAGAATTAGTCGTGCTGATCGTTATCCTTACATTGATCGTTGATACCATCGCCACCTTGCTGGGCGGCGTGTTGCTGCTGCGCTTCTGGATGCAGGCGGTGCGCGTGCGGCCGCCCTCGTCGGTGGCGCAATTCACGTTTCAATTGTCCGACTGGCTGGTGCGCCCCCTGCGCCGCGTGGTACCGGGCGTGGGCGGGTATGACTGGGCCAGCCTGATCGGCGCCTTCCTGATCGTGCTGCTGGCCAGCTCGGTGCTGTTTATTTCCGGCGCTCCCGTCGAAGTGGTGCTGCTCAAGTCGCTGCAACGCTTCCTGCAATGGATACTCTACGGTTTCATGGCCTTGCTGATCATCGAAGCCATCTTCAGCTGGGTCAACCCGCATGCGCCGCTGGCGCCGTTCGTACGGGCCCTGAACGAGCCGCTGCTGCGTCCGATCCGCAAGGTGGTGCCGCTGGTGGGCAGTCTGGATTTGTCGCTGCTGGTGGCGCTGATCCTGTTGCAGATTGCGCAAGTGCTGGTGGGGATGATTATTGTGCTGCGATGATGGTGATGTGAGGGCGTAGGTCGGGTTAGCGTAGCGTAACCCGACATCCCCCACGAACCCGACCTACATATTAATAGCGGTAACCGAACGCCGCTTCGAACTGCTCGGCGATGCTCTCCGGCGTAAACACATGGTTTTGCGCGCCCTGGGTGGCGATCTTGATGGCGCCCAGCAAGCTGGCCAGACGGCCGCTGGTTTCCCAGCTCAGGTCGTTGGTGATGCCGAACAGCAAGCCGGCACGGTAGGCGTCGCCGCAACCGGTCGGGTCCAGCACTTCCTTGGCGGTCACGACAGGAATGTCGATGCGCTTGCCGTCCGTATAGATCTCCGAACCTTTTTCGCCACGCGTGACGATCAGCGCTTCCAGGCGGCTGGCGATGTCCGGCAGGGTCAAGCCCGTGCGTTCCATCAACATTTCCATCTCATAATCGTTGGCCGACACATACGTGGCCTTGTTGATGAAGTCGATCAACTGTTCGCCATTGAAGCGTGGCAACTGCTGGCCCGGATCGAACATGAAGGGAATGCCCAACTCGGCCAGGTCGGCGGCGTGCTTGAGCATGCCCTGGTCGCCGTCCGGCGAAATGATGGCGACCTTGGCCGGGCCTGCATTGGCGATCGGGTTTTCATGCGCGAACGACATGGCGCCCGGGTGGAAGGCGTTGATCTGATTATTGTCCGCATCGGCCGTGACGAAGCACTGCGCGTTGTAGCTGTCGGCCTTGATCAGGATGTTGGCGGTGGAAATGCCCAGCTTTTGCAGGCGCTCCAGGTAGGCGGCACTGTCTTGCCCCATCACGCCGACGATGCGCGGGTCGCCGCCCAGCATTTTCAGGCTGTAGGCGATGTTGCCCGAGCAGCCGCCGAACTCCGTGCGCATGGTGGGCACGAGGAAGGAGACGTTCACCTTGTGCAGCTGGTCGGCCAGCAGGGATTCGCCGAAGCGGCCAGGGAATTGCATGATGGTGTCGGTGGCAAGCGAGCCGCAGATCAGCGATGTTTTGGTCATGATAGTGCCTGTTAAGGGTAAAAGATGGCGATATGGTAGCCAGACGCCGTGAGCTGGTCTAATGCAAAATACAGTTTGATGGTTTGTTCCGAGCGCGGCGCAAACCCCGCGTTCACGTCGATAGTGGCCGGCAGATAGTCGCGCGGCGCGATCACGCGGCGCAAGAGGGGCTTGTCGTTCGCGTCGTTGAGGATCAGTTCGATGCTGGGCCAGGCTTGCACGCTGCGGCTCTGGTTGCGCAGCAGCGAGACGTAGGAAAACGTCTGTTCCTTCAGGGTCTGCAGCTCGCCCTGCTCGATGGCCAGCGCCTCGATCTGCGCCGGCAAGTCGACCTGGCAGCCGCTGAGCTTGCACAGCGTGACCAGGGTCGGCTTCCACTGCGGAAATTGCGCCGCCAGCGGATTGCGGAAGGTGGTCATTACCTGCAGGAATAATAAAAGCAGCAGTACCACCGAGCCGGCGGCCATGGCCACGCGCAGGGCCTTGCTGCTCTGTTCGCGGCGCCGGCCCTGGGTGACGAAAGCCGGTTCGTCGTCGGCTGGCGGCAGGACCGGTTCTTCCTGCTCATCGGCTGGCGCCGGCGCAACGGCGGCGGGCCGCGGCGTGAAGGCATGGTCGGCCAGCGTGGGTTCGCGGCGCGCGGGGCTGGCTGCGGCAGGCGCAGGCGGCATGGGCTTGTCCAGGCTGACTTTTTCGGTCGCGGGCGGCGCCGCTGCGGCGCCAGTTTCCAGATTCGGTTCGCGGCGGCTGTCGCGCAAATACGTGGCAAAGGCGGGCGCGTCAGCGTCATCGACCTGGCGGCGCTTGAAGGGCGCCATTGGCTGGGGCAACGGTGCTTCGGGCAGCTCGGCCGGTGTTTTTGCCGGTGTTTCTTCGGGGAGTTCGGGCGGTGTGTCGGCTGCTGCCTCTTCAGGCAGGCTGACGTCGAGGTCCAGCTCGATGTGCTCGCCATCGTCCGCGTCATCCTTGAGCTTCGCCGTTTCCGGCAGGATGCCAAACGGATCGAACGAGGTGTCGAAGTCGAGGGAATAGATGGGTTCGTCGTCCGTGGCGGACGGCAGGCTGTTGTCGGCCAGATAACTGCTTGACGGCGGGGCGGCAGTACCGGGAGCGGATGTTAAAAACGGCGATGCCGCGGCTGGATCGACCAGCGCGGCATTGCCGTCAAACACTTCCCTGCACGTGCCACAGCGCACGATGCCCCCACGTAACTTCAACTGGTCAGCAGCGACCCGAAATATCGTGTTGCAATGGGGGCATTTGGTGGCGAGGGCCATTGCTGTGCTTATGCACCTTCCGCGCGGGGCGCAGGCGCTTGCGTTGCACCCAGGCGGCCATGCAGGGCCACCCAGCCGTCTTGCTCGGCCCATACGCCCAGCTCGATGAATGGCGCGTAGGCAGCGGCCACTTCTTCCGCCTGGCGTGCCAGCACGCCGGACAGGATCAGCGCGCCGCCGTCGGCGACACGGCCCGAGAGCATCGGCGCCATCAGCTTCAATGGACTCGACAGGATATTGGCGACGACGATGTCAAACTTGGCCGTGGCGTGTGCCGACGTGGCAAACGTGTCTGGCAAGAAATATTCGATCTCGCACTGGTTGCGCTCGGCATTGTCGCGCGCCGATTCGATCGCTTGCGGGTCGATATCGACGCCGGCCACCGTTTGCGCACCGAGTTTCTTGGCCACCATGGCCAGGATGCCGGAACCGCAACCGTAGTCGAGCACGGTCTTGCCTGGGGCAGGATGGGCTTCCAGCCATTCCATGCACAAACGCGTGGTCGGGTGGCTGCCCGTGCCGAAGGCCAGGCCCGGATCCAGTTCCAGGATCAGGCCGCTTGGGTCCGGTGCCTCGTGCCAGCTGGGCACGACCCAGATATTCTTGCCGATGTGAATCGGGGCGAATTGCGACTGGGTCAAACGCACCCAGTCCTGCTCTTCCACGGGGCGCATGCTAAAGGCGGGCACTTCCGTCATGCCGACCGCTTGCGCAGCGGCGGCCACGATGGCGGCCTGGTCGGCGTCGACGTCCGTCAGCGCCACCACGCGGCTGCGTTCCCACGCCGCTTCCTTCGGTTCCATGCCGGGCTCGCCAAACAGCGGCTGCTCGGCATCCGTGCCTTCATCGGCGTCTTCCACCGATACCGACAGGGCGCCCGCTTCCATCAACGCATCGGACATGGCCTCGGCGTTGTCACGGGCGATTTCGATGACGATTTCCGTCCAGCTCATGCGCCCGCCTTGATTTCGGACTTCTTGGCGATGCTGGGGCTGCCGCCATTCAGGTTCTTGCCCAGGTCCGGCATGTCGGCCAGCTTCTGTTCCAGATAGTGAATGTTGGTGCCGCCTTCGATGAAGCGCGCGTCGATCATCAGTTCCCGGTGCAGGGCGATATTCGTGTTGATGCCTTCGACCACCATTTCGGACAGGGCGATCTGCATGCGGCGGATCGCTTGTTCGCGCGTGGCGCCGTAAGCGATCACTTTGCCTATCATCGAGTCGTAGTGCGGCGGCACATAGTAGCCGGCGTAGGCGTGCGAATCGACGCGGATGCCAGGGCCGCCCGGCGCATGCCACGACACGATCTTGCCTGGCGATGGCGTGAACTTGAACGGGTCTTCCGCATTGATGCGGCACTCGATGGCGTGGCCCGACAGCAAGACGTCGCGCTGGCGGAAACGCAGTTTTTCGCCGGCGGCGATGCGGATCTGTTCTTGCACGATGTCGATGCCGGTGATCATCTCGGTGACGGGATGCTCCACTTGCACGCGGGTATTCATTTCAATGAAATAGAACTCGCCGTTTTCGTACAGAAATTCAAACGTGCCAGCGCCGCGGTAGCCGATCTTGCGGCATGCTTCGGCGCAACGGTCGCCAATTTTCTCGATCAGTTTGCGCGGGATGCCCGGCGCCGGTGCTTCTTCGATCACTTTCTGGTGGCGGCGCTGCATGGAGCAGTCGCGCTCGCCCAACCAGACGGCGTTCTTGTGTTCGTCGGCGAGGATCTGGATTTCCACGTGGCGCGGATTTTCCAGGTACTTCTCCATATACACTTCAGGGTTGCCGAAAGCCGTGCCCGCTTCCGTCTTGGTCATCGCCACGGCGTTGATCAGGGCAGCTTCCGTGTGCACCACGCGCATGCCGCGTCCGCCACCGCCGCCGGCGGCCTTGATGATGACCGGGTAGCCGATCTTGCGGGCAATTTGCACGATCGCTTTCGGATCGTCCGGCAACGCGCCTTCCGAGCCGGGTACGCACGGTACGCCAGCCTTGATCATGGTTTGCTTGGCCGATACTTTATCGCCCATCAGACGGATCGATTCGGAACGGGGGCCGATGAAGACGAAGCCCGATTTCTCGACGCGTTCGGCAAAGTCGGCATTTTCCGACAGGAAGCCATAGCCTGGGTGAATCGCTTGCGCATCCGTCACTTCAGCGGCGCTGATGATGGCGGGCATGTTCAGGTAGCTCAGGGTCGACTGTGCCGGGCCGATACAAACGGATTCGTCGGCCAGCTTGACGTATTTCGCGTCCTTGTCGGCTTCGGAGTGGACTACAACCGTTTTAATGCCCATTTCGCGGCAGGCGCGCTGAATACGGAGGGCAATTTCACCACGGTTGGCAATCAGGATTTTTTCAAACATGGTAGGTTCGCGTATGTCTGTGAGAGCCGGCGAGCCGGCGAAACAACAAGTGTGAGGGGCTAAAACTGCAAACGGCCGTTGCCGGCCGTGTGGACTGGGTTTTAGCCGATCACAAACAAGGGTTGACCGAATTCGACCGGTTGGCCGTTTTCGACCAGGATCTGGGTCACGACGCCGGCTTTATCGGAGTCGATTTCATTCAGGAGCTTCATCGCTTCGATGATGCACAGGGTATCACCTTCCTTGACGGTCGAGCCCACTTCAACATAGGCGGCGCTGCCAGGAGCGGAGGAACGGTAGAAGGTACCGACCATCGGCGACTTGACCACATAGCCCGTTGGCTCGGCGGCGACCACGACGGCAGGTGCCGCAGCGGGAGCGGCGGCTGGCGCGGCTGGCTGGTATTGGGCTTGCATGCCTTGCGGCTGCATCATGACCATCTGGTTTTGCGGCATGGCCGACGATTTGACGATGCGAACCTTGCTTTCGCCTTCGGTAACTTCCAGCTCTGCGATATCCGATTCGGCGACCAGGTCGATCAAGGTCTTGAGTTTTCGTAGATCCATGTAAAACCCCTAGGAATGTAGTTTGTTTTATGAGTGATGCGGTGATGTCCAAGAGCCTATCGCCGCGCTAAATGCGTGCAGATCGCGTAGATTAACGTTTTTTAAGCGCAAAGTCGATGGCAAACCGATATCCATCGATACCTAGCCCGCAGATCGTCCCCTGCGCGATCGCGCTGAGAAATGAGTGATGTCGAAACGTTTCGCGTTGATAAATATTCGAGATATGGACTTCCACGAACGGGATGGCGACCCCGGCCAGCGCATCGCGCAAGGCAACGCTGGTATGGGTCAGGCCGCCCGGATTGATGACGATGGCATCGATCCCTTCCGCTCGCGCGGCATGGATGCGGTCGATCAGCGCGCCTTCGTGGTTGCTTTGAAAGCAGACCAGGTCGGCACCGGCCGCCATGGCTTGCGCCATTGCGGCCTGCTCGATATCGGCCAAGGTGCTGGCGCCGTAGACCTCAGGCTCGCGCGTTCCCAGCAAATTCAGGTTGGGACCGTTGAGCAGAAGGAGGTTTTTTGCCATGTATGGAAGACCGTTTTAGCGAAAGTTCCGCATTTTGCCGCCAAAGATACGCATTGGCAAGAGAAAAAAGCACGCTCCGAATTTACAATTTATCCAGATCGGCGCGTAACTGATCAAATTTCAAGCGGCCCAGATAGGTCTTTTTGACTTCGCCATCGGCGCCGATCAGCACCGTAAAGGGCAAACCGCCCGTGGCATTGCCAAAATGGCGCGACAGGTCGGTGCCGCTCATGCCGGAGACATACACGGGATAGGCGATCTTGAATTTGCTGGCAAAAGTGGCAATATTGCTGGCCGAATCGATGCCGATGCCGATCACCTGCAGGTTTTTCGCCGCATAATGGCCTTGCACTTCGGATAACTCCGGCATTTCTTCCACGCAAGGTGGGCACCACGGCGCCCAGAAATTGACCAGTAAATTCTTGCCTTTCCATTGCGACAAGGCTTGCGTGGCGCCCGCCGCGTCCGGCAAGGACAGCGCATACAGCTCATTGACGGGGCCCGTCGCGCCTGGCGCGATCGTGGTCGTCAGCGGTCCCGCCGCTTTCGCTTTTTCCTTGCTTAAACCGACGTAGGCGCCCATGCCGCCAAACATCAGCGCGACGATGGCGCAGGCGATCCAATTCTTTTTTGTCATAACTTTATCTATATCAATGTTAGTCGGCAGCCGGCACGCCATCGGCAAGGCTGGCGGCCAGCAGGCTGCGCAGCCCGGCGATATCGGTGCGCAGCACCTTGCCGTCCGCCTTGGCTTTCAGCGCGCCGCGCATATCGTCGAGCTCATACATGGCGGCGTGCACGCCTTCGTTTTTCCACAGGAAACTGGCTGTCTCGACCGCATCATAACGCGCTCCCTTGAAATGCGGGCTTTCCGACATGTCGAGCACGACATTTTTATTCAGCAGGAAGATGTGGATTTCCTTGGCGCTCTCGGCAAACAGCTGCAAATAGATCTCGTCATGGGGGCCGGCCGTGCCATTGAGCACGGGGCCGCTGAGCAGGGGATGAAATTGTTGCAACGCTTCCATGACCTGCAGCGCAATCGTGCGCAGCTGGAACAGCCGTGCCGGCTGGCTGTCGGCCAGGAACAGGGCATTGTATTGCCGCACCTGTTCTTCGATCATGTCGTTGTCAGGCAGTACATTGGTCAGGTTCGGCGCGTCACCGAGGACTTGCCGCGCCGCCTTGCGCTTGGCGCTGCCATAGTCGGCGCCATCCTGCGCCACGAGGCGCGCGGCAGCGGCGGCGATTTCCAGGCGCAACTGCGCGCTATCGTCAAATGCATCGTTCGTCATGAGCGAGATGATACTCCGAAGCGGAAAAAGTCATGGCGTCAGGTAAAATCCTGCACTTGCTGTTTTTTATCTCACCGTCTTACTTACTTAAGCGTGCACCTTTCGCACTGATCACATGCATATTCATATTCTCGGTATTTGCGGTACCTTCATGGGCGGCCTGGCTGTCCTGGCCAAGGAAGCCGGCCATAAAGTCACCGGTTGCGATGCCAACGTCTATCCGCCGATGAGCACTCAGCTGGAATCGCAGGGAATCGAACTGATCCAGGGGTTTGATCCGGAACAGACCAAGCTGAACCCGGATTTGTATGTGATTGGCAATGTGGTCTCGCGCGGCAACCCGCTGGTGGAAGAAATCCTCAACCGCAGCCTGCCGTATGTATCGGGCCCGCAATGGATCGGCGAACACATCCTGCGCAATCGGTGGGTGCTGGCGGTGGCCGGCACGCATGGCAAGACGACAACATCAGCCATGCTGGCCTGGATACTCGAAGACGCGGGCTACGCGCCGGGCTTTTTGATCGGCGGCGTGCCGATGAACTTTGGCATTTCCGCCCGCCTGTCCGGCAAGATCGACGGCAAGAGCGCCGAGTCGGACTTCTTCGTCATCGAAGCCGACGAATACGATACGGCCTTCTTCGACAAGCGCAGTAAATTCGTGCATTACCACGCGAAGACGGCCGTCATGAATAACCTGGAATACGATCACGCCGACATCTTCCCCGATCTGCACGCGATCGAGACGCAATTCCACCATCTGGTGCGCACCGTGCCCGGCATCGGCCGCCTCGTGTACAACGGCGACGAAGCGTCGCTGCAGCGCGTGCTCGCACGCGGCTGCTGGAGCGAACAGGAAAGTTTTGGTCAAGATGCCCACTGGCAACTGCAAGAGCAGGCCGACGGCAGCTTCGACGTGTATTTCAATGGCCAGCAGGAAGGCCATGTGGCATGGGCGCTCACGGGCAAGCACAACCGCAGCAATGCGCTGGCGGCCATCGCCGCCGCGCGCCACGTGGGCGTGCCCATTGCCCAGGCGTGCGCTTCGCTGGCCACGTTCGAGAGCGTCAAGCGCCGCATGGAAGTGCGCGGCGTGGTCAACGACATCACCGTGTACGACGATTTCGCGCACCATCCGACGGCCATTGCCACCACCGTGGGCGGCTTGCGCCAGAAGATAGGCGACAGCGGCCGCATCCTGGCCGTGCTGGAACCGCGCTCGAACACCATGAAGCTGGGCGCCATGAAAGAGGCGTTGCCGGGCAGCCTCAAGGATGCGGACCTGGTATTCGGTTTTGGCAGCCATGCCGCGCTGGGCTGGAGCCTGGGCGACGCACTGGCGCCGCTGGGCAAGATTGCCAGCGCCTATGAAGACATCGATACCCTCGTGGCAGCCGTGGCCGCCAGCGCCCGTCCCGGCGACCAGATCGTGGTCATGAGCAACGGCGGCTTTGGCGGCGTGCACCAGAAATTGCTGGAGGCGCTGGGCCGATGATTCTGTACCTGCATGGATTTCGCTCGTCGCCCCTGTCGATGAAGTCGCGCCTGCTGGCCGCGCAGATGCAGGCGCTGGGCCGTGAAGCACAGTGGCTGTGCCCGCAGTTGCCGGCCTCGCCCAAGCTGGCCATCGAGTTGGCCCTGTCGCTGGTCAAGGATGTGACGCCGGCCGACTTGACGATTATCGGCTCCTCGCTGGGCGGCTATTACGCCACCTGGCTGGCCGAGCGGCTCGGTTGCCGCGCCGTGCTGCTCAATCCTGCCATCGTGCCCCTGATCGACCTGGAGCAGCATGTGGGCGTGACGACGGAGTTCCATTCGGACAAGCCATTCGAGTTCAAGCGCGAATACATCGCCGAACTTGGAACCTTTGCTGTAGAGAAAATTACTGAGCCGCAACGCTATTTCCTGATTGCCGCCACCGGCGATGAAGTGCTCGACTACCGCGATATGGTGGCGCATTATCAGGGTGCGCGGCAGTGCGTCATCGACGGCAGCGACCATGGCATCAGCGAATTTGCCGCATACGTGGCGCCCGTGCTGGCCTTTTGCGGCATCGACGCGGACTCTGCCCAGTGAGGCCGGGTTCGCTGCGGCAGGCGCAATGGCATGCGCACGTGAACGCCGTCAATGCGCCGCCGGCCCTGCGCCACTGGCTCACGGGCGGCGGTTCGCTGACGGCCAAGCTGAAAGCGCACAGCCAGGCGTTCCGCGTGCAATGTTTGCATCAGGAAACGGCACGCTGCTTGAGCGACGAGGCCGCCATCATTGGTTTGCACCGCGCGGGCCGGGTATGGGAGCGCGAAGTGCTGTTGCGTTGTGATAACAGACCGGCCGTGTTTGGCCATACCGTCGTGCCCATGCAGGCGACGGCCACGGACTGGCCCCTGTTTTCCGCGCTGGGCGAGCGTTCGCTGGGCACGACCCTGTTTGGCGACCGCATGGTACGCCGCGGTGCACTGGCATTTGCCCGTTTGCGCGCCGGGCACCCGCTGGTGCAGCGGGCGCAGGCGGCACTGGCATTGGAAGGGCGGCGCTTTGATGCCAAGTCGCTGTTTTTTGCCCGCCGCTGCCTGTACCAGCGTCACCAGGGATTGCTGCTGGTAACAGAAGTATTTTTGCCGGCGGTGCTCGAGTTGACGTCCGTCGCTCGCACCGCTGCAACCGACACACTAATAAACAAAGCATAACAATGAATCTATTTTTTGAAGAATCCGGCGATTTCAAGGTCGGCACGGTCCTGTCGCAAGCGGGTGAAGCCTACCAGGTCGAAATGGCCAGCGGCAAGCGCACCAAGGTCAAGGTCAAGGATGTGCTGCTGCAGTATGAAAAGCCGGCCCCGGCCGAGCTGCTGGAACAGGCCAAGGCCGTTGCTGCCGAGATCGACCTCGATTTCCTGTGGGAAGTGGCGGGCGAAGACGAGTTCGGCTTTGCCGAGCTGGGCGCCGAGTATTTCGGCCATGCCCCCTTGCCGCCGGAAGCGGCCGGCCTGATCCTCGCCCTGCATTCGGCGCCCGTGTATTTCTACAAGAAGGGCCGTGGCCGCTACAAGGCGGCGCCGGAAGCGTCCTTGAAGGCGGCATTGGCCGGCATCGAAAAGAAAAAGCAGCAGGCCCTGGTGCAGGCAGGCTATGTGGAAGAGCTGAAACAGAACCGCTTGCCCGCCTCGATGCAGCCCATGGTGCTGCAATTGCTGTTCAAGCCGGACAAGAACACGATTGAATACAAGGCGCTGGAAGCGGCGTGCACGGAATTGCACACGACGCCGCCGCGCCTGATGCTGGCTGTCGGTGGTATCGCTTCGCCGAAAGACTTGCACCTGTCGAAGTTCCTCTTCGAAAATTTCCCCAAGGGCGCCGGTTTCCCGAGCGTGCCTGTGCCGTCCGTGACAGCCAAGCTGCCGCTGGCCGACGTGGCCGCCTTCTCGATCGACGACGTGACCACGACCGAGATCGACGATGCTTTCTCCGTGCAGCCCTTGCCGGACGGCACCGTGAAAGTGGGTATTCACATCGCCGCGCCGGGCCTGGGCATCCGTCCGGAAGACGTGATCGACAAGATGGCGCGCCAGCGCATGTCGACCGTCTACATGCCGGGCGACAAGATCACCATGCTGCCGGACGAAATCGTCAATGCGTTTACCCTGGCGGAAGGCACGACGTGCCCGGCCCTGTCGCTGTATGCGACCCTGGACCCGAAAGCCGACTGGGCCGTGGTCAGCACGCAGACGCGCGCCGAACTGGTGCCGATTGCCAGCAACTTGCGCCACAACCAGCTCGACGACCTGGTCAACGAGGAAACCCTGGCCAGCGGCGAAGGAGAATACCCGCACAAGGCCGATTTCGCTGTGCTGTGGCAATGGGCGCAGCAGCTGGAACAGGGCCGCATGAAGAAGCGCGAAGCGTTTGGCCTGAAGCCGGAACAGAATAACCGCGTCGATTTCAACTTTTATGTGGAAAACGACATCGTCACCGTGGCGCGCCGCAAGCGTGGCGCGCCGCTCGACAAGATCGTCGCCGAATTGATGATCTTTGCCAACAGTACCTGGGGCAAGATGCTGCACGACCATGGCGTACCGGGCATCTACCGCAGCCAGGGCGGCGGCAGCGGCAATAGCTGGGCGGCAAAGATGCAGGTGCGCATGGTCACCCATGCGGCGCCGCATCAGGGCCTGGGCGTGGATCAATACGCGTGGAGCACCTCGCCCTTGCGCCGCTACACGGACCTGGTGAACCAGTGGCAAATCATCGCCTGCGCCGAGCATGGCGTGACGGCGCCGCTGGTGGCCCCGTTCAAGCCGCGCGATGCGAATCTGTTCGCCATCGTCTCGGCCTTCGACGCCGCGTATGCCGCGTATGGCGATTTCCAGTCGAATATGGAACGCTACTGGTGCTTGCGCTGGGTGCACCAGGAAAACGCGCGCCAGGTCGATGCCGTCGTGCTGAAAGATGAAATCCTGCGCCTGGTCGACATTCCGCTGGTCATCAAGCTGCCGGGCATGCCATCGGTGGCGCGCGGTGCGCAGGTCAAGCTGGATCTCTTGCGCTGGGATGAAGTCGACCTGAGCATCGAAGCGCGCCTGCTGGAAATCGCCGCCGTGCCCGATGCGGCGGCCGATGCCGAGCTCGACTACGAAGAGGAATCGGGCGACGAAGGTGCGGAAGAGGGCGACGCGGCGGCGGAAGCCTCGCCGGAAGCGGCGAACCAGGTCAGCGACGCGGACGCGGAAGTGGCGGAACTGGCCAGCGAAGACGTGGTCAGCGAGCCCGAGGTCAAGTAAGGCCGCGGGGCGGCGTGAAAAACGGGACTAAAACTGTTTCCCGCGTCGCCCTTTGACGTAGAATTCAGCCATCTTGTATGGTGTGCTTGTTGCTAACTGGGTTGCGCGTGAAGTCTTTCCGAGAGAATCGTTTCCTGATGATCGCCGTGGCGGTATCGCTGCTGGCGCACGGCGCCTTGCTGGCGATGCATTTTGTCGCCCCGGCCCCGCAGCGGGCCGTCGCCACCGATCCCGGCCTGGAAGTGATACTGGTCAATGCCAAGCATGCGGACAAGCCGCTGAAGGCCGATGCACTGGCGCAAGCCAACCTCGACGGCGGTGGACAAGCGGACAAGGGGCGCGCCAAGTCGCCCTTGCCCGACATGCGCAAGGTGGAAGAGGGCGACAGCGTCAAGGCCAGCGCCCGGCGCATCGCCGAGCTGGAGCAGAAGCAGCAGGAACTGCTGACGCAGGCGGCCAAACCGACGCCCTACAGCGCCGCGCCCGTCACGGAAAAAGACAAGCCCAATCCCCTGGCCTCCGGTTCGGACTTGATGGAAAGCAGCAAGGCCATCGCCCGCATGGCGGCCGAGATCAGCCAGACCGTGGAAGACCAGAACAAGCGCCCGCGCAAGACCTTTATTACGCCCAGTACGCAGGAGGTCGGCTATGCCATGTATTACAAGACCTTGCAAAAGCGTATCGAGGAAATCGGCACCCTGAATTTCCCGCAAAACAATGGCCGCAAGATGTATGGCGAACTGGTCGTCTACATCCCCATCTTCCAGGACGGCACGATTTACCAGAAAGAGGGCGGCGTCCGCGTGGAAAAAAGCTCGGGTAATCCCGCGCTGGACGCGGCAGCCCTGGCCATCGTGCGCCGCGCGGCGCCGTTCGGCCGTTTCCCACCGAATATGTTGTCGAGTGATAAAGATGACCTGTGGGTCGTCATCACCCGTTTCAAATTTACCCGCGAAGAAAAAATGGAAGCTAACCTGACTGGCGGCAGCAATTGAACAAGCAAGAGATGAACCCCGATCAATATTGCGTCTTCGGCAATCCCATCGCCCACAGCAAGTCCCCCCTGATCCACGCCGCGTTTGCCCTGCAGACAGGACAAGCGTTGGTCTACGAGCGCCGCCTGGCTCCGCTCGACGGTTTTGCGCTGGCCGCCCGCAGCTTTGCGGCCGAAGGCGGCAAGGGCGCGAACGTGACGGTGCCCTTCAAGCTCGACGCGTGCGCGCTGGCCACCGAGCTGACGCCGCGGGCCAGGGCCGCCGGCGCCGTCAATACCCTGCGTTTTGATGGCGACATCATTCTTGGCGACAATACCGATGGCGCGGGCCTGGTGGCCGACATCGTGCGCAACGCGGGCGTGGCCATCGCCGGCAAGCGCGTCTTGCTGCTGGGCGCGGGCGGCGCGGCGCGCGGCGTCGTGCTGCCCTTGCTGGAACAGGAACCGCAGGAAATTTTTATTGCCAACCGCACCGTGACCACGGCCGAGGTGCTGGTGGCGCAGTTTGCCGATGCGCTGGCGCACCCCGGCCAGCTGCGTGCCGGCGGCTTCACGCAGCCCGAAGGCGTCTTCGATATCGTCATCAATGCCACCTCGGCCAGCCTGGCGGGCGACTTGCCGCCCGTGCCGCCCGGTATCTTCGGCAGCCGCACCCTGGCGCTGGACATGATGTACGGTGCCCAGCCCACCGTCTTCATGGATTTTGCCGCCCAGCATGGCGCGCAGGTGCGCGACGGCCTGGGCATGCTGGTAGAGCAGGCGGCTGAAGCGTTTTACGTGTGGCGTGGCGTGCGGCCGCAGACGCAGGATTTGCTGGCGCAATTGCGAGGCAGCCTGTGAGCGCCGGCAAGAAGGGCGCGCGCAAGAGCGGCCGTGGCTATGGCTGGATCAAGTGGCTGTTCATCGTGCCCGTGCTGGCCTTTATCGTCGTGCAACTGTATTTCTTCCTGCAAATCTGGTGGTGGGTCGACCATAACCCGTCCAGCACGGCTTTCATGCGCGAACAGTTGTCTGTCTTGCAGGAAAAGAATCCGAATGCCACGATCCAGCAGACGTGGGTGCCGTACAACCGCATTTCGAACAATCTGAAACGGGCCATCATCGCCTCGGAAGACGCGAATTTTTCCGAGCACGAAGGCGTGGACTGGGAAGCCTTGCAAAAGGCATATGAAAAGAACAGCAAGAAGCAGAAAGTCGTGGCGGGCGGCTCCACCATCACGCAGCAGCTGGCGAAGAATCTGTTCCTGTCCGGTTCGCGCAGCTATGTGCGCAAAGGCCAGGAACTGATCATCACGTATATGCTGGAAAACCTGATGGAAAAGCAGCGCATTTTCGAGATTTATCTGAACGTGGTGGAATTTGGCACGGGCACCTTCGGCGCCGAAGCGGCCGCGCGCCACTATTACCGTGTCAGCGCGGCGGGCTTGAGCGCGGCGCAGGCGGCGAAATTGGCCGTGATGCTGCCGAACCCCCGCTTTTACGACCGTCACCGCGACACCGGTTATCTGAACCGGCGCACGGGCGTGATTCTGCGCCGCATGGGGGCGGCGGAATTGCCTTGATGGCGAGGCGATTCCTTTGCATAAAGTTAAAGCTGCCTGATTGGCACTATTGCGGCGCAGCATCTTAATCGCCTCCCTTGGTGCAACGCCGCACTTTTTCCGTGAAAAAGCCGTGCCGGGGGTGGTCGTGAAAAGGCCTTTGCGGGTACACTTGCGCTGTTTTCATTTTTGGCGCCAGCGCCAGCACATCACGATAACCCCACATCCGGCTGAGAGCGCGCATGATCAATGTCTTTGTATTACAGAATGGCCGGCTCAACCAGGTGCCGATCGACAGCCGCGCAGACCTCGAAAATGCCGAACCGGTGTGGGTCGACCTGACCGACCCTACCGATGATGAACGGGCCTGGGTCAAGGCCATCTACAACGTCACCCTGCCGGGCGAAGACGAAGTCAAGGATATTGAAGCGTCGGCCCGCTATTACGAAGCGGAAAACGGCGACTTGCACCTGCGCACGGATTTCTTGCGCGAAGAGGACGACGGCCCGTCGCGCGTCATCACCGTGGCCTTCATCCTGGCCCGCAAGATCCTGTTTTCCATGCATACGGACGACTTGCCCGTGTTCCGCCTGGTGCGCATGCGCGCCCGTTCGCGGCCCGGCTCGATTGCCGACTACATGGACGTGCTGCTCGACCTGTACGCCACCGATGCCGAATATTCGGCCGACGTGCTCGAAGGCATCTACCAGAACCTGGAAGAAGTCAGCACGCGCGTGCTGCAAAAGGAATTTACCGATGCGCACGCGGCCGAAGCGCTGAATGCTATTGCCCACGAGGAAGATTTGAATGGCCGTATCCGCCGCAACATGATGGATACGCGCCGCGCCGTGAGCTTCCTGATGCGCGGCCGCTTGCTCAATTCCGAGCAGTTCGAGGAAGCGCGCCAGATTTTGCGCGACATCGAATCGCTCGATGGCCACACCTCGTTCCTGTTCGACAAGATCAACTTCCTGATGGACGCCACCGTCGGCTTCATCAACATCAACCAGAACAAGATCATCAAGATCTTCTCGGTGGCCAGCGTGGCCTTCCTGCCGCCTACCCTGATCGCCAGCGTGTACGGCATGAACTTCAAGCTGATGCCGGAGCTGGAATGGTCGTTCGGCTATCCATGGGCCTGGGGCTTGATGATCACCAGCGCCATCGCGCCCTTCCTGTACTTCCGCCACCGCGGCTGGCTGAAATAAGCAGCATCGCCGGGACGCTCCCGCGTCCCGGTTTCAAGGCGAGCGCAGCAAATTCAAAAATCAGCGATAATCACTGGTATTGCGTGGTATTGAATTGGTATCTACGTTGCCTGTGTTGAGCCAGTCTTTTCCCCGTAGTCTGTCTTTTGCAGAAAAGTATCGTCATTGAGTCGTTTTCTGCGTGGCAGCGTCCGCCTGTTCCACCTATGATCGTTGCGATGCCAGCCTTGGCCGGCTGGCCGCCGCATTTCCCGTCACCGTTGTCTTCTGGAGAGTCCATGCCTGATACCGCCATCACCCCACCGCGCTTTACCCATCTGATCAGCGACTGCGATGGCGTGCTGATCGACAGCGAAGCCGTGGCCCTGCAAGCGCTGCTGGAGTTGCTGGGGCCGCGCCTGCCGAACCTGCCCGAGGGCGTCACCCTGCAAGGCTTGATCGAGCCGCGCCTGGGCCAGCGCCTGGTGCCGCTGATGCAGGATATCTACAAGGAGCTGGGCTTGCCGCAATTGCCGGCCGACGAGATCATGGCCATCGGCAACGCCGTCGATGCCGCTTGCGACGCGCAATTGCGCGCCGTGCCCGGCGTGGCGCAGGCGCTGGCCGCCATTGCGCTGCCCAAGGCCGTGGCCTCGAACAGCGTCAGCGCGCGCGTGCTGTCGGCGCTCGAGCGGACCAGCATGGCGCCGCTGTTCGACAAGCGCGTGTTTACGCCGGACCTGGTGGGCCATGCCAAGCCGCATCCGGGCGTCTACCTGGCGGCGGCTGCCGCGTTTGGCGTGCCGCCAAGCCAATGCCTGGTGCTGGAAGACAGCGTGACGGGCGTGACGGCCGCCGTGGCGGCGGGCATGACGGTATTGGGATTCATCGGCGGCGGGCATATCGCCGCAGGCCAGGAAGATAGGTTGAAAGCGGCCGGCGCGCATGTCGTGTTCAACGACATGGCCAGGCTGCCGGCGCTGGTGGCCGCGGTGATGGACACCGCGACCGTCTGATTGTGCTTATGCTAATTTAGCAAAGACCTTGCGCGCGGCAGCGATGGTGGCGTCGATGACGGCGTCATCGTGCTGCGCCGAGACGAAGCCCGCCTCGAAGGCGGCGGGCGCGAAGTACACGCCTTCGTCCAGCATGGCGTGGAAGAAGGCGTTGAACTTGCTGCGGTCGCCCGCCATCATTTCCGCGTAGCTGGTCGGCGGCGTTTCGCTAAAATAAATGCCGAACATGCCGCCGATGTAGTCGGCGCAGAACACCACGCCTGCCTCCTTGGCGGCGGCGGTCAGGCCTTCGGCCAGGCGCTTGGCCGTGGAGCCCAGCTGCTCGTAGAAGCCCGGCTGCTGGATCAGTTTCAGGGTGGCCATGCCGGCCGCCACGGCGACCGGGTTGCCGGACAAGGTGCCGGCCTGGTAGACGGCGCCCAGCGGCGCCATGTTGTGCATCAGCGCCGCGCTGCCGCCGAAGGCCGCCACCGGCATGCCGCCGCCGATCACCTTGCCCAGCGCGGTGAGGTCGGGCTGGATGCCGTACAGCGCCTGCGCGCCGCCCAGGGCCACGCGCAAGCCGCACATTACTTCATCGAAAATGAGCAGAGCGCCGTGCTGCGTGCACAGCTCGCGCATCGCCTGCAGGAATGCCGGCGTGGCTTTTACCAGGTTCATGTTGCCGGCCACCGGTTCGACGATGACGCAGGCGATCTCCGCGCCGAAGCTGTCGAAGGCGTCCTTCAGCTGTTCCACGTTGTTATAGTCGAGCACCAGGGTGTGCTTGACAAAATCTTCCGGCACGCCGGCCGACGTCGGGTTGCCGAAGGTGAGCAGGCCGCTGCCCGCCTTGACCAGCAGCGAATCGGCGTGGCCGTGGTAGCAGCCTTCGAACTTGACGATCTTGTCGCGTCCCGTGGCGCCGCGCGCCAGGCGCAGGGCGCTCATGGTCGCTTCCGTGCCCGACGACACCAGGCGCACCTGCTCGATCGACGGCACCAGACGCGTGATTTCCTCGGCCATCAGCACTTCGCCTTCGGTCGGCGCACCGAACGACAGGCCCAGCGCGGCCGCATCCTGCACCGCCTTTACCACTTCCGGGTGGGCGTGGCCGACGATGGCCGGGCCCCACGAGCCGATGTAGTCGATATAGCGCTTGCCGTCCGCGTCCCAGAAGTACGGGCCTTCGGCGCGCGTGATGAAGCGCGGCGTGCCGCCCACGGAGCGGAAGGCGCGCACGGGCGAGTTGACGCCGCCTGGCGTGGTTTTTTGTGCGCGGGCAAACAGGATGTCGTTCTGTGAAGTCGTCGTCATGATAATCGTGCCTTGAGAGTGGATCGTTGTCTGTGTCGTCTGTGTTTGTCTGGACGGGATTATTGGGCGCCGTGCTGGCGCTGCTGCCGGAACAGCCGGTTCGGCACCAGCTTGCCCATGCCGTGGCGCTGCGCGTGGGCCAACGCGCCGGCCGTGAATTCCTGCGCCGCCACGACCACTTGCGGCACATCGTCTTCGTTTTCCGCCAGGGCCAGCAGGGCGGTGGCCGCCGCCGACAGGGTGCTGCCGGCGCCGTTGAAGATGCCGGGCAGGTGCTGCCATTCGTCGTGGCGCACCACGCCGTCCTCGCCGAACAGGGTATTGGCGCGCAGCTTGCCTTCGCCCATGCCGGACTTGCTGGCGTCGGCCGGCATGCCGGTGACAAGCACGTACTCGCAGCCCAGCGCCACCAGGTAATCGACGTCGTTTTGCAGGGTGTCGTCCGGATCGGCGTCGCGCCAGGTCTCGGCCAGGCGCTCCAGTTCCACCGGCGAGAGCACCAGCAGGGTCGTTTGCGGGATCAGCAACTGGCGCACGGCGGTGAGGATGTCCTCGTCGTCCATGCCCTGTTCCGGCAGCGCCGAAATGAAGGGATCGAGGATCAGCGGCACGTTCGGATAGTCGGAGACGATTTCGGCGATGGCCGTGACGTTTTCCACGCTGCCCAGCGCGCCGATCTTGATGGCGGCCACGGACATGTCTTCCAGCAGCACGCGCGCCTGGTCGGAAACCCAGTCCGGGTCGACCGCCTGCACGTCTTCCACGCGTGCCGTATCGCTGATCAGCAGGCCCGTGGTGACCGACAGGCCATGGCAGCCGAAGGCTGAAAACGTGGCCAGATCGGCCTGGATACCGATCGCGCCGACCGGATCGGACACGCCGAAGCTTAATATGAGGGGAGAAGTTTGGTTTTGCACGGCGGGTAGATTAAGATACCTAATTCAGCATTTTACTTGATTGAAGGGTGGCAGAACGTGAGTAGCAACGAAACAACGCAGCAATTCCAAACGTGGATGTGTCTTATTTGCGGCTGGGTTTATGATGAAGCGGCCGGCTTGCCCGACGAAGACATCGCTCCCGGCACGCGTTGGGCCGATGTTCCGATGAACTGGACCTGTCCTGAATGCGGTGCGCGCAAGGATGATTTCGAGATGGTAGCGCTGTAATCAATCAGGTCCACGGGATGCCGCTGCCGCACGCAGGTGTCGCGGCTGCCTGTGCTATGGTATGAAAAATTGTCGAATAATCACATGACGCGATCTTCCTTGCCAGAGGCGCCGTCCGATGCCGTGTGTGCCGGCGTCACGGTACTCGTCATCGACGACAGCGCGACGATACGCAGCGCTGCCGCGAAGATACTGGGCGAGGCCGGTTACCACGTGGTGGTGGCGGAAAACGGCTTTGCGGCCCTGGCCAAGATCGCCGACTGCCAGCCGGCGCTGATCGTGTGCGACATTATGATGCCGCGCCTGGACGGCTACCGCACCTGCGCGCTGATCAAGGCCAGCGCCGCGTATCACGCCACGCCGGTGCTGATGCTGTCGTCGAAGGAAGGCTTGTTCGACCGGGCGCGCGGCGCCATGGCGGGCGCCAGCGCCTGCCTGGTCAAGCCGCTGGCGCGCGAGGCGTTGCTGGAGGCCGTGCGGCTGCACCTGGCCGGGCATTTTGAGTAAGTGTTTTTATTGATTGACAACGCAGCAAGGAAGCAGATGGCCATACACACAATTCTGATCGTCGATGACTCGCCGACAGAACGCTACTACCTGAGCGAGATGCTGGTGCGTGCCGGTTATGCCGTCCTCACGGCGCAGGACGGCGCCGACGCGCTGGCGCAACTCAAAGAGGCCAGGCCCGACCTGATCCTGATGGACGTGGTGATGCCCGGTGCGAATGGCTTTCAGATCACGCGCGCGATTGCGCGCGATCCCGAACTGCAGGACGTGCCGGTGATTATCTGTTCCAGCAAGAGCCAGGAAACGGACCGCATCTGGGGCTTGCGCCAGGGCGCGCGCGATTACCTGGTCAAACCGGTGGTCGAAGCCGAGCTGCTGGCCAAGATCGCCGCGCTTTCCTGAGCATGCAAACGATGCCAGGTCTCGGCGTGCCTACAGCGGCCTTTCCGCCCGCCGCTGCCGCCATGCCATCTTTCGAGACGGGCACGCGGCAGGGGCGCTTGCGCCAGTATCAGCTTCAATTGATCGAGCGGATACAGGCGGCGCGCAGCGGCGCGCTGGCTGCGCGCAAGGAACTGGGCGTGATGCTCGGTGGCCGGCCCTGCCTGCTCGACCTGACGCAGCTTGGTGAAATCGTCATTGCCGCCGGCGTGCAGATCCAGGGCGTGCCGCTGGCGCAGGACTGGTACCTGGGCCTGGCGGCCATGCGCGGACGCCTGACGGGCGTCGTCGACCTGGCCCGCTACATGGGCGAACCGGCTTGCGCGCCCGGCAATCACTGCCGCATCATCACTTTTTCTCCGCGCCTGGGCCTCAATTGCGCACTGCTGGTCGAGCGCGTACTGGGCTTGCGCCAGCTGCGCACGATGCAGCCCGTCTCCGTGCCGGATGCACCGCCGTCGTGGGCAGCGCAGGCGCTGCGCGACAGCGAAGGGCAGCAGTGGCTGCGCCTGGACCTGGCGCAGCTGGCGCAAGCGGAACGCTTCCTCGATGCCGGCTTTGGCGGCCTCGCCGACTACAAGGATATTTGCTGATGGGCGCCCATTCCCCCATCCTGGCGGCCGCGATGCCCGAAGCGGAGCACGCGCCCGGCGAGCCGGCATCGGCGGCCGACCTGCCGCTGCGCCTGCGCGACGCGCTGGGACGGCGCAAGTCGCTGGCCAGCACGCCGGTGCGCGACTTGAAGCTGCCGCTGATCGGCCATTTGCCGCTGCAAAAGCAGCTGAGCATCCTGTCGACGGTGATGGCCCTGAGCCTGGCCGCCAGCCTGCTGTTCGTGGGCCTCAATACGCGCAGCGGCAATATCGCCTCGGCGCAGACGCAGCTGGCCAGTGATGCGCTGATGCATTCGCAGCGCATCGGCAAGGCCGCGCCGAACGCCGTGCAAGGCAATCCGGAAGCGTTCCGTCAGCTCGAGGAAAGCCGCAATGAACTGAACCAGGATTTCCGCCTGATGCTGCGCGGCGGGACGTATCACGGCCGCGATATCGGCGAGTCGCGTTCCGCCCTGCTGGCGGCCGTGGCCGACGCGCGCAAGAAGTGGGCCAGCAGCGACCGCGCGGCCAGCACCATCCTGCGCCTGAAACCTGAATTGGGCGAATTCGACAAGACCTTGCAGCAATTGAACGCGCTGTCGCCGGCGTTGCTGGCGCAGACCGAGGAAGTCGCGGCCCTGAAGGTGCAGCGCGGCGGCAATGCGCGCGACCTTGCCGTCATCGGCCGCCTGATGATGCTGAGCCAGCGCATGAGCCGCAGCGCCAGCGAGTTCCTGTCGTCGGGCAGCATCAGCTCGGAAACGGCGTTTTCGCTGGGGCGCGACACGACGTATTTCCGCACCGCCGTCGAAGGGCTGTTGAATGGCAGCGTGCCGCTGCAACTGGCGCCCACGCGCGACGCCGAACTGCGCGACCGGCTGGTGGCGCTGAAAGCCAGTTTCGACACTTACCAGAAGCTGGTGTCGTCGATACTCGACCGGCTCGATAAATTCAGTTCGGCGAAAAGCGCCGAACAGCTGATCTTCAACGAGAACGAAGATCTGCGCCAGCGTTTGACCCTACTGCAGCAGATGTACCACGTGAACCAGGAAACCCTGGGCATGGCCTTCTGGATGATGGTCGGCGGCGTGTTGCTGACCCTGATCGCGGCGGCCGGCATCGGCAGGGTGCTGCTGCAGGACTCCGTCAACCGCACGCGCGACGCCGAGCGGCGGCGCCAGGAGGCGGAAATCCTGCGCCTCCAGTCGCAGGGAAAAGAGGAAGCGGCGAAGGCCAGGAATGACCAGAACCAGGCAGCCATCCTGCGCCTGATGAACGAATTGCAGAAGGTCGCCGATGGTGATCTGACGGTGCAGGCCACCGTGTCGGAAGACATCACGGGCGCCATCGCCGATTCCGTCAACTACACGGTCGAGGAATTGCGCGGCCTGGTGGGACGGGTGACGGCGACGGCCGAACAGGTCAACCGCGCCTCGACGCAGGCGCAAAGCATCTCCAGCAAGCTGCTGATCGCGTCGCAGCAGCAGTCGCGCGAAATCCAGGGCGTCAGCGCCACCGTGGTCAAGATGGCCAATGCGATTACCGACGTGTCGAAGTCGGCCAGCGTCTCGGCCGACGTGGCGCGCCAGTCGGTGGCGGCGGCGCAGCAGGGTTCGACGGCGGTGGAAAACGCCATCAAGGGCATGCATGAAATCCGCGAGCAGATCCAGGATACGTCCAAGCGCATCAAGCGCCTGGGCGAATCGTCGCAGGAAATCGGCGAAATCACCGAGCTCATTTCCGACATCACCGAGCAGACCAATGTGCTGGCGCTGAACGCCGCCATTCAGGCCGCATCGGCCGGCGAGGCGGGGCGCGGCTTTTCCGTCGTCGCCGAGGAAGTGCAGCGCCTGGCCGAACGCTCGGCCGCGGCCGCCAAGCAGATCGGCGCGCTGGTGCGCACCATCCAGGCCGATACCCAGGATGCGACGCGGGCGATGGAAACGTCCACGCAGGGCGTGGTCGAGGGCGCGCGCCTGTCCGACGCGGCCGGAGCGGCCTTGAACGACATCAGCCAGGTGTCGAAACACCTGGCCGAACTGATACAGGGCATCTCGTTCGCCACTGGTACGCAGGCCGGTTCGGCCAGCGGCGTGGCCTTGAATATCCAGCATATCCTGAGCGTGACGGAGCAGACGCAGGACGGCACGCAGCAAACGGCGCAGTCGATCCATAAACTGTCGATGCTGGCGCAGGAACTGAAAAACTCGGTGTCGCGCTTCCGCGTCGCCGCCTGAACGTCGCGCCAAGCCAGGGCGATTTCTTTACCGAGGCATGCATGAGCACACCAGATAGTCCACAGCAGTCCAAGCCGTTCGACAGCGAACCTTTGTCCTGGGTGATGGTGGAAATCCGCGAAGCGCTGGGCCGCTCGAAAACGGCCCTGTTCGAAGCGGGCGGCCGCGAACGCGAGGAACGCGCCACGGCCCTGCAGCATGCGCGCTCGCACCTGCACCAGGCGCATGGCGCGCTGGTGATGGTGGACGTGGCCGGCGCCAGCCTGCTGACGGACGGCGCGGAACAGGCGCTGGCGCGCTTTCGCGACGGCAGCCTCGAATACACGCTGGACCATGCGCAGATCGTCGCCGCACTGTATCAGGCCCTGACCGAATACCTGGAAGACCTGGTGGCCGGCACGCCGCCGCAGCCGGCGCGTTTGTTCCCCTACTACCGCGACCTGCAAAACCTGCTGGGCGCCGAGCGCATCCACCCGGCCGACCTGTTTTTCCCGCCCTCCGCCATGCTGGAAGGGCAGGCCATCGCGCTGGCCGACACGCCGCCCGTGGCGGACTATCCTGCCTGGCGCGGGCGCTTTGAAAAGTCCCTGCTGCCCTTCCTGAAGGCGCAGGATGATGGGGCGCGGCGCCAGCACGCGGGCGAGCTGCACGCCACCTTGACCCTGGTGGCCGACGCGCAGCAGGAAGCGCCGGCGCGCACCTTCTGGTTCGCCATGCAGGCGTTCGCGGGGCTGGCGGCCAGCGGCGAGGGCATGGGCACGCTCAACGTCAAGCAGCTGTTCGGCCTGATCAACCTGCAGTTGCGCCGCCTGGCGCAGGGCACGGCCAGCCTGCCCGAAGCGATGCTGCGCGACGCCCTGTTCTTCATCGCCGCGGCGCCCGAGCCGACGCCGGAGGCACGCCAGCTGCGCGCCGCTTTCGCCCTGGACGGCATGCTGCCCGCCGACGTGGAAACGCGGCGCTACGGCCAGGTCGACCAGGATGCCTTGCAAGGCGCCCGCGCGGCCCTGGCGCAGGCGCGCGCCAGCTGGAGCCGCCTGGCGCAAGCCGACCTCGATCCTGTCCTGGGCCCGGATTTTGAAGCGTCGCTGCAACAGGTGGCGGCACATGTGGAGACCTTGAAGCAGCCGGCCCTGGCCAGCCTGCTGCGCGAATGCGCGGCCGTGGCGCGGCAAGCCGTGGCCAGCGGGCGCAGCGCGGCCCTGGAGAATGAAATCGGCATGGCGCTGCTGTTTGCCGACACGGGACTGGAGCAGCTGCGCCGCCTGCCCGACGATTTCGCCGGCAATGCGGAAACCATCGCCGCGCGCCTGCAGGCGCTGCTGGCCGGCGAAGCGCCGCCGCCCGTCACGGCGGGCGAGCTGTCGCGCCAGATCGAACAGGGCCAGACCGTGGCCGCGCTGGCCGAGGACATGAAGACGGGCCTGCGCCAGGTGGAAAAGGTGCTCAACGCCTACTACGCGGATGCCGCGGGTGCGGGAACGGCGGGGGCGCTCGATGGCGTTGCGCCCGTGCTGGAGCAGTTGCAGCGGCAGCTGGCCGGGCTGGGACAGGAAGACGCGCGCGCCGCCGTGCTGCAGGTCGATGCGGCCGTGCGGCAGCTGGCCGGTGGCGACGCCAAGGCGGCGACCAGGGCGGACGCGCACGCCGAGGCGCTCGACGAGATCGCGCAAAATGTCAGCGCGCTGGGCTTTTTTGTCGATATGCTGGGCCGCAACGCGCAGGCGGCCAGCGGGCGTTTCCATTTCGATGCGGCCGCCGGCACTTTCCGCGCGCTGCCATTTGAAAAAGTCGCCGCCGCCGGCGCCGTACCGGTACCTTTGCTCGACCAGGCCCTGGCGCCCACAGCACCCGCCGGCATGCATGCCGCACCGGCCGTGACCGACGTCGACGCGGAGATGCTCGACATTTTCATCGCCGAAGCGCGCGAAGTGCTGGCCTTCATCGACACCACCCTGGCCTTGCCGCGCGAGCAGGCCGCCAGTGGCGACCACCTGGCCATGCTGCGCCGCTCGTTCCATACCCTGAAAGGCAGCAGCCGCATGATCGGCCTGGCGCAGTTTGCCGAAGCGGCCGGCGCCATCGAGCGCGTCATGAATACCTGGCTGGCCGAAGCGCGTCCCGCCAGCGACGACTTGTTTACCTTGCTCAATTACGGCTGGTACCAGCTCAGCGAATGGGTGGCCGAACTGGAAGGTGGCGCGGGGCGCGAGCGCGAGGCCGGCATGCTGCTGGCGGCGGCCGAGCGCGTGCGCGAAGGGGGACCGTTCGAACTGCGCAAGCCGCGCCCGGCCGCGCCGTTGGCCGGCAATGGCAATGTGATCGGACTTCCTTTGGCCACGGCGCCCGCGCTCCACGAAGCGCCGGACGATCACCTCAAGCACGTGGGCGAACTGCGCATCAGCCTGCCTTTGTACAACATCTACCTGGCCGAGACGGATGAATTGCTGCGCGTGCTCACGCGCGATTTCGGCGAGTGGCGCCATGAACCGCGCGCCGTCAGCGCCGAGGCGCTGCAAGCCGTGCATACGCTGGCGGGGACGTCCGGCACGGTGGGCTTCCAGTCCCTGCGCGACCTGGCGCACGCGCTGGAAACGGTGATTGAAACGGTGGTGCCGCCACTGGCCGGCCTGCGCGCCGAACAGCACGACGTGCTGGAGCAGGCCACGCAGCGCATCGGACAAATGCTGCAGGCGTTCGCGCTGGGCGAGCTGGCGCCAACGCAGCCGGACATGATCGAAGCGCTCAACACTCTGTGGCGCGCCTTGACGGCGCCGCCTGGCGAAAGCAAGGAAGACCGCCTTGACGCCCTGTTTGCGGAGGCTTACGCCAGCATCGTCGGTACGCCGGCGCAGCCTGCCGAGCCGCTGGCCGAAGTGCCGGCACCGGCGCCAGCGCAGGCGCCGACGCAGGAGAGTGGCGCCAGCGACGACCTGTTCGATGCCGGTTTCGAACACGCACCGCCATTGGAGCATGCGGCGCCGGAAGCGCCGGCACCGGCCATCATGCCGGCCGATGCGGCCGCGCTGCTGGCGGCGAGCGCCGGCATCAGCGATGAACTCGACCTCGATTTATTGTCCGTCTTCCTGGAAGAGGGCGCCGACCTGCTGCCGCAGATCGGCGAGGCGCTGCGCAGCTGGCAGCAGCAGCCGCACGACAGCGGCCAGGCGCAGATGCTGCTGCGCACCCTGCACACCGTCAAGGGCAGCGCGCGCATGGCCGGCGCCATGCGTCTGGGCCAGCATGCGCATGAAATCGAGACGCATATCGAAAACATGCTGCACGCGGGCACCGCCACGCCGCAAGCTTTCGAAGAATTGCTGGCCCATTACGACCATGCGCTGCACCTGTTCGAGCAGCTGCAGCAACCGTTGCTGCCCTTGCCGGGCATGGAAGACACCCCGGTGGCCGAACCGAAGGCGGCGCTGGTGCGCGTGCGCGCCGATATCCTCGACCGCCTGGTGAACCAGGCCGGCGAAGTGTCGATCACGCGCTCGAAGATGGAAAATGAAGTGGGCGTGCTGGGCGCTTCGCTGTCCGAATTTTCCGACAACCTGGCGCGCCTGCGGCGCCAGTTGCGCGAAGTGGAAATGCAGGCCGAATCGCAGATCGCTTCGCGCATGGCGGTCGGCAGCGAGCGCGAATTCGACCCGCTCGAATTCGACCGCTTTACGCGCCTGCAGGAACTCACGCGCATGATGGCCGAAAGCGTCAACGACGTGGCCTCGTTCCATGAAAACCTCAGCCACAGCGTCGATGCGGTGACGGACGACCTGGTGCTGCAGGCGCGGCTGACGCGCGAGCTGCAGCGCGACCTGATGCAGATCCGCATGGTGCCGTTTGCCAGCATCGCCGAACGCCTGTTCCGCGTGGCGCGGCAAAGCGCCAAGGAAGTCGACAAGCGCGTCAACCTCGACATCCGCGGCGGCGGCGTGGAAATCGACCGCAGCGTGCTCGAACGCATGGCCGCGCCCTTCGAACACCTGCTGCGCAACGCCATCGTGCACGGCGTCGAGCCGCGCGATGCGCGCCTGCTTGCTGGCAAGAGCGAGACGGGCGAGCTGCTGGTGCAGGTCAGCCAGCAGGGCAATGAAGTGGCGATCGCTTTTTCCGACGATGGCGCGGGGCTGGACCTGGAACGCATCCGCGCCAAGGCGCACGGCGCCGGCCTGGTGCCGACGGATGCGCCTTTGAGCGACGCGCAGGCGGCCGAGCTGATTTTCACGCCCGGATTTTCCACCGCCGACAGCCTGACGGAACTGGCAGGACGCGGTTTTGGCATGGACATCGTGCGCTCCGAAGCGCTGGCCCTGGGCGGGCGCGTGGAAACGCAGACGCAGGCGGGCCTGGGCATGCGCTTCACCATCCACCTGCCGCTGACCCTGGCCGTCACCCAGGTGGTGCTGCTGGCGGCGAACGGCAAGACGTATGCCTTGCCGTCGGTGCTGGTCGAGCAGGTGCTGCACCTGAAAGGCGAACAGCTGGAGCAGGTGCGGGCGGCCGGGCGCATCGAGTCGCACGGGCAGTCGCTGGCGCTGCATCACCTGTCGGCCATGCTGGGCGAGACGCCGGCGGAGCAGGCCACGCAGCGCCATGCGCCGGTGCTGTTGCTCCGGAATGGCAATGACAGGCTGGCCTTGCAGGTCGATGACGTGGTGGGCAACCGCGAGGTCGTGGTCAAGCACGTGGGGCCGCAACTGGCGCGCATGCCGGGCATCGCCGGCGCCACGGTGCTGGGCACGGGCGACATCGTGCTGATCCTCAACCCGGTGGCGCTGGCGCAGCACCTCGAGCACCATCCGGAACTGCTGTCGCAATATGCGCTGGCCAGCCGCGAGCAGCACGCCGCTTCCAGCGTGCTGGCCGTGCCAGCCGTGCGCGTGATGGTGGTCGACGATTCGCTGACGGTGCGCCGCGTGATGCAGCGCCTGTTCGAGCGCGAAGGCTACCAGGTGCTGCTGGCCAAGGATGGCCTCGATGCGCTGGAGCAGCTGCATGCGCTGGAACCGGCCGCCATGCCGGCGCTGCTGCTGGTCGACGTGGAAATGCCGCGCATGGACGGTTTTGATTTGACGCGCAATGTGCGCAGCGACGACAAGACGCGCGCCATCCCCGTCATCATGATCACCTCGCGCAGCGCCGACAAGCACCGCGCGCATGCATTCGAACTGGGCGTGAATGCGTATTTCGGCAAGCCGTTCCAGGAAGAGGAATTGCTGGCCGAGGTGGGACGCTTGCTGGCCGACGGCGTGGTGTAACACGACGCCGTCACAAGCGCCAACGATGTTGTCGGATTACGCGGGGCCTTGCCCCGCCAATCCGACCTACGCTCTTGCACGATGGCGCATGTCGGGTAGGTCGGGTTAGCGCGCAGCGCGTAACCCGACATCACCGTAATGCCAATCAATTACCTGCTTACCCCACCACCTTCACCACGGCATAGCGCTCCAGGGTCTCCTTGCGCGCCTCGTCGTGCTGCACGATGGGTTCCGGATAGTCGCGTCCCAGCACGATGTTTTTTTGCTCGAGCAGCATGCGCGGCACCAGCCAGGGCGCGTGGATTTCCTTGTCGCCCAGCGCCTTCAGCTGCGGCAGGTAGCGGCGGATGAAGCGTCCGCCGGCGTCGAATTTTTCCGACTGCGTGATGGGATTGAAGATGCGGAAGTAAGGCTGCGCATCGCAGCCGGACGACGACGCCCATTGCCAGCCGCCGTTGTTCGAGGCCAGGTCGAAGTCGTTCAGATGCAGCGCGAAATACGCTTCGCCGCGGCGCCAGTCGATGCCCAGATCCTTGATCAGAAAGCAGGCCGTGACCATGCGCAGGCGGTTGTGCATATAGCCCGTCTGGTTCAGCTGTGCCATGGCCGCGTCGACCAGAGGATAGCCGGTGCGGCCCCCGCACCAGGCAGCAAAGGCGGCATCGGCCTCGGCTCCCGTTTCCCAGACGATGGCGTCGTAGGCCGGTTTAAAGGCGCCGCCTTCCACGTGCGGGTTCTGGTACAAAATCATGGCGTAGAAATCGCGCCAGATCAGTTCGGCCAGCCACACGGGCGCCCCATCGCCGCCGCCGCCCCGGTCCATCAGGTCGACCACGGTGCGCACCAGATAGCGCAGCGACACGGTGCCGAAGCGCAAATGCATGGACAGGTAGGACGGTCCCTTCAGGGCGGGAAAATCGCGCGCCACGTCATAGCGGGCCACGCGCGGCAAAAAATCCTCGAACAGCGCGCTGGCGCCCGACATGCCGGTGGGGATGGCCAGTTCGGCCAGGTTGCTGGCCTCGAACCCCAGTTCGCCCAAGCTGGGCAGGGGCGACGGCGTGCCGGCGCGGGGCGGCGCCAGGCTGGCCGCATGCGGCTCGATAGCGAACGGCGCCAGGCAGGCGGGTTCGGCGCGCATTTTCTTCAGCCAGGCATTTTTATACGGCGTATAGACGGTGTAGGGTTTGGCCGAGAGCGTCAATACCTCGTCCTTTTCAAAGATGACCTGGTCCTTGAAGCTGAACCACAGGCGCGCGTTGTGCGTGAGCGCGGCGGCCACCGTGGCGTCGCGGGCGATCGCCTGCGGTTCGTAGTCGTGGTTGGCAAAGACGGCGTCGGCGTTCAATTCGGCGGCCAGGCGCGGAATCGCCTCGGCCGCGTCCGCGTGCAGCACGATCAGGTCGCCGCCCAGCTGGCGCAGCTCATGGGCCAGCTCGGCCACGCTGGCATGGATGAAGTCGATCCGCCGGTCGCGGCGCGGCAGGGCTGCCAGGATGGCGGTGTCGTATACGAAGACGCAATGCACGGCCTGGCTTTGACGCAGGGCGTGATGCAGTGCAGCATGGTCAAACGCGCGCAGATCGCGGCGGAACCATACCAGGGAAGTCTTAATTGTCATTATTTCGCGTGTTCAAGGTCAAAGATAGGCGATTTTTTGCCGTCAACAGGGCTTTATGGCCGCTCGCGTCGCGCCTTTGGCGTCGCTGCGGCGGCAATTCAGTGTAAACTAGCGGGTATGTTCGCGGTACTTTATGTGCGACAGCGATTTTGCAATCAATTTTACAATTGGCATTGAAATGCGCCTGCAGGCATAGCGAATTGATCATTAATTTATAACATAACAAGAATAACGCCTGGCACCACGGTGCGCGCCGCCCAAGATATGCGGCCGCTTGCGCCGGGCGTACGATAGCGGGGTAAGCGAGACTTGCCAGCAAGCCCACAGAGAGAGCATCGCGTATGAAAAAGAGTAAAATCGACCAGACTCTACCAGGACATCGTCTGATGCAGGGTGTGGGAGAGCCGGCCGCGACCGGTTCCTCCACCCTGAATCTGGCGAACCATTTCCTGATTGCGATGCCGGCCATGCAAGATCCGATCTTCGGCGGCACGGTCGTGTACGTGTGTGAACACAATGAAAACGGCGTGCTGGGCGTCGTCATCAACAAACCCACCGACATGACCATGGAAGTGCTGTTCGACCGCATCGACCTGAAACTCGAGGCTGGCAGCGACACGCCCATCATCAACGAGCCGATCATGTTCGGCGGCCCCGTGCAGGATGACCGCGGCTTCGTGCTGCACACGCCGGGCGCGCGCTATTCCTCGTCGCTGACGGTGACCGATGAAGTGGCGTTTACCACCTCGATCGACGTGCTCGAAGCCGTCGCCAAGGGCGATGGCCCCGAGCGCATGCTCGTCTCGATCGGCTACTCGGGCTGGAGCCCGGGCCAGCTGGAAGACGAGATCGGCCGCAACGGCTGGCTGACGGTAGGCGCCTCGGCCGATATCCTGTTCGATTTCCCCATCGAACAGCGCTACGTGGCGGCCATCAAGTTGCTCGGTATCGATCCCCTCATGCTGGCGAGCGAGGCTGGCCACGCATGAGCGGTAACGCCATCGACACCATCCTTGCCTTCGATTTCGGCTTGAAACGCATCGGCGTGGCCATCGGCAATACCATGATTTGCCAGGCCAAGCCGCTCAGCGTGATCACGGCCACGGCGAACGAACCGAAGTTTGCCGCCATCGATAACCTGATCAAGGAGTGGGGCGCCAGCCGCATCGTGGTGGGCTTGCCCAGCCACCCCGATGGCACGGAACACGAGATGAGCGCGCGCTGCCGCCGTTTCGCCAACCAGGTGCATGGCCGCTTCAACCTGCCCGTGGAACTGGTCGACGAGCGCTATTCCTCGGCCGTGATCGCCGCCAAGCGCGGCGAAGTGATCGATGACCGCGCCGCCGCCATCATCCTGCAACAGTATTTCGACGCGAATTATTAATCTGACCCTAGACTCCCTCCCTGAATGATTAAGAACTCTATGCCGCATCCTGCGAATCCTTCCCAACTCGACGCCGAGGCCCTGTATGCAGATTTGCTGCAGCAGGTGCGGAGCGGCCTGGCGGGCATCCCCAACGTGGCCATCGTCGGCATCCATTCGGGCGGCGCCTGGCTGGCTGAACGCCTGGCGCGCGATCTGAATCTGCTCGACCGCCTGGGCGTGCTCGACGTGTCCTTCTACCGCGACGACTTTGCCCAGAAGGGCTTGCATGCGGACGTCAAGCCGACGCAAATCAGCTTCGACGTGGCCGGCGCCACCATCCTGCTGGTCGACGACGTGCTGTACACGGGCCGCACCACGCGCGCGGCCATCAACGAATTGTTCGACTATGGCCGCCCGGCCAAGATCATGCTGGCGGCCCTGGTCGACCGCGGCGAACGCCAGCTGCCAGTGGCCGCCGATTTCGTGGCCGCCTTCACTGCCGTGCCGCCGGGCCAGGCCCTGGTCCTGAAGCAAGCCGACGATGGAAAATTCACGCTCACCATAGATAACAACCATGCTTAATCCGCAACTGAATAAACACGGCGAACTGCAACATCTGCTGACGATCGAAGGCTTGCCGAAGTCTATCGTCAACCATATCCTCGACACGGCTTCCTCGTTCGTCGGCATTTCCGACCGCGACGTGAAAAAGGTGCCGCTGATGCGTGGCAAGAGCGTTTTCAACCTGTTCTTTGAAAACTCCACGCGCACCCGCACCACCTTCGAAATCGCCTCGAAGCGCCTGTCGGCCGACGTCATCAACCTGAACATCCAGGCCTCGTCGGCCAGCAAGGGCGAATCGCTGCTCGACACCATCGACAACCTGTCGGCCATGCACGCCGACATGTTCGTCGTGCGCCACGCGCAGTCGGGCGCGCCCTACCTGATCGCCAAGCACCTGATCGACACCAAGCAGCCGCACGTCCACGTGGTCAACGCGGGCGACGGACGCCACGCGCACCCGACCCAGGGCTTGCTCGACATGTACACGATCCGCCATTACAAGAAGGATTTCACGAACCTGACGGTGGCCATCGTGGGCGACATCCTGCACAGCCGCGTGGCCC
Source organism: Janthinobacterium sp. GW823-FHT03B06 (assembly GCF_058796955.1). Classification (NCBI taxonomy): domain Bacteria; kingdom Pseudomonadati; phylum Pseudomonadota; class Betaproteobacteria; order Burkholderiales; family Oxalobacteraceae; genus Janthinobacterium; species Janthinobacterium sp. GW823-FHT03B06. The sequence goes on from NZ_JBXAJE010000007.1 coordinate 133,917, forward strand.
GTTCCGACATCCATGCGCTGACCACGCTGGGCGTGCCGGAAGTGCGCGCCATCGGCCCGCACACCCTGCTGCCGGGCGGCCTGGAACAGATGGGCGTGCGCACCTTCACCAACATGGATGAAGGTCTCAAGGGCGTGGACGTGATCATCATGCTGCGCCTGCAGAATGAGCGCATGAGCGGCGCGCTGCTGCCGTCGGCGCAGGAATACTTCAAGAGCTATGGCCTCACGCCCGAACGCCTGGCGCTGGCGAAACCGGATGCCATCGTCATGCATCCGGGCCCGATGAACCGCGGCGTGGAAATCGATTCGGCCGTGGCCGACGGTCCGCAGGCGGTGATCCTGCCGCAGGTGACCTTCGGTATCGCCGTGCGCATGGCGGTAATGAGTATTTTGGCTGGTAATCAGGGCTGATAGCCCAAGGACGAGTAAGCGAGCATGACGACACTACATATCAAGAACGGCCACCTGATCGACCCTGCCAACGGCATCGATGGCTTGCAAGACCTGTTTATCGCCGACGGCAAGGTGCTGGCCGTGGGCAGCGCCCCGGCCGGCTTCAAGGCCGACACCACGTTTGACGCGGCCGGCCTGGTGGTTTCCCCCGGCCTGGTCGACCTGTCCGCGCGCCTGCGCGAGCCGGGCTACGAATACAAGGCGACCCTGGAATCGGAACTGCAGGCGGCGCTGCAAGGCGGCGTGACGAGCCTGGTCTGCCCGCCCGACACCGATCCCGTGCTCGATGAGCCGGGCCTGGTGGAGATGCTGAAATACCGCGCCAAGACGCAGAACAAGGCCCACGTGCACCCGCTGGGCGCGCTGACCATGGGCTTGAAAGGCCAGTCGCTGACGGAAATGGCGGAACTGACGGAAGCGGGCTGCATTGGCTTCGCGCAGGCGGAAGAGCCGATCGAGGACACCACCGTGCTGCTGCGCGCCATGCAGTACGCGAACACCTTCGGCTACACGGTCTGGCTGCGCCCGCAAGACCCGCACATCGGCCGTGGCGGCATCGCCCACAGCGGTCCGCTGGCGTCGCGCCTGGGCTTGTCCGGCGTGCCCGTGATGTCCGAAACCATCGCGCTGCACACGATCTTTGAATTGATGCGCGCCAGTCGCGCGCGCGTGCACCTGTGCCGCATCTCGTCGGCGGCGGGCCTGGAACTGATCCGCGCCGCCAAGGCCGAAGGCTTGCCCGTCACCTGCGACGTCGGCGTGCACCATGTGCACCTGACGGACGCCGACATCGGCTTCTTCGACCCGAACGCGCGCGTCACGCCGCCGTTCCGCAGCCAGCGCGACCGCGATGCGATCCGCGCCGGCCTGCTCGACGGCACGATCGACGCCATGTGCTCGGACCACACGCCCGTCGACGACGATGAAAAACTGCTGCCGTTCGGCGAAGCGTCGCCCGGCGCCACGGGCCTGGAACTGCTGTTGTCGCTGGCCCTGAAATGGGCCGACGACTACGCCTTGAACCAGCCGCAAACGGGCGAGCGTCCGCTGGCGCGCGCCGTGGCCAAGGTCACGTCCGATGCGGCGCGTGTCGCCGGCATCCCGGCCGGCAGCCTGGCCGTGGGCGAAGCGGCCGACATCTGCGTCTTCGATCCCGCCGCGCGCTGGACCGTGTCGTCGGCGTCGCTGGCCAGCCAGGGCAAGCACACGCCTTTCCTCGGCTATGAGCTGAGCGGCATCGTCAAGGCGACCATCGTTGCCGGACAGGTGGCGTTTCAGCGTTAATTTTTTGTATCGGAGCCGTAGGTCGGAGTAGCGGTACGCGTAATCCGACAAGTCCATGGCGGCTCCTGTCGGCTTACGCAGCGCCTCGCGGGCGCTGCCAAGCCGACCTACGCAGCTGCATGGCTTTGCTTCCAACCTTGGTGTCATTTGAAACTTCTGCTTACCTACCGCCTCGCGCGCATCGCCATTCACCTGAGCTGCGGCATGGCCAAGAGCGCCGTGCTCTTTCCCTGGCTGGACCTGGAAGGGCGCAACCGGCGCATCCGCCGCTGGTCGACGCAGCTGCTCGACATCTGCGGCGTGCACGTGGCGCAGCCGGCGGACAGCGTGCCGGCACTCGACCATGCGATGATGGTGGCGAACCACGTCTCGTGGCTCGACATCTTCGTCATCAATGCCGTCCACCCTTGCCGTTTCGTCGCCAAGGCGGAAATCCGCGCCTGGCCTATCCTCGGCTGGCTGGCGGGGCGCGCCGGCACCATCTTCATTTCGCGCGGCAGCAAGCGCGACCTGCGCCTGATCTTCCAGGGCCTGGTGGACAAATTGACGGCGGGCGAACGCATTGCGTTTTTCCCCGAAGGCACGACCGCCGCGCAAGGGCAGATCCTGCCGTTTCACGCCAACCTGTTCGAGGCGGCCATCGACGCGCAAGTGCCGGTGCAGCCGTTCGCGCTCGTGTACGTGGATGACAAGGGGGCCTTGCATCACGCCGTCGACTTCATCGGCGACATGAGCTTTGCGCAAAGCATGGTGGCGATCCTGAGCGGCCCGCCGATCACGGCGCGCCTGACCTGTCTGGCGCCAGTGGCGACGGCCGACGCGCACCGGCGTGAGCTGGCGGCGGCAACGCAGGCGGCCGTGGCCGCTGCGCTGCCGCTGGAAAAGGCGGCCTAGTTTTTGACGTGCAGCCAGCGCGCATGCGCGGCGCGGGCCAGGTAGTCGAGGATGAAACCTAACATCCCGATCAGCACGATGGCGGCCATCAGCTCCGAATACGCGAGGCGGTCGCGCGTGTCGAGGATGAAGTAGCCGAGGCCGGCCGATACGCCCAGCATTTCCGCCGGCACCAGCACGATCCAGATGATGCCGATGGCCAGCCGCACGCCCGTCAGGATATCGGCCGTGATGCCCGGCAAAATCACCTTGAAGACGATCTCGCTGCGCGTGGCCGACAGGCTGCGCGCCAGCAGCAGCCAGTTCGGGTCGAGCCGCGCCACGCCGGCCGCCGTATTGAGCAGGATGGGCCAGACGGCCGCGAACGCCAGCAGGAAGTATACGGGCGCGTCGCCGACGCCGAGCACCATCACGGCGATCGGCATCCACGACAGCGGCGAAATCATGCGCAGCAGCTGGAACAGCGGCATGGCCGCGCCGGAAAAGCTCTTCGACATGGCCACCAGCACGCCGAGCGGCACGCCGATTACGATGGCCAGCCCCAAGCCCACGGCGACCCTTTGCAGGCTCAAGACCACGTGCAGCCAGATATCGGAACCACCGAGCATCTCCCTGAACGCCAGCGCCGTGGGCAAGGGCGCGAAGGCGGTGGCGATCGGCGTGGATTTCTCCAGCGCCGTCACGCCCATGGACCACAGCAGCAAGGCACAGGCCAGCCCCACCAGGGGCAGGCCGAACTTCGTGAACAACTTGCTTGCCATCGTCAGACCGCCACGGTTTCGCTGCGCAGCAGATTGGCCGGCAAGCCGAAGGCGGCCGGTCCGCCGACTGCCGTGATGGCCTTGCGCACGAAACGGTCATCGACCAGGTCGCGCGCGGCGAATTTCGGATCGAGATTCGCCAGGAAGCGCGTATCGCCCTCCACCTTGGTGCGGCCGATGGCGCGCACCAGTTCTTCCGTGTACGAGGCGAATGGATAGGGCTGGAAGTCGATGCGGCGCTGCTGCCAGTTCTTGTGCACGATCAGGCCCTGCTTTTCATAGCCGGCGTAATCGGTGGTGGCCAGCACCTTCGTCAGCACCTGCAGCGGATGCGGCGTGTAGCGGTGCTCGCCCACGTTCGACAGCAGCTTGGCCGTATCGACCTGGTTCGAACGCGTCCACAACTGCGCCTTGACGATGGCGTTGGTGACCTTTTGCGCCCATTCCGGGCGCGTGTTGATGTCGCGCTCGGACAGGAAGGTGACGCAGCACGCATGGTTTTTCCACACGTCGCCCGAGAAGCGCAGGATCTTGCCGATGCCGGCGTTTTCCGCCGCCGCATTGAAAGGCTCGGCCACGATGTAGCCGGCAATCGACTTGCTGGCCAGGGCCGAGACCATTTCGGCCGGCGCCAGCACGATCAGGTTGACTTCATTCGGCTTGATGGCCGCGTTGCGCGCGCGCGTGACCGGCGTCAGGCCATTCGAGGACAGGATCTGCTGCAGCAGGATGTTGTGGATCGAGTACCAGAATGGAATCGCGACCGTGCGTCCGCCCAGGTCGGAGACCTTGTTGATCTCGTTGGCCACGGTCAGCGCGGAGCCGTTGACGTGGTTCCAGGCGACGACTTTCGCGGGGAACTTGGCGCCGTAGCGCACCCACAGGGTGGCCGGCGACAGCAGGTGGATGACGTTGACCTGGCCGGCGACGAACGCTTCGATGATCTGCGCCCAGCTGCGGAACAGGCGCGGCGTTTCCGCCTGCAAGCCTTCCGCCTCGAACAGCTTGCGCGCGTGGGCGACGAGCAGCGGGGTGGCGTCGGTGATCGGCAGGTAGCCGATTTTTACGGGCTGGTCATCGCCTTTCGGGCCTTGCTGGGCCATGGCGTCGCCGGCGAACAGCAGCGGCGAGGCGACGCTGGCCGTGGCCAGGGCCGACATGCGCAGGAAGTCGCGCCGCGTCAGGCCGCAGTCGCAATCGGAGGAGGCGCAGATATGCAGGGGTTTGTTATCGTGTGGGAGGGACATGAAGGTTCCAGTAAAGTGCATTAGTGGGCGGCGTGGGCCTGATCTTGCTGTTGCAGCGCTTGCAGGGCGTCGAGGATGTCCATCTTGAGGGCGATCACGTCGGCGCTGTGGCCGATGCGCGGCTGGTCGATGGCGACGGGCCATTCGCGCACGATGTTGCCCGGCTTGCCGCCCATGAGCAGGATGCGGTCGGCGACGAGGATGGCTTCGTCGATATCGTGCGTGACCAGCAGCACGGCCGTGTGCCAGCGGTGCACCACGTCGACCAGCAGCGACTGCATCTCGGCGCGGGTGATGGCGTCGAGGGCGGAAAACGGTTCGTCGGCGAACAGCAGTTCCGGTTCGCGCGCCAGCGCGCGGGCCAGCGCCACGCGCTGCGCCATGCCGCCCGACAGCGCGGACGGATACAGTTTTTCGCGGCCCTTCAGGCCCACCGCTTCGATGGCTTGCGCCACGCGCGCCTCGTGCGCTGCGCGCGTGAGCTGCGGCTGGTGCTTGAAATCCAGACCGAAACCCGCGTTGCCCGTGACGTTCAGCCAGGGCAAAAGGCTCGCCTGCTGGAACACGAGGGCGCTGCGCGGGTCCGGTTCGCGCATGGGCGCATCGAGGAATTGAATGGCGCCCGTCGATGGCGGCTGCAGGCCGGCCAGCACGCGCAGCAGGCTCGATTTGCCGCAGCCGCTGCCGCCCAGCAGGCAGACGATCTCGCGCTTGCGCACACCCAGCGAGACGTGCTGGAACACGGGCGTGCTGCCCGCATAGGAAAAGCTCAGGTCCTGCGCCTGCAAGGCCCAATCAGCAACGCTCATGCCGGGGCTCCCGCTGCCGCCTGCTGGCTGTCGAACAGCTGCAAGGCCGATTGCAACTGCGTCAGGCTGGGGGTGACGATGGGGATGAACGACGATTCGCGCCAGCGGCGGGCAAAGCCCTGCTGTTCGGCGTTCAGGTAGGCGCGCCCGCCCATGGCTTGCAGTTCCAGCATCAGCGCCTGCTGCAGCACGTCGGCCAGCTGTATGCGCAGGCGGAACATGGCCGGCGCCTGCGTCTTGAAGCGGCCGTCGTGCACGCCGGCCAGCAAGGTGGCGACGGCGCTTTCCAGTGTCGCTTGCAGCGCTTCGATGCGTGGCGTGAGTTGGTTGCGCGAGCCGGCCGAGATTTGCGCCGCCTTTGCCAGGCTGGCGCGCGCCAGGCCGATCGACAGGCCGCACTGCATGCCGAGGAACGATGGGCGCACCTGCGGCAGCCAGGCCGGCGCGTTGTCGCTGATGATGTCCGCGGCGGGGATGTGCACCTGCGCCAGCTTGACGGAAGCCGTATTGCTGCCGCGCAGGGCAATCAGGTCCAGGTCATCGCTGCGCCTGACGCCCGCCGTGCCGCTGTCGAAGGCGACGATGACGGGGGGCGCGCCGTCGTCGGGCGCCACGGCGGCTGCCGCGACAAAGCCGGCCTTGCGCAAGTTGGTCACCCAGGCCAGGCCGCCGTCGACGAGCAAGCCGTCATCGTGGCGCGCGCCCGTGATTTGCAGCTGTTCGATGCCGGACAAGAATTTCATCGCGTTCGACAAACCGCTGGCGCCTGCCTGCGTGCCGGCCAGCAGGCCGGGCAAACGGCGCTCGGCCAGTGCGCGGTTCTCGCTTTGCAGCAGGAATTCGATGAAGCAGCGCTGGCCCCAGAAGACAAAGGCCGCCGTCACCGATTGCTCGGCCACTTTGGCGATGGCGTCGATGGCGTCGCGCACGTCGCCGCCCGCGCCGCCGTGCTCCTGCGGTACGCCGATGGCCAGCAGCTTGTCGCCCGCGAGGGCGGGCAAAACGGTTTCAGCCAGCTCCGGCGATTGGTCGAGCTGGTCGGCATGCATGTGCAGCCAGTGAGTGAGGTTCGCCATGTCAGACGGCGCCAGGCAGGTAGGGCGTCAATTGCGGATTGACGGGCGTGCCGGCCAGGCTGTTGGAGAAATTGCACAGGGTGGCCAGGCTGATGCCCAGCACGACTTCGAGCGCCTGCTGTTCGTTGTAGCCGGCGGCCAGGAAGGCTTGATATTCGGCGTCGCTGACGGCGCCGCGCGTGGCGATGACGGCCGTGGCGAAGGCGGCGACGGCGTCGAGCTGCGTATCGCCCGTCGGCTGGCCGTGCTGCAGGGCGCGCACCGTGTCCGGTGTCTGGCCCGCTTTTTTCAGCGAGATGGCGCTATGGCCGGCGATGCAGAAATCGCAGCCATGGATGCGCGCGGCCGTGATCTGCACCACTTCGCGCTCCATCAGGGTCAGGCTGGCGCGCGCATTGATGCCGGAGACGGTCAGATAGGTTTCCAGTGCCAGCGGGGCATTGGCCAGCACGCCGATCAGATTGGGCAGGAAGCCATTGTTGGCGATGGCCTTTTCCACGAAGGGGCGGCTGTCGGCCGGGGCGGTATCGAGAGTGTGCAGCGTCAGACGGGACATGGGGTACCTTGCTAAGTTAGTAAGTCACCCGGTCATTATATCGGCCATGCCGTGCACGCAACAGACGTCAGCGTCGTCCTTTTGTGCTCGTTCGTCTGCGATTGTGTGATCCTTGATTCCGGCAGGCTCTTAGCTGGCCAGCTGGCGCAATCGCTGGTCGCGCCGGTAGGCGCCCGGCTGCTCGCCCGTGACCCGCTTGAAGGCGCGCGTAAAGGCGGCGTGCGAGCGGTAGCCCACCAGTTCGGCGGCGCGTTCGACGGAGACGCCGTCGTGCAGACGCCGCGCGGCGATCTTCATGCGCAGCAGGAGCAGGAACTGGGCCGGCGAGTGGCCGCTGGCGCTGGCGAAATGCTTGCAGAAGCTGGCGCGCGACATGCACGCTGCCTTGGCCATGTTCTCGATCGACCAGTCGTCGGCAGGGGCGTCGAGCATGCGTTCGAGCAGTGGCGAAAATGCGGGCTGGTGCAGCAGCGACAGCAGGCCGGCCGCCACCTGCTCGCCCTGCGCCACATGGCGGATCAGGTAAAAGAACAGCAGCTCGACCAGGCGCGCGATGAGCGGCGACGGCTGTTCCGGATCGCCGCCTGCTTCGGCGAGGATCAGGTCGAACAGCGCGGCGGCGGCGCTGAAGGCGGGCGCGTCGCCGCGTATCAGCAGATACGGCGGGAACGAGTCGACGATCAGCGCGGAGAGGGCGCCGCGAAATTGAAAGAAGCCGCAGGCCAGCGCCGTCGCCGGCTGCTGCGTGGGCGTTTGCAGCGGCAGCATCGCTTGCGCGCTCGCCGCCTGCAGCGGATCGCTGTGGGGACTGAGGAAGTGCGGCAAGTCGCGCAGCAGGAAGACGCCGTCGCGCGGGCCGAGCGCAATGGGCGCCGCGCCGTCGAGGTGCAAGTAGCAATGGCCATCGAGCACCAGGTGAAAGCTGCCCAGTTCCCGGCCCGCCGTGGAAGCGCGCCAGCGGCCGCAGTACTGGCCCACATGCAGCACGGCGGTGTCGAGTTCCAGGCTGCCGAGCAGCCAGCGCGCCAGTCTGTCGGTATCAGGATGCATGGGATCGCAAAGGCAAAAGCTCCATCATACGGGCCAGACGCGGCAAGGCCAACGACCGATTTCGACTAAGCATATGCGCGCCAAGCTTGGCGCTTACTGCTTGCCGCCGTGCTGCTGGAACGCGGGGCAGTCGATTTGCAGCAGCGAGCGGTCTTCCAGGCACACGGCCGAGAGTTTCCCGCCCCAGACGCAGCCGCTATCGAGTCCGATCAGGTGCGGCCGTAGTAGCAGTCCCAGCGCCGACCAGTGGCCGAAGACGATGGTGTCGCCGGCGCTGCGCCGGCCCGGCACGTCGAACCAGGGCAGCAGGCCGGAGCCTGGCGGCGGGCTGCCGCTTTCCTTCATCTTGAAATCCATCACGCCGTCCGGCGTGCAAAAGCGCAGCCGCGTCATGGCGTTGACGATGCAGCGCAGCCGGTCGGTGCCCTGCAGGTCGTCGCGCCAGGCGGCCGGCTCGTTGCCGTACATGGTGCGCAGGAACGCCACCCAATCGTCGCTGCGCAGCATGGCGGATACCTCCCCGCTCAGGGACAGGGCCTGGGCCGCGCTCCATTGCGGCAGCAAGCCCGCATGCACGAGCACATGGCCATCGTGTTCCAGTGCCAGTGGCCGCTGGCGCAGCCAGTTGATCAACTCCTCGCGGTCGGGTGCATCGAGGATGTCGGCGAGGGTGTCGGACGCATGCTCGGGCCGGATGCCGTTGGCCACGGCCAGCAAGTGCAAGTCATGGTTGCCCAGGACGCTGTCGGCCAGGCCTTGCTGCGCCAGGGCGTGCACGTGGCGCAGGGTGGCCAGCGAGGCCGGGCCGCGATTGATCAAGTCGCCCGCGAACAGCAGGCGGTACGGACCGCCCGCTGCCGCCTGGATCCGTTCGATCAATTCGACGGTTTGTGCATGACAGCCTTGCAGATCGCCGATAAAGTAAGTTTTCATATGTGCCGGGGTGAAGTGAACTACGCGCCTGCATTATAAGCATGCCCGCCCTTTGGCGTTGGGGCATTTCTGGCAGGTGCCCGATTGCGCGCATGGCCGGCGGGAAGAAAAACGCGGGCGCCGATTATGCCGCATGGGAATTTGATTCAGCGGTATGTCACGCTGCCGTATCACGCTGCCATATAGGAGTAATAATCCGCCTGCATGCTAGGAGTAATAATCCGCCTGCATGCCGTTCAGGCACGCGGGAATGCCATTTGATTCATGGTTATTCATTTTTCATGCGGGCTTCCGGTATATTCTTCATTTAATCTTAATGTTGGCCCGCCAAATAAATCGAGGGCCGTGATTCAATTGATGATGGATTATGCGTTGGTGCACAGATATTTATGCAATGTAGTATATTCCACGTGATTTTATTATTTAAATGAATATAAAGGATGTACCAATGGATCTGTCTACGATGACGATGCTGGAATTGCGCAAACTGGAAGATAATGTCAAACAGGAATTGAACAGCCGCGAGCGCCAAGACTTGAACAAGGCGCGCGAACAGATCATGGCCATCGCGCAGCAAGCCGGCATTCCGCTGAAACAGCTGATACTCGATGGCTTGCACCCGCGCACGGGCAAAGTCGCGGTGCGTTACCGTCATCCTGAGAATGCGGCCGAGCAATGGACAGGCCGTGGCCGTCAGCCGCTGTGGGTCAGGCAGTGGGTGGAATCGGGCAAGTCGATCGATCTGCTGCGCGTATAATTCGGTATACTCTTGGCGTAGTGGCAAGCCGCCAGCCGCGCGCTGCACCTTGCCAGGCACCTTATTGACCCTACTTATACCGGCCACACCATGCTCCCATTGTCCAGAACGATCTTCAAGGCCTACGATATTCGCGGCATCATCGCTAAAACCCTCGATGCCGGCGTGGCCCACAAGATCGGTCAGGCATTTGGCCAGGCCGCCCTGGCCAAGGGCGAGCAGCGGGTCGTGATCGGCCGTGACGGCCGTCTGTCGGGACCGGAATTGACGGCGGCGCTGGCGCAGGGCTTGCAAGCGGCGGGCGTCGACGTGATCGACCTGGGCGTGGTGGCCACGCCGATGGTCTACTTCGGCACGAATGTGCTCGACACGCGCTCCGGCATCATGGTCACGGGCAGCCACAATCCGCCCGACTACAACGGCTTCAAGATGGTGCTGGCCGGCGAGGCGATCCACGGCGAAGCGATCCAGGCGCTGTACCACAGCATTGTCGCGCACGACGGCAGCGCCAGTGCCAAGCCGGGCACCTATGCCACGCACGATATCCGCGCCGCCTACCTGGAGCGCATCCTGGGCGACGTCAAGCTGGCGCGCCCGATCAAGATCGCCGTCGACTGCGGCAATGGCGTGGCCGGCGCGTTCGCGGGGGACCTGTTCCGCGGCATGGGCTGCGAAGTCATCGAACTGTTCTGCGAAGTCGACGGCCACTTCCCGAACCACCATCCGGACCCGGCGCACCCGGAAAACCTGCAGGACCTGATCCGCTGCCTGGCCGAGACGGATGCCGAAATCGGCATCGCCTTCGACGGCGACGGCGACCGCCTGGGCGTGGTCACCAAGGATGGCCAGATCATCTACCCTGACCGCCAGATGATGCTGTTCGCGGCCGACGTGCTGACCCGCCATCCTGGCGCGCAGATTTTGTACGACGTGAAATGCACGCGCCACCTGGCGCCGTGGATCAGCAAGCATGGCGGCGTACCGCTGATGTACAAGACGGGCCACTCGCTGGTAAAAGCCAAGCTGCGCGAAACGGGTGCGCCGCTGGGCGGCGAAATGAGCGGCCATATCTTCTTCAAGGACCGCTGGTACGGTTTCGACGACGGCATGTATTCGGCCGCGCGCCTGCTCGAAATCCTCACGCGCGAAGCGGATCCGTCGGCTTTGCTGAATTCCCTGCCGCAGTCCGACAGCACGCCGGAACTGCACCTGGAGCTGAAGGAGGGCGAGAACGTCGCGCTGATGGACGTGCTGCGCCGCGACGCCGTCTTCCCCGGCAATGAACAGATCATCACCATCGACGGCTTGCGCGTGGAATACGCGGACGGCTTCGGCCTGGCCCGCTCGTCGAACACCACGCCAGTGATCGTCATGCGCTTCGAAGCGGAAACGCCGGCAGCCCTGGCGCGCATCCAGGGACAGTTCAAGAGCGTGATCCTGGCCGCCAAGCCTGACGCCGTGCTGCCGTTCTGACAGCATGGCCGCTCAACCAGGCGCGCAGGCGCCCTTGAAAATCCTGCTGGTGCGCGTGTCCTCGCTGGGCGACGTGCTGCATAACCTGCCGATGGTGGCGGACATCGCCCGCCATTTCCCGAATGCGACCATCGACTGGGTGGTTGAAGAGGGCTACACCAGCCTGGTGCGCCTGAACGCGCGCGTCAATACCATTTTCCCGTTCGCGCTGCGGCGCTGGCGCAAGAGCCTGGGCAAGAAAGAGACGCGCGCGGAAATCGCCGCCTTCTTCCGCAGCCTGCGCCAGACGCGCTACGATTATGTGTTCGATACCCAGGGCTTGCTCAAGACGGGCATCATCATGGGCGCCGCGCGCCTGGCGCCGGGCGGACAGAAGGTCGGCCTAGCCAATGGCAGCGAAGGCTCCGGCTACGAAGGCATCTCGCGCCTGTTCCACACCAAAAGCATTCCGCTCGACCCGCGCACGCATGCGGTAGCGCGCGGCCGCCTGGTCGCTGCCGCTGCACTCGGCTACACGATCGACACGCCGGCCGATTTCGGCTTGCCGGAAGTCTCGCGCAACGAGCCGCGCCCGGACTGGATGGGCGAAGCTCCCTACTGCGTGTATTTCCACGGTACGGCGCGCGACGCCAAGAAATGGGCGCCGGAAAACTGGATCGCCCTGGGCCGTGCCTTGGCACCGATGCCGATTTTGCTGCCCTGGGGTTCGCCCAGGGAAAAGGCGGAAGCCGAACAACTGGCGGCCGGTCTGCCGAACGCGCGCGTGCTGCCGAAACTGTCGATGGACGACGCCACCCTGCTGGCGCGCCACGCGGCGCTGGTGATCGGCGTCGACACGGGCCTGACGCATATCGCGGCCGCCTTCGTGCGCCCGACGGTGGAAATCTATGCCGATTCTCCGCTGTGGAAAACGGAAGGCAACTGGTCGCCGAACATCATCAACCTGGGCGACAAGGGTGCGCCGCCCGGCGTGCCGGAAGTGCTGGCCGCGGCACAACGCCTGCTGACCGAACATCCTCCCGCCTGACTTCAACCGCCTGACCTTAACATTCAACAATCATGCGACTTCTTTATACCCTTGCCTGGTGGCTGGCCTTGCCCCTGGTGCTGGCGCGGCTGTGGCTGCGCGGACGCCAGGAACCCGGCTACCGCCAGCACTGGGGCGAGCGCCTGGGCTTTTACGGCCGCCAGCCGACAACGGCTACAGACACCATCTGGCTGCACGCCGTCTCCGTCGGCGAGACGCGCGCGGCCGAGCCGCTGATCGATGCGCTGCTGGCCGCCTGGCCCAGGTGCCGCATCGTCCTCACGCACATGACGCCGACGGGGCGCGCGACGGGCAAGGCGCTGTTCGCCAAACACGGCGCGCGCCTCGTGCAAAGCTATCTGCCCTACGACACGGGCGCCATGCCGGCCCGTTTCATCCGCCATTTCACCCCGCGCATCTGCATCCTGATGGAGACGGAAGTGTGGCCGAATCTGATCCACCAATGCACTCGCTACAAAGTGCCCGTGGTGCTGGCCAACGCGCGCTTGTCGCAGCGTTCGCTGGGCAAGGCGCAGCGTCTGGGCAAGCTGATTGCCGATGCGGCGCGCGGCATCACCCTGGTGGCGGCGCAGACGCAGGACGATGCCGATCGCGTGCGCCAGCTGGGCGTGCAGGACGTGGTGGTCACGGGCAGCATCAAGTTCGACGTCGTCGTGCCCGGGGCGGCCCTGGCGACGGGGGCAGCGCTGCGCGCCGCCATCGGTGCGCGCCCCGTGCTGCTGTGCGCCAGCACGCGCGAAGGCGAAGAGCAGCTGATCCTCGATGCCTTTACCCGCGCCAGCTTGCCCGATGATGCGCTGCTGCTGATCGTGCCGCGCCACCCGCAGCGCTTCGACGAGGTGGAAAAATTGATCGCGGCGCACGGCCTGGCCGTGCAGCGCAGGTCCGGCCTGGCGCAGGACGATGTGGTGGCGGCGGGCACGCAGGTGCTGCTGGGAGACTCGATGGGCGAGATGTTTGCGTACTACGCGGCCTGCGATTGCGCATTCGTCGGCGGCAGCCTGCTGCCGCTGGGCGGACAAAACCTGATCGAGCCGGCGGCCCTGGGCAAGCCCGTGCTGATCGGTCCGCACACCTTCAATTTCGCGCTGGTCACCGAGCAGGCGATTGCCGCCGGCGGCGCCGCGCTGGTGGCGGATGCCGATGCGCTGATGGCGCAGGCATCTGCCTTGCTGCAGGATCCGGCGCGTTTATCGTCGATGGGTCAAAAGGCGCTGGCGTTTGCCAGCCAGCACCGGGGCGCCACGCCGCGCACCATCGCGGCGATTCAACCTTTATTGTTGGTTTAATTCCGGGGTCAGACCCGCCGGGTCTGACCCCAGCTTTGCGCCGTTTGGTCGGAGTACCGTTAAAACAACACCGGCAGTTCTTGCGAGCGCTTCCTTAATGCCTGCTTGGCCCCATCGTAATCGGGATAGATCGATTCCACGGTGGCCCAGAAGCGGGGGCTGTGGTTCATTTCCAGCAGGTGCGACAGTTCGTGCGCCACGACGTAATCGATCAGCGGCAGGGCGAAGTGGATCAGGCGCCAGTTCAGGCGGATCTTGCGCTCGATGGTGCAGCTGCCCCAGCGCGTGCCGGCCGACGACAGCGACAGCGAATCGTAGCGCACGCCCAGCTTGTCCGCATACAGGTCCAGCCGTGCTTCGAACAGCTGGCGCGCCTCGTGCTGGAACCAGCCCTTCACTTTTTCCTTCAATTGCTGCTCGCTGCCCGTGGGCGTGACCCACACGTGCAGTTCATTGGTGTCGCGCTGAAAGCTGGCGCGGTGGCGCGGCGCCTGGTGCAATCGCAAGGTGATCTCGCCACCGAGGTAGGGCAGCACGGCGCCATCGACCCATGCCACGGGCGGGCGCTGCTGGCGCTGCACCTTGCGCTCGCCCCGTTCCAGCAGCTTCGAGACGATCCAGCCTTGCTTGGCGCGGATGGCGTTGTCGATTTCGGCCAGGGTGACGCGCTTGGGCGCCGTGACGCGCAAACCGTTATCGTCGATCATGAAGCCGATGGAACGGCGCGTGGAGCGGCGCAGGGCGAATTCGACGAGGTGGCTGCCCAGCTGCAGCTGGCGCAGCGGCGGGCCATCGGCGGTGCGTGGCGGGGAAGGCAGGGGAGGCGGGGCAGGGCGAACGATGGGCGGCGCGGGCGCCACTACCGGTGGGGCCACGGGCGGCGCTGGCGGTGCCGTGGGGCGCACCGCCGGGGGCGTGCTGGTCGAGACGTCATGCGCGAACAAATCCAGTTGTTGGTCGCCGACCTTGATGGTCTTCATCTGCTGGCGCAGTGTCGGCTCCTGGATGACCGCGCTGATGCCGTCTAGCCAGCGTTGTAGGCGTGAGGCGAAATGACGCGCATTTCTGATTCTATCCAATTTTCCACCTGTTGCATCATGCTGTCCGGGGTTTGCCCTTCCGGCGAAATCGGTTTGCCTATCGAGACGGTGATCAGTCCCGGGCGTTTGAGGAATGACTGCTTGGGCCAGCACTCGCCTGAATTATGCGCAATCGGCACCACCACGGCGCCCGTGGCGATGGCCAGACGCGTGCCGCCGCTCTTGTACTTGCCCGCCTGGCCCACGGGAATGCGGGTACCTTCAGGGAACATGATAATCCATTGGCCATCGGCCAGCCGGCGCTTGCCATGTGCGACCACGCTCTTGAACGCATGCTTGCCCTGCTTGCGGTCGATGGGGATCATGCGCAGCAGCGCCATGGCCCAGCCGAAGAAGGGGATGTACAGGATCTCCTTCTTGAACACATATACGAGCGGACGGGGCAGGCTGGGCAGCAAGAAGATGGTTTCCCATGCCGACTGGTGCTTCGACAGCACGATGGCCGGCGCGTCCGGGAAGTTCTCGGCGCCCTTGACTTCATAGCGGATGCCGCAAATGACCTTGGCGCACCACAGGATAAACACATTCCAGCGCGAGGTGACCCAATAGCGCTTGTTGTAGCTCAATGGCGCGGCAAAAAAGCACACGCAGGCCCAGACGATGGTGGCCACGATCATGATGATCATGAACAGCAGTGATCGCAGGAACAGGGAAATATTACGCAATGCGGTTCTCCGAAGATTAGATACTGAATGCCACGGTGGGCGCCGGTGTGGCGGGCGCCTTGAGCAGGTGGTTCACGACGGCGGCCAGGTCGGGGAAGACCTGAGTGCCGGGCGGCAGGCCACCCGTCTCGTTGGTTTTTTCGCCCTTGCCCGTCAAGACCAGGTAGGGCACGCAGCCGCTGATGAAGCCGGCCTGCAGGTCGCGCAGCGAATCGCCAACGGTGGGCACGCCTCGCAGGCTGGTGTTGTAGCGCTGCGAGATTTCATGGAACATGCCCGGTTTCGGCTTGCGGCAGTCGCAATTGTCCGCGCCCGCATGCGGGCAAAAGAAGATGGCGTCGATATCGGCGCCCACCTGCTGCGCCAGGGTGTGCATCTTCTGGTGGATCGCGTTGAGCACCGTCATGTCGAAGTATTCGCGCGCGATGCCGGACTGGTTCGAGGCGACGACGACGCGATAGCCGGCCTGGTTCAGGCGGGCGATCGCTTCGAGCGAACCGGGGATGGGCAGCCATTCGGCCGGCGACTTGATGAAGTCCGGCGAGTCATGATTAATGACGCCGTCGCGGTCGAGAATAATCAGTTTCAGCGCCGGAGTGCCCATTATGCCGCCAGCTTGGAAATGTCGGCCACGCGGTTCATCATGCCGTGCAAGGACGACAGCAAGGCCAGGCGGTTGTTGCGCAGGGCGACATCCTCGGCCATCACCATCACGTCGTTGAAGAAGCCATCGACGTCATCGCGCAGCTGCGCCAGGGTTTGCAGGGTGCTGGTGAAGTCGCCCTTGGCAAAGGCCGCGTCGACTTCCGGCTGCACGCGCGAGACGGCGGCGGCCAGTTTTTTCTCCGCTTCGTCCTGCAGCAGTGCCACGTTGACGCCGCCGGCGGCGACCTGGCTCACGGCTTCCTCGTTCTTTTTCAGGATGTTCGTGATGCGCTTGTTGGCCGCTGCCAGCGAGGCGCTTTCCGGCAGCGCGGCAAACGCCTGCACGGCTTCCAGGCGCTGCACGATGTCGTCCAGGCGGTCCGGGTTCTGCGCCACGACGGCTTCGATTTCATTCGGCGAGAAACCGCGCTCGCGCAGGATGCCGCGCAGGCGGTCCAGCATGAAGGTGGTCACATCCGCGACGGGGTCCTTGAAGCCTGGCACGGCTGCGAACTGCGCGGCGGCGTCAAACAGCAAGCCCTGGATCGACAAGGGCAGGCGTTTTTCCAGCAGCATGCGCAGCACGCCCAGGGCGTGGCGGCGTAGCGCGAACGGGTCCTTGTCGCCTGTCGGCGCCAGGCCGATGGCCCAGATGCCGACCAGGGTTTCGAGCTTGTCGGCCAGGGCCACGGCGGTGCCGGTGGCGGTGGACGGCAGGCTGTCGCCGGCAAAGCGCGGCTGGTAGTGTTCGGAGGCGGCCAGCGCCACTTCTTCCGGTTCGCCGTCATGGCGCGCGTAGTACGTGCCCATGATGCCTTGCAGTTCGGGGAATTCGCCCACCATGTCGGTCAGCAGATCGGCCTTGGCCAGCAGGGCGCCCCGTTCGGCCAGCGCCACGTCGTAGCCCAGCTTGGCGGCGATGGCGCCGGCCAGCGACTTGACGCGCTCTGTGCGGGCCGCTTGCGTGCCCAGCTTGTTGTGATAGACGACGTTGGCCAGCAGCGGCAGACGCGATGCCAGGGTCTTCTTCTTGTCTTGCTCGAAGAAGAACTTGGCGTCGGACAGGCGCGGGCGCACGACGCGCTCGTTGCCGCCGATGATGTGCTCGGGCGTGTCCGTCTCGATGTTCGAGACGATCAAAAAGCGCGAGCGCAGCTTGCCTTCGCTGTCCGTCAGGGCGAAGTATTTCTGGTTCGTCTGCATCGTGAGGATCAGGCATTCCTGCGGCACGGCCAGGAATTCTTCCTCGAAGTGGCACTCATACACGACCGGCCATTCGACCAGGGCCGTGACTTCATCGAGCAGCGCTTCGGGCATCAGCACCTGGTCGGCGCCGGCCTTGTCCAGCAGCTGGGCGCGGATGCGCTCCTTGCGTTCCTCGTTGCTGGCGATGACGCTGGCGTTGAGAATCAGCGAGGGCGCATAGTTTTCCGCGTGCGCGATGGTGATCGGTTCGCCGTCGGTGAGGAAGCGGTGGCCCAGGGTGGTGCGGCCGGCCGTCAAGCCCAGCAGGGTCAATGGCAGGATATTGATGCCGTGCAGGGCGATCAGGCTGTGGGCCGGGCGCACGAACTGCACGGTGGTGCCGTCCGGACGCTGATAGCTCATCAGTTTTGGAATCGGCAGCTTGGCGGCCGATTCCGTCAATGCGGCCTGCGCCCCTGTGGCGAGCTGGCTGCCCGGCGCTGTGTAGGTGTAGAAGAAGCTTTCCGCCTTGCCGTCGGCGGCGCGTTCCAGCTCGGCCACCGTCAGATCGGGGAAGCCCAGCGCGGCCAGTTTCTTGGCCAGCGGCGGCGTGCCGTTGCCGTTCGCGTCCAGCGCTACGGAGACGGGCAGGACTTTTTCGCGGATCGATTTGTCGGGCGAGACTTCGCGCACGTTGGTGATGGAGACGGCCAGGCGGCGCGGCGAGGCGTAGCTGGTGGCGACGCTGTCGGCTTCCAGGAAGTCGCGCGTTTTCAGGCCGTTGACGATGCCGGCCGTGAAGGCGGCGCCCAGTTTGGCCAGCGCTTTCGGCGGCAGTTCTTCGGTCAGCAGTTCGATGAGCAGTGTTTGGTTCATGGTGTTCTTGTCAGGTACGGCGGTGTGGAGGCTCGAATTAGGCGGCGGCTTGGTCTGCTGCGGGCAGCATCGGGAAACCGAGGCGTTCGCGCGAGTCGTAATACGCTTGCGCCACCAGGCGCGACAGGGTGCGCACGCGGCCGATGTAGGCGGCGCGTTCCGTCACCGAGATGGCGCCGCGCGCGTCGAGCATGTTGAAGCTGTGCGAGGCCTTCATGATCTTCTCGTAGGCGGGCAGGGTCAGTTGCAGTTCGATCAGGCGCTTCGCTTCCGCTTCGTAGTTGCCGAACTGTTCGAACAGCAGGTCCGTGTTCGCGTGCTCGAAGTTGTAGGTCGATTGCTCCACCTCGTTCTGGTGGAAGACGTCGCCGTAGGTCAGTTTTTTCGTAATACCGTTTTCTTCCCACTCTGTCCACACCAGGTCATACACGTTTTCCACGCCCTGCAGATACATGGCCAGGCGTTCGATGCCGTAGGTGATCTCGCCCAGCACGGGCTTGCAATCGAGGCCGCCCACTTGCTGGAAGTAGGTAAACTGGGTCACTTCCATGCCGTTCAGCCAGACTTCCCAGCCCAGGCCCCAGGCGCCCAGGGTCGGGCTTTCCCAGTCGTCTTCGACGAAGCGCACGTCATTCTGCTTCAAGTCCAGGCCCAGCGCGGCCAGCGAACCCAGATACAGGTCGAGGATGTTTTCCGGCGCCGGCTTCAACACCACCTGGTACTGGTAGTAGTGCTGCATGCGGTTCGGGTTTTCGCCATAGCGGCCATCCTTCGGGCGGCGCGACGGCTGCACATACGCGGCGCGCCACGGTTCCGGACCGATCGCGCGCAGGAAGGTACCGGTGTGGAAGGTGCCGGCGCCGACTTCCATGTCGTATGGCTGGAGCAGGGCGCAACCTTGCTTGTCCCAATATGTTTGCAAGGTCAGGATAATTTGTTGAAATGTGAGCATCGTATGAGTTCGCCGCGCGGGAGACTGCGCGCTGTTAAGGTTTGCTTGAAGCCCGCACGCCGCTAACAAGCGCGTCCGGGCCGGGGTTTTGCTAATTTTAGCGGTTTTTACGGGCCCACTGTGACTCTTCGGGCAATATCGGCCGCTTATTGCTGCGCGGCGCGGCCACGGCGGGCGGCGCGCGACAGCAGGAAGGCCGTCAGCAGGGCCAGCGCGGCCAGGGCCAGCACCAGTTTGTTGCCGTACAGAATGTATGGTGTCATGCCGCCCATGCCCTGCACCTTGGCCGCCAGCGTGGCTTGCTGTTCCGGCGGCAGCAGGCTTTGCACCACGCCCTTGCCGTCGATGACGGCGGTGGCGCCCGTGTTCGTCGAGCGCAGCATGGGGCGGCCCGTTTCCAGGCTGCGCATCTGCGAAATCTGCAGATGCTGGGGGATGGCGATCGAGTCACCGAACCAGGCCAGGTTCGAGATATTGAGCAGCACGGACGCCGACTGCTTGCCGTGGCGGTGGGCGCTGGCCAGCTGGCCGGCGATTTCCTCGCCAAACAAGTCTTCGTAGCAGATATTCGGCAGCACCAGCTGGTCGCGTACCTGCAGCGGCGCCTGCACCTCGGCGCCGCGGCCCATGTCGCCGAGCGGGATGGCCATCATGGCGACGAACCAGTGCAGGCCGGGCGGCACGAATTCGCCGAACGGCACCAGATGGTGCTTGCGGTACTGGTAGTAGGGACCCGGCGTGCCGTTGGGCGTGATGCCCACGGCCGCATTGTAGAAGCGCTGCTGCTCGTCGAGCACGGGCATGCCGACCAAAATCGTGCTGCCCGTCTGCTGCGCATACGTCGCCAGGCTATCGAGATAGCCGGGCGGCAGCTGGTGCGGCAGCACGGTGACGGCCGTTTCCGGCGTGGCGATCAGGTCGGCCGGCGCGCTGGTGATGGCGCTCTGGTACATCTGCAGGGCGCCCAGCACGAAGCCGGGGTCGAATTTCTGCTGCTGCGGCACATTGCCCTGCAACAGGCGCACGGTGATGGGGCGCCCGACCGGGTGGGTCCAGTTCACGTATTGCAAGCCAACGCCGGCCGCGTACAGGGCGATGACGCCGCCCAGCGCGCTCCAGCGCGTGCGGTGCAGGGGGTGGACCAGTAGCAGCAGGGCGCCGGCGGACAGCGCCGCCAGCCAGCCCAGGCCGTACGATCCGACGATGGGGGCAAAGCCGCCCAGCGGGCTGGCATTGTGGGCGTAGCCGGTGGCCAGCCACGGAAAACCCGTAAACAGCCAGCCGCGCGTCCATTCGAACAGGGTCCACGTGGCGGGCAGCACCAGCAAGGTCATGGCGGGCAGGGACAGCACCCAGCGCTGGCGCAGCCAGGCGGCCGCGCCCATGGCCAGGGCCACGTAGATGGCCATCAAGAGTGCCAGCAAGGCCACGGCGATGGCGGCGATCGGCGCGGCCATGTCGCCATAGCGGTGCATCGAGATGTACAGCCAGTGCGTGCCGGCCGCGCACCAGCCGAAGCCGTAGGCCCAGCCGATCAGCGCGCCGGCCTTGACGTTCGCCGCGCGCAGCACCTGGTAGAACAGCACGCCCAGGCTGAGGATTTGCAGCGGCCAGTAGCCGAAAGGGGCGAACGCCAGCACGGCGACTGCGCCGGCAACAAAGGCAGTCAGCATGCGCGCCCAGGTGCTGCGGGGCGGTTTGGCGGGGGCGTTGGGGTCGGCGCGTCTGAAACGCATTTACAGCACGCGCATGTCAGAGTTCCAGTTCCGGCACATTGGGCAGGCGCTCGACGAGCAGCACGTGCACCTGGCGCGCATCGGCGCGCAGCACCTCGAAGCGCAAATTGCCCAGGTCGAAGATGTCGCCCTTGTGCGCCATGCGGCCCAGGTACTTCGACACGAGGCCGCCGATGGTGTCGACGTCGTCGTCCACCAGGTGGCTGCCCACTTCTTCGTTGAACTGTTCGATCTCGGTCAGCGCCTTGACCCTCCAGCGGGGGCCGAACTGGCCTTCCTTGAGCGAGAGGATATTGTCCTCGGCTTCGTCGAAGTCGTATTCGTCCTCGATATCGCCGACGATCTGTTCCAGCACGTCTTCGATGGTGATCAGGCCGGCGACGCCGCTGTATTCATCGACGACGATGGCCATGTGATTGTGGTTGGCGCGGAAATCGCGCAGCAGCACATTCAGGCGTTTCGATTCGGGGATGAAGATGGCGGGGCGCAGCATGTCACGCACGTCGAAAGTTTCTTCTGCGTAATAACGCAGCAAGTCTTTCGCCAGCAGGATGCCGATGACCTTGTCGCGCTCGCCTTCGATCGCGGGGAAGCGCGAGTGGGCGGTGGACAGGACTTCCGGCATCCATTCCTCGATCGGCTTGCTGATGTCGATGACATCCATTTGCGAACGGGGAATCATGATGTCGCGCGCACAGAGATCCGACACCTGGAACACGCCTTCGATCATCGACAGGGCGTCGGCGTCGATCAGCTTGCGTTCATGCGCATCGTGTAGAACTTCGAGCAATTCTGCACGGTTCTCTGGCTCGGGGGAAATGAGTGCGGTCAGGCGTTCAAACAGTGACCGGTGGGGCTTGACGTCAGTTCTGACGCCACTAGGGTGCTCGGGCATAGGAGGCGTGAGCCGTTGTTGCGAAGGGATATAGGATACACCAAAAGTGGGGGAATACCGGATTTCCCCGCTTTTGATGCAAATTTAATACGTTGAAGTGCGCCGTTGCGCGATCTTTTACGCCGCTTCCGGGCCCAGCACGCGCGCGCGCAAGTGCGCCACGTCGGCCTGCCAGTCGGCAAAGTGTTCGCTGTCCTGCCACAGCTGGCGCAGTTCCGACGCTTCGGCCGTGATCTTGTCGAAGGCCAGGCGCGCCTTTTCCAGCAGCGGCGGCGTGACTTTCTTCTTGCAGGCGGCCACCCATTCGTCAACCTCGGCCGTGGCCGGGTCGTCCTCGCCCGGCTTGCCCAGCAGGCGTGCGATCACTTCCAGCGCGGCCAGCGCCTCGGCGGCGAACGGCGCTTCCAGTTCCGCTTCCGTGCTGTCGATGACGTTGTCGAGCGTCGTCTCGACCAGTTCCAGTGTTTTATATTCGTGCAAATCCTGCGCCCAATCCATGGCGTAGTCGTTGCCGAAGGCGTCAGTGGCCCAAGTGCCCATAGTATGTCCTTGTGTGCGCGCGTTGGCGCTATTTGTATGCAGGTCAGACGTAGGTCAGATTAGCGCAGCGTAATCTGACACTGTGCAGCTTGCATCATGGTGAAGCAAGCATGTGTCGGCTTACGCCCTGCGGGCTAACCCGACCTACCCGACCTACCGACCGCCCCAATCTGCGCGGTTTATTTTGGGTCCGCGTACGGATCGGCAATGCCGAGTTTGGCCAGGATCTCCGTCTCCAGCCCTTCCATTTCGCTAGCTTCCTCGTCATCCATGTGGTCGTAGCCCTGCGCATGCAGCACGCCGTGCACGATCAGATGGGCCGTGTGTTCTTCCACGCTCTTCTTTTGCTCGGCCGCTTCCTTTTCCAGCACGTCCGTGCACAGGATGATGTCGGCGCGCGTCGGCTCGTCGTCATTCAACTCTTCGCCTTCGTTGTAGGCGAAGGTCAGCACGTTGGTGGCGTAGTCCTTTTCGCGGTAGTCGCGGTTCAGGCTGCGGCCTTCTTCCGCGTCGACGAAGCGGATGGTGAATTCGGCCGGGGCGAACAGGGCCGCCTTGACCCAGCGGCGCACTTTCGGGCGCGTGATCAGGGTTTCCAGGCGGGCATCCGGGTATTGCACGGACAAGGACAGTTTATTTTTTTCGGACATTTTTGGCGGCGGCTGGTTTCAATAAGGAGGGCAGGTGGGCGGCGTCGGCATTGGCCGCCTGCGCCGTTTCATAGGCGTCGACGATGCGCGCGACAAGCGGATGGCGTACCACGTCGGTGCTGTTAAATTGCGTGAAGCCGATGCCGCGTACGTCTTTCAATACGTGCACGGCGTCGATCAGGCCGCTCGTCTGGCTCTTGTGCAGGTCGACTTGCGTCACGTCGCCCGTCACCACGGCCTTGCTGCCAAAGCCGATGCGCGTCAAAAACATCTTCATCTGTTCGACGGTGGTGTTTTGCGCCTCGTCGAGGATGACAAACGCGTGGTTCAGGGTGCGCCCGCGCATGTAAGCCAGCGGGGCGATCTCGATCACCTGTTTTTCAAACAGCTTCTGCGTGCGGTCAAAGCCCAGCAAATCGTACAGCGCGTCGTACAGGGGGCGCAGGTAGGGGTCGACCTTTTGCGCCAGGTCGCCCGGCAAAAAGCCCAGGCGCTCGCCCGCTTCGACGGCGGGGCGCGTCAGGATGATGCGCTTGACGGCGTCGCGTTCGAGCGCGTCGACGGCGCAGGCGACGGCCAGGTAGGTCTTGCCCGTGCCGGCTGGACCCACGCCGAAGCTGATGTCGTGTTCGAGTATGTCGCGCAGGTAGGCGATCTGGTGCGGCGTGCGTCCGCGCAGGTCGGAGCGCCGCGTTTTCAGCACGGGGCTGGCGATGTCCGGCTCGACGAAGGTGCTGATGGGCGCGTTGGCGTGGTGTTCGGAGGCGGCGGACAGGCCCGCGCGCTGTTCCACCAGGGCCAGTTGCACTTCTTCCAGCGGCACGACCTTGTTGGCGATGGCGTAGAACTGTTCGAGGATTTCCACGGCGCGCTCGGCGTTGCTGCCGCCGACGATGAATTTCTCGCCGCGGCGGAAGATCGTCACGTCGAGGGCGGCGGAAATCTGGCGCAGGTTTTCATCGAGCGGTCCGCACAGATGCGCCAGGCGCGTGTTGTCGAGCGGCTCGGGGATGAAGTAATGCGGCTGTATCGGGGCTTTGGTTTTCAACTGGCTCTTTTCAATGCGGGGGCGCTGGCGACGAGTTCGCCGCGCAGGGTGTAGGAATGGCTTTCGGTGATGCGCACGTCGACCAGCTGGCCGATCAATTGCAAACCGTCCGGGCCGGCGTCGAAATTGACCACGCGGTTGTTCTCGGTGCGGCCTTGCAGCTCGCTATCGTCTGTATCCTTTTTGGAGCGGCCTTCGACGACGATGGTTTGCACCGTGCCTACCATGGCCAGGCTGTATTTGCGCGTATTGGCATCGATGGCCGCCTGCAGCTGCTGCAGCCGGGCCAGCTTGATCTCGTGCGGCGTGTCATCTTCCAGGCTGGCGGCCGGCGTGCCGGGGCGCTTGCTGAAGATGAAGCTGTAGCTGTTGTCGAAGCCCACGTCCGCAATCAGCTTCATCATGGCGTCGAAATCGGCCTGGGTCTCGCCAGGAAAGCCCACGATGAAGTCGGACGAAATGGCCATGTTCGGGCGCACGGCGCGGATGCGGCGGATGATGGACTTGTATTCGAGGCCCGTGTAGCCGCGCTTCATGGCGCCGAGGATCTTGTCGGAACCGTGCTGCGCCGGCAGGTACAGATGGTCGACCAGCTGCGGGATCTTCGCGTAGGCGTCGATCAGGCGCTGCGTGAATTCCTTCGGGTGGCTGGTGACGAAGCGCATGCGTTCGATGCCGGGAATGTCGGCCACGTATTCGAGCAGCAGGGCGAAGTCGGCGATCTCGCCGCCTTCCATCGCGCCCCGGTAGGCATTCACGTTTTGCCCCAGCAGGGTGATTTCCTTGACGCCCTGGGCGGCCAGGCCCGCCACCTCCGTCAGCACGTCCTCGAAGCGGCGCGACACTTCCTCGCCGCGCGTGTAGGGCACGACGCAGTAGCTGCAATATTTGCTGCAGCCTTCCATGATGGAGACGAACGCCGAAGCGCCTTCCACCTTGGCCGGCGGCATGTGGTCGAACTTTTCGATTTCCGGGAAGCTGATGTCCACTTGCGCATCGCCGCTGGCGCGGCGCAGTTCGATCATCTGCGGCAGGCGGTGCAGGGTTTGCGGGCCGAACACCATGTCGACATACGGCGCGCGCTTGACGATGGCGTCGCCTTCCTGCGAGGCCACGCAGCCGCCCACGCCGATCAGGAGGTGCGGCTTGGCCAGTTTCAGCTCGCGCAGACGGCCCAGGTCGGAAAACACTTTTTCCTGCGCCTTTTCGCGCACGGAGCAGGTGTTGAGCAGGATGACGTCGGCGTCTTCCGGCGTGTCGGTGCGCACCAGGCCATCGGAGGCGCCCAGCACGTCGGCCATCTTGTCCGAGTCATACTCGTTCATCTGGCAGCCGAAGGTTTTAATGAATACTTTTTTCTGCATGGAGTCGGGCGCTTATCGGTAAATGTGGCGGCAAACAAGATGGGTGGGCAGGATGCTGCGGCGCAGGGGGCCGCTCAGGGTTGGGCGCGGTGGATGACCGGCCGGGCGCCTCTGGCTGCCCGGTGGCAGGCTCGCTGCAAGTTCAGGCCATAGTTTAGCGTAAATCGCCGGCACGGGCCATGTCGTGCTGATCTTGCCGGCAAGGTTGCGATGTGAACAAGGCGCCCGGAACGGCGATGCTGAAAAGCATTTATTGCTGTACGGCACCATTGATTTGTAACAAGTTGCTGCAAAGCCTTGTGTGCGCCCGCTGGCATCCTAATGTGTTGAAATAGCATCGTTGCCAAGCCAACCAGCAGATTGATTGATATTTAACAATCAGGAAGTTTGCGCGAGGCGCAGATGCTGCGTGTTTGGACTAGTATATTGTCTTATATGCAATTCATTTTGGTGGGTTGCAGTGCTTTTACTCACGCGGCAAGTTGCGTACGTTGGCCGGGCGTGGCTGTGCGAGTCCTGTGCGGGCAGTGCGATAAGGAAAAAGGCGGGGGAAGGCTGAATCAGTTGGAAGGACGTTTATTTAAACACTCTAAGCCAGCCTTAAGTTCATATCGGCATTATTTTCTACATTCACCAGACGAGGAAAAATCATGGCACATCATGCATTAGCATCGCAAGAGAGTTACAACCCGAACCACCTGCTGGATATTCTGCTGAGCAAGATGCAGCTGAAGAATGATGCAGCCCTGTCGCGCCTGCTTGAAGTGGCGCCACCGGTCATCAGCAAGATCCGCCACCACCGCTTGCCGGTCGGCGCCTCGCTGCTGATCCGCATGCACGAAGTGACGGGCATGAGCATCCGCGACCTGCGCGACTTGATGGGCGATCGCCGCACCAAGTATCGTCTGTCCGACGCCCAGGGCCGTCCAAAAGCGGAAGACCGCGGCGATGCGCAAGAATCGAATTACGCGCACTGATGTGGCGGTTGCGCGCTGACTGTGCCGCTTGCGTAGCTGCTGGCGGCAACAGGCTGGCGTGGACCGGGCAGCATGGACCGGGTAACATGGATGTATCGCAGTACCCATAACGGCTTTCGCTTCGCAGCGAGAGCCGTTTGCGTTTGCGGCCTCGTGAGGATATTGATCAGCTCAGCAGTGCCGAGGTGATTTCGTCGTAGCGCAGTTCCGTTTCGCGGAACAGCTGCAGATACGCGTCTTCGCCCAGGCCCAGCGCATCCCAGGCCACCGGCGAGACGCGCGGCACCATGTCGTCGCCTGCCTGCGCCAGGTCGAGCGCGCAGACAATCGCATGGGCCACGTGGATCAGCGACGCGAGAAAGCCTGCCCCCGGCGCTTCCGGCTGCAGGTAGTTGCCCAGCGCCAGGCGCATGGTGTCGGAAAAATTCCAGTGTTCGGCCAGGGCCACGGCCGCCTGCACGTGGTCCACGCCCAGCACGGCCTGCTCCGCTTCGAGCAGGCTGCAATCGTGCGCGGCCTGGTGTGCGATGACTTGCGCGTAGTGCGCGGGAAAGCTGCTGACCAGCACCAGCCGTCCGATGTTGTGCAGCAAGCCAGCCGTGAATGCGTAATCCTGGTTGAAACGGATCTGCCGCGCCAGCACCTTGGCGCAGGCGGCCGTCGCCACCGAATGGCGCCAGAAGGCCTTGTCGTCGAAACCGGGGCAGCGGCCTTCCGGGAAGCAGCCCGTGATGGCGGCCGAGGTGATCAGGCTGCGCGTGGTCTGGAAGCCCAGGTAAGTGATCGCCTGCTGGATGGTGGTGGCCTTCACTTGCAGGCCATAGTGCGATGAGTTGGCCAGGCGCAGGGTTTTTGCCGTCAGCGCCTGGTCATACGACACTTTTTTGGCCAGCACGGAAATATCGACGTCTTCCTGGTCTATGCTGTTGAGCAGTTCCATGACGACGGCGGGCAGCGAAGGCAGGTCATCGAGGTGGGCGACGATATCGTCGAGCGTCAGCTGGGTGCTCATGCGGCCTCTCCCGTGCCCAGGCGGTAAGCCGTGACATAGTTGCGCAGCAAGGTGGTGGCCGCATCGAGGGGATCGTCCGGGTCATGCTTGCGGAACAGGTAGGCCAGCCGTTCGCTGTCGGCCGCCTGCTGCGCGGCGACTTCTTCCGGCGACGGGGGCGGCGCCTGGATCGGCAGCATGTCGATGTTGTGGCGAGGCATCAGAGCCAGCATGTTTTCCGTCAATACCGCACCTTGCGGCAACAGCACTTGTCCATGCGCATCGAGCAAGACATCCGACAAGATCATGCCGGGACGAACTTGTTCCAGGGGTAGATGTTGATGCGTGACCGCCATGACGACTCCTTAGATGATTGCGGGATATTACCATTGCCATGACGCAATGTCTCAACCTGCATCAAAGTCTCTATCGAAACTGGGAATGCTGTAAATCTTGCCAATAAGCATGTCATACCGTACATTTGAATCAGGCCCTTGCATTGCTGACGTATCTGCGCCCGCGCCGCGGGCTGGCGGCTGGCCTGGCCCGGGGAGTGTTGATTGATGGTGAGTATCCAAGTCCGGCTGACCCTGCTTTTTGTCGTGATCGTCACCTTGGTGCTGGGCATTTCCGGCAGCTATACCCAATATACCTTGAGCAAGGAACTCGAATCGGGCAGCGCGCGCCTGCGCAGCGGCGTGCTCACGCGCTTGCAGACCAGCTTGCCGTCCGCCCTGTGGGACCTCGACAAATCCAAGGTCGACAGCATCGTGGCGGCCGAAATGCTGCCGCCGGAACTGGTCGGCATCCGCGTCTATGACGCCTCGGTCGGTTTGTTCGCCGGCGAAGTGCGCGACGCGGCCGGCACGCTAGTGCCGCTTGAGGCGGACGTGGCCATGGGCGGCACGCCCGTCGAGGCGCCGCTGGTGTTCCGCGAC
Source organism: Janthinobacterium sp. GW823-FHT03B06 (assembly GCF_058796955.1). Classification (NCBI taxonomy): domain Bacteria; kingdom Pseudomonadati; phylum Pseudomonadota; class Betaproteobacteria; order Burkholderiales; family Oxalobacteraceae; genus Janthinobacterium; species Janthinobacterium sp. GW823-FHT03B06. Next base: position 162,111 of record NZ_JBXAJE010000007.1, read on the forward strand.
GCCGTGGCGGCGGCCTCGGGCGGCAAGCCGGTGATCGTCGGCAAGGTCATCGTCAATTTCAGCCGCGCGCAGATCGATGCGGCCTTGCGCAGCGAAGTGCGGCGCAAGGTACTGGAAGTGTTGCTGCTTGACATCATCCTCGTGGGCGCCCTGGCGCTGAGCCTGCGCATCGTCTTCGACCCCCTGAAGCAGTTGCGCGACGGCTTGTTCGACCTGGCCACGCGCGGCAGCGACGAGGTCGAAGAGCTGCCGGAAAGCCGGCGCGACGAACTGGGCGACGTGATCCGCGGCTTCAATGCCGTGCAGCGCAAGCTCAAGTCCATCATCGAAGGCAGCCGCGAGGCGGAAGACATGGCGCGCCGTTCGCAGCAGGCAACGGCGCAGGCCATGGACGAGCTACGCCGCGCGCAGGAATCGTTGCTGCAGTCGGAACGCCTGGCCTCGCTGGGCAGCCTGGTGGCCGGCGTGGCGCATGAAATCAACACCCCGGTCGGCATCGCGCTGACCAGCGCTTCGGTACTGAAGGAAGCCACCGATGACATCAGCGCGGCGGTGGCTGGCGGCAACGTGAAGAAGACCGACATCGTGCGCTACCTGGAAACGGCCGGCGAAAGCGCGCGGCTGATCATGAACAATGCCTACCGGGCCGCGCATCTGATCCACAGCTTCAAGCAGATCGCCGTCGACCAGGTCAGCGAGGCGCGCCGTTTGTTCGAATTGCGCGACTATATCGGCGAAGTGATCTCGAGCCTGCAGCCGACCCTGAAAAAGACGCGCATCAGCATCGATATCGATTGCCCGCCTGACATCATGCTCGACAGCTATCCGGGTGCGCTGGCGCAGGTGCTGACCAACCTGGTCTTGAACTGCGTCGAGCACGCCTTCGATGCGGACACGGCGGGCAATATCCATATCGGCGTGCGCCGCGACGGCGACGCGATCGCCATGCAGGTGCGCGACAACGGCCGCGGCATCGCGCCCGACATGCTCGACCGCGTGTTCGATCCGTTTGTCACCACGCGGCGCGGGCAGGGCGGCACGGGGCTGGGCTTGAATATCGTGTTCAACTTGATTGCCAAGCAGTTTGGCGGCACCATCACGGTCAGCAGCACCTTGGGGCAGGGCGCGACGTTCCTGCTGCGCCTGCCCACGGTGACGCCGTTGCCGGAAAGCACCAGCAGCCAGGCATAGTCAAGGAGAAGACATGGCACAGATAGAAAACAGTCAGCAAGTGGCGCTTTTGCGCGGGATCAATGTGGGTCGCGCCAAGCGCGTGGCCATGGCCGACCTGCGCAAGCTGCTGGGCGACCTCGGTTTTGCGCAGGTGCGTACGGTACTCAACAGCGGCAACGTCGTGTATGACGGGGGGGCGGTGGCGCCGGCCGAGGCCGCTGCCCGCATCGAGGAAGCGCTGGTGCTGAAACTGGGCGTGGCGGCCAGGGTGACGGTGCTGTCGGCCAGCCAGTTTGCCGAACTGGTCGAACAAAACACCCTGGCGCCGGCGACCGATGCGGCACGCCTGCTGACCTTGGTGCTGAACAATCCGGCCGACGTGCAGCGCCTGACGCCGCTCTTGCAGCAGTCGTGGCAGCCCGAAGCGCTGGCGCTGGGCCGCTGGGCCGCGTATGCCTGGTGTCCCGATGGCGTGCTGGCCAGCAAGGTGGTGGCGGCGCTCGGTGTGCTGCTGGGCGACGGCGTCACCTCGCGCAACTGGGCCACCATGCAAAAATTATATGCGCTGCTGAACGGAGCGGATGCGGCAGCCATATCCTCATTTACCAAGGAGCACTGATGCCTTCCATTTCAGGGACATTCGACGTCATCATCCGTCCGGAAGCCTTGTCTGACACGGCCGCGCAGTCGGGGCTGGGACGCTTGTCGCTAGCCAAGCGCTACCACGGCGCCCTCGACGCCAGCGCGCAGGGCGAGATGCTCAGCGCGCGTGCCAGCGTGACCGGTTCGGCAGGCTATGTGGCGCTGGAATGGGTGGAAGGCACTTTGGACGGGCGCCACGGCAGTTCTTATTTGCAGCACAGCGGCAGCATGACGCGCGGCGCGCCCGCCTTGTCCGTGACGGTGGTGCCCGATACGGGTACGGGCCAGTTGCAAGGACTCACCGGCAGCCTGGCCATCCGCATCGAGGAGGGCAAGCATTATTATGATTTTACATATGACATTGTTGAGACGCCATGAACTGGGATATCGTCAAGGGCGTCTTGATCGTGCTCGTCGCCATCAGCGCGGTGGTGACGGCCTTCGTGCTCATGTCCGCCTCGGGCCCGGACAAGGCGGGCTGCATCGCGCGCGCCCTGAAGTCGGGCATTCCGGTGGGGAATATCGAACGGGTCTGCCGCCTGCTCGATAAATGAGGACGCCATCAAAAAACATTCCGCACCAGGCGGAATGTTTTGCAGCAGCGCACTTGCCAGCGCAGGCGCCGTCAGTTGTCGAATTTTTCCTGTTTTTCGCCGTGCAGGCTCAAGGCCACCAGGCCCAATCCCACCAGCAGCATCGAGTACATGCTCGCTTCCGGCACGGCGGCCGGTACGCTGGTTTGCTGTGCGGTCGCGGCCGTCGTGGGCCTGGGCGGCGCCAGGGCCGCATGGCGCGCGCCACTGCTGCTCCAGTGCGGTGCCGCCGTCGCGGTGCTGCTGGCCAGCAGGCGTGCATACGGCAAGTCCGGCGTTTCCCAGCCAGGATTGTTATTCAAGCTGATGCTTTCATCGATCGTCACGCGTTCGCCGGCTTCCTGCTTGCCGGCCGTCGTGTCGCTGACTGCCGCCATGCTCCCCGTGCTGGCCGACAGCGCCAGCAAGGCCACGCATAACGGCTGATAGATTCTCATCGTGCTCTCCCTGTTGTTCACCGCGCGGCGCAGCCGAAACCGGCTAGCGCATGGACGGACAATTCGCCTGTACGGGGGCGTATCATGATTTTTCTGCTGTTCTCCCATTACAGCATAGATCGTGACATTTTTGATACGTTTATTTCCTCTTTATTACGAATATTTGTCATTTTGATAGCGTAAACATGATCGCTGCCGCACACTTTGCATAAGCACGCTATCGCCGAAAAACACTGTTGTTTTTTTGTGCGAATCGCCAGCAGGAAAACAATATATTGATTAGTATATTGTTTATCGCACGCTATTCAATATGACCGCCTGTGGGAGGGCACGATGGAGACAGTTGCAACACAACACGCCGAATACAACCTCGACGCCATGCGGGGTTCGGCCTACAAGGCCAGCTCGCTGCTCAAGGCCATGGGCAATGCCGACCGTTTGATGCTGCTGTGCCAGCTATCGCAGGGCGAGCATTGCGTCAGCGACCTCGAGCAAAAAGTGGGCATCGGCCAGCCGACCCTGTCGCAGCAGCTGGGCGTGCTGCGCGAAGAGATGTTGGTGGCCACGCGGCGCGACGGCAAGCAGATCTATTACCGCGTCGCCAGCGCGCCCGTGCTGGCCGTGCTGCAAGTACTGTACGCGCAATTTTGCGCGCCGCGCCCCACGTTCAACGACGAAGCCGACTGATCCTGCCATGACTATCGACTGGCCGCACTTCACGCCATGGGCCGCGCTGGCCGGCGGCATGCTGATCGGCCTGGCGGCGGCACTATTGATCTTGTTCAATGGCCGCATCGCCGGCATCAGCGGCATCCTTGGCGGCTTGCTGCGCCCGCGCAGTGGCGACCTGGGCTGGCGCATCGCCTTTCTCGCCGGCCTGATCGGCACGCCCCTGCTGTGGCAGTTGTGGCAAGCCTTGCCGCCCGTGCAGGTCGACGCCGGTACGCCTGCCCTGATCGTGGCGGGCTTGCTGGTGGGCGTGGGCGTGCGCTATGGCGCCGGCTGCACCAGCGGCCACGGCGTGTGCGGCCTGTCGCGTCTGTCACCGCGTTCGCTGGCGGCCACGTGTGCCTTCATGGCGGCCGGTTTCCTCACCGTGTATCTGTTGCGCCATCTGTGAGCAAGCTTATGAGCAAGCTCATCCTTTCCCTGTTGAGCGGCCTCGTCTTTGGACTGGGCCTGATCGTCTCCGGCATGGCCAACCCGGCCAAGGTGCTCGGTTTCCTCGACCTGGCCGGCGCCTGGGACCCATCGCTGGCGCTGGTGATGGGCGGCGCCATCGGCGTGGCCCTTCCTGCCTTCTGGCTGGCGCGCCGGCGCAGCAATTCGCTGCTGGGTGAGCCCATGCAATTGCCCGCGTCGCGCCGCATCGACCGGCGCTTGCTGCTGGGCAGCCTGGCCTTTGGCGCGGGCTGGGGCATCGCCGGTTTCTGTCCCGGTCCCGCCCTCGTGTCGTTGCTGGCGGGCCAGCCGAAGGCCTGGCTGTTTACCGGCGCCATGCTGGCCGGCATGCTGCTCTTTGAAGTGCTGGAGCGCCGCAAGGCACCTGCGCCGGCCTGAGACGGTACAATCTGGCGCATCGCCACTCTGGATACTGCTTACATGAAGACCGTGATTTTCCGCGCCGGCGCGCGCGCCGCCCTGCTGTGCAGCATGCTGGCGCTGTCCGCCTGCGGCGGCTTGCTGAAGAAGGAAGCCCCGCCCCCTCCCGCGCCCGTGGCCGACACCTTGCCCAATCCGCAAGTGCTGCTGCTCGGCGAAGTGCATGACAATGCGCAAGGCCACCGCCTGAGGGTCGCGGAATTGCAGCGCCGCCTGGCGGCCGGCTGGCGTCCCGTGATCGTCATGGAGCAGTTCGACCGCGAAAACCAGGCCTTGCTGACGCGCGCCGCGCGCGATTGCGCCGACCCCGATTGCATCATCCGCGTGATGGAACAGCCGCGCTGGGACTGGAGCTTGTACCGGCCCGTGCTGGACCTGGTCATCAGCTACCAGCTGACCCTGGTCGCCGGCAACCTGTCGCCGGCCGATGCCTCGCGCATCGTGCGCGACGGTATCCAGTGGTCCATGCCGCCCGCGATGGTCGCCACGTACCTGGCCGCGCCCGTGCCGGCCGATATTCTGGAAGGGCAAAAGAAGGAAGCCCAGGCGGCCCGCTGCAATATGCTGCCCGACATGATGATCAACGGTGTCGTCAACGCCCAGGTGGCGCGCGATATCTGGATGGCCAAGCTGATCCGCGACCAGGCGCCGCGCGACGTGGTGCTGATCGCCGGCAATGTGCATGTGCGCAAGGATATCGGCGTGCCCCGCTGGCTGAAACTGGCCGACCCGCAACTGAACCTGCGCAGCATCGGCTACCTGGAACAGGGCGTCGCCGGTTACCAGGGTACGTTCGACCTGACGCAAACGATGCCGGCCCAGCCGCGCGCGGACCTGTGCGCGAAGTTTAACAAGTAACTACTGCTGCACCCGCACCAGGGCGCTGACCCGGCTGGCCGTGTCGAGCAGTTTCGGCAGGCTGTGTTCCAGCAGGTGTGCCACGGACGGCCCCGCCGTCTGGCCGCTGACGTTGATCGCCGCCACCACCTTGCCCGCCCGGTCGAACACGGGCGCGGCCAGGGCGATCAAGCCCTGTTCCAGCTCTTCCTGCACCAGGCACCAGCCCTGGCGCCGCACTTGCGCAATCTCTTCCATCAGGACCTCGATATCGACCTTGGTGGCCGGCGTGATCTTCAGCAGCGCCATCTTCGACAGCCGTTCGCGCAGCACGTCGGGCGCCAGGCCCGACAGCAACACTCTGCCCATCGAGGTGCAGTAGGCGGGCAGGCGGCTGCCGATGCCCAGGTTGATCGACATGGTGCGGTGCGCGGACAGGCGCACGACATACACGATGTCGTCGCCGTCGAGCACGGTGGCCGAGCACGACTGGCGCAAGGTCTGCATCAATTCTTCCAGCAGCGGCTGTGCCTGCGTCCACACGGGCAAGGATGACAGATAGGCGTAACCGAGGTCGAGCACCTTGGGCGTCAAACGGAACAGCCGTCCATCCGCTTCCACATAACCGAGATGCAGCAAGGTGTGCAGGATGCGCCGCGCGCCCGCGCGCGTCAGCTGCGCCCGTTCCGCCACTTCGCTCAAGGTCTGTTGCGGCGCCTCCGCGCCAAAGCTGCGCAGCACGGCCAGGCCCCGCGCGAACGATTGCACATAGCTGTCGCCGGGACGCGGCGCGCCGTCGGCATCGACGGTTTCTTCGGTGGAAAGGGAGGTGCGGCTGCGTGCGGTCATGGCAATTCCAATGGGGCAAGGTGGCAATTATAGCCATGGCGCTGGCGAAAACGGCAAATTGACAAGCGCCCCGATCAGGCATATTCTCACGAATAAGTTCTAAATGCGAATATTTGTTCGATATACGAACAAATGACTAATGAGTTTGATTGGGAGGAGACCGCAATGATCGACAAACTGCGTTCCAGCGTGATTGATGCGCTGGCCGATATCCACGATGGCGCCACCGTCATGATTGGCGGCTTCGGCGGCGCGGGCCAGCCGGCCGAGCTGATCGACGGCCTGATCGCCCAGGGCGCGCGCGACCTCGTCATCGTCAACAACAACGCGGGCAATGGCGACACGGGCCTGGCCGCCCTGCTGAAAAACGGGCAGGTGCGCAAGATCATCTGCTCGTTCCCGCGTCAGGCCGATTCCCACGTCTTCGACGCCCTGTACCACGCGGGCAAGCTGGAACTGGAATTGGTGCCGCAGGGCAACCTGGCCGAGCGCATCCGCGCCGCCGGCGCCGGCATCGGCGGCTTTTTTACGCCCACCGGTTATGGCACGGACTTGGCCAAGGGCAAGGAAACGCGCGAGATCGACGGGCGCATGTATGTGTTCGAGTCGCCCATCCACGCCGATTTCGCCCTGATCAAGGCGGAGCAGGGCGACCGCTGGGGCAACCTGACCTACCGCAAGACGGCGCGCAACTTCGGTCCCATCATGGCCATGGCCGCCAAGGTCAGCATTGCTTCCGTGCACGAGGTGCTTGACTTGGGCAGCATCGACCCCGAACACGTCATCACGCCGGGCCTGTTCGTGCAGCGCATCGTGCAAGTGCCGCGCACGGCCACCGGCCCCGCCGGCTTCAAAGCAGCCTGAGGAAAATCAACATGAATAAATGGAATCGAGATCAAATGGCAGCCCGCGTGGCGGCCGACATCCATGAAGGCGCCGTCGTGAACCTGGGCATCGGCTTGCCGACCTTGGTGGCGAACCACTTGCCGGCCGGCGCGGAGATCATCCTGCACAGCGAAAACGGCGTGATCGGCATGGGCCCCGCGCCCGCGCCGGGCGAGGAAGACTACGACCTGATCAACGCGGGCAAGCAGCCCGTCACCTTGCTGGCGGGCGGCAGCTATTTTCACCATGCCGACAGCTTTGCCATGATGCGCGGCGGCCACCTGGACATCTGCGTGCTGGGCGCGTTTCAAGTGTCCGCCACGGGCGACCTGGCCAACTGGCACACGGGCGCGCCCGACGCCATCCCCGCCGTGGGCGGGGCCATGGACCTGGCCATCGGCGCGAAAAAAACCTGGGTCATGATGGAATTGCTGACCAAGGGCGGTGAAAGCAAGCTGGTGCAGGCCTGCAGCTATCCGCTGACGGGCATCGGGTGCGTGAGCCGCATCTACAGCGACTTGGCCGTGTTCGACCTGGGGCCGGCTGGCGCCACGGTCGTCGAACTGGTCGATGGCTTGAATTTTGAACAGTTGCAGGCGTTGACGCCGGTTTCACTGCTGGATGGACGTTAGCAGCCAGCAATGTCGGCTTACGTGCTTGCGCACTAACCCGACCTACATAAATATTTCTTGGAGGAAAAAAATATGACTGCAGCGTTTATCTGCGATGCCCAGCGCACCCCATTCGGCCGCTACGGCGGCGGCTTGTCCGGCGTGCGCGCCGACGACCTGGGCGCCGTGCCCATCCGCGCCTTGATGGCGCGCAACCCCAATGTGGACTGGACGGCCGTCACGGACGTGCTGTACGGCTGCGCCAACCAGGCGGGCGAGGACAACCGCAACGTGGCGCGTATGGCCGCCTTGCTGGCGGGATTGCCCGACAGCGTGCCGGGCGCCACCCTGAACCGCCTGTGCGGCTCGGGCCTGGACGCCATCGGCAGCGCTGCCCGTTTCATCAAGAGCGGCGAAGCGGGCTTGCTGGTCGCCGGCGGCGTGGAAAGCATGAGCCGCGCGCCGTTCGTCATGGGCAAGGCCGACAGCGCCTTTTCGCGCGGCATGAAAATGGAGGACACGACCATCGGCTGGCGCTTCATCAATCCGCTGATGAAGGCGCAGTACGGCGTCGATTCGATGCCGGAAACGGCGGAAAACGTGGCCAGCGACTTCGGCATCAGCCGCGCGGACCAGGATGCGTTTGCCCTGGCCAGCCAGGTCAAGGCCCTGGCGGCGCAGCAGGCTGGCGTGTTCGACAGCGAAATCTGCCCCGTCAGCATTGCACAGAAGAAGGGCGATCCCATCGTCGTCGCCCGCGACGAGCATCCGCGCGCCACCACGCTGGACACCCTGGCCAAACTGAAACCCGTCGTGCGCGCGGACGGCACGATTACGGCCGGCAACGCGTCCGGCGTCAACGACGGCGCGGCGGCGCTGCTGCTGGCCGATGAGGCGAACGCGGCCCGCTTTGGCCTGACGCCGCGCGCCCGTGTCGTGGCCATGGCCACGGCCGGCGTGGCGCCGCGCATCATGGGCATCGGCCCCGCACCTGCCACCCTGAAAGTGCTGGCCATGACGGGCTTGACCCTGACCGACTTCGACGTCATCGAACTCAACGAAGCGTTTGCCGCCCAGGGCCTGGCCGTGCTGCGCCAGCTGGGTGTGCGCGACGACGATCCGCGCGTCAACCCGAACGGCGGCGCCATCGCCCTCGGTCACCCGCTGGGCGCGTCCGGTGCGCGCCTGGCCATGACGGCCGTCAACCAGCTGCACCGCACGGGCGGGCGCTATGCACTCTGTACGATGTGCATCGGCGTGGGCCAGGGCATCGCGCTGGTGCTGGAACGGGTCTGACCGGCAGCGCCTGATGGCGAAAAATAGTTGCCGGCGATACGTATTAACCCGTATGCCGGACGGCTTTTTGACCCTGATCAAGGGCGTATGATGCAAAACCAGCCCGGGCAACCTGGCTGGCGTTGGCTTTTTCACACGAACAAGAAGATTGATATGACATCCCACGATACTCCGCATGACGTTGCGCAGCTGACTTCCCAGCAGCGCATCAAGGCCATCATTGGCGCTTCTTCCGGTAACCTGGTCGAATGGTTCGACTTCTACATTTACTCGTTCTGCGCGCTGTATTTCTCGCACGCCTTCTTCCCTTCCGGTAACTCGACCACGCAGCTGCTGCAGACGGCCGGCATCTTTGCCGCCGGCTTCCTGATGCGCCCCGTGGGCGGCTGGCTGTTCGGCCGCATCGCCGACAAATACGGCCGGCGCCAGTCGATGATGATTTCCGTGCTGATGATGTGCGGCGGCTCCCTGATGATCGCCGTCATGCCGACGTATGACACCATCGGCGCCTTCGCGCCATTCCTGCTGCTGGTGGCGCGCCTGTTCCAGGGCCTGTCCGTGGGCGGCGAATACGGCACCAGCGCCACCTACATGAGCGAAGTGTCGGAATCGGGCAAGCGCGGCTTCTTCGCCTCGTTCCAGTACGTGACCCTGATCGGCGGCCAGCTGCTGGCGCTGCTGGTGCTGGTGGTCTTGCAGCAACTGCTGACCTTGGAAGAATTGCGCGCCTGGGGCTGGCGCATCCCGTTCGTGTTTGGCGCCCTGGCGGCCCTCGTCTCGCTGAACCTGCGTAAATCCCTGACGGAAACGACCACCGCCAGCGAGCGCAAGGACAAGGACGCGGGCAGCCTGCGCGGCTTGCTCAAGCATAAGCGCGCCTTCATCACGGTGCTCGGCTTTACGGCCGGCGGTTCGCTCGTGTTCTACACGTTCACCACCTACATGCAGAAATACCTGGTGAACACGGCCGGCATGGATACCAAGACGGCCAGCGCCGTCATGACCTGCGCCTTGCTTGTTTACATGATTCTGCAACCGGTGTTCGGCGCCTTGTCCGACCGCATCGGCCGCCGCACCTCGATGCTGTTCTTCGGCGGCCTGGCCACCCTGTGCGTGCTGCCCATCATGCATGCCTTGAAGGATATTTCCAGCCCGTACGCGGCGTTCGGCCTGATCATCATCGCGCTGGCCATCATCAGCTTCTACACGTCGATCAGCGGCCTGATCAAGGCGGAAATGTTCCCCGTCGAAGTGCGCGCGCTGGGCGTGGGCCTGTCGTATGCGGTCGCCAACGCGATGTTCGGCGGTTCGGCCGAATACGTGGCGCTGCAGTTCAAGGCCTGGCACGTGGAAGAGTATTTCTATTGGTACGTGACCCTCATGTGCCTGATTTCCTTCATCGTCGCCATCCGCATGCCGGACCCGAGCCGCTCGGGACTGCTGAAGTAACGTTGTCGTAAAATGGGTGGCACTGCGTGGGGGACACTGCGGTGTCCCTTTTTCATCGCCGCCTTTTTATCGTGCCGATCAGGAGTTTTCATGTCGTATGTCATTCCCGCACCGATCCAGCCCAGCGTTCCCGTCATCGGCAGCGTTGATACTTTCCCCGTCCACCGCATCTATTGCGTAGGCCGCAACTATGTCGAGCACGCCAAGGAAATGGGCCACACGGGCCGCGAGGCGCCGTTTTTCTTCATGAAGCCGGCTGACGCCGTGCTGCCCGTGCCAGCCGGCACGACGGGCGAGCTGCCGTATCCGGCGCAGACGCAGGATTTCCAGCACGAGATGGAACTGGTGGTGGCCATCGGCAAGGGCGGCAGCGATATCGGCGCGGCCGATGCGCTGAGCCACGTGTGGGGTTATGCGATCGGCCTGGACATGACGCGCCGTGACGTGCAGGGCGCAGCGAAAAAACTGGGCCGTCCATGGGACACGGGCAAGGCCTTCGAACACTCGGCGCCCATCGGCCCCATCTCGCCGGCCGCGCAGGCAGGTGACGTCCAGCATGCCGCCATCACCCTGCACGTGAATGGCGAGCTGCGTCAAAGCAGCAGCATCGATATGCTGATCTGGAACGTGGCCGAAACCATCGCCGACCTGTCGACCTATTTCACCTTGCAGCCGGGCGACCTGATCTACACGGGCACGCCGGCCGGCGTGGCTGCCGTGCAGCGCGGCGACGAGCTGGTGGGCGCCATCGATGGCCTGGGCGAACTGCGCGTGAAAGTGGTCTGAGCGGACAAGGAGGGCGGCATGATGAGCGACACATATTCCGTGACACAACCGACGCGCGCCGAGATCGACGCCCTGGCGGGCCCGGCCCTGCTGGAATTCGGCACGGGCTGGTGCGGCCACTGCCGCGCCACCGAGGCGCCGCTGGCCGCCGCGTTGGCGCAGCACCCCGGGGTAGCGCATATTCGCGTGGAAGACGGCCCCGGCCGCGCGCTGGGGCGCTCATTCCGCGTGAAACTGTGGCCGACCCTGATTTTCCTGAAAGATGGCCAGGAAGTGGCGCGCCTCGTGCGCCCGCTCGACAGCCGCGAGATCGAGCAGACTTTTGCATTGATCGATGCGTAGGTCAGCATAGGTGGGCGTAGGTCGGCGTAGGTCGGCTTAGCGCAGCGTAAGCCGACACCACCGTACATGCTCCATCACAACTTCTTGCCGCACCGCAGCACTGCGCGTATGATAAGCCGCTTACAGCAAGATCAACCGCATCCTTCGTGATGCAGCGCGATCATCGCCGGCCCGCTCCACCCGGAGGGGCCGCAGGCAAGGATTCACCACAAATGACCGATGCCGCGATGCCGACGCGCGGGTCTGGTACGGAATGCCTGGCGATACGCCGGGCCTGATACACGTCGCCCATCCCCTGACGCCTTTCCTGCCGTGCCCCGGGTAACCGGATGGCGCACGACCGTTGTTTCTCTAAATCAGCACTGATCACGGCGCGTTAGCGCGCGTTGGTACACCGTTGTCTGCCGTTAACAACGGCGTGTTGTGGCGTGGAATTTGTTTGCGAATTTAATAGCAATTTCGCAGCAAATACGCCCGCGCACAGCTATGATATGTGAACCGCGCGCCTAGACAACGTGCTGTGCTGCTGCCTGAAAAAACATCCAGAGAATGGCCTTTAGACACCCTCCCCAAGGAGCGCAGTAAATGAGCACCCCCCCCAAGAAAAATTCCCCCGGCACGGTGCTGTTCGCCAGCCTGATCGGCACCACCATCGAGTTCTTTGACTTTTATATCTACGCCACCGCCGCCGTGCTGGTGTTCCCGAAACTGTTCTTCCCCGCCGGCGACCCGTCGGCCGCCGTGCTGCAGTCGCTGGCCACGTTCGCCATCGCCTTCTTCGCCCGCCCCATCGGTTCGGCCGTGTTCGGCCACTTCGGCGACCGCATCGGCCGCAAGGCCACTCTCGTGGCGGCCTTGCTGACCATGGGTATCTCCACCGTCATCATCGGCTTGCTGCCGACGTATGCCGCCATCGGCACCCTGGCGCCGCTGCTGCTGGCGCTGTGCCGTTTCGGCCAGGGCCTGGGCCTGGGCGGCGAGTGGGGCGGCGCGGTGCTGCTGGCAACCGAGAACGCGCCACCGGGCAAACGCGCCTGGTACGGCATGTTCCCGCAGCTGGGCGCGCCGATCGGCTTCTTCCTGTCGGGCGGCATCTTCCTGCTGCTGAGCGAAACCATGACCGATGAGCAGTTCTTCAGCTACGGCTGGCGCATCCCGTTCCTGGCCAGCGCGCTGCTGGTCATCGTCGGCCTGTACGTGCGCCTGAAGATCACGGAAACGCCGGACTTCCAGAAAGTCATCGACAAGAACGAAGTCGTCAAGCTGCCCGTGGCCACCGTGTTCCGCCAGCATGGCCGCATGCTGTTCCTGGGCACCATCATCGCCCTGGCCACCTTCGTGCTGTTCTACCTGATGACGGTGTTCGCGCTGAGCTGGGGTACGACCAAGCTGGGCTTCACGCGCAAGGAATTCCTCGTCGTGCAGCTGTTTGCCGTGCTGTTCTTCGCCCTGACGATACCGTTGTCGGCCGTGCTGGCCGACCGCCGCGGCCGCCGCGCCACCCTGATCTGGGTCTCCGTCGCCATCGCCATCTTCGGCCTGGTGCTCGCGCCGATGTTCGGCTCGGGCGTGACGTGGGAAGTGACCGTCTTCATGGCTGTCGGCCTGGGCCTGATGGGCATGACCTACGGACCGCTTGGCACGATGTTGTCCGAGCTGTTCCCGCCCGAAGTGCGCTACACGGGCGCTTCGCTCACGTTCAACCTGGCCGGCATCCTCGGTGCCTCGCTGGCGCCGTACATCGCCACCTGGCTGGCCACCAACTATGGTCTGCAATACGTGGGCTATTACCTGTCGCTGGCGGCCGTGCTGACCCTGGGCGCCTTGCTGATGGTGGGTAAGCCGCGCGCGGGCAAGGAAGCCTGGCAGTAACACGCCTCTGATTCCGGAGCATCCGAAAGCCGCCAGCTGCAACCAGCTGGCGGCTTTTTTTGTCGGTAAAACGCCACGCCGCACGCCTGCCGAGATTCTTGTTGACAGTCAAAATCGGCTGGTGGTAAGGTGTGCACACGTGTGCAATGCAGTGCAAGGCCTTACAAAGCACATCCCGGGACAGTGACACCGCAAGATAGCGGTGCGGTCTGAAGTACCACAACGACAACGAACTTGGAGTGAGACGATGAAGATGCGCAATGTTGCGATTGCTATAAGCCTGGCCCTGCCGATGACGGCCATGGCCGCCGAGGAACGCCTGTCCGTGCTGTGCTCGGCCGATATGGAATGGTGCCAGCTGATGAAGAACCGCTTCGAGGCGGAAAGCAAGATCAAGGTATCGATGATCAGGAAGAGCGCCGGGGAAGCCTACGCGAAGATCCGCGCCGAAGCGTCGAACCCGAAATCGGACATCTGGTGGGGCGGCACGGGCGACCCGCACCTGCAAGCCGCCGCCGAAGGCTATACGGAAGAATACAAGTCGCCCACCTTGCCCAAGCTGCAGCCGTGGGCGCTCAAGCAGGCCGAGACGGCCAAGTACCGCACCGTCGGCATCTACATCGGCATCCTGGGCCTGGCCTACAACGAAAACGTGCTGAAGAAGAAAAACCTGCCGCCGCCCCAGTGCTGGAAAGACCTTGTCAAGCCCGCCTACAAGGGCGAGATCGAGATGGCCAACCCGAACTCCTCGGGTGCCGCCTACAACGCGCTGGCCACCGTGGTGCAGCTGTTCGGCGAAGAGGAAGCGTTCGATTTCCTGGCGAAAATGGGCCAGAACGTCAGCAAGTATCCGAACGCGGGCGTGGCACCGGGCGAGGACGTGGGCCGCGGCGAAGCGGGCGTGGCCATCGGCTTCATGCATGACCTGATGAAACTGACCGTGGCAGGCTTTCCCGTGAAGGTCTTGCCGCCCTGCGAAGGCACGGGCTACGAGATCGGCTCGATGAGCATCGTCAAGGGCGCGAAAAACATGGAGCAGGCAAAGAAATTCTATGAATTCGCCCTGCGTCCCGACGTGCAGAGCGAAGCCGTCAAGGCGCTGGCCTTCCAGATCCCGTCCAACGCGGCCGCCACCATTCCCGCCGCCTCGCCGCGCCTGGAAAACATCAAGACCATCAACTACGACTTCGCCAAGTATGGCGCGTCGGACACGCGCAAGCGCCTGCTGCAACGCTGGACCACGCAGATTTATTCTGCCGGCAATTAACGCGCGCCAAAACTTACTGCGCGTCGCGATTTGCAGCCTGCGATGCTCACTGTGCTAGCGCACAGCTGCGCGTCTCGGCCGCAAATCACTGCCGCTCGCTACAGTTTTGGCAGGCGTTAAACCTATATACATTGTTCAAAACGTCTGGAAACAGAGCGCACCGCGCAACAGAATTTCAGACGTTCATAGTTGGATGAAACTCATGAAAAAGATATTTTACGGCTGGCTGCTGGCCGCTTTGGCAGCGTTGTGCCTGTTGCCCTGGCAGCAGCAGGAAGCGGGCCTGTTCGCCGGCGAATGGCTGCGCGACGGCCAGTTCTTCAGTGAACGTGGCGCACCGGCCGTGCTGCACGTGCTGTCGTTCGGCGCCTGGCCGCTGGGCGTGTTCTTTGCCCTGATCGCCGCCAGCGCCGCGCTGGTGGCCGGCAATCCCCACCGCAAGACCCTGGGCCTGGGCCAGATCGCCCTCGGCGGCGCGGGCCTGCTGTGGCTGGCATGGCTGGGCTGGGGGCCGCTGGCCGCCGGCACCGGCCTCGGTTTCGGCGCGCTGCTGCTGGCGCTGTGCCTGCTGTTCCTGCTGACCTCGGGCGCCGCCGCCTGCGGCGTGTGCCGCGGCGACGCCTTCGTGGCCGGCGCCATCGGCCTCATCATCTGCCTGATTTCCCTGTTCGTGCTGTTCCCCGTCGCGCTGATCCTCGTCAGCGCCGGCCAGCCCCTGGACGATGGCGGCACGGGCGCCGCCGCCCTGGCGCACCGCCTGGCCGACCCCGGTATCTGGAGCCTCAATTGCGTGGCCGGTCCCGGCCGCTGCGGCGTGGCCTGGAACACCCTGGCGCTGGCCTTGCTGACGGGCGTGTCGGCCACCTTCCTCGGTCTCGTGTTCGCCCTGCTGGTGACGCGCACCAATGGCCGCTGGGTACGCCCCATGCGCGCCATCACCATCTTGCCGATCGTCACGCCGCCGTTCGTGCTGGGCCTGGCGCTGATCCTGCTGTTCGGCCGCAACGGCGCCATCACGGGCCTCGTCGGCGAGTTGTTTGGCATCGAACAAAGCCGCTGGCTGTACGGCATGACGGGCGTGTGGCTGTCGCAGATGCTGGCCTTTGCGCCGATCGCCTTCATGACATTGATCGGCGTGGTCGAAGGCGTCAGCCCCTCGCTGGAAGAGGCGTCGGGCACCCTGGGCGCGAGCAGCTGGCAAACCTTCGTCAAGGTCTCCTTGCCGCTGATGCGTCCCGGCATCGCCAATGCCTTCCTGTTGTGCTTTATCGAAAGCATGGCCGACTTCGGCAACCCGATGGTTTTGGGCGGCAACTTCCACGTGCTGTCGACGGAAATTTTCTTTTCCGTGGTGGGCGCCTCGAACGACCAGGGCCGCGCGGCGACTTTGGCCATCGTGCTGCTGACGTTTGCCGTGGGCGCTTTCTTCATCCAGAATCTGTGGCTGGGCAAGAAATCGTATGTGACGGTGACGGGCAAGGCCGACCATGGCGGCCACGCCTCGCTCAATCCGCGCCTGAAAACCACCTTGTGGACCATCGCCCTGCCATGGTTCGCCTTCACGGCCCTGATCTACGGCACCGTGGTGGCGGGCGGCTTCGTGAACAACTGGGGCCAGGACAATGCCTTCACCTTGCGCCATTACATCGACGCCTTCGGCATCACGGCGGGCGCTGCCGGCTGGCACTGGACGGGCCAGGCCTGGCCGTCGCTGTTCACCACCTTGACGATTTCGGCCATCGCCGCGCCCTTGACGGCCTTTGTCGGCATCCTGTCGGCCTGGCTGCTGGTGCGCCAGCAATTCGCCCTGAAGAGCGCGTTCGAGTTCGGCACCATGCTCAGCTTTGCCATTCCCGGCACCGTCATCGGCATCAGCTACATCCTGGCGTTCAACTCGGCGCCGATCGAATTGACGGGCACGGCGACGATTCTGATCCTGTGCTTTGTCTTCCGCAACATGCCGATGGGATTGCGCACGGGCATCGCCGCCATGCGCCAGCTCGACGGCAGCCTGGACGAGGCGTCGATCACCCTGGGCGCCAGCAGCTGGACCACCATGCGCAAGGTCATCCTGCCGCTGCTGCGCCCGGCCATCGCCTCGGCCCTCGTGTATGGCTTCGTGCGTTCGATCACGTCGATCTCGGCCGTCGTCTTCCTCGTCAGCGCCGATTACGACATGGCCACGTCCTACATCATCGGCCTGGTGTCGAACGGCAACTACGGCACGGCCATCGCCTATGCCACGGTGCTGATCGTCATCATCCTGCTGTGCATCCAATTGATCCACTTGCTGGTCGGCAAGCGCCGCCTTCGCCGCGTCAGCGCCGAAAAAACGCTGCCGGCCGCCGTTCCCAACCTGGAAAAGAGCTACGCATGAACCACTTTACTACCCAAGCAACAGAGCTTGCCGCGCTGGAATTCGATGGTGTTACCAAGCGCTACGGCAAGGCCCTGGCCGTGAACGATGTGTCGTTCACGATCGCCCCGCGCACCATGGTCACCCTGCTGGGCCCCAGCGGCTGCGGCAAGACGTCCACCCTGCGCCTGATCGCGGGCCTGGAACGCGTCAGCGCCGGGCGCATCCTGCTGGCCGGCGAGGACGTCACCCTGACCTCCGCCGCCGAGCGCGACGTCAGCATGGTGTTCCAGAGTTATGCACTGTTTCCGCACATGACGGTGCTCGACAACGTGTGCTACGGCTTGACCGTCTCGGGCGAGACCAAGCCGCGCGCCATCGAACGGGCGCAGGAAAGCCTGCGCCTGGTGGGCCTGGCCGACTTTGCCGCGCGCTTCCCCAACGAGTTGTCGGGCGGCCAGCAGCAGAGGGTGGCCGTGGCCCGCTCGCTGGTGCTGCAGCCCAAGGTCTTGCTGCTGGACGAGCCGCTGTCGAACCTCGACACGAAACTGCGCCGCCGCGTGCGCGACGAGATCCGCGACATCCAGGTCAAGCTGGGCTTGACGGCCGTGTACGTCACGCATGACCAGGAAGAGGCGCTGGCCATTTCCGACCAGATCATCGTCATGAACCGCCAGGTGATTGCGCAAAAGGGCACGCCGCACGAGCTGTTCGAGTCGCCGGCCGACAAGTTCGTCGCCGACTTCATCTGCAACGCGAACATCGTCGATGGCGTGATCGAATCGGTGGCCGACGGCAAGGCCGTCTGCGTCATGGGCAAGCTGCGGCTGCGCCTGCCATGCCGCAGCCAGCGCAGCGGCGAAGCGAGTTTCGCCGTGCGTCCGGAAGCGATCCTGCTGTCGCCCGCGCAGCCGGACAGCGCCATGGTGGTGCGCGTGGCGCGCGCCACTTACCTGGGACGCGAAATGCAATACACGCTCGAGACACCGGTCGGCGAACTGTTTGCCGTCTCGCACGACTTGAGCCAGGTTTTCACGCAAGGCACATCGGTCGCCATGACCGTACACGAACATGGCGCAGCCATCATTGGAGGACAAGCATGACAGATATGACACAGGCAGCGGTACTGGCCGACGCGGCGACCCTGGAACGCTATGCCTACGCCCGGCACATCATCGGCCAGGCGGGCGAGATCGCGCTGGGCATGTTCCGGCGCCGCACGGAACTGGTGATCGAGGAAAAGGGCTTGCAGGACATGGTCAGCATCGCCGACCGCATGGTCGAGGATTTCCTGCGCGCGCAGATCGCCGAGCGCTTCCCGGAAGACGCCGTGGTGGGCGAGGAGCGGGGCGGCGGCGCGTCCGACGCGCGCTGCGTATGGGTCATCGATCCCATCGACGGCACGGCCTGTTTCGTGAACGGCATGCTGGCCTGGTGCGTGTCGATCGGCGTGCTGGTCGACGGCCAGCCCGCCATCGGCGCCGTGTACGACCCGAATGCGGACGAGCTGTTCCACGCCTGCCTGGGGCAGGGCGCGCATGTGACGGCGAAGGCGGGCGAAACGCGGCTGCGCATCAACGACGTGGCCAGCCTGCAAGGCGGCGTGCTGGGCGTGGGCTTTTCGCACCGCGTGGGCACCGATACCTTTTTGCCCTTCCTGCTCGACGTGCTGGAAGAGGGCGGCATGTTCATCCGCAACGGTTCCGGCGCGCTGATGATCGCCTACGTGGCGGCCGGGCGCCTGATCGGCTATTTCGAGCCGCACATCAATTCCTGGGATTGCCTGGCGGGCATCGTGCTCGTCAACGAGGCGGGCGGGCGCTGCAATGATTTCCTGGCCGATAACGGTCTGGAAAAGGGCAACCCCATCCTGGTGGGCGGCCCCCGCTTGTATCCGCAACTGGCGGCGCTGGCCTTGCCGCGCTGTACCTGAACACATTGACTGGAGAGGGAGGACAGGCGTCCGGCGAGGGACGCATGTAGTGGCAACACGCTGTTGAGCATCATGAGTAATCCACCACCATAAAAACAAGCAGGAGACAAAATGAAAAACGGGATGAAAAAGAGCACCATGCAGTTGAACAAGATCGCCGCCGTATTGTTGCTGGTCGCACCAGGTTGCGTGCTGGCCGAATCGAGCGTCGTCGTGTACGGCCGCATCCACGCGGGCTTCGACCGTATCGAAACGTCGAGCTCGGCCACGGCGCCGAATGGCGAGTCGGTATCGCGCGTATCGGACAATTCCTCGAAGATCGGCTTCCGGGGAAGGGAAGATTTGGGCAATGGCAATACGGCCTTCTTCCAGATCGAGGGCAATGCCAAGCTCGACGATGGCACGGGCGCCATCAATAGCAAGGATACCTTTGTCGGGCTGGAAAACCCCGCCTATGGCCGCATCGCGCTGGGCCGCTTCGCCACGCCGATCCGCCAGATCAACGGCTACACCAACCGTTTCGTGGGCGAAGGCATCCAGGATGACGCCAACATTTCGCAGCTGGGCGGCGAAGGCTTCAACCGCCGCAGTTCGAATGCCGTCAGCTATCGCACGCCCGTGGTACAGGGATTCAGCGCCACGATTTACCGCGCCAGCGAAAACGAGGCATCGAACGGCGACCGCATCTATTCGGGCATCGTGCAATACGCAAACGGTCCCGTGAAGGGCGCCGTAGGCTATGAAAAGCACAAGGACTTGCGTCCCGGCTTCAGCGAAAAGATGTTCCGCGCCGTGGGCAATTACAACTTCGGCGGCGGCGACGTGGGCGTGGCCTGGAACCGCATGGTGTATGACGTGGCCGGCGGCGACTTGCAGCGCGACTACTTCACCATCACGGGCGCCTACAAGGCGGGCGGCGGTGCCTTCATCGGCCGTTTCGGCGTGGCAGGCGACGTGTCGGGCAGCGCGCCCAACGGCAGCAGCGTGACCATCAAGGCCACCACCCTGGTGCGCGGCGACGACAGCGGCGCCAAGCAGGCGACTTTGGGCTACGAGTATTACTTGTCCAAGCGCAGCACCGTCTACGCCTACTACACGCAAACCAATAACGACAAGAACGCCAACTACACGTTTGGCGGCAATGCCTTCGCCGCCACCAAGAAGGGTGCCAAGCTCAGCGGTGTAATGCTGGGCGTCATCCACCTGTTTTAACTTTTTTAGCCCGGATTTGCACACGTGTGCATTTCCGGGCCAAGCGATACCGACTATCAAGGAGATGGAAATGATTCAAGTGGCATTGTTCGGCGCCGGGCGCATCGGCCGCATTCACGCCGGCAATCTGGTACGCCAGCCCGGCGTGCGCCTGAAATACGTGGTCGACGTGCATGCGGGCGCGGCGGCGGAAGTGGCGGCCCTGCATGGCGCCAGCGTGGCCAGCGTGGAGGCTGTGCTGGCCGACCCGGCAGTCAAGGCCGTGCTGATCGCGTCGAGCACGGATACGCATGCGGACCTGATCGTGCGCGCGGCCGCCGCCGGCAAGGCCATCTTTTGCGAAAAGCCCGTCGACCTGACCCTGGAGCGCGCGCGCGCCGCCGCCGCTGCCGTCAAGGACGCGGGCGTGCTGTGCATGATCGGCTTCCAGCGCCGCTACGACCCCACGTTTGCCGCCGTCAAGCAGCGCATCGCGGCGGGCGAAATCGGCACGCCGGAGTTGCTCATCGTCACCAGCCGCGATCCGGGCCCGCCGCCCGTCAGCTACATCCAGGTGTCGGGCGGCATCTTCAAGGATATGCTGATCCACGATTTCGACATCTTCCGCTGGATACTCGACGATGAAGCCGTCAGCGTGCATGCCACGGGCAGCTGCCTCGTCGACCCGGCCATCGGCGCGGCGGGCGATCTCGACTGCACGGCTGTGACCATCCGCACGGCAAAGGGACGTTTGTGCCAGATCAATACCACGCGCCGCGCCGCCTACGGCTACGACCAGCGTTTCGAAGTGCTGGGCAGCGCCGGCATGCTGCAGGCAGGCAACCACAAGCCGACGGAAGTGACGGCCTATGGTGCCGTCAACGTCAGCCTGGACAAGCCGGAAGACTTTTTCCTGGAACGCTACCGCGCCGCCTACGCCAGCGAAATGGCGCACTTTTTCGACGCCTTTGCCCATGGCGCAGCGCTGCGCACCACCGTCCACGATGGCTTGAAGGCGCTGGAACTGGCCGAAGCGGCCACCGTGTCGTGGCGCGAGCAGCGCATCGTGCAACTGTCATAAGGAAACAATGCCATGAAGAATACGACTGAATTTGCCCAGGGCCGCGCGCTCGACGTGATCTGCCTGGGCCGCCTGGCGGTGGACCTGTACGCGCAGCAGATCGGCAGTACCCTGGAAGACGCGACGAGCTTTGCCAAATACCTGGGCGGCTCGTCCGCCAATATCGCCTTCGGCACGGCCCGGCTGGGCTTGAAGTCGGCCATGCTGTCGAAAGTGGGCGACGACCACATGGGGCGTTTCCTCACCGACACCTTGGCGCAGGAGGGCTGCGACGTCAGCCATGTCGGCATCGACCGCGAACGGCTCACCGCCCTGGTGATGCTGGGCATCAAGGACAAGCACACCTTCCCGCTGATCTTTTATCGCGAAAATTGCGCCGACATGGCCATCGAAGCGTCCAGCGTCGACGCCGCCTTTGTCGCTTCCAGCAAAGCGTTATTAATCACCGGCACGCATTTCTCGACTAGCGCCATGCACGCCGTCAGCACGCAAGCTCTGAAATTGGCGCGCGCCAACAACGTGCGCACCGTGCTCGACATCGATTACCGGCCCGTGCTGTGGGGCTTGTCGGGCAAGGCGGACGGCGAAACGCGGTTCGTCTCGAACGACGGCGTCACCAAACATCTGCAGGCGATCCTGCCGCAGTTCGACCTGATCGTCGGCACGGAAGAGGAATTCATGATCGCCGGCGGTGGTGCCGACATCATGGCGTCCCTGCGCGCCGTGCGGGCCGCCACCCTGGCGACCCTCGTCGTCAAGCGCGGGCCGCTGGGCAGCGCCATCATCGACAACGTGGTGCCCGCCAGTTTGGATGACGCGTATAACTACCGCGGCGTGCGCGTGGAAGTGCTCAATGTGCTTGGCGCGGGCGACGCTTTTCTTTCCGGCTTCCTGAAAGGCTGGCTGCGCGGCGAGGATTACGAGGCGTGCTGCCGCTACGCGAACGGCTGCGGCGCCCTCGTCGTGTCGCGCCACGGCTGCGCGCCGGCCATGCCGTCACCCGTCGAGCTCGACTATTTCCTGGCCAACGCGGCCAAACTGACCCGTCCTGACCAGGATGCGACCTTGTCGCGCCTGCACCGCACGACGGTGGCGCGCCCGCAGTGGAACGAGCTGTGCGTGTTTGCGTTCGACCACCGCACGCAATTCTTTGAGCTGGCCCAGCAGGGCGGTGCCGACGAGGCAAAGATTGCGCGGCTCAAGCAACTGTTCGTGCAAGCCGTGGGCCAGACGGAGGCGGCGCGCGGCTTGCAGGGCGGCACGGGCGTGCTGATCGATGACCGCTATGGTGTCGACGCGCTCAACGATGCGACGGGACGGGGCTGGTGGATAGGCCGTCCCGTCGAGATGCCGGGCTCGAATCCCTTGCAGTTCGACTGGGGCCGTTCGCTGGCGTCGCGCTTGACGCAGTGGCCGAAAGAGCACGTGATCAAGTGCCTGGTGCAGCTGCATCCCGACGATACGCCGGAAAACCGGCTGGAACAGGAAGCGCAAATCAAGGGCTTGTACGACGCTGCGCAAATCACGGGCCATGAATTGCTGCTGGAAATTATTCCTGCCAAGTCCCTGCCCCAGCACGACGATACCGTGTATCGCGCGGTGAAACGCCTGTACAACCTCGGCATCTACCCGGAATGGTGGAAGCTGGAAAGCATGTCCGCCCAGCAATGGCAAGCCATCGATGCCCTCGTGCAGGAGCGCGATCCGTATTGCCGTGGCGTCGTCCTGCTCGGTTTGAACGCCCCGATCGACAAACTGGCCGCCAGCTTCGAGCAGGCCAGTGCCAGCACCACCTGCAAGGGTTTCATGGTCGGCCGCACCATCTTCCAGGAACCGAGCCGCCGCTGGCTGGCCGGCGAACTCGACGATGCGGGCCTGATCGCCGCCGTGCGCGCCAACTTCGAACAGCTGATCAGCTTGTGGCAGCGCACGCGCAACCGCCTGGAGCGTGCCGCATGAGCGCGACCATCCATAAAACCATCCGCCTGACCATGGCGCAGGCGCTGGTGCGCTACCTGTCGGCCCTGCGCACCGAGGATGGCCAGCCCCTGTTCGGCGGCGCCTTCGCCATCTTTGGCCACGGCAACGTGGCGGGCCTGGGCGAAGCGCTGTACCAGTACCGCGAACAATTTCCCACCTACCGCGCCCATAACGAACAGGCGATGGCGCACTCTGCCATCGCCTATGCGAAAGCCCACATGCGTCGGCGCATGATGGCGGTGACCAGTTCCATCGGCCCCGGTGCCACCAACCTGCTGACGGCGGCTGCCCTGGCGCACGTCAACCGCCTGCCCGTGCTCTTGCTGCCGGGCGACGTCTTTGTCTCGCGCGCACCGGACCCGGTCTTGCAGCAGCTGGAAGATGGCACGGACGGCAGCGTCTCGGTCAACGATGCCTTCAAACCGCTGTCGCGCTATTTCGACCGCATCGTCTATCCGGAACAATTGCTCACCGCCTTGCCGCGCGCGATCGCCGCCTTGACGGACGCGGCCGCCTGCGGTCCCGTCACCTTGTCCCTGCCGCAAGACGTGCAGACGATGGCGTATGACTATCCTGCCGACTTTTTCGAACCGAGAGTCGTGCGTTTCCGCGCCGTGCCGCCCGTCGAGCAGGAACTGGAAGAGGCCGCGTTGCTGTTGAAAAATGCGAAGCAGCCGCTGATCGTCGCCGGCGGCGGCGTGCTGTACGGCCAGGCCGGCGCCGCCTTGCAGGCGTTTGCCGAACGGCATGGCATTCCCGTGGCGGAAACCCAGGCCGGCAAGAGCAGCTTGCCGTGGGACCACCCCTTGCAGCTGGGCGCCATCGGCGTCACCGGTTCGCCCGCCGCGAATGTACTGGCGGCCGAGGCCGACGTGGTGCTGGCCGTGGGCACGCGCCTGCAGGATTTCACGACCGGGTCCAACTCCCTGTTTGCGCAGGCGCAACTGGTCAGCCTGAACGTCAACAGCTTTGATGCGCTGAAACGCCGCGGCCTGGGTGTACAAGCGGACGCGACCCTGGGCTTGCAGGGCCTGTCGCGGCGGCTAGCTACCTGGCACAGCGCCGGCCAGTGGCTGGAGCGCGCGCAGCAGGCAGGGAATGCCTGGCGCGATACCGTGCTGGCCATTACGGGCAAACGCGAGGTGGCCGGCTTGCCGTATGACGGCGAAGTCATCGGCGCCGTGCAGCGTTCCGCAGTCGATTCCACCACCCGCGACATCGTCGTCTGCGCGGCCGGTACCTTGCCGGCAGAACTGCATAAACTGTGGCGGACAAGCACGCCGGGCGGCTACCACATGGAGTACGGCTACTCGTGCATGGGTTACGAGATCGCCGGCGGCCTCGGCGTCAAGATGGCGCAACCCGAGCGCGAAGTCATCGTCATGGTGGGCGACGGCAGCTATCTGATGATGAATTCGGAAATCGCCACTTCCGTCATGCTCGACAAAAAACTCATCATCGTCGTGCTCGACAACCGGGGCTATGGCTGCATCAACCGCCTGCAGCAGGCCTGCGGCAATGCCTCGTTCAACAATATGCTGCCCGACAGCGCCCCGCGCATCGACTTCGCCCTGCATGCGCAATCCCTGGGCGCGCTGTCCGAACATGTGGGTTCGATTGCCGAACTCGAACAGGCCATGCTGCGCGCCCGGGCAGCTTCCCGCACGTATCTGATCTGCATCAATACGGACGCCACGCGCACGACAGAAGAGGGCGGCTGCTGGTGGGAAGTGGCCGTACCGGAAGTGTCCACCCAGTCCGGCGTGCAAGCTGCGCGTGCCCGTTATGAAAACGATCGCCTGAAACAAAGGAATTGAAATGACTACCTGGAATGTACGTATCGGCATCAACCCGATCTCGTGGATGAACGACGATTTACCGAGCCTGGGCGGCGAAACGCCGCTGGAAACGGCCTTGAAGGAAGGCGCCGAGATCGGCTATGTGGGTTTTGAACTGGGCAACAAGTTTCCCAAGGATGCCCCGTCTCTGAACGCCGTGCTGGGCAAATATGGCCTGGCGTGCGTCTCGGGCTGGTATTCGGGCCGCCTGGCGCACCGCAGCGTCGAAGACGAGATTGCCTCCGTGGCGTCACACTTGCGGCTGCTGGCCGACAGCGGCGCCACCGTCATGGTGTATGGCGAAGTGGCCGACGCCATCCAGGGCGAAGCGCGTCCCTTGTATAAACGCCCGCGTTTCCAGTCCGCCCAGCAATGGCAGGACTACGCCGATAAACTCACGGCCTTTGCCGCCCACCTGCTGGCGCACGGCGTGCGCCTGGCCTACCACCACCACATGGGCGCCTACGTGGAAACGCCGGCCGACGTGGATCAACTGATGGCCTTGACGGGGCCGGAAGTGGGCTTGTTGTTTGATACGGGTCATATCACCTTTGCCGGCGGCGACGCGCTGGCGGTGCTCAATAAACATATCGACAGGATTTGCCACGTGCATTGCAAGGATGTGCGCCCGAACGTGGTGAAACTGGCCCGCAATGGCCACTGGAGTTTTTTGCAGGCCGTCATCAATGGCGCCTTCAGCGTGCCGGGCGACGGCTGCATCGACTTTCCGGCCATTTTGACGCGGCTGTATCTGCACGGCTATGCGGGCTGGCTGGTGGTGGAAGCGGAGCAGGACCCGGCCGTCGCCCCCAGCTACGCATACGCGAAGATGGGCCACGATTACCTGGCACGCCTGGTCGATGCGATTCCGCGCCTGGGCCGGGAGGCGGCATGAGCCCGCTGCTGGTGAAAGCGGGGCAGGGACAGACCATCGTCGAAGTCACGCCCGCATCGGCCGGCTGGACGCACGTGGGCTTTGCCGCGCACAGGTTGCAGGCTGGCGAACACATCAGCCTGGAGACGGGCCACCGCGAACTGTGCCTCGTCGTGCTGACGGGCACGGTCACGGTGCGGGCGGGCGATCACGTCTGGGAAGGCATCGGCAAGCGCGCCAGCGTCTTCGAGGACGTCTCGCCCTACGCCGTGTATGTGCCGCTGGAAACACAGGTCAGCATCACGGCCGTGAACGCCGCGGAAGTGGCCCTGTGCAGCGCGCCGGCCACGACCCACCGCCCGGCGCGCCTGATCGAACCTTCCAGCATGACGCGCTCCGTGCGCGGCCAGGGCGCCAACACGCGCTATGTGTGCGACATCCTGCCGCAGACGGCCGAGGCGGACGGCTTGCTGGTGGTGGAAGTCGTCACGCCGTCCGGCCATTCGTCCAGCTATCCGCCGCATAAACACGACAGCGACAATATTCCAACCGAAAGCTCGCTGGAGGAAACGTATTACCACCGGCTCAATCCCGAGCAGGGCTTTGCCTACCAGCGCGTCTACACGGATGACCGCAGCATCGATGAAGCCATGGCCGTGGAAAACCACGACGTGGTGATGGTGCCGCGCGGCTACCACCCCGTGACCGTGCCGTATGGCTACGACGGCTATTACCTGAACGTGATGGCCGGCCCGAAACGCGTGTGGCATTTTAAAAACGACCCGGCCCATGACTGGCTGATGACGAAATAACCAAGGACAAGACAATGACGACCCCGATGATCGGCCACTTTATTGGTGGCAACCCCATGGCCTCGCGCACCGAGCGCACGAGCGACGTGTTTAATCCTGCCACGGGCGCCGTGACGGCCAAGGTGGCGCTGGCCACGCCTGCCGAACTGAACGCGGCCGTGGCCGCCGCCCATGCGGCCTTTCCCGCCTGGTCGCAAACCTCGCCGCTGCGCCGCGCCCGCGTCATGTTCAAATTCAAGGAATTGCTGGAGCAAAACGCCGACAAGCTGGCCGCCCTGATTACGGCCGAACACGGTAAAGTCTTCACGGATGCGAAAGGGGAAGTGACGCGCGGCATCGAAGTGGTGGAATTTGCCTGCGGCATCCCGCAACTGATGAAGGGAGAGTATTCGGAACAGGTGGCCGGCGGCATCGACGCCTGGTCGATCCGCCAGGCGCTCGGCGTGTGTGTCGGCATCACGCCGTTCAACTTTCCCGTGATGGTGCCGATGTGGATGTTCCCGATGGCCATTGCCTGCGGCAATACGTTTGTATTAAAGCCGTCGGAACGCGACCCGTCGGCCAGCCTGCTCCTGGCGCAGCTGCTGACGGACGCCGGCTTGCCCGACGGCGTCTTCAACGTCGTGCAGGGCGATAAGGAAGCCGTCGATGGCTTGCTGCACCACCCGGACGTGCGCGCCGTCAGCTTCGTCGGTTCCACGCCGATCGCCGAATACATCTATGCGACGGGCTGCGCGCAGGGCAAGCGCGTCCAGGCCCTGGGCGGGGCGAAAAACCACATGGTCGTCATGCCCGACGCGGACATCCCGCAGACGGTGGACGCCCTGATGGGCGCCGCCTTCGGCTCGGCCGGCGAGCGCTGCATGGCCATTTCCGTCGTCGTGGCGGTGGGCAATGTGGCGGACCAGTTGGTGGAAGCCCTGGTGCCCCGTATCGCGGCGTTAAAGATCACGCAGGGCATGGACCTGTCGGCCGAGATGGGGCCGGTCGTCACGCAGGTGCACAAGGAGAAGATCGCCGGCTATATCGCCACGGGGGTCAAGGAAGGCGCCAAGCTTATCTGCGACGGGCGCGGCTTTGTCCTGCCCGGTCACGAGCACGGCTTTTTCCTCGGCGGCAGCCTGTTCGACCACGTCACGCCGGACATGACGATTTACAAGGAGGAAATCTTCGGCCCCGTGCTGTGCATCGTGCGCGTGCCCGATTTCACGGCGGCGCTGGACCTGGTCAATGCGCATGAATACGGCAACGGCACGGCCATCTACACGCGCGACGGCAACACGGCGCGCGAATACACGCACCGGGTGCAGGTGGGCATGGTCGGAGTCAATGTGCCGATCCCCGTGCCGATGGCCTTCCACAGCTTCGGCGGCTGGAAGCGCAGCCTGTTCGGCGACCACCATGCGCACGGCCCGGAATCGGTGCGTTTCTACACGAAGCAGAAAGCGGTGACGCAGCGCTGGCCGGCCTCGACGGCGGCCGGGGCCGAGTTTGCCATGCCGACCTTGAAGTAAAGCGCGCTGGCGGCGCGCAGTATCAGCGCGTCAGCGCGCCGCCACGTGTCCGTAGCAGGTTTTCAGTTTTGCGTAGTCGTAAAAGACGCTGCCCGGCGCGATGCGGGCGCCGTCGCAAGCGGCCTGGAAGTCCGTTTCCTTTTCGTTGTACAGCAGGCGCACGATGAGCTGCCCTGCCTCGTTGCGGTACACATCCCACTGCATATTGGCCGCCAGCGGCGAGACGTTCTGGCCGCGCCATGGATTGTTTTCATAACTGTAACTGAGCGATGCCGGCAAGGGGGCCAGCGCCTGCTGAAAGCCCATGGCCGAAGCGAGCGGAATGATCATCTCGGCGTGCGTGAAGCGCAGCTTCGCCGCGTGGCGCACATCTCCCCTTGCCAGCGCATCGACCTCATTGAAAAAATCGTCGCGCAAGGCCAGCGCAAAGCGCCACGTCACGCCGCTGCTTTCCGTGGTGGCCGGTCCCTTTTGGTAAAAATCCTCATGGTCGGCGACATATGCGTAGTAGCGCGCGTCGTCGGCAGGCATGTAGCGGCTGAAATCGGCCGGCACTTCATGCCGCATGCCGGCGGCGATCGCATAGAGCTCATACAATTTTGTCGCGGCCGCATTCAGGCTGCGGATGACGGTCTTGCCGCTGCCCGTCATGGTGCGCGTGAGCTTGCCGTCGGCGCTGGTGAAGGTGTAGCTGCCCGTGTCCGCATAGCTGGCGCGGCCGCCTTCCAACTGGTCGAGGAAGGCGGGAGAAAACAGCCGTTCGAGCACGTGGCGCGCATGCGCGGTCGCCGCAGGCAGCCTGGCCGGGGTTCCCATCAGCGCATCCAGCTGCTTGCTTCGTTCATAGTACTGGTAGGCCTGGCTGGCGGCATAGGTGGCGTAATACGGGTTGGCCGGATCGGTGACGCGGTCCGTCTGCGGCGCCAGCTTGTGCGCGTACAGCAGGAAGCGGTTGACGCCATCGGGCTGCAATATCGGCTGTACCGCGGGCTTGCGCCCCTGCGGATATGGCGCCGGCGCGGGCGGCAGATACACCAAGGGTGTCAGTGCGGGCGCTTGTTCGAGCAGCGACTGCGTGAAGAAGCGCGAACTGTCGCGCGCGCGGTCCACGCCGGAATGGATGGTGACGAGCTGTCGCGGCGCCGTCGCCGCGTCTTGCCCCACTTGCGCAAACAGGGTGGGCAGGCGCGCCAGCATGCGCACGGCCAGCTGCCGGTGCTCGTCGATACCCGTCTGCGACAGATTGCCGTAGCCGGGCCGCTCGATGCCGGCCACGCCATAACCGAGCAAGGCATTGGCCTTCATCAGGGCCAGGATGTCGGGGCCGAGTTCGCGGCCCAGGGGCGTGAGCGCATCCTGCGCGGCGGCCTGTTGCCACATCGCATACAGGGCCGCGTCGTTCTTCATGCTGGTGAGCCCGCGCGAGCCGTGGCGCGCCACCAGTTGCGTGTAGATGGGCTGGAAGCCGTCCGGCGGCGCGGCATAGGTCGCCGGGTCCTGCTGCGGCGCATACGGCGTCTTGGTCTGGTAATGGCCTTCGACGGCCAGCGTGGGACCGGCGCACATGGCGAGGGCCAGGGCCAGCGGGATGCTGGCCAGGGGAAGCGATGGAGGCATGGGAGTCCGTGACGTGATGAGTTCCTGGGCGCAAGCCTAGCATCAAACGCCAAACTGGCGGGCACGGCTGGGAGCCGGCCCGCCTGCACTCCGTGATTACTGCGCCACGTGGCCGTAGCAGGTCTTCAGCTTTGCATATACATAGAAATGGCTGCCGGCCGCATGGCGCGCGCCATCGCAGGCGGCCTGGAAGTCGGTTTCCTTTTCGTTGTACAGCATTTTTACCAGCACATTGCCGCTGGCGTCGCGGTACACGTCCCACTGCATGTTGGCCGCCATCGGCGCCACGTACAGGCCGCGCCAGCTGCTGTTGTCATAACTGTAGGTCTGCGCCGCCGGCAGCGCGCCGACGACGGTCTTCAGGCCCATGGCCGTGGCCAGCGGGATGATGGCTTCCGCATGCGTGAAGCGCAGCTTGGCGCCGTGCGACAGGTCGCCGCGCGCGATGGCGTCCACTTCCGTGAAGAAGTCCTCGCGCAGCGCGCGCACGTAGTTCCAGGTGACGCCGGCGCTTTCCGTGGTGCCGGGACCCTTGTTGTAGAAATCCTGGTAATCCTGCACGAAGGCCTGGTACCTGGCCGCGTCCGACGGCATGTACTGCACGAAGTCGGCTTTGACCTCGTTCGTCATGCCGGCCATGATGGCGTACAGGTTGTACAGCACCGATGCGGCGTCGGCCAGTCCCTTGATGGTGGTGCCGCCGTCGCCGGTGACGGTATTGGTGAATTTGCCGTCGTCGCTGGTGAAACTGTAGGTGCCCGTGTTGGCGAAGCGGTAGGTGCCGTTGTCGATCTTATCGACGAAAGCCTTGGTGAACAGGCGCTCCAGCACTTCGCGCCCCAGGGTGCGCGCCGTGGCATCCGTGTCGATGGCCGAGTACTTGGCCAGGAAAGCGGGGCTTTCCAGGTAGCCCTGGTAAGCCTGGCTGTCCTGGTAGGTCTGGTAGTAGCGGTCGAGGGCATCGGTGACCAGGTCCGTCTTGGGCACCAGCTTGTGCGCATACAGCAGGAAGCGGTTGGTGCCAGCTGGCTGCGCCACGGGCTTGCCGGCCGGGTAGCCGGCCGGTGCGGGCGGCAGGGTAATCAGCGGCGCGACGTTTGGTGCCGTGGCGGCCAGCGACTGCGCAAAATACGCGGCGCTGTCCTTGGCGCGGTCCACGCCGGAACTGACGGTGACGATCTGGCGCGGCGCGCTGGCGGCGTTCGCGCCCAGTTGCGTGAACAGGGCGGGCAGGCGCGCCAGCATGCGCACGGCCAGCTGCTTGTGCTCATTGATGCCCGTCTGCGACAGGTTGCCGTAGCCGGGCGCCGTGATGCCGTCCACGCCGTAGCCGAGCAGCGCGTTGGCCTTCATCAGTTTCAGGATGTCGGCGCCCAGCTTTTGCCCCAGTGGCGTGAGCGCATCGTCGGCGGCGGCCCTTTGCCAGACGTTGTAGAAGGCGGCGTCGTACTTCATGCTCGACAGGCCGCGCGAACCGTGGCGCGCCACCAGTTCGGTGAACACGGGCGCGTAGCCGGCCGGCGCGGCTTCATACGTGGCCGCCTCCTGCTGCGGCGTGTACGGCGTCTTGGTCTGGTAATAGGTGGCTGGCGGCGGCGTGACAGGAGGCGTCACCGGCGGCGTGACAGGGGGCGTTACCGGCGGCGTTGTCTCGCCGCCGCCACAGGCGGCCAGGGAGAGCATCAGGATGGACAGGGGAAGATGGCGTGCGTGCAGCATGGCGTTTCCTTTGGATGTGAGTTGCCCGGGCGCGCCGCGCAGGACGGCGCACCCAGGGAAGACAGGCAGGATGGTGGAATTTAGAGCTTGAGGGCCTTGGCCAGGCTGTTGGCGCGCGCATCGCGCTCGCTCAATGGCGCCAGGCCATGGCGTTCCTCGATGAACTTCAGGATCGACACGGTTTCATACTCGGTATGGTCGATATGCCCGCCTTCGCTGAACGGCGAGATGACGAGGGCGGGGATGCGCGTGGCCGGGCCGAAGCGGTCGCCTTTGGGCGGCGCCACGTGGTCCCAGAAGCCGCCGTTTTCATCGGTGGTGACGATGATGACGGTATCCTTCCATTGCGGGCCTTCCATGATGGCGTTGATGATGGCCACGCCCTCGTCGTCGCCGGCCGCCACGCTCGATTTGTCCATCCCCGGATGCATGTTCTTCTTGCCCATGGGCTTGTAGAACGAGACGGGCGGAAGCTTGCCCGCCTGGACGTCGGCGATCATGTCGGAGCGGTCCTTCAGGTGCGTGGCGCGCTGCTGCGGGCTGTCGATGAAGCGCTTGAAGTAGGTGAACGGCTGGTGGTGATACGAGAAATCGTCGGCCTTCTTGCCCGACTTGGTCGAGGCGACGGCGATGTCGTAACCGTCCGCATAATAGACCCACGAGATACCCTTGTCCGTCAGGCGGTCGCCGATGGTGGGCATGGTTTGCGGCGGCAGGAATGTCTGCTTCTTGGTCGGGTCGAACAGCAGCGGGCCCTGCATGGTGTTGACGGCGTAGCCGTCCTGCGTCACTTCCGCTTCCTCGCCCTTCTTGTGGCCCGTGCCGCGCTCATCCTGGGCGACGATGGACTTGGGCGCGTTCGGGAACACGGGCGTGCAGGCGCAGGTCAGCCACATGTGGTTGAGGAAGGAGCCGCCATAGGCGGACTGGAAAAAGCGGTCGGCCAGGGTGTAGCGCTGCGCCAGGGCCCACAGTTTGAGCTTGCTGCCGTCGAAATAGCCCATGGGCAGGGCGCCCGTGTTGCCCTCGACGACGAAGCGGTCGTTCTTGCCGTCGTTGATCTGGCGCTTGTGCGTCCAGAATGCGTGCACGGGACTGGCCGTCTTGTCGCCCAGCGACACGCTCGGCTCCATGTGGAAGGGCGCGTTGGCGATGTCGCCCTTGAAGCGCTGGTCCAGGCCGCCCTTGTCGAGCGCCACGGCGGGCAGCATCGCATACGGCTTGCCATCGGGGCCGGTCTGCGTGGTGGTGTCGGGCGAGCGGCCATTGGCGATGCCGTCGGCGCCGGGGAAGGTACCGAACAGGTGGTCGAAGCTGCGGTTTTCCATGTACACGACGACGATCTGGCCGATCTTCGCCAGCTTCGGATCGGCGGCGGCACTGGCAGCCGTATTGTGCTGCATGCCGGCGGGGGTGGTGCAGGCCGCCAGGCCGATGGCCCCGGCGCCGAACAGGGCGATTCTTAGAACGTGGTTCAACATAACGGTCTCCTTAATACGCCTCCGTGGACGGGGCGCTTTTTTTAGTGGTATGGCCAGAACAGGCTTTTTGAAGAAATTGCACACGTGTGCAGCACGCGTGTGCAAACAGTAACCCGGATTTTTTTCGATGTCAACAAGTACAGGCGGAGGATGAAAAAGTGTGGAAAACGGGGAACGGCGGGCGCTGCGGGGCGGTGGCGGGCGGCAGATGACGGCGTTGCGCCATCTGCCGTGTCGAAGCGCTTAGCGCGTCGTGCCGCGCCGCACCAGGGTGACGGGGACTTCCTTCAGGCGGCCCGGCATGGCAAATTTTTCCATGCGCTCGACCAGGCTCTTGACGGCGCGGCGCGCCAGTTCGCCCGCATCCTGGCGGATGGTGGTCAGCTGGTAGGCGTCGAGCGCCGCCATGGGAATGTCGTCGAAGCCGATCACCTGCAATTGCGCGGGCACGTCGATGCCGTACTTGCTGCGCGCCGCGTCGATGAAGCCGCAGGCGATCAGGTCGGTGGCGCAAAAGACGCCGTCGGGCAGCTTGCCCGAGGCGAGCAGGGCGTCGGCCGCTTCCTGGCCCGCCTGGTAGCCGATGGCGTCGGCCAGGTATTCGCCGGCCGTGCAGCGCTTCTTCGCCACGGCCGGCGCCAGGTGGTCGAGGAAGGCCTTGCCGCGCGCGATGCCGCTGAAACTGCTGGCGCGCGTGTTGACGAAGGCCAGCCGTTTGGCGCCGCTGTCGAGCAGGGTGCTGGCCGCCAGTTCGCCGCCATGGCGGTTGTCGCTGTTGACCACGTCCACGCCCTTCAGGTCGCGCGCGCGGTTGATCATGGCCACCGGTACTTGCCGCTGCAGGTATTCCGTCGCCACGGCGGACGGCGGCGAGCCGGACGTCATGATGACGCCGGAAATCTTGTAGCTGAGGAGGATGCGCAGCAATTCGCTGAGGCGTTCGGGATCTTCCGCATTCATCAGCAGCGGCACCAGCGCATGTTCGCTCAGGCTGCGCGTGACTTCGCCCAGCAGGGCCACGCGGAACGGGTCCGTGAAGCCCGTGATGACGACGCCCACCAGATTGCTTTGCCCCTGGTTCATGCTGCGCGCCAGGATGTTGACCTGGTAGCCCAGCGACTGCGCCGCTTCCATCACGCGGGCCCGCGTTTCGGGCGCCACGCTGGCGCCGGGCGTGAATGTGCGCGAGACGGCGGAGCGCGAGACGCCGGCCCGTTTGGCGACGTCGACCGAAGTGACCCAGGACTTGTCTTTTTGTTCCATTGACGGTGTAGATGATTGAGAGGCCGATGCACGATGCGGTGCGGCGCAACGCCGCGCCATCATCTTAGCCGAAAATCCCGGCCGCGGCGCGAACTGAATGCCGGTGGCACTGTCAGTCACGCGGCGCGGGCCGGCGTGCCGGCCCTCAGCTTTTCAATCGTCCTACCACTTCGGCGTGTACTTCAGGGTGAACTGCACGTTGCGCGGGTCGCCATAATAGTTGTTCGACCCAGTGGTGTTGTAGGCCGGGATGATGTAGCGCTTGTCGAACAGATTGTTGACGTTGACCGACAGGGCCACTTGCGGCGTGGCTTGCCAGCCCAGGCGTGCATTCCAGATCGAGAAACCGGCAACCTTGAACGTGCGTTCGGTATCGACCGTATGGCTTTGCAGGCTGGTGCCGGCGCCCACGCTGAACTTGTCCCACGCGCCGGGCAGGGTATAGCTGGACCAAAGGCGCAGCATGTGCTTCGGCGTCCACGTCGAAAAGACCTGGCCCTTGTTGTCCGGATCGTCGAGGTAGGTCGTCGTCGTGTAGGCATAGCCGGCCGACAGCTGCAGGCCGCGCGCCACTTCGCCCGACACCTCCGCTTCCAGGCCCTGGCTGCGCACCTTGCCCGAGGCGCGCGAGCAGTACCAGCCGTCGCAGGCGAAACCGGCAGCGTAGTCGGTGACGGCGCGGTCCTTGTGGTCATAGCGGAATACGGCCAGCGAGGTGTTGACCTTGCCGTCCAGCAGTTCACCCTTGATGCCGCCTTCGTAGCTGCTGCCCGTGATCGGCTTGAGGGTGCGGCCGGCCACGTCGTGGTTCGTCTGCGGCTGGAACACGTCCGCATAGCTGGCGTAGGCCGACCATTGCGGCGTCAATGCATAGATCAGGCCCACCGATGGCGTGAACCTGGCCGTGGCGCGGGTGGCGTCGCGGTAGCCGTCCGGCGTGGCATACAGGAAGTCGTACCAGCTGAAGCGTCCGCCCAGCAGGGCTTTCAGCTTGCCCGTCAGCTGGCCGTTCCAGGTGGCGTACAGCCCTTTCTGGCGCATGTCGTAGGTGCTGTAGCTGCTCACGCCGCGCGCGGCGATGCTGTCGAAGTCCTGCCACGGGCGATGGTGCTTGATGTTGAAGATATCCGCGCCCGTTTCCCACGCGCGCGCATAGCGGTCGTTCGACGTCATGCTGACATAGCTGGCGCCGGCGACGACTTCCTGCGCGATGCCCAGGCCGTCGAATTTGCCGCGCACGAAAGCGTCGATGCCGCGCTTGCGGTTGTCGAAATCGGTGGAAAAGTCGCCATAGCGCGCGCCGCTGCCGTCGGGTTTGATGGCGAAGGCCGTGCGCTGGTGCGTGGAGCTGGTGCTTTCATTCATGCCCAGCGCCGAGGCCTTCAGGCTCCATTGCGTATTGAAGTGGTGTTCCAGGTCCAGGTAGACGGTGCTTTGTTCCACCAGGCTGCGGTTCCAGTCGGCGCCCGTGAAGGTGGAGCGCGGCAGCGGCAGTGCGCTGCCGTCAACGTAGCGGGGCAGGCCGATGAACGTGGGGCGGCCGTGGGCCTTGACGTGGCTGGCGGCCAGGCCGACCGTGGTGGCGGGCGCCAGGTCGTAGTCGATTGCCGCGTACAGGGTGCGGCTCTTGCTCCATACCTGGTCGATGAAGGAGTGGCTGTCGTCCTCGTCGACGATGGCGCGTCCGCGCAGGCTGCCTTCCGCGTTCAGGGGCGTGCTGATGTCGACCTGGGCGCCATAGTGGTCCCAGGAACCGGCGCGCCCCGTCAGCGTGATCGCGCGTGTGGCCAGCGGGCGCTTGCGCACCAGGTTGACGGAACCGCCGGGGCTGCCCGTGCCAACGAGCATGCTGGAAGCGCCGCGCAGCACTTCCAGGCGGTCGTAGATGACCATGTTTTCCTGGCCCCAGTTACCCAGCGCATAGGTGTTGCGGTCGATCGGCACACCGTCGTATTGCCACTGGTCGATCTGGAAGCCGCGCGCCGTGATGACCACGCCCGGGCCCACGCCATGCACGCCCACCACGCCGGTGACGTTGTTGACAGCTTCGCGCAAGTCCGTGATGCCCTGGTCGTCCAGGCGCTGGCGCGTCAGCACGCTGACCGATTGCGGGATGTCCTTCATCGATTGCTCGCCCTTGCCGATGGTGAGCTTGCGCGCCGTGTAGGAACCGCTGCCTTCCGTGGTGGCGCCTTGTTCGGCCTGGCCGACGATGGTAATCGAGGGCATGGTGCGCTCGGCCGCCGAGGCGGCACTGGCCGCCGCCGTGGGGGCGGACGCCGGCGCGGCCACCAGCACGTAGCCGGTGGACGTCTTGCCGATGGCATAGCCACTGCCGCGCAGCAGCATGGCGAAGCCGTCGTCGATGGCGTAGCTGCCTTGCAGGCCGGCCGTCTGCAGCCCCTGTACCTTGGCCGCGTCGATGACGATGGACACGCCCGCCTGCTGTGCATAGCGGTTCAGGGCGCCGGCCAGCGGGCCGGCGGGAATGGCGTAGCTGGCGACCGCCGGCACGGCCTGGGCGGCTGCCTGGGCATGCAGGGCGGCGCCAGCGAGCAGCATGGCCGCCAGGGCCAGCGGGCGCAGACGCGTGCGCAGGGTGTTCGGGGAGGAAACGGCAACGACTTGAGCGTACATGGTGACAGCCTTTTTTGAATGATCTCAGCTGCCTTGACGCGCGAGATGCGCCAACACGAACCTGCGTGGCAAATTATTTTTTTGCGGTGCCAGTGCTTGGCGCGTCGACCATCACCAGGTAGCGCGTCAGCATGCGGATGCGCAGTTGCGGGAAATTGTCGATCAACAGCTGCAGCGCCTTGTCCGTGTCGTCCAGCGGCAGCACGGCCGCCACGCGGATGACGGCGATCTGCGCGCGGTTGTAATGCAGCTGGCCGGGACGGTGGCGCGCCAGCTCGTCGAGCACCTCGGCCAATGGCTGGTCGTCGACCACCAGCTGGTGCGCGCGCCACGCTTGCTGCACGCTGACCGCATCGATGGTTGTTAGCGGTCCGACGCCATCGCCCGTGATGCGCGTGCGCTGGCCCGCCCGCACCACGACGGCAGGATGTTGCGGCACCTGCGCCGATACTGTCGACTCCAGCATGTTCAGGATGGTGGCGCCGTCTTCCCGGCGCACGCTAAAGCGCGTGCCCAGCGCGCGGATCGCCGCCTGCCTGCTGTCGACGATGAAGGGGCGCTGCGCATCCTTGGCGACGTCGACGAGGATGTCGCCACGCACCAGTTCCACGTGCCGCTCGCCCGCAGTAAAGCGCACGTTGACGGCGCTGCCGCCGGCCAGGGTGATACGGCTGCCGTCGGCCAGGATGTGCGACTGCCATTGCCCTGTGGGGCTGCGCAGGTCGGCCAGCAGGTAGGCGGGGCGCTCGCTGGCGACCATGGCCGTGCCCAGCACCAGCACGGCAACGGCACTGGCGGCGGCCAGCTGGCGCAGGCGCTGGCGGGGACGATCGGGGGCGATGGCGGCCAGGGCGGCCCGGGCGGGGCGATGGTCGCCGCCGGCCGGCTCGCGCACGGCGTGCAACTGGCGCAGCAGGTTTTCCATGCCGGCCGCTGCGTTCGCGTGCAGCGGGTCGGCCGCCTTCCATGCGGCGAAGCCGGAGCGTGCCTGTTCGCGCTCGGCCGGGTCGTCGGCGCTCAGGCGCACGATCCACTGCGCGGCCTGTTCGGCTGCCGCGTCGGTGCGCGCGCCCTTCATGCCGCCATGGCCGGGCAGGCGTGGCGGCAGGCCAGCAAGGCTTGCACCAGGTATTTTTGCACCATGCGCGTGGAGACGTTCAGCTGCGCGGCGACGGCGGCCTGCGGCTGCTCTTCCAGGTAGTGCAGCAAGAAGGCGTCGCGCGCCTTGGCGGACAAGCCGGCCAGCGCCGTGGCGATCTGCCCGAGCGCCTGCACTGCCATCAGGATCTCGTCCGGCGACGGCGCGCCGGGCAGGCTGTCGGCCAGCAGGGCCAGTTCCGCCAGGTAGCTGCGCTCGAGTACCTGCCGGCGCGCGCGGTCGAGCAGCAAGCGCTTTGCCGTGGTGGACAGATAGGCGCGCGGCTCGCGCATGCCGAACAGGGCGTCGCGCGAAGCGATGATGCGCACGAACGTGTCTTGTGCCACATCGGCCGCGCCATGCGGACAGCTGAGCTTTTTGCGCAGCCAGCCCACCAGCCAGCCATGATGCTCGCTGTAAAGCGACTGCACTTGCTGTTGCAGGCTGGACTGAATGGCGGACATGGGGAATGAATAATATAAATGAGAATTATTCTCATTGTAAGCGCCAGCGGCGTCTCGCCACAATCCCCGATTGCATGCGGAAGGGGCGGGTGTTGCGCGCAGGCCGCATGCGCGGCGGCCGGAAATGAAAAAACCCGCCGCTGCACGGGGCAGGGCGGGTTCATCAATGCTGCAAATTCTTG